>CAWHQX010000012.1:0-301527 GCA_963831545.1 uncultured Acidobacteriota bacterium
CCAGACACACTGACAATGGCCGGGAGGAAGCCGATCTTGACTTCGGTGTAGCCGAACTTCGCTTCGGGGACGGCGAGCGTGAAGTCACAGAGTGTAGCGATCCCGCAACCTCCCGCAAGCGCATGACCGTTTACAGCCGCAATCAGTGGCTTGCTGTAGCTCCAGATCCGGCGAAACATTTTGGCGATGCGACGCGAGTCTTCCTGGTTTTCGGATGGAGATTGATGGGCAATGGCTTGTAGCATTTCCAGATCCATCCCAGCGCAGAAGGCTTTGCCGGCTCCGGTGATGATGACAACGCGCGCACGGGTCTTTTCAATCTCGTCGAGCGAGCCCATGATCTCTGAAATCATCTGCTCGGAGATCGCGTTGCGCTTGTCCGGCCGATTCAGGGTGATCTTCGCAAGAGTGCCGGAATTTTCGAGCAGAAGAGTCTGATAGTTCATTGCAGAAGTCCTCCTTCTGCGGATTCTGGTTGCTGAGCATATCTCCCGCGGATGTCGTCGCTCAGCTGAATGAGACGTCACAAGCTTCGATGGATCGACCCCAGGATCGGCACCGACCTTGCCAAGAGAGGCCAGGACGGCTTCAGTCGGAATGTTGCCAACAAGATCGTCCCCTGCAAAAGGGCAGCCGCCGAGGCCGGTAAGTGCGCTATCGAAGCGGCGGCAGCCGGCGGCGTAGGCCGCGAGTATCTTGTCTTCCGCACCTTCCGGGCGGGAGTGCAGATGAACGCCCAACTCGATGCCGCGAACGTGATCTTTGACCTGGCTGAACAGCTCGTGAATCAGGTCGGGCGAGGCGCTTCCGGCAGTGTCGGCAAGAGAAACGGTTTGGACATGAATATCCTTGAGCCACTCGAGAGTGTCCTGAACGATTTCAGGGCCCCACGGTTCGTCGTACGGATTACCGAACGCCATCGAGATGTAGACTACCAGACCTTTCCCGGCTGCTCTGGTTTCACGCTTCAGTGTTTCAACGAGCGTCCGTGATTCAGCCCGGTTCATGTTTGCATTGGACCGACGAAAATAGGCGGAAATCGAATACGGATAACCGATTGTGGAAACGCCAGCCGTGCGAAGCGCGCGTTCGAGGCCCTTTTCGTTGACAACGATGCCTATGATTTCCGGAAGCTCTGTGCCGTCGGAAAGAGAGTCTATGAGGCGCGCCATGACCGTTTCGCTGTCAGCCATCTGCGCGACGTGTTTGGGAGAAACAAAGCTGACCGCGTCGATGTGTTTGAAGCCAGAAAGGATCAGCTCTCTGAGATAGGCGACCTTGGTGTCGATGGGGATGAGTTCCGGGATGCCTTGCCAGGCATCCCGAGGGCATTCGATGAGTTTGACGGAATCCATTGTGCCTCAGAGAACGAGTCTACAGCCAACCACTGACAGTTTACAGATGAAGAAGAAAGAAGGAAAAGACTTCGAAGCTTCAGCGAGAACCTCTCGGGGCTTTGCCGGACATGAGGGAGAACAGGAATGCAAAGAAAAGGAGCATGCCGAGGATGCCTGTCGCTCCGAGAATCCTGTTGAAGCCGACGCTGTTACTCATTACGTTCTCAAGAGTTCGATGCGCGAACGAGACTGCACCAAGGTAGTAGATCATGTCTGCGACGACACCCAAGATGCAGAGAGCAAAGGCGGCGGACATGGCGACTAAGAGAAATCGAGAGCGACGGTTCATGGTCTGCTTGCTTCAGTGTACGAGTGGGTGGGGACAAACGGAAGACCGGGCCGTCAGAAGTCCTCGCAAACGGATACGGCCTCAAAGCGACAGGTTTTCAAACCAGATTTCAGGTTTGCAGGACGCCGGTCTTGAAGTCAGGGACGTGGGAATTCAAAGAAGCCGCATTTAAAGCCCAGATGAGCGCATCGCGAGTGTGGGCCGGATCGATGATCGCATCAAGCCAGAGGCGAGCGGCGGCGTATCGAGGATCGGTCTGGTGTTCGTAGGTGGCCTTGACGGCGGCGTGCAGTTCCTTTTTTACCTTTTCGTCGATCTTTTTGCCTTCACGTTCGAGTTGCTTGAGTTTTATTTCGGCGAGGGTGTTGGCCGCAGCATCTCCGCTCATGACGGCAAATCTTGCGGTAGGCCATGCGAACATGAATCGCGGGTCGTAGGCTTTGCCGCACATGGCATAATTGCCGGCTCCGAAGCTGCCGCCAAGGATTACGGTGATTTTGGGGACGACGCTGTTGGCGACGGCGTTGACCATTTTCGCGCCAGCGCGGATGATTCCACTCCACTCCGCATCTTTGCCAACCATAAAGCCATTGACATCGTGGAGGAAAATAAGCGGGATTCGGTTCTGATTGCAATCCATGATGAATCGGGCAGCTTTTTCTGCGGACTCGGTATAGATCACGCCACCAAATTCCATGCGCTTTTGATCGGAGTGCGGCGCATGTGTGCTCACATGTTTTTTCTGGTTGGCTACGATGCCGACGGCCCAGCCCCCGATTCGCGCATAGCCGCAGAGCAAGGTCTCGCCATATTCCGCGCGATACTCATCAAACTCACTCCCATCTACGATACGGGCCAGAACTTCGCGCATGTCGTACTGTCTGGAAGGGTCGCTCGAAAAGATACCGTAGAGTTCGCTCGCAGGGTAGAGCGGTTCATGAGGACGGGCATGGTTGAAGATGGGAGGATTGGGCGCGCCCATCTTGTCGGCAATCGAACGAATGCGTTTGAGGCAAGACGCGTCGTCGGGTTCCCTGAAATCGACGGTCCCGCTGATTTGCGCGTGCATTTTCGCGCCGCCTAATTCTTCGGCCGAGGATTTCTGGCCGATTGCGGCTTGAACAAGGGCCGGGCCGGCGAGGAAGAGACCGGAGCCTTCGGTCATGAGAATGTGATCGCACATAACAGGTAGGTAAGCCCCGCCTGCCACGCACATGCCCATGATGGCAGTGATCTGCGGGATTCCCTGGGCACTCATGACGGCGTTGTTCCGGAAAACTCGGCCAAAGTCGTCGCTGTCCGGGAAAACGTCCTCCTGCAGAGGGAGAAATACGCCTGCCGAGTCGACGAGATAGATTGTCGGGATGTGATTTTCGAGAGCGATATTTTGTGCGCGAATCACTTTCTTCGCCGTCATGGGGAAAAAAGCCCCGGCTTTTACGGTTGCGTCGTTGGCAATGATCATAAAGAGACGCCCAGATACGCGGCCGAGTCCGGTGATGGTGCCTGCCGACGGCGCTCCGCCCCATTCTTCATACATTTCAAAAGCGGCGTAGGTGCCCAGTTCAAAGAAATGCGTGCCAGGATCGACCAGGGCGGCGACGCGTTCACGGGCCGTGAGACGATTCTTCTTGTGTTGTGATTCGATGGCCTTGGGTCCGCCGCCCTGGGAGATCTGTTCCTCCTGGTTTTTAATTACCGTCAATAGTTCGACGATGCGGCGGACATTTTTTTGGAATTCCGGGGATTGCGTATCGACGACTGTTTTCAGAACCGATGCAGACACGAGAAAACCTCGCTGAGATGCAGATGCGGAACAACAGTATACGGGCCCGGACGGAAGAAGTCGAAAGCAGAAGGAGACGCGAGAAGGGTGACGCAGGACCTCGGGTCGGGCTTGGATTGCGAACCGATTAATCTCGGCTCGGTTGATCCATCCGGAAACGGACGTTAGACTGACGCGCATGGAATATCCCGTTTTGGATTTGGAATTGGCGAAAAGGATTGAGTTTGCGGAAGCCGAGGCGGCGGTGTATTGCGCGGAGGCTCTGAAGGAGCAAGCGCCCGACAGGGCGCAAATCGAACGGGTCGCAGGCGGGTTTGCAATCTATTGTGGCGCGAATTCTCCCGTCACGCAGGCAGTGGGGTTGGGCCTGGACGGACCGGTAACGAAAGAAGACTTTGATCGGCTGGAAGAGTTCTACTTCAGTCGGAATGAGCCCGTGCGAGTCGAGAGCTGTCCGCTGGCGGATATGTCTCTGTTCGGATTTTATGGTGAACGCGGATATCGGGTGACGGAGTTTTCAAACGTGATGGCCCGACCGGTGGCAGCGAACTATGCGTGGAGCGCCGTCCCAGGAGTGGAAGTCGCTCTCGCAAAACGGGAAGAATTGAAGTTGTGGACTCTCACGGTATCGCGGTGTTTTGCGGAAAATTATCCGGTGACAGAAGAGATTCTGAATGTAATGGAGCTGTTTGCGACAAGCAAGAACACGGAATGCTTCTTGGCGCGGATCGAGGGTCGGGTGGTGGGAGGAGCGACACTCTCGTTGCGGGGGAAGACGGCTGGCTTTTTTGGTGCGGGAACCCTGCTGGAATACCGGAATCGAGGGGTCCAAACGGCGTTGCTCCATACGCGGCTGCAGCGGGCAGGAGAAGCAGGTTGCGACCTGGCGGTGAGTTTGGCTCTTCCGGGGAGTCATTCGCAGAGAAATATCACTAGGCTCGGGTTTCAGACGCTCTATAGCCGGGTGAAATTTGAGAAGGAAAAGCGATGAAGGGCGGAACGCCTAACAGTTGAACGCCCAGAAGCCCTTTGTGCGTGAACTCCAGGGGGGCGAAGCCGATTCGTCGAACCCCTGCAAACGGGTCGCGAAGAGTACTACACGGCGGGGCTGGCCAAGCGTTTCTGGATGAAGTCGACGATGTCCTGGGTGGAACTGCCGGGAAGGAAGACCTCGGCGATGCCGGATTTCTTCAGGGTGAGAATGTCGGGTTCGGGAATGATGCCTCCGAGCAGGACCACGACGTCATCCATGCCTTTTTCCTGGAGGAGTTTCATGAGCTGGGGGCAGATGGTGTTGTGTGCGCCGGAGAGAATGGAGAGACCGATAACGTCAACATCTTCCTGGATGGCGGCTGAGGCAATCATCTCCGGGGTTTGGCGAAGGCCGGTGTAGATCACCTCCATCCCGGCGTCACGAAGGGCGCGGGCGATGATCTTGGCGCCGCGGTCGTGTCCGTCGAGGCCGGGCTTGGCAATGAGAACGCGGATTTTTTTCTCTGGCATCTTCTGACCTCGGTCTAAAAACTCATCGACTTCTTTCGTAATGTCGGGAACACGCGACTGGAGTTCGTCTCTGCGACGCGCTCAGGTCACCGAGACTTCTTCGTAGGGACCAAAGACCAGACGCATGGTTTCGCAGATTTCTCCGAGAGTGGCGTACGCTTTCACAGCGTCGAAGATATAGGGCATGAGATTTTCGGAACCTTCGGCCGCTTTGCGTAGCGCGGTCAGTTTGCGGTCGACATCAACTGAGGAACGGTCGAGGCGAAGTCTGCGGAGCCGGTCAGCCTGCCGATGGGCGACGGTCTCGTCGATCTGGAGGATATCGAGAGGTTTTTCCTTCGTCACGTAGTCATTGACTCCGACGATAATTTTTTCTTTCTTGTCGATTGCCATTTGATAGGCGTACGAGGCTTCTGCGATCTCGCGCTGCGGATAACCTTTTTCGATCGCCGCCACCATCCCGCCCATGGCGTCGATGCGATGGATATACTCCCATGCCGCACGTTCTACTTCATTGGTAAGCGTCTCAACAAAGTAAGAGCCGCCAAGCGGATCGACCGTGTTGGTGACACCGGTTTCGTGAGCAATGATCTGTTGGGTGCGCAAGGCAATCGTGGCCGCGAATTCTGTGGGCAGAGCCCAAGCTTCGTCCAAGGAATTGGTGTGAAGCGATTGGGTGCCGCCAAGGACGGCTGCGAGGGCCTGGAGTGCGGTGCGCACAACATTATTGGTCGGTTGTTGGGCGGTGAGCGAACAGCCCGCAGTTTGTGAGTGGAAACGCAAGGCCCAGACACGCGGGTTCGTGGATTTGTAGCGTTCGGTCATGGCCTTGTACCAGATGCGGCGCGCGGCACGGTACTTGGCAATTTCTTCGAAGAAATCATTATGGGCGTTAAAGAAAAACGAAAGTTGCGGACCGAACTCGTCAAGAGCAAGCCCGCGCTTCAGCGCGTATTCGACATATTCCATCCCGTCGCGCAAGGTGAAGGCCAGTTCCTGGATGGCGGTTGAGCCTGCTTCGCGAATGTGATATCCGCTGATCGAAATGACGTTGAACTTTGGGGTGCGCTTCTGAGCAAATTCGAAGGTGTCGATGACGAGGCGCATCGAGGGTTCGGGCGGGTAAATGTATTCCTTCTGTGCGATGTATTCCTTGAGGATGTCGTTCTGCAAGGTGCCGGAAATTTTCTTCCAGTCTGCGCCCTGTTTCTCGGCGACGGCCAGATACATGGCCCAGATGACTGCGGCGGGCGAATTGATGGTCATGGACGTGGTGACATCGGCCAGAGGAATCTGGTCAAAGAGAACTTCCATGTCGGCCAGCGAGCTGATCGCCACTCCACATTTCCCCACTTCGCCCTCTGCGAGGGGGTGATCAGCGTCATATCCCATCAGTGTGGGAAGGTCGAACGCAGTGGAGAGGCCCGTTTGACCTTGGGACAGGAGATATTTGAAGCGTTCGTTGGTGTCTTCGGCAGCACCAAAGCCGGCGAACTGACGCATGGTCCACATTCGTCCGCGATGCATGGTGGCGTGGATCCCGCGGGTATAGGGAGCTTCACCCGGGAAACTGAGATCGCGGGCGGAGTCCCAGCCATCCAGATCGGCTTCGGTGTACAGGCGCCGGATAGGGTAGCCTGAGGTCGTCGTGAATTCCTTTTGGCGCTCGCTGTTTTTCTGGAGTGTGGGATTCAGGGTGTTCTTTTCCCACTGTTCGAGCTTCGATTTGTAGGTCGAGTCACTCATCAAATAGCGCTCCCGGCAGTTAGAGGAGAAGTATACGGCATGGCGTTATAGCGACCCCAGTCAAACTGATGCTATGCGAATCGTGAGGGTGGGGCAAGCCGGAGGGATGCGGTAGGACTTGAAAGTGACAGCTCCCGGGCGCAGGACAGGATCAAGGAAGGTGGTCTAGGCAAAGTACTGAAACGTTCGCCAGAATGCGGGCCAGCCGTTCTTTGGAGGCCCACAAACGTAAATGTCCGGACGTTCGAAAGATTCCTCGTTGTCTATTCCGTAAGAATTCCAGGTATGGGCGGCAAGCCTGCATGAAGTGAAGTATGCGCTCGTGAATTGTTCCCGGAATCCGACGATGATCACCGTTTGCGGGGCAGGATCACCGTAACCTCGTTCCCAGGAAGAATTGACTCCGCTGATGGCCGCCGGAAGACCGTAGCGGGGACCCAGAATGTTGACAGCGCCAACTTCACCGTAGTTTTCGGCGAGAACCACAGTCCTCTCGCGTTGCTCGGGCGGCAAGGTGTCGCGTACAGCTGCGATGCTCAAAAGCAAGTCGTCCCATCCGATTTCGTCGGCGAGAGCGATGTCGATGTCGACCGATCTGTAGAACCAGAGAGATCCCACGGGCGCCACCGGTAGGGCGATTACGATCGATCCCAAAATGCCGATGAAGAGAGCGATCCAGATAACGGGGCGCACCATGCGCAAGGGGCGCGACTGCCAGCTTCGGAAGGCGTTGGCGAAGACGATTGCCCCTGAGGCGTAGAGCATGGGATAGGCGGGCGCAAGATAGTAGCCGCGTCCTTTAGCCCATAGAAAAAGCAAGAGAGAAACGACGTACATCCACCCCAGAGGCCGGAAACGCGTGCCTTGCTCCGTGAAAAAGTAAAAGTACAGGCCCGCGACCCAGAGTGGAAAGGCGAGAAGAGTCTGCTCAAACTGGTCGAAAAGGAATCCCTGGGTCAGACCTGCGGCGACGTCCCGTTCGTGCAGGAAGCGGAGGAAGTCTGCGGAAACGAAATCGTGTCTAAATTGCCATAGAACATTGGGACTAAAGATCAGGAGTGAGATCAGAAATCCGAGCCAAAGATATTTTGTCCGAAGATATCTGCGGGCAGGGGTCAGGATGATGCCGGCGGCAATTCCGATGGCGAAAAAGCCCATCGTGTATTTGGTCATCATGCCGAGGCCAATCGACGCGCCGAGAGCGAGGAACCACCGCGGATCATCCGAACGGAGCAGACGGGTGACCAAGTATGCGGCGAGTACCCAGAAAAGATAGTCAAAGGTCGTGTACTGCATTAACGCGCCAATGCCGATACAAAAAGGCACAGCGGCCATCGCAGAAAGTAGTTGGGCCTCGCGCGAGCCGCCCAGCTCGCGGGAAATGAGCCCGGTCAGGAATACGGCAATGGCTTGCACCAGAGCAGCGATGAATCGGATGGCGAGTAACGACGGGCCGAAGAGCGCTAGTACCGCACGGCCAATGAACGGGGTCAACGGAGGGTAGGAGACATAACCCCAGGCAAGATGCCGGGCGTCATCAAGGATGCCGAGTTCGTCACGGTGGAAACCGTAACGGTTGGCGACCAGAAGGTGGACGAGGATCGTGGCGGTCGAGAGGTAAAGCAGGAGGGCGGTGTCAGAATCGAAGCGAACAGTGGAGGGACGCGGCATCGGGAATGGCAAATGCTACGGGAAAATCAGGAGAGCAGCAAGAGCAGGGGATCGCAGACTGGGGACGGTGCTCCAGGACTCCAAGAAAGCGAACACCTCACCCCTTGCGGAGTGAGGTGCAGGATTTGCGAAATGGGGGGCCTAGCGCTGGCCGGATGGGACCGTTGCGTTAGGTGTGGAATTGGCCTGCTCGAGAGCCTTGAACAGCTTGTCGGTGCCGATGACCTGGCCGTTTTCCGTTCCTGGGATCAAAGAGTCGCGATTGATCACGCCTTTTTGGGCGCCTGCAATGGTGACATTGTTGACCTCAAGCGTGCGGCCGAGAGCACGTTCGTAATTAGCCTTGGCTTCGGCAAGATTGGCGAGCGCCCGCAGTTCCGTGCCTTGCGCGGTAATCAGGTCGCGCTGGGTGAGGATCACGTTGTACACCGTGGACGCGCCGAGTCTGTATTTCTTGTCTTCCGCGTCGAAAGTCTGCTGTTGTAATTCGCGAGCCTTGCTGGCTGCTTGCACCTGTGCACGGCCCTGTTCGACAGCAATCGTGGTGTTGCGCACATCGAGGAGCGCCGTATTTTTGATTTGCTGCGTCTGGGCTTCGAGTTGGCGTTCGGTCAGTTGTGCGTGCAGATTATCGGCCTGCGCGGCGCGATTGCGCAGAGGGATCTGCAGATTAAGGGACAGGTTATAGTCCGGGAAGTTATTACGGAACAATTGTGTCTGGGCGCCACCGAAGCCACCGGTGGTGGTGCCAATGATGGGAGTAGAGGTCGCTGCAACGAACGTATTCGGAATGATGACTCCGTTTGCGTCGACAACGGGCAGCGCGCTGGCACCGGAAACAACCGTGTTGCCGTAAATAAAGCCGTTACCGGCCAAGCCCGAAGGACCGTACTGGGCGTTCACGGTGGCAACGGGTAGCAGGGCATTCTTGGTTGCGCGCACATCAACGTCAGCGTTCTTCAGGTTGTAATACTGTTCTTGCAGGTCGGGCCGTTTGGAGAAGGCTTCCTTGATGGCCTCCTCAAAAGATGTCGTCTGGACGGAAGCGGGGCTGTCCGGTTTATCGGTCGGAATGATTTCGACGTTGATCAAGTTTGAAGCCAGTGGATCCTTGGAGATGTAGTTCTTCAGGACCAGTTCGTTCTGCAGTTGCGTGGTCTGCGCAACGATCAGGTTTTGATTGTCAGTCGCGAGTTCGGATTCGGCACGAGTCACGTCGAGAGGAGCCATGGTGCCGATTTCCAGTTGCTTTTTGTTGTCGTTGTAGAGCTTGGTTGAAACCGTGACGGCTTCTGCCTGTACCTGGACATTCTGGCGGGCGTAAACCAGTTCCCAATACGCAGTGATGGTATTGGTGATGGTCGTAATCGCCTGTTGCGCAAAAGCCAGGTCGGCGATCTTGCGATTGTTCTCGGCGATCAGGATGTTCCTCCTGTTCACCGAACGGCCAAACCCCTGAAGCAATTGCTGCTGGAAATTGACGACCAAGCCCGACTGCACATAAGGGTTGAAAAAGTTCGCGGCGTTCGAGGACGCTCTGGTGTTGTCCCAGGCGACCGAGAAGCTTGTACCCGTATCGAAGTTCTTGCTGAAGGTCGTGTTGTATTCAGCGGTATGAGATTGCAGGGCGAAGACGCCCAGATTGTTCAGCTGCGTCCCGGTGGCACCGGTACCCGAAATGAAGGCATTGTTCACCGGGGTCGTGCGGTCGTCCCACAGAAAGTACTGGGTGATGTACGGATCGTAGAGCAGGCTCGGTAGGTTGGCAGTTGACCCTGCGAAATTAGCGCCGGGCGTGCCGTAACTGGTTCCGCCTGCCCTGGCTTTCAGGACTCCAGCGTCCGCAAGCCATGGATTGTAGCGCTGAACGACAATGTCCATGCTGTTTTCCATGGAAAGCGCAATGGCATCCTGAAGGCTCAACATGAGCTTGCCTTCGCGGATCAGCTGCTGAAGCCGAGGCGAGTTGGTAAGTTCGCCTGGTGCGACGCTTTGGCTTTCGTAGGGCTTAATGATGTTGGGGAAATAGCTGGGTGCTTTCGAGTAGTCATATTTTTTCACGCCCAGCGAAATGGGTACACCACCTTGAGCCGCGGCAGCCTGCGTTTGCGGTGGCGGCAATTGTGGGGGTGCACCGGGCTCCTGGGCAAAGAGCGGCACGACCGGGCCTCCAGCCAGAGTACCAGCCAACACGGCGGCGAGCAGGGGTCGAAACAACAGCTTCTTCATAGGTATCCTCACGATACAGATGGATCGAGTTCGCGGACAACGCGATTTGCAGCTCTAATAGTTAAAACGTCAGTGGCACGCAATTTGTTTCAAAGGAACCGTAAATCATTAAAAACATTGTGCCAGAATGAAAATCAGAACCAACTGAGCACCAATACCTGGACTGAGAAGTTTATCAGGGGCATGAATCATTTGACAATGAAGTCCCTGGCAGCTAGGCTGCTGACATTTCGACGTTTAGGAGCGATTTGCGTTAGCCCAACCATGTTAACAAAAGAAGAGATTGAGAAGATATTGGAGGTTTCGGGTGCGATCCGGCATGGTCATTTCGAATTGTCGAGCGGCCTGCATAGTGGAACCTATGTCCAATGCGCTCTGGTTCTTCAATACCCGAGGTTTGCGGAAAAATTAGGACAGGCGCTGGCTGCCATGTTCTCTGATGCGCGAATCGACGTGGTGGTGTCTCCCGCAATGGGTGGCGTGGTGATAGGACAGGAAGTGGCACGAGCGTTACCGGCCCATCAGGATCATCTTGGCGGGGGTGTCCCGGCAATGTTCGTGGAGCGAGATGCGAGCGGAACGATGACATTGCGCCGCGGTTTCGCTTTGAAAAAAGACCAGCACGTTCTGGTCATAGAAGATGTGTGGACGACCGGCGGATCAACGCAAGAAGCAATCCATGTCGTGGAGGAAGCGGGCGGACGGGTGATTGCGGCTGGAGCCTTGATTGATCGCAGCGGCGGAAAGATCGAGTTTTCTGTAGAATCGAGCGCTCTGTACGGAATGAAGGTGGACAGCTTCGAACCGGAAGAATGTCCGCTGTGCCGGCAGGGCAGCGTCGCTATAAAGCCAGGCAGCCGCTTCGCGCGAACCGCGTCCTAGCGCGGCTGCCAACCGCACTTCATGCGTTATTTCAAACTCACCATTGCCTACGACGGAACCGATTTCCACGGCTGGCAAATGCAGAAGGGCAAGCCCACAGTCCAGGGCGAAATTGTGTCCGTACTCTGTCGATTGACGCAAGAACAGGTGCAACTGAACGGGTCCGGCCGTACCGATGCCGGCGTGCACGCACTCGGGCAGGTCGCAAATTTTCGAACGCATTCGGGATTGTCGGCTGCTGAATTTCAACGAGCACTCAACGCATTGCTTCCGATGTCGATACGGATTACCGGGGCAGAAGAGACGGGACCTTCGTTTAACGCGCGATATTCGGCAAAGGGAAAGATTTACCGGTACCGGATCTATCGAGGAAAAGTGGTGCCCCCGTTCGTGTGGAGATACGTGCTGCACTATCCGTTTCCTCTGGATGAAGAAGCGATGATGGATGCGGCGAAGCGATTTGTGGGTTTGCATGATTTTTCCTCTTTCGCAGCGTCAACCGGATCAGAGGAGGATGACAACGAGCGCAATATGGTGCGGGAGATTTATGCGGCGGAACTCAAACGCACAGCGGATGGCGAAGAGTTGTGGTTCACGGTGCACGGTCATTCATTCTTGCGGTATATGGTGCGCAAGATGACGGGAACCCTGCTCGAGGTGGGAAGGGGGAGGCTGGTACCTGGGGATATAGAGAAGCTGTTTGAGATCAAGGATCGATCGAAGTCCGGGCCGACGGCTCCTCCGCAGGGGCTGTGCATGGTGAAGGTAGACCATGAGGAAGGTTTCCGGATCTAGAAGAATCGCGAGTGGAAACTCAAACGCAATCCACCGAGCCAAGAAGCCGATCAGTCGACGCATGGAGTTAAGCACTGCCGCACTCTTTGACGCAAGCGCTGCGGCATTTACTTTATGCGCGGCTCCATCGGACACGGGCCGGCGGTTATTTTGAGTCGAAAGAGAGATTTTTCGAAAAGAACGGGACCACTTGTGTTTCGATGCGGTCGGCGATGTGGTTGAGGTGGTCACCCGGGTAGACGGCGAAGTAGTGCGGAATCTTGTAAGAAGTGAGCACCTTGTCGAGTTCCTTGGTCGTGTCGGTGATGCCATGATCCGAATCGCCAACGTCGAGAGCAATCGCTTTAAGTGTACGGAGGTTGTCGATGTACTGGTCGATCTGGGCGAGAGGCGCGTTGGCGGTCCACTTGTCAAAGACCGCTGTCTGGGTGGCGGGTGTTGTCCCCGGCGTATCCAGATAGAGCGGCGGATGATTCGGATCGGGTGACCATGCGGCCGAAGCAGCTAGAATAATTTTCGTAAGGAACTCGGCCTTTTCTACTTCAGCGGGGTCTTTGACGGCTGCCGCTTTTGCCAGCTCCTCCGTGCGCATGTGCAGGAAATCGGCGGAAACACAGCAAGCGCTCAGAAGATAGATACTCGAGAACACATCAGGATGTTTCATCCCGAGCCGCAGAGTGCCATAGCCGCCCATAGAGTGGCCCGCCAGGCCGCGACTGTCGCGTTTGGCAATGGTGCGGTAATGGGCGTCGATGTAGCTGACCAGTTCGGCTGAAACAAATTTCTCCCAATCGCCGGTCGTGACAGAGCTGGAATACATGCTGCCCTGATAGCGGGTAAACGCGTTTGGGGTGACAAAAATGATTTCGCGGTTGCCGGACGTTTGCAACGATTTGTCGAGTACGGTCGGTAGGTTAATCCAGTGCTTTGTGGGACCGTACCACTTGTCATCGCTGTCGGTGAAGCCGTGGAGAAAATACACAACAGGATAGCGGCGATGTTTATCGCGGGCATAGCTTGGGGGAAGATAAACAGAGACGTCACGATCCGGTGAATCGCCCTCGAGATTTCCTTCAAGCGAGACGGCGTGTACTTTAATGTGAGCCACGGTGCCAGCGTTGTCTGCGCCGAAGGCAGGAATAGCAGCGAGCATCAGTAGGCAGATAAAGGATGCGACGAATCGATTCATTTGTCTTGGTCCTTTGCAGCGAAATCGCAAAGCTTGAGAACGACAACGAGTGTACTCTCTCTCCCGAAAGATACGAAAAGGGAATTACGGGTCGTAATGAACGACCTTTCTCGGAAAAAACACCGTCCCTCGATACGCGAGCTACAGCTTTCAAGAAGAGTCGGATAGAATCTGAGGCATGGTTGCTACGCCTGTTGTTATGGACACCGTTCCTTCGATTGATCCCGCGACGGGTAGGGTGCTGAAGAATTACGAGAGGACGTCACCTCGTGCGGTCTCTCAACTGTTGGCGCTGGCGCGAGCCGCTCAGCTGAAGTGGGCGGAACATTCCGTGACGGAACGCTCTTCGATCATACGTGCGCTGCAAAGGGAGATTTTGAAGGCCCGGGACTGTTTGGCGGACGCGGTGGTGCGGGAATCCGGTAAGCCCCGGGCGGAAGCGCTTTTTGCCGATGTATTTGTGGCTCTTGATAGCGCAGCATATTTTTCCAAGCATGGTGCGGAATCGCTGCGGTCCGAAGCGGTGTCGCATCACAATACCGCAGCGAAAGCCAAGGCCGGGACGCTCTATTACGAGCCGCTGGGTGTCGTGGGGATTATCAGTTCATGGAATTATCCGCTAGCCATTCCGCTCAGCCAGTGTATTGCTGCGCTGGCGGCCGGAAACGCAGTTCTCTGCAAGACCAGCGACTTCACGCCGGAGTGCGGGGCGCTGATCGCGAAATTGTTCCGCGATTCTGGATTTCCGCAGGATTTGGTGACCGTGCTGCAGGGAAGCGGAGAAGTCGGGCAGGCGCTCATCGAGGCTCGGCCCGATAAATTATTTTTCACCGGCAGCGTGTTTACCGGGAAGCATGTAGCAGAGGCATGTGCCAGGCATCTGGTTCCGAGCGTGCTGGAGTTGGGCGGTAAAGACGCCATGCTGGTCTTGCGTGACGCAAACCTGGATGTGACGGCGAGTGCGGCGGTGTGGGGAAGCTTCACGAATTGCGGCCAGGTCTGCTTGTCGGTTGAGCGTCTGTTCGTTGAGGAATCGATTGCCGAGGACTTTATTGCTCGCTGCGTTGC
This sequence comes from uncultured Acidobacteriota bacterium, assembly GCA_963831545.1. Taxonomy (GTDB): domain Bacteria; phylum Acidobacteriota; class Terriglobia; order Acidiferrales; family UBA7541; genus Acidiferrum. The sequence goes on from CAWHQX010000012.1 coordinate 14,556, forward strand.
GAAGACACAGAAATTGCGGCTGGGGCCGGGAAACGAGCCAGGGACCGATATTGGGCCGCTGATTCGTCCCCAGCACGTACAGCGGATGAGCGACCTGCTGGCGGACGCGGTCGAACGCGGAGCGAAAATCGTTTGTGGAGGAAAAGCGCGGCCGGATCTTGGACCAAACTTTTTTGAACCGACAGTCATTACCGGGGTCAATCACTCGATGCATCTGTTTCAGGACGAGACGTTTGGTCCGATCATGGCAATTCAAACAGTGAGGGATGTGGACGAGGCGGTGCGATTGGCGAACGAAACGGAATTCTCGCTCGCCGCAAGCGTGTGGACGGCCGATACCGGGAGAGGGAAATCGATTGCTCGACGATTAAAGGCCGGGACCGTGATGGTTAACGATGTACTTACGGGATTTGCAATCGCCGAAGCGCCGCACGGCGGATGCGGGCTGAGCGGATGGGGCCGCACGCACGGGAAGGCGGGGCTGGCAGAGATGGTATATGTCAAGTATGTCGACGTGGACCGCTTGCCAAAGACTGAAAAGCCTTGGTGGTTCCGGTATGGTCCGGAATTGCAAAAAGCGGCCGATGCGTTCCTGCAGTTTGAATTTTCCGGAAATCTCCTCGGGAAGGTACGGAACGCGCGGGCGGCAATGAAAACCATGTTTCGGGATCATGGACTCAGGTGAAGGAGAAACTCGTGGCCGAAGAGAAGATCGCAGGGGCTCTGGAAGTGGCAGCCGAGACCAAGAAGGAAAGCAAAGTAAAGACGCGCAAGTCGAAACAGCGGGCTTGCGATGAGAAGAATGAAAAAGGGAAGTTGTGCGCCGGGCATTTGAAGAGGTGGTTTGAGTATCCGGATGATGTTGCGGCACGGGTCGGAAAGGGAGCGGAGATCTATCGCTGCGAATTTTGTCAGACGCTGTATCGACCGGATCCGCTGCAGCAACCGAATAGTTTGACAGTGCGGTATTGATCAGGGTTGGGAGTCGAAATCAGACTTCCTGTGTTCGAAATTTGTGCCGACTACCGAGATCGAAACGAGCAGGGATTTCAAGACCCGGTTTTTCAACTTAGAGGGGGGGCCGCTCCGCGATGTCCCAGAATGAGTGGATCTACGATTGGAATTTGGCACGGGATCGCGCGATTCCGCCGGGGACGCAGGTACTGCTGAATGATGAAACGCTGCGCGATGGATTGCAGAATCCGTCGGTTCATGACCCCACAATTGGAGAAAAAATCGAAATCTTGCATTTCATGGAAGCACTGGGAATTGATTCCGTCAACATTGGATTGCCAGGTGCCGGGCCCCGCGCGAAGGCGGATGTCGAAGCGTTGGCGAAGGAAATAGCCGACAAGCGAATGCGCATCAAACCAAATTGTGCCGCCCGAACGATAGAGACCGACATTCGTCCCATTGCTGAGATTTCACAACGCGTTGGAATTGCAATTGAGGCAGCGACTTTTCTTGGATCAAGTCCGATCCGGCGACTGGTCGAAGACTGGACCGTTGATCATCTCGAGAAGACAACCGAAAAAGCAGTGACGTTCGCGGTGGGCGAAGGACTGCCGGTTATGTACGTTACCGAAGACACCGTGCGGACGGATCCGGACACGGTGCAGCGATTATACAGAACGGCCATTCGAAGTGGGGCCCGCGCGATCGTTCTGTGCGATACCGTGGGGCACGCGACGCCCGAAGGTGCGTTCAATCTGGTGAAATTTGTGACAGAGACGGTGGTAAAACCATCAGGTGAGACGATTCGCGTCGACTGGCATGGGCATCGCGACCGCGGGTTGTCGATTGCGAATTCATTAGCGGCAGTGGCAGCTGGCGCCCAGCAAATTCACGGCGTCGCGCTGTCGCTAGGCGAACGAGTCGGAAATACCCCGATGGAGTTGTTACTGGTCAATTTGCGATTGATGGGGCTGGTCCAAAACGATCTCACCTATCTGCGGGCCTATTGTGAAAAAATCGCCAAGGCGACTCACACAACGATTCCCCCGAACTATCCAGTCTTTGGCCGGGACGCCTATCGGACAGCAACCGGTGTACACGCGGCGGCCATCGTGAAAGCACTGAACCGGCATGACCCGGCCCTGGCGGATTCGGTCTATAGCGGTGTTCCAGCCCATTTGTTTGGACTCGAGCAAATTGTGGAAGTTGGCCCGATGAGCGGGAAGTCAAATGTGCTGTACTGGCTGGCCCGGCACAAAATTCCACCCACGGACGATCTGGTGAACCGGATTTTTGAAGCAGCCAAACAGTCGACCCATGTGTTCAACGACGACGAATTGCGAGCCTTGGTGGCCGCTTCGGGCACCGCTGCTTAGGAATTCATGAACCTGTTACTTCGTACAGTGAAACGCAGCGCAGTTTGCGCTATTCTTTTTGTCATGCCGCTTCGCTCTTCGCTCCTTCCGCAAGCAGCTCGCCAGGCAAACGTGGCTGGATTGGCAGAAAATGCGCGCGTCGAATTCGCGCTCGACTGGTTCAAGAAAAATCACGCCTGGATCGACCAACAACAGATCGAACTTACGGAGATCCCTGCGCCCTCCTTTCAGGAAGAAAAAGGGCTGCTGCGGTCGCGAGCGCATTGTCATCGGCCGGATTGACCGTCCACACCGACAAACTTGGAAATGTGATCGGGGAATTACGCGGAGTTTCCGACAAGCAGCTGGTTCTGGTGACGGCGCATCTCGATACGGTCTTCCCTGCAGGAACCCACGTAAAGGTTCACCGCGAGGGAGAGCGGTTATTGGCGCCGGGGATTTCAGATAATGGAACGGGACTGGCAGGATTGCTGGCGCTGGCAAAGGCGATCCAGGCGGCGCGTATCGTGCCACAGCGATCGATTTTGTTCGCAGCAAACGTTGGGGAAGAAGGTGAAGGAAATCTGCGCGGGATGCGGGCGCTCATTGATGCGTACCGGATGAAATTGCGTGCGGTTATCGTGCTAGATGGATCGGGAACCGATCATGTGACAACCAAAGCCCTGGCTTCGCGGCGGATGGAAGTGGTCATTACCGGGCAGGGCGGGCATAGCTGGTCTGATTTTGGAATGCCCAATCCGATCAACGCGTTGGTGCGCGGCGGATTGCGGTTCATCAATACGAAAGTGCCGACCGTTCCTCGTACCACATTTAATTTAGGACAGATTGAGGGCGGAACTTCAGTAAATTCAATCCCTTATGAAGCGCGCTTGAAGGTGGATTTGCGCTCCGAAAGCGAAGACGAAATTGTCCGTATGGAGATTGCGTTTCGCGATTCCATGGGCGCCGGAGTAAAGGACGAGATGGACAATGCGCGTGACCGGACCAAGGGCAAATTGGACTGGAAGATCAATGTGATTGGAAGCCGGCCCGGCGGAGAACTGCCCGCCGATTCGGCATTGATGGCGGCGCTACGCGGTGCAGATGATTTTGTCGGAAATCATTCGCGTATCGAGCGCTCGTCGACGGATGCGAACATCCCACTGTCGCTGGGAATTGAGGCGATTGCGATTGGCGCAGGAGGAAATGGTGGTGGTGCGCATTCGTTGCAGGAGTGGTATGAGCCGGCGGAACGGGAATTGGGCTTGAGGCGCGCTCTCCTGATTTTGCTGGGGATGGCGGAAGTCTCTGAGAAGGATAACGGATGAGGCACGCTGCTCTGCAGGTTGGGCTACGCCTGCTGTTGGGGGCGGCCTTTTGCGGGTTGATTCCGTTCGATATTCATTCCCAAACGAAACCGAAAGAACCTCCCGTCATTCATCGAACAATGTATTACCTGCACGGAAGGATCTATACGAATGATCCAAAACATCCTTGGGCGGCCGCGCTGGCAGTGCGCGATGAGAAGATTCTTTGTATTGGAACGATTGCTCACATCATGCTGGATTGCGGAGCGTCTGAGTTCCCCGGGGACACCGTTCAATTGAACAACGCATTTGTAATGCCCGGATTCAACGATGCGCACACGCATCTCGGCGCGGCGGCACGGGGTAAACTGGCACTCTCGCTCTACGGGGTGACGTCCCTTGCTGAAGTGCAGAAGCGGTTGAAAGACGAAGTGGCGAAGCACAAACCCGGTGAATGGATCGTTGGCGAGGGCTGGGATCAGACGAAATGGCCGGACAAGCAGTTCCCGAATCGCTCGGAGCTCGATCTGGTGGCGCCGGACAACCCCGTCTTCCTGGAACATGTTTCCGGTCACATTGCGGTCGTCAATACGGAAGCGCTGAAGCATGCGGAGATTACAACGGACACAAAAAACCCTGGCGGCGGAGAGATTGAGCGCTCAGCGGAGGGCGACGCAACAGGGATATTGAAGGAAGGCGCAGCGATGCAGCTGGTGGAACAGCGCATTCCATCTCCCAAAGAAGACGAACTTCGACATGGGCTCGAGCTGGTGTTTTCGGAACTGGCACAAAACGGGGTTACCTCAGTGCAGGACAACTCCGACTGGGATGATTTTGAGACCTTCAGGGAATTCAAGGAGCAGGGGAAGCTTACCGTTCGGATTACCGAGTGGCTGCACTTTGCTGACTCGATCGAGGAATTGCAGAATCACCGGTCAATGGGCGGAACAACTGACCCGTGGCTGAAGACCGGGGCACTTAAGATTGTGACCGATGGCGCGCTGGGATCGCGAACAGCGGCGTTAAATGCTCCGTACACCGATGATCCATCGACAAGCGGAATCATGACGATAGAAACAGAAAAGCTGAAGGCGATGGCGATTGAGCGCGACCGCTTGGGATTTCAGCTGGCCTTTCACGCGATCGGCGACAAGGCGAATCATGTGGCGCTCGACGTGTTTGAGTCGGTGCAACGGGTGAATCCGACGCGGGAGCGGCGCGACAGAATAGAGCACGCGCAGGTAGTGGCCCCAGAGGATATCCCGCGTTTTGGACGGTTGAATGTACTTGCCTCGATGCAACCGGCACACCAGATGAATGACATGAGATGGGCGGAGTCACGAATCGGCCCAGAACGGGTGAAAGGGGCATATGCGTGGAATTCGATTGAGAAAAGCGGGGGGAAGTTGGCATTCGGAACGGATTATCCGGTCGAGCCGATCAATCCGTTGCGCGGCGTATATGCGTGCGTAACTCGTGAATTGCCGGAAGGTGGCCCCGCGGGCGGATGGCAGCCACAGGAGAAGTTGCCGCTGGATGAGTGCATCGCGGGGTACACCACAGGATCGGCCTATGCTGAATTTGAAGAAGGGAAAAAGGGTCAATTGATTGTCGGACAGTATGCGGATTTTGTAGTGCTCTCGAGTGATTTGACGAATGCTCCACCGGCGGAGATTCTCAAAATGAAGGTGGTCAGGACCGTGGTTGGCGGGAAAGTGGTGTTCGGCGGGGAACCAGGCAACTAGCTGCCGGGCAAAGGGCAGCCGTTGAGTCGCAATTGGCCGAAACGATCGAAGAACGCAGCTCAGAGGAAATCGAGACCAGCCGAAAGAACGGAAGCCGTACACTCCAGCCGAAGATTGAAATCTCGCCAACGAATCGTTTTGTGATAGTCCGCATTGCAATTGAAATGTAGAATTGCCCCGCCCGTGTGATTTTCCCGAAGAACCGCAAAATGGAAAAACGGTATCAAGCCGACCTGGCACTCGCGTTTTGCTCGCTGATTTGGGGCGTGACGTTTGTAGTGGTAAAGAATGCGTTGGACTACTCGTCAGTTTTTGTGTTTCTGGCGATACGGTTCACCGTGGCAGCGGCTTTGATGGCCATCATGCGGCCAAGTGCCCTGAAAGAAATCGATCGCGAAGAACTGTTTGCGGGAATGCGGTTGGCCTTTTTCATGTTTGTTGGCTATGGATTTCAAACAACCGGGTTGCGGTATACGACGGCCTCGAATTCGGGATTTGTCACCGGGTCGAGCGTTGTGCTGGTCCCGTTGTTACTGGGTGTGTTCTGGGGACGGCGATTGACCAATTGGATCTATGGCGGTGCATTCGCGGCGCTGATCGGCTTGTACTTTTTGACGGTTCCGGTCGAGGGCTTGCGCTATTTAAATCGCGGAGACGTGCTGACCTTTGTGGCAGCGGTGTTCTATGGCGTTCACATTATTCTCGTTGGCGAGTACATGCAGGGCCATTCCGTCTCCGCACTCAGCCTGATCCAGGTGGCGGGGTGCGGATTGATGGCATGGGTGCTGACTGGGGCAGGCGCAGCGATTCATTGGCAGCCCGTACGGTTTGCGTGGCGGTGGGAGTTGCTGCTCGCTACGCTCGTGTGTGCGGTATTTGCGACCGCAGTTGCGTTCACCGTGCAGTTGTGGGCACAGCAATATACGTCTGCGAGCCACGCGGCAATTCTGTTCGCTCTCGAACCAGTGTTTGCGGTGATTACCTCCTACCTGGTGCTGCATGAGCGTTTATCTGCGCGAGCGCTCAAGGGAGCCGGACTGGTGGTAGTGGGAATTGTGATTGCAGAACTGCTGGGTGCAGCCGCAGCGCCGGAATCGCCGGAGCCGATCTTTGAAGGCAGGGTCTATTTCAAACCATGGTGGAAGGTTCAGTAGGGCCGTCGGCCGGCAACGATCGGTTCCTCAAAAGACTCAAGTCAGGACGAAGAATTGGACCCACCGAGCGGAGAGTCCCACTAGCTATAATTTTTGATGTCGACCGGGTCGTACATGGTCGCGGTGCCGGCGTGGGCTTTTTCGTAGCTTCCGATGGAATCGGCATGGAGAAGCGAGGTGCCGATGTCGTCGAGACCCTTGAGCAGGACTTCTTTCCGGGATGGGGCGATTTCAAATTGATAGACGAGGCCATGATTGTCTTTTACCGTCTGGCTTTGGAGATCGACCGTAAGCGAATAGCCCTCTTCTTTCTCCGTGCGTTTAAAGAGTTCGTCGATTTGCTTTTCGGACAACTCGGCCGGGAGGATGCCGTTCTTAAAGCAGTTGTTGTAGAAGATGTCAGCGTAACTCGGGGCCAGAATGACCCTGAAACCATAATCGCCTATGGCCCAGGGAGCATGTTCACGGCTCGAGCCGCAACCAAAATTGGCCCTGGCGAGCAAAACCGTGGCCCCCTTATAGCGGGGAAAATTCAGTACGAACTCGGGATTCGGTTTTTCGCCGGGCAGGTACCGCCAGTCATAAAACAGGATACGGCCAAAGCCTTGGCGAGTGAGCGCCTTGAGGAACTGTTTCGGCACCATCTGATCGGTATCTACGTTGACCTTGTCGATCGGTTGAACTAGGCCCGTATGGGTAATGAATGGTTTCATTGGTCGCGAGTCCTCAGGGAATCAGTTCCAGATTTTGCGTACGTCACAATCCTTCGGCAGAGCTCAAGTCTCATCCCGATCTATTCGACGATGGTTGCCGCGTCGAATTCGCGGACGTCGACAAAGTGTCCGGCGATTGCAGCCGCAGCGGCCATGACCGGGCTGACGAGATGTGTGCGGCTGTCCCGGCCCTGACGGCCTTCAAAATTCCGATTTGATGTGCTCGCGCTGCGTTCGTGCGGTGGGAGAACGTCTTCATTCATGCCAATACACATACTGCAGCCTGCATCGCGCCACTCGAAACCGGCAGAGGTAAAGATCTTGTCGAGACCCTCGGCTTCGGCCTTGGCCTTTATGCCCCGCGAACCGGGAACGATGAGCGCCTGCTTGATGTTTCTGGCAACGTGTTTGCCGGCAACGAAGTGAGCCGCGGCCCGCAGGTCGTCAATGCGCGAGTTTGTACAGCTACCGATGAAGACGCGGTCAACGGGGATGTCGACGATCGCGGTACCAGGCCTGAGACCCATGTACTTCAGCGCGCTCTCGGTAGCTTTCTGGTCATTGAGGTCCTTGAAGTCGTGCGGATCGGGAACGCGGCCGTTAACGCTCGTGACCATACCGGGGTTCGTGCCCCAGGTCACTTGTGGCGCAATCTGTTCGGCCTGGAGCTCGACGGTTGTGTCGAATTTTGCCTCGTCGTCCGATTTGAGAAGCTTCCAGCGCTCAACGGCTTCGTGAAATTCCTGGCCGCGCGGAACAAAAGGCCGGCCTTCAAGGTAGGCAAACGTGGTTTCGTCAGGCGCGACCATGCCTGCGCGGGCGCCGCCTTCGATGGTCATATTGCAAACGGTCATGCGACCTTCCATCGACAGGGAGCGAATCGCCTCGCCCCCGTATTCAGCGACGTGGCCCGTGCCCCCGCCGATACCAATCTTCCCGATGATGGCCAGAATGATGTCTTTCGCGGTAACGCCCTTAGGGCGCTTGCCATGGACGAGGATGTGAAGCGTCTTTGATTCTCCCTGGACGAGGCACTGCGTCGCGAGAACGTGCTCGACTTCGCTCGTGCCAATGCCAAAAGCCAGGGTGCCGAAAGCACCGTGCGTAGAGGTGTGGCTGTCTCCGCAAACAATGGTCTGGCCGGGCTGAGTGATACCGAGTTCCGGACCGATGATGTGAACGATGCCTTGATGCTTGCTATTCATATCAAAGAGCCGCACACCGGTTTCACGACAATTGCGCTCAAGTGCTTCAAACTGGAGCCTGGCGTCGTTGTCGAGGATCGGAAGCGTGCGGTCGGTTGTCGAAACGGAATGATCCATCACCGCAAAGGTCAGGTCCGGACGGCGAACGGTGCGGCCTTCGGCTTTCAGTCCGGCAAAGGCTTGAGGAGAAGTGCCTTCGTGGATCAGGTGACGGTCAATGTAGATCAGCGCAGGCTTGCCGGGTTCCTGATAAACGAGGTGATTGTCCCAAATTTTTTGATAGAGAGTTTTTTGTGTCATGGAAGTTCCTGAATAGTCTAGCACCGGAAGGCGTGAAGGAAAAAGTCAGGAGTCGGCTATCGCCGGCTGAGGTCCGCTGCACGTACTGACCGCAACCGTATCTAACGGCAACTCTTCGGGAATTGCTCGGGGCAGGTAGATTTCAACCGTTGTTCCAGATCCCACCTCGCTATCCACCAGAATGAAACCATCGTTTTGCTTCAGGAAGCCATAGACTGCCGCAAGGCCCAATCCCGTTCCTTCCCCAATCTCTTTCGTAGTGAAAAATGGATCAAAAATGCGTTCCATCAGTTCCTTATTCATTCCGATTCCGGTATCCGTTATCGACAATTTTACATAGTCACCCATGGGAGAACCCGGGTGTCTCTTCTTGAAGTCAGCGTCGAGAGTGACGTTTGAAGTCTGGACAGTTAGCTTGCCACCGTTGGGCATCGCCTCCCGGGCATTGGCCACCAGATTCGATATCATTTGCTCGACCTGACTGAGATCAGCCTGGACCGATCCGAGTCCAGGCTCGAGCGACAGAACGACTTCGATATCTTCCCCGGGCAAACAGCCCGTCAGTGCAAGGAACCCCTGAACGGCGGCATTCAAATCCAGAAGAGCCGGTTGAAGGATCTGCTGCTGACTGAAAGAGAGCAATTGGCGCGTAACCGCCGACGCGCTACGAATGCCGCTTCGCACCCGATCGAAGTACTTTTGCGAAGTCTCATCGTTTGGAATCCGTTCTTCTAACAACTCGATGTTCGCCAAAATGACGCAAAGCATGTTGTTGAAATGATGCGCGACCCCTCCGGCGATCAAACCGACGGATTTGAGCTTTTGCTCCTGATGCACCTTGGCCGCGAACTGTTTCCGTTCGGTAATGTCAACGATCGTACCTGTCATCCGAACGGGGCGCCCCGTCTCGTCGAGACCAGGGTTTGCGCGAGCCCAGATCCAGCGTACTTCTCCGTCAGCCCGTCGAATCCGTGATTCGGAATCCAAAGTCCCACTCGCGATTGCAGCCATGAACTCCTCTTTCACCTTCTCGCGGTCCTCGGGCAGGATGTGTTCGTAGAAAATTTCTGGAGTCCACTCGGACAAGAGAGACGGATATCCAAAAATCTGATCGTGACGTGCCGAGCGAGACGCTGTGCGGTTTACCAAATCAAGTTCCCATTGCCCGATCTTAGAGACTTCCACTGCGGTCTCGAGCTTCTCCCTGCTCGTCTGCAGCTCCAGCTCCGCTCGTTTGCGTTCGGTGATGTCCAATTTGACCGCGAAAAAGTGGCTGATTTCCTTCGTCTCATCGTTCACGGGTGTGATCGTCATCTCTTCGTGGTAGAGAGTTCCATCCTTGCGCCTGTTGATCAGCTCTCCCCGCCATTTTTGTCCTGCCAAAACTGTCTCCCAGAGGTCTTTGTAAAAGGAGGCGGGTTGCTTTCCGGAATTAAGCAAGCGGGTATTCTGGCCTACGCTCTCATGCGCTGCGTAGCCGGTCAGCAGCTCAAAAGCCTTATTGCACCAGACAATGGTTCCGTCTCTCCTACTGATCAAGATAGGATTGGCTGCCACCTCGAGTGCGGCCGCCTGGAGTGCAAGCAGATTAGTTTGACCGATCGATACGGGCGCGGCCTGTCGGATATCCATGTCAGTGGGCATATTGTCCTTTGCAGTTGCCGTTGACCCGACATTACTTCGGTCACTGTGGCATGCCTATCCCACTTTGGGAGAAGGCTCCTCCCCCTTTGGTCAAAACAACACGTTGATATGGATGAAACGCAGAGCCGGTGGCAGGGCGGAAACACTCGCAAGCAGCCTGCGCGAGCATTCTCGGTGAGTATTCTGCATGTTTTGCTCGCACCCTGTTATGAAAGCGGCTTTTTCGGTCGCAGTACGTAGAGCGATATCCCCAACAGATTGGCTCCAAGGAGGACCGCGATCGTTTTCAGGGTGTATGCGGATTGACTGGCAACGGGAATGATCGGAAACACGGAAAGAACGATGAAGAGCAGGGTGAGGAGCAGGGCGAAGGTCGCGAGAATCCGCATCCAAATCGGGCCCCGGAGCGACCGATTTTTGGCAGAAAACATCGGGATCGAAAAGAGGGCCATGTAGGAGATGGCGTAGAAGGTAAAGCCCCAGATTTGGAGCAACTCGAACGCTTCCTGGTCACCGACGCCGATCAGCACGGCGGTGCTAGCGACGAAGGTGACTCCCCCGAGGAAAAGGATTGAATTCATCGGTGTACGGTATTTTGGATGAAGACGCGTGAACCACTTGGGAAGCAGATGATCCCAGCCGGCGCACATCGGTAGCCTGGTGTTGGCGGCAAAGTTGAGGCTGAAACTGGAGAGATAGTTGGTAAGGAGAAAAAGGACGGCGATCGGAACGATGACATGCGCGAGGCTGGAGCCGCCGAGCGCAACTCGGAGTGCCTGCGGGATGGGGCCGATGACGTCGATCTTGTCGGGCGGAACGTAGGCAAGGATCGCGCTTGTCCCGAAGATATACAGCAGAGCAATAATCGGCGCGGCGAGCAAGATCGCCTTTTTAAGATGCGCGGCGGGATTGCGAGACTCCCCCGCGAAGATGGCCGCGTATTCGAAACCGCAAAGTGCACCGAAAGTCATTTTACTAAAGACGCTGAACTCGAATAACGTGAGGGGAGGAAGGGTCAAGCGGAGCGGATGGTACTCGGTCGCGGGCAAGCGGCCGAGGTGTAGAAAGGGCAACAGCGCCAGAAAGGCGACGATAAGGACGGTAAGGGCACTGCCGATGTTGGTGACCCATTTGCCAACGCGGAGACCGAGGTGAGCAACAAGCATCAGCCCGGCGAGAATTGTGATCGAAGTAGCCAGAACAATCCATTTTTTAGATACGATCGCTTCGGCGTCCAGGCCGAGAGCGTAGGCCGCGTAGGTTGTGGCGACCAGACCAATCGCAGCGACGTACAGGACCACGTAGAGCCACAGATTCCAGGCGACGATAAAACCAACGGCATCTCCAAACGCGTGGCGCGCCCATTCATATAGTCCGCCTTCGATCGGCATGCGTTCATTCAGGTGTGAGACAACCAGGGCTTGCGGTATGAAGAATAGCGCTATGGCAATCACCCAGAGGATGACGTGCGATGGGCCAGCCAGCACGGCGGTCCCGAAGAAGTCGGGAATGACAACGAGAAGGATCGACGCTAACACAAGGTCAGTAAAACCGAGTTCTTTGCGGAGCGCGAGAGAGGACGAGTTGAGAGTGGCGGTCGTGGCTGACAATGCGCGGATAGTTTGAGGCGGGTGCAGCGCGAGAAGCAAGCAAAAAACATTCACGAGCACCGCACTCGGCACGCAGAGTCCAGAACACCGAGAACGACGCCGGAGTGACGACAACGACGGTTGGAGTAGAATTCCGCGTGTGGTCAAGCCGGGCTCAGAAGCAGAGCCAAAACAGGGTGCCAAGGGAAATTCGCTCGAGGTTGATCGAGCAAGGAGGTCTGAATGGGTGCCGAATGGATTGATCGCAGGATGACGGCAGGACTAGCGCTGAGCGCTCTATCATGCATGTCACTGCTCATCGGTGCACGGAGGACTGAATCCTTGGACGGGCCACCCCGAAAAGCCATTGTGCATCCCTTGGCAAACGCGAATTTCAAGACCAGCGGGGATCCGGCATGTCTCAGCACCGCGGTCGAGCTCGGAAATCCCGAGACCGGTCTTTCGACAATTCTTTTGCAATCGAGGAAAGGATGCCTGGTCCGCTGGCACTTTCATACGGCCGAGGAGCAGTTGATGGTAGTGAAAGGCGAAGTGAAAGTGGAAATGACGAGTATGCCGGCGACGACTCTGGGGCCAGGAGGATTCACCTTGATACCGAGCAAAGAAAAACACCAGTTCACATGTACCCGGAAAAGCGAGTGCCTGGTTTTTTTGACCATCGATCGCCCGTTCGATAGTACGTGGGTTACCTCCGCGAATTGACAGAGACCGCGGATCGTCCCCAGAGCCAGCGAGCACCTTCGGGACGCAAGGCGGAATCAGCCGCCGGCGATCGAAGGGACCAGGAGGACGCGGTCGCCGTCTTTCAGAGAAACGGTTTCGCCGCCAAGAAATCGGATGTCCTCCTCGTTAAGGTAGACGTTCAGAAACTGCCGAATCTGGCCCTCTTCGTCGCGGACGTGCTTTGAAAGAGACGGAAACCGTTTTGTGAGATCGTCGAGCGCTTCGGCGATGGTGGTGGCGCCGGAGTCAACCTTCGGCGCGCCTTCCGTGAACCGGCGGAAGGCTGTGGGGATTTCAATCGTGACGGACATGGTAGGTCTCCCTTGTACGGATGATTTGCAGATTCTCGTGGTCTAGAGCGCGCACGAAGCAACTTTCAGATCCTGCGACTGATACCAGTTCGATGCGCGAGATGCGGCCCGTGGTGCGAAGCCAAGGATCCTGGAGCAAGTCGGGCATTAGGCTGTGACGGTTTCCCTGAATTGCTCTTTGAGCAGCGCTTCAAAGGCTTCAATTTTAGGTTCGATGGCAGCTGTGGCTGGGAAATCGGCGGCGATGGCATCTGTCGTCTTCAGCCCGTTCCCGGTGACGCAAATGACCGTGGTTTCGTTGCGGCCGATGCGCCCCTGTTCAATCAGTTTTTCAGCGACACCGGCAGTGACTCCACCTGCGGTTTCGGCGAAGATGCCTTCGTTTTCGGCGAGCAGTTTAATGGAGTTGATGATTTCAGGATCGGAAATATCCTCGGACCATCCTCCGCTTTCGCGTATCAGGCGAATGGCAAAAGGACCGTCCGCGGGATTTCCGATGGCCAGGGAACGTGCGATGGTATTCGGCTTTTGCGGCTGGAAACGTTGAAGATTTCGCTTCACGCCGTCGGCGATCGGTGAGCAACCAGTCGCTTGTGCTCCAAAAAACTTCACTTGCTTGGGTTCGACCCATCCGAGATGGGCAAGCTCGCAGAACGCTTTCGCAATTTTGCCAATGAGAGAGCCGCCGGCCATCGGAATGACGACGTTGTCCGGCAATTCCCATCCGAGTTGCTCGGCGATCTCGTAACCATGCGTTTTGGAGCCCTCGGCGTAATAAGGCCGGAGGTTTACGTTGACAAGTCCCCACTGGAAACGGTCGGCAACCTGCGTGCAAAGGCGATTGACGTGGTCGTAGTTACCGTTGATGCGGATGATGCGCGCACCGTAGACGGCGGTGTTGAGAATCTTTGCGGGCTCGAGGTCTGCAGGGATGAATACGCAGGCATCGATGCCTTGCTGCGCACATTGTGCGGCGACGGAGTTCGCGAGATTGCCTGTCGACGAGCAACCGACTGTGCTAAATCCAAACTTCTTCGCAGCGGCGAGAGCGGTGGCTACCACACGGTCTTTGAAGGACAGCGAAGGGAAGCAGACAGCGTCATTCTTGATATAAAGATTCTTCACTCCCCACCTGGCGGCCAACTTGCGCGAGCGAAGGAGCGGAGTGCCACCGATCGCGAGCGATGGCGTAAATCCGGCAGGCAGGGGCAACAGTTCGGAATAACGCCACATGTTAAAGGCTCGACGAGAGAGTTCAGAACGCTTTGCAATCTGCCGGAGCTTCTCATAGTCATAACTGACCTCAAGAGGCGCAAAGCACTCTTCGCAAAAAGATCGTGGAGCATTAGGAAAACGTTTGCCACATTCCCTGCAACGTAAGAAGTAGATGTCCGACATAGAAAAAATCCCCTTTTAAGTTGACCGCCAGTGGTTCCGATGAAGCGATAGAACCCTCATTCCTTAGAGGGATGAGCTACGGCGATTGATATACGTGGTACTGATTTACGGGGCTGCGCGGAGGTGGGTACTAAAATAAAAAACCCTCCGTCGCCAAAAAGCTTGGAGGGGTCTCAGAAATTCCTTCTGTGAACTCTACAGCTCTTTAGCAGTTTTTTACGTGGAGCAAGTTGCCCTAAATCGCCACGTGACACCGCACAATGCGGTTCATCATTTATGGAGGATGAAGTGAGAAATGTCAATAGGGAATTTTAAAGGTTTTATGGGTAACATTACTGTGGGGCCGTGCGTCTAAGGTGCACAGCAATGGCTGCGCCTGACGCCGCAGGACTCGCGGGTCGGCTGGCACGCTGGCGTTGGCCTGAGCGCGCATCCCGTAGAGCGTACGCTTCAGCGGGCAGAAACATCAGTACCCGGCCAGGAGGCCAGTAATGCTCCCGCCGCATCTCATCCGGAGAGCAACGAGGCCAACCACGCAGTGTTATACTCTTGGAATTAGAGCAGGCCGGGAAAGACAGGAGCAGGACCGATGGATCTTGTGAGCCGCAATGCAGAGAAGTCTCGCCGCCGTACGTTCTTGGTGGCCGTTTTAGTTGCATCGACCTTGATATTAGGAATTCTGATCGGAACTGTGGTCAGCGGTCGGGTTTCCGCGATGAAGGGATTCACTTTCTCGGGAACTGATGCGGCAGCAATTACGCTGCCGGATCCCGTGCCGTCTTCCAACTCCTTTTCGGCCATCGTAACGCGCGTGGAACCCGCTGTAGTGAACATTGCGACAACACAGGTCATGGATCGCAAGTCGGCCCGTAAGAAGCGGCCAGGACAAGAAGAGGATC
Organism: uncultured Acidobacteriota bacterium; assembly: GCA_963831545.1. Taxonomy (GTDB): domain Bacteria; phylum Acidobacteriota; class Terriglobia; order Acidiferrales; family UBA7541; genus Acidiferrum. The sequence continues at coordinate 29,874 of CAWHQX010000012.1, forward strand.
CTAGCGAAGATTTCTTTTTTCATTTTTTTGACGGGCGACCGGATAATGGGCAGCCTCAAGCCGAACGCAGTCTTGGTTCAGGTGTAATCGTCGACAAGCGTGGGTACATCCTTACAAATAATCACGTGGTGGATCAGGCGACAAAGGTCCAAGTGACGTTGAGCGGCGCGGACAGCACCAAGTACACGGCGAAGGTGATTGGCGTCGATGAAGCCACAGACCTTGCGGTAATCAAGATTGATGCGGGCAAGGACTTGCCGTTTGCAAAATTAGGAAATTCAGATGGTGTAAACGTGGGCGATTGGGTACTGGCGATTGGCAGCCCGTTCGGGTTGAATGCGACGGTTACTGCGGGAATCATCAGCGCCAAAGATCGTGGCGGAATTGGCCAACAGTTTCAGCGCTTTCTGCAGACAGACGCGGCCATCAATCCGGGCAACTCCGGTGGTCCTCTGGTTGATATGGCGGGGCAAGTCATCGGAATCAACACAGCCATCATTACCGGCGGCCGTGGATACGAAGGCGTCGGATTTGCGATGCCCTCATCGACGGCAATTAATGTGTATGACCAGCTCGTCAAGAGCGGTCGCGTGACGCGCGGGTCGATTGGTGTGAGCTTCCAGGAAGATCTCGGAACGAATTCGATTACGCTGAAGTCGCTCGGCGCGCCGTTCGGCGTCGTGATCGAAGGGGTAGAGCCCGGCAGCCCCGCAGAAAAGGCGGGACTGAAGGGCGGAGACGTCATAAGCGGAATTAACGGGACACCGGTCAAGAGTGGAAACGATCTGGTCAATCCGATTGCCTCAGCCCCGATTGGCAGCAAGGTGAAAATTGATTATTACCGCGACAAGCAGAAGCGTGAGACAACAGCGATAGTGGAAGATCGCACTCGCGTCTTCCCAAACAGCGCGAACCGCATCAGCGATAAACCTGGCGAACCAGCCCCGGCCGAATATGGCCTGCATGTGGAGTCTTTGACGCCGGAACGTGCGCAGAAAGTTGGCGTCGAAGGGGTAAAGGGAGTGGTGGTGACAGAGGTTGAGCCCGCCAGTTTCGCGGAAGACCTGAATTTCAGCCCAGGCGACGTCATTTCGGAAGTCAACGGCCAGGTCGTGACTTCGGTTGAGGATTATCGCAAAGCAGTGACTGCCTTGAAAGCCGGGGAAAACGTGGTGTTCAAGGTACTGCGTCGTGGGTTCAACGACCGGGTGATGACTGTATTTCTGCCCGGCGTCGTACCTTCGGACGGAAAGTAATCTCAGGAGATCGCATTAACCAGCGATGCGAAAACAACTCTCGAAACTGATCCAGGCTGGACTCGTTCTGGCGGCAGTGGCCGCTCGAATCATCTTGATTGCGCCTGCGGTACGCGCGCAGACCTCCACAGGTCCTACGCACAAGAAGAATTCAAGCTCTTCCACTTCGCACCCCCATTCGAGTAGCGCTTCGCGAGCGTCGGGTGCAACGAGTAACACTGACGGCAAGAGTTCAACGGCGACTTCCGGTTCGAAATCCAGAAAGAGTTCGAGCAAGAAGCCGGGGAAAACACGCAAGGTGAAGGGACAGGCCGCACCCACTCCGGAACGCATCAACGAGATTCAGGATGCGCTGGCGAAGCGCGGAATGTACGCCGGAGAATCGACCGGTAAATGGGACGATTCAACATCCGATGCAATGAAGAAGTTTCAGAGCAAGAATCATCTGAATCCGACCGGTAAGCTCGACGCACCAACCTTGCAGAAGCTTGGCCTTGGTTCGGAGACGGCCGGAGTGGCAGCGCCTACACCGCCTCCGAACAGCGCGGCAAACCGGTTGATGTCAAAGAATGCCCCGAAGGATCCTGAGCCGTCCGACGACAATTAAGAACCGTATCCTTCAGAAAAGGTTGATTTTAAACTGCGCAGAATGGTTGCGCCGGTGTGCGAACGTGTGTCCCCTAGAGGGCAGATCGCATCAGGAGAGACCGCGAAAGAGTGACGAACCGAATTCAGATCCTGACCAGGTCAAGGCAGCAGCTTTTCGGGGTGAGTTGGCTGCGCGTTGAATGGCTTCTACGCTTTGTGGATCGGTCCCAGGCAAACGCCGTGGCACGCGGGACACTCAGACCGTTTTAGGAAGATAGTAGGGAGTGGAGAGGGTATAGATCCGGCGATTGCCGTTGGCGAGCAAAATCCACTCGAGCAGACGGCTGCGATGGTTATGCATGAGATATTCAAACCAATGGCCTTCGACAAGCGTCGGGATTAGCACAACAATACGTCGATCGGGATTTTCCGAAGAAACTTTGAGAACGTGCTGCACCAGCGGAATAATAACGAAACGATACGGCGAAGGGATGACCGTGAGGTTAGGGACATTTTCTCCGGCATCCCTGAATGGCGCGGCGACATAGCGCTCCCAGTCCTCGTTGAACAGTTCGGCATGTTCGCCGAGCTGGATATGGACTGCAAGAATGTCGGGCGAAATGCGCGAAGCAAATTCCAGAGCGCGCTTGGTGATACTGCTCCAGCGGTCCATCGGGACAACCGCGATGGGAGGCTTGCGGTGATTGGCGGGCGCAACGGGTTCGGTGCAGGTTGTCGCAACCGTGATGGCGTGATAGTGATGACGTACTTTGCGGAAAATCAAGATAAGCAGCGGTATGAAAATGACTGTGATCCATGCCCCATCGACGAATTTGGCAACGAGTACGACCAGGACGGTAATTCCCGTGACAACGCCGCCGAGACCGTTGACCAACGCGCTTTTAAGCCAGTTGTGACCGCGGTTCTTGACCCAGTGCATGACCATTCCAAATTGTGAAAGCGTAAAAGCAAGAAATGCACCGACGGCGTAGAGCGGAATGAGGCGGTCGGTGACTCCCCCAAAAACGATTAAGAGAAAACAGGTCAAAAGAGAAAGAACCACAATGCCGTAGGTGTATACGAGACGGCGCCCACGATAGCCGAATATATGAGGAAGATAGTTATTCTGCGAAATGGCGCGGCAGAGCCGGGGGAAATCAGCAAACGCGGTGTTGGCGGAAAGCGAGAGAACAAACAGTATTGCGCCGATTGTCAGGTAGTAGAAAACACTCTTGCCGAAAATCGCCGAGAGCAGCAGGGAAAGCACGCTCTGATATCCGGGCTGGCCGGGATCAGTGGCGCTGATACCGTACGCTTTCACCAGGAGCGAGATTCCGGCAAGAAGAATTGCCAATACGACGATAATCACTGTGAGGGTAAGCTTGGCGTTTTTGACGGCTGGATCGCGGAAAGCCCGCACGCCATTACTCACAGCTTCAACGCCGGTCAGGGCAGTGCAACCGCTGGCAAAGACTTTCAGAAGCAGCCAGTACGTCACCGTCGCAGTGACGGGTGCAGGCGGGGGAAGCGACGTGACCGGCACAGGATGCCCGTTACTAAGGGCGACGCGAACGGCCCCGGTAACGATCATGATCAGCAACGTGCCCACGAAAAGATACGTGGGGATCATAAACGCAACGCCGGCATCTTTCACTCCGCGCAGATTCATAACGGTGATAATGAGCAAGATACTGACACACAGACCGACGGTGTGTGGTTGTAGCGAAGGCACGGCTGAAACGAGAGCGCCTACACCTGCAGAGATTCCGACGGCTGCCGTGAGGATGTAATCGGTCAGGAGAGCGGCGGCCGCTACAAGACCCGCTGAGGCACCGAGATTCATCCGTGCCACCGTGTAAGAACCGCCCCCCATGGGATAGGCCTCGATCGTCTGCCGGTAGGAGAAAAAAACGATGAAGAGCAGGGTAATGATGGCAACGCTTACCGGGACAATATACTTCACTCCCATTAGGCCTAACGGAATGAGCAGGCTGAGGGCTGCTTCCGGTCCGTACGCAGCCGAACTGAGGCCATCAAGGCCAAAAATAGGGATGCCCGCGGCAGGGCCGATCTGTTCTGCGCGCTCGTCAGATGTGCGGATGGGTTTGCCGACAACAATGTCGAGAATGTTCATATGCGCTGGGCCTTCTGACAATTTTGTCGAGGTTCCAGTTGTAACAGCTCGATACGCAAAGTCAACTACTCGCTCGGAGTTTGCGTGAATTGATAGACTCGGTAGTGCGAGAGGAGAGCCATGGCCATTTCAGGAAAGTCACTTGAATTTAAAAATTTCATTAACGGAGAGTGGGTTGCGGCAAAGGGCGGCCAACGCATGGAGAACCGGAATCCCGCCAATACCGACGAATTGATCGGGCTGTTTCCGAGCTCCGGAGTCGAAGACGTGAATGCTGCAGTGGATGCGGCCAAGACGGCGTACAGGAAATGGCGACTGACGCCTGCGCCAAAGCGCGGTGAGATCCTGTTTCGCGTGGCGGAACTCCTCGTGAGAGGAAAGAAGAGTATTCGCGAGATATGACGCGGGAGATGGGCAAAGTGCTTGCGGAAACACGCGGCGACGTGCAGGAAGCCATTGATATGACGTACTACATGGCAGGTGAAGGCCGGAGAATGTTCGGCCAGACAACACCGTCTGAGTTGCCAAACAAATTTGCAATGAGTGTACGACAGTCGATCGGCGTATGCGGAATGATTACACCCTGGAATTTCCCCATGGCGATACCGTCGTGGAAGATAATGCCGGCACTGATTTGCGGGAACACCGTGGTGCTGAAGCCTGCCGAGGATACGCCGCTGTCGTCTTATCACCTCGTCCAGTCGATGATCGAAGCTGGAATCCCGCCTGGGGTGGTGAACCTTGTGAGCGGAGACGGTCCCGGGGCGGGAGCGGCAATTTCGAGCCACAGAGATGTGCCCGTGATCAGCTTTACAGGTTCAACGCCGACTGGAAGGATCATTGCCGAGAGTTGCGCACCGGCATTCAAGCATTACAGTCTCGAGATGGGCGGGAAAAACATTATTCTGGTCATGGAGGATGCAAATCTGGAATTAGCGGTCGAGGGCGCAGTTTGGGGTGGATTTGGCACATCCGGGCAGCGCTGTACTGCGGCAAGCCGTGTCGCGGTGCACAAGAGCGTCTACAAGGAATTTGTCGAGCGGTTTGTCGAGCGAGTGAAAAGGCTTGAGGTTGGAGACGGACTGGACGCCAAGGTGGAGATGGGACCCTGCATCAACGAACAGCAATTGAATACGGTGATGCGCTACGTGGACATCGGGAAGAAAGAGGGGGCAAATCTGCTCACTGGAGGGAATCGCCTGCGAGCCGACAGATATGCGAAGGGATGGTTCCACGAACCGACGATCTTTGGCGACTGCGATGCAAAAATGCGGATTGCGCAGGAAGAAATTTTTGGACCGGTGGTGTCGGTGATTCCGTTCGGGAGCCTCGAAGAGGGAATTCAGATTGCCAATGATGTGCAATACGGACTTTCTGCTTCGATCTATACGCGGAATGTGAACCGAGCGTTTACGGCGATGAGGGATCTGTACACGGGGATTGTCTATATAAATGCTCCGACGATAGGAGCAGAGACCCATCTGCCCTTCGGCGGGACCAAGCAAACCGGGAACGGACATCGCGAAGCGGCAATTGCCGCAATTGACTTCTTCACCGAATGGAAATCGATCTATGTCGATTACTCGGACAGGCTGCAGCGGGCACAAATCGATACCGGCGAATAATCAGAAGGGCGCCTCGGCATCAGAACGAGCTTGGCGAAGTGCTCCTGCGGTCTCTCTTTCGGCCGCACACAGAAGAACGGGAGGGTAACCGACAGAGTGACCCGGGACGAAGTTCTTTGACCCGGCTTGACAGTGTTTCTAAAATAGAAGGCGTAGCTCTGTTAGAGTGGTTATATGCGGAATCCAGCCCTACAGGAACGGCGCAATCGGCAGATCTTGGCCGATATCGTGAGGACCTATATCGAGTCCGGCGAGCCCGTCTCGTCGCGTGCAGTGTCGAAACGGGCAGAGGAATCGCTGAGCACAGCCACCATCCGCAATGTCATGGCGGACCTTGAGGATGGCGGGTATTTATACCAACCGCATACGTCCGCGGGGCGAGTTCCCACGGCTGCGGCCTATCGATTCTTCGCACAGGAAATTGCGACACAGGCTACGCTCAATATTGAGGACCGCGAATGGATCCGGCGGGAAATGTCGGTCGGTACGTCGGCCGAAGAGTTGACGGAGCGTGCGGGGCACGTTTTGGCGGAAGTTTCGCGCGGGGTGGGAATTATAGTGGCACCACCGCTGCGCAAGACGGTGCTTGAACATACCCGGATGTGGTTACTGCCGGATGGACGCGTGGTGGTCGTGCTGATTTCGCCGGGCGGTCATACGAGAGACAAGGTGTTGCGCCCGGTGCGATTGTTCACGCAGGAAGAGCTCGACGCCACCGCGCACTTTTTGAACAGTCATTACGCCGGTTGGACGCTGGAGGCGATTCGAACGGACTTGCTCCAAAAATTGGCAACAGAGCGCGAACGGTACGAAATTATTGCGGGAAGCGCGCTGACACTTTGCGATCCGGTTGCACTCGGTGAGAGTCCACTCTACCAGGTGCATGTTGAAGGAACTGCGCAGATTGTGGGTTCGCCGGAATTTGCCAATCAGGGTCAATTGCGGGAGCTCCTATCTGCGATCGAGGAGAAGCACCGACTGGTCACGGTCTTAAATGCCTGTATCGATACGCCGGAGCCCGTCTCCGTGCAGATTGGCGTGAAGGAAATCTCCGAGGCCGGAGAAAATATTGCACTGATCAGCGCGCCATATTCCCACAACGATATGGCACAGGGATCGCTGGGCGTGATTGGCCCGACGCGAATGCATTATGAGCGGGCAATCACTGCCGTGGCGTATGTGGCCGAATTATTCAGCGAAGCTTTGAAGAAGATTGAATAGAAACGATCTCGAGGAGTGCGCTTTATGAAAGACAAAGAGTTTAAGGTGAAAATCAACGGATCCGATTCGAATGCGGAGCCCATCGACGGTGCAGACGCACCTGTCGATGACCCTAATATCGAGGTGAATAAGCTCGCGACGGACCTCGAAGATTTGCGGCAGACATTGCTGCGTCGGCAAGCTGACTTTGATAACTACCGGAAACGGATCGAAAAGGAACGCGCCGATGACCAGAAGCGCGCGACGGGTCGGGTCATCGAGCAGTTGATTCCTGTCCTCGATGGATTCGAGCAAGCGCTGGCGGCACACAAGGAAGCCGAGTACGAGAGCTATCGCAAGGGCTTTGAGCTTATCTACAAACAGCTTCTCGATAATTTGGGAAAGCTCGGTGCAGAACGACTCGATCCAGTAGGGAAGCTGTTTGATCCGCATCTTCATCAGGCCCTGGATCGTGCAGAATCGACGAAAGTTCCGGACGGAACGATTCTCGAGGTATTTCAGCCCGGTTATGTGTTCCACGGGCGGGTCTTGCGACCGGCGATGGTGCGCGTAGCGGTGCACCCCCATAGCGCATCGAATGTAGTTGCAAACTAAGAACAAAGGAAAATTCATTTAGCGGATATGAGCCGAACACAACAGAGAGATTTCTACGAGATTCTGAGCGTCAGCAAAACGGCCACAGTCGATGACATTAAAACCTCGTACCGGCGAGCGGCCATGCAGTGGCATCCGGACCGGAATCCTGACAATAAGGAAGAGGCGGAGATCAGGTTTCGGGAATGTACGGAAGCCTATGCGGTATTGAGCGATCCGAAGAAGCGCCAGATTTATGATACGTACGGGCACGCCGGACTAGCAGGGATCGGCGGGCAGACCGATTTCAACGGAACGATCTTTCAGGACTTCCACGACATCTTTGGCGATTTTTTTGGATTTGACGATCTGTTTGGCTCCGGTGGCCGGCGTGGAGGTGGAAGCCGCACCCGGGTGCAACGTGGGGCTGATCTTCGCTATGACATGTCCCTGGCGTTTGAAGAAGCGGCGAGCGGAGTTACGACCAAAATCCGCATTCCGCGGCAAGAATATTGCGAATCGTGTAACGGCACTGGCGCAAAGAAGGGGACTGGCGTTGCGGCGTGCCAGACCTGTGGCGGGCGTGGACAAATTGTTTACCAGCAGGGATTTTTTACGATCAACCGAACTTGCCCGGCCTGCCAGGGCGCTGGACAAATAATCAAGGAGCGCTGCATGGATTGCCGCGGGCAGGGCCGCGTGGAGCGCGAACGGTCGATCGAGCTGAGGATTCCGCCAGGCGTGGATACCGGGACACGCTTGCGGATTACCGGCGAAGGTGAGCCAGGGCCAAATGGCGGACCTGCGGGAGACTTGTACGTTGTGCTGGATGTGAAGGAGCACAACTTTTTTGAACGCCGCGGTGCCGATTTGTATTGCACGATTCCGGTAAGCATTTCCCAGGCGACCCTCGGCACTGAGTTGCAGGTGCCCGGTTTAAATGGCGAAGAACGGTTGAAGATTCCCGATGGCACCCAGAGTGGTGCGGTATTTCGCATCAAGGGAAAGGGATTGCCTGATCCGCATGGCGGCGGTCGCGGCGACCTGTATTATCTGGTTCGCATCATCACCCCGAGCAAATTGACGCGCGAACAAAGGAAGTTGATCGAACAGCTGGATGCCACACTCAAGGTGGAAAACAAGCCGGCGGAGCGCAATTCATCGATCTTTAACAAGATGAAGGATATTTTCGGCTGACCCGCGGATGCGACGCCGTTTTTTTGTAGAACAATTCGATAATGAGCGAGCGATTCTCGAAGGTGAAGCCGCTCATCACCTTGGCAGGGTATTGCGCGCCCAGATCGGGCAGCAATATGAGCTCAGTAACGGCTCGGAGGTGTGGCTGTGCGAGATCGAAGCGGTGGGACGCGATCGTCTAACGTTTAAGCTGGTTGAGGCGCTGCCAGCCTATCAGCCTTCGTTAGAGACGGTGCTGCTGCTGGCGATCGTGAAGTTTGATGCGTTTGAGTGGGCGCTCGAGAAAGCAACTGAATTGGGAGTGTCGGAAATCGTGCCGCTCGCGGCAGAACGCAGCGAGAAGGGATTGCTTGCCGCAGCCGTAAAACGGGCGGAGCGGTGGCAAAAGATTCTGCTCGAGGCTTCACAGCAGTCGCGACGAATTCAGTTGCCAAAATTACATCCGGCAGCCAGGCCGGAAGAGGCGTTCAGACTGCATCAGGGCTCCGTCCGGGTGATGTTGTCGGAATCGACCGCGGCCCGTCCTCTGAAGACCGTGCTTGGCGATCGAACAGCCGACCGGGCCATCCTGGCGATCGGTCCGGAAGGTGGGTGGACCGAGAGCGAGTTCGCGGCGGCGCGAACGTTTGGTTTTGAGGAAGCTTCGTTGGGGCGATTGATCTTGCGAACGGAGACGGCAGTGGTGGCTTCACTGGCCAGCATCACTTTTGCATTAAGCGCCTGAATGAGTGCGCGCCCGGAGACCCGTCTGGGCATTGCGTGAAGAATACTGCAGGCAACATGAGAGAGCTGCTGCGGAATCTAACGGATGATTACCGTCCGGCTCAGTCTCGAGTCAAATGCGTATAGCCTCCACCGATCGCGGCATGTTATAAATGAAAGGCAGCACGAGATGCTGAAACCAGACGAAAAACAGCTAGGCCTCCCGCTGGGCGAAACAAGAGTCGCCCAGGTTTCGTCTATGCCTGCAGTGGATCCAACGAACGCATTTCCTCCTCCGCACTCTGCCCACCAATTACTTCGCCACGAAATTCGCGTTTGGACCCGCGATCTGCTCATAGCCATCGGCCTGGCGCTGGTCATCATCGTGTTTCTGTACCAACCGGTAAAGGTGGAAGGCACGAGCATGGCACCACTGCTTTCCGACCAGGAGCGCATCTTCATCAACAAGTTCGTGTACCGATTTGAGGCGATTCATCGCGGAGACGTGGTGGTGTTCTGGTATCCTCTTGACCGATCGAAGAGTTTCATCAAGCGCGTGATTGCGTTACCGGGAGAAGTCGTTGAAATACGCCACGGCGTTCTATACTTGAATGGACGAATGGTCCCGGAACCGTATGTGCCGCCGCGCTTCACGGACGTCACCGATTACGGCCCGGTCAAAGTCCCACAAGGAAGTTATTTTGTGATGGGTGATCACCGCATCAGCTCGAATGATTCTCGTGTGTTTGGGCCGGTGGCAAGCCAGTTTATATACGGCCGAGCCGTATTTGCCTACTGGCCGGTCGATCATTTCGGCTCGCTCTCTGCGACCGAAGCGAGTGAAAAATAATGAAGCTGGACGGAGGCTCCACTGACGGAAGTACAGCATCGACCCGCAATCCTTGCACTCGAAGACGGTCGCATATTTAATGGCCGCGCGGGCGGCGCTATTACGCGCCGCGGCGGAGAAGTCGTTTTCAACACCAGCCTTACCGGTTACCAGGAAGTATTTACCGACCCCAGTTATTCCGGGCAAATTGTCTGTCTGACCTATCCGCACATTGGAAATGTTGGCGCAAATCTCGATGACGAAGAATCGCCTCGCCCCTACATTGAGTCCCTGATCGTGCGCGAATTTTCGCAAATTTCATCGAACTGGCGTTCGGCAGAGACAGCGCAGCTTTATCTGAACCGGCAGAAGATACCGGTCATCTGGGATATTGATACACGCGCTCTCGTGCGCCACATTCGGACTGTTGGCGCGCTGCGTGGCGTGGTCGCGACGGATGGAACGCCTGCAGAACAATTGATCCATGAGGCTCGGCAGTTGCCATCGATGGTTGGGCAGGAGCTTGCCGGTCGGGTGACCTGCGGGAAAGCATACGACTGGGTGAAGGGTTCCATTGACCTTGCAACTTCACCATGGTCAGAGCATATGGGCGAGTCCGGTGCCAACCCCGATGCGAAGCGATTTAAAGTGGTCGCCTACGATTACGGCATCAAACAAAACATTTTGCGTCTGCTGGTCGATCACCATTGCGACGTCACCGTCGTACCGGCTGGAACTCCGGCAGAGGACGTTCTCGCCTTCAAACCGGACGGTGTGTTTTTGTCGAACGGCCCCGGCGACCCAGAGCCGATTCACTATGCAATCGATAACATCCGCAAGCTCACCGGGAGGGTGCCGATTTTTGGAATTTGCCTGGGGCATCAATTGTGCGGCCTGGCGCTCGGCGGGAAAACTTTCAAACTGAAGTTCGGGCATCATGGATCGAATCATCCGGTGAAGAACCTGCTGACAAACCAGGTGGAGATCACCGCGCAGAATCACGGGTTTTGCGTGGATCCGGAATCGCTGCCATCAAGCGACGTGGAAATTACCCACGTAAATCTGAATGACCATACCAATGAAGGCATGCGGCATAAATCACTGCCACTGTTCAGCGTACAGTATCACCCGGAAGCTTCGCCCGGTCCGCACGACTCTCATTATCTGTTCGCACAGTTTACGGATTTGATGAAGGAGTTCGCACAGCCTGGAAGTTCCCGGGGATGAAGTCGTCGCGGACTCGGGATCACGAAGTCGAATCTCTTAAGGAAATAAATGCCGAAACGAACCGACATTAAGAAGATTCTGATTATCGGGTCTGGACCGATCATCATCGGCCAGGCCTGCGAATTTGACTACTCAGGTGCGCAGGCGTGCAAGGCGCTGCGAGCCGAAGGGTATGAAGTGGTGCTGGTAAATTCCAATCCGGCCACGATCATGACTGATCCCGAATTGGCGCATCGCACCTATATTGAGCCGCTCACGAAGGAATATATCGAAGAAATCTTGATCAAAGAGAGGCCGGACGCGCTACTACCCACAGTCGGGGGACAGACGGCGCTGAACCTGGCGGTTGAGCTGGCGGAAAGTGGCATTCTCGAAAAGCACAAAGTGGAGATGATTGGCGCTTCGCTGCGAGCGATCAAGGTGGCTGAGGATCGATTGTGGTTCAAGGATGCCTGCCGGAAAATCGGATTAGAGGTTCCGGCGTCGGCACTGGTGAACAATGCGCAGGATGCACTGCGACTTTGCGATCAGCTGGGTTTTCCGCTGGTCATTCGGCCATCATTCACACTGGGCGGTAGCGGTGGATCGATCGCGTACAACAAGGAAGAGTTCGCTGAGGCGATTTCGCACGCGCTCGACATGAGCCCGGTGCACGAAGCTCTGGTGGAAGAGTCGGTGCTCGGATGGAAGGAATACGAGCTTGAAGTGATGCGGGATTACCGCGACAACTTCGTCGTGATCTGCACAATTGAAAATTTTGATCCGATGGGCGTGCATACGGGCGATTCCATCACCGTGGCTCCGGCGCAGACACTCACCGACAAGGAATATCAGCGGATGCGCGACGCGGCTGCCGCGATCATCCGCGAAGTGGGCGTGGAGACCGGCGGATCGAACGTGCAGTTTGCAATCAATCCCGAGAATGGCCGGATGACCGTCATCGAGATGAATCCTCGTGTATCGCGCAGTTCGGCGCTGGCCAGCAAGGCGACCGGTTTCCCCATCGCCAAGATTGCAGCCCGACTTGCGGTTGGAATGTCGCTCGACGAAATTCCGAACGACATTACAAAGAAGACACCGGCCAGCTTTGAGCCGGCGATAGACTACGTCGTGGTCAAGATTCCCAAGTGGCAATTCGAAAAATTTGCCGGTGCCGACAGCACGCTGGGCACGCAGATGAAATCCGTCGGCGAAGTAATGGCCATCGGACGAACGTTCAAAGAGGCGCTGCAGAAGGGAATTCGCTCTCTTGAACCGAGTACGCCGTGGCGCGCACCTGCCGAAACTCCGACGTCGTTGTTACGAGAGAAATTGGCAACGCCCCGCCCGAATCGAATTCACTGGATTTTGACAGCGGTGGAACGCGGATTGCCGGTGGATGAAATATGCGAATTGACAAAGATCGATCCGTGGTTCATTCACCAGATTGAAGAGATTATTGTTGCGAATCGGCGCGCGGCGGCGGTAACGGTCGAGACGGCTTCCAAAGACTTGCTGAAAGAAGTGAAGCGAGTCGGGACAAGTGACGAGACGCTGGCGCAGATGTGGAAGACAACACCAGCCGCTGTGCGTTTGCAACGGGCCCGTTATGGAGTTGGCCCTGTTTTCAAGCGAGTCGATACGTGCGCGGCGGAATTTGAATCGTTTACTCCGTACATGTATTCGACCTACGAGGACGAAGACGAAGCAGAAACAACGCGACGACAGAAGATTATGATTCTCGGCAGCGGGCCCAACCGGATCGGACAGGGCATAGAGTTCGATTACTGCTGTTGCCACGCATCATTTGCGCTGCGGGAGGACGGCTTTGAAAGCATCATGGTGAATTGCAATCCGGAAACGGTGTCAACAGATTACGATACTTCGGACCGGCTGTATTTTGAACCGCTGACCCTCGAAGACGTGCTCGCGATTGTGGAACGCGAAAAGCCGACGGGAGTAATCGTACAGTTTGGCGGTCAGACTCCGTTGAATTTGGCCCTTGAACTCAAGCGAAACGGTGTTCCGATTGTCGGGACAGCGCCCGAGTCCATCGATCTTGCCGAAGACCGTCGGCGGTTCGGGCGGTTGCTCGACGAACTGAAGATCCCGCAGCCCAGAAATGGGACGGCACTGGTACCAGAAGAAGCGGCTCGAGTGGCGGGCGAGATCGGAATGCCCGTACTGGTGCGGCCAAGCTATGTTTTGGGCGGGCGCGCGATGGTGATCGCATACGATGTGAACACCGTGCAGGAGTACGTTGCACAAGCCGCACTGATGGGTCCCGCACGGCCTGTCTTGATTGATCAGTTTCTCGAGGAAGCGACGGAAGTGGACGTGGACGCGCTGGCCGACGGAACAGATGTGGTGATCGGAGGAATCATGGAACACATCGAGGAAGCCGGAGTGCACTCCGGCGATTCTTCGTGCGTTCTGCCTGCCGTGAGCCTGTCTCCAGCGGTGCTGAACACAATTCGCGATTACACCAAGCGGCTGGCATTGGCACTGAAAGTTGTAGGACTCATGAACGTGCAATATGCGATTCAGCGCGACACGGTTTATGTGCTCGAGGTAAATCCGCGCGCGTCGCGCACGGTTCCGTATGTCAGTAAAGCGACCGGTGTGCCGCTGGCGAAAGTTGCGGCGCGGCTGATGGTCGGCAAAAAACTTTCCGACATGAATCTTCCGATCGTCCTGCATAACGGTGTGGCAGAAATTGCGACGCACGATTATTACTCAGTAAAATCGCCCGTATTCCCCTTCAACAAGTTTCGAGGGGTGGACACGATTCTAGGCCCAGAGATGCGTTCGACGGGCGAGGTCATGGGTATTTCGACCTCCTACGGTCAGGCGTTTGCCAAAGCGCAGCTTGCCGCGGGAGCAAAGCTGCCGAGCACAGGCACGGTGTTTATCAGTGTGAACGATCGTGACAAACGGCAGATCGGCCCGCTCGGAAAAGAGTTGGTCGCACTTGGATTCAAGCTGGTCGCGACTCGAGGCACGGCATCCGCATTTCATGCAGCGGGTGTACCGTGCGAAGAAGTGTTCAAGGTGAATGAGGGCCGGCCCAATATCGTGGATTTGATCAAGACGGGGAAGGTCCATCTGATTTTCAACACCCCGCTCGGCCGGGAATCGTTCTACGATGAAAAGTCGATCCGACGCGCGGCGATTCGATACAACATCCCGTGCATTACGACGCTTTCCGCAGCCCATGCCGCGGTCCGGGGAATTCACGCTATCACGGAGTTGAAGCGGGAGGTGGCTTGCTTGCAGGATCTGCATCAGAGCAAAGTCACGGCATCGGGTACGCCTGGGTCCGGAGACTAGGAAATGGTGAGCATCAGCGGAATATTCCCGGCGTTGGTCACTCCGTTTGATGCGGCGGGCGAAGTTTCGCTGTCCGCGGTAAAGCACAATATTGCGCTTTACAATCGAACCTCCGTGGCTGGCTTCGTGGTACTGGGGTCGACCGGCGAAGCGGTGATGCTCTCGCGCGAAGAAGCGGATTCAATTCTTGTAGCGGCTCAGGAAGTGGCGGCGACGGGGAAGGTACTCATTGCTGGAACAGGCGCGGAATCAACTGTCGAGACAATCGCGCGAACGAAACGGGCAGCAACGCTCGGTTATCATGTGGCGCTTGTAAAAACGCCCTACTATTACAAGCCGGCTTATCGCCCGGAGACGTATCTGCAGCACTACCGGGCCGTAGCGGATGCTTCGCCGATTCCAGTATTGCTCTACAGCGTGCCGCAGTTTACCGGGATTACCCTTGAAACACCGGAGATTTTGAGGTTGTCCGAGCATCCGAACATTATCGGGATCAAGGACAGCTCGGGAGTAATCCAACGTGTCGCGGAAGTTGTCGGCGGGGCGTCACCGGAGTTTCTGGTATTGACAGGCGGTGCGGCGGTAATTTACCCGGCATTGGCCGTCGGAGCACGCGGAGCGATACTGGCACTGGCAAGTGCGCTGCCTGAGAAGTGCACAGAGGTTTTTGAGCTTTTTGTTAACGGTAAGCACGAGGTGGCCAGGAGATTGCAATTGCAATTGGCTGCAGCTTCGAAACAGATTGTATCGGAGGCCGGCATTGCCGGCGTGAAGTTCGCTATGGATTTGCGCGGCTATCAGGGCGGTGTTCCCAGATTGCCGCTGCTGTCATTACCGGAAGAGAAGAAACGGCAGATTGCCGGGATTATCTCCGCGTTCCATCCGGCGGTAGCGTCGGTCTAAAATAGATCGTCGCAGTTTTCAGACTTCGGTTTTTGCGGCGGTAGTTAACAACGGCTGTCGGCCAACGTCGCTCTCAGGTGCATATTTGCCGTCACTTTTCCTGAACCTTATCATCTAAATGCCCATGGACTGTCGTGTCTTGCTCCCGCAGCAGTTGCCACACACCACGAAGCTGTTTCGTGACTACGTTGCTGATTTCTCGAAGCTCGCCGCATTTTACGACCACCCACCCGACCTGCACCAGACAGCCGTTGCGGCAAAGAAATTGGACTTTCCCGCCGAGCGCCGCCGCCGAGTGACGGAGATACTAGGTGCGCAGAATCATCGTTTCGGCAGCGGTCCTCGAGTAGAGAGGAATCTCGAAAGACTACTGAAGGGGGCCGTCGCAGTCGTGACCGGACAGCAGGTAGGGTTGTTCGGTGGCCCGGCCTTTTCCTTTTACAAGGCACTTTCCGCAATCCATACGGCCCGCCAGCTTTCCGCAAACGGCCTGGAGGCTGTTCCGGTGTTCTGGATGGCGACCGAGGACCACGATCTCGATGAGGTTCGGCACACGACATGGTTCAGCGATGGAACGCTGCAGCGGTTTGAGCTGCCCAATCAGGGTCACACGGATGTGCCCGTTGGGCGGGTGACGCTCGGAGCGGAAATCACGAAGCTTGTCTCTGAAGCGACCAGCTTGCTTGCCGGTCCCGACGGCAATAGCCTCAGGGAGACGCTCCTGGCGGCGTATACCCCGGAAGCGACCTATGGGACTGCATTCGCCCAGCTGTTTGCCCGGGTGTTTGAGACTGAGGGACTGATATTGCTCGATCCCTTGGACGAACAGCTGCATCAGTTGTCGGAACCGATTCTGCAGAAGGCGCTCGAGCAGCGTGACGAAGTGAATGCGTTGCTGCTGAAACGCGGGAAAGCCTTGGAGCAGGCCGGGTACGCCGCACAGGTGAATGTGACTTCAAGCAGCACAGTTTTATTTTCGCTGGAGGGTGGGCGACGTAAAGTTCTTACGTCGTCCGGCAACGGAGACAGCTTCAGCGTCAGCGGGCATGCAGCTCCAAAGGAGCAATGGCTTGAACGAGTGAAGACGAGCCCGGAATTATTCAGTCCGAACGCCCTCTTCCGGCCTGTCGTGCAAGATTACCTGTTACCGACAGTGGCATATTTCGGCGGGCCCGCGGAAATTGCCTATTATGCGCAATCCCAGGTTCTCTATGAGCGATTGCTTGGCCGGATGCCGGTTATTTTGCCGCGCGCCGATTTCACCTTGGTGGACCCCAAGGCGGTCCGCATTCTCAAGAAGTATCATCTGGAAGTTGAGGACGTTTGGCAGGGCAGGCAGAAACTGCGAAAACGTATGTATGGCGAGACCGTGCCCAAGAAATTGGCGAAGGAGTTTGACACCAGCTGGCTGCACATGGAGAAAATTGCCAAGAAACTTCAAACGGCAATCGCGAAGGTCGATCCAACGATCCAGGGTACGATTGCCAGGTCCGGGAAGCGAATTCACTATCACATTGAGAAATTGCGCGAGAAGACCGGTGCGGCACTGGACCGACACGAGAAAATCATCGACAAGCACGAAGCGTTTCTTGAGAACCTGCTCTATCCGCAAAAAGGGCTGCAATCACGGGATTTGTGCTTTTTGCCGTTTCTGGCGAGGTGGGGCAAAGCGGGTTTGGAAGAGCTGGAAAAACACGCCAGCGCGAACCAGGTTGGACGGCACTTCATTGTGCCGATTCCGTAGCGGGCCGCGCCGCAGTTCCGCCGATTGACTGACCGGATCACTGCCCGACGAATCCTTCTTTCGCGAGGTTCCCATGCACACGATCCACGTTAAGACGCAACGACGGACGCAACTCGTCGATATAACGGACCAGATTAGGCAGTTCATTCGCGGATCGGGCGTGAAAACCGGAATCTGTTTCTTGTATGTGCCGCACACCACGGCGGGCGTGCTCATCAATGAACATGCAGATCCAGATGTGGCCGCAGACGCGGAAGGCACATTTGACCGAATGGTGCCGGATCATCCGGCGTATGAACATGCAGAAGGGAATTCCGACTCGCATGTAAAAACCATGCTCGCGGGGATAAGCCAATTCGTTTTTGTGGAAAATGGGCAACTGGTATTGGGACGGTGGCAGGGAATTTTCCTTGCGGAGTTTGACGGGCCGAGAGAAAGAAAGCTCTACGTGAAGATTGAAGGGGCATAGGTGCTAGAGTTCTAGGATGGGCACGACCGGAATATACGTCCAGGTACCGTTCTGTCAGACGAAGTGCACTTATTGTAATTTCCACACGGGCGTCGTGGCCGCGGGCCGCTACGCGCCATATTCCGCTGCGGTCTGCACGGAAATCCAGCAACGTAGGGCGCTCTGGGGCGCCGCTGGGGTAAGAATTCCGGAGGGTGCTGCCCTTGTGGATACGGTTTACATCGGGGGCGGGACACCAAGTCTTCTCGAGCCTGCGCTCTTGACGACGATACTCGATACGATCCGCGCGCAATTCCCGTGTGCCTTTCGGGAACTGACCCTCGAGGCTGATCCCGAGACTGTGGACACATACAAGGCAGCAAACTGGGTTGCGGCAGGAATCAATCGGATCAGTTTCGGAGCGCAGTCATTTGTTGACGACGAGTTGAAAGCTGCGGGACGGATGCATCGCCGCATGGACATTCACGAGTCCTCCAAAATATTGCGCGCGGCGGGAGTTGAGAATATCAGTTTCGATTTGATCGCGGGCCTACCCAAACAGACCGCAGAATCGTGGCGCACGTCCATAGAAGAAACATTGGTTCTTTCGCCCGAGCACATTTCAATCTACATGATGGAGATCGACGAAGGCAGCCGACTGGGGCTCGAAGTTCTACAGGGCGGTGCAAGGTACAGCGCGAAAGACCTGCCTGCAGAGGAGTCGATGGCTGAGTTCTACGAAACGGCGCAGTTACTGCTCAAACGGGCAGGTTACGAGCAGTACGAAATTTCAAACTGGTCAAAGCCGGGCTTCGCTTCTATACACAATCTGAAATACTGGCAGCGCGAGCCGTATTTTGGATTTGGTGCGGGCGCGCATTCCTTTTCTGGCAACCAGCGTTGGGCCAACGCTCACGATGCTGCGGCCTACGTCAATGCGATCGGCAATGGCCGAAGCCCGATTGAAACGCTGGATGAAATGACGCGAGCGATGGCCCTCGAGGAAGAAGTATTCCTTGGGCTCCGGCAACTTGCGGGAATTAACGTGCGGCGCATCGAACATCAGTACGACGTAAACTTTCAGAACAGAATTCGGGAGTTGGCGACGGGTGGCCTGCTCGAGCAGAGCGGGCAGTTCATTCGACTGCCAGCAGACAAATTGAGCGTTTCAAATGAAATTATTGTTGAGTTTTTGCGGTAAGATCTTCGCCATCCGATTCAGAGGATATTTATGAGCTTCTCGGTCGCCAAAGGGAACCAGCTTGCCGATCCCGACAACGTCATTCAGATAGAAAATGCTGTCGACCTACGCAGCGACACCGTGACGCGCCCGAGCGATGAGATGCGGAAGGCGATGGCTGCCGCAGCGGTCGGCGATGATGTATATGGCGAGGACCCGACGGTAAATCAGTTGCAAGAGCGTGCAGCTGAAATCTTCGGTAAGGAAGCTGCCTTATTCGTGCCAACCGGCTGTATGGGCAACTTGATCGCGATTAAAGTGTGGACGCACCACGGCAACGAGGTGATCTGCGAAGAACGCAGTCATGTGAATCTGTATGAACTGGCATCGATGTCAGCAATTGCCGGATGCATGCCGCGCGCAGTGCGTGGTGGTGAGGACGGAATTATGACGTGGCCCCAGGTGGAGGCGGCGATCCGGCCAAAGATTTATTACGATTCGCAAACCACTCTGATTTGCCTCGAAAACACCAGCAATATGGCGGGCGGGACGGTCTATCCGACCGGGCGCGTCGATGAACTCTGCAACAACGCACACGAGTTGGGGTTAAAGGTCCATCTTGATGGCGCGCGGGTATTTAATGCGTCGACCGCGTTAGGCGAGCCAGTCGCAAACATGACGAAGAACGTAGATTCCGTGATGTTCTGCCTCTCGAAAGGGCTGGGAGCTCCCGTTGGATCGATGATAGTTGGATCGAAGCAGTTCATCGAACGGGCCCGGATTTATCGCAAAATGTTTGGTGGAGGAATGCGGCAAGTGGGCGTTCTGGCCGCAGCGGGATTGATTGCGCTCGAGCACTCGCCCAAACGTTTGCAAGAGGATCATCGCAATGCCAAACAGCTGGCGGAAGGGCTTGCGTTGATTCCGGGGTTGAAAATCAATCCAGTGAATGTCCAAAGCAATATTGTGATTTTTGATTGCGCCAAAACCGGATTGAATGCAGTAGAGTTCTGCGATGCGTTGCACGCTCGTGGGGTCTGGGCGCAGGACACGGGGCCCTATTCGGTAAGAATGGTCACGCACTGGAATGTCGATGCAGCTGGAATTGAGCGGGCGCTGGCAGAGACCAGGAACTTGGTGACTGGTAAGCAATAAGCCAAATGTCAGGTTGCTGATCAAGATCGGCCGTCGCAAAGGAGAAAGGTGACACGATGAGATTCGGATGGAGCCGGGCGTTCATTACTGGGGTGGTCGCGGTATTGGGTTGCGGCGTTGGAGCGCCCTTGACACTGTCACAAACGACCACGCCAAGGCCTACGGTTGAGGAAGCGTCGAAATATATCAACGACGCCGAAGCGACCCTCCTCGAGCTGGGTGTGAAGGCATCGCGGACGTCGTGGGTTGCGGAAAATTTCATTACTGACGACACCGAGCATATTTCCGCCGATGCGAACGAAATATTGAATACCGCCAGCACGAAGTACGCAAGGGAGGTACATCGCTTTGACGGCCTGCAACTCCCACCCGAACTGGCGAGAAAGCGGATGCTTCTGGAGCTGGCGTCAGACTTTCCCGCTCCTGATGATGCGAAAGCACAAAAAGAGCTGGCGGAGATCATGGCGTCACTCGATGGCGATTACGGTAAAGGGAGATGGTGCGAGAACGGGCCGAATCAGCCGTGCCTCGACGTAACGGCGGTGGCAAAGTTGATGGCAACCAGCCGCGATCCGGAAGAGCTGAAGCGCGCGTGGATCGGATGGCACGCAGTGGGTGGGCCGATGCGGCAACGGTATGCGCGCATGGTGGAATTGGGTAACGAAGGCTCGAAGGATCTGGGCTATCCGGATGTGGGCGCACTATGGCGCGCGAATTACGACATGCCTCCTGATGAATTTGCGAAAGAATTGGACCGCTTGTGGGGGCAATTGCAGCCGCTTTACCTCTCGCTCCATGCCTACGTGCGCGGCCAGTTGGTTAAAAAGTATGGACCGAGTGTTGTACCTGCAAAAGGAGCGATTCCGGCGCACCTTCTTGGGAATATTTGGGCACAGGAGTGGAACAACGTATACGACCTGATGGATTCCCCGAAACCGACAGAGAGCTTCAACCTGACAAAAATTTTGCAGGATCGCAAGACCGATGCTCGCGGAATGGCAAAGTATGGCGAGAATTTCTTTTCTTCGATTGGCTTTGCGCCCCTTCCTGAAACCTTCTGGGAACGCTCGCTGTTCACCAAGCCCGCGGATCGAGATGTCGTGTGCCACGCCAGCGCCTGGGACGTCGACCAGGTCAATGACCTGCGCATTAAAATGTGTATCCAGTCAACTGAAGAGGATTTTCGTGTGATTCATCACGAGTTGGGTCACAACTATTATCAGCGCGCGTACAACACCCAACCTCCGATGTTCCGCGATGCCGCAAATGACGGGTTCCACGAAGCGGTTGGCGACACGATCGCACTCTCGGTAACTCCCGAATATCTCAAGAAGATCGGATTGATCGATGCCGTGCCGCCGGCCTCAGGCGACATCGACTATCTCTTGCAGCAGGCACTTGAGAAGGTGGCGTTTCTTCCATTTGGTTTGGTCATCGATAAGTGGAGATGGGAAGTGTTTTCAGGCGAAGTAAAGCCGGATCAGTACAACGCGGCCTGGTGGGCCTTGCGATTGAAGTATGAAGGCGTTGCGCCACCGGTCGTGCGGAGTGAGGCGGATTTCGATCCCGGCGCAAAATATCACGTCCCCGGCAATGTGCCATACATGCGGTACTTCCTGGCCAGAATTTACCAGTATCAATTCCAGCGTGCGCTCTGCAAGGAAGCGGGAGTGGATGGACCGCTCCATCGATGCTCGATCTATGGGAACAAGAAAGCCGGGGAAAAGCTGAATCAGATGCTGGCGATGGGGAGAAGCAAACCGTGGCCAGACGAACTGGAAGTTCTGACGGGTGAGAAGCAGATCGACGCGTCAGCCCTTGCTGATTATTTTGCTCCGTTAAAGGCCTGGCTCGATGAGCAGAACCGAAAAAACGGCTACGCAGTTGGCTGGTAAGAGACCGCAACTCGATCAGTCTAAAATCCGGTTTCGATTCTCATGTATCTTGTCGGTCTTTCGGTGACTGGCTCCGGTGCCGGCAATGCCCGTCCCGTCCGTTGTGAAACGCCATTGGTATCGCGCCCTGGGCGCCCGACCGAACCTCGGCAGTCGCCGCGGCAGCGGGTTTTCAGAACAAACAATCCGAATTCGACAGGGGTGCGCAAACGGGGATCATAAGATAAACTTGTAGCGACTATACGTTCTGTTTACAGGTGAGGCCCCCGTGGATTTTACGTTTACCGACGAACAAAATCATCTGCGAAAGACGGTTCGAGAGTTTGCCGAAGGAGAAATCGCGCCCAAGGTAATGGAGTGGGACGAATCGTCCCATTTTCCGACTGAAATTCTGCCGAAACTCGCCGAAATGGGCTTGATGGGGATCATTTTCCCCGAGGAGTATGGAGGAGCGGGACTCGGTTACATTGAGTACGCCTGCGCGATTGAAGAACTGGCTCGCGTTGACGGTTCGGTCGGGCTGTTCGTGGCAGCACACAATTCGCTCTGTTCGAACCATATTTACAAATTTGGAACCGAGGAGCAGAAGAAGAAGTATCTCCAACCGCTCGCCGAAGGAAAGAAACTCGGTGCCTGGTCGTTGACGGAGCCCGAGGCTGGATCAGATGCCGGGGGAACACGGACAACGGCGGTCCTCCACGGTGACCACTGGGTTCTGAACGGCGCAAAAACGTTCACCACCAACGGCCATTACGCGGATGTATGCGTTGCGATGGCCGTGACGGATAAGACAAAGGATTCTCATGGAATTAGCGCATTTATCCTCGAAAAAGGTATGACTGGTTTCAAGCCTGGCAAAAAAGAGAACAAGCTTGGCATGCGAGCTAGCGATACCTCTGAGGTCATTTTCACGGATTGCAGCGTGCCTCGAGAGAATCTGCTGGGGCCAGAAGGCGAAGGATTTATCAGTAGTCTGAAAATTCTGGACGGCGGACGGATTTCGATTGCCGCGCTGGCACTCGGGATGGCACAGGGTGCGCTTGATGCCGCGACTCGTTATGCGAAGCATCGCAGACAGTTTGGCAAGGTGATCAGCGAGTTCCAGGCAATCCAGTTCAAGCTGGCGGATATGGCCACTGAAGTCGAAGCTGCACGACTCCTGGTATATCAGGCGGCGTGGCTGGCGGATCAGAAAAAAGCGCGCTTTACGATGGAATCGAGCATGGCAAAACTATTTGCCAGCGAAGTGGCCGTGCGCGTGGCAAATGAATGCGTGCAGATCCACGGTGGCTACGGGTTCATCAAGGATTATCCCGCGGAAAAGTTTTATCGCGACGTCAAGCTGTGCACGATAGGCGAGGGGACCAGTGAAATTCAGAAATTGGTGATTGCTCGACAGCTACTTGGGAAGAAATAATAGAAGAATGCCTCTTCCTACCTCGCCCCTTCAAGCAGGACTGGCGCAAACGTGACCATCGCAGCACAAGAGTGGGCCGAAAAGGTCTGTGCGGGCGATGTGCGGGCGGTCTCGCGCGCGATCACGGCGATTGAAAATCACGCACCGGAAGCGGAAGAACTTCTTCGACAGCTATTTCCGAAGACCGGGAACGCCTATTTAACCGGTATTACCGGTGCGCCGGGAACTGGGAAAAGCACGCTCGTCGACCGTCTGGCGGCGTACCACCGCAAGAATGGCGATCCGGTAGGCGTAATTGCAGTTGATCCGACGAGTCCCTACAGCGGCGGAGCGATTCTCGGGGATCGCATTCGTATGCAAGGACATGCGAACGACGAGGGCATGTTTATCCGGTCGATGGCGACCAGGGGGTTCCTCGGGGGATTGTCGCGGTCAACAGCCGAGGTGGCGTTGCTACTGGACGCTGCCGGTAAACGGCAAATCCTGATTGAGACCGTCGGCGTTGGCCAGGACGAGATCGATATTGTGCGGCTCGCTGACTGTGTTCTGGTCATTCTGGTACCCGGAATGGGCGACGACATCCAGAATATGAAAGCTGGGCTGATGGAGATTGGCGATATTTTTGTCCTGAATAAAGCTGATCGGGAAGGTGCGGACCGCCTGGAGCAGCAGCTACATGCGATGCTGTCCCTGGTGATGCCGCGGGATGGATGGCACCCACCCGTGATGCGGACGGTTGCATCGGAAGATAAGGGCATTGCGGAATTGGGAGAAACGGTCAGGAAGTTTAGAAAGCACTTTGACCTGAGTGATGACCGGCGCAAGAAACATGTGGAGCACTGGCAGAAGCGACTGGTGGAATTGTTGGAGTCGCGACTGCTTGAACGGGTATTGGGAAACAAGGATGGCGAGTCGCGACTGAAGGCCCTTGCAACGGAAGTGGCCGCTCGCAAGAAGGATCCGTTTACAGCGGTAAGCGAGCTTTTAAAGGATTGCGGGTTGCAGTAGGTTAAGGACCTCAAAGAGATGCATTTGGGCGACATCGAAGTACGCTATCTGGACGGCGGGCCATTCGGCCTGGACGGCGGGGCCATGTTTGGCGTGGTGCCTAAGACGCTGTGGGAAAAGAAGTCACCACCCGACGAAAAGAACCGGATACGGATGCGGGCCAATTCGTTGTTGGTAAGAGCTCGCGGGAAGAATATTCTTATTGAAACCGGGAATGGAACGAAGCTCGATCCGAAACTGAAGGCAATTTACAAGGTGCGCGACGGCGATCCTCTGACCGAAGCGATGCACGACGCCGGCGTCCAAGCGAAAGAGATCGACGTCGTGATCAATACGCACTTGCACTTTGACCACGCCGGGGGAAATACGCATGTTGTAAATGGGCGGGCGGTGCCGACGTTTCAAAATGCGCGTTATGTTGTCCAGAAGAACGAACTGAAGCACGCGTTCGAGCCAACCGAGCGAGACCGGGCGAGCTATTTTCCTGATAATTATCAGCCGATGATCGATTCAGCACAGTGGGACCTGGTAGATGGGGCGACCGAGATCCTGCCCGGGATTTCGGTTGAGAACGTGCCTGGACATAACGCGGACTTGCAAGCGGTGAAGTTGCAGGGCGGCGGAAAGACGCTGGTCTTCGTTGCGGATTTGCTCCCGACACGTCACCATATTCCTCTGCCGTGGATCATGGCCTATGACCTGTATCCGTTGCAGTCGCTTGAAACAAAACGGAAATGGGTTCCACAAATTCTGAAAGAAGGATGGATCGTGGTATTCGGGCACGATCCAGATGCAGCTGCTGCAACACTCCACGAGCGCGACGGAAAGATTGAAATAGAGCCGGTTGATCTGAACCGGTAACTCCCAGGAGAAACAGGGAATGGCAAACGCTAAACGATCGAAGGGGAAGCTTCGGACGAAAGGAGGAGCGGACGGGAAGGTTGCGGCTATCGGGATTATCGGCGGGAGCGGGCTGTACGCCATGGGCGGGTTGACGAATACACGCGAGATTCGCGTCAAGACCCCCTTCGGCGACCCTTCCGATGCATTTGTGGTGGGGATACTAGAAGGGAAGCGGGTTGCGTTTCTTGCCCGACACGGTCGTGGCCATCGGTTAATGCCAACGGAACTGAATTTTCGCGCAAACATCTATGCGATGAAGTTGCTTGGCGTGCAGCGCATTATTTCAGTAAGCGCGGTGGGTTCATTGCAGGAAGACTTGAAACCGGGCGAGTTCCTGGTTCCAGACCAGTTTTTTGACAGCACCAAAGGGCGCAAATCGACATTTTTCGGTGACGGGATCGTGGCACATGTAACATTTGACAGACCGACATGTACGCAGCTATCCGCCGTGCTTGTAACCGCCTGCAAAGCCGCAGGTGTTCGAGTGCATCCCGAGGGTACCTATATCTGCATGGAAGGACCCCAATTCTCGACGTTGGCCGAGGCCCATTTTCATCGTGCGATGAAATTCGACGTAATTGGCATGACCAACGTGACGGAAGCGAAGCTTGCTCGCGAGGCGGAGATCTGTTATTCGACGATTGCAATGATCACGGATTACGATTGCTGGCATCCCAGCCACGACTCGGTGACGGTAGCGCAAATTATAAAGACGCTAAACCAGAACTCGACAAATGCACAGAATGTGCTGCGCGAAGCCGTGAAGACGATGCCGGATGAACTGGCATGCAAATGCGGCGACGCATTGAAACACGCAATCCTAACCGATCGCGGAGTCATTCCCGCCAATACGAAAAAAAAGCTTTCCGCCATTCTAAAAAAATATCTGGATTAGGAGAAAACTGTGTCTCTACTCGTGGTTGGTTCGGTTGCATATGATGCACTAGAAAGCCCTTACGGAAAAGTGGACCGCACACTTGGTGGGGCGGCCACCTACTTTGCTGTCGCCGCTTCGTTTTTCACCAGGGTGAACCTCGTTGGAATCGTCGGTGATGATTTCCCGAAGGAAGACGAAGCGATCTTTCACAAACACAAGATCGACATCGAAGGACTGGAGCGAGCGCCGGGAAAGTGCTTCTTCTGGGCTGGCAAGTACTCCGAGAATCTGAACGAGCGCGTGACGCTGACAACGGAATTAAACGTCTTCGCTGATTTTAGACCTCGCTTGCCCGAAAAGTACCGCAACAGTAAATTCGTGTTCTTGGCAAACATTGCACCTGGTTTGCAGCACGACGTACTGAAGCAGGTCAAAGGCAGTCCAAAGCTGGTGGCCATGGATACCATGAATTACTGGATCTCTGGCAGCAATGCCGAATTGCGCGAGACGTTAAAGCATGTCGATGTACTCATGATCAACGATTCAGAAACTCGGGAACTGTCCAGCGAACATAATCTGCTGCTGGCAGCGAAGCACATTTTCAAGATGGGTCCCTCAACGCTGGTCGTGAAGCGGGGAGAATACGGCGCGATGATGGTGGACAAGCGCGGTGTGTTTGCCATTCCGGGTTTTCCGCTTGAAGAGCCTCAGGACCCCACCGGGGCCGGCGACACATTTGCCGGCGGATTCATGGGTTACCTCGCTGGCGCAAACACCATCAACGACGGGGCCCTGCGTCGCGCGATTGTATACGGCTCGGTAATGGGAAGTTTTACCGTGGAGCGGTTCGGACTCGCGCGGCTCCTGAAGCTCAAGAAATCGGAGATACACGGCAGAGCACGTCACTTTGCGAAATTGACGCAATTCAAACTCTAAAGAGTAGAATTTTCTGAGACAGGCGTGGGCCTCTTCAGGATGCTCTTGGTTCGAAGAACACTGGTATGGGTGAGCTGCCTTTGCGACAGCGGGAACCGCGGCGCATGAATACGAATGCAACTGTGCCCCGGAAGCCGAAGGCGCTGCTCGCGGGTGCCCGCTTCTCCATCTTTGCTCCTGCCTCTCCGGCCGGAGCGACAGAGGTTCGAGCGGGTATTGCCGAGTTAGAGCGGCTGGGCTTCGTAGCGCTCCCGCAACCCTCCGAATCTCAGGCGTCGCCGAGCCAGGGCTACTTTGCAGCTTCTACCGAGCATCGATTGCAGGCGTTTCTCGATGCGGTTCATAACCCGAAGACCGATGCTCTGATCGCTGTGCGTGGTGGCTACGGCTCGAACTATCTACTCGGCGCTACAACTGGCACGATTATTCCGAAGGACACCCCTCCCAGATGCTTGATCGGCTTCAGCGATTTAACTTCGTTGCAGATTTATTTATGGAACACAGTGCGTTGGGTATCATTTTACGGGCCCATGGTTGCAGCTGGATTCATGCAGGGAGCGGGACTCCCGAGAGGCTACGACTTCCATTCGTTTTTACACGCGACCAGCAATGCGACCGGCGGCTGGACGACTGGTCTAGAGGGAGAGAGTCTGTTTGGCGGCGAGGCCGAGGGCGTTGTGCTGGGAGGCTGTCTGACGTTGCTGCAAACAACGATCGGCACGGCATGGGAGCTCGACACCAGGAATTCGATTCTGGTACTGGAGGATACCGGGATGAAGCCCTATCAGGTGGACCGGGCACTGATGCATCTGTCGCAGGCAGGGAAATTTGAGGGCGTGCGCGGAATCGTGCTGGGAGACTTCCCCGGGGGAGCACCCACGGTCTCGGGAAGTCCGACGATTCGCGAGGTGTGTGAACGGATTCTTGCACCATTGAGGGTCCCGGTCGTCTACGGAGCGCCCATTGGGCATACGGAACGGCCTATGCTGACCGTGCCATTAGGGATTCACGCCAAGCTGCACGCAAGCGACAGAGGAACATTGGAATTCTTAGAAGCGGCTGTATCTTGAGCAGACGGAAAGAGGCCTTGAGGAGATGAAACACGTTCATATGATCGGGATCGGCGGCTCGGCAATGTCGCCGCTGGCAGGAATGCTGCAGGAACACGGCTTTCGCGTTACGGGCTCGGATGCAGGCGTGTATCCGCCGGCATCGGGCTTCCTTGAAGCGCTTGGCATCAAGTACGCCACGTCATTCGATGCCGCACACCTCACGCCAGCACCGGATATGATTGTAGTTGGCAACGCAATCTCGCGAGGCAACGTCGAAGTAGAGGAAATGCTGGATCGAAAACTGGCGCATTACTCACTGCCGGAAATCCTGGAAGAGGAGTTTCTACCTGGAAAACACTCAATCGTGGTCAGCGGTACTCATGGCAAGACCACGACGACGGCAATGCTTGCGTGGATGTTTGAGGTGGCGGGCAAGCACCCGAATTTCCTGGTTGGTGGAATCGCAGAGAACTTTGGCAGGAGTTATCAACTGGGCGGCGGCGAAGAATTCATTCTCGAGGGGGACGAATACGACAGCGCGTACTGGGACAAGGCCGCAAAGTTTTTTCACTACCAGCCAGACGATCTGATCATCACGTCGCTGGAATTTGATCACGCCGACATTTACACGGACTTTGACGCTTACCAGCTCGCCTTTCGGCGACTGGTCAATCTGGTGCCGAGGCGGGGTAGCGTCGTCGTTTGGGGCGATTCGGAGGCCGGGGAAGCGTTGCATCAGGCCACGGCGAAAGCGTTTTGTCCGGTGGTCCGGTTCGGATTTGAAAAGGGAAACGATTGGATCGCGAGCGCCGTGAATGCCGAAGGTGATGGCATGACATTCACGGTGACACGTGGGGGCCGGCACATCAGCGACTTCAAGCTTTCAGCAAGCGGACATCACAACGTCTTGAACGCTATGGCAGCTCTCATTGTGGCGCACGGTCGAGGAATTCCGGTTGAATCGCTGCGCAAGGCGCTCGAATCATTTAAAAGCGTGCGTCGGCGAATGGATGTGAAGGGGGAAGTCAACGGAATTCTAGTGGTCGACGATTTTGCCCATCATCCGACCGCCATTCGCGCGACACTGCAGGCAGCGAGGTTGCGCTGGCCGAAACGAAATGTCTGGGCGGTACTCGAGCCACGATCAAATTCAATGCGACGGAAAACATTTCAAGATACTCTCCCAGAGTCGCTGGCAATCGCGGACCGGGTTATTCTGGGCAATGTGCATCGCGCGGGACAACTGAATGAGGAAATGCGGCTCGACCCGGAAACCGTGGCGACGACCGTGCGCGCACTGGGTCGAGATGCGCATGTACTGCCTGGAGCCGATGCCATCGCGGATTTTCTCGCCGCTGCAGCGACGCCTGGAGATTTGGTGCTGATCATGTCAAATGGTAGCTTTGACGGTCTATGCGAGAAATTGCTCACGAAACTGTCTGCCAAGCACACACCAGACGAGGCGCACGCACGGTGACACGACCTCGCCTTCTGGCGGGCTCCTTCCCGACCAGGCTCTCCGGTTTTCTTCTGTTTCTCGCGTTAAGCGCCGTTCCGGCGGTAGCGACCATCCATTACTCCGTTTCTCTGGCTCAACCCGAACAGCATCTGTTTCGCGTGACCGTGGAAGTACCAGAAGTGCAGGGAGAGGTGAAATTGCAGATGGCCGCGTGGAACGCGCTGTACGAGATTCGCGACTTCAGCAGTCATGTTCAGCAGGTGGAAGCATCGATCGACGGCAATAAAGTGGAAATCAACAAACTGGACAAATTGACATGGCGAGTGGTGGGGACGGGAACGGTAAAGGTATCATACGCAACTTTTTGGGACGATGTAGGACCGTTTAGTGCGCAGCTGAATCCCGAACACGCGTTTATCAATCCTGCCCTGATCCTTCTGTACGTCGCGGACCGGCGAGACGAGAAGTGCACAATTACGATGGGCTCACTGCCGGTCGGTTGGAGAGTTGCATCCGCTATCCCGTTTGTCGCTTCTAGCGCCGGAGCCACGGATTGGACCGGGGAAACCCCGAGCTATGACGTGCTCGCCGATTCACCCATCGAAGCATCCCGATTCGAACAATTCCGGATCAATGATGTCAATCCGCCGGTCGATGTGGTAATCCATGGCGACAACTGGAGCAAGAGAGACGTTGAGAACGCGCTCAAGAAGATTGTGACTTACGAAACGAAATTAATGGACGGCGCGCCATACGACAAATACACATTCATATTTCACATCGGAAAGGCAGCGGCCGGGGGCGGTGGTGGAATGGAACACGCAAACTCCACGGCGATTTTTGTCCCATCGGACAACTACCTGAGCAACGTTTCTGCGCATGAATTTTTCCATCTGTGGAATGTGAAACGGATACGTCCGGCCACACTCGAGCCAGTCGATTACACGCACGAGATGTATACGCGCTCTCTGTGGTTTGCTGAAGGAGTGACGAATACCTACGGTTCCTACACGTTGCTGCGCACCGGGATCTGGGACAAGCAGCAGTTCTATCAGGATCTTAGCGCGCAGATCAGTGATCTCGAAGCTCGCCCGGCGGAACAATGGCAGAGTGCAGAGGAATCGAGCCTGGACGCATGGCTCGAGAAATACGCTCTCTACACCCAGCCCCAGAGGAGCGTTTCATACTACACAAAGGGCCAGGTGCTGGGCGTGTTACTCGATATCATCATTCGCGACCGCACTGACAATCAGAGAAGCCTGGACGATGTGATGCGCGAGATGAACGTGGACTTTGCGAAGGGAGGCAGGTTCTATCGAGACAGCCTGGACATCAGGCTGTCAGCAGAAAAAGTGGCCGGCAGTTCCCTGAACGACTTTTTTGCGAATTACGTAAGTGGTGCAGACCATCTTCCGTACGAGCAGGTATTGGGACTGGGCGGTCTGGAATTGCGCACCCGCGAAAATGTTCGCCCGGCGTTGGGAATCGTGCTTGAACGGCAGCCGAGCGGACCGCTCGTCGTTCGGGAAATTGACCCGGATTTTCCAGCTGCAAATACATCGTTGCGTCCGGGGGACGAGATCCTTCGCTGGAATAATGGGGAACCGCCCAGACGGCCAGAGCGTTGGGCGGCTTCGCAGAAAGCCGGTGACGCAATCGCCCTGCACGTCCGTCATCCAGGCAGCGAAAGCGAAGAAGATATCGTCGTTCACCTGGGCGAGGTGCACGAGAAATATTTCCAGGTGGCGGAAGCTCCCCACTCTTCAGAACGCCAGAAGCACATACGTGAAGGGATTTTGCGCGGCACAACCGCTCCTGTGACCGCAAAAGTCCACTGAAACATCTTGACCAATTTTAAGAGATTTAAGAAAGTTTGCTGAGCCTATGGCCCGTGCTGCGTTCATGTGCGTTTCCTTGACACTGTACATCCTGCTCGTGGGACCACCTCTCCTCGTTTACACCGCGCTTACTCGCGATGTCGATCCGCTCTATTGGTGCGCGATTAAAGGAGTGATGTTTTTTGTGAACTGCGTCGGTGTACGGGTGCATGTGAAAGGTCTCGATCGAATTCCGCCGGCGACCTGCATTTTCGCCGCAAATCATACGAGCTCGGCCGATGCACCCGCTGTTGTAGGGGCAATTCCGCGGCGAATCGCAATACTCCTCAAACGGTCGCTGTTTAAATATCCGATCGTGGGTCAGGCGTTTCATCTTGCCCACTTCATTCCGGTGGACCGGTTCGATCGGGAATCCGCGATCAATAGCCTCGAGAAGGCTACAGAGTCCTTGCGCAACGGACAGTCTTTCTTGATCTATCCGGAGGGGACGCGCAGCCCTGACGGTCGCCTGCAGGAATTTAAGAAGGGTACCGCGGTGATGGCGATCAAAGCTGGCGTGCAAATCGTGCCGGTGGCCTGTTCGAATGCGCATCGGGTGATGCAGAAGCGGAGTTTGAAGATCACGCCGGGTGACATTGTGGTGGAGTTTCTGCCTCCGATTAATGCGGCTTCCTATACCCTCGAACAGCGGGACGAACTAACCCGGCGTCTGCATGACGAACTGGCCGCGGGATTACCGGCAGATCAGAGGCCCCTGGGTTTTCACGGGTAAGCCGACGGCACCCGTAGAACGCCTCCGCGACACCCGGGCACGAATCACTTCCTTGGCGCTTCGCGCTCCGCTTCGAGCGACTGCACACGCTTAAAGAGCTCCGGAAGTCGATTGAGTGCGGCCATCATTTTAAGCCATTGACGATTTTCGACGGCCGGATAGCCGGAATACAGGGCGCGAGCGGGAACGTCATTGGGCACACCGCTTTGAGCGGTGATAACGGCACCATCACCGATGCTGAGGTGGCCGGCGGTACCAACCTGTCCGGCGAGAATGCAGTTATTTCCTATTTTGGAAGACCCGGCCAAACCAACCTGTCCACAAATCATGGAATTTTGTCCAACCTGCGAAGCGTGGCCAACCAACGCAAGATCGTCAATCTTGGTGCCACGGCCGATGCGGGTTTCGCCCACCGTGGCACGGTCCACGCAAGCGTTCGCCTGAATCTCAACATCATCTTCAAGGACGGCCGGGCCAGACTGCATCATCTTGTGCCAGGTACCGTCGGCACGTTTGGCGAACCCCAACCCATCCCCTCCAATGACGACGCCATTTTGCAGGATCACCCGATCCCCGATAATGCAGAACTCT
The DNA here is from genome assembly GCA_963831545.1 of uncultured Acidobacteriota bacterium. Classification (GTDB taxonomy): domain Bacteria; phylum Acidobacteriota; class Terriglobia; order Acidiferrales; family UBA7541; genus Acidiferrum. Next base: position 62,713 of record CAWHQX010000012.1, read on the forward strand.
CGAACAACGGCATGCGCGTGTGCAAAAAAGAACTTTCCAATTTTTGCCCCACGATAAATTGTGACGAAACTGTGGAGCACTGCGTTTTCGGAGACTTCGACGTCCTCATCAATGAAGCAGTAGGGACCGATGTGCGCGCCGGCCGCAATTTTCGCAGACTTGGCGATGACTGCGGTGGGATGAATGCCGGGAGCGTATTCAGGCGCCCGGTAAAAGAGCTCGATAGCGTCAGCGAAGGCGAGGTAAGGATTTTGCGTACGTAGCGCGGCAAGCGGTGCACGTTGCGGGTCCCGTTCAACGGCGATGCCATCTTCGATGAGTACGCCAGAAGCGTGCGTGGACTTCAGTAGCGGAGAATAACGGCGGTTTGCGAGAAACGTGATCTGGCCCGGAGTGGCATGATCGATCCCTGAAACGCCAGTGATTTCAACATTGCCATCGCCTTCCAGGTGGCAACCCAGTTTTTCTGCGACTTCGTTGAGCTTCACGGTTCACCGCCTTCAGCCTGCAACATGCAAATAGTGAGTCTCGCACAAGCAGAAGCGTGAAGTACAGGCAGGGCCGCGTGGGGTTTTGTGCTCTCCGCGTCGGTCAGGGTTCGAGCCTCGGCAGTTCGTCGTACGATCTGCATGATTGCCAAGAGGTTACGTCTTCTCGCCCTGCGGTCGATTTTATTGGAGGGTGAGCTGAACGGAATACAAAAGCGTCACTGCGACCAGGCCGAACGCACGACGAACAAACCACGGTGCTTCTATTGCGGCGCCGCAAGCAGAGAGTCTAGCGATGACCGGTCCAATAACCTGCCCCGAACAATTACAGCACGAATCCTCTTCGTATTCTGAATGTCCTCAAGCGGGTTTGCGTCAAGAAGAACGAGATTGGCGATTTTTCCCACTTGCACAGAACCAAACTCCTTGTCGGCGTTTAAAAACTGGGCTGCGCGCAAGGTTGCAGTCTCGATGGCCTCCATGGGAGAGAGACCCGCTGACACCAGGAGTTGGAGTTCTTCATGGAGGCTAAACCCGGGGTAAGTATACGGATTCGGCGTGTCCGTCCCTGCGAGCAGGGGCACCTCTGCTGTGTGCATTTCATTCACGATGGAAAGATCTTGCTGAAACAGCGCCAGCTGAATCTGGTCATTTCGCGGATCTGGTGGGCCTCCCATGGACTCCCAGAATCTCCGAAGGTCTTCCGGGATATACGCCAGGCGCGGATCCTTGGCCAGGGCAGGGTCGTGCAAGGAGGCGTACGCTCGGAGCACAACGAGGGTAGGCGTTTGCCATGTGCCATTCCGCCTAAACTCATCGTTCAACTGTGCGGCCTTTTTCGCATCATGGGTCGTCAGTACAGCTTGATTAATTTCATAGAAGAGCTGCCGAGCAACCTCGGGACGAGCTTCCTGGTTAGCCGTAGCAGCCATCGCATGCAGTTGCCTGCTTTTCGAGCTCTCATACGTCGGGATCCCCCAAAGATGCTCGATACTCTTCTGACCAAGCGCGGAGGCTTCGGCCGGGGTGACGCTGTCGGGGATATGGCCGACAAAGGGTATCCCGTCTTTCTTGGCCTCTGAAGCAATGGTCAAGTAGCTTTGACGAGAGAGCGTATTGTATACCTTCAGAAAATCGGCGTGTTCCCCCACCAAAGTGTCCACGGCCCGGCGCGCACTATCCGGACTCCGTACTGAAATAGAAAAAGGCCAGAAAGGATGCTCTCCTTCCAGGATTGGACCGGCCGCAAAGATCTCTGGACCGAGCCGCAAGCCCAGGGAAATTTCCTGTTTGAGTTTAACAATTTGAGACAGGGGTATGTCCCCTCCCATATCCCTAATGCCTGTTACGCCATTTGCGACGAACAAGCGGAAAAAATGCTCCGGATCGCGATTGCTCAATGCGTGGACGTGCATATCCCACAGGCCCGCGATCAAAACCTTCCCTGTTGCGTCAACGACAGTGAATCCAGATCCCGGATGAAACTGCCGCGAACTGGAAATAGCCTTGATTCTGCCCCGCTCGATCAGGACGGACATATCTGGCTGGGGAGCGGCGCCAGTTGAATCGATGACGGTAACGTGTTGAAGAACCAGGGGCAACGCGGGAGAGAGATCGGTCGGCTTCTGTTCCTGAAGCGGCCAGCTCATAAGAAGACCGACCACGAGAAGTAGAACTGTTTTCATACTTGTCCTCAGGAAAACGAGGTCGTTTCCTAAATTAGACGATTCTCTCACCCTGCTTGTCATCGAGGCGAGCACCGATTTGACCAAACGAATAGGTTCAAAGCGGGTGGGATTCGAGGGGTTCATCCTGTTGCATCATCCTGAGGAGTCGAAAGAACCGGTGTCTTGCCCAGCCTAATTCGCCTCCGAGATGAAAAGGCCTTGAAAGCCCTGCAAGGTTGCCATGGATACACTGTCGGGGGTATATCGCTGCGGCACGCCGGCGATAGAATACTTGGTGTGAGCGACACGCGATTTAACAGTCCACAGACGTCTCTCACTTCCTCACAAAACGATTCTTCCGGCAGCGTTTCAGCCGATGCTGGTCCGTCGATCGGCTTGTATTCACGATTCCGCGAAAGCGCGCGCCGAGAATGGCTTGTTTTCCGCCTGGAAGTCCGGAAATTTTCCTGGCAGCTCAGGCATGTATGGGGGGAGCTCACGGAAGGCCTGGAACTGCAGGACTTATGGGTGCAGTTCAGATTGGAAGCGGAAGCAAGCACGCGCCTGTACAGACAAGATGTTGCGATGAAACCGGTCGGAATCAAGCGTTCTTGGGCGAGACCCTTCAAACTCTTTTGGAATCTGTCGCTTGCGATACTTGGGAAATTATCTCCAGCCAGACGGTTGTTTCTACTGGCAATACTGGTTCTGGGTACACTTTCAATTGCCGGGGTAAGGTTATTCTTCATCAGCGAGCATCTGGAGTTCCTGCTTGCGTTTGGTTCTTTACTGGTGCTGCTCGTGATGGTCTTGGGCGATCACGTCACGATGAAACGCGATATCGAAATTGCGCGTGAGATTCAACGGTGGCTGGTACCGCGGGTGCCCCCCGAAGTGCCGGGGATCGACATGGCTTTTGCCACCCGGCCGGCACAGATGGTGGCGGGGGACTACTACGACGCGTTTCGCCGTGCCAAGGATGGTCCATTGCTGCTGGCAGTCGCCGATGTGTCCGGGAAAAGTGTGCCGGCGGCAATGTTAATGGCGAATTTTCAGGCGAGTTTGAGGGCATTGGCCGGCCAACCATGTTCACTCACTCAGCTGGTCACGAATCTGAATCGGCTGGTGTGCACGAATAATATCAACGGGCGCCGATTCACCACTGCATTTCTCGCCGAGCTGGATTCCGTGTCCGGCGAGTTGACCTATCTTTCCGCCGGGCACAATCCGCCGATCTTGTTGCGCCAGGACGGGACGATCGAACGGCTGCAATCTGAGAGTATTCCCCTCGGCATTGAATTGTCAGAAAGATTTCCCACGAATCGAACTGTCCTGAAGCCGCACGATCTTTTGTTGATCTACACTGACGGAGTGCCGGAGGCACGTAATCCGCGCGGGGAGCAATTTGGTGAAGCACGGCTTCTGGCAGCCATCAGACCCAAACCTGAGGATCGGGCTGCGGGTGCGTTATCCGGGATCATGCAGAACCTCGATGAGTTTGTGGGGTCTGCCATGCAACACGACGACATTACGTGTCTGGTGGTGAAGCGGACGGATGGGCCCGTCTTCGGCTTGCACCCGGAAGACCCGATACAACGCACCAGGTCGAACTAGTCTTCGTTGAACAGGCGAGGTTGCGCTGCTCCGGCGGGCGTCGCGGTTTTTCGTCGGGCGATGCCAACGACACCGAGTACGGTGAGTTCGGCAAGGGCCGAGCGAGGAATATAGATGCGGTCGGCGTTGGAATGAAAATCAGGAGGCGTTAGGTGGAGACCCTGGTCCAGTAGGTTGAGAAGGTCGTTGGGAATAACGCCCTCGAGAAGACCGTCATCGAGAAACCGGATCTTCACCCACAGTCCGTCGAGTTTCGGACGACTCAGAAACGTTTTTCGCTCAGGTTCAAAGTCTTCATCTAGATCGCGAACAAAATAGACAGCCCGAATCATGTCACGAGAAATTTCTTCGTGTTCGCCATAAGGGGTCAATAAGTCCAATGGCGCGTTGTCCTGCAAGCGAGCGGGATTCAGGAATCCGCGGAGGGACTTGCGATCCATAAGCTCGACTACGACCTTTTTGTGGGTCGATGCTGGGGTGCGAGTCTTCAAACTGCGTCCGACCGTTTCTGTGTAGGAAAACCTTTGCTAAATCAATCCGAGATATGTTATGTTACTCACGATTTGCCTGTCAACTCATTGTTTTGATTGGGTTTATCTCTTTGTGAGCTAGTCCTTGACCGAAAAGACGCAAATCCTCAAATCCGCATCGATCATCTCGCTTGTAACAATTGTCAGCCGAACGTTAGGCTACCTAAGGGACCAGCGCATCACCCTCCTGTTGGGAACGACCTTAATGGCGGATTCTTTCGTCCTCGCATACCGCATCCCTAATCTTTTCAGGCGTTTAGTTGGAGAGGGTTCGATTGCTGCGTCGCTCATCCCCGTGTTCACGACCATTATGAGGGAGCGGTCCCGGGAAGAGCTCTGGCACTTTGCGAATCGGCTATTCTGGACAGCTGCGCTGCTTTTGGCGGTCATTACCGTGCTGGGTATGATTTTCTCCCCCGTTGTGATCAAGACGTTCAGTTTTACCGGCGACAACGCCACCAGTTGGGACCAGGCGGTGGCACTGAATCGGATTATCTTCCCGTACCTGTTCTTCCTGGGTCTGGCTGCCATAGGTATGGGCATCCTCAATAGCTTCCACAACTTCGCGTTGCCGGCCTCAACGACGGTGTTTCTAAACCTGTCCATTATCGTTTTTTCGACGGCACTGGTCTGGAGGTACTTTTCAAGCCCAGCGGTGTCGCTCGCAGTTGGCGTCTTGGTTGGAGGTGCCTTGCAGTTCCTGGTGTTGGTACCGCAACTTGTAAAGCGCGGCATGCGTTTCGATTTCGGGATCTCGTTCGCGCATTCGGGGATACGCAGTGTGGCCAGGGTGATGTTCCCGCGATTTTTCGGCTTGGGAATATCTCAAATCAACTTTTTTGTGGATACGTTCTTTGTAAACGCCCCGAGGATGCCCAGAGGAAGTCTCACAGCCCTTTATGTTGCAGATCGTGTGATGGAGCTGGTTCTTGGAGGGTACGCGATCGCGGTTGCGACTGCCATTCTGCCCATGATGGCGCACCAGGCGGCGGCCAACGACTTTGAAGGGCTAAAGAGGACCTTTACGTTTGCCGTACGGATCGTGGCATACATCACCATTCCGGCAGCCGTCGGGCTCATGATCCTGCGCGAACCCATCATCCGGATGCTGTTCCAACACGGGCAATTCGTGGCTGAATCGACAAAGCTCACGGCAAGGCCATTGCTGTACTATGCCGCCGGGCTTCCGGCGCTTGCTTGCGTAAAATTGATTGTGCCGGCCTTTTACTCGGCAAGGGATACAAAGACCCCGGTGATCGTTGCGGCGATCTCGTTCACCTTGAACATCGCACTGAACGTCCTGTTCCTGCAGCCGGCGTTCTACCGGCACTTCCTCAACGGCGGCCCTGCGCTGGCGACTGTCCTGGCGACGCTATTTGATTTCTTTACGCTGTTTTTTATTTTTCGGCTGCGATATGGGGCGATGGGATCGTTTGCGATTATCCGCTCAATCGGAAAGATTTCCCTATGCTCGGCGTTGATGGGCGTGGGATGCATGATTGCAAATCACTACGCGGACAATACCGCGCATGCGACATTCCTCATCCAGTTACTGGTGTTTATTGGATTGATTGGTGGAGCAACGCTGCTGTATATCGCGTTGACCTGGATATTTCGGTGCCCGGAAATACAGGAAGTTTACGGGATTGCAACGCGGGGCAGTGAACCGGCTGAATTGGCGGCCAGCTAATGGATATTTCTGCCACCATCACGTCCTTTCTGACGCACGTGCGCGTTGAGAAGGGTCTGTCTCCGAACACGATTGCGGCCTACCGACGGGATATGGTGAAGTTCGACGAATTTGCGAAGAAGCGGCGGTTAACGCTCGAAGCGGTCACGCGAGATGTGCTGGTCGATTTTCTGGCAAGTTTGTACCGGCAAAAGCTCGAAAGCAGGACCGTCGCCCGCCACCTCGTTACGCTCCGCAATTTTTTCCGGTTCGCTCAGATCCAGGATTATATTTCGGTTGATCCTTCACTGAACCTGGAGTCACCAAAAATCCGACGTACTTTGCCCGGCTATCTGCGGCTCGATGAAGTGGAGTTGCTGCTTTCGCAGCCGGACGAGAAGACGCCGCTCGGATTGCGGGACCGGGCCATGTTGGAAGTGCTGTACTCGACAGGATTGCGCGTATCGGAACTCGTGAGCCTGCGGGTGATGGATCTGGATACGTCGGTCGGGTGCGTCCGATGCATCGGCAAAGGTGACAAGGAGCGTATTGTACCGATCGGCAAGAAAGCTGTTCATTTGGTAGATCGATATTTACGCGACGCCCGGCCGAGACTGGTGGGGAAAGGGAAGCAAGCGCTCGCGACAACGCTTTTCATTAATCGGCGCGGATCACCAATCAGCCGCGTTGGTGTTTGGAAGATTCTCTCGGCGTACGGTAGGCAGGCCGGACTGAAGGTGGGTTCGACGCCGCACATGCTACGTCACAGTTTCGCAACGCATCTGCTGGAGCGTGGAGCGGATTTGCGCTCGGTTCAGCTGATGCTGGGCCATTCGGATATTTCCACGACGCAGATTTACACGCACGTTGTGGAAGAGCGGCTGAAGCAGATTTACAAAGCACATCACCCGCGTGCCTAAGATGCGGGTTAGGACTCATTGCGGGTGCGTCATGGATTGCAGAAACAATGCAGATTGCAAAACCACCAGGACCACCCTAAAGCCAAAGGAGCGCAATGCCTGATTATATTTTCTTACTGGAAAGTCGGCTCACGCCGGAACAGCGTGCGGCAATGCTGCGCGTGCAAGAACTCGCCGCCGCGCTAGGATTTAACGTTTATCTGACGGGCGGGACGGTTCGCGACCTGATTACCGGAGCCACGCTGCGCGATCTGGATTTTACGGTTGAAGGGAATCCATCGAAGATGGCGCGCGAGCTCGAAAAGGGCGGCGCGAAGGTTTTGTCAGAAGATGAGAAGACGCGGCATATCAATATTCTGTTCGCCGGCGATGTGGAAGGAACAATTTCCGCTGCGCGCGACGATCACTACGTACGTCCGGGAACACGGCCGGAAATCCGCTGGTCAACGATCATGGAAGATCTCCGGCGCCGCGATTTCTCGCTGAACGCAATTGCTATTTCCTTGAACCCGGCTTCCCGCGGGTTGCTGCTGGATCCCACTAACGGCTTGTCCGACATCGAGCACGGGGAAATTCGTGCGCTGACGATTCATAGCTTTACAAACATGCCTGTGCGTTTGCTGAGCGCCTTGCGTTATGCGGCGCGAATGGGTTTTAAGCTCGAAACGCGTACCCAGGAGTGGTTTAATCTGGCGATCGAACGCGAATTGCAGCACACCATTTCGCCCGAAGATGCCGGGCAGGAACTGCGCGATTTGGCCAAGGAAGAGCGGCCGCATCTGGTGCTAAAAGAGTGGGAATCGCAGGACCTGCTCGAACGGGTTCACCCTCTGCTCTCGAAAAAACATCCGAGTTACGACTCGATCAATCGCTTGATCAAGGTGCGCGACGATTTGTTCATGGCCGGTTACCGGCCCCGGCTTTCGAGCCCGATGATGCTGGCGATTCTCGGGAGGCTGAAGGATCGAGAACTGGCACATGTGCTGTCTAAGCTCGGATTCCGCTCGGCTGAAATCGACGCGATCGAATCTTTTCCCGAAAAGGTGGAAGCGGCGGAAAAGGAACTGATCGGGAAGAAGACGAACGCGCCAGTTGATGCCTATCGGTTCATTGAGAAACTGCCAGTAGAGTATGTGGCCTATATTTTGGCGGAATCGAATAAGTCCGCTGCCGTCAATAAAATCAAATCGTTTCTGCACAAATGGAGACCGATACGGGTGGCGTTGCCAATCGTAGCGACGGAACTGGAAACGCTCGGAATGGCTCGAGGGCCGAAGTTCGACCAGATTGTCGAGGACGTGTTTGCGACCCAGTTGAATGGGCGTGGAAAGACTCCTGAAGAGCGGGAAAAGTTACTGCGAAGACTGTCTGGAATCAAAGAAGTGCCCAAGAAGAAGGAAAAAGAGAAGAAGCCGACCAAGGAAGAGAAGGCCGCAGGGCAGGCCCTGCACGATAAGCACACGGCGGCAATCGTTGCGAAAAGCGCGAAGCGAAAAGAGAAACCTGAGACCAAGCATGCGGCCAAACATGAGAAGAAGAAACGGAAAAAGTAAGTAAGGTCTTCGCCCGAGGTTAGTGGCGTGTCAGACCGAGGTCGAAGTCAAAGACGACGTCGACTGAGTTGCTCCGCCAGTCGGAAGGAAGTTGTGGCATTCTGTCGATGCTGAGCATTGCGCGGGTGGCGGAATCGTCCATGGACCGGTTGCCACTTGAGGTATCGAGTTTGATATTTTTCACTGTCCCGTCCCGCATGATCGTGAAGGTCACCACAGCATGGGCCGTGCGAGCGGAACGGACCGCGGGATCAATTGTGTTTTGTAGCCAATTGTCGGAAATACGTTTGCGGACACTCTCGACGTACCACGGATAGCGCGCGGCGAATTCTCCTCCGCCAGCGCCTTTAATGGCCATTCCACCATTGAGCGGACCAGGCGTATCGCTGTTGCCAGAGGGCACATCCATCTGGCCGCCCTTGCCGTAGTTGACTGCGTTGTCAGGACGCGGCGTTTTGTTTTCGATGATTTTGGACGGCCTGGTCGGTGGCGGAGGCTTTTCCTTGTTGAATTTTGGAAGCGCTACGGCATCTTTGGGCAGGTCGGGAAGCTTTGGCGGCTCTTCCTTGTAGAGGCCCTTGGTCGGGTCGACCGTTTGGCTTTCCGTTGGAATGATTGGACGTGGCATCGGAATTCCAGCGCTTGCAACGAGATTCACTTTCACATCGGAATCGCCGCCGCCGACACCGCCCCAAGGCACAGCGGTGTGACCAATGTAGACCCCAACCAGCATCAATGCGGTCAGCAGCGCGTGAAAGAAAACCGACCAGCCGAAGAACGGCTTGAAGGCGATTTCGCTGGAGTCGTTGTTGGTGGCGGCGTATGCCATGACATTACCTGGTGGGAGCGCGATCGGTGATTGGTTGGGTGACGATGCTGATATTGGAAATTCCAGATTGCCGCAGGGAGTCTATTACGCTGGCGAAGGCGCCAAACGGGACACTTTCGTCGCAGCGAAGGAAGATTGCGTCTTGTGGGTGTTTGAGCTGTTTACGGATCTTACCCGCGAGTTCATGAATGTTGACGGGATCGTTGCCGAGATAAATTTTTTGAGCTTTGTCGACGGTGACGACGAGTCGCTGTTCCGTAATTTCCTTGACGGTGTGAGTTTTAGGGACGTCTACTTCAATGCCCGATTGCAGGATCGGTGCAGTAATCATGAAGATGATGAGGAGCACGAGAACAACATCGATGAACGGAACCATGTTGATGTCCGAGAGAGAGGATTGCGTGCCTTTGGAGAGTTGCGGCATGGCAGAGGTCCGTTACATCTCCTCGGAAGAAGTAAAAAGCTGACGATAGGGAATTGAAGAACAGGATTTGGTCGAGGCTCCGCACGACGAAATACATACGACGGCGTTTGCAACCCCGGGTACTTGGAGCCGAATTTGGGACAGTCTGTACATATCAGGTAAATGTCTTTTCAATTTGCGCAGCGAATTCTGAGGCGAACGTGTCCAGGCGCTGACCGAGATTGCGAATGAGCTGGAGAAAATGGTTATAGGCGATCAGCGCCGGAATAGCCGCGAACAGTCCTGCCGCGGTCGTGACAAGCGCTTCGGCGATGCCAGGTGCCACCGCTCGGAGGCTGGCCGAACCAGACGTGCCAAGACCGGAGAAGGCGTCAATGATGCCCCATACCGTGCCGAACAGACCGATGAATGGCGTGACGCTAGCGGTTGTGGCGAGCCAGGTCATGCCCTTCTCGACGCGCCGGACTTCTTCCGAGGCAGAAAGTTGCATGCTGACGATGACGGCTTGGAGACTCTTCAGTTTTGTCGGCGCAGCCGTGGTACTGGTAGGCGTAAGCTGGCTTTGAAGCTCGCGGTAGCCCGCGGCATAGACGTTGGCGAACGGTGATCCGGCAGAAACAAGACCTTGGGGATTGGCAACGCCCTTGGTGGCACGAAAGATCTTGAGGAATTGATCGCTTTCGCGCCGGATACGGCCAAAAAGGCTGAGTTTTTGGAAGATCATGGCCCAGGAAATGAGAGAAAACAGGAGAAGAAGAAGCAGGACGACGCGAGCGACCCAGCCAGTTTGTGCAAGAATTTCAAAGATGTTGCCGATGAATATGGCGCAGAGAAGAAGAATTGGAAAAACCCCTCAGTAAGACAAAAATTTAGTCACATTAGAAACGTAGCACATGGGTGAAAGGTGGTCAAAAGAATTGAGATGGAGCGATACCTGTAGGAACTGTGCGAAGAAAGAGTGAGGAAGCGCCACCGGGAAGTGGGGCTCTCGGGAGGATGGAGTGAAGTTCGAGGACTAGGGTAGACTAGATGGATATGGGAAATGGGTTTGATTTCGGAATCGAGCGGTTGACGGGCACACGCTTGCCTGCGGCTCAACCGGCGGACGATAGCCCAGACAAGAGCGATTGTGTCAGCGATGTTCCCGACGGAGCACGCGCTGCAGCAGAGCGGCTGAAGCGACGCGCGCAGGTTGCAAGGAAGAGGGAGAAGCGGGCTGAGAATGTACTTGGCTCGGTCGACGAGCCAAGTCCCGGGGTTACGGACAGTGCGAGATTCCTGAGCGGCGCGCTTAACGAGCCTCCGGACAGTAAGATCGATACAACCTTGGCGGGTTCAGCGGACGCAAAGAAGTTTTATCTGGAGACGTTCGGATGCCAGATGAACGATCACGATTCAGAGAAGGTGGCTGGCGTCCTGATGGCTCGCGGATATTCGCAGGTCGAGAAGCCGGAAGCGGCGAATGTGATCTTGTACAATACGTGCAGCATCCGCGAGAAAGCGGCACAGAAGGTTTTTTCTCGACTTGGAGAGTTTCGGGAGCGGCAGGCAGAAGGCAAAGTGATCGGCGTGCTCGGATGTCTGGCTCAGCAAGAGGGCGAAGAGATCTTCGAGCGAGCGCCATGGGTCAGCCTGGTATGCGGGTCTGCGAGTTACAGAAAACTCCCGCAATTAATCGCGGAACTAGAGGCCGGACACAAGCGCGTGACCGGGCTCGATCAGGATGCTACCGAGACGTTTGAGACGGAGATGACACGGAGGGACAACCCGTCGCGGGCGTATCTGACAATCATTGAAGGTTGCGACAAGGCTTGTTCGTACTGTGTTGTTCCATTTACCCGTGGGCCGGAGCGCAGCCGCGCAAGTTCTTCGATACTGGAAGAGGTGCATCAGCTGGCGGATATGGGATACGGCGAGATCCAGCTTCTCGGGCAAACGGTGAATTCGTATGTCGATCCGACTGCGCGGAAGTTGCGGTTTTCCGATTTGCTGGTCGAAGTGGCAAATGTTCCCGGCATTCGCCGTGTGCGGTTCATGACCTCGCACCCCAGAGACTTCGGGAAAGATATTGTGGAAGCGATTGATGCCACGCCTCAACTTTGCGAACACGTCCATTTGCCGGTGCAATCCGGGTCAACAAACGTACTGAAAGCCATGCAGCGAACCTATACGCGTGAGGAGTATCTCGCAAAGGTAGCGCTGATTCGCAGTGCGAAGCGGGATATCAGTATAACCACAGACGTGATTGTAGGGTTTCCTGGAGAGACAGAACAGGATTTTGAAGACACACTGACACTGCTGGAAGTCGCCCAGTACGACCTCATGTTTGGGTTCAAGTATTCACCAAGGCCGAATACTCCTTCTCTCAAGATGGAAGATGTAGTACCGGAAGAGGAGAAGAACAAGCGGCTGGCAGTGTTATTGCAGCGACAGAGAGAGATCCAGATCGCACGGAACGCAAGGATGGTTGGGAAGACCATGGAAGTTCTCGTAGAGGGGCAATCGCGAAGAGAGAACCAGTGGAGCGGACATGCCGGGAATTACGCGATCGTGAATTTCACTTCACAGCGGAAAGAACTTCTGGGAGAGTATGTGCAGGTAAAGGTGACCGGGAGCGGGGCGAACAGTTTGGTGGGGGTGGAAGCAAATTAACGGATCGGGCGTATCGTAGGGACGGCTGGTGCACGAAGAGAACGCCAAATCGCAATGAACGCGGACAGTCGCCCAGAGTTGCCTCTGGCACGAATTTAGTCGCAGGGATCGGCACGAGAAAGAGGAGGACGCGATGGAAGTAGAGATGAAGATACGCGGCCTGATGATGGACCCGGTGACGCAGATGCCGATCGTAGTGTTAAAAGATGTGCAGGGGCAGGCCGTACTGCCGATCTGGGTCGGAGCTTACGAGGCGAACGCAATCGCTCTGGAAATCGAGAAGGTGCAGACGCCACGGCCCATGACACATGACCTGCTGAAGAACGTATTCCTGGGTCTGGATGTGCAGGTACAAAAGATTGTGGTGAACGATTTGCGCGACGACACGTTTTACGCGTTGATCTGGGTGGAGCATGCCGGACAATTGATGAGTATCGATTCACGACCGAGCGATGCTCTGGCGCTCGCGTTACGAATGGATTGTCCGATCTTTGTGGAAGAACTTGTTCTGAAGAATTCAAAAGTATCGACCGCGCTGGCAGAAAGAAGCACGAATGATCAGTTGAGAAACTGGCTCGAGGGCTTGTCAGATGATGACCTCGGGCGATACAAGATGTAAACCGACCGTTTCCCTCGAAAATCTCCTATACGTATCTGTGCGGGTGCAGGTCTCCGCAGTGGGCGCGAAGTACGCCCGAAAAATGGCCATACAACTCCCTTACCGCTCTGTGGCTAGAGATCGCGCGGGAATTGGGTCGATCGTGAGCTGGAGTTGACGAGACTTTTTTCGCCAAAAGAACAGCAGGAGCATGCCGATAAGGATCAGGCTCACGCTCAGTCCGGTCCATAGACCCACCACGCCCCAGTGGCGACGGAAACACAAATAAATTCCCAACGGCAAACCGAATAGCCAGTAGCACGAGAAGTGGCACATCATGGGCGTGCGGGTATCGCCTGTGCCACGAAGCGCACCCGTGGCGACACATTGCAACCCGTCAAAGAGTTGGAATGCTGCGCCGACGGCGAGGATCGCGGTCGTACTGCGGATCACCGTTTCATCAAAGGTGTAGATATGGGCGATCGTGCGGGGAAATAGAAGAAGGACGGCGCTCATACAAGCCATAAAGCTGCCGCCAAGAACGATCGCAGTGTTCCCGGCAAGGGCGGCTCCGCGCGGGTCTTTGCGACCGATTGCCTGGCCTACGCGTACGGCTGCGGCAGCGGAGATCCCAAGCGGAACCATGTAGGTAAAGGCAACGGTATTGAGGGCAATCTGGTGACTGGCGAGCGGGACAGAACCGAGGCGTGCGACAAGTGACGCGACAAGGGCGAAGACGGTAACTTCGGCGGTGATTTGCAGGCCTGCGGGGATGCCGAGAGTGATCAGGGTGCGCAAGCGCTCGACATCAGGCTGAAGCGGTGTGTTCAGTAGCGCGGTCCGATGACGATAGTCATACCAAAGCAGGTAGCCGACCAGAACAGCGGCAAGATAGGCGCGGGAAAACGCGGTGGCGATTCCCGAACCGGTGACGCCTAGTGCCGGCATACCGAACTTCCCGAAGATGAAGATGTAGTTGCCGAGAAGGTTGATCACATTTGCGGAAACGAGCGCAAAGGCGATCGGACGAACCATGTTCATCCCTTGCAAGGTGCGGCGGACGGTGAAGTACAGAAGCAGCGGGAACAAGCCAAGGGCAAGTGTCCGCATATAGGGCACGGCGAGGGTCGCAACTTCCGGGTCAACCCCCCAGCGTTCGAAGTAAGCAGGAATCGTCCAAATGGGTAACAGCAGGATGGGCGTAATTGCGACGCTGAGATAGATGCCGTTCACCAGCGATCGATGACAGTCTTCACGCTCGCCTGCGCCAAACGCCTGGGAGACGAGTGTATCCAGTCCGGCTAGAAGTCCTTCGGCGAAGAATGCGAAAACAACAAAGATGCTGGAGCTGATGCTGACGGCGCCGATCGAGGCCGCGCTATGCGGAAGGCGACCCACCATCATGGTGTCGACGACAACCATACTCATCCAGCCAATTTCGGCCAGGACCAAGGGAAGGGCCATGCGCAATGTGGGGCGCAATTCGTTGCGGAATGTGGACCATGTCAGCATGGCGCAGAAAGAGTGTACTGGCGGACTAGCCCATGTGCCAATTCGGGAGAAGACAGTTCCACACTTCGCTCGATAGACAAGGGGTTAACTGGTGCGGACCGATAGGTAGGAGGTTCCATTGACACCGAAGATGCGCAACCGTAGCGTCGTAATTGGATAGGGCAGGTGTGCGCCAACAGCCCTTGGCGAGCACCTATGTAGGGTTTCTGGAGGATTGTGTGGAAATCATGAACGAAGCTAGTTACGCGCTGCGGTTACATTCACTGAGGGCGGGAGTGCGGGTAAACTCGCGCGTCAGGGTAACTTTGATGTGGGAAGAAAGTGGTCAAAGCCACTCCGTTACCGGCTATACGCTAGACATCAGCCCCAAGGGGTGCCTCGCAGTGGTGCCGCAAGGATTTGCGGTCGGACAGAAGCTCAAGATGCGCAATTCGATCAACGGGAATGAATCGGACGCGAAGCTGATCTGGCGCGGGCATGAGGGCCGAGCGGGCTGGGAGTTGGGACTGGAGCTAGATAATCCACCGGCGGATTTCTGGGGACTAGATTTTTAGGGTAGGCTCTTGACGGAAGCGGAAGGGTGACGGGGCGAATCTGCCCCGTTTTCTTTTTTGGGTTGGATTTCGCGGGGCAACAAGTGCTGAGCGGAGAGCGAGGACCCCGGACGGCAGGCCAGGAAGGGCCCTCGCGAGGGAACCGCGAGAGTTTTCCACCGATGCCGGGCAGCGGAAACTTTTTTCCTTGCGCTGGTGAGGCTTTGAAACGTAAAGTTCACCTATGCCTTTGGGCCTTTCTGCCGGCATAACAACTTACAGAAAAGATGTTGTCCCCGTGTCTCGTGCGAGCGTTTGCGCGCGAACGGAGGCCGAGAGTCGATGACAGCGATCATAACAGTGGCGAACCAGAAGGGCGGAGTCGGCAAAACGACAACGGCGATCAACTTGTCCGCGGCACTTGCGGCTCGCGGACGAAAGACTTTGCTGATTGATCTCGATCCGCAGGCCAATTCGACTATCGCATTTTTCAATCTGGGCGAGATCACATCTTCGATGTTCGACGTGCTGAGCGATGCGCATACTCCGATGGTCGATGCGGTGAAGGGGACGAAGGATCCAAATCTATTTGTAGGATCAGGGCGACTCGCGCTGGCGAAGCTGGAGACGGTGCTTGCGGGTCAATTTGACGCGCCCTACCGATTGAAGGATGCCCTGGCCCCGGTGTTGAAAGATTATGATTACATTGTGCTCGATACTCCGCCGTCGTTGGGCATTTTAACAGTGAATGCCCTGGTGGCATCGACGCATTTGCTGGTGCCGATTCAGGCAGCGTATTTTGCAATCGAAGGCACCGACGATCTGCTGGAGACGTACGAACGGATTCGGGCACGGCCCAATCCCGGATTAAAGATGCTGGGCGTGGTGATCACGCTGTTCGACAAGCGCACAAATATTTCGCGAGACACGCATGGTCAAATCCGTGCGGTGTTTGGCGAAGTGCTGTTCAAGACGAAAATCAGTAAGAACGTGCGGCTGGAAGAGAGTCCCGCGTATAAAGAGACGATTCTGACGTTTGCTCCCAAATCCCCCGGGGCGATCGAATACAAAAAGCTGGCTGCGGAGGTCGTACAACGTGTCGAAGAGAGTCGGGTTGCCCGTCACGCTGAAGATGCGGCATGATGCGCACTACATTGAATCACTAACAAGCTATAGCGGCGCGGCTATCGGGAGAATGATTCCGGTGGACCAGATCCGGCCGAACCCGGATCAGCCCCGTAAAGCACTGGGAGATTTGCGCGAATTGACGGACTCGGTGCGCGAGAAGGGTGTGCTCGAGCCGCTGCTGGTGCGAATGGTGCCCGGCGAAGACTTCTACCACATCATCTCGGGCGAACGGCGTTATCACGCGTCGCGTGCTGCAGGATTGCGCGAAGTACCGTGCATTGAGAAAAAGGTCGACGACGCGGAGACGCTGGAAATTGCGCTGATTGAGAATATTCAGCGGAAAGACCTGACGCCATTTGAAGAAGCGGACGGACTACACCGTTTGCAGGAGCAGTTCGAATATACGCATGAAGATATGGCGAAGAAGATCGGGCGAGCGCGTTCTTCTGTCACCGAAGTACTGTCTTTGCGGAACATACCGGAATCGCTGCGAAAGAAGTGCATTGAGAGCGGAGTGACGTCAAAGTCGCTTTTACTTCAGATTGCACGGCAGCCAACCGAAAAGAAAATGATCGAGATGTTTCAGCGTATCCTGGCGGGCGGATTGACGCGGGATGAGGCTCGGAAAGAACGAAAGGAAGAGCAGGGCGGTCCGCAGAGGCCGCAACCGTTTATCTTTCATTACGAGCCCGAAGATGACGCATTCAGGTTTCGGTTGCAGTTCAAGAAGAGCCATGTGTCGAGGGAAGAGCTGGTGAGGACGTTGAGAGAGATCCTGGCACAACTTGAAGGGTCTGGCTCTGAGGAAGCCGATTCAACTGCAGCGTGAGACGGACTTTCGCGCTTCAAGTTTATCTTTCCGCAGATGCAAACATTTCGTTGCCGCCCCGCAAAGGTGATTTGCTGACTTCAAAGCTAAGGCCCGATGCCTACGTCCGGGAACTCACACCATATGTTTGAATTGACTGCGAAACAGATGAAGGTAATGGAGCGTCTGTTTGAGGTCGGAATGCGGCCGATCGCGATTCCTCCGTACGAGAGGGCTCTCTGCATGCATCGAGGGGATTGTGCAGCGTTACTGGCTCCAGTCGAAAATGGCGGCATGCAGTTGCTCGCTGCACCGACGTTTCTGATAAACGGGAATTTGAGCGTCAGGATTAAACGTGGGGATGATGAGGTGTTTGTCTTCAAGAAGGATGAGCTGCCAGCAACTCCAGAACGCCTGAAGGTACTGGAGTCGTTTCGCAACGAGATGCTTGCGATACTGGATTTACCAGCCACGCAGTAAAATCCGATTAGCTGTTCTTCCTGCCGTCCGCATAACCGGAGAGTTGTGGCCAGACTCAAATACGGGTACGCGATACGGGAAGTGGAGAGATTTCAGCCGATCCAGAGATCGGTCCAATACGAGGATTATGACGACCTACGACATTGTGTGCATCGGGGCAGGCCCCACGGGGTTGGCTTGCGCGATCGAAGCGAAACGGAATGGAATGCGGCCGCTGGTGATCGACAAGGGATGCCTGTGTAACTCAATCTATAACTATCCAGTGAACATGATTTTTTTTACGACGCCGGAACTGCTAGAGATTGGGGATCTGCCGATGGTGTGCGGCGGGGATAAGCCCACCCGTCTCGAGGCGCTGAAATATTATCGGAAAGCGGCGGAACACGATGAATTGGAGTTGCGCCTGTATGAACGAGTGCTGCGGGTTGAGGGAAACGACGGCCACTTTACGGTGGTGACAGAGACACAAAGCGGACGCGAAGAGCGGTACTCGGCGAAGAAAATTGTGGTGGCGACCGGGTACTATGATTTGCCGAATGAGATGGGCTTGCCGGGAGAACATTTACCCCACGTTTCGCATTATTATACCGAGCCACACCCGTTCTGGAATCAGGACGTTGTGGTCATTGGCGGGAAGAATTCGGCCGTGGAGTCGGCGCTCGATCTGTATCGAAATGGAGCGCGGGTAACCTTGCTGGTGCGGCGGCCAGATCTCGGCACTTCGCTGAAATATTGGGTTAAGCCGGATATCGAGAACAGGATTAAGGCGGGACAGATTCAAGTGATCTTCGCGTGCAAGATTAAGGAAATCACGCGGGACGGAGTAGTGATTGATGATGGGCGCGGGACGCGGGAGATTGGGGCAAAGCAGGTGTTCGCGCTAACTGGATATCATCCTGATTACGAGTTTATTGAGAAGCTTGGAGTTGAATTGGACCCGGACAGCCGTAGACCTACGATTGATCCGAATACGCTTGAGAGCAACGTCCCCGGGATTTTTCTGGCCGGTGTAGTTATCGCCGGGAAGAATACCGCCGAGATTTTTATTGAGAATGGAAGGTTTCATGGCCAGCAGATTGTGTCGGCGTTGAAGTAGGGAGACGCCAGCAGTCAAAAAGGGAAGTGAACTCGGACAACGACGAACCCTGATGAGCACCCAGGCGAGAGCATACTGAACCGATAAGCGAAAAAGCGCACTTTCTGGTCTGAAAATGGGCTTTTCTACGTCGGCGACTCTGAACAATGCCGATCGGGCCGATCAGGCAATGGACTTGTAAAGGATTGTGACGAACAAGTCCGGGTTTAGAAGGCCTTTGCCGTATCGGGCGTCGTAGTCCGCGCTGGGCTTCGATGCGACTGTTTCGTCAACGGATTTTCCGGATTTCTTGGCCGCAGCGACACGATCACGGACAGTGGCCAGCATATCGTGAGCTGCAACGAGGTCACCTTTCGAGCCTACGGCTCCATGACCCGGAATGATTTTTGTCGAATCCTTCGCAGCGGCGATCATTTTGGACATGGAGTCGACATACCCATTGGCGCTCCCGCCCGTGGAGTAGTCAATCAGAGGATAAAAGCCGTTGAAGAAGACATCCCCTGCGTGGAGCACGTCTGCGTTGTAGAAATAGACGAACAAATCCGTATCTGTATGCGCGGGAGGGAGCGCCTGGAGAAGAATCTCTTCGCCGCCGTGGTAGAAAGTGAACGCGTCCTTGAGCGTGCGTGTGGGCAGAGCCGCGGGCGGAGAAGAAGGAAAGTGGAGTTGAAGCGCGTCGACATATTGCGGTGTCGCGAGCCGTTCACGCGTTTTATCGGTGGCAACGATCGCAGCTCCAGATTCGTGAAACTTGGCGTTGCCGTCGGTATGGTCGAAGTGCCAATGCGTGTTGATGAGGTATTTCAACGGCAGGGCATCGATCTGATTGATCGTTTGCAGAACCCCGACAGTCGAGGGCGTTACTCCGCTGTCGACGATGAACTTGCCTTCAGGGCCAACCAGGATGCCGATGTTGCCGCCCGCGCCGTAAAGAACGGAGACGTTCCCCGAGACTTTGGTCAATTGCAGGGGTCCCGAGATCTGTTTGCGGACAGCGTCGACGCGCGCTGCGTCATCTTGAGCGAAAAGATGCTCCGGACGGATCGTCGAGAGAGCGGCGGCGCCCAGGAGAAAGCTGCTGGATTTGAGGAAGTTTCTACGAGAAAGTGCGGAAATTTCCGTTGTGTAAATCATTGGCGGACAGATTATCCCTTCCGTTGGCTTGCAGGATTGGATGCAATGGGTTTTGGGTTCGATACAAGAAAAGGACAAGGAGCAAGAGCAAGGAGCAAGAACGAGGAGCGAGGAAAGACTTTGGCATGGATCGTTTGCGGGGCGCTTGGGGGGTTTGTTAGACTTGAAAGCTATGGCATCGCTTATACGAGAAGTCGGGGAAACGGCGCTGGCACTGGTTAAAGGTTTCAGTGTCACATTCAAGACAATGTTTGAAAAGACGGTCACGGAGAATTACCCTGCTCAGCCGGTAAATTTTCAACCACGGTACCGCGGGATTCACGTGTTGCACCGCGACGAAAATAATCTCGAAAAATGCGTTGGATGTTTCTTGTGCGCAGCGGCTTGCCCCTCGAATTGCATCTATATTGAGGCGGCCGAGAATACCAATGAAGCTCGTATTTCGGCAGGCGAGCGGTACGCCAAGGTTTACAACATCGACTATTCGCGATGCATATTCTGTGGATACTGCGTCGAGGCGTGCCCGACGGATGCGATTACGCATGGACACGGCTTTGAGTTGGCCACATACGATATAAATTCGTTGGTATATCGCAAAGAACAAATGCTAGAGGGCCCGAACGGGAAGATGCCAGCCGGGGCAAAGGCCTAATTAAAGGCCGATCTGCAGCACATTGCATCGGCAGTTCATGAAGGGCGGACTTTCTGGTTCGCTCTTTTTTTGGAAGCGCCAATGCCACACTCGTCAGCATTGACATCACTGTTACAGCATTTCGATGGGATCGTGAAGGCGGAGAAGTTTCTGGCCTTCGGTCGATGCAACGCGGGTGTTCGTGGACAATCGGTAAAAGTGGTCGAAGCGCTCCTGGGAAGACCAGGGAGGGAGAGTTTCCGAGCGGAGT
Organism: uncultured Acidobacteriota bacterium; assembly: GCA_963831545.1. Classification (GTDB taxonomy): domain Bacteria; phylum Acidobacteriota; class Terriglobia; order Acidiferrales; family UBA7541; genus Acidiferrum. The sequence goes on from CAWHQX010000012.1 coordinate 83,250, forward strand.
TGATTGAATAGCTTCTGGAAACCATCGATGTTTTCACCCGTGTGCGGATTTCGCGCAGGGACCGGGCAGCGGGCGCAGGGATTGCTGCCCTCGAAGTTTACGATCCCGATACGGAAGCGAACGACGTTGCGCTCATTATCAGTGAACAGTCGATCTTCCCAGAACGGGGGAACACCGTCGATTTCAAGCGACGCGCGAAAACGCAGTCGCGCTTCTTCCAGAGTCATTTGCGGGAACCAATCACAGACCTTCTGCAACGAAGCCGTAGAGATGACAGTCGGCCCGTTTGCAATCGAATCATCGGGGAAAGCTCTAGCATCGTAGCGAACGATGATTTTCTGCTCGAAGAACAAGCTAAACCATTCGGAGGCTGCTTCGTTGGCCGTAGGAAAGGGGAACGTGCAGGTGGGGATCCTGCGCCGATCATTCGCAACGGAGAGTGTTACCGAGCCGATATCGGGTGCGTAAGTGGCGCGGACCAGGTGAATGGCAGCCGTACGCTTGGCATTGACCCATTTGCCATCGACGGAATAGAGGGCCCAGACGCGGTCGTGTTGCAGTCCCCCACCCGGACCGATTGCGCTTTCGGCGACAGAGATCGGATCAAGGGATTTGATCGGGTACAGGCGGATCTGCGCCAGGCGCCCGCCGGAGTTGCTTTCGGAACCCACACAAAAAGCTTAACAGATTGATCAAATTAACTGCCGGCCCTGACGGCAATCGCACGCTTTGCACGGGGAAACGCGTGTTGGGCTGGTTGCGAGACGTGCATATGTGCTTCGATGGCCTGGCTCGCGGTTAGAAGCGGGATGCTCTGAATACTGGCCACAGCACCTCCCTGGGCAAACGCGGTAGAGATATCGGCGGGTGTAACGTGATCGGGAAACTGGGTTATGGCGAGAACGTCAAATCGGCCGGTGGTGAAGAAAGCGGCTCGGAATTGGCCGCCGAGGCGCTCGATGGGTGTTCGAATCACTTCAAAGCGATCTTCAGGATTCTCATAGACTCTTGACCAGGCGTCTGAGGTATAGCTGACTTGATGACAAAAATAGGACATGAGTACCTCACAAACTTTTCCGGAGGGCGAGGGCTTCGGAGGGTTTTTCGAGAGTGCGCGTAAGAGTCGTATGAGTCAAGCGGAAAGCGACTGTTGATTGAACGAATCTAAAATTTGATTCTAGTATCCGGAAGAAAACATGCGCTCTTGAGGAGAAATTCGACTCTTCCAGGATTCCATTTGGGTCAAACGCAAGGCTGTTTTTTTTAGCGTAGCGCCGCTCAGGAAGGCATAGCGCCCCCACTTCGAAAGTCTTCGAACCACGCCTGCGAGCGATCCAAACCTCGAGGTGACCGGAAGGGAACTGGCAGAGAGACGAATCGGAGGACACCCACGAGCACGATCGATTGACTCTGTCGCAAAGTCGTTGGCATGCGATCTTGATACCCTATTCCACCCGTTTTCCCTTCACCGCCAACTCTGGCAGTATGATGAACGGAGTTTATGCCCTCGCTAAGCTTCAACCTCTTTTGTGGAGTTGCGGTATGAATGAATTTGAGTCTATCGTTCCGATTTTAAATGTTAAGAACTTTGCCGAGTCGATGGACTACTACGTCAAGAGGCTGGGCTTTCGCAAGAAGTGGGACTGGGGCGATCCGCCCACATTCGGCTGTGTCACGCGCGGCAAAGTGGAGATTTTTCTCTGTGAAGGTGCGCAAGGGCAACCCGGCATGTGGATGTCTATATTCACGGAGGACGTCGACGCACTCTATGAGGAGTACAAGAGAAGCAGCGCAATTATCCGTCTGGAGCCGACGAATATGCCGTGGGGCACGCGAGAAATGAACGTCGAAGACCTGGATGGACATCGCCTCAGGATGGGCAGTGATGCCACAGGACCTGCGGACAAGGATGGACTGAAGCGCTTCTCCGAGATCGAAAAACTCAACAAGGTTTAACCCGGCGTTTGCATTTGGACGGTCCTGAATGCCCGCGGAGCACGACTACGTCACATTCCAGAGGCAGGGTCCCAAATCCCGCGCTACGGTCAGTTTCGTACCGTGAGAGCGGGTGGGTGGGCGTCCCCCGCGTCATAAAAACACCCCAATTCTAGGCCCATTTCGTGATATTATGCGTCCTATAAGATATATTATGTTAACTACGAAATGAGGCTCTTTTTAAGCCTCGGTCCAAGGCTTCGATGAGCGTCCACAGGCCTTCCGCCACGCAGCTTCCAGTTCTCTTCTCGTAGGGGTTCGCTGCGACGAATTTGCCAGAAGGAATCGACTTATTTTGCTTTTTGATTACCAGTTTTCAGCTGCACGATTTCGTAGTCGATGTACTGCTGGATCCCGTGCGGATCGGCACCTACGATTCGGCGTCCATTCACAAAAACGGTGGGCGTGCTGTGTACCTCTAACAGGTTGCCGTTGGCAACGCTCGCTTCGATGGCCTGAGCAGCCGGGGGACTGGTCATGCAGGCCTTGAATGCTGCCTCGTTCAGTCCGGCTTGTCCGGCAAACTCCAACATCTTGTCGTAGGCGTTTGCCGCAGAGATCAGGTCCTGATTGTCATAAATGAGGTCATACATCTTCCAGAATGCCTTGTTGTCCTGCGTATAGGCGCACCGGGCGGCGAGCGCCGCCGTCCTGGCCCAAGGATGAAGCGTTTCAAGAGGAAAGTCCTTGAAGACGACCTTTACCTGCGGGTAGTTGGGCAGCAGGCCGCGCAGAGTATCGTGCAGGCTGCGACATACCGGACATTGGAAGTCTGAATACTCAACTAACGTAATCGGCGCGTTTGGATCGCCCAGGACGGGCGAATTGGCGATGCTGATCTTGGCGCGAGCGTCGGCGAGTGGGTCACTGGTCAGGTCGGATACTTCACCTCGCACAAGGTACCGGCCGTCCTTGCTAAGAAACATATTTACGGTCTGGGTACCTTCGGGAGTCTTCACCTCGACAGGGACTTCCTGCAGGCCTGAGGTGCCGACTTCTTTTGCGGAGCCAACGGTGATGCTGACGTCTGTTCCCAGCGCGTAGTAGTGACGGAGAAAGGACTCGACACTTTTCTGGTAAGGCGACTGCCCTTGCGCCGGAGTTGCGGTCGGTTGCTGAGCCAACCCCGATATCGCAAGGAACAGGACGAGCATAAACGCCGGTATGACAGCTTTAAAAGAAGTTTTCACACGATCCTCTTTGCTATGGAATAAATCGTTGCGCAATCGGAAACGGGCGGCCAAATCCAAATGCCCGAGAAGTAATTTTCAACCCAGGGGCGGCCTGCTTGCGTTTGTATTCGTTGCGATCGACTCTGACAACAATGTCGTACACCATCTTCTCATCGAAGCCGTGGAGCATGGCAATCTCCTCGGGCGACCGGACGTCCTCAATATAATCTTTCAGGATGACGTCAAGAATCTCATATGGAGGGAGGGAATCCGTGTCTTTCTGATCGGGGCGCAACTCAGCGGATGGAGGCTTTTCAATTGTCGAGCGGGGAATGACTTCCCTATCGCGATTGATGTGGTGGGCTAGTTCATAAACCATCATTTTGGGCACGTCCGAGATGACGGCGAGTCCACCTGCCATATCCCCATACAGCGTGCAGTACCCTACAGCGTTCTCCGACTTGTTTCCGGTGCTCAGGACCATCGATCCGAATTTATTGGAGAGAGCCATCAGATAATTTCCCCGGATACGCGCCTGGATATTCTCTTCAGCGGCGTCCGGCTTACGGTTTCCGAATACAGGAGCTAGGGCTTGGCAATAGGAATCAAATACTCCTTCGATCGGGATCGTAAGGAACTCGATACCAAGATTCTGGGCCAATTGCCGGGCGTCGGTCTTACTGCCTTCAGAAGAGTACGGCCCCGGCATCGAAACGCCGGTAACGTTAGAGGTACCGAGTGCGGCGACGGCAATACTGGCGACGACGGCCGAGTCCACTCCCCCGCTCAGGCCGACGATAGTTTTGTTGAAATTGCATTTCCTGACATAGTCCCGCGTACCGGTGATAAGCGCCTCATAGGCATAGGCAATCTCGCCGCGGGGTTGCTCGTGAATTTCTCCCAGACCCGTGACGGTGTCGAACAACACCAGGTCTTCTTCAAACGCCTTGGCCTGGGCGGCGATCTCGCCGTCGGCGGTGATGGCAATGCTGGCGCCATCGAAGATCAGCGAGTCGTCGCCACCAACCTGGTTAACGTAGATCACGGGCCGGTGGTGCCGCATGGCAATCGAACGCAGCATCTCGTGGCGCAGCGAACGCTTGTCGATCGTAAACGGCGAAGCGGAAATATTGATCAGGATGCTAGTTCCCTGCGCAATCAGTTCAGTGACGGGATCTCGGGAATAGAGAGGCTTGGCCCAGAAGGTCTTGTCGTTCCAGGCATCTTCACAAACTGTGATACCGAGTTGTTCGCGCGACAGGCCGTAGACGTAGTGCTTGTCGCCGGGCTGGAAATAGCGGGATTCGTCGAAAACGTCATAGGTGGGGAGGAGCATTTTGCTCTGCTCAAAAACGACTCGCCCTTCGGAAATCAGAGCGGCTTTATTGGCAATGGACTTCCCTGCTCGGCCAGGTTCAATCCGTCCAGCATAGCCGACGATAGCAGGCAGGGGCATTTGCGCGGCAACCTGCTGCAGCGTTTCGATGTTGCGATCAATGAAAGCGGGGCGTTCCAGAAGATCGAGAGGGAGATATCCGCAAATACAGAGCTCAGAGAAGACGGCAAGTTCCGCGCCGCGCAGTTTGGCCTGCGACGCCAGGCTCAAAATACGAGCCGCGTTTCCTTCGAAATCACCTACCGTGGGATTGAATTGCGCAAGCGCTATTTTCATCAGGGCCGCAGTTTAAGAATACGGGTGCCTGAGCGAGAATGCAAATCAAGTACCTTAAAGTGGCCGCCCCTGAAATCGCAATAGCGTTTCTCTCAACGCTTCCCGCGTTCTGGTTGGACCGTCTCTCCTAATCCTTCACGTGGGCCAATGGGATCTGAGAAAACAATTGCAAATCAACGATCATGGACAGCCGCCGGTCCAATTGAAAGAACGTTGCCGCCTTCTTCCCCGGCAGCGCCTGGGTCACCGTCGGCACATACTTCAACCGCAACGCCTGCGCCGCGGCGTCGACCTCCATCCAATGCCTCACATAGACCAGCGCATCCTGGTCGGTCATGGTTGACCACGTCTCGGCGTACTGCTTTAACAATGCATACTTCGAGTTGTTCACTTCATGCAAGTCGTCTGCATAATGCTTGTAGACCGGCCAGAATTTCTCTGCCTCTGTATCGGAAAGCGACATATTCTGCCCAATCACTTGCATTTTCATTGCCCGGACATCTCGCCGCAGCAACGCAATGTCCTCGTCCGTTACCGTCGGACTGATTACCTTCTGTAAGGTAACCTGTTGTCCCTGCGCCCACACTCCGGGCGCCTTGCCCCCTGCCGCTGCCATCCCTCCACCAAGGACCGTCGCCACCACCAAGCCCGCAACAAACGCCCCGGCGAGTCCCGCCGCGCCCGTCATTTTGCAATTCATGGTCTGTCTCCTAACCGTGGTCTTCTTGCGCCCAAGAACGAACGACAACAGCACCGCGAGAAAGCGTGATTAGTCGCTGCCCACATTCGCGGGATTGTGCTGAACAAAGGACGTTTCACCCGTAAGGTTGAAAGTTTGTAATAAGCGCGATTGAACATCAGAACAGACTTTGTTGATCTCGTCGACGCCCAAGTCGACGCTGCTGATGCGGTAGCGCAATTGTCGCTGCCCGGACGGGGTTTCAACAATCTCCACAATTGCATCGGCAACTTCCTGTGGATTTCCGCTCGAGGCAGCAAGAATACCACTCACCTTGGTTGGCAAAGCTCGAAGGGGGCCGTAGGTTGCTGCCCGGCCTTCATCTGCGGCAGTCACAAGGTTCGCAAATACCGGCGTTTCGTAGGCGCCCGGTTCGAGGATGACAGAATCAATTCCTTGAGCAGCCAATTCATAGCGATAGGCTTCGGCAAGCGCCTCCATCGCGAATTTGCTGGCACAGTACAGACTCATCGCGGGAACGATGATCCGACCGGCGCCACTGCTGACATGAATTAATAGGCCGTTTCCCTGCTTGCGCATCTGCGGAAGAACGGCCCGATTCACACGGACAGAACCCAGGAAATTGGTGTTCATTATTTTTTGTGCCTGTTCGATGGTGACGCATTCGGCCAGCCCGAGCAGCCCGTAGCCCGCATTGTTGACCGCAATGTCAATGCGGCCTGCTTCGTCGATGACATCGCCGACGGCGGTGTCCACGGAGTTGTCGTCAGTAACGTCAAGCTCAGCGACATGCAGGGAGAGGGACTCCTTTTTTGCCAGCGCATTGAGCTCTGCAGCATTCCGAGCATTGCGCTCCTTGATGTCGCGCATCGTGGCGTATACAACAAAACCCTTGCGCGCCATTGTCTCTGCGGTGAGCCTGCCAAATCCGGTGCTCGCACCGGTAATTATTACCACTGGCCTAGAAGTCATGAGGGTCTCCAAAGTCGATTGTGCAGGCGCAAATTATAGATGCGAAGAGCGGAAATGGCGATGCAAAATAAGGGGAGCTCAAGAAATCGGAAGGCAAGCGCGAGAGAGTGCTCGCAGCAAGAACCAGCAGGCAAAAAAAAAGGCCGATCGCGGGACCGGCCACTACGAAGGAGACTTGGTATCTTTAGACGCTAAAGGAGCTGCCGCAACCGCAGGTACTCTTCACGTTCGGGTTATTGAACTTGAAGCCAGCACCTTCTAGAGTCTCAACATAATCGATCTCGACGCCGTCAAGGTACATCGAGCTCATTTGGTCGACGGCTACTTTCAACCCGTTAAAATCTACGACCTCGTCCGCTTCGCTGGTCTGGTTCTCAAACGCCATGTGGTACTGGAAACCTGAGCAGCCGCCACCCACGACGGCGACGCGCAGCGCCACGGGAACGGGGTTCTGCATGCTCATGATTTCTTTGACCTTAGTAGCGGCGGTCGTTGTCAGGTTAATCATATTCTTGCTGGCCTCCGGCTGCGGAAATTCCGCAGAGAAATTCACTCAACAATTATAACACATGTGGGTAGAACGCAAATTGCTGCATTTCCCACCGCGCAATGCCTTCCGGAAGAGGGTTTCGACAAGTCGCACGGCTTACCCTAAAATAGGATGCACCTATGAGCCACAACGTCACTTTGCTACCCGGTGAAGGAATTGGCCCCGAAGTCGCGGCCGCAACAAGACAGATCCTCGACGCCGCCGGCGTGAAGATCGAATGGGAAGTGTTGGGCGCGCGGGCGGAAAATACCGACAAAGCGACCACCGGGGCGGAGGTGTTGAACAAAGCGGCGATTGAATCGGTCCGGAAGAACAAGGTCGCGCTCAAAGGTCCAATGGCGACTGCAATCGCTGGAGGCGCGCGCAGCGTAAATGTGGCTCTAAGAAAGAGCCTGGACTTGTATTCGAACTTGCGCCCAGTGAAGAATGTGCCCGGTGTGAAGTCGCACTTCGACAACGTGGACATTGTGATCGTTCGCGAAAATACGGAGGACCTGTATTCCGGACTGGAACATGAGGTTGTGCCCGGTGTCGTCGAGAGCCTCAAGATCATCACCGAGAAGGCTTCGACGCGCATTGCCAAGTTTGCGTTTGAATATGCGCTCAAGAACGGCCGCAAAAAAATACACGCCATACATAAAGCAAATATCATGAAGCTGGGCGACGGGCTGTTTTTAAAGTCGATTCGGGCGGTCGCGGAGCATTATCCGCAAATTGAGTACAAGGAATTGATTGTCGACAATGCCTGCATGCAAATCGTGATCGACCCCGGACAGTTCGACATTTTGCTGTTACCCAATTTGTATGGAGACATTGTCAGTGATTTAGGCGCGGGGCTTGTCGGCGGGTTGGGTGTGGTACCGAGCGGGAACATCGGAGATGACTGCGCGATTTTTGAGGCCGTGCACGGCACAGCTCCTGATATTGCCCGCAAGGGTTTGGCCAATCCAACGGCGCTGATCATGAGCGCTGTGCTCATGCTGAATTATCTGAACGAGCGCGATGCTGCAAAGAAAATCGACACCGCGCTCATCAAGGTTTATCGTGAAGGCAAACACGTGACCAAAGACGTGGGCGGCACGGCCGGAACGAAAGAGTTCACGGATGCCGTCATTGCCGCACTGAAATAGATTCAAAATGGGGCAGCGACGTTCGCGGCAGGCAAATTCGGCTGAGCACAATCATTTTGCAGTGAGCTAGCTTCGCGACGTTTCTTCAATTCGGCAGGCCAGTCGACATTCAGTTGGAGCGGAGTGTGATCGGGCCGCTCAGATTCTCGAGAGCACACTTCAAGGGGTTCTCTGCGGCGACATAAAACAAGAAAGGAGGGAACGTTAGATCCGTTCCCTCCTTGGGTTGGCTCTTGCCTCGATGCACTTAGCGCGAAATATTCGCGGCGATGATGATCGTTTCTTCAGTGCCGGGATGGTTGTAGGTCAGCAGAAGTTCAGACCGACTGATCGGGAATTCTCGGCCTTCCGAATTTCCTGCTCGCCAGACCTGATAGAGAAAGTAACTGTCGCCGACTCGATGGAAAACGAGCTTGGTCTTGTCTGAAGGCTCCAATTTGACGCAGGTATTGGAAAGAACCATTGCGGAGCTTGCTTCCGCAGTGGTTTCGATGCGCAGAACCTTGTCACCGACTCCTTCGGTCTTAATCGAATACTCGCCTGCTGCATACGCCTGATTTCCGACTACGAAGTCAAACGGAACGCTGGCCTTAACGTTGGTTTGCTGCGCGTAGGCGGCAGTTGTCATAGACAGTGCCGTGAAAGCCAAAAGGAAATAACGTAGATTTTTCATATCGCCCCCTAAGTCTTTTGTGAGAGAAAGAGAGTCCGACGGCTCGCATCTTAGCGGCGTTCGGTTTTTACTGCCTCTCACAACGTACGCACGATAGAAAGGCATTTTCGATTCCAAAACGATCGACCCGATTGTCGCTGCCAACTCGAGATCCTATTTCGTTCAGTTTCAGCTGTCTGCGGGAGCTGCTTGGAACAGGTGCCTCGACTACTTGTCCGTGTGCGTCACAGACCGGCTCAGATCACTATCCAATCAGAGTCGACTTTCCGCTGTTTTGACGGAGCAACTTCCTTATCTCACCAATTCGACAGGCATCGTCAATCCGCTCAATTGAAAGACCTTGTGAACTCGAGAGTTGGAACCGTTGCGCCTGGGAGGGCCGCCTTTGCAGGGCTCTCCTTTTAGATAGGCTGCTATCCATGTGGCTGGTCATGGTTCCCGTGCTTCAAGGCGGGGCCCGGCGGAGACCTTCGTCGGGGATGCAAGGGCAAGCGCAACTTCTTTGTCGGCGAGGAGGCGATTCACCCCGGCGTCAATTTCATTGCGGAGCGTAAATCTGGTAGAGCAGCAAATAAACGACGACGCCTGTCACCGAGACATACATCCAGAGGGGCCAGGTCCATCGTGCAATGATTCGGTGCTTGTCAAATTGCTCCAACCATGCGCGACGAAGTGTGACGAGAATCATCGGTACGATGACGATCGCGAGGAGTGTATGAGAGCCCAGAAGCGCGAAATAAACTGGCCGAATCCATCCCTGGCCTTGGAACCGAACGTGACCCACCCGGTAGTGGTACACGAGGTAGGAGACTAAGAACACCGAGGAGATGGCAAACGCCGAGACCATGAACGTTTTGTGCAGAGCAACTTTGCCGTTGCGGATCGCCGCGTACCCACCAGCCAGTAATACTGCGCTCGTTCCGTTCAGTGTCGCGTTCAATGCAGCGTGGGAGAGCATCGTTTGGGGCGAACCCTTTTTTTGAAGCTGACGGTACTCAACTTAAAATTTTACTTAACGACATGGACGAAGCTACTTGACCCGAACCCGACTACCGTCAACGCGGGAGCTTATCGTACATCATCAGGCCGAGCAGAATCGGAATGTGCATCACCGTGACGTGCATCAGCCATTTTGCGCGAACGTTGGTCTTGGACGCAGCCGCCCAGAGACAAAACTGGACCGAAGCTACGCAGGTGACCAGCGCGCCAAAAAAGTAGAGAACCCCCGTCAATCCAACGAGTGTTGGGAGAAGGCTGACAGCGACCAAGGAAGCGGCGTACAAGACAATTTGCCGGAAGGTGCGCGTTCCGTCCTTGTCGACAACCGGAAGCATCTGAATCCCCGCGCGGGCGTAATCTTCGCGATACATCCAGGAAATGGCATGGAAGTGGGGGAATTGCCAGAAGAAGAGAATGGCAAAAAGTAACCATGCTCCCGTGCCGAGCGAACCGGATGCAGCGGCCCAGCCGATCATCGGAGGAATGGCACCGGGAATCGCCCCTACGAACGTTGCCCAGATCGTGCGCTTCTTGAGCGGCGTATACGCCAGCAAATAACTGATACTGGTTACAACACCGAGTAAGCAGGCGAGATATCCTCCACTGTAGAAGAGATCGACGGCTCCTGCGATACAAAGCAACACGCCGAAGCGCAGGGCCTCGTTCGGAGCGAGCTGACCGGTTGGAAGGGGGCGCGAAGCAGTACGCCGCATGTGGCGGTCAGATTCGCGCTCGATATAATGATTTAGCGCAGACGTACCGGCTGCGATCAGCATCGTCCCAAATACGACGTGCAGCAGCTTGAGCCAGGAAACCGAACCTTCGGCACCCATATAATAGCCAGCTCCGGTCGTCATCAGGACCAGGAACGACACGTCCGGCTTGGTGAGCGAGATGTATGCGCCCAGCCGATTCGGGTGCGCTAGTGCGGTAGCCTGGGCCGTATTCATTGAGCCGGAACCTCTCCTCTTGTCGTGGCAAATAGAACTTCCCTTTTTCTGGGCACAAGACGATAGCACAAAAGTACCGTAATGATAGACGTAGCGAACAGCAATGCCCCAACAACGGTATGAATTACCGTAAATGTCACCATCACGGGCATGGGTTGCAGATCGTCGGCCGTCGTGATGCGGGACCAGAGCGCGCCCGCGCCGAGTAAGAGCTGAATTCCGACGATGACATGGAGCATTACGCGCACCTTTACCATCGCTTTGACGTTATCGAAGCGCCGACCGAGGACGGCTGCCGTCCAGACAACGGTCGCCAGAACCACGATAGCCCCCAAAATGTGCGGCCACATCGAAGCGTATTTGTGGCGGAATGCCGCGCCAAAGGCGACCTGCAGGAACACAACTCCGGCATTCAGTGTTGCAATGGTGTGAACCGAAGGCGAGCCCTTGTCCTCGAATTGCGGTTGATCGGCGACCCACCAACGACTGGTCATCAGCGCGATGCTCACGAGTGTGGCAAACATGATCTGCGCCATGCAGGCGTGCATCACGGGCAGCCAATAATGAAGCAATTGCAGAACAGTCAGTCCCCCGAGAATCCCCTGCGCCACCACACCGCCAATCGCGGCCAAGCCAAGGTATCGCACCCACGGGCGCTCGTCTTTATTCCAGATGAGCGCCGCGAGAATGATAATGAGAACGCCGAGTATCGCGGCGATGACCCGATGCCCATGTTCGTAGAAAATACCGCCCACCATCGGCGGATTCAGCGTGCCATACGATAGCGGCCAGTCCGGGACCGCTAAGGCAGCGTCATTTGAGGTGACCAGCGCGCCGGCTGTAAGAAGGAATACCGTCCAGGCAACCACGAAGAGTGCAAATTTGTGAACGATTGAATGATACTTGGCCTTCATAATCTCGGGCCCCATCCCGAAATGCGGATTATACCGCATGCGGAAATGCCGCGATGCGGCAGACATCACACTGAACCGCAAGGATTCTATCCGGGAAAGGTGTGAAAAAGAAGGTGAGTTTGAATGCTTTGGACAAGATTGCATCAAGCCATCACCTCGAACATGCATGCTGTTGTTCGCGGAGAGTGCCCGAAGCCCTCTTTATGCCGGGTCGGATCAGGCAACGGTCGTTTGCCCGGGCAAATCCGCGTGGACTTCGACGGCGCGGAGAACGAGATCCTTGAGGGCTCCGATAAATGCCGGTGAATCACCGACGGCAGGCATCATGCGAAAGCGCTCGATGCCGGCTTTCTTGGCATCGGCGCGCCCTTCGATGTTGATTTCGTGCAGCGTTTCGATGTGTTCGGTGACAAACGAAATCGGCACAACCAGCATTTCTTTCACACCCTCGTGACCAAGCTTTTCAAGAGTGCCGACAAAAGACGGTTCCAACCATTTTGCCGGGCCAACTTTGCTCTGAAAGCACAGTAAATGCGTTTTCGGCCAGTTCGCAAATCGCGTCGCACCCAATTCGCACACAAGTCGAACCGTTTCCTTCACGTGCTCGGGATAGGGGTCTCCTTTTTCGACCAGACTCATGGGCAATCCGTGCGCGCTAAAAACAAGATGAATCCGCGAACTATCCGGAAACTGTCGCAGGATTTTACCGATATTGGTAACGAGCGACTGGATATAGAGAGGGTGATCGAAGAAATGTTCGACAGTACGTTCAGGCAAACTGTCCTCCGGTTCACCATACACCCGTCGCCATTCCTTCAAGCTGCTGAGCGTGGTCGCATAGGAATAATGTGGGTACAGGGGAAGGAGGACCAGTTCGTCAAGGGTGGCTTCGCGTTTGATTTTCGCGACCGCATCTTCGGTCAGCGGCTTCCAGTAACGCATGGCCGTTACGGCCACGACGTCGATATAAGGCTCGAGGGCCGCAACCAAACGCAGCCGCTGTCGCTCGGTCAAGATGCCAATCGGCGAACGGCGACCGATTTGCCCATATCGCTGGGCCACCGGCACACATCGTTTCTTCGCGATGTAATTTGCGAGCGGTTTGCGAATAAAGTTCAGCGGGCCCAGGGGAATAATATCCGGGTCAAGAAACAGATTCCGCAGAAACGGTTCAACAGTTTCGAGCGAATCCGGGCCGCCCAGTTGGAAGAGCACGATACCAACACGTTTCTTCTTGTTACCGTTCACGGTCAGTCCCCTTCTTCGGGCGCGAAGAACATGATCGGCGATGATAAATCGCCACGACTCAGAGCAAGATAGCTCTACGACCTGACCACATTACTTTGCGCGCGGCAAAGCGCCTTTCAGGCGATCGATTTCCGTACGCAAGCTCGAAGTCCGCTTCGCAACCGTCAGATAAAAAACAAAAAACACGGCCCAACCGATGACGTAGGCCGCAAATACGCTGTCCAGATTCTTCATACTACCTCCAGTTCCCTGCGAAGTACTTCAACTTCGCCGGCCATTTTCTCGATTTCGTACCGCTCCATAATCAGGAAAATCATCAGAATGTGCATCGCAAACGCGGAAAAAAAGAAGACCAGCTTCATTGTGGGATCCAGGCCGGAATTCGCACCGCCCATAATGACTGGAGAAGGGTGCTGTGTTCTCCACCAGCGAATCGCGCCGAATACGAGTGGCACGTCGAGAAACGCAAAAATTCCAAACAGCGAACTGAGCAACGCCCGACGGTCTGGCTCTTCGACGAGAGTGCGAAGAAGTAAATAGGAGACGTATAGCAACCAGAGGATGAACGTTGAGGTGAGGCGAGCATCCCAGGTCCACCAGATGCCCCAGACAGGATGGGCCCAGATGGGACCCGTAATCAAGACCACGGTGGTGAAGGCCAGGCCAACTTCCGCTGCGGAAACACCCAGCCAATCGTATTTCTGGTCGCGACGCCAGACATACAACAGGTTCGCGACGAAGCACACCAGGAACGCTGAGAAGCCGGCCCACGCGCTGCTGACGTGGAAATAAAAGATGCGCTGGATCACGCCCATCGTTCGTTCTTCGGGCGCAATATAGAGGGAAGCATAGGCAGCGGCAATCACCAGCAGGAGCGCTGCGCTTCCGAGCAACAGGCGTTTTGTCATTTGCAGTTTACTCCTCCAACAGATATTCGCCGAATAGCCACAAGGCCGTCAAAAAGACCAGGTCGAATACGGCAAGAAAACCAATTCCCTTCCACTGCACGATCGGGTCGCGGTCCATCAACCCTACAGTGACTTCGGTGCTGGCCACGAGCACTGGCGTGAGCAAAGGCAACAGCAACAGCGGTAACAGCAGCTCCCGCATGCGGGCTTGCGCGGAAATTGCAGAGAGTGCCGTGCCAGCAACGGAGATCCCCAGGCTTCCCAGGAAAAGAACCAGGATGAGCCAGGGAAGTTCCGGCAATACCGGGACATTGTAGAGCACCGAAAAAATCGGAAGCATCATTAATTCAGTCACAAGTAGAAACAGGGTGTTGGCGCCGACCTTGGCCAGGAAAATCGCGAACGGATCGCTGACCGCAAGGCGCAACGAACTCAGTGTGTCGTTGTTTTGTTCACGCAGAAAACAGGGCTGCAACATCAGGGATGCGGCAAACAGAAAGGCCAGCCAAAGCAATCCGGGACCGAACCTGCGTGACTCGGCAGTGGTAGGGTCAAACGTAAAACTGAACAGCACCACGACCATGAGGATGAAGACAATCGTCGTCGTCAGCAATTCGCGGGACCGGAATTCCGTCCGCAGTTCCTTGCCGAGCAGCGTGGCCGAATTGGATAGGAGAGCCATCGCGTCTCTAGGCAACTCCGAAGTTGAGAATGGAGCGCAACGACGCGCCTGAATTTGTGTCATCGACAACTGTGCCTGCGTCGAGGCGCACGGCGCGGGTGGCGAGGGCGGAGATTTCGGATTCTCCGTGAAGGCTCATCACGATCGTGCATCCAGCCTTGTTCAGTTCGCGCAAGGAATTCGCGAGCCACGCAATCCCTAGTGGATCGAGACCCGTCGCGGGCTCGTCGAATAGTAATACGGAGGGTCGATGAATCAGAGCGCGGGCGATCGCAATCCGTTGCCGCATGCCTCGCGAGAATGTGCGGACGGGCGAGCTCTTTCGCTCGATCAGTCCGACTTCGCGCAGCAGTTCTTCCGCGCGCGCAACCGGCTGTTCCACATTTTGCAACCTCGCGAAAAATACCAGATTTTCCTCGGCCGTCAACTCGTCGTAGACCATCGTCGTGTGCGCCACGTATCCCGGGCGTCCATGCAAGCCGTTTCCGGCTGAGGCCAAGGCCTCCGCCCCGGGAAATGTCAATTTGCCGGCCGTCGGCCGCACGATCTGCGACGCGACGCGAAGCAGGGTGGTCTTGCCGGAACCATTGCGCCCGGCCAGCACAACGCATTCGCCAGGAGCAATCTCAAATGTCACTCGGCGCAGGGCGTAAAGACCGCCATAGCGTTTGTCGATCTTTTCAAAACGGAGACCGGTCGGAGGTAGTTTGAACGAATTCACGGTTGAAATTCCGTGGTGATTTTGCGGCGGGGAGAGCACCCGCCGCTCAGGCACCGTCAGCCACGCACCAGGTCGCGCAATGTCTTTTCCATCTGCGCTCTCTCTCGGGCATAATCTTCTTCGGAAATCGTTCCTGCCTGGCGTCGCAGCTCAAGGCGGAAAATCGAGTCTTTCAGTGCGTCCAGACTCACGTTCACCTCAGCATCTACAGCGGCAACGCTGCCGCCTGGGCTGGCTGCCGCACTGCCTCCGGCCGAAGGCGTCACCGAAGAGGAAGCGACAGGAGCAGTTGCAGCCTTGGATTTACTCTTTTTAGATCGGTCAGACAGACGAACTGACTCTTCGCGGTCGTCACCCGGTACGGGAACATGCGCAACAACGATCTGTTTCTTTGAAAGAACAACAGCACCCAATCCGAACAGTGCGATAAAACCAAGGATGATCGGCCACTTCAACGAATCGAGGCGCCCCGGCACGGCCTGAACGTCCTGTTGCGGTCCAGATCGTGAATTCCCCTCTTGCGGCATCGCCCCCTGGCCGTTTTGATCGCCGCTTCCCTCAGCTGCTTGTTGTGGAGAGCCGACCCCAGAGACATTCACGATGAGTGTCGCTTTCGCAGCCAATGGCACGTGGGTGTAAACCATCATGCCCTGCTCCTGGCCAGATGGAGTCAGTCCGTCGCCACTGAGCGTTATTCCCGGAGGCGCAACAACCAGCATCTTCACATCGGGATAAGAAGCAGGGAGCGCGACCACCGCCTTGTTGTCGGGATACGGCATGCTATAGGAAAGTCGGATATTGGTTTCGCCCGGGCGGAATGCGTACGCAATCGCGTTGTGGCCTTTTCCCCTCTCAATGGGAGCTTGCTGTACGGACATACCGGTTGTACTGGTCGTCGAAATCTGCTCGAGTTTTGCGCTCGGGGGAATGGCGAAATCAAAATTACCTTCGCTTCGGAAAAAGGCGCGTGCCGGTTGCGAGTTATTCTGGACAACGTACTCTTCGCCAACCAGCAGATTCCCGTCCCGAGGCTGGAAAATCACAATGTGCGACATAATCGAGATGATTTTTGCATCTTTGGAGACGTCATAGACGTCGACATCCACCCGCTGGCTTCCCGGACGGATCGCGGTGTTGTAGGTGACGCCTTCAAATGTGGCGCGAACCAGCATCGGTTTGACGCCGAGCCCCTCATTATTGAAGGAATACTGGCCCTGGGCATCGCTCTTGGTAGTGGCCGCCTCTGCCATGCCGGCCTGCAGATCGACGAGCGTGAGACTAACGCCAGCAGCGGGCTGGCCCGTGGTCCGGTTGATGACCGTGCCGTTCGCAGTACCGGCATGCGCTGCAATCGCGAAGAAGAAACAGGCCGTTAATGCTGAGAAGGTTTGAGCGAGGAACCGCGACCGACCAAAATTCATCGAGCGCCCCGCTCTGCGCTTGCTGGCCGGGCGCCGGGACGCGGCCGCCGGATCTGAGACTCGGTAACCTGTTCGATTTCTGTCAGAAGGACAGCGGCTTCGTTTTCCAAACTGTTTTTCATTCCCTCGTAGTCGCCTTCCGAGTATTTGCCGGCGCGATATTCAAATTTCAAGTCGCGCAGATTTTCATATATCGCATCGCGGCGTTCGAGCAATTGATCGAGCTGCGTGCGGTGCGGCGCCAGGTCTGATGCATCGGGCTGAATATAGAAGATAAACAGCATCACGGCAACGGCCAGGCCCACGCAGGCGCCGAGCATAGCGTAGTCCGTGGAAGAAATCAGCAGTAGCAAAGTGAAGGCGACCAACATCGATTAGTCCTCTGTTTCCCTGCGTGCTGTTTCGCGCGCACGCTCCATTGCTTCGGGAGAAATTCGTTTGCCATCCATCGTATTGTGGGCCACGTCGGCACGTTTCGGTTGCCTGTGCCACTTGCGAATGAAGAACACAACCAGGGCCAGGCCGAGCAAGGTGTAAAAAAACGGCATGATCCAGGCAACCAGTCCGAAGCCATGTTTTGGGGGCTCCACATAGACGATTGCGCCGTACTGGTTCACAAATGCCTGCATGATCTGTTCGTCCGTTTCACCTTTGGCGATGTGTTGATCTACGTCCATCATCATTCCCTTTGCCGTGGGACACGGTCCGGTAAACGATGCTCCTGGATGCGAGCAGCCGGCGGCGGTCATGTCGCAACCCTTGCACATGCACTTCAGGTGGGTGCCAACGAGCTTGGCGCGGTCACTTTGCGCCGTGAGATTCACGGTCCAAATCGGCACAATCGCAAAGCTCAGCACCAGCGAGAGAATGAGCAGTCTTTTCGTCTTAATCATGTCCCTCTCGCAAAGTAATCGAAGGTTGCAAGCCTTGCACGACGGCCACTTGCGTGGATACGGTCTCCGGCGTTGCTTGCAGCGACAATGCGACCCGGCGATTGGGCATCAGAGCCAGCAAGGTCCCAAAGACCACAATCACCCCACCGAGCCAGACCCATTTTACGAGCGGATTCAGGTACGCATGGATCACCGGCATATTTGTGTCCGGGTCTTGGCCAGCGTAAACGACATATAAATCCTCTTTCAACGAGGAATAGATCGAAACCATGGTGCCGGATTCCTGATTGGCCTGAAAGTTTCGCTTCTCGGGATAGAGCATCATGATCTGCTTATCGTTCTTAAGGACTTCAAGAATCATACGCTGTGCCGTGTAGTTTGCTTCTGCCTTGGTGTCCCCACTCTGCAAAACCAATTTATAAGGACCGATGAGCAACGAGTCGCCAAGATTCATCGACTTCTGCACGTCCTTGTTAAACGCTGCTCCTGCGAGTCCGATAAAGATCAGCACCATGCCAAAGTGAACGACATAACCGCCATAACGTCGAGTATTTCGCATCGCCAGTTCGTGCATCGACATGACCATGCCCATACCGGTTCGTGCCGAGAGAACCTTTCCGCCGCGCCAGAATTCGAGAAAGATTGTCCATGCCACGAACGCGCAGAGAACAAAGCTGAGATTGGAATAAACCTGACGGTAACCCATGAGCCAAAACGCCAAGCCAACGACCAAACTGATAATCACCGGCCATCCAAAATTACGCCTCAGACTTTCGCTCGAAGTTTTTCGCCAGGCGAGCAGAGGTCCCACGCCAGTGAGAAACAGAATGGCGAGGCCGATCGGTATCATCACTTTGTTGAAAAAAGGCGCGCCGACGCTGATGCGTGAACCGGAAATCGCTTCGGAAATGACTGGAAAGAGAGTCCCCGACAGCACCGCGATGCAGGCAACCAGGAAGAGCAGGTTATTGAACAGGAAGCTCGATTCGCGGGAGACCATGGAATCGAGCTGATTCTCGCTAGCCAGATAATCACGATTCTTGAGATACGCCGCGAAACAAACCACCAGGATCAGCGCCATGAAGCCGACAAACCAGGGACCGATCTGCGAATTCGCGAAGGCGTGTACGGAACTGACAACACCGCTGCGCGTCAGGAATGTACCCATGATGCACAGAAGGAACGTGCTGAACACCAGCCATACGTTCCACACTTTCATCATGCCGCGCTTTTCCTGCATCATCACGGAGTGAAGAAACGCGGTGCCCGTGAGCCAAGGCAACAACGAAGCGTTTTCAACCGGATCCCAGCCCCAATAACCGCCCCAACCGAGCACTGCGTACGCCCAATGCGCGCCAAGTAGAATGCCAACACTCTGGAAGCACCACGCAATCATGGTCCACTTTCGCGTAAGGTGGATCCACTTTTCACCCGGATATCTCGCAAGCAGTGCGGCGAGCGCAAAGGCAAACGGGATTGTGAAACCGGTGTATCCGGAATAGAGGTTCGGCGGGTGGATGACCATTTCCGGATATTGCAGAAGAGGATTTAAACCGTTGCCATCCTGCCGCGTGATCAGATCAAACGTGCCATTCGCCTGCATCGCGCCCAGGGCCTTGAACGGGCTTTCAACGAAATTGTTGAGAGTGAGAAAGAATATCTGCACGCCGGCGAGAATCACTCCGACATACGGCATCAGTTCGCCATTCTTGTTTCGATAGGCAATGAGGACCGAAATCACATAAATCGAAAGCAGGAAGCTCCAGAACAGCAACGAGCCTTCCTGGCCCGCCCAAAGAGCGGCTACCTTGTAGAAGGAAGAGAGATCCCGGTTGCTGTGAGAGACAACATAGGCGACCGAGAAATTATCGGTAAAGAGGAGGTAGACGACGCTGAAGGTGCCGACAAAAATTAAGGCGCATGTGGCTATGCCAGCCTGACGAGCGCTCTTGATCAGCAGCGGATGGCGCGTCTTGATCGCCGCGATACCCGCGACGAACGCATACACGGCACAAACAAATGCGAGCAGAAGCGAAAAAGACCCAAATACATCCATAGCCTTCCGCCCTCCCAAGAGTTTAAATTTTCAGGCGCTGTCTCGAGTTACATGCTGCTTGTCTGTGCATTTGCCGGCGCCGGCTTGTCGCCACCGGGCGCTGCTTCATATTTCGAAGCGCATTTTGCCTGAACGTGCTCTGCGACGAACTGGCCGTCAGAACCTGGACGACCTTCAACTAGCGCTTGCGACTTGTCGATGAAGGTATCGGGCAATGGTTCCGTGCCGATGTAGCTGACAGGTAACGTCTTGCCCTGCTCTTCGAGTACAAAATCGATGCGCCCCGACGAATGCTTGATGGTCCCCGGTACGACGGTTCCGGCTAAACGCATGCGATGCTCGCGACTGGACCCGCGCAACGTCTGATACTCAGCAATCGTGTGGTAATAGGTTTTGCTCTCGCCGTATCCCAACCAGGCCATAAAGCCCATGGCAACGATAATGACCGCAATTCCTACACCGAATTTTGCTCGATTCTGCACAAATCACCTCATATGCAGCACTTACAGTTGAATTCTATCACAACCAATTCTATGTCTATCCGACTACTACTTTCAGTTAAGCGGTCACCTTTCTCAGTGACGCACGTCACGCAAAGTACTATTTCTGAAACTGAAGCTCGCTGCTCAATGCCTGACGAAATGCCGTAAACCGACTGGAATCAATAGCTTCGTCGAGATCAAACGGCAAGCCTTTGTCGGAAAGGATCTGGCAGTCGGTGGCGGCCTCGGTGATCTTTGGCGCAAGGCCCGCCAGTTCCTTCGAGAACAACAGGACGCGTTTCGGTTTGAGCGACCGCCGGACCCGGACAAGAGTGGATGCGAGTTGACGATCGAGCAGGCCCTGCACTTCCGAGGGCGAAAGCCGGCCTTCGAGCGGACAATCCAGAACATGGATCACGAGCAACCCGCGCTTTTGGAATTCGCTGAGAAACTGGTCTCGGCTCTTCCCGTCGGTAGAAATCTCGACCGCCTGAAGAAGTTGTTTGGCTTCGCCAGAAACTTGTTCGCTGTCGGCGTAAAGGAAGGAACTTTGTTGCGAAGGTACGATTCCACCGATCAGCAGTGTCTGGATGTGGACAGGGCGATAACGCGTAGCCCATTCAAGGCGCTGTAAGCGCCGAGCGATATGCGCAGGAGGGGCGAATTGCCCGCAACCGTCGCAGAGAAGCATGTTTGTGTCTGCCATGGGGATACAAACAGCGTAGAGCAATGCGAGGTAGGGCGCAAACGGAATCAGGTACAACCTTTGGACAATCGGGCACAGGCAGAGAGACAGAGCGGTTCCCGGCCTTATCCCTCCCTGTAGTGCAGGTCTCCCGCTCGTCACCATTGGCTTCAAAGAAGGATGTCCGGGAATTCCGAGTGAACCACTTCTCGGGGCTGAACTAAGAGTTAACCGTGGAATCGGCCGGGAGTTTCGCCCGGAGACACCACTTGAGTTCCTGGCTGAGTTCCGTGACTTCCATGCCGGCCATGACGATGAACTTGCATGAGATCATCTCGCGTGGCTCATCATCATCCGGCAACTGGCACGTGACGCGACAATATTGACAATCCTGATTCCAGCAGAACCGCCCGTACGGAATTGTTTCCGGACTGATGAATTGAAAACAGCGGAGCAAAGAGTTGCGCTCCGGGACCTGAAACTTCTTTCCAAGAATCGTGATCTCAACCAGCTTTTCATACGGACGGAACGGTTCCGACATGGCTTCCCTGCCCTTTACAAAACGGAATACAGCGCGGCGAAAGGTCCTGATTCGACGCACTGTTGATTCATGTTCAGAGTAGTTCTGGACGGTAGCCGGGACAACGAAACGATGGGATGGACGTAGCGTATGTGCTACGGGGTGAGCTTCGTGACTTGGTTCGGGAACGGAGGCAGTGGCCCCCTAACTGATGATGTCAAAGTACTGACACATATTGCGAAATTTATCGTATCGCGCATTGACCAGTTCCGTTGGAGATTGATTTGTAAGGGTCAGGAGTTGACGTTGCAGCACTTCGCCGAGCATCTTTGCGGCGGATTCATGGTCGTTGTGCGCTCCGCCTTCCGGTTCCGGAACGATCTCGTCGATAATGCCCAGTTCTTTCAGATCGTTGGCCATGATCTTCATGGCGATGGCAGCCGTTTCGGCTTTCGTGGAATCGCGCCAGATGATCGAAGCGCAGCCTTCCGGTGAGATCACGGAATAAAATCCATTTTCAAGTATGTTGACTCGATCGCCGATCGCGATCGCCAGGGCGCCGCCGGAGCCCCCCTCGCCGGTCACCGTGACAATCACAGGTACCGGTAGCCGCGCCATTTCCCGGAGGTTTCGGGCAATCGCTTCGCCCTGGCCGCGCTCCTCGGCGTCGATGCCGGGATACGCGCCGGGTGTGTCGATAAACGTAAGAACGGGTCGATTGAACTTGGCAGCAAGTTGCATGACGCGAAGCGCTTTGCGATAGCCTTCCGGCTTCGGCTGGCCAAAATTTCGAATGACACGCTGCTTGGTATCGCGGCCCTTCTGATGGCCTATGATGGCGACCGGTCGGCCCTGGAATTTGCCCAAGCCAGTGATGAGCGCTTTGTCGTCGCCAAACCCACGGTCGCCGTGCAGTTCGATAAAATCGGTGATCAGCAGGTTGATCCAGTCGAGGGTATAAGGGCGCTGCGGGTGCCGAGCGATTTGAGCGCGCTGCCAGGGGCCCAGATGAGCATAAAATTCTTTGCGAAGTTCCGCGACCTGGAGTTTCAGCCGCTCAAGTTCATTTTCACCCGCACCGTCGCTCGCAAGGCGGCGCAGTTCGTCGACATCTTTTTCGAGGCGCTCGATTTCGACTCGCCTGTCGGCCGTCGTCGATGCCTTCTTATCCTTGCGTGCTGCGCACATTACGCCACCATCTGATCGGGCCCGTGGCCGCAGATCTGCCGAACCGCTTCTTCCAGTTCCGGATGAATCCTGATGCGTTGCTGCGACTGTAATGTCGCCACCGATCCATCCGGTGAGTGTAATTCAAAAACAACCGTACTGGGGCCAGGAGATTTTGCAAAGAGCGCGTCCAGTCGCTCCATCGCTTCTTCGGTAAGTTGAGCCAGTTTCAGACGAACGCGGTATTCCGTCGGTTGAGCGGGTTGCGCCAGAGTTTCGAGCTTACGGGCTTCCTGCAGCGAAAGACGTGTACCGGCTTCTTCGATCTGAACTCTGACTTTCAGCAGCAGCGGGATCCCGGGCTTGAGCACATTCGTCAAGCGAGCAAAGCTTTCCGGGAAAGCAAGTAACTCCTGCACCCCGGTCATATCCTGCAGGGTAAAAATGGCCCATTGCGCTCCTTTTTTGCTGCGCATGGGACGAGTGCCGACGATCAGTCCCGCGACCGTAAGCTCTTTGCCGTTCCGCTGACCCTCAATCTGCTCCAGGGTGAGAACATTCAATTCTTTCAGACGCGCGGCAAATTTATCGAGCGGGTGACCGGAAACGTAAAAGCCGAGCATGGCATACTCACTTGCAAGGCGCTCCTCCTCGGAGATAGGAGGGGCTTCGCGCAACGTAAAGTGAACCTTGGAGTCCGACGAACCGCCGACAAACAGTCCGTGCTGCCCCGTTTCCTTTGAGCGAGCCGCGCGCTGGACAGCGGTAATTGCGTCGTCGACACTCGCCAACATCTCTTCCCTACTGCCAAAGGAGTCCACTGCTCCTGACTTGATCAAGCTTTCAAAAACGCGTTTATTCAAAAAGCGGGGCTCGACACGCCCGCAAAACTCATAAAGATTCTTGAATTCGCCCTCGCTGAGACGAGAGTCGCGAATCGCCTTGGCGGTGTTCTCCCCAACGTTCTTGATGGCGGCCATGCCAAAGCGGATCGAGTCTCCCACAGGGGTGAAATACAGATCGCTCTCGTTCACGTTAGGTGGCAGGATGGGAATGTTCATGCCGCGGGCTTCGTTGATGTACTTCACCTGCTTTTCGGCATTGCCCGTTTCAGAAGTGAGCAGCGCGGCCATGAATTCCACAGGATAGTGCGTTTTAAGATAAGCCGTTTGATACGCGAGCAAGGCATACGCGCAAGAGTGAGATTTATTGAAGCCGTATCCGGCAAATTCCTCCATGAGATTGAAAATGCGCTCGGCCTTCTTCTCGTTAATCTTGTTTCTCACGCAACCGGCCATGAATTTCGCACGCTGGTTGGCCATTTCTTCTTTTTTCTTCTTGCCCATCGCCCGACGGAGCAGATCGGCTTCGCCGAGTGAAAAACTCGCCAATTTGTTGGCGATTTGCATCACCTGTTCCTGATACAGGATTACCCCGTAGGTTTCGTCGAGAATTTCCTGAAGTTGCGGGAGCTCATAGGCGACCTTGGTCTTGCCGTGCTTGCGGTTGATGAAATCGTCGATCATCCCGCCCTGGATGGGACCCGGCCGGTACAGCGCGTTAAGCGCGGTCAGATCTTCAATTCGCGTCGGGTGGTAACGGCGCAGGATGTCCCTCATGCCATGGGACTCAAACTGAAAGATCGCGGTCGTTTCCCCACGGGAGAACAGTTTGTAGGTCGGTTCGTCATCGAGCAGAAGATTATCGATGTCGATTTTCACGCCGCGATTCTGCTCGACCATCTTCACGGCATCGTGAAGAACGGTAAGCGTCGTCAGTCCGAGGAAGTCCATCTTCAGGAGGCCAATACGCTCGAGCGCGTTCATGTCATATTGCGTCGTGATTTCATCACGATTGGTCTTGTAGACCGGGACCAGCTCGGTGAGTGGCTTCGGGGAAATGACCACACCTGCGGCGTGCGTGGAGGCATGGCGTGCCAGGCCTTCCAGCCGCAGTGCCACCTTCATCAAATCTTTCATGCGATCGTCAGCTTCGACCGCGGCTTTCAGCTGCGGAGATTCCTTGAGAGCGTCCGCAAGTTCGATGCCCAGCGTCGCGGGTATCAGTTTCGCCAGACGATCGACTTCCATGTAGGGAATATCCATAGCGCGGCCAACGTCCTTGACTGCAGCTTTGGCCGCCATGGTGCCGAAGGTGATGATCTGCGAGACATTGTCGCGTCCATATTTCCGGGTCACATAGTCGATGAGTTCGCCGCGCCGACGCATGCAGAAATCGATATCGATATCAGGCATCGAGACGCGCTCAGGGTTCAGGAATCGCTCAAAGAGAAGGTTGTATTGCAGCGGATCGACGTCGGTAATCCGCAAGGCATAGCTGACGAGGCTCCCTGCGGCAGACCCGCGGCCAGGGCCTACGGGAACTTCCTGTGCGCGGGCGTAGTGAATAAAATCCCAGACGATCAGGAAGTAGCCCTCATAACGCATCTTCTTGATCATTTCGATTTCGGAACTGAGCCGCTTTTCATATTCGGGAAGCGGATTGCGAAGGGCGCCCTGCTTTGCCAGCCGCTCGAGATAGGGAACGCGCTCGGCGAAGCCCTCGCGGGCGACCTTTTCGAAATAGCTGCCGGGGGTGTGGCCAGGTGGCACCTGAAACTCCGGGAGCGCATTGTCGTAGTGTTCAATCTTTACATTGCAACGAGCGGCGATATCGACGGTGCGGCTCACGGCGTCCGGAACTTCGCGAAACACTTCGGCCATTTCTTTCGCGGTCTTGAAATAAAACTGGTCGGTAGCAAACTTCATTCGGTGGGTGTCACTCATCATCTTGCCGGTCTGGATGCAGAGCAAGACTTCCTGTGCGTGAGCGTCATCGTGATGAAGGTAGTGGCAATCGTTGGTGGCAACGAGAGGGATACCGGATTCTTTCGAAAGCCGGATCAGATCGCGGTTCACTCCCTTTTCGATCTCGAGGCCCTGATCCTGAATCTCGAGGAAGAAATTCTGCTTGCCGAAGATGTCGCGAAGCTTGTAGGCATTCTCGCGGGCTTGATCAAAGCGTTGCTCGACGACGTGTTCTGTGACTGGTCCACGCAGGCACGCGGACAGGGCGATCAGTCCCTTGCTGTGCTTCGAGAGAAGCTCGAAATCGATCCGGGGCTTGTAGTAAAAACCCTCGAGGAAACCTGCGGAGACCAGTTTAATAAGATTCCGGTAGCCATCCATGTTCTCGCAGAGGAGTACCAGGTGATTGCTGCCTCGGGAACCCGGCTCATTTTCGCCGTTTTCGCCATTCCCAGATCGGACGGGAGCAGTTTTTTCCCCGCGATCGTGGCGGCTGCCCTTTGCCACATAAACTTCACAACCGATAATGGGCTTTACGTCCCGTTTACTGGCCTCGTTAAAGAAATTGGCAGCGGCAAACAGGTTGCCGTGGTCGGTGATGGCTACGGCAGGCATCTTTTGGCGGGACGCTTCGTCAAGGAGCTCCGAAGTCTCGCACGCACCGTCTAATAGACTGAAATCGGTGTGGACGTGAAGATGAACAAATTGGGGATTGCCCATGGAATTTGATTGTAAATCGACGCATAGAGAAATGCGAACGGGTAATTTAGATTTTCACAGGGCCTCGAATGACACTTGCTGCTGAAAGCTGTGGCGAGGCTCGAGGGGACTCGGAATCCGCTGCTCCCGATACCAGTTGGGGGGGGTACTGCGCGCTGTCGGAATAATCCACAAGGCTGCAAACCCGTTCGCCGAATACCGCGAGATTTTGTTATTCTGTTCATTCAACACGCCCGCTCCCCATCCGCGGACGAAATTTCTGGAGGCGTCGTTGTCCCTTAGAATCCGTGCCTTGGTCGTTTGCCTGGTGATCGTCTCGACAGCATCAATTGCAACTGCACAAGAACAGGGATGGTTCCGCACGGGCACGGGAATTGGCGAAGAAAAGCCGCGGATTGCGGTGCCGGACTTTGCCCCAAGATCGGATGAAGCCAAAGCGCACGCAGCGCTCTTTACAAGCGTCGTCCGGGACGATCTTTCCTTCAGCGGCATCGTTGAACTGGTTAGTCCCAGCTATTACCCGACACAGCCGCTATCCCAGCCGCAAGAACTTCGCAATCTAACGTGGACGGATGCTCCGCTAAATTCCAATTTCGTGGCGTTCGGGTATTTGACGGAAACTTCTGCGGAAGTCGTGATTTACGCATGGATGTATGACGTGCGGAATCCTTCGACTCAGGCCGTTGTCGGCAAGGTATATCGCGGAAATCCGACAGATCCGCAGGTTCGCAAGTTTGCTCACCAGTTTGCCGACGAGATCGTCAATAAACTTTCAGGCGGCGCTTCCAGTATTGCGTCAACACAGATTGCATTCATCAGCGCGCGGACCGGAAATAAAGAGCTTTGGATCATGGACTACGACGGGTCCAATCAGCATGTACTGACCTCGCTCGGAAGCATTTCGCTGACACCCAGATGGTCGCCGGACGCTTCTCGGATCGCGTTCACCTGTTTCGCTCCGGCAAACGGAGTGACGAGCGCTCAGATTTGCATGTACTCACTTGACACGAACAAGCTCGTTTCCTTCGCACGATTCAAGAGTACAAATACTTCCCCGACCTGGTCGCCCGATGGTTCCCAGGTGATGTTCTCGTCTTCGATGCAGGGCAATCCAGAGTTGTACGTAAGTGATGCGAGCGGAAACCGGCCGAAGCGGGTCACTTTTTCAAACGGAGCGAACACGTCTCCGGCCTGGAATCCGAAGACCGGGCAATCGGTTGCGTTCGTCAGCGATCGCGGCGGTGTTCCGCAACTTTATATAATGAATGCCGACGGCACAGACACGCGGAAATTGGATTTGCCAGACATGGGATACGTAATCGATCCGGCCTGGTCTCCAAATGGCCAGTTGCTGGCGTTCAGTTGGCGCCGGCCGAGCGGTAATTACGACCTGTACATTATGGACGTGGCCTCTCGTAGCATCCGGGAGATCACGCGCGACTCCGGACGGAATGAGCGTCCGAGTTGGGCGCCTGATGGACGGCACATTGTGTTCGAATCGACGCGCGGAGGAAGCCGCCAGATCTGGGTGATGCTGGCAGATGGTTCTGAACCGCGCCAGCTAACTACAAAAGGTCACAACGAATCGCCCAACTGGTCGACCAAGTAAATGAGTGGCAAATGCAGAGTGACGGATCGTGCTGCCGCATCTTCTTCCGCATCCGTTCGCTTCAATCCCACTATCTGTGTACAATATATCGTAGGACGACATATCTATTTCACCGCACCCGTGGGCGTTCCCTGCATTGCCCCGCCGGGCCAAGTACCGTACTACTTTTTCTTCAAGGAGAACACGAATGACTCTGTCCAAGCGCCCGCTCGTACGCGCTCTCTTGCTGTCTGCCTGCTCGCTCGCATTGTTCGTTTCCGGCTGCAATAAGAAACCGGTCTCGAAGAGCGCCGGAACCTACACCCCTCCTCCCTCGACGGCGAAGCCCACTGCTTCAATCAGCGCCGACAAGACTTCTGTTAATCCAGGCGATTCCGTGAGGCTCTCCTGGACAACCACTGACGCGCCGAACGTCTCGATCGACCCTGAGGTTGGCGCGGTAACCGCGCAGGGTTCGACGACAGTCACGCCGGGCGCTTCGACAACCTATACGATTACAGCGAGCGGACCCGGTGGCAATGCGAATGCAACGGTGCGCATCAGCGTAAATTCTGGATCGGGCGCACCCGCCGAATCGACAGTGAAGTCAAATTCATCGCTAGATCAGTTGTTCCTTGAAGAAGTGGGCGATGCCTATTTCGATTACGATAGCGCCGAGATCCGCGCGGATGCGAAGGAAGCGCTGCGGAAGGACGCTGATTTCTTCCGTCGGTATCCGACCATGCGGATTACCATTGAAGGACATTGCGACGAGCGCGGATCGACTGAGTACAATCTGGCGCTGGGCGACCGACGCGCGAACGCGGTAAAGCAGTATCTGGTCGGCCTGGGAATTCCTGGCGACCGGTTGAACACCGTGAGCTACGGAAAAGAAAAGCCGTTCTGTATGGAAGCCACCGAGTCGTGCTACGCGAAGAATCGTCGCGGCCACCTCGCACAGGCAAAGTAGCTCTGGTCAACAGATGGACGGGTGCCAGACACGAGTTTGGCACCCATTTTCTTGCGCATCACGGTTGTACATCATCTGCGGACGGGCCCTCACGCTCGAATTCGTTTCGAACCTGCATCCCACGAGTCACTGCAAACAACAGTCGTGCTACCATACGTTTGCGCCTAAAAAGGCTATGACTCTCTCCCAGAAAACTTATCACGTGGATTACCTGGTTGTGGGATCGGGCGTTGCAGGTGTGCGCGCGGCGATTGAACTGAGCCAGGCAGGCAGCGTGCTGGTGCTGGCAAAATCTGATCTGAGCGAGTCGGCGACGGCCTACGCGCAAGGTGGAATTGCTGTTGCGCTAAGCGACGAAGACGAGATCGGTCTCCACGAGCAGGACACGATCAACGCTGGCGATGGACTTTGCAATCCAGAATCGGTTGCCCTGCTCGTTGAAGAAGGTCCGCGTTATATCACTCAGTTGATTGAGTGGGGTACGGAATTTGACCGGTCGGGGACAAAACTTTCGTTTACGCGAGAGGCCGCCCACAGCCGCTCGCGGATCCTGCACGCCCACGGGGATTCAACCGGGCGGGAAATCAGCCGGGCGCTCCTAGCCCGGGCGCACGGGATTCCGCATTTGCATTTACGGGCCCACGCGTTTACCACAGAATTGATGATCGAAAACGGCCACGCCGCCGGAGTCCGGTTTATCGATGAAAACGATTCGTCGACCCATGAACTGCGGGCGGAAGCGACGCTGCTGGCTACGGGCGGACTGGGGCAGCTGTATCGTGAGACGACCAACCCCGAAGTGGCTACCGGAGATGGCCTAGCGATCGCCTACGATGCCGGGGCGATTTTGTCCGACATGGAGTTTGTGCAATTTCATCCGACAGCCCTCGCGATCAAGGGTGCGCCACGTTTCCTGCTGAGTGAGGCGCTGCGCGGGGAAGGCGGGATCCTTCGCAACATTCACCTCGAGCGGTTCATGAAGCGGTATCACGAAGCGCAGGAGCTGGCTCCACGCGATGTCGTTGCGCGAGCGATCGTCAGCGAGATGCATCGCACCGATTCGAAGCACGTCTACCTGGATATGACGACGAAATCGAAGGAGTTTCTCGAGAAACGATTCCCCCGAATCTTCGCGACATGTTTGAGTTATGGACTCGATCTGTCGTGTGACGTGGCGCCGGTCAGCCCTGCAGCGCATTTCATGATGGGCGGTGTGAAGACGGACCTGTGGGGTCGGACCTCAGTGCCGGGGTTGTACGCGGCCGGAGAAACCGCAATGACCGGAGTGCACGGCGCGAATCGGCTTGCGAGTAATTCCCTGCTTGAAGGTCTGGTGTTTGGCGCGCGAGCCGGAGACGCGATGATGAAGGACGCGCCGGTGGTGAAGAAGTCGCAGGGAACCTTACCGGGATCGCCTGCCCCGAAAAACTGGAATGCGCCGCCAGAGTCGGGTGCCGCAAAAAAGAGCAAGCCGCCTTCCGAAGCTCTTCAGAAATTGCGCGAATTGATGTGGCAGGACGTGGGAATTATGCGGAGCGGGAAAGAGCTAAAGCATGCCATCGATAGCCTGGCGGCCATGGAAATCCCACAATCCCCAAAAAATGACCGCACGGACCACGAACTGAGGAACTTACACGCGATTGGGTCGTTGATCGCGCGGTCGGCGCTCGCTCGCGAGGAGAGCCGCGGATCGCATTACCGGTCAGACTTTCCGTATCGCGATGACGATGACTTTCAGAAGCATTCGGTGATTTCGAAATCGCACAATCCCACGTTTGAAAAATAGGTTCAAGGAACCGCGGATCTTTACCGTCCCAGGCGGATGCAAGATCGCTTCTATCTTTGAAGCTGTTTCAACGTTTCAAGAACGACGTGGCCCACGGCGGCCAGGCTCTTGGCACTGATCTTGTCCATGGCGTCTTGCGGGGTATGCCAATAACTGGCGGAATGATTCAGGTCGATAATGTCGACCGACGGAACGTTCCGCTGCGTGAACGACAGATGGTCGTCCTGCATTTCCTGCTGGTCAGCGACGAATATCTTTTCGTATCCCAGTTTGGCAGCCGTCTTCCAGACAATCCCAGTGAGCCACTTCGTGGAATTGTTGTCACGAGCGAAGATGATATTTTTTCCCCCGACAAGATCGACCAGGATAAAGGCCTTGATTCTCGCGAGATCCCCGCTCGTGGCGAATCGAGCAGCCATCTGGCGACTGCCGTAGCGGTTGTCAGGATCTTTCCACTCTCGGTTGACAGCCTCTTCGCCGTCAAAGAATGCGATCCACACTGCATCCTTCGCAGGCTGTTTCTGCGCGCACAAATTCCGGGCTACCTCCATCATCACCGCTGTTGACGAACCCCCGTCATCTGCTCCGACGAAGTCCGCGAGTTTCTTGGTGTCATAGTGCGTGCCCAGGAGAATGATGCCCTGCTGCTGACCAGGAATTTTCACGAGAATATTCTTCATGGGCAGACGGCCGGCAGGGGTGTCGGCGGAAAAATCGTCGGTCTCGACGTTGCAACCGTAGGCTCTAAGTTCGCTCTGCATCCAATCTTGCTGTTTCGCCAGCTCCGGCGAACCCGCCGGGCGTGGACCGAAGCTGACTTGTTTCTCCACGAGTTCATACGCACGGTGGCCATCGAAGCCGCCCGTGGTGTCTGGTGGAGGGGCCTGGGCGTCCTGTGCGTTGGCTGACCCATCCCCCGCAACAGCGCTCATGAACGGAGGTTGAGATTTGCCGGAAGACTCGGATTTGCAACCGATGGCAACCAGGAGCAGGACGGCCAGAAGCATCGGACTCTTGCACGTTCGGGTTGGCGGTGTTCTCATCAACCGGAAGTTCCTGTTCCAGCGTTTTCGGCCGCCAAGCGCTTGTTCTTGTTGCGCACCACAATGGCGGACACGAGAATGCCGATAAAGTAGAGGCCCACCATTGGAGCCATAAAGATCAGCATCGTTGTGGCATCCGGGGTCGGTGTGATGATTGCAGCGACCACGGCGATAATCAGAATTGCGTAACGCAGGTTGGCCCACAGAAATTTTGGCGTAACGATGCCAAAAAGCGTCAGAAAGAAGATGAGGATCGGCAGCTCAAATACGAGTCCAAGGCCGAGCAAGATCATCAGTATCAGATCAAAGTATTCGTTGATGCTGAGAAGGGGCGCAACAGTACCGCCAAAATTCTGGAAGCTCACTAGAAATTTTAGAATGTACGGCAATGTAATGAAATAGCCGAAGGCGATACCCGCCAAGAACAGGAAAACGGTTGAGAAAAGAAATCCGGTCACAGCGCTGCGCTCGTGCTTGTAGAGAGCGGGCGCGACGAAGAGCCAAATCTGGTACAGCACAAAAGGGGAGGCAAGAACTAACCCTAAATAAACACCAAGGGTAATCACGAGGTTAACCGCACCCGCCGGGTGATTGTAGTAAAGCTTGTCCGAGTAGCCCGCCGCTTTAAGAGCCTGCTGCATCGGTTCGTTGATGAAATGAATGACCTTGGGTGCGAAGTAGACGCCGATAAACGCGCCGATACCGATGGCGTAGAGCGAGTTGATGATTCTCTTTCTAAGCTCGGTAAGATGCTCGAAAAACGTCATCTGACTGCCGGCTTCTTCCAGCCGAGCCGATAGCGAATTGTCCGGAGGTTCAGGCGGGCTGCTGTTGGTCATGAGAAGGGTTGGCTTCCGCAGTCTTGTTTTCAGACAATTTGTCCTCGAATTTCAGCTCTGCCTGCTTCAGCTCCGTACCATCGGCCTCGGGTGCATCGGAACCGGCATTTTGAACTGTCGAAGCGTCCAAGCGCGGTACGGAGTCTGCAGCCGGTGTAATGACCGGCGCCTCCGTCAGTCGCTCTTCGGGATAGGGATTGGGTTGGGTCTCACCACCCGGTGGGGAGGCCAAGGTGGCAGAAGGAAGCGTGGGATTGGTTACAGAATTCAATGCTGCGGCTGCCGCTGCCGTGGCTTCCGCGGCTTGCTTTTTCAATTCGGCAATTCGGGCCTGGCGTTCGAGGTCGCGCATCTCCTCTTCAAAGGCATTTTTGAAGTCTCCCGATGCCTTTCGGAATTCGGCCATCAACTTGCCAAAACTTCGAGCCAGTTCGGGCAGTTTTTGTGGCCCGAAAACGACCAAAACCACCAAAAAGACCACAATCATGTGGGGAATACTCAACATGTGCCGATACAGTCCTTTTATGCCCAGGGAGCATCATAGAAAGGCGGGCCACCTCTGTCAAACGACAGTTGGCAGCCTCATGTTATACTGCTCTTTTGCGGTGGGCTTCCGAAATCTCTGGCAGCAGGTGCCGGGAAATAGGCTGGCACCAAACGATTTACGCTTGTATTCTCCCGGGCGGATTGCCGGGTAAACCACGAGGTACCTTGCTCATGAATGCTGAACGCCGTGGATTCGTCATCGTCATCGTAGTTCTAGCACTGTCCGCGGGACTCGGCGCCGTCTATGGACCGTCGGTCCGTGCCACATCGAGCAGTTCTGACGATTACCAGACCGCCGTCCTCGATTTTTCAAGAGTATTGGACGTGGTGCAGACAAATTACGCCGAACCCGTTGACGTCGACAAGGCGGTTTACCAGGGCGCCATCCCGGGGATGCTGCGGATGCTGGACCCGCACTCCAATTTCTTCGATGCGCGGCAGTTTGCGCTGCTCCGCGAAGACCAGCGCGGGAAGTACTACGGTGTGGGAATGGTCGTTGCCCCTCGTGAGAATCACACGGTCGTGATGTCGCCCTACGTCGGCGCACCGGCATATAACGCGGGATTGCGGCCGGGTGACGTGATTGTGAAGGTTGACGACAAGTCAACCGAAGGTCTGACGACCAGCGAAGTTGCGGACATGCTCAAGGGCCCAAAGGGCACAATCGTGAAAATTACGGTGACGCGCGAGGGTTATGCAGAACCTCTGGTGTTCACGGTGACGCGCGATGAAATTCCACGGCATTCCGTGGATATCGCGTTCATGTTAAAGCCGGGAATCGGGTATATCCGGCTTTCCCAGTTTAATGAAACGACCGACCGCGAGATCGCGGATGCGTTGAAGGCACTGGGTGCTCCGACGCTCGACGGACTGATTTTTGATCTTCGGGGAAATCCCGGCGGACTGCTGAATGAAGCGGTGGCTGTTGGCGACATGTTCCTTGAAAAGGGACAAACGATTGTCTCCTATCACGGGCGCAGCGCACCGGAACGGAGATTTACCGCAATTCGCGGCAACCAGGGGATGACTGTTCCCGTCGTCGTACTGGTCAACAACAATTCGGCTTCTGCGGCTGAGATCGTTTCCGGCGCAATTCAGGATCACGATCGCGGCTTGATTGTCGGCGAAACCACCTTCGGCAAGGGCCTTGTGCAAACCGTTCAGCCCTTGTCGGAAAACACCGGCCTAGCGCTCACGACAGCCCGTTACTACACGCCCAGCGGTCGATTGATTCAGCGCGACTACAAGTCGATCTCGCTCTATGAATATCACTACGAGCGCAAAGTGCCCGATCATCCGACCGAGATTCGACAGACAGATAGCGGTCGCCAAGTGACCGGTGGTGGAGGAATTACGCCAGACATTATTGTCGCAATGCCAAAGCCGGACAAATTCCAGCAGATGATGTACCGTGACGACATCTTCTTTCCTGCCGAGCAAGGTGTGGCGGGATTTACGCGGTATTACCTCGGAACGAAACCGACGATTACACATAGTTTTGAGGTTGATGACAGTGTACTGCGGGTCTTCCGGGAGTATCTGGCGAAACACAACGTAAAGTACACTGAGCCAGAGTACGCAGAGAATCTCGATTGGATCAAGCGGAAGATCAAGCAGGAAGTCTTTATGTCGACCTACGGCACGCAGGAAGGATTCAAGGTCCTGCTCGAAGCCGATCCACAGGTGCAGAAGGCCATGGAGTCGATCCCGCAGGCCCGGGCGTTGTATGAAAATGCTCGTAAGGTTGTGGCGCAACGCAGTGGAGCGCCCGTGACGTCGAGCGACCAGCCGTAGCCAGGCGTTGATCTATCCTCGATCTGCAAATTTGCAAACCCGCTGGGGCACGCACGTGGCGTGCCCCTTTTCTTTGGCCGGTAGCACGGCGCGGACAACTGCGCCACCAGTCGACGTACGCTCCTGCCTTGCGAACTGTGCATGAACCGGTCGAAACAGCACCGCAACGCTTTTTCTGCCCAGAGTCGTGACTGGCATCACATCGAGGGCACGTGCGGTCCTGCGACACTTGAGATGTGAAGCACGCGACGCTAACCACCTACCGGCGTCTGTCGCAAATTTTCTTCCTTTGCTTGTTTGTCCTGTTGCTGCTCCGAACGGAGTTGCGCGGTTCACTGCATTCGCAGGGAGACGCGATCCACTTGCCCTACCCGGTTCAATTATTCTTCCAACTCGATCCCCTTGTTGCCATTTCGAATGCGCTCGCCAGCCACTCCCTCTATCGTGGACTTTTGTGGAGCCTGGTCATTCTTATACCGACGTTTTTCTTCGGGCGATTTTTTTGCGGATGGATCTGCCCGATGGGAACCCTCAATCACTTCTTCGGCTCAATCAGATCGGAGAAGAAGCGGGGGAAGGCCCTGATTGACTCCAATCGCTACAAGAAATGGCAGACGACGAAGTATTATCTGTTAATCGCCTCTTTATTGGCGGCATTCTTTGGATCGGGAATCATCGGGTGGATTGATCCGTTTTCGTTCCTGGCACGTTCCTTGGGGCTGTCCATCATCCCCGCCACAAATTACGCCGTAAACGCAACCTTCAAGTCTGCCGAACATTTCGTTTTTCTGCCCTTGCAATTCCTGCTGGGGATCATTCACCTGATCTTGAATTCAACGATTCTGAGTTTTAGACAACCTCACTTCCGGCAGGGCTTCTTCCTGGGCCTGCTGTTTCTGTCCTTTCTGGTACTGAATCTGCGCGTGACGCGATTCTGGTGCCGGGCGATTTGTCCTTTGGGGGCGTTACTTGGGTTGGCTTCGCGCTGGGCCATTCTGGGGCTGCAGAAAAATCCTGCTGCTTGCGACGACTGTAACCGCTGTCTGCTGCATTGTCAGGGTGGCGACGATCCCGTTGGCGGGGTGCCGTGGCGCAAATCAGAATGCCATTTGTGCCTGAATTGTCTGGGGGAGTGCCCGCATGACGGCTTGGCCTTCAAGTTCTTTCCAGGCGACAACTCAGTGGCTGTCGGGCCGAACCTCAAACGGCGTGCGGCCCTGACCTCGATTGCGACGGGGGCGGCACTGGTTCCACTGATGCGAAGCACGTCGACATTCGCAGTGGAAAAAAATGAAAAACTGCTACGCCCGCCTGGTGCCCTCGAGGAGGCCGACTTTCTGGCTCGATGTATCCGCTGCGGCGAATGTATGAAAGTCTGTCCGAATAATGCGCTGCAACCGGCCTTCACGCAGGCCGGGATCGAAGGAGTGTGGACACCGGTGCTTGTGCCGCGGATCGGCTATTGCGAATCCAGTTGCGTTCTTTGTACCCAGGTCTGCCCCACCGGTGCGATCTGGGGAACCACACCAAAAGAAAAGGGCTGGACGGTTGAACTGACCGGTGACACCGAGCCTATTCGAATCGGCACAGCCTTCTACGATCGAGGGCGGTGTTTGCCGTGGGCGATGGCAACGGACTGTATCGTTTGCGAAGAGTGGTGTCCGACATCGCCGAAAGCGATCTATATGAGGCCGGCAGAGGTCCTTGATTTCGCGGGAAACAAGAAACAGCTGAAACAGCCGTGGATAAACCCGGACGAGTGCGTTGGTTGCGGGGCATGCGAGTACGCGTGCCCGGTGCACAATCATCCCGCCGTGTACGTGTTAAGCATCGGAGAAAGCCGTTCAAAAACGAACCAGATATTGCTGAACCGAACCAGGGGGAAGGCGGAGTCATGACGCGCGAGAGATCTGCATCGATTGTTCGGGTGGGTATTGCTGCCGCCCTTTCGACTGCAGCCCTGCTAATGGCCGGGTGCGGTGGCAAATCCATGCCGTCACAAGTCGGAGCAAGTTCGACAGCAAGTTTCTTTCCAGCGAGCGCGGCAGTAGTCGGGTGGACGCGGGGTGATGACGTGCGGACGTTTTCTGCACACGAACTCTCGAGCTATATCGACGGGGATGCCGAGAAGTACATCAAGGCTGGTGTGCAGACGACATCTACTGCGGATTACAAATTCCAAAATAAACTCGACGCCGTCGCCGACATCTACCTATTCGCCGATGAGTCTTCCGCGAAGATGATTTACGATTCCGAGCCCGCAGGTGACGCAGCCTCGCCCAAGGTCGGTGATGCCGCCCGCCTGTATGAGCAAAGCATGGTGTATCGCAAAGGTCGATACCTCGTGAGGATTGTCGCCTATCAGGCCTCGCCGCAAATGCAGCAAGCGATCCTGGAGCTCGGAAACGCGATCGAAGTTAAATTGGGACGGTGAAGAGCCGAGGGGGCTTTATGACGGAGGTGCGGAGATGACAGATAACACTCGCCGAGCATTTCTGAAGGGTTGCATAACGGGTGCCGCCGCGTTCGGAGCCGGCAAGTTGGTCGCGAAGGAGAGGGTCCTGCCCAATTCCCTGCCCAAATCGAAGGTAATCGTCGCGCGCGATCCCGCCCTGGATGGCGACGGCGGCGGACCTGATTCTGCACGGGTGCTGAAGCTGCTCGATAACGCGATGCAAGGTTTTTATGAGACCAAAGACCCTGTGGCCGCCTGGAGAAAAGTTGTCAGACCCGGTGAAGTAGTGGGGCTGAAGGTGAATACGATCGCGGGACCTGGGCTATCGACACATGTAGTGCTGGTCGAGGCGATCTGCGAGCGATTGAAGCAGGCGGGGATTAGAGCGAACGATATTGTGATATGGGACCGGACCAATCACGAACTCGAACGCGTTGGGTTTCATGTTTCAGATGACCCGAACCGCGAACGCGTCGTGGGCACTGACACGAAAAACGTGGGCTACGAAGACTCTTCCCATTCAAATGGAGTGGTGACAACACGCTTTTCGAAGCTGCTCACGCGGACATGCACGGCGATGATCAACCTTCCGGTATTAAAAGACCACAGCGGTGCGGGAATTACCCTGGCAATGAAAAATATGTACGGGGTAGTGAATAATCCGTCCGATTTTCACAGCAACAATTGCTGTCCGTATATCGCGGACTTGTATGCGAGCCCCGTGATCAAGAACAAATTCAGGCTGTCCATCTGCGATGCCTTCACTGGATGCTACGAGGGCGGACCAAGCTTTCATCCTCAATACACCTGGAAATACAACGGTCTGCTGGTGGCGACTGATCCCGTGGCGCACGATTATACGGGCTGGCAGATTATCGAAGCGAAGCGGTCGGAGAAATCGTTGAAGTCATTAAGCGATATCGGACGGCCGCCGAAATATATTGCAGTTGCGGCAGATGAGAAGCATCGGCTGGGGACAAACGATCCTGCTCGCATTGCGGTGATCGAGCTCTAACGGCTGTGGCGGCTGAGAGGCCAAAAGGAGGGGATCATGCCTCGGACGAGCGAATTAGCAAACGCGGCACCCGTAACCCGCAGAGACGCGATGCTACGGATATTGCGACTCGGCGGCGTCGCCGTCGCAACTACGGCGACAGCACTCTATTTGTCAGACCATAGCCAACATCCACTCGATGACCTCGTCGCGAATGCGAAACGGGATCACACGGTACCACCGGTGAGCACGTTGCCTGCTATGGCAGTGATTACAAACGGAACGCCAGAACAGTTGGTTCAGAATGCGCTCGAGCAACTCGGCGGGATACGACGATTCGTTTCGCGGTCCGACGTGGTGCTGATCAAACCCAATATAGCATGGGACCGGACCCCGGAGCAGGCGGCGAACACCAATCCGCTGGTGGTAAAAGAACTGATACGGCAATGCTGGAATGCTGGTGCAAAGAAAGTGGTCGTAACCGACGTAAGTTGCAACGATCCTCGAAGGTGCTTTCAGCGATCGGGCATCGCCGAGGCAGCGAGCAGCGAGGGCGCCCAGGCGCTGCTGCCCGACACTGCACGCTTCAAGCAAGTGGACCTCGCGGGGACTGTACTGCAAACGTGGCCTGTGTTTCAGCCATTTCTTGAGGCGGACAAGATCATCAATGTGCCGATTGCCAAACACCATAGTCTGACGGGCGTTACGCTCGGGATGAAGAATTGGTACGGAATTCTCGGCGGTCAGCGGCAGCAATTGCATCAGCATATTCACGAGAGCCTGGTGGATCTTGCGGATTTCATGAAGCCGACGCTGACATTGGTGGATTGCTACCGGATTTTAGTGCGCAACGGTCCAACCGGCGGGAACCTCGAAGATGTGCAGCTAAAGAAATCGCTCGTGGCCGGGACTGACCCGGTTGCGTTGGATGCGTATGTGGCGAAGGCATTCTGGAACATGGAAGCCACGACAATGCCGTATTTGCAGCAGGCGCAGGCCCGGCATCTGGGCAACGTGGACTTCGCCGCAGTATCAACGAAGTTTATGAATTTAATCTGACAAAAAACAAAACAACTCGGAACCGTGCAGAGTCAATTCCGGGCGACAACTGCACGCTCTCCGAACTTGGCCGCTACTGGACGGTCAAGGTGTAATTGGCCGCATGGCTGACACCACCCCCGCTGGCAGTGACGGTAACGGTATACGTTCCGGTCGGAGTCTTGTGACCGGAGCCAGAGCCGCTATTGCAGCCAGCGATCCCCAGTACGCCTCCAAGCACGACGACCATAACCGGTATGGCGATGCGTCTGGTCATCCGGCGGCGATAGATCAATAGTGTCAGGCAGCAGAGACACGACAACACGATCGGCAACAAACGTCCCGGTGGGATGGTTCGGATATTCCACGGCACCGCTGCCGATTGAGTGACGCTAGTCGTGAACGAGAGAACGGCGCTTACTGCCGAACCGCTAGGCGTCAAGGTCATTGGAACATAGGAACAGGTTGTGTATGCGGCGAGTGAGGAACAGGCTACGCCAGCTACAATCCAGAAAATCCTGGTATGGGGGCAAACCACGATTTCTATGTAGGGCGCCGATTTTATCCACTTCTTCCAAAAATGCCCAACTATTCTTGTGTCCGTTGGCCGGCGCTGGGTGTTTGTGCGATGACGCATTGCCAAGTCGATCTGTCTACAGTTCGTAGCGTTGAGCACTAATCCCGGTTGATGGCTCGAACCATCTCTGCTAAGTTTAAGGTAGTGCTGTTGTGATGCGCATCGGATGGGCGAGTAGCTCAGCTGGGAGAGCGCCTCGTTCGCAACGAGGAGGCCGAGGGTTCGAATCCCTTCTCGTCCACCAAAATCACCAGTAAAATTAAGGTTATTTCGATTTAGGGGAAAACGTGTGCCTCGACGGAGCGCTTACAGTCTAAGAACACTTTAAGTTTGACCTTAGAACGTCCTACCTAGACTCTGTCTGCTTGCGTAGTCGGGTAGTATTACCGGCACGTCCTTCGCAGTAACTAATCCTTAGCTTGTGTACGTCCAGTCCGGTGTAATACATAGGTCCCATGAGGAGCCTCCTTGGTGTTTCTGAATCAGCGGGGTCGCTGAGTTCAGCTTTTGTACACCAAGTGCTCCTCCCTTGACCTATTCATTCAAGCAAATCAGGCGCTTGGGCGTCTCTTGGATTCTGCAACTCCCGAAACCGCCAACTCCAGACATTATTTGCGTAGAGCCCGATGCAGAAAAGATTTGCAGGGACGAATCCAAATTGTGCGGTTCTCATTCCGATGATGCAGACGACAATACTGTTGATTCCGGCGATGACCCAGCCTTGCCATACTTTCTTACCCACGAGAACGGTTGAGAGCACCGTTAACAAACACGACAGATAATCAAGCCTAACCATTGCATTGCTCTTTCCCGAGATGCCGTAATTCAAATGACAAATCATCCCTGTGTATAGCGTGAGGGCTCGCAAGCGGAACTGAAAGCTGGTCGCGAGTTCAGGTGCAACCAACTATGAACTAGGCGCGGCTTTTTGAAACACTTAGGGGAAAGGCTAAGTACGAGCGGAACTGTCCCGATTTTCTGACTTCCCACGAGTCTCACAGAAAGAGCCTCTCCCACCGCTCAATTTAGTCAGTGGTTCCTGTGCTCGTTGTTTGCGTTGAGGGTTATCCTGCGAAGTCTGCAACCTCAAACTCTGGCCGAATTTCAACGTCAGAATCCTTGCCAAATCCAGTAGCCGGAGATTTGCTCTTCCGTGGGGAGGAAGGGGCCGTCCGCTGCGAGACGGAGAACCGCACCCTCTTACCTTGCGAAGTCGGCCTCAAGCCGCCACCCCCTTGCATAATGCCCGCATTTAGTAGTTCCTCGTTGTACTTGCCCATTGCGGCGAGCAACTCGGCGCTTGGCATTACGCCCCTTTCGCTGTCTTTGCTGGCCTTAACGATTACTAAGCATCTCATTTTTGTTTCCCCTCCGGATTTGTATAACGTTAATGCAAAGTTATGTCCACGGCGATTTAAGATAAAACCGAATGCCGGATTAAACGAGGGAACCGTCCATACGGGCACTATGAACCAGATAGGTGGAGTCGAGGTGTGACGCGGTGGTTTAGGTGCGGCCTATCTGTTGCCGGCCCTTTCGTTGGCCGGTGCCTCACTATCTGCACCATGCTTCCGTTTTCACACCCCGCTCATCGAACCGGACAGGCCTGTTGTAGGCATCCGGCTCTGGGAGAAAGTATTACGAGGTCGCTCACGGGAGAGTGCGTGTGCGCGTCCGCAGGCTACGGCAGACGAGACCCATCGCGTCGTGCAGGAACCGGTCCGAAAACCGTGTGGCCCCCGACGTCACTTTGTGCTTGGCACGCAACCACT
Organism: uncultured Acidobacteriota bacterium; assembly: GCA_963831545.1. Taxonomy (GTDB): domain Bacteria; phylum Acidobacteriota; class Terriglobia; order Acidiferrales; family UBA7541; genus Acidiferrum. The sequence continues at coordinate 124,689 of CAWHQX010000012.1, forward strand.
GACGCAGCCTGGTGCGGGCGTGGTTCTCCACCACCCGGTAGGCATTGCTGACTGACCCTAAACAGAAGTAGTTGGCCCACCCGATCATCGTGCGGTTGAGTTTCGCTACCACCGTCTCTTGATCCAGCAGAGTTTGATCCCGCCCGGTCATTTCGCTAATCGCCTCGCAGATGCGGAGCACCCGCTTCTTCGAGGGAAACGTACCGATGTACGCGCGCCCCGTCCTAGGCGAATAGCATCGACCAAACGTATAACCCAGAAAGTCGAATTTCTCTTCCGGCAGTTTACACACCCGCGTCTTCGTCTCATTCACCGTCAACTGCAGCTTCGTCATGATGTCCCGCATGATGGCCAGCGCTTCTTCCGCTCGACCACGGCAGCAGATCACCAAGTCATCGGCATAATTAACGATGTATGCAGCAAGACGCTTCTCGTGCCCGAGCTTCTTCCATCCCAGCACGAAACGACGCATGTACAAGTTACTGAGCAACGGGCTGATCGGAGCTCCTTGCGGAGTTCCTCGTCCCTCATCCCGATTGCGCGTACTCCGATGCTTATTCCCTTTCTCGTTTTTTAAGGCGATGTGCTCGGCCATCAATTCGGCCAACACCTCGTCCTTGGTCTGGATCGCCGCACGATATGCTCGCCGGCCGACAGGCGGAAATTCACGCCACACGGGATCGCAAGCTCGAGGAAGCGCGGCACCAACGGCAACTCCGGCGGGTAGCAAGATCGATGCTTGCACATTCATCGAACACGACTACAATGACCTCGCCAGGTGAAACGGAAGCGGGCGCTGCAGGGATGCAACCATGCTGAGGGATAACCTGGTAGGGATCATCACGCTGATGCAAGACTGCGGAACACCGGCATCGCATGATAGGTCCGCATGCCTTGAAAATCCCCGCCCCGCACGGGCGGAATCTTCACTAAAAGGAAGAAGTTCTTCTCCATTTCAGGCTGAACCAAGACACTAGCGGCGTTGTGGAGCGGACGACTTTATGGACTGGAGATACTCAGGCGCCTGGAAGACGACTCTAATTTGATTGTCTCGGAGGGGACGGTCTATCCGCTGCTGAGCCGGTTGAAAGCACTTGGGCTCGTGACCAGCGAGTGGGTGGAGTCGGAAGGGGGACACCCAAGAAAATACTACGCTCTGACGAAGTCGGGGAAACAGCGAGCATTGCAAATGACGCGGATCTGGGTATGGTTTTCGTCAGGTATGCGCAAATTACTCGGCCCGCTGAGCGGGAGGAATAAATGACCTTGGCAGATAACGCGCAAAAGCGAATCGAAGAGTATTTAGGTACTTTGCGGGGCCTCTTGCGCGGGGTGAACGAACAAGATACTCACGAGTTTGTGGAGGAACTTCGCAGCCACATCCAAGACAAGATTTCCTCAAGTGGAGAGATGACTCCTGTTGTCGTTGAGGAAGTGCTGGCGGCGCTGGGGAATCCAGCCGAACTCGCTAGAGAATTCAGGACAAGCGTGCTGCTAATCGGCGCAGAAAAAAGCAATTCTCCAATTCAGATTCTCCCGATTCTCTTTAGGTGGACCAGCCTTAGCTTGACGGGTCTGTTCGTGTCCTTGGGTGCGATCGGTGGATATTTTGTCGGCGGCGTTCTATTCATTTGTGCAATGTTGAAACCGTTTTACCCAGACACAGCAGGTTTGTGGGCCTTTCATGATGTGACCGGCGATCTGAACTTGTCTCTTCGACTCGGTTCGGCAAATCCTCCAGCCAGTGCACACGAATTGCTGGGCTGGTGGATTGTCCCAATCGGGGTGCTACTAGCTTTCGGATTGGTGTTGTCAACTTCGCGTATCGCGCGACGGTGTTCCAGAAAAGTTCGCGGATCGATCGCTATCGCCTAAGGGTATTGCTCGTGGCTTCCAATAAAAGTAGAGAAGGTTTTCATGAATGAATTCACCAGTGACCACGCAGCAATCCCAGCTTCTGAGGCATCTCATCGAGAAACGCCCGGCCGGTCGCATGGATGGCGGCAGAGCAAGTGGCTGATCTTGGTCGAACTGGTTGTCGTCATTCTCATTTTCGTCGCCGATTTCCTGCATTGGATTCCCTTTAGTAAGACTCCGTTCTTGTTCGTGTTTGCCTGGCTATCCCTGCGTCTGCGGAAACTCCGTTGGCGAGATGTTGGCTTGAGCCGCTATCGCAGTTGGCCCATCACTCTCGCTGCAGGCGTAGGTGTCGGCCTTTTACTGGAAGCCTTTCAACTCTTCGTGAGTCAGCCGATCCTGGTGCATGTGCTAAGGAAGCAGCCAGACCTTGAATTGTTTCGTGCCCTGAGAGGAGATGTGAAGTGGACTTTGCTGGCTATCGCAGGAGCATGGACCCTCGCAGCGTTCGGGGAGGAGATGGTCTACCGTGGATATCTGATGAACCGAGTAGCCGATCTACTGAACCGTACTCGCTGGGCTTGGATCGTGAGCCTGATCGTCGTTCATGTGGGATTTGGGCTGGCACATGCCTATCAGGGAATCACCGGCATCATAGATGAGGGGCTCGCCGGTTTTTTGTTTGGAGTGGTCTATCTGCGAAACGGGCGAAACTTAGCCGTGCCGATCATCGCTCACGGGTTTGGAGACACAATCGACTTTTTGCTGATGTTCTTGGGAAAATATCCAGGGATGTAGCGTTTCTACTCAGAATCTCCGTCAATGCTCGATTAACGACGAGACCATACATGTGGGTACTCACCCAAACACGACCTGTTCTCTTGCGTTCATCCTGAGACATTTCAGCACCAAGCAACGTATCCACGAATAAGGAGAACTTCCGATGAAATCCTCGTTAACGTTACTCGTGCTTGTTCTACTGTTGGTAAGCACTTTGGCCGGATGTGCTGCCGGACCTAATCAGTTCCGAGGAACGGCGAATGAACACAGCGTCGTCGCGGGTTTCTGGCTTGGGCTCTGGCAGGGCTTTATTGCGCCGTTCGTATTCGTGGTCTCACTGCAATGCTGATCGTGCGGCAGGAGTTGAGAAAATTCCAGATTGAACCTGCGCCTTGAGGTTCCCATGGCTGGTTTCGTAATGCGCTTTTAGCAGGTCTCCACCGAAGTCGCCCTTGAAGTCGCGCCACACTGAGTGGATGTGGTTGGCGTTATCCTGCGTGTCGTCCAATTCGATCAAGAACGAAGGCGTCTGTACCCGGTAATAGTGCGGGTCGGCCGGTTTGATGCCGCCGGCCCAGGCGAAGTAGACATTGCGCCCGGCCCTGTTGAGCTGCTCCATGCGCCGCTCCGCCAGGTCATCGGGAAGATTGTACGCATACAGTTCCACCAGGGCGCGCAGCGCGTCGAACTGCCTCGCGTTCATCTTAGCTGCCAGGAGCCCCGACGGTTGCCCCTGTAGCGCCGCCTTCCTGTTGGCCGCCGTCAGGATATCGTTATACGCTTTTGCATCAACGATGGCGATCTTCTGCTCCGGCTCATCCAGCGCATGAATTACCTCGAAGCCCAGGTCGTCTTCGCGGGCCAGCGTCCGCAATCCCTTGCGCGGACCCAGCCGCACCTCCGCGGGGTTGGAGCCGAAGAAACTCGGTCCATCCACCACTTGCCCGTTTCCCACCGTGTAGTTCTGGCTTAGGTGGTGCCCCTCCACGCGCCAGCCCCAGGTTCCCATATCGGAAGGCGTGCCAAACACCGTGAAATGATACTTCTCTGGATTGCGGTGCGGGCCGCTATCGTTCTCCAGCACCTTCAGCACTTCTTCCAGGCTCATGATGGTAACGGCCTTTATGTAGCCGGTCTGGCTCAGCCCGGCCGCCAGCAGCGCGCTCGCCAAGTGCTTCTGGTAGGGGCTCATTTCGCCTAACGTCAACCCCTTACGCTCCTTGGGAATGAAATGCCAGTTCATGCGCTCGTCGTCGCCGAACTGGAAGGTTGCCTTAGCCCGCTGTTCTGAGCTGAGCGCGGCCAGAAAGCGGTTGGCGGTTTCCGTCATCACCGACACCGTATGGGCGTGGTGGTGCATGCGGTCCGGTGCGCCCTGACCGCCGCTCTCAAAACCGTGGCTCATTTTGCCCGCAATCAGACCGCTTCCAAGGATCGTAGCGGACAAACCGAGAAACGAACGTCGCTTGACCTGGCACATAAGTTCCCCTCCAAAAAGATCCGATTGCGGTGCATGCCGACCGTTTGATTGCAGTGATGAGACACCGGATTTTTGACTGAGTCAAGCGCGGTGGCGGGGAATACCTGCTTCATGGCTTCGGGTGTTGGAAGTTTGTGTTCCAAAATAATTTGTCCTGCTTCGTTCAAGATGCAGTACGTACGCACTCGAGCGATCTCCCAGGTCCACTCCGATGGTCAGCTTTTGCACCTTCACAATTTCATTACTAAATGCCTGCATGGTGCTGATCTACTTCATCGCCGGTCTCCTTTATCTTTTGCTTCAAAGCACGTCGATCATTCGGAGCGTATCGCATCCCGGTGGAGACCGGCCCTCTCATCCCATCGAGACCACTCTCAGAGTAAGAGGATACGTTCAAACAGTTGGGCTGAATGCTGAGACAAAAAAGGACCGGCATCGAGCCGCGGGGGAAATCTGTGTCTTGACATTCCCTTTAATAGGGAGTTGGCGCGGCAGGCCTTTCCAAGTAAACTCCCGGGCAGTAATTGATTGGGACAAACAGCAGTTGTAGGTGGCAACTTGGATATTCCTGACTGGTGCATTCCTCTCATCACACTATCGATTTTCTCCTATCTTTTGTTTATTGGGTACGTCGAACAGACTCCATGCTCGCGTAACCGACTGCTGCTGCACTAGTGCCTGAAGTTGAAAGTCTGAAAGGTTCTCCGGCTGGGACGAGGTATGGCTTCGCCTCCGACCATTGCAAGGTGTGGTACGCATTCTCAGCAGGAGAAGCAACTTATGAAGGTTCGTTTGTCCTAATGACGGACGAGCATGGGTTTGCAGATGACACAGCAGGCAAACTTTTTACTTTTTTCCCCAAAAATTAAATCGCCAACGAGTGCAGAGTCCTTTGGAATTTTGGGTCGTAACGGACAATAGACTCGCTCCCACGGCTCACCTTCCTACTAAACGCGTGCGTGATTCTTATCGTGGCCGGTTTCCCATTCTCCTTTGGGTTTTTAGCTGACCGGGTGGTTAATCTTAAACATGATGAGTACTATAACCCACATGTCCGGCTTGCCTGCCCAATCAGGAGTCAATGCTAGAGCCCCAAATTTTCGTACCTCTTTAGGTTAATCACCACGTCATAATAACGAATCAGTGATGAACGAAGCCCAAAGCTTCGACGTTGTAGTTTTGCTGCTTTTCGTTGGCATTGCGAGAATTGGATAAAATTCATGCGTATTGGCTTGGGACTAACTACAGCGTTATTCTTGGCATGCGCCTCGCACACCGTATCCAGCCAGCAACCCGCGTCACCCACCCCTTCGACCAACATCATCCCAACTCAATCGCAAAACTCTGAAACGGAACCGAAGCCCCAAGTGTCCACCGAGGATACGGTAAGCACCTTCAAACTTCGCGTGAACCTTGTGCAGGTGCATGTGATTGTCCGCGACGACGGCGGCAAGCCGGTGGAAGGCCTGCGCAAGGAAGATTTTCAGCTGTTTGACAACGGCAAATTGCAATCAATTTCTACCTTTGGTATCGAGGATGCTCACTCGCGCAAAGAGCGCCTGGAAGCCGCTGCCAAAACTCAAGTGACCGACGGAGAGAGCGTCCCTGTAGCCACTGCGGCTCTCCCCGATCGGTTCATAGCGCTAACGTTCGATGACGTGCATCTTGAAACTATCGATGTGGCCTCTATGCGTACCGCCGCGGAGCGATTCATTGACTCGATTGGCCCGGCCGATCGAGTGGGAATTTTTACGACGTCGGGACAGTTGGCACAGGATTTCACAAGCGACAGCGAAGTACTGAAGAACAAATTGTCGGGCCTGATTCCGCGAGGCCAATTAACCAGAAGAACCGGCGAATGCCCAAATGTTTCCTATGGTATGGCTGTCCAGGTCGATCGAGAAGGTCCGCCCCCGCCTCCATCCGGAGGCGGCCCATACGACGATTCAATATCCACCGCTTTTACCATACTCGTTCAAGAAACTTTACGGTGCTCACCCGGAATCAATGCCAGGACGGCCGGCGACTTAGTACAGGCCATGGTAGATAGGGTGCTGAACGTCGGTGGAAGTCGAGAACCGCAACACCTATCATCAACTCGAAAACACTCTGCGACTCTTGGCTAGCAAGCCCGGCGAACGAATCCTGCTGTTGGCTTCACCAGGTTTTCCTATAGCAAAAATGAATAGCGAAGCCTCGGCCATAGTGGAACATGCCAACCGGGCCAACATTGTGATCAACGCGATCGACGCGCGTGGACTGTATACATCAGATCTGTTTGGAGACATCTCTCAGAAGGGTACAGATCCTCCCGCTTTGGCGGGGCAAAGCGCGAGCTACCATATCGGCGAACAGATGGAGCAACAGTTCGTTTTAATGGATTTCGCCTATGGCACGGGAGGGCGATTTTTCCATAATTCCAACGATTTGGAAGGGGGCATGAAACAACTTGGAATGGTGCCGGCGGTTGCTTATGTGTTGGGTTTTTCGCCGCAGAATGAAACAATGGATGGACGCTTCCACACGCTCAAGGTAACGCTGACCGGAAAACCGAAATACGCAGTCCAGGCGAGGCGTGGATACTATGCTCCGAAAAAGCTGGACGATCCGAAGGAAGCGGAAAAGGAAGAAATGAAAGAGGCGCTCTTGTCGAGGGACGAGATTTACGATCTTTCGTTCACGTTGCAAACGCAGTATTTCAAAACGGAGGATGGCGGAGCACGGCTGAGTGTCGTTTCGCACATTGGTCTGAAGGATTTGCGATTCCGAATGGCTGACGGAAAACACTACAACGAGTTGAATATCGCTACGGTCATATTTGACGACAATGGGAACTATCTGACCAACGGTGGAAAGATTGTGAAGTTGCGCCTACTTGATAGCGCGTTTGAAAAATGGTGCAGCACGGGATTGACTGTAAAGTCGGGTTTCGATCTGAAACCGGGAAAATATCTGATTCGCCAGGTTGTCAGAGATTCAGAGGGTTCACAGATGGCAGCACGAAACGGCACTGTGGTGATACCCGACTGATCGGGTGCGCTTACGGCAAGTGTCACCACACGATTCGCGCGGTAGGTCTCGAGATTCCTGCGAGTAAAACTCCAAGCACGTGTGGGGTCGACCATCTGAGCCGGCAGGCACGTCTAATTGGCTACTATGATCCACACCACGGCAAGCTGACTCACCAGGCGTTGACTGAGCGAAGGCTTGACGGCGGAGAGTGCAATAACGTGAAGTTAGTACGCAGGAGACGAGAATTCAGGTGATTACAGACAAAAGCCTGCGGTCTCGCGCAACGCCTCATGAGCTAGTTCCATGGCCGTCCCTTCCCGCGCCGCGTACCCTGTGCAATACGTCTTTTCTCCCACAAAGCTCTACTCATCTCGCTTATCAACAATCTTGTACTCATCCGGAACAAGGAAGAGGTTGGGCTCTGGCTCCGAGGTCGTCAGGTCCTTCGTTATGAAGACCTGTTTTCCACTTTGGGGAGCATCAACGATCGAAATCAGATTGATGGCCAGTTCTGGCGAATACCAGAACTCTCGCGTCGTTACCATAGGCTTGTCGTTGCCCATGACGCCCGGATTGATGGTCACCGTTTCACGATAGCCCTGCGTAGCCACCCCATCAGTTCTGCTCACGCCAAGATCCTCATGCTGGCGAGTGCCTTTGCCTTCTGCTAGCGGACCTGAAATCCCGATCGCCGGCTGATAGTTGTCCTCGGTGGTGAGACGATACTTTAGCAGTTCGCAGATTTTGGTTACCGTTTCGCAGTTGTACCAGGTGTGTTGCTCGGGGTCCGTGATCTGGAAGACGTCCATTTGGGATTTGATATCACCGCCTTTGGGGACAAGAATCCAGCGCTCCTGATAGATCCTTCCCCGACTGTCGCGCACGATCCGCCGCTGATTTGTGAGAGTAAAGGTGCCGCCGTTGCCAAGCGGGCGCGACCACTCTGTCACCAATATGAGGCTGAAAGGAGCGCCTGCTTTAGGCGGGATGAAGATGCTCTCCATGCGACCGCTTGTGCCCCCATCTGGGCGGACGACGGCAGGTTGCGATTGGCTCTGAGCATTTGCCACGAACGAAAAAAACAGTACGCCTAGGGTGAGAAGACATCGCCGGAAGTGCATATCGACCCTCCAACATCACGGACAGTATATTCCAACTAGCTTGCGAACCGCGATCTCGGCAGCTACAAAAAAAGGGCACTGGTTGGCTCCGCGAGCGTCTTCCGTCGAGGAGGCCGCCGTGGCCAAACAGCGTCGATGGCAGCGCGGCCGAGCGTGATCAATGAATTTAGGATCGTTTCTGGAGGTTTTTATCTGAGCACCAAAAGATTGGACGTCTTGTGCTTCGCTTCGAATCGGGAAAATCCCTACCAATCCCTAATTGCCGTAACTATCAGGACGTAGACCGCTGCGCTTCAACTGTGGGAGTATGGGCGCCGACAAGCATCGAGAATCGGGAACGATAACCGAGAAATGGAAGTCTCATGAAGCCACACCGAAAAATCATCGTGTACATTGCGGAGAGTGTCGATGGCTACATTGCTAGGCCGAACGGCGATGTCGAATGGCTGAATCGTCGACCCGACAAATTCGATTACGGCATGACCTCGTTTTACCGAACCATTGACACCATTTTGTGGGGCCGTCAAACCTACGACTGGGTTCTCACCTACCACAAAAAGCACGGCCAGCACGAGGAAATGTTCGACAAAAAGATCAGAAATTACGTCTTCTCAAAGAAGCCGCCGAAACGGCCAGCACCTGGCGTCGAATTCGTGTCGGAGCCGGTGAAAGCATTCGCGCGGCGTCTTCGAGCTGCTCCGGGAAAGCACATTTGGATGATGGGAGGTAGCAGACTGATTGGCTCGTTTCTCGACGCTGGCGAGATCGACGAGTTCTATATTCACGTCATTCCCAACTTCATCGGTAAGGGAATACCCCTTATTGCGCCGCGCCATCGGGACATCGAACTTCGCTTGTTATCAACCAAAAAGTACCCGGACGGTGTTGTCGAAGTGCGCTATGAGGTCACGAAGTAAGCTCAACTTTACAATCGGTCTTTGGACCGGACAATCCGCGGGGCCCAAACTAGAGTCAGATCTGGCCGGATAATATATTTTCAGTCATGCACAGACCCGCTACGGCATGGAATGACTGGTTGAGAGGCAGGGCCATGTTCTTCATCGCAGTTGATGTGACTGCACGCCTTTCAAAAGCTTATTTAGCGAGGTGTCACGATGTGCTCGCGAAGGCTGAGCAAGCAAGACAGGAATGTCGCCTCTCAGGGACGGCGCGCCGTTAATGCGTTCCAGGCCGCGAGAGAGTCCATATAGTCTCTCCAGTGCGCGAGCTTCCTTTTTTCGATCTTTATGACTGAACAAAACCGATTGTTATATCTCACTTCCGTCGCGAGGATGGTTCCATGAACTTCATATTCGAGGACGGCGACACGCCCGTTGTCTACCTTGTGGGTAATCAACTTATCGGCAGAGTGAAGTTCGATGTTGTTGCAATATCCCCTGAAGCGGGCCATCAGATCGGCGCGTCCTTGGATGATTCGAGGCCAACCGGGGAAGTCATAGAGAACCTCGTAGACAACGTCCTCCGAGACGATGTCAAAGAAGTGCTCGCCATCAACAAGGTCGCCTAGCGCCCCTCGGACCAGATCAAAGTAAGCCCTAGCGGGCTCGAAGACGGTGTATTTCGAACTCGTCATCTGAACTCTCCGTGCGTTTCGCGAGCCGTCTAGGAATGAGACCACGATATATATCGCGAAAGCTCGTATCGAACAAGGCGATGTCTCGAGCACCGTGCGCCGAGCTTCCCTTTCGAGTTCGTTTCATCTGACCGGCCGGCGTTGGCCTTCGGGGCGAGAACCCGCCGCAGTGGCCGTTGCCCTCGGGTGTCTGCCGTTCACACGATGGCAACAAAAAACACCTGCTTTTTTGCTCGCTGCTGCATCAAAGTCCTATCTTCGGGCCAAAAGGAAGGGAGGGTGCGATGGCACCATTGCGGTCTGACCCTAACCCAAAAGCGGCAAACAGCCGCGGCGAATTGCTTGCTGAAACCATACCGATAGAGGACCATTTAGCGCCGCCAACCGCTCGAACCAGGTTCGCCCGGTTGGCGGGAATCGGCATTCTGCTTCTGGGTATTGCAGGGGGGTTTCTCTATCTAGGCGGGTGGCTCAGCCCGCGGAAACTGACGCCTGCGCGTTTTGTCGATGAGTTTCAGCGGGTGAGCGGCACTCACTCTGGTTTCCGTCGCAATCACGCCAAAGGCGTTTGCGTTCGAGGATTTTTCGATAGCAACGGACAGGGCGCGCGCCTTTCGAAGGCTGTCGTATTCCAAAACGGCCGCGTGCCCGTGATCGGCCGCTTCTCCCTGGGAGGTGGCGACCCCAGCGCCAGTGATGATCTGAGCACTGTTCGCGGATTGGGGCTTCAGTTTTCTTTACTCGACGGCGAGCAGTGGCGCACCGCAATGATCAATCTGCCCGTCTTCCCGTTCAAGGATCCGCAGGCCTTCTACGACAACCTCGTGGCATCGCAACGCGACGGAAATACGCATCAACCCGATCCGGCCAAAGGAGCAGCGTTCCTCGCGAGCCACCCCGAAACCGCACGGGCGCTCGTAATTATCAAGAGCTATCCGCTGTCGTCCGGTTTCGACAACGCGGCCTACTACGGCCTCAATGCATTCCGATTCGTCAATGCGGCAGGCGAATCGATCTACGTACGGTGGACGCTCACGCCCGTTCAGCCGCCTGAGGGCAGGAGCGAGGTCAGCCAGGACAAGAACTTCCTCTTCGACAGACTGATCGCGAGCATCCGGCAGCACCCTTTGCAATGGCATCTGGTCATGACGATCGCGCAGCCCGGTGATCCGACCGATAACGCCACGATCCAATGGCCGGAAGAACGCGAACAGGTCGATGTAGGAACGCTCACGCTTGATTCTTTGGAAAGCGAAGAGACCAGCCCTGCGCGCGACATCAATTTCGATCCGCTGGTTTTGCCGTCCGGCATGTCGCCGTCCAACGACCCATTGCTCAGCGCGCGATCGTCGATCTACTCGCAGTCGTTTACGAGGCGCGCCGGCGAAACAAAAGAAGCAAGCGAAATCACGCCTTCAGAGGTGCGAAAGTGAGCGCCCGGACGATGACCGAACGGCCACAATTCAGCCGGTCCATGCGGTTCCTGCACTGGCTGATGGCCGCGATGGTCCTGACCATGCTGGGGATCGGTGTCGCCATGGTCGCATCCTTGGGTGACTATCATCGGATGGTCTCAATTCACCGCCCGCTGGGGATCGCCATTCTGATTTTGGTCGTGATTCGCTTCGTGAATCGCCAATTCAGTGACCTGCCGCCATTTCCGGCAACCATGTCCTCCCAGGAGCGCGTCGTCGCTCACGCCTCCGAAATCTTGATGTACACGTTACTGTTGGTGCTGCCGCTCATCGGCTGGGGGATGCTGTCGGCGGCGCGCTATCCGATCGTCCTGTATGGGCCGCTACATCTTCCTCCAATTCTGCCGCACAGCGTGGAGTTGTACGCCTTTCTGAGGAGGACGCACACTGTTCTCGCTTACCTTTTGTTCGTGACGTTCATAGCGCATTTTGGAGCGGTTTTGTTTCATACGCTCATTGTGCGAGACGGGTTGCTCGACAGGATGGCGCCGTGGCGAAGCCGCGCGCGCTAAAATTCTGCGAGAAACAGCATTCCCCGCGCTTAGGCACGGCTTTTTATGACGAACATCCCGCGGACAGCCAAGCAATTGTTTCGACCGTACCGCTCGTCACTGCATTTCCTAGATCCAACGTCCGACTCGGCGGCAGTATTGTTCGTACTCGTCTGGAAAGACCTGCTCGAGCTTTGCTTCCTCGATTGGGATAACGGTCCAGTTGAGGTAGACGAGCGTCAGATGCAGAAGCACGACCGGCCAGATCTGCTTGAGCAATGCAGCCTCTCCCAAATAGGCCAGGGGCAGACCCGAATACATTGGGTTCCGGGTGAAGCGATAAGGTCCCCACGTCACGAGCTTCACAGAGGGCTGTCCAGGAACGGTCGTGGTACCAGACCTATGAAAAATCGCCAGACTCCAGCCCGCGATTATCGCGCCGACTACAAAGACCAGACCTACCACAATCGTACTTACCAGAGCAGTCAATCGAGAAACCGAGAGAGGACGTATGGATTCCAGGGCTACACCAAGAAGATAGGTCAGCACGAATACCAACGGAACAGGCACGCGCATCAGAAAACGAATGGGACTCTTCATTCGCGGTCCTCTCGGTGGGCCGAATTAGCCTCGACCCAAAATGCAGCATTTAACGATGGTGAGGCAAGCTAAGACGAACGTCACCGTGGCCCGAAGTCCAGTCCGATCCTCGTTTTGATCGAGTCATCGCGCATCCTGATTTGCGTCTGCAATAGCCGTCTGGTACCCGGACAAGCCAAATCGAAGTTTGGACGAACGGAATCCATTCGAGAGCGTGAGAACTCGCCTGCTCCAAAGCGCCGCGCTGAAAAAGTGTATATCCGTTCACGCCGGAGAGCATCAATGTTGAAGTCCCTCACAGTCCGCCGGAGAGCTCGGCACGTAACTCGGCAGCGGTTTGTTTGGTTCAACATTCGACAAGAAAGGAAGGCTCCCATTTCCCATCACCTCGATTCTCCAATTGCCCGGCAAGACATCCGACTCGACATTACAGATCTCTACCTATTCCGGGGGCAAACGGGAACCGTGTTCGTCATTAACGTCTGCCACTCGATTTTTGGCCCGATCCCTGAACCTGGATACCATCCCGAAGGGATGTACGAATTCAAGGTCGATCTGAACGGCGATGCCGTCGAAGAGCTCACGTATCGAGTTACGTTCAAACAACGCGACAAGCAAGGAATACAGAGCTATACCCTAATGCGCATTAACGGAGCAGATGCCGTCAATCCCGAAGCTGCGGGTATCGTAGTGGCACAGGGGACAACAGGGGAAATCGTCAGAACGTCAGCTGGACTCCGAATCTGGGCGGGTAGGGCCGGTGACCCGTTCTGGATCGAGCCCGACGTGCTTCATGCGGTCGGCCATGCCCTTCAGGACGGTACAACCATAAACCTTTCCGGATGGGATACAAGTCGCGCCAAGAATTTGTTTGCCGGCCACACAGTGTATTCGATTGTGCTGGAGGTTCCGGACAGTGACCTGCTTGCCGGGGCGGGAGATAATCGCCGAATCGCCGTGTGGGCGGTTTCGACACTTGCGACCGATGCAGGAGGTTGGCGTTCGATCAATCGTGTGGGCCTCCCGATGATTCATCCTCTCTTCACCCAGTTCAACGAAGATCTTGGAAATCGTTTGAACGCTGGCCGTCCGGATGAGGATCTCCGAACTCATGGAGCGACGATTGCCAAAGCAATTGCCGGCGTCGTTGCAGCTTACGGAACCGCCGAAGATCCCCAGGCATATGGCGAGAACCTCGCGCGCCGTTTTTGTCCGAACATGCTGCCCTATGAGGTCGGCACATCTGCGGTATTCGGGTTCGCAGAGTGGAACGGCCGCTCGCTGATCGATAATGCTCCCGATGTCATGTTCTCCCTCGCAACGAATACTCCAATTGGTCTGGGGATTGGCAAGGAATCGGTAAAATCAAAACCATCGAAGACGTTCCCGTACGTACCCGCTACTGGTGAGAGCCGGCAGGCCTCGGCGTGAACTAAAGAGGAAGAAGGGGATCTGCCCACGCAGATGGTCCGGCGCACGATAATTCGCGCAACTTTTAATCTGGCCAGCGATTCAGCCAGTTCAGGGCTTCCTGCTCGGTGGAAAAATATTCGGCAGTGAGTCCACGATTTTGCGCAACTCGTACTCCGAATGCGTCCACCGTGGGTGACTTGCCGACAATCGCCAGGCGGTAATTCCAACCCTGTTCTTGGAGGTAGTCAGTAAGATCGACAGCTACCTGATACCTGTCTAGTTCCGAAACTGTCCCATCGAGTGCGAGAGCATTGACAAGAATCTTGTTCACATGCCGACTTGTCGCCATTTCGCAAATTTGCTTGAGGAGTCGCAACGCAGCGACAGCCTCAAACGTCCCACGCCCAACGACGCTCAATACCCCTTCTTGCAGCTTCTCGTCCGCGATGTGAAGGTTCACCTTGGCCCTGCCTGCGTAGGATTTTATTGCTTGCGAACTAATCATCCGCGTAACGCGTCGGCTACAGTGGCTACCATCACGTTCGGTTACCAACCACTGCATCCTCAACAAAACTACTTTTTCTTTCTCGGATCGTCATCAGGATTGATGTAGTTCACCTGCAGTGGCGAGAGCCCGTGTACTTGAACAATGACTTCCCCACTCGCCATGACGTAGTGATGCATGCTCGGGTCCATATATCCAAAACTGCCACTGCCTAGAGTAATCATCTTGCCTTCGTCGAACGTGTCTCCGGTACCGACCTTGAAGTTGCCAGAGATGACCGTCGCATTTTCGCGGTTCGGATGCCAGTGAGGTGGAATTCGATAGCCATCAGGCAACTTTAATCTGATCGTGAAGTCTCCTGCAGCGGACATCGGGTCTCCTTCTAGCACCGCCAATTCTGCGCCTCGTGGAAGAAAGGAAGGGACGGGGCCATATTTGATCTGGTCTGGCGTATATATATTCTGCGTTGGGACATGCTGGGCGGGCATTGATACGATTAGCAGAACTAGACCAATCATTGGCTTCATATCTCCTCCTAAATGAAGCAATCATAGCGTTATAGAAATTCTCGTGGTACCAGAATCTGGTAGGCGACGGCGATTGCTGCGAGCGAGAGATATCGTTTCATCCCGCATCCTTGCCGATCTTCGCTAGGTGACAGTTCTGCGACTCTGTAGCTCCGCAATCAATCGATCTGACCCGTCGGGATCATCTTGATGCTCATGTGCCAGAAGCAGGTAGCAATCTCGCGTCCAGCCCTTCCTCGGCCGACGATTTTTAACCTACGTAGATTTCGGTATAGAAGTGACTTTCCATCATTACTACCTTAGAGCAGATGCTCCGTGGACTGAACATCGAGATGGCTGGGGAATGGACATGAGCCCCTCAGGTGACAACCCATTCCCTTCCCTCTTTTAGGCCATTTGGCGGGCTTTTCACGACCGAGCATCCCTACGAACCCTTTGAAGCAGTATCAAACCCTGCCGAAACCACTCACAGAGAAAGATCAGACAATTCAAGACGAAACTCCCTTGCCTTTGCAAATTGGTTGCGAAGCTGCAACAGCTTGACAAATTGCTGAGAGAACCTGGCGTGATCACTCCTGGGTCGACGTACCGGAGGCTCGTAGGATCGTAGCGATCGTACCGCTCCCGACCTGCCGGAGAAAGAGTTACAAGTGCTAAGATTTCGTGAGCATCGCATTACGGAAGAGAAATGAGCGTCACTCGAATGAAACGTCCGTTTCCAGTTACATTTCTCGGTGGCTTGTTTGTTGTGGTGGGTCTCACAAGTCTTCTCTATCACGTCGTTCGAAGTCCTCTCGACCCTTCGATCATTCCGATCTCCCTGCTAGGGATCCTCCTCGTCGTGGCCGGGATCTTTCTGATGAAGGGCCGGGCCTGGGCACGCTGGTTGGCCCTCGCTTGGCTCGCTGTGCATGTCGTCGTCAGTGCCTTTCACTCGTTCTCAGACTCTGCGGCGCATCTCTTGCTCTTGGTCGCGGTGGGGTATTTTCTCCTTGGCCCTCCAAGTTCGAGCTACTTCAAGCCTTCTCAGACGAAATGATCGGGAAACCAAGTCAGTTCGACGATAGCGACTCGCAACGCTCGAGCAGGCAAAAACCTGGAAACAGTGCATGCTAGCAGTCGTGACTGCTCGTTTGAAGGGAGTTCCGAAGAAGAGCAGGAAGCACGCGATGCAACGGCATATCGCAAACGGGGCTGTGTACACTTATGTACAGTTCTATTCGAGGTAATTTGATACTTTCGAAGGTTCTGACAGTAAACGGGAGTGGTGCGAAATGCCTATCGGCTACAGGATCGACACCGAGCATGGAATTGTGATCAGTACGGGCGATGGAACACTCACTTTTTCAGAGTCTTTGACTCATCAGGATACCCTGCTCGAGGACCCGGCGTTCAACCCCAAATTTAGCCAGCTACTGGATCTGAGTCTCGTCACCAGAATGGAATTTAAGTCTACTGACCTACAACGGCTCGCGGCGAATTCCATTTTTGAAAATGATTCCCATCGGGCGGTCCTGGTTTCGAGCGACCTGGCATACGGACTTTTCAGGATGTTCCAGATGTTTAGAAATAATGAGGGAGAGAACGGAATCCGGATCTTCCGCGAATTGAAACCTGCGCTCGATTGGGTGCATCTCAGTTGTTCCGAGTGTGAACAGACAAGCGCCATTCCTCTAAATACACGGCTGGTCGGTCGAAGTACCGATTGAACCTCCTTCGGACGCCATCGCTCGATCGAATTACCCTCAGTTGACCGACAGCCGCCTCGAGGCTCGCTCGTGGAATTGCAAATCCAGTTACCATGGTCTTCACTCTCCGACCGGCCCTAGAACATGGGAAAGACTGGGTGCGCAGACGATTTTGAAGATACATCAACAAGAAAATAACCTAATGGAAATACTGTAACGATGTGAAACACGAGATACTCACAACCTCAGAGGTCCACCGTGAAGACCTTAACTTTCGATACCGCCTTGACCGCCACTTCTCTCTACCGGGTGAGTCTGGCACGGACGGCTGATGATTTGATCGAATGCCAAAGGCTGCGCTATTTCGTATTCAATGTTGAGTTAAACGAGGGGTTGTCTTCATCAGACAGCAGCGGATTGGATGTGGACCGATATGATTCGTTCTGCGACCACCTGATGGTCCGGGATTCAGAATCCGGACGTCTTGCCGGGACCTATCGGCTGCAGACGGGTCTGACTGCGTTGCGATATATGGGCTATTACAGCGAAACGTTATTCGATCTCTCTGTTTATGAACCTATTCGTCACGAAGTACTTGAGCTGGGGCGCGCCTGCGTGGATATGGATTTCCGCAACATGATGGTGCTGCATTCTCTATGGAAAGGAATCGCACTGTACGCGGAACGAGTAAAGGCGCGATATCTTGTAGGGTGTAACTCGATCTCTTCACAAGATGAGAATTATGGATCAGCACTGTACCGGTCTTTAAAAGACAACTATCTCGTCGAAGCCCCATTGCGAGTTATGCCACAGCCGGGACATGCCTGTCATGCGACAGGCAAACTCATCGAAGTAACGCGACCTCCTCGTTTGTTTCGAGCCTATCTCGACATCTCCGCAAAAGTATGCGGTCCACCAGCGATCGATCACGAATTTAAAACCATTGATTTCCTGACATTGGTGGATCTGGTGAAATTGCCAGAACGTGTCAGGACCAGATTTTTTTCTGAATCCGCCTGCATCAGCCATGCCGAAAGAGGCCAGCGGCAGGCGGGCCCCTGATTGATCTGGAATTACCTTTGGCGGATTATGATTTGCTCATCTGTGATTTAATCAGGCCTACGACGGCCATTACAACAGCACCACCAACCCCGCCACCACCGACGCTCGACAGAATGGAAGACAAATCCAGGCCCGAGCCTGTCGCCGAGGTTGCTGCCGACATGGCGGAAGACGCTGCGCCGCTCGAAGTGAGCATGCTCAGCAAGTGACCACCAATTCCTCCACCCACAATGCCAGCAATGGAATTACCGATCGGGCCAAGATCAAGTTTCTTCAGCAAAGCGCCAGCTACGTTGCCACCGACGGCCCCGCTGATCAGCTGAATGATAAGAGGCACGAGATTCATTTCATTTTTCTCTTGCCGTTAGATCAACTACTCCGGATTCGGATCAATCCTGGGATTTTGTTCTTCGTCCGGGCGGACGACCGAAGGATTACGGTAAACAGGGTGCACTCTATAACAGCAAAGGCCAGAGACATAGGAGTATTTTCCGGACCGACGGCTGCCTGGGTGTTCAATCCGGTCACACTTCTCCTCCGGTGCGATGACGCTTGCACAAGAGGTGCCGCTACCGTAGGCTATGACCTCCACGCGCGCGAAGAACGCTGGATCCGTTTCTTTGCGTCCAGTTCAAGCTGAACGCCTTGGAATCGCCGAGGGACTGCAATCGCTCTCGATCGTGATGAAAACAGGAGAATCTGATGAGCGCCGAAACTGCCAAGAAGTGTGCACATCCAAGTTGTTCGTGTACTGTAACCAACGGGAAGTATTGCAGCGTTGAATGTGAAGCGATGGAGAAAACTCCCGATATTGAGTGCACCTGCCGCCACGCTGGCTGCAAGGGCGAGATCGACGACAAGTCGTAGCAGACAATTCAAAGCAGAACAGATGTTCGGGCCAGTGCAAGAGCGGCCTCAGAGTTCATGGGGTCGGTTAATTTGGCGCGCACAAAATCTTTTGTGCCGCCCCCCTTTGCCGGAAATGTGGCGTTCACCCGATTGAGCAGCGCTTGCATATCCTTCCCTGCCGACCGGTGCTGCGCAAAAATCAGCTGACCAGAATGTTCCGCGACCAGCAGAGCAATCACGGCGTCATATTTTGCAAGTTCGTTAGCCAGAGGCAGAATGAATTCTGCTTGTGCGCTGTCGAGAACTTGCACGATCAGGCGTGTTCCGTCTGACGTCGCAGGTGCAGCGGAGACAAGCAGTTGCGCACGGGCTTCGGCCAATTGCTGCGAGAGTTCCCGCAGGCTTTTGAAGTTCGCATCTCGTTCAGCAGCCATTTTTGCGATGGCGGCGAGAATCTCGTCCGGGGCGCAGCTCAGGCGGTCGGACACCCCGCGAAGTGCCGCAAAATCTCTGGTTGCCAGACGTTCGGCGCGGCCTCCGCAAACAAACTCCACTCTCCAGTCCTGACGAATCTTGGTCGATCGGCGCACAAGAATCATACCGATCCGGCCCGTCGATTTGACATGCGTCCCTCCGCAAGGTTGTAGGTCAGCGGATTCGATTTCTATCGCGCGCAAGAGTCCCTCGCGGTCGACCAACTTGCGAACACCAACTTCGGAGAGTTGATCCGCGGTGCCGTAGCGGACACCGACAGAGCGGTCCTCAAAAATGACAGAATTGGCGGCGCGCTGCGCTCCCTCGAGAACGGCTGCCGTGGGCTCTGGGCCGCGAAGATCAATCGTCGAGAGTTCGGATCCGAGGTGGAATGACACCGTCTGTAGGCCGAAACGGTCCTGGAACATGCCAGAGAGCAGGTGCTGGCCGGTATGCTGTTGCATATGGTCGAATCGCCGTTCCCAATCGATGGACCCTTGCGCCAAGCCGGTGTTTAGTTCCCTGTCGATGATGTGGAGAACCACTTCTCCATCATCGCGAACATCCAGAACCTTCGCGTCGCCGAGGCAGCCGAGATCGTTCGGCTGACCGCCCGAGGTGGGATAGAACGCGGTCTGATCGAGGATCGCTTCCCATGCCGGAACCACGCCGGAACTGGACGAAAACGGCTCGGAAGGAAGGCAGCTGAGCACCCGCGCGTCGAAGGATTGAAGATAAGAATCGTCGTAGTAGAGGCGATGTGTGGTCATCGACGTGGATTTTAGCATAGG
The DNA here is from genome assembly GCA_963831545.1 of uncultured Acidobacteriota bacterium. Taxonomy (GTDB): domain Bacteria; phylum Acidobacteriota; class Terriglobia; order Acidiferrales; family UBA7541; genus Acidiferrum. Next base: position 144,408 of record CAWHQX010000012.1, read on the forward strand.
CGATTTTCTAGAAGGCCGCCCGAGAATGGAAGAACAAAAGTGAGTTAGCCGAATGCTCTTGGAAAATGACAAAGACGTATTCCAAAGAACAATGAAAAAACACACCCTAATCGCGCCGAGACGGGATGCGAGCACGCTTTGCGCTAAACTTGGGGTATGGGAATACGGCTGATCGCATTGGATATTGACGGGACACTTCTCGGCAGCGACTGGAAGGTCTCGGGGGCGAATTGCTCAGCGATTCAAGAAGCGACTCGAAGAGGGATTGAAGTAGCGCTGGTTACAGGCAGGCGGTTTGACTTCGCTACCCCAGTGGCCGAGCAAATTGCGGCTCCGCTGACGATGATTGTTAGTAATGGAGCGCTCGTACGAACAAATGATGGTGTAACCCACGTGCGGCATCTTCTGCCCAGGGGTACAGCCCGGCGAGTGCTCCAATCGACAGCGCCATGGCGTGAGATAGCAGCCGTGGTTTTTGACCGACCGATCGCAAAACAGGTCATTCTCGAAAAGATCGACTGGGAAGACCTGGCCAAGGTTCCCTACTATACGCGAAACAAGGAATTTCTCGCGGAAATGAAGCCTCTCGAGGACTGCCTGGACGAAGATCCAATTCAAGTAATGTATGCGGGCAAAGTGAAGCCCGTTCGAGAAGCGGAAACGGAGTTGCGGAACGTCCAATTCCATAGGGAGTTTGCGCTGGCGGTCACGATGTATGAATCAAAGGATTTCGGGATGATCGATGTCGTTCATCCCGGCGTGACCAAGGGTGCGACCCTGTCCGAATGGGCAGCCATGCGGTCCGTTCATGCGGACGAAATCCTGGCCATTGGTGATAACCATAATGACCTGGAAATGTTAAACTTTGCTGGAACTCCTGTGGTAATGGAAAACGGCGTTGCCGAGCTGAAAAACCGGGGATGGCACGTTACCCGCAGCAACGATGAAGATGGCGTGGCCATTGCCATAGAGCGATTTGCCTTGATGGAGCAGCCTGAGTGCGGTTGAAGCTGATCTTATCTGCTGGCACCTTGGCGGGCCTGATATTAGTCCTGTCTGCTGCGCCCGAAGGGCGCGCGGAGTATATCGTGCTACGCACGGGAGCGAGGCTGAACGTAACTGGCTACGAATTGCTTGGTAGCAAGTACCGGTTACAGCTGAAGGGCGGCACCGCAGAAGTCGCTGTCGACGATGTTGTCGCTATTGAACCTGAAGAGATTTTTGAGCCATTACCTGAGCCACTCAGTCCCAATACCCCCTTTCACGACATGATTCGAGCCGCGGGCGAACGCTATAACGTTGATCCCGACTTGATTCATTGTGTGATCGCGGTCGAATCCAATTTCAACGCGACGGCAATTTCGAATCGTAATGCGCGAGGACTGATGCAGCTACTGCCAGCCACAGCGAGCCGTATGGGCGTGAAGAATATCTTTGACCCCAAAGAAAATATCGACGGCGGGACGAAATATCTGCGTCAAATGCTGACTCGGTATCACAACAACGTGACGCTAGCCCTGGCGGCCTATAATGCGGGACCAGAAAAGGTACAGCGATACGGAAATCGGGTTCCCCCCTATCAGGAGACACAGAAGTACATCGATCGGATTACGCGGGGATACGCGAAGATCAAGACAACTGCCAGAGTGCAGGAGACGACTCCCCAAGCAGCGCTCGCGGACCAATCCCTCTTTAACAGACGCTGGACAATAAGGTAACGGTATCGGTCGCCGTCCGTCCTCCAATTTTCCTTAGCGAATCACTTCCGAAGCACAAATTGAAAAGCAGCACGGAAGTCCAGTAGTTGCGCTGTCGCGATTGCGAAAAAAACAAGTTACGGATTGGGAGGCGCTTGCAAGGGAGCAGTGGGATCTGTTGGCCCGGTGCCTGGATTCGTGCCTGGAGGTGGAGTTGGATTTGGGGTTTGCGCGGGAGGCTGATTCGGGTTCGCATTCGTCGGATTGCCCGTCGCACTGTTGCCGAAAACACCCAGTGGATTTCCGTTCGGCGTTTGCATCGTTGAACGCGCGCCGGTGAGCGAATCAACCGAGGGATCCCAGACGAACTCGAATTGAAGATAATTCTTGGCCTTTTCATACCATAGGATCGATTTCTTGTTGATCTTGCTGCCGACGCCGATAATATTTCCACCGATGATCACGCCATCGCTGAGGTTTGCCGCCTGCAGCGACTGCGGATCGAGTGAATTGGCGTCTTCGGTCGAACCCGGCTGGCCACCCGTATTCGTGGGACTCGGCTGCGTACCATTCGAATTGTTGCTGGAACCGATGCTGCTTGAACCAAAAGAGGAATTATTCGAACCAAAGGACGAGTTGTTGCTCGAACCGAAAGAACTGGAAGAGCCGAACCCGTTCGGAGATCCAAAGATCGAGGCCGATCCCGAAGAGCCGCCGACTGCACTTCCAAACGCACCGGTTGCCTGGCCTGCTGCGTTCGTGGCGCGATTCTTCAAGCTGCCGATCAGCATGCCATTCGGTCCAACGTAGATCATGCGCCAGGAACCATCGGCGACATTCATGGGATCCTTGTAGGCCTGACGCATGAAACGCAGGCCCGTTTTCGGCTTGTAAAGGTCTTCAAGCTGCGTTGGAAATTTATGCATCTTGGTGTAGTAGAGGCGAATGCCACGGACATACTGCTTGCCGCGCCAGATCATTTCCTCTTCTTTTTCCCGGCGTGCGTCGGTAATCACATTCACGGCAACCGCAGAAACCGCGATCGTCATCATGGCCGCAAGGAACATAATGACCATCAAGGCGTACCCTTCTTGGCCGCGCTTGGTCACTCGAGTTGGCGTAAACGTATTCATGCTAGGGGATTGTTCGGCGCCGTTTCGATCGGATTCGAGTTCCTCATATGGGTATTCACATCCTCGTATTCGATGCTGTCGTTGCCTATATGTATGATGCGGATTGTGTTCTGTACGGTTTGTCCTTCCTCGACAATCCGTACGTCTTCGCCATCAAGCAGGAATGCCTGGCGGGGACCTCCGGAAGGAAGGCTGCCATAGCCAAAGAATTTCCAGGCCAGAACCGGCTTGGGCGGCGGTGGCGGCGGCTGGGGGCCCTGATTTACATGAAGAGGCTTCGCGGCAACCTTGGGTCCAGCTTCCGCTGCCGGCGTCGGCAGGGCACCCATGACAAATATGTTGCGTCCGGTGCTCTTGTATTCCGTCGATTGCGCCTTATCGAGGCGGTCGAGAACACCGCCAAAATCCTGGGCATTGATCGGAGTGTAGGTCTTGTTGTCGAGCGAAAAACCGGTAGACACGGGCGGCTTGGCGAATTCCAAATACCAAATCAGACCTGCAACCAGAACCAGCGCCACAAGAATATACAGTTCTCGAGTTTGCTTTCGCTCAGCCATCAGCTCTTCCGAAAATACGTCCGCATATGCAGGTTCACCTTTAGAATGCCCGTAGGCGGCTGTCCGGGAACGTTGTTCGGAGAATCCACCTGCAGAGAATCAACGATATAGACGCTCATTGAACGCTGTAACGCGTTCAAGAAGCGCACGATGTTGGTGTAATCCCCGCTCACAGAAGTCTCAATTTCGATTTCTGTCAGATTGCGTCCGGAGATGTCCTTCGGATGAAACTTCTCATCATCGATATTGATGTGATTCTTCTGGGCAACCTCAGTCAGCTCCTCGGACACGGCCGAGTAACCGTTGGCTGCGGGAGAAAGCGAAGCTTCGAACTCATCTAATTTCTTCAGCGAAGCAGGGATTTTCTTTTGAATCTCTGTCGCCCTTTGAATGTCGGCCTTCACCAGTCCCATCTGACGGGTTTCTGTGGCGAGAACGGCGTCCGGATTCTGGCGGGCATCCCGCATCCGCATGACATAGTAGCCCAATGCGCCATCGGCCAGGAGCAGCAGTGCGAGCCCGGCGACAATCAGCTGTTTCTGGAGTTGAAAGTTCTTCATGCTCAAGCCGTCAGATATACTGCCGTAAATTCGACAACCACCGGATCACCGCCCGACTGCGTACCGGTGTGTTCTCCAATCAATTCAATCTGCGAAAATGATTTCGAGTCTTCAAAGGCCTTCAGCAGCTTCAGCTCGGATTCCTGATTTATGGCGCCAACTACAAATTTGACAGAGACAGTTCCCTTTTCCAACTTCGGCTCGATGCGAACAATATGAACGCCTGCAGGAAGAGTGTGCTCCAGATCCATGAACATCTGGGTCCAGTTTATGCTCCGCGCCTGAATGACCGAAGTAATGAAGCTGGCGCGGTCCACCAGTTTCAGATTCTCCGGTTGGGCAAAAAAACGGTCGAGCTCAGTGCGCTGTACCTGCAATCGGGACATTTCCGTTTGCAATTGCTGGGTGCGGGTGCGGAGCTGGGTGTCGGCATTGCGCAGGCTATAGTATTGCCAACCCAGGATCAGGAGCAGGAGTCCGCCAAATACGCCCACGGCAGCAGAACCTGCCAGAAAACGGCGATGGCTCAGCAGCGGCTTGGTGGCGAGATTGAGACGGATATTCATGGCGTTAACCTATTCTCCCTCAGCCTCGATGCAACATCCAGCCAACCAAACCATCGAGCTCGCGGTCGGCAAGGGCACGGGCACTCTCACTGATCTTGCCCTCCGCCTTTGCGGCACTGAGCAGAGAACGAACTTCGCACTTAAATTCATCCTCAAGCGGTCGCACGAATTCCGGTAGCCGTGCGCCCAGCCCGGCGACACGAACGGCTTGAATGCCTTCTTGCCAGGTGTCCTGGTAATAGGCCGCCAAGGGAAAGACTTCCTCGAGCAACATCTGCGGAGTGACCTCGCCTGCATGGGTCGGCAACTCAGTGCAGCGGTACCCGGCAAGAACGCCTTCGCGAACAATCGCCGTCGTCAGCGAGGTTCCGGAGACGCGGGCCAGCAGTGTCGGGCACTTATCGTCCAGTAGTGTAATAGCGGCAAGCGTCGAACTAAGTACAACTCCGGGCTGCAAGGAGAGAGTATCGACCAGGGATTCATATTCGCGGATGATCCGCAGTCGGGCGATTCCGGTGACAACGTCGACCCCGTCAGCACGAGGTGACTGTCGCATGTAGGAAAGCAGCGTCTCATCCACTTCAAACGGAACGCTCTTTTTCAGTTTCCACCGCAACATGGGAATAGCTTCGGCAGAGGAGCGCGGGAAATCATCAAAATGCTGAACAAAGACGCGAATCACCGGATCCGGCAGAAGCAGAGCCGCATCTTCTTCTTTGGCGCCCAGGCGAGAGCAAACACTGCTGACCGCGGCCTTAATCGCAGCCGAATTGACGAGATTTGTCTCAATTGCGGATGGAACGAGGGCGCCGGGCGGGATCATTTCAACTGCGAAGCCATCAAGGCTGCCACTACGATGGAAGCGCACTCCCGCCACGCGCTCGGCAGAAATTTCCAGCGCAATGGGAGGATGGGCCGTTCCCTCAAGCCATCGCGAAAAGCGTCGAACGAGGTCGCTCTTGAAAATACCTTCCTGATAGGCGTTAACGCTAGTCAACGAAAGTCACCTTATTGATTTCTTTTAACGTGGTCAAACCGGCGCGAATTTTACCCAAACCGCTCTCGCGCAGCGTAATCATACCCTCTTCCACGGCAATTCGTTTGATTTCAGAAGTGGGCCGGCGTTCAATAATCATTTCACGAATGCGGTCCGTCAAGTCCAACAATTCGCAGATGGCGGTACGGCCGTGGTATCCCGTGCCAGAGCACTCCAGGCAGCCCGCGCCTTCAGCGAACACGAAGTTTTCCCACTGAAGGGGCGCCAAGCCGGCTTCGACCAGCTCGGCCGGCGTGTACGTCCTGGGCCGTTTGCAATTCTCGCAGATTAATCTGACCAGCCGCTGGGCCATGATGCAGTTGAGAGCGGACACGAAGTTGTACGGTTCGACACCCATGTTGATAAACCGGCCAATGACGTCGGTCACGTTGTTTGCGTGGACCGTGGTGAAAACCAAGTGGCCTGTCAGCGCAGACTGAATCGCAATCTGTGCAGTTTCCTGATCGCGGATTTCGCCGACCATGATCTTGTCCGGGTCGTGGCGCAAGATCGATCGCAAACCGCGGGCAAACGTCAGTCCCTTCTTCTCATTTACCGGTATCTGGGTAATGCCACGGAGCTGATATTCAACCGGGTCTTCAATGGTAACGATCTTGTCTTCATCAGTCTTGATCTCGTTGATGGCAGCGTACAGAGTTGTGGTCTTTCCGGAGCCCGTGGGCCCAGTCACCAGCACCATCCCGTACGGCTCACGAATATAGCGGCGGAACCTCCTGGTTTCTTCCGGAGAGAAGCCGACTACATCGAGACTGAGACTCTGGAATTTCTCGGACAAGGTTTCCTTGTCCAGGACACGAAGAACGGCGTCCTCGCCATGACTGGCGGGCATGATGGAAACACGCAAGTCGATGAAACGCCCCTTGTATTTCACACGGAAACGCCCGTCCTGAGGAACGCGGCGTTCGGCGATGTCCAGATCACTTAACACTTTGATTCGGGAAATGACGGAGGAGTGCCATTCCTTGGCAATCGGTTGCATGGCGTGTTGCAGAACGCCGTCGATCCGGTACTTGACGGCGACTTCACCGTCGCGCGCTTCGATGTGAATATCGCTTGCCCTACGTTCTAACGCCGTGAAAATTACGGTCTCAACCAAGCGGACAACTGGGCTGACAGCGGTATCGCGTGTAAGACGATCGCCGGAGATGGTTTCCTCACCCTCTTCGTCCTCCTTGGATACCTGCAGTGTGAATGCTTCCGTGGCTTGTTCGAGAACGCGCTGTGACTGCTCGGTGCGTTTCAGGATGTCGCTGATTTGCCGGGGGGTGGCGACCTTGATGGCCAGCTTTTTTCCGAGGAGCAACGGAAGCTCGTCGCTAAGAAGGACCTGACTCGGATCGGCTACGGCGATGACCAAGGAATTATTCTGTGAAGAAAGCGGCACGAAATTATAGCGAAACATCAAATCGGCCTGGATCGTCCGGAACAACTCCGGATCGATCCGCTGCTCATTCAGATCGACGAAGGCGCAGCGATAGCGATCGGCAAGTTTCTTCGCCTGCTCACGTTCCTGGTTCAGGTCGACAGGACCCGCAACCGGGAAGTTTGTGTCTTGGATATTTGAATTTGTCGTAGCCATAAGAGTTTTTAAACCTTGTATGTCAAACAACCAGGGTTATTTTGCAGTCCCCGTAAGTGAGAACGAGAAAATGGGCAAATAAAGTGAGATGAGGATGAAGGCAACCAGGACGCCCATGAAAATCAGCAAAATCGGTTCAATCAGAGAAACAAGGGTACCCAGCCTCAGGCTCACTTCATCCTCGTAAAATTCAGCGACGCTGTTGAGCATCGGCGCCAGCGCACCACTGGATTCGCCGACTTCAATCATGTCCAGAGCCATATCCGGCACCACCCTACTTGCGGAAAGCGCTGTGTGCAGCGATTCTCCCTCACGAACCATCTGCGTGGATTTCAAGACCGTGCCCTTCAGCAGGTTGCTGGTAATGGATTCGCTCGAAGTGCCGAGTGCGGCGACCAGAGGGGTACCGCCCGTAAGAAGCGTCGCCAGAGTTCGACAAAATTGAGACACCTGAAATTTCAGCAGAGTCTCACCAATGATCGGAGTCTTGAACAGAATCCGATCGAACGCGACTCCGCCCTGTTCGCTGCGCGACCAGAAAAACACGCCGATGACAAGAAGCAGGAACAAGGCCAATCCGGAAAGGATATACAGGCGATAGCCAACGGTAATGTTAATGAGCAGCTTGGTGGGGCCAGGAAGATCGACTCCAAGATCATTGTACAACAACGCAAATTTGGGCACGACCGCCGTGACCAGGTAGGTAACGATGACGGCAGCCACGATAATCAAGAGAACCGGATAGGCCAGACTTGCGAGGATCTTCTTCTTTACCCCCGTGCTGACGCGCTGGTAGGCAATGTAGTAGTCCAGAACACCCGAGAGATTTCCGCTCTTCTCACCGGCCAAAATCGCAGTGGAATAGATTTTCGTGAAAACGCCTGCCTCATCGACCGCTTCCGACAGCGATTTGCCTTCACGTACCCGGTCGCGAATCTGGGTGATTACGGGGCGGAGCTTTGGTGCTGTGGCACGAGTCGCCAACAAATCCAGGGAACGGAGAATGGGAAGTCCGGCCTTAATCAAGGTGTTGAATTGTTGATTCAGGATCAGAAAGTCGTTTCCGCTAATTTTGCGCTCTTTGCGGAAGCCGAAAAATCCGCTGACCAGACTATTTCGAGACTTCACGGAATAAACAAAGAGGCCGCGGTCAGCAAGCTTCTGACGAGCTTCATCAAGTGTGCCGGCGGCTTCAACGTGAGAAAAAACGCGGCCGCTGGCGTCAGCGACGCGGCAGACAAATTCGCCCATAGAGATAGTTTACCTCAACCTATCGAAGCACCGGCAAGTAAGGCTTAACTTTCCTGTAACCTCTGCATTACCAGTGGGATTGGCAGCGCAGGACCTCACACTCTAGTACTGACGGACGCCAGGGCTCGTAGGTAGCAAGCCATCGACGATGACCACACCTGGCGGAGGCTCAAATACGAACCACTCTTTCCTTACCGGGACATCCCATTGCCAGTCTTTGAAGATGAATTCGTGTTCAATGCCACCTTCCTGCGGAACAACGATGCGGGCCAGATCTCCACTCGGGGTTATTTCGAACAAAACGTTGCGAACCGCTCTGGCCTCCTGGGCATCGTTCCCCCGCAGTCGGCAGCGAAACAGGAAATTACCCAGAGTTAACGGCAGTAGGTCCCCCACGGACTCAATTCTCGTGCAAATTCGGGAAAGGCTCATATCGCTCGTTAGAAACGCCAAAGGTGTGCGCCAGTCTTCACTGTTTTTTGCGGAGGTTCGAGTTGCCGTGTGATCCACAGGCGAATAAAACCAGACGTATTTGCCGTCCACCAGAAACGTATTTTTCTCGGGAACTTCATAGTCCCAGCGCATTTTGCCGGGACGCAGGAAGTAGGCTTTTCCTGCCTCGGTTCGTGCCAATCGGCCATTTTCAGAATAGCGCTGGAGAAAGTTGCACTGGAGACGAGTGGCGTGCTTGTATTTGACCTCAAACTGACGAAGAACGGCGGAGTCCGGGGAAATTGCGGCTTCAGCCCCGGCTAACAACAGGCTTGCAGGATGGGTCGGTGACGGGAAAAACGGAACGAGACTCACTGAAATCAGCGGTAAGAGCAACACGACAACAAGTCGCATACGCAAAGTATAGCACCCGGCATTGTTCAGCAGAGCACGAGCGAGTCCGGAAGCTGTGCGGAGGATTCCATTGTTCCCTAGACTGAAGATGCGCGCTCCCGGTTCAACGAGAACTGCCTGTTTACGGAAAAGTGCAGGGTTAAACCGGTGCGAGATGCTCGTCACCGACGAATTGTTTCCCACTGGGGAAACAATTCGTTCCAAGCGCAGGCCGAAGTCTGTGCTGCTCAGTTCGGGAGTCATAGCTTGATGGAAGCACGGACAATCGAAGCCACAACCTCGCTTGAAACAGCGCGGGAGAAGACAGAGAAAGTGAGCGTGGTGCTGCTGTTCTTGCTGTCTATGGGCGCATATCTGAATACCCTTGGTAATGCATTCGTCTACGATGACGACCTGCAGATTCTGCAAAACCCTTACATAAAAAGCTGGCACTATCTGCCGGAGATTTTCCGCACAACCGTATGGTCATTTGTCGGTGCAGCCGGAGAATCAAATTATTACCGTCCGTTGATGACTCTGACTTATCTGGGGCTGTGGAAGATATTTGGGAATTTACCCATCGGGTTCCACCTTTTCAACGTCGTGTTAAACGCCTTTGTGGTGATCTGTGTTTATTATGCGGGTCGCAACCTGTTGAAGGATGACTGGGCTGCGATTCTTGCCGCCGTATTGTTTGCAGTGCACCCGGTCCATACAGAAACCGTGGCCTGGATCGCAGCCGTTCCTGATTTGGAAGCGACTCTCTTTTTTCTCATCGGATTCGATCTGTATATGAACGGGCCCGGACCTGGATGGAAAACCCAGGCGCTCATTGTGGCGTGCCTGCTGCTGGCATTGCTCGCCAAGGAACCGGCATTGATGTTTGTGCCCGTGCTGATCTTTTACGAGCATTTCGTGCGCGATGGGCGCAACGAAACACCCTTCCTCGTGAAGGTCAAACGGTACTTGCCTGCGTGTGTCGCAGGAGCGGCCTACGTGCTTTGGCGCATCGTGCTATTCGGTAAATTGGCGCCTGTATTGCAACACGCACAAATCAGCTGGCCACAGGCCATTTATTCGGGATTTGCGCTGGTCAGCGCGTACTGCAGGTACCTTTTCTGGCCGACACATCTGTCGGCATTTCATGTATTTCATGCAAGCCAGTCCTTTGTCGAGGCTCGCGTGCTGCTTGGCGCGGGGATTGTGGCAGCGAGCGCAATCTTCGCGTTGCTGATGTATAAACGCTCCCCTGTAACGACGTTCTGTGTTGTCTGGATCGGAATCGCGTTGCTTCCGGTTCTGAACGCCCGCTGGATGGCCGCCAACGTTTTTACCGAGCGTTATCTATATCTACCTTCCGTGGGATTCTGCTGGCTGATCGGTTTGGCGATAAAAACAGCGTGGGACCGGCTAAAGGAGCCCACCGCCTTGCGAGGACCGCTGCGCGCCGTCCTGTGCGGCCTCCTTGTCGCGCTGGTGTTGCTGGGGGCAACCCGGACGTGGACACGCAATCGCGTCTGGCACGATGACATGACGCTGTACCGCAAAACGATCGAGACTGATCCGGATTCCTATGTCATGCATATGAATATGGGTGTCGGCTATTTCGAAATTAAGGATTTCTCGGCGGCGGAGCGGGAATTACTCCGTGCACTCGAATTGAAACCGGATAGCGCAAACGCTCTGAACGCACTTGGCTGTGTGTACCTTGAAGAAGGGCGTTTAGACGATGGGGCAAAAGCATTTCAAACCGCGATCAGACTCAAGCCCCTGTGGACGGATTCCCATTTCAACTACGGGCGGCTGCTGAAAGCGGCGGGACAAAAGGATCAGGCTCTCGCGGAGTTTCAAACAGCGGTCCGGGTGGGGCCGGTAAATGCAAGTGCCGCTCTTTTCCTCGCTCAAGAGTTGGCAGAACGAGGAGACGATCAGGGAGCTGAAGCGGAATACCGGAGGTCGATCGCTCTGGCACCTTCGCTCATCGCTCGCAGCGAGCTGGCGGACCTTCTCTTACGAACCGGCCGAGCGAATTTGGCGGAGCCCATCCTGCACGAGATGGCGAACGACTTCCCGTTTGATGGTGCGACGCATTTAAGGTTGGGGCAAATCATGGAACGGGCAGGCAGGACGGACGAGGCCCGTAGGGAGTACCAGGCGATCCTTGCCCTGGACCCGGCAAATGCCGAAGCGCAGGACGCCCTCAAACGCTTGCAAAGCGCCAGCAAATAGCCTTTTACCATGCCAGACTGCGATCCGGCTCGGTCTCTTTTTGGGTGTGCGTGTAACGAACGGGCGAACCGATCTACTGCAACGCAGAGCTGGTTGGTGCTGGTGCCGAACCATTCAACGTGTACCGGATCACGCCAGTCTGATCGCTTGAAAAAGCACGGTTGCCGGTAAATCCCAGGGACGTTGGAATCGCGACAATCAAAAAGCCAGTGTTTGTGGTCCCACCCGGATTTGTAAATGTGTAGGTAAACTGATAACCGCCCTTGAAAGACGGGTCAGAAGCGCCGAGGACGCTGTCGATAATATTCTTTCCGCTCGGACAAACCGCACCCGTGTTCAATTCCTGCAGGGTTGGTGAGTAACCAGTGTCGGGACAAGCCGACGCGTACGTGGTTTCGCCGGTCACTATGGTGCGCACCGATTCCGCGGCGCCTGCTTCATTCGCCGACATCTTGGATCTCATAAAGTTCGGAATCGCAATGGCCGCGATGATCAGAATGATGGCGACGACGACCAAGAGTTCAATCAAAGAAAAACCCTTCTGAATTCTTGCCAGCAGCTTCGGTGGCACTGACCTGGGATCCGAATGGCGTTTCATGCAAACTCCTCATTGCGTAAGAGAACTTCACAAATAGGTCCGTCTTGTGAGCCGAACTATCTCACGAACTCGTAGTAAAACAAAGCAAGCCGAGGGCCAAAGCCGCACAAACGCGGGAGCAAAGTCTGGGCGACTTCAAAAAAAAGGGGAGCCGTGAAGGCTCCCCTTAAGACTTCCGAACACTTCAAACTTACTGAAGCGGTGAGCTTGCAGTCGTTGGCGCGGTACCTGTCAACGAGTAGCGAATCACACCGGACTGGTCCGAGTAGAAACCACGGTTACCAGTCTGACCAACGGTTCCGGGAAGCGCTGTCACGGTGTAGGTCGTGTTCACACCGTTAACGGCGTTACCACCTGCGGCTGCGAACAGGTAACCAGACTTGGCGCCAGCGGACAGGGTCGGATCGATCAAGCACGCTGAAGCAATCGTTGCAACGGTACCCGGCAAACAACCGCCGACTGCACCGCCCAAGTTAGTCAGAGCTGCCGCATAACCTGAGTCAGGAAAAGCTGCTGCATAAGCTACCATGGAAGTGTTGATTGTACGGACCGAGCCGACGGCCGAAGACTCGTTGGCCGCCATGCGCGAACGCATGAGGTTCGGGATAGCAATAGCCGCGATGATCAGAATGATCGCCACGACGATCAGCAATTCGATAAGAGAGAAACCCTTTTGCTTCTTCATGTAATCTCCTTGAGAGTATGTGAACCGTGCCAGAGCACGCCTGAGGAATGTGCAAGGGGTATGCCAATGCCATGACTCAGAGTACGGAAGTACCAGAAAGCCTCTAACGAGCTCATAACTAGAGGCTTATGGAGTATTCGGCACACCGGCTCCGCACCACTCCCCTCGCAGGTCTCCGACCTACCACACAAGTATGACCTTTTTTGTCACTCTGTGCGTCAATAAATGTCAGAACAGCGCTGCCGGAAGACCCGGCTGAACCCGATTTTGACGTCAAAAGGAGTACTTCAGGGCAACGGGAAGGTGCTGTACGGGAGGGTAGGAGTACAGTCAGCTCGGAGTCAGACGATCGGACAGAACGCCTGGTCATCTACTGTCCTTCCGGGCGATCTGGTTCTCCTTGCGAAGCAGCGACAACTGAGCAAGAAAAACTCTTCTCATCGCTCGATCGCGGGAACGCCCGACGCCGCCGGGCTCGCGCTGCTCAGTGTCGCGAGCAGGTTTTGAGCGAGAGCATTTGAGGGATCCAAACGCAGGGCCGCGAGCGCATCAGACCGAGCTGAAGCCACCTCACCCCGTTGATACAGAATGACGCCTCGATTGGCCCAGGCTCGAGAATAATTTGGCGAGTTTGCGATCTCTTCATTCAGCAGTTTCAGAGCTTCATCGTACTTGCGAAGCTTCACGAGCTGGCCAGCGAGGTTTACGGCAACATAATCGTAGTTCGTATCGTCTTTGGCGGTCATCGCCAGGGCCTTTTCAAAAAGCGGCAGGGCTTCCTTGTCGTGTCCCAATCGCGACTCGGCGAGTCCGTAAGAATCCCAAACATCAGCGAAGTCGGGATAAATGTCGGTGGAAATCTTAAACTCACGGATCGCCTCGGCGGGCTCATCTCGACGAAGAAACTCACCACCCAAGCCAGCGTGCGCTTTGGCGCTGCCGGGAACCGCCTTAACGGTAGCCGAAAAAAGAGTGTAGTTGTCGTGCCAGTCGCGATTGCGAACGACCGTCCGGATGGAAAGAGCCGCAAGAATAATCGCAAGAGCGGTCCACGCCAGCCTTCGTTGACGCTGCTCGACCGTGATCCACAGCAGTCCAAACAGCAGGCAAAAACCCGCGGAGGGAAGATAGGCGAGCCGTTCACCCATGATCGTTCCCGTTGCAACAAGAACATTCGAGGTAATGGAGAAGCCAATCAGATAGATCGAACCGGCCAACGCCCATCCGTATTTTTGAGCCCGGACGGCCCTGATCCACAAAGCGACAACGAGAAGTGCAACGACAAGCGGCAGATAGGTGTATCGCCAGTTGGAATACAGGGTGACCGCGTCGTAGGAGTAATCGGCGGAGAGCGTAGCGGGGAAAATCTGGAGCCCAACATATTTCCAGGCGATGCGAATCGCATTGAGGATGCGCAAAGAAGCAGGCAAATGCGCCAATGGATTATCCAGGAAGTTGATTCCCTTTTCGCCGAAATGGCCCCCCTTGATTCTCCAGAACAGTCCCATGTACATCGCCCCGACTGCCGCAATCGAGATATATCGGGTGACAGGCTTCAGTTTGAGCTGCAGAGCATCTGAAACAAAAACCAGGGGAAGAAATACAAGCGCGGATTCCTTAGCCATGACCGCCAGCAGAAAGGAGATCAACGAGGGAATCGTCTTGTCTTCAAGATGCAGAAGCCATGCAGCCAAGAGAAAGGCCGCCGCCAGTGTCTCTGACCGCCCGACGATGGAAGCAACGGCCTCGGTATGAATTGGATGAACGGCAAAGAGTAACGCCGTGACCCAGGCGAGGTTGCGTCCTTGCGGGAGGGCTTCTAGAAGCTTTATTAGTACGAAATACAACAGCAGACAGACTGTGGCGTGCAGAAGTAGATTACCGAGATGATAACCCCAGGCGTGGTCACCGCCGAGAATCCAGTTCATGGCGAGAGAAGCAAAGGTGAGTGGACGTAACACGTTCGCAGACTTGGTGGCTTCGAACAGGCCTTTGATGGAAACATGCGTGACGGCTGGATTTGAGAAGATGTACAGGTAATCGTCCATGGTGAAACTGTTGCCCAGCGTATTCGCGTACACGACACCCGTCAGACACAGCAGCAGAGCGATTCGCAATCGTTCGGTCATTTCCAAAAAGCTTCACCCTCTCCCACGTAAAGACTTTCAGAATAAAACAGATGTACGACAGAATCAGAGGAATTGAAAGAATGCTGTGCAAAGCCTGCGCGAAAAAGTATCGTCGCTCAAAACGCATTGCCAGCCTGAACACCACGGCGAAACGGCCGCTTCTTGACAACATGCTTCACTGAGACTGCGTCACAAATTATGTTTCTTGGCCAGATGACGGAACGAACGGTAGCTGATCTTGAGCAATTCCGCTGCATGGGTGCGAACTCCGTCCGCCTTTTCCAGCGCAGACTGCAGAAAACGTTTTTCCGTTTCCGCCAACACTGCTTCAAAGTCAAGTCCTCCGGCAGGAAAATCAACGGATTCCCCCAATGCGGGTGTCGAACGTTCCCCACCACCCGTGGCTGTGATCCGTTCGGGCAAAACCGTGATGGAAATTTCAGGACCGCTTTCCAGAGCAACCGCACGTTCGATGGTATTCTCGAGTTCGCGAACGTTGCCCGGCCAATCGTACGATTCCAGTCGAATCATCGCTTGCGGAGATATGGACTCGATCGGCTTTTCCATCTGCTTGCGGAAACGCTCCAGAAAATGGCGCGCCAGCAGGGGGATATCGTCCCTGCGTTCGCGAAGCGGCGGAACGTGAATCGGGATAACGCTGAGGCGGTAAAAAAGATCTTCGCGGAATTCGTTCGCGCTGATCGCCTTCTCTAGGTCCTTGTTGGTCGCCGTAATCACGCGAACGTCCACGTCCATTTCCTCGTTGCTACCGAGCGGACGAACCTTGCCTTCCTGCAGGACGCGGTAGAGCTTGACCTGCATCGCCAGGTTCATGTTGCCGATCTCGTCCATGAAAAGCGTGCCGCCGTGTGCAGCCTGGAAGAGTCCACGACGGTTTTCATTTGCCCCGGTAAACGCGCCCTTCATATACCCGAAGAGTTCGGATTCCAGCAGGGTTTCAGGAAAAGCGCCGCAGTTTATGGTGATAAACGGAGCGGTCGAGCGCGAACTGTTCTCGTGAATGGCACGGGCGACCAATTCCTTACCAGTCCCACTCTCGCCGGTGATCAGGATGCGGCTGGTCTGAGGCGCGACTGTCTGGATCATGTCGAAGATGGCACGCATCTTGGGGCTCTGGCCGATAATGTTGTCGAGTCCGGTAAGGCGCCGAATCTCCCGGCGCAGGTAGCCCGCTTCCTTCTGCCACTTCAAACTCTCTGAAACATCGGCGACGGCCCGCCGCAGCTCATCGACGTAGTTCGGGCCTTTGATCACGAACCGGTTCGCGCCAGAATTCAGCGCGTCCACGGCGGTATCAAGATCGGCTTGAGCGGTCATGAGCAGGAAGAACGAATCCGGGGCGATTTCCTTGGTGAATCGCAGAAGATCGAGGCCGCTGCCGCCAGGCATCCGGATATCCGATATGACAATGTCAAAGAGCGAGCTTTCAAGCTTGCGCTTCGCTGCATCCACGTTGTTGGCGGTCTCCACGCGATGCCCTTCCTTGCGGAAGGTAATTTCGAGCAGCTCGCACATGGATTTTTCGTCATCTACGACGAGAATGTGCACCATCTCGCGTCCGATTTCTTTCGCTGCTGTTTTTGTGGCCTGCATAGCCCCCCTCACGTCACCCGCGGAAGTTCGACGACAAATTCAGCCCCTTTGTCTTTTTCGCTGAAAACGGTAATGCGGCCGTTATGTGCCTGAACGATCTGGTAAACGATGGCCAGTCCGAGACCGGTGCCACCTTCGAAATTGGATTGAAGAGGCTCGAAAATTTTGGAACGTTGCGATGGGTCCAGCCCGATGCCGGTATCGCGAAACGAAACGCGAAGCCAATCTGATTGCAGATCGATGCCGACAGTTAACGTTCCCCCGCCTGGCATCGCACGAAGTGCGTTGTCACTCAGGTTCCAGAACACCTGCCGAATCTTGTTGGGATCAACGTGAGCCATTGCCGGTTGGCCGTTAAAGTCACGGACGATGTGGTAGCGGGTCTCGACGTCCGGCTTCATACCGATCAACAGAAGCGTTTCATCGAGCAGTGAGCGAATATCTGCGTCCTGGAAGACGTAGGATTTCTCGCGGGAGTAGTTCAAGAAATCGGTAATGATCTGGTTCAGTCGCTCTGATTCCCTGCCGACGATATTTACGAGGTGCTTTTCGTCTTCCTCTAGCGGCATCAGCCGGGTGAGCTCCTTTACAGCACCTGCCATGGCCGTTAACGGCTGACGGATTTCGTGAGCAATCGCGGCCGAGAGTCTGCCGACGGCGGCCATGCGTTCCTTGGTCGCAACTTCCTGTTCCAGCCGGCGGAGCTCGGTCAGGTCCTGAAAGTTGAAAACGTAGCCGCTGCGGGACGTGTCTTTTGAACGGAGCGGAGATACCGAGATTCCGATGAAGCGGATCTGGCCGTGGGGAGTTTTCACTTCAACTTCGCGGCGCATGGACAGTCGCGTGGGTAGGGCGGACATGTCCGTCAGCCAGAACTGTGGATTGACCGAGCGAATGTCGCGCCCGCGGAGTTCTGCAAAGGAGCGACCCAGGATTTCTTCCCCTGTACGGTTGAGAAGAACGATACGGCCATCTAGATCGGTCGTGACCAAGCCACCACGCATCGAGTGAATGATGTCGGCAGTGAAATCCTGCAACTCCATCAATTCTTCCCTTTTCTCCTCAAGCTCCGTACTCTTATGCCGCAACGATTGGGCCAAAAGACTCGCAAGATAGGCGACCGCCAGAAAGCCAAAGGAGTTGCTCAGAAACCACATGCGCAAGTTCTCGGTGGTCGCAACCGAAATGGACGTACGAGGAATTCGTCCGTTGTAGGCCAGCAAGGTGATCAGCCCGAGCGAAAAGAGACAAAACAGGGCCGTAAGAAATGCGGCTCGCCGCGAAAACAGGATGCTGGCAACGATAATGATGAGCAGGTAGAGGGACGTAAAATAACTGTCCTGCAAGCCCGTGGCATAGACCAGTCCGGTGATTAAGGCGATGTCACATACCACCTGAACACCGCCCATCCAGTTTACGGACGGCAAAAGACGAACCAGGATCAGATGAAGAATACTGAATGTGATCCAGAGAATGACGATGGGCAGGAAGAGCCGAGGAGCGCCGTTTGAGGGAACGTATTGCGGCCAGACGACTCCGACGCCTAAAATCAGCGCAATCATCAGTAGGCGGACTTTCGTCAGCCATTCCAGCCACTCACGCCGATTGAATGTTTGTTCCATGGGTCTAGTGAAGAGGATCTTGCCCGACTTCCCTCTTCAATCATAAACAGAAAACGGAGGACCGGCGAAAATCACCAGTCCTCCCTTTCGGCAGTCAATTCCGGCTACTTACCAGACAGTTTGCCGATCAACGTAAATAGCGGCAAATACATCGAGATGACCACGCCGCCGACGACGATGCCGAGAAAAACGATCATGATCGGTTCGAGGGCGGTCAAAAGGTCCTTCACCGCGGCGTCAACTTCGTCTTCATAAAAGTCTGCGATTTTCTGCAGCATGGCATCCATAGCGCCAGTCTGCTCGCCGACTGCGATCATCTGGGTAACCATGCCGGGGAATACCGCCGAATCCTTCAAAGGTTCAGTAAGGGACTTGCCCTCTTCAAGGGACTTGCGAACTGCGAAGAGCGCTTTTTCAACGACGGCGTTGCCGGATGTCTTTGCGGTGATGTCGAGCCCTTCAAGGATGGGGACACCGGAGGAGATCAGTGTTCCGAGGGTCCGGGTGAAGCGGGCGACCGCGATTTTCCTCATGAGGATTCCAAGGACGGGCAGCTTCAAGATCGTGGCGTCGATGATGTAGCGCCCCTGCGCGGTGCCATACCATATTTTCAAACCAAACACGCCGGCGACAACGGCCACGAGAATGAGCAGTCCGAAGATGCTGCCGACGAAATGGCTGGCGCCGATGACGATTTTCGTGGGCAAAGGAAGATCGACACCCAAGCCTGCGAAGAGGGAGGCGAAAATCGGGACAACCTTCCACAACAGCAGGATGATGACGCCAGCCGCGATGCTCAAAACGCCGATCGGGTAGATCAGGGCAGACTTCACGGCGGCCTGCAATTTGACGTTCTTTTCGATGTACGTGGAAAGTCGCTGGAGAATGGTGTCGAGAATACCTCCCGTCTCACCGGCCTCCACCATGTTGCTGTAAAGCGGGTCGAACACCTTCGGGTAGGTCTTCATGGCAGCAGATAGCGTGCTGCCGCCTTCGACAGCCGAGCGCGTACCCGTCAGAACTTTCTGGAATGTCTTGTTCTCGTTTTGTGTCGCGAGAATCTCAAGACACTGCACAAGCGGAAGCCCGGCATCGATCATCACGGAGAACTGCCGCGTGAAGATGGCCAGCTCCTTGGCTTTGACGCCACCACCGAAGGTGGGCAAGTTGAATTCCTTGCCCTTCTCCGACATTTTGGTGGCGGTAATCTGCTGACGGCGCAGCAAGCTTTGCAGCTCGTTCTTATTGCTCGCTGCCATCTCGCCCGTCACAGCTCCACCCGAACGATTGGTACCCTTATATGTAAAGACCGGCATATTTCCTCCTCAGCGGTCGAAACCAAACTCGACATTGACTTCAAAACCCGAATCCGTGGGTCTCTAGTGCTTTGAACCCACCGGCGATCGCCCCGTTGGGGTTTTGCCGCCCGAATTCGTCGTGGCGACCCCGCGATTGATCATGTCCTGCAATTCATCTGGATTAGACGAACGGGAAATGGCCATATCGAGGGTGATCAACTTCTGGAAGTACGCATTGACCAGGCCCTGATTGAAGGTTTGCATTCCGGTTTGTCCCGTGCCGGTTTGCATGGCCGAATAAATCTGGTGGATTTTATCTTCACGGACGAGGTTACGGATGGCCGGCGTGGGAACCAGCACTTCCATAATCATCACCCGGCCTCGGCCGTCAGTTCTCGGAAGCAAGGCTTGGCACAGGATGCCCTCAAGCACCATCGACAGCTGCGCACGGATCTGCGGCTGCTGGTGAGAAGGAAAAACGTCGATAATACGGTTGATGGTGGATGCGGCTGAATTTGTATGCAGCGTGGCGAAGGTCAAGTGACCGGTTTCCGCAATCCGAAGAGCGGATTCGATCGTCTCAAGGTCACGCATCTCGCCAATCAGGACGACGTCAGGATCCTCGCGCAGAGCTGCGCGAAGAGAGTTGGCAAAGGAATGCGTGTCGGCGTGAACTTCGCGCTGATTGACCAGGCATTTCTTGTGGTTATGCAGAAACTCGATGGGGTCTTCGACCGTGATCATGTGCTCTTCGCGTTCTGCATTGATCTTGTCGAGCATCGCCGCAAGAGTCGTTGATTTGCCAGATCCCGTCGGGCCGGTGACCAGCACCAGGCCACGCGGCTTGTCGCACATGTTCTTGACGACGATTGGAAGGCCCAAGGCATCGAAGCTTTTGATTTCCCAGGGAATCGTACGGAAAACCGCGCCGACAGCACCTCGCTGGTTGAACACATTGCCGCGGAAGCGGGCAAGATTCTTCAACCCGAAGGAAAAGTCGAGCTCGAGGTTTTCCTCAAACCGGTGTTTCTGCGCATCGGTAAGCACGCTGTAAGCCAGCGACTTGGTATCGGCGGCAGACAAAGGCGGCATGTCGAGCGGACGCAAGCGTCCATGCACCCGAACACGGGGTGCGCTGTTGGTAGTGATGTGGAGGTCGCTGCCTCCCATCTCGATCATCTTCTTGAGCAACTCGCTTAATGTAATCCCAGGCATCGTCGTATCCTCTCCGACTTACAGAACCGTCTCCCGAAGTACTTCTTCCATGGTCGTCAAACCAACCGCGGCTTTAATCAGGCCGCTGCGGCGCAAGGTGATCATTCCCTGTTCCACTGCTTTTTTCTTCAGCTCCAGTGCTGACGCACCGACGAGAATCAATTCACGCAACTCATCGTTGATTTCCATCACTTCATACAGTCCGGTGCGGCCCTTGTATCCACCTTTATTGCAGGTCGAACAGCCTTTGCCGTGATAGATCTTCGTGGTTTTCACTTCTTCCGGTGTGTAACCGGCATCGATCAAGGCCTGTTGCGGGACTTCCAACTCTTCCTTGCAGTTCGAACAAATGCGGCGTACCAGTCGCTGCGCACAGATCAGGTTCACCGAAGTGGCAACAAGAAATGGCTCGATTCCCATGTTCATCAAGCGGCTGATCGTCGAGGGCGCGTCATTGGTGTGGAGGGTAGACAGCACCAAGTGGCCCGTCAGAGCAGCCTTGACGGCAATTTCCGCTGTTTCAAAGTCGCGGATCTCTCCAACTAGGATGATGTTGGGGTCCTGCCGCAAAAAGGCGCGAAGCGCCGCGGCGAAGTTGAGACCGATCTGTTCCTTCATCTGAACCTGGTTGATGCCCGCCAACTGGAATTCGACGGGATCTTCCGCGGTCATGATATTGGTATCCACTTGGTTCAAACGGGCAACGGAGGAATACAGCGTGTTGGTTTTCCCCGAGCCCGTCGGGCCGGTGACGAGCACCATACCGTAGGGCTTCAAAATATTACGTTCGAACTTGGTAAGTGATTCCTGCTCGAAGCCGAGCTTCGTCATGTCCAGACGGAGATTCTCTTTGTCGAGCAAGCGAAGGACAATTTTTTCTCCGTAAAGGGTCGGGACCGAGGAGACACGGAAATCGAGTTCTTTTTTCTTCCCGTCCGCCTTGTACTTGATCATGATGCGGCCGTCTTGCGGAAGACGCTTTTCAGCGATGTCCAGCTTGGCCATGATCTTCATACGGCTGGTCATCGCGTCCCGTAGCTTGAGCGGAGGACTCATGACCGTCTGCAGAACACCGTCGATGCGGAAACGGACGCGCATTTCGTTTTCGTACGGCTCGACGTGAATATCGCTGGCGCCCCGTTTCACGGAATCCGTGAGAATCAGGTTGACGAGCTTGATGATCGGAGCTTCTTCGGCGGCCTTTTCTAGCGCACTCGCATCCATCTGCTCTTCATCTGCCGCAAGTTCAAGTTCCTGGTCATCGTCAACCAGGTCCTTCATCAGGTTGCTGAGTTCTTCGTGATTTGAGTGGCCGCCGCCGTAGAAACGCGTGATCGCTTCGCCAATTGCAGATTCCGAGGCGACGACTGGCTCGACGTTGAAACCGGTCATGAACTTGATGTCGTCCATGGCAAAAACGTTCGTGGGATCAGTCATCGCAATGGTCAGGACCGAACCAACGCGGGAGAGCGGTATCACCTGATAGCGGAGTGCGGTGTCTTGCGGAATCAGCTTGATGACGTTGGGATCAATTTCATAATACTTGAGGTTGATTGAAGGGACGCCGTATTGACGGCTGAGGACCCCGGTGATGTCATCGTCGGTGATATAGCCCATTTTCGTCAGGCAACTGCCTAACTTGCCACCGTTGGTGCGCTGAAAATCCAGTGCCTTATCCAACTGATCCTGTGTGATCAGGCTTTCCTTGATTAAAATTTCACCTAGACGGACAGACATCCGCTGGACTCCCTTGAAGCTGACTACCCACCGTCAACATAGCAAACGCGGCGTTCGGGTGGCGTCCCATTTTGAACCACCGTTGTGAATTGGCTAATACCTGTACACGCGTACAGGCCTTTGTTATAGCGTACAGTGCGTGATTCTTGACTTGCCGGGCCAGGCTGTCTATCGTCGAAAAGAGAGCCATATGCGTACTGTTTCGATCGCTTCCCCGCGACGCGAGCATCCGGGCGTCCAGACTTCCGTTGTGACAGTCGACCCGGTCCCTGTGACGACATTCCCCGTCCTCCGAGAATATTTCAATGTCCTCCTCAAAGCCTACGGACCGCAGAAATGGTGGCCCGGACGGACGCGGTTTGAAATCATTGTGGGCGCGATCCTGACGCAAAATACCAGTTGGAGGAACGTGGAGGGCGCTATACTCAGCCTGCGCCGGAATCGAAAGCTTCAGGTGGCGGCGATCGCCAGTACGCCTTTGGATGAACTTGCGCCGCTCATCCGTTCTTCGGGCTATTTTCGTCAGAAGGCACGGAAGCTGAAGGAGTTTGTGTCGTTTCTCACAAAGGAGTACGGGGGCTCGTTGAGTAAAATGGTGGCCGCTCCGACGGACAAACTGCGTGCGCAACTCTTGGAGGTTCACGGGATTGGCCCGGAGACTGCGGACTCCATCCTGCTCTACGCCGGGAATCATCCCGTTTTTGTAGTGGATGCGTACACACGAAGAATTCTCGAACGTCACGAGTTGCTGCATGGAAAAGAGACCTACGAGGAGATTCGAGCGCTGGTGGAAAAAAGTTTACCTCTCGACAAGTCCGTGTTCAATGAATTTCATGCCCTGATCGTGCACGTGGGCAAGAACTTCTGCCGGCCAAACGCGCCACACTGCTCGGTGTGTCCGCTTGAACGCTTTTTGCCGCGGCCGATTGAAGGTGCACAATGACCCACGTAGACGGCAAACTGCGGTTTCGCCTCATTGTAGGCGGGGTCCTCTTGACGCTGCTGCTAGCCGCGGTGTTTACGATGGGTTCGCTCGATGTGCCTTTCGAACCTGAATCCTGGCGCGAAATCATTGCCCTGTACGCCCTGTCCAGCCTGATCACCGCTGCCCTGCTCGTATTTGGACTGATTCTGACGCGCAGTATCATCCGCTTGTGGACAGAGCAGAGTAAACAACAGCCCGGCGCACGATTTAAAACGAAGATGGTTCTGGGAGCAATGGCAATTTCACTTCTCCCCGTAATCTTCATGTTCTTTGTGAGTTATTCGCTGCTCAACCGTACTTTGGGGCGTTGGTTCCCTCGCCCGCTCGAAATTGCTTCCGAAGAAACACAGAAGTTATTGACTGATCTGGGCCGCGGAACCTTGCCTCGACTGCATACGCAGGGATACCAAGCGGCCATGCATGTTTCAGAAACGCCCGAATCGTTCCTGGCTCACGCGCTGTCCGGGGGCCTCGATGCCGCGTGGGTTTATGACGCGAGCGGGCATTTCATCGCTGGCGGAGTCCTCTGCGACGACCAGGCCGAGGACCGAACGCTGACGACCTGCACCGTAGCCGGCGTACAAGGCGAGATGCAGCGACTCCTGCCAAGCGGGGTCGAAGTCTGGCAGGCCCAGGGGAAAAGCTATTTTGCCGCGCGTGTGCCTGCGATCCTGGAGGGCCAGAAACCGGGCGTACTGGTCGCGGCCTACAAGACGAGCCCGGACTTCGTGAAACGCTGGGCGGTCATCCAGGCGCAAACACAGGAATATGAGCGAGTAAAACAGAATCTTCGTGCGCTCAAAAGACAGATGCTGCTGATTTTGTTTTTTTTCACGTTGCTCGTCCTGTCCGCGGCGACCTGGGTGGCGCTGTTCCTATCGAAGCAGGTCACCATTCCGATTCAAGCGCTGGCGGAGGGCACCAGAGAAGTGTCCGCAGGAAACTTTGCCTATCAAGTCCCCGATCAGGTTCAGGATGAACTGGGGCTGTTGGTCCGGTCCTTTAATACCATGACCACGCAATTGAGCGACAGTCGCGCGCAAATCGATGAATTCACGCGGAACCTGCAGCAAGCGGTGCAGGAGCTCGAACGTCGGCGGCAATTGATGGAAACCGTTCTCGAAAACATTCCGGCGGGGGTGATTTCGCTCGATGCGAGCGGGGCTATCTTGCGCTCCAATACGGCCTTGCTGCGGATGTTCGCAACCGTGGAGCGCGAAGTCCATTCGCTCGATGCGTTGCTCGGAACGGAGGCGCACCATACCGTGCAAGAACTGATGCGGCGTTCACTCCGCATGGGACAGGTATCGGCGGAGATGGAGGTTGTTGTGGGCGGACGCGTGCGCCATTTATCGGCCACGATAAGTTCGCTTGGGCCACGCCGCGCAAACACGGGATTTGTGCTGGTCTTCGATGATTTGACCGAAATGCTCCACGCGCAAAAGTCGGCAGCATGGCAGGAAGTTGCGCGACGAATCGCCCACGAGATCAAGAACCCGCTAACTCCGATTCAACTGTCGGCACAAAGGCTGAGCAGGCAACTTGACCGGCGCGATGCCGAGAAGAAACCGGTGCAGGACGCTGAGCTGATGGAAATCGCGCGTGAATCGGCAACCCTGATTCAGAGGGAGGTGGCGACGCTGGCGGGTCTGGTAAACGAATTCTCTCAATTTGTGCGATTTCCGACTGCGAAGCTGTTGGCGGTGGACGCAAACACAACGGTTCAGGAAGCGGTGGAAGTATTCTCTGACCGGTTGGACGGCGTGACGCTCAAGACTTCACTGCAACATGGGCTTTCCCCGGTGCGGGCGGATGCGCCTCTGCTGCGAAGTGTCATTGTAAATCTGATCGACAACGCCGCCGAAGCGCTGGAGAACGCGTCCTTGCGGCAGATCACTGTAACCACCCAGTTGCGCGTCGAATCCGATACGATTGAGATAGCCGTTGCGGATACCGGACACGGGATCTCGCCGCAAGACAAGGACAAACTTTTCTTGCCACATTTTTCTACAAAAGAGCGAGGAACCGGTTTGGGACTGGCCATTGCCGCCCGAATCATCTCGGAGCACGGGGGTGCGTTGCGCGTCGAGGACAACCAGCCCCAGGGGTCGCGATTCATTATTGAATTGCCGGTAGCGGAAGCGCCCTTTGCCGTGGGCGCAGAACGTTCGCCGGCGGAGAATGGCAAGTGAGTTCAAGACCCAGGATATTGGTCGTTGACGATGAAGCGGGGATTCGCGAATCGCTGGCATCGATCTTGCGTGATGAAGAGTATGAAGTTGCCGCAGTCGGATCAGCCGAAGAGGCTCTCGAGCAAATTGGCAGCTGCGAGTTTGAGGTTGTGCTCCTCGACGTGTGGCTGACGGGGATGGACGGCATGGAAGCGCTTGGCCGCATTCAGGGTACCCCGCGTGCTCCCGCCGTGATTATGATTTCCGGTCACGGAAACATCGAGACGGCCGTTCGAGCCACCAAGTTAGGCGCATTCGATTTCATCGAGAAACCTCTTTCCCTTGAAAAGATCATTGTGCTCGTACGCAACGCAGTGCAGCAAAGGCGATTACAGGATGAAAATCAGCTTTTGCGAAGCGAGCTGGGCCATCGCTACCAGGTCATTGGAGAAAGTGTGCCGATCAAGGCGTTACGGCAGCAGATCGCCGTCACTGCCCCCACCAATGGACGCGTCCTGATCTACGGAGAGAGCGGAACCGGCAAAGAACTGGTTGCGCGTTCCCTGCATGCGGCCAGCTTGCGGAGCAAGGGACCGTTTGTCGAAGTGAACTGCGCCGCCATTCCCGAAGAGCTCATCGAATCCGAACTGTTTGGACATATTAAAGGAAGTTTTACCGGGGCAAGCGAAGACAAGATCGGGAAGTTTCAAAAGGCCGATGGCGGCACCCTGTTTCTCGATGAAGTGGGGGACATGAGCTTGCGGACGCAGTCAAAAGTGTTGCGCGTCCTGGAAGAGCAGCGTTTTGAACGCGTTGGCTCAAACCAGACATTAAGCGTGGATGTGCGCGTTCTGGCAGCGACGAACAAGAATCTCGAGCAGGAGATTTCCCGAGGCACGTTTCGACAGGATCTATTTTACCGGCTGAATGTCATTCCCTTTTTTGTGACCCCGTTACGGGATCGCAAGGGAGACATCCCGATCCTGGCGCGGTATTTCCTGAACGAATTCAGCTCGGAGTATGGCAAGAAGACCCGCGAGCTCAGCGACGCCGCGATGGAGATCCTGCTTCGTTACCCATGGCCCGGAAACGTGCGTGAATTGCGAAATCTTGTGGAAAGACTGGTGATTGTTTGTCCGCACTTCCGCATTGAGCCGCACCACCTGCCGCCCGAGTTATTCCGTGGAGTGGCTGAGAGTCCGCAACAACCCTATTCGACGCTGCATGAGGCTCGCAGTGCCTACGAGCGTGAATTCATCCTGCGGAAGCTCCAGGAGCATCGCTGGAATATGACGCAGACCGCCACCGCACTTGGTCTCGAGCGATCTCATCTGTACCGGAAGATGAAATCCCTGGGGATTGCCGCTCCCGAGTAGGTGAGCTTCGCGCCACGGCGAAGCCGCGTGAAACTGACAAGAGAGACGCTGCGGCAACCGTGAACGGCCGCCCTATTCTTCTTCAGCGACATCGTCATTCATTCCGCGTTCGCGACTGGCTTTTTGCGCCTGGTCCTTCTTGATGTCTTCGAGTTGAACATGCCAGTCAATTTCGCGGACCTTCGTCGGATTGTCACGCCACCCTTCGACTACTTTCACAAAGAGGCCAAGGTAGATCTTGGCGTCGAGAATCGCCTCAAGTTCCTTGCGTGCCTCGGTGCCAATTTTCTTTAGCATCTCGCCCTTGCGGCCGATCAGTATTTTCTTCTGCGAATCGCGTTCAACGTGAAGGGTCATTTCAATGCGAAGGATCTTGGGCGTTTCCTCAAACTTGTCAACAAAAACGGCGAGCGCGTGAGGAACTTCGTGATAGGTCAGCCGGATGGCCTTCTCACGGACAATCTCCGCGGCCAGGAAGCGTTCCGGTTGATCGGTGATCTGATCGTCGGGGAAAAAGTGTTCGTTCAGGGGAAGCTGCTTGAACAGTTCGGCAAGCAATTCGTCGCAACCACTTCCGGTCAGCGCGGAAATAGGAACGAGAGCGGCGAACGGGAACGCCTTGGCAAACGCCTCAAGCAGTGGCAAGAGCTTCGGCTTCGGAATCTTGTCGATTTTGTTCAAGGCAAGGATGGTCTTGCTCTCGTAACGCTTTGCACGATCAAGAAGCATTTGATCGGCGTGCGGCATGGTCTCGGTCGCATCGATCACCATCAGCAGCACATCGATTCCCTCGAGTGCTGCCGAGACTTCGCGCATCATCTGACGATTTAGCGCCGATTTCGCATCATGCAGTCCAGGCGTGTCAATAAAAACAATCTGACCCTCCGGCCGGGTGACGATACCCTGAATGCGATTCCGCGTTGTTTGCGGCTTAGACGTAACAATCGCCACTTTCTGCCCCACGAAATGATTCAACAGTGTCGATTTACCGGCATTCGGTCGACCGATAATGGTTACAAATCCTGCCCTGCCCGTTTTCTTTTCTTTATTCTCTTCTTGCGCTTCCACGGCGATCCTCGTTTCGCGATCGGCAGTTCTAGAATACTTGCTGATCCTCCGCGGTTTAACAACCCGCTGCCTGCGACTCGTCCTTGGTCTTCCCTCGTGCTCAACCGCTGCTCTGTTATAGCTCTTTTCCGCCGAGAAACTTCGTCGCCAAGGATAATGATTGAATAACCTATCGCGTCAGTTGCTTGGCGCGAAGGCGCAATACCTTGCGCTGGTTGGCTTCGAGAACTTCGAAGCTGAAGCCGCCGAGATCGACTTTATCGCCCGGAACAGGCACTTTACCGGAAACTGTGCTGAGTAGCCCGGCAATCGTAGTGACGGTCTCGTCGGCATTTTCGCCGAACTTGATCCCGAGAAGCTCTTCGGCTTCGCGAATCGACATGCTGCCGCGAAGAACCAGGCTGCCGTCCGGTTCGCGGACAGCATCCGGTGCCATATGGAGATCCTTGGAATTGCTCTCCCCTACGATTTCTTCAACGAGGTCTTCGACCGTGGCGATGCCGGCCACCGTGCCGTGCTCATCGATCACAATCACCATGGACTGGCCCTTCTGGCGCATTTCTTTGAGTAAGTCCGAACCAAGTTTCGTTTCCGGCACAAACAAGGCAGGCTTCATCAGTTCACGGACCTTGCGATTCGGAAGATCGGTATCCGCGACCTGCAGGAGATCCTGAACATGCACAACCCCGACGACGTCATCCAGCGATTTTTCATAGACCGGCATCTTCGCAAATTTGGTATCGACGTACTTTGCGTGCATCTCTTCTAGAGAAGCATCGGCCGGCATGGCGACGACATCCGGGCGCGGTGTCATGACTTCACGCACACGCTTATCGCTGAACTCGACAACCTGCTCGATCAGGTCGGCCTGATCGGGCTCAATGATGCCCTCTTCTTCTGCAACTTCCACCAGCGCGCCGATCCCCTCTTCCGTACGTTGCTCCTCCGTGCGCTCCACCTCTTGTTCGGAGATGCGAGCAAGGGATTCCGCACCTTCAAGAAATACGCGGATGGGCCACACCAGCCACATCGCAGCGCGAATTAGGGGAAGCAGGGGGAGCAGCCAGCGCCCGGTAGTCCGGTAAAGCAACATATCCGGAATGAAGTGCATGGCAATCACGACTTCCAGCGTCAGGAAGATCAAAAACTGCAGCCCCGCTTCGAGGCGGTTGGGCACCAGATAGACGACGCCGCGGGTCGTTTCAAGAACCACGAATGCCAGCCAGAAATGGCCGAGGATACGGAAGGTCCGGCCGCCACTGCGACGGCTAATCCTCAACTTGGGTTCGATTTCACCTTCAAAAATGTCGAGATGTTCGTGAATGCGCCCTGTCGTGATGCGCCCGAGTTCCCGATAAATCAGGGTGAGATAGGAAAAAATGGGAAGGCCCAGTGCCAGAACCAATACGCTGACGATGTAACTCCATTGCAGCATTACGCGATACCCAGTCGACGCCTCAAGCGCATCTCCGTGCGGTTCATTTCGCCGTGATCGGTCTCATGATCGTATCCCAAAAGATGCAGCACTCCGTGGAGAATCAGTATTTGTAATTCTTCGGGCAGACCCCGCTTGTAGGTCTTGGCATTTCGTTTGGCCACGACCGGCGAGATCGCGATATCGCCGAGCGGGGTGCCGTGAACCCGTTTGACCCGAACTTTCAGATTTTGTGGCGTCCGACGGGTTGCGGCTGGAAACGATAGCACATCGGTCGTACCTTCTTTGTTGCGATACATCTCATTGAGACGGGCCATTTCCTTGTCGTTTAGCAAGCGAATGGCGACGCTGCCTTCGGCCAGCCCCAACTCTTCCTGCAGGACACGGACGAATTCAAGCAATCCGCGCAGTTCAACACGAATCGCGGACTGCCGATTCTCAATCGCCGGTTCGCGTTTCGCGATCGTAGCCTTCGCTTTTCTTATTTTCTGCTTCATTCCTGCGATGTATTCGGACTCTCCCCTTTGACCTGAGGCTTGGGAGGATTTGCATTCGACAATTTCCCGTTCCCGCCGCGCTGCGGGTTGGCCATGTCATGCTCTTCATAGGCCCGAATGATCTGCTGCACGAGATTGTGGCGTACCACATCCTTTTCCCCGAACTGCGTCACGCTGATGCCCGGGATACGCCCGCATATTTCCATCGCTTCGATCAGGCCTGACTTCTTGCCCGCGGGCAAATCGATTTGCGTCACGTCTCCGGTAATCACGGCTTTCGAATTGAAGCCCAGCCGGGTGAGAAACATCTTCATCTGTTCACTTGTCGTGTTTTGTGCTTCATCGAGAATGACGAACGAATCATTGAGGGTACGGCCCCGCATAAAGGCCAGTGGTGCGACTTCGATGATCCCTTTCTCGAGAAAGCGCTCGAGTTTGTCAGCGTCCAGCATGTCATAAAGCGCGTCATACAAAGGACGCATATAGGGGTCAATTTTTTGTTGCAACGTTCCGGGGAGGAATCCGAGACGTTCCCCAGCTTCGACCGCGGGACGAGCCAGAATGATGCGGTTCATCTGTTTTGTGAGCAATGCACTGACGGCCATCGCCACCGCCAGGTACGTCTTGCCCGTGCCGCCCGGACCGATACCGAAGGTCATGTCATGGGCTTCAATTTCATCCATGTAGTGTTTCTGGCTGGCATTTTTCGGAGTGACCGGCTTTTTGCCAAACGAGCGAGTCTTGCCATGTTCGAACATGCCGCGTGGTGACTCGTGCGGTTCATCGGTGGCAACGCGCATCAACGACTTCACTTCCGCGCTGGCCAGCATCCGGCCGTGACGCGTGAGGTGGTTGTACTCTTCAACGATGCGGACTGCCTGGTCGACACCCTCCTGCTCTCCTTCAACCGTGAGCCGGGTGTCGTGCAGGTGCGTCCGCACATGAAGAGCGTCCTCGAGCGAGCGGATATTCTCGTCCAGAGTGCCAAAGAAGGGTTCAATTTTTCCGGTAATGTGTATCGTGCGTCTCATCCACTTGGAAGGCTGTTCAGGTGTTCGAACCGGGTGGCCGATGGAATTCCTCCTGAAAGATACGTGCAAGTAAGCACTGCAACACGGAGAAACTACAATCAAGCTAACGCACCCCGGTGCGAGCGTCAAGTTACACCACCATGAATTCTGTGGATGGCCAGGATTTGTGGCGCAGAGGCCGGTTGCTGCGGCGACCTTTCGTTTTGTCAGCCACTACCGGTCGCGGACTTGAGCAGCACAGCAACCTGTTCGCCTGTACTTTCTCCCGCCGCGCCGCACAAGGTCAGTTGCGAAAGGATCACCTGTACTCTGGTACGCGAGAGCTATAGACGCAAACCTCGGTAAGCCTAAAACTTCATTCACATCGAATGCAGAACTGAGTTCTGTTCGAATTTCCTGAGGGAGGAAAAGGCCCATGTTTCAAGTACGGTTAGGAAGAAGTCTACTGGCAGGTGCCGCGCTGCTCTGCGCCGCGGTAACCGCGTTCCCCGCGGAAGAAACCACGAATACTGGAGCAGTGCCCGTTTCGCGCCTGCCGCACGCCACCATTAACTGCCCGGGGATCAGCAGCGTCCCGATGACTGTAGACGCCGAACAGTCTTTGCCGATGCGGGTTGCGGCAACGCTCGCTTGCGATGAGCCCGTATCCATCGTTTCAGATAACGAAGGTTATACCAGCAAGGTCCGGCTTTCCGATGGGTCGGAAGGGTACGTGGCACGGATGTACCTGCATATGCATCTCGGCGCCGACCTCGTTGCGGTGGCGGACGCACAGCCCGCAACCGCTTCGCCGGTAAATAATGTAGTGCGCTGGCAGGCAGGCGCGGCGGGTTGTGATCAGTTTGCAGTGAAAGGCTATACAGTCGAAAGCGCAACGGCAAACGGACTGACCGTGCAGGTATCACTGCAAGACTCCGGATGGAAGCTGCGCGCGACGATTGCGATTTCGAACGCGGCCGGAGAAACGATTGAGGTGTTGCCCGGGCTCGTGACCCTAGACGAGCTCGAACCGGCGCTGAAACAACTGACGGCGCTCGACACCTCGAAGCTGACCCACGTCGTCAACCACGAAGTGCTCTGGACGCAAGCGAACGCACAGCCGTCGCCGAGTGCCCGGGTATCCGACGCGCATGTGAGCAGCGTTTCGTACCGCAACTCGCCCGAGAATATCTTCATCGATCATGCGGTTCCCGTCGCTTCGAAGACTCGCGAGCAAAGCGCCCCTGCAGGTTCTGAGCTCAATTCGCTGGTGCTGAAGCACACCAAGCTCGCACCAGGGCAAAAGACGACCGGAGTTGTCTGGTTCCAACGCGATCCCGGTGCACGCGAACTCTCTCTCCGCGTGCCCGTAGGCGATCTGGTCTTCGACTTCCCGTTGTCGTTTACCCAAAAGAAATAAGGAGAAACGACGCCTTCCCGGCGGCCCGGCGACACCCTCATGTCGGGCCGCCGTATTTTCTGGATTGAAGAACCATCAGTCTGCAGGAACGGCGCGGCCTTTGGCCCATTCGCGAATCGCTGTAATTTCTTCAGCTCGGGTAACACTGAGGGGGCGGGTCTCTTGAAGTTCTGTCAGCAGGATCTCCGTCGATAACATTTGCTTCTGGCTAAACGCCGTATAGAGCGCAGCAACAATGGCCTGCTCGATTTCCGCACCCGAAAATCCATCAGAAGCTACGGCAAGCCTTGCCAGATCAAACCCCTTCGCCTCTCTTCCTCGTTTCTTCAGGTGCAATGAAAAGAGGGATTCGCGTACTTTTTCGTTCGGCAGATCGACAAAAAAGATTTCATCAAAACGGCCCTTGCGAACCATTTCCGGAGGCAGAATCGTGATGTTATTCGACGTTGCAGCCAGAAAGACTCCCGCTTCGCGATCCTGCATCCAGGTTAACAAGGTCGCCAACAATCGCTGCGAGAGGCCCGCATCCGCATCGCTACTGGCACCGGCAGAGGCAAACGCCTTTTCAATTTCGTCGATCCACAGAACGACAGGCGATAGTTTTTGTGCAAGGTCGAGAGCCTTCTTGAGACGTTTTTCGCTCTCGCCGACATATTTGTCGTAAAGAGTTCCGGCGTCCAGACGGACCAGATCGTAGCCCCACTCAGCTGCGATGGATTTCGCGACGAGGCTTTTCCCGCAGCCCTGCACCCCCATAATCAACACACCCTTCGGAGGGACCAGGCCGAATTTCTGGCCCTCCGGTGTCCAGGCACTTTTTCGTTTGACGATCCAATCACGTAAGCGCACCAGACCCGCCACGTCGGTAAACGAGGAATCGCGTTTCACATTCTCGAGCGAGCCCTGCGAACGTAAGGCATTTCGTTTGGCGTCGAGAACTTCGTTCAATACAGCGGGATCGGCATTTCGACGAGCCAGGAGGCATCTTCGAAAGAGGCGCAGACCTTCCTCTTCGGTCAAGCCCACGAGATTCCTTGCGGCCTGTGACATGTCGATGACGTCGAGAGAAACGGGAATATTCTGGTCGTGATTTACTTCGGCGAGAACGCGCTTCACACCGGGAAGCAATTCCTCCGCAGAAGGAAGTCCTAACTGGAATGGCGCGGCGTCGGCAAGCAGCTCCTTCGGCAGCTGAATGAGGGCGGCGAGCAGGATGATCGAGCGGCGTGCGGTACGAAAGCCGTCGGCAAGGTCACGCAGTTTCCGGCTGATGCGGTCGTTGTCACAGTACCGAGGGAAATCCTTTAGCAGGAAGATGGCACTGCCTTGTATCGTCGCAATATTCGATAGGGCCTGCTCCGGCTGGTCAGAATTGTAAAGCGCCGCCCCACCGAATTTCCCCAGACCTTCTGTAACGCTCCAGACGTAAAGAGAGACGCCGAGGTCCGCCGCAACACCTGTCAGAAGTTTCAAGAAACGATCTTCTTCATCGGTCTCGACGCTGATGATCGGGCTTCGCGAATCGATCAACAGGCGAAGCTCCTCCTGCTTTTTTGTGAACGCCGGTAGAGACGACGATGGCGCTCCTCCGAGGAACAGGGATTTCGATGTATCCGTCATTGAATCGAGGGTAACGAGACTGCAAAGCGTTTTCCAGCAAATTGGCAGCGGCATGTTCTTCGGGCTGCAAGGGCACTCTCCGCCGGTCGTTGACAAACGCTTTGTCACAGGGTCTGATGGGTTATCCGTTCGCGGAAGATGATCAAATCGTGAAAAAACCTCAACCACATGGCAAAGCGGCGGCCCTAAAAGAACCACCACGGATGGATCGCCGAGCGCTGCTCGGGAAAACAACGAGGCTACTCGCCTCGGGATCAGCACTGCTGATCCTGGCCAGGCCCGCGAAAGGAATCGCCGTCCAGGTCGGGAATCCGCCTGTTCCTTCGGTCACCTTTGTGAGTACCACGGCGTCTGCTCCTTGGCAGTCGCGGCCGGTCCGAACAGACGGGTGGAATTGGGACGACCTCGACGTGCAGATCAGCTTGGACAGTACGAACCGTGCGATCGAAGGTTTTGGCGCGTGCTTCAACGAGCTGGGCTGGACGTCACTCAAAGCACTCGGCGAGAGCGACCGAAATACCATCTTCGATGAGCTGTTCGGCCCCGGGAAAGGCGCAAATTTCACGATTTGCCGGATGCCCGTCGGGGCCAACGATTTTTCACGCAAGTGGTATTCCTACGATGAAACGCCGGATGATTTTGCAATGCAGCATTTCAGCATCGCCAACGACCTTGAGACTCTGGTGCCCTACATTCAAACCGCCAGAAAATTCAATCCGGACCTGCGCGTTTGGGCTTCCCCCTGGAGTCCGCCGTCGTGGATGAAGACCAACAAGCATTATGCCGAAGTACAGCAGGGTCCGGGATTACCTCCGAACGGCTTACGGCCCGATCAAGTGGGCAAAGAAGGAAGCGATTCCTTTATCCAGGAGGATCGCTACTTTGCTGCGTATGCGAACTATTTCGGGAAATTCATCGATGCGTACAAGCAGCACGGAATCCGGGTGGGTATGGTGATGCCACAGAACGAATTCAATTCAGCGCAGCCCTTTCCGAGTTGCACCTGGACACCGGAAGGGCTCGCCCGATTTCTGCACCGGCTTGGTCCGGAAATGGAGCAACGCAACGTTGAACTATTCTTCGGAACCTACGAACGCGGGAATCGCGCGTTGCTCGACCGAGTGATGGCCGATCCCGTAGCGAGGAAATATATCAAGGGCGTAGGGGTGCAGTGGGCGGGCAAGAACGCGATTCACTCCATCCGCGAGGAGTACCCGCAGCTGACGGTGTTCCAATCAGAACAGGAATGTGGCAACGGAAAGAACGAATGGAGCTATGCCGGGTATTGCTGGAACCTGATGCGGCATTATTTGCGGAACAACACGACCGGTTATCTGTATTGGAATCTCTCTCTCGAGAAAGGGGGAAGAAGCCAGTGGGGCTGGCCTCAGAATTCCCTCGTGACGGTAGATGTTGATGCCAAAAAATATGAATTCAATTACGACTACTACGTGCTGAAACATGTGAGCCACTTTGTACAGCCAGGGGCCGTGCGGCTCGAGACGGACGGTACGTTCGATAATGTGCTGGCATTTCGGAACCCCGACAGGAGCGTGGCCGTGATCCTGAGGAATGAAGGTGCGCGTCCCCTGCAAGTCGATATCGCCATAAACGGCGCGAAAACTAATCTGAAACTCGAGCCAGACTCGCTCGGTACCGTGCTGATTAAAAGCACCTAAGGGGCCGCTCAGGCGATAGTTCGTTTGACAATGTGTGGTTCCTCACCGCAAAATATAAGATTGAAGAAAGAGCTTAAGGAGCGATAGATGGCGCAAGGTCAGGCTAGAAAAGTTAAGAAGAAGAAGAAATCGGTTTTAAAACGCGCGGCACAATCCCGCGAGCGCGCTGAAGTGAACCAGGCAAACCGCACGAGAGTACGTGGCGCAATGAAGCGCCTTCGCACGGCGATTACTGCCGGAGATGTCACGGCTGCCGGAAATTTACTGCACCCAACGATGTCCGCGATCGATCAGGCGATTACCAAGGGCGTGCTGCACGAGAATACCGCCAATCGCTATAAGTCTCGACTTACGCTGGCTTTCAACCAGATCAAAGCAAAGGCCGCGAAGTAACTGAAGGTTTAGAGAGATTCACGGGGCGGGCGGCTTTCCCAGTTGCCCGCCGTTTTTGTTTTTTGCAGTCGGACGAACCGATACAAACCTCGCAGAGGAACTATGGCTCACTCCATTCTAGTGACACGCGTTTCAAAATCCCGCCTCACAGAAGAGCTGCGTGAGAATTCTCCATTCGGAACCAATTATAGCGACCACATGTTCGTGGCCGATTATCGAAACGGCGAATGGCAGGACGCGCGAATCGTACCCTACGGGCCCCTGTCCTTGTCACCGGCCCTGACGGCGTTGCATTACGGGCAATCGCTGTTTGAGGGATTTAAGGCTCACCGGATGCCCGACGCCAAGGTTGCGCTGTTTCGCCCGATGGACAATCATGCGCGGCTGAATCGTTCGGCTGCACGGCTGGCCATGCCGGAAGTCCCCGAAGCCCTATTCCGGGAAGGATTGCTCGAGTTAATTCGCACCGACCAGGACTGGGTTCCGTATCGTGAGGGCGGCTCTTTGTATGTGCGCCCTCTCTACTTCGGAACCGATGAGTCACTGATGGTACGCCCGGCAGAAAGCTACCGTTTGGTGATCTTTACGGCTCCGGGCGGACCCTACTTTGCACAACCCATTCGTCTGCTGGCCGAGCAGACCTACGTCCGGGCATTTCCCGGCGGGACCGGAGATGCCAAGTCAGCGGGAAACTACGGCGGCGGCTTGCTGGCTGCGAAATTGGCCCAGGGCAAGGGCTTTCATAACGTAATGTGGCTGGACGGAAAGGATCGCCGGGTGGTGGAAGAATCTGGCGTCATGAATATTGCATTCGTGGTGAAAGGCGTCGTGGTCACGCCGGCGCTTTCGGGTACGATTCTGAGAGGAGTGACAAGAGACTCCGTACTGGCGCTGCTGCGGGATATGAAACTACCCCACGAAGAGCGCCCTATTACAGTCGAAGAAGTCGTATCAGCACATGCGGACGGGACGTTAGAAGAAGCTTTTGGAATCGGAACCGCTGCGGTGATTGCGCCCATCGCGGCGATCGGCTACCAGGACCGTGAAATTACCATCCCGACCGGGGCCGCCGCCGGAATCGCGAAGCGGTTGCACACAAAGCTGGTCGCGATCCAGACAGGCAAAGAAGCGGACACGCATGGATGGTTGCTGCACGTCTAGACCGACGATCACATTTCCGTGAGCGCTGCCCCGGACTCCGATTGACAGCCGATCATCCCGGCGAACCAGGCGCACTCAAGTCTTCCTGCGTCTCGCGCCACTCAGTTCCCAGATCAGAAATTCCATCGTATTTCGCTCGTCGCGGCCGCTTTTAAGATCGAAATCGGCCGCCTTTAGTGCGCGCAGGCCGTTCATCAGGCGCTCCTTGGGAATTTTGCGCGAGCACTGCAGGGCGATCTCGGCTTGCTCGGGGCGCATGCCCAAGGTACGGGCCGCTTGCCAGCCATTCATTGCGCCACGCAACTCGCTGGCCTCGACGATTTTCCTGTACATCCAGGTGATCCCGCCGAGCATCAGTAATGCCGCTTCCCCTTCGGCAAACAGGCGATTGATAAATTCGAGAGCTTGTTTTGGCTGCTGCGCCGCGAGAAAACCGGCCACTTCCCAGATCGTCGTGGTTTTTTCAGAGATCACCATGGCGACGATCTCGGCCTTCGTGATTTTCTTGCGGTCGCCGACATAGGTGGCCAGCTTTTCGAGCTCCGTTTCGAGCCTGAGCAAATCTCCGCTGACCAATTCCGCGAGTTCTTCCGCGCCGCCTTTTTCGAGTTCAATTCCCTTCTCTTTAGCCAACGCTGTTGCCATTCCAACGGCTAGTGCAACGCGAGCGCCAGCATCGTCACCGGTTCCGACTTCGACAACCAGCGTCTCCTCGGCCAGATTTTTGCCCAGCTGCATGCGCATGTCGAGCTTCGCCGCTTCGAGGACCAGTACCGTGAACGGCGCAGGATTCTTGAGATAGGCAAGAATGCCGTCAACGGTCTCTTTTCGCGTTTTTTCAGCCAGCGAATCAATCGTTTCTGCGTCTTCAAGGAATACGACCTGTTTGGGCGATAACATGGGCAGAGTTTGCGCCTGATCGAGCGCGGCCTGCGTTTCACCTCGATCAGCTGAAAACCGCGACACCGCCCAGGTGCGGGCAGCCTCCGGGACGAAATGGTCGATAAGCGCTTGTCGGCATCTGTCACGCAGGTAGGGCTCATTTCCCAGCAGAACGATCCCGGGAATCTTTTTGTCTTTTTCAAGCCGAACTGCCAGATCTCCGCTTGCAATACGCGGCATCAGTAATTCTCCGTCACTGCAGAAACCAGGCGCGAAGCAAAATCCCTCGCCATTCGATCGACCGCGGGATCACCTTCCTGAAAAAAGCTGCGAACGTCGGTGGACAGCTCGTACTCATTTCGGAACACAAAATTATTGTTGTGATACAGAACTTTTTGGCTGGAACGGTCCGTAAAGGTGACATCGCACTTGATGATAATGAGCATCGCGGTCGCCTGTGCGGTTTGCGTACCGCTTTGCGTCGTCTGATTATTGAAAAGCAAAGGCACGATCTCAAGGCTCAACACTTTCCCTTGCAGTACCGCGTCTCCGCCATCCGCATCGGAAACGACGTGATACGTTGTTTTCGCGAGCAATTCATGAATGGTGGCTGCGGTGAGTTTCTGCTCGACCCGGTAACCGGTCGTTTTGTTTTCCATCGCCGGGACCGCCACGACGTGAATGTTCTTCGGCAGGGTGTTGTAATGCGCAGCGGTGTGATAGCCACACGCCGTCAGGAAGAGCGGCAAAGCACAGAAGGGGATGAGCCCTTTGTCATGCCACTTCATGAATCGAGCCATTCTGCCAGCTTGACAGCGCTATGGGCAGGCACGCGCAAGTTGTCGCCCGCCCCCCAGATCCACCAACTCTTGTCGCGCGTCATCTCTGGCTGTGGATCGCGCAGATATACGCTGGTCTCCCCTGCAACGCTGACGTTGCTCGGGCTGGACTCGTTTGGAGCGGCGACGACGAATCCCGCATCGCGCAACGCACCTGCAAGTGCCATCGCATCGATATCGCGTTCGAGGTCGAAACAGATACTGAACGTGGTGCCGTAAAATACCGGTGCGTGT
This sequence comes from uncultured Acidobacteriota bacterium, assembly GCA_963831545.1. GTDB lineage: Bacteria > Acidobacteriota > Terriglobia > Acidiferrales > UBA7541 > Acidiferrum. The sequence goes on from CAWHQX010000012.1 coordinate 183,530, forward strand.
ACCAGATTCAACGATATCTTGGCGTCCTCCTCCGTGTCGCCGACGGCGGCGGAAATTTCCGCGCGCATCTGTCGTTGTTTGCTAACGAGGTCGTAGCGGCTCTCGGTAGCGTAGCGAGACAGCATGTTAAAGGCCGTCTGAGTGCCGAAGACCGCCTGGCCGATGCTCTGGAACGAAAGTAATTGGGAAGTTTGCGTTTCGAGTTCCTCGATACCGTCACGACCTGCTTCTGATACCGGCTCATTGACAACGGCAACCAGACGACGCAATCCGTAGCGCGATCTGAGCATGAGCGCAAGACTTGAAATCGTCATTCCTCCGACGGAAAAAATACTGAATGTTTGCGCGTCTCGATCAGCGCTCCTGCGGGTTAGCGCTTCAATTTTCGGGAACCACGGAGTTGCATCCGGATTCTCGAGCGAAGCGTGGGAGAGATCAATGACCGTCGCGCCGGAGTCTTTGGCCGGCGCCAGGCAAGCTTTTCCAAAGGCTGACGAACCGGCAAGAAAGGCGAATCGCGCGCCACGAAAGGTACCCTCTTCGACACGCTGGATCAGGGCGGCTTCTCCGGCTGCCTCGGTGATGATCCCGGCAGTTGCGTCTTCATCGACCAGATGGAAATCCCACCCGGCAAAGCGGCCTTCTTCAAGCACAGATTTCACTTCGTGCCCCAGGAGCGACGAAGCGCCGGCAATCACAATTTTTTGAGAATTACGGTCGGCAACCATAGGGGTCAGGCGGTCCTGGCCACCAGCCGGTGCCGCAGCACTCGAATGACATGCAAGGCCACGCCGATGATGGCGTAGGAACAGGCAAAAATCACCAGCGCATATTCGGAATACCGCCAGACGATGCCGACGAGGAGGCACAGCAAAATAATGGTGACCGAAGGCTGTTTACGGGCCCACGGAATATCTTTAAAGCTGTAATAGCGGACAGCACTGGTCATCAGCACCCCAAGGGCAACCATGAGGATAAACCAGGCGATCGCCCAGTTCTTGTCGGTGATGGGACCGATCCAATGACACGCATGAACGATCGCCGCTACCACCCCGGCAGCGGCGGGAGTCGGCATGCCGACGAAATTCTTCGAACCGCCCGGCGCCATACCCTGCACGTTGAAACGGGCCAGACGCCATGCCGAGCAGATCAGAAAAGTCAGACAGCAGAGCCAGGCCACATCTCCGAGCCAGGCGGAATCGCCGAGGGCACGGACGCCATCGGTAGCGACGCCCGGCAAATGCCGATAACCCCACGCGTAGGCAAGAATCGCCGGTGCGATGCCGAAGCTGACGACGTCGGCGATGGAATCAAACTGTACCCCAAATTCCGTATTGGTCCCGGTCATGCGCGCGATCCGCCCATCGAGTGAATCAAAGAGGATGGCAATGCCCAGCGCCTTCGCAGCGTGATCAAAATCTTCCGGCCGGCCCACAAGCGAAGCGACCGAGGCGTAATAACCGCAGAGCAAATTGGCAACGGTGAACAAACTTGGTAAGAGAAAAATTCCACGCCGGAGCTTGGGATTCTTGAAGCGCCGGTTATGGAGAGGGGAGTCCTGATGTTCGTGTTCGGCCATGGTTGAGTTTTGTACCCGCAACAAGATACTACGCTGGGCCTCCGTCCCGCTTCAATTTCTGTCCTGCTGACTGAATCGCATCCGGCCCAGTGGTCTTTGCGGAAACGGTATCGAGCACGCGCGCCAGCACGCTTGAACCGCCTTTGACGTGGTCGCCCACGCTCACCAGAATTTCGACATGATCCGGCATCCACAGGTCGACGCGGGAGCCGAATCGCACGAGTCCGACCCGTTCACCTCGTGCAACGACGTCACCTTGCTTTTTCCACGAGACGACGCGACGGGCTACCCACCCGGCAATCTGTTTGAATACGATTTGTCCGTGTTCACTATCCAGTGTAAATATATTCTGCTCATTGTCGAGCGACGCGCTCTCGGCCCAAGCGGCCATGAATTTGCCTGGCTTGTATTCGAAACGGGTTATCGTTCCTGAGGCCGGGGCGCGGTTGACATGAACGTTCCAGACCGCGAGGAAGATACTGACGCGTTTGCCTGGCCGTCCAGCGAGTGACTCGTCCTTGAGTACTACAACCTTGCCGTCGCCCGGCGACACAATCACGCCCGGCCCGGAAGGGATCTTCCGCTCGGGATTACGGAAGAAATAAAAAACGAATAAGCCCAGGCACACCAGCACAGCGCCGGCAACAAAGGCCGTTCGCGAACCCAATGCAAGCGCCAGCAGGCCCAAAAGCAGCGGTGGGACGCCGAAATAATATCCTTCTTTGACCATAAACTCCCCGCTCCCTTACGCTGTTGCTGCGCGGGAGGTCTCTGGTCATATTACGACAAAACTTGTACCGGGAGCGATTGCAGGCGGTTACTGCGATCGTCGATCAGGCGCAAGATGATTGCGCGCAATCAGACGCTCCATCTCATCTTTGACATGAAGCTTCAGTTTTTTCAATCGGATTTCTTCAATGAGGTCTTCAGAATTGTGGTAGGGAGAGCGGGAGAGATTCTGAAGTTCTGTTTCGTACTGCCGATGCTTTTCGCTCAGACGCTGATATTCGGCGTCTGTTTCGACTATTACGTCCCGAGGGTTACGGTGCAATTCGGCCACGCGGTCCTCCTCATTACGAAATTGTGACTACCTGATGAGGGCAGCCTAACACCGGGATTCGCCACGTCAAGAGGTATCTGGTACCAAACTGTGGATTATTTTTCGCTGCGCGCGAGTTCCAGGACGAGCGCGTCCTCGGCAGGACCGGCGTAGTACTTTTTTCTTCTCCCGATCTTTGCGAATCCGATGCGGTGATAGAACTGGATGGCGCGGGCGTTGGACTCCCTGACCTCGAGGAATATTCTCTGGATTTTCTGTTGCTGCCATCGGTCGAGAAGGTGGCGGACGAGGCGCGAAGCGATTCCCTTCTGACGGTGCCGCGGATCCACGGCCAGGTTCAGAATTTCGCCTTCGTCGGCAACAGCTGCCCCAAAAACACAACCAACGATCGCCGTGTTTGCCTCACATACAAGGGCAATGTCCCGGTTCGAGCGAAGAGCGTTAGCGATGCTGTCGAGAGACCAATTCGAGGCCTCTCGAACAGTCTCTAACAGCTGCTGCACCCGGGGCGCGTCGCTCACGACCATTTCTCTGATGATACGATCAGAGTTGATCGATTGAGGCTCATCCGCCACGGTGTGCTGGGCCTTTCCAGAAAATCTCAGCGTCAGAACGCCGCACATAATTCGCGTCCAATTCCAGGACATCCGCGAAGCTACCACAGGCGGCCATTTCCTCCCCGGCTTCGCCGATTACGCTTGAGAGCTGCCCGTCCGAGAGCCGAAGCGATTGCTCTGCTGCGGCCTGCGCTTCTGCCGACGGAAGTTCGCCGATCAGGTTCGGATCGAGAGAGACCCAGTGAACGAAAGCACCTGCCGACTTCAGGCGAACGAATGCCAGAAACTCCTCTGGAGCAATCACGAGTTCGTCGCCGTAGCGCTCGAATGTGCCGGGACCTCTCTGATAAAGACCCGCGAAAATTTGGCCTCGATGGGCATCGTAGCTTGCAGCAATCCAGCCCTCTTTCTGAACCGACCTCGCAAGAGCCTCCAGTCTTGAGACCCCTACGACATCTGTGCCGTAGACCTCGGCCCAGGCCTTAACCGCGCATAGCCCGATTCTCACTCCTGTAAAGGAGCCAGGACCTGTTGCGACAGCCAGAAGCCCCACGTCCGAAAAGTCTCTCTGGGCCAGTGCGAGGCACCTCTCGGCAGCCGGAAGGAGCCAACTGGAGTAATCCTCCTCGCCATGAACCTGTACACCGACGAAACGGCCATCGATCCTTAGCCCAACGCTGCCTCTCGCGTCGCACGTGTCGATCGCTAATGTATTCATGGAGTGGTTCGTCTCAGTGCAAAGAGAAACGTTACTTCTTGAATCTAAATGATTTGTCGGGCGAGTTGCAACGATGTCATTTCGGGCACGTCCGTAAGATTCAACGAGTCCGAGGCGATCGGAAGCCAGGAAACGCTGAAGTGTGAGCAATTTCAATGCCAACTTGGCACGATCGATCCTCTAACTTCCTCATTCCACAGGATATACCTTGACTCTTACCTTACATTTACATAAACTCGGTGCATCTCCTAGGGGGAACTCCTGAATGGACTACAAGATTGGCGACAAGGTGGTTTATCCGAACCATGGTGTTGGTGTTGTAGAACAGATGAGTTTTGGAGTTTTAAACGGTAGGACTGAACGCTATTACATGATCCGCATTATATCCAGCGGCTTACGCGTTATGGTGCCACACACCAACGCGATTGCCGTGGGTCTCCGTTCCGTGATTCGTTCCAATGACACAACCAAAGTTCTTGGTTTCCTCGAAAAAGGAAAACTCAACTCCCATCACGATTGGAAACACCGCTTCAAGGAGAACTCTGAGCGGATGCGCACCGGTTCCCTTCTGGAAGTTGCAGTCGTGCTAAAGAGCCTGGTCTCTTTGAGCTGCAGCAAGCCACTCTCGTTCCGAGAAAAGAAGATGCTCGAACGCGCCAAGTATCTCCTGGTCAGTGAAATGGCGACAGCACGCAACCTGACTGCGGAAAATGCCGAAGGCCTGGTGGTCAAATCCCTGGCGAAGGCGAAGCTGCAGTTTCCAACGATGGTCGAGAAGTTCGAGTAGTCTATAATTGAAGTTAGACGTTTCTCATAGGGCGGCGCGACAGTGCTGCCCTATTTTTGTGTTTAGGCTAGTGGCATGCTGGCAACAGCGTTCAGGTCGACATCGGCGAACAGTGCGCGGCGGAACTTTGCAAACGCAGCAGCGGCAATCATGGCGGCGTTATCGGTGCATAGGTCACGACTCGGCAGAAAGACCTGCAACCCACGAGCTCGCTCCGTCAGAGTCTGACGCAATTGCCGGTTTGCAGAAACTCCACCCGAAACCAGGACCGTCTCCACGTTCAATTGCTCGGCGGCAGTCAGCGTGCGCTCCACAAGATCGCGAACAACGGCATTCTGAAACTCCCGAACCAACCCCAATATCTGCGGACTGCAGAGCGGGAGAAGATCGTCGAAGGAACGCTTTCCTTCGGCGAGCGATTGCTCACGACGCTCGATTTCGCTTTTGTATTCGGGATGTTCGCGCACGTGATACAACACTGCTGTCTTCAGTCCACTAAAACTGAAATCGAGTGGGTTGCCTCGCGTCTTAGTCGGTCCAAACTTTACGGGCGCGGCAACCGCTCCCGCCACGGCGGCCATGCGATCGAGTACCGGACCACCGGGATAACCGAAGCCCGAGGAGCTTGGCCACCTTGTCGTAAGCTTCACCCGCTGCATCGTCGCGCGTCTGGCCGAGTTTGCGATAGGTGAATTCTTCCTGGCCCTGACCGGCTTTAATTTCGTAGAGGACGGTGTGACCACCGGAAACGATAAGACACACGGCGGGCAGCGTCGGCAGGTTGCCGGACTGCTTTGCTTCAAGAAATGCGGCGTGGATATGTCCTTCGAGATGGTTTACCGCGATGAGCGGTTTGTTCAACGCATATGCGAGAGTTTTTCCATAACTGATACCCACAAGCAATGAGCCCACCAGCCCCGGGCCCTGTGTGACGCCGATCGCATCTAGTTGTTCAAGCTGCAGCCCTGCCTGGCTCATTGCCTCGCGGACCACAGGAACGATCTGGCGCAAATGTTCGCGCGAAGCGAGTTCGGGAACGACCCCGCCATATCTTCGATGTACATCAAACTGAGACGCCACGACGTTGGACAGGATTTTGTGTCCATCGAGCAGCACCGCAGCGGCGGTTTCGTCGCACGACGATTCGATACCGAGAATTTTGATTCCTGTAGTCAATGAGTCGACGCCTGAATCAATTGTACTTCACAGCAGAGTTCAGCGAACGGTCACAACAATCTTGCCTATCTGTCGGTTTGATTCCATATAGCGATGCGCGTCGGCCATTTGCTCGAGCGAAAACACTCTATCGATATGCGGGACGAAGGCTCCCGATTTAAGCTTCTCGGTCACAAAGGAAAGTCCCCTAGCCAACAGGTCTTCACTTCCTGGCGCGGTGATCTCGAAAAGGGTGTAGCCACGGATCACAAGTCCTTTTGCCAGTGCTGCAAACAGGGGATATGGCGTAGGACTTGTCGAGAGTGCACCGTATTCGATTATCTGGCCCCCGCGAGCCGTAGCTTCGGCTAGTTGCGCCAGAATCGGTCCTCCAATTGGATCAAACACGAGCGAAGCACTTTTTCCGCCCGTGATCTCCTTCACGCGAGCGCCGAGATTCTCTTCCTCGGTTGCGATGACCTCAGCCCCAACGATGTTCTTGAGGGATCGCCGCTTCTCGGTGCTACGGGTCGTAACGATCGGGTGTGCCCCCACGGAATGCGCAAGCTGCACCGCCGCCAGTGCAACGCTGCTGCTGCCAGCAGTAATCAGAACGAACTGCCCGGAACGCAACTTGCCGTAATGGATGAGAGCGCCCCATGCGGTGAGGTATTGCATCCAGATGGAAGCGGCTTGCTTGGCATCGAGATTCGCCGGGTAATGAGAAACCGAGCGTGCCGGTACGACCGCAGTTTCACCGTATACACCATACTCGCTCATGCTGAAGGCGGGAATGGTGCTGACACGATCGCCCACCTTGAAAGCAGTGACCTCCGGTCCGACGGCATCGATCGTCCCTGCGGCTTCGTAGCCAATCTTCGATGGGAAGGTCGGATTGACCAGATACATTCCTTCGCGAAACATGATTTCGGCACGGTTCAGACCAATCGCCTCCACTCTCAACCGAACTTCGCCGGGCCCGGGACTCTGCAGCGGTAACTCTTCGATTTGTAAAACCTCAGCGTGGCCGGCCTTGTGAAATCGAACGACTCTGGGCATAGACAACTCCTTGCTGGAATAACGTCTAGATCAAAACCGTTTCAGATTGGCTCGAGCGCACCCTTCAAACCGGTTCGAGATCACTCCGAATAGATAGATGAATCGCCCCTGCATACGGGTATGTCCATGGAACTGACTTTCCCACGAGCGCATCCTCGCGATTCGATAGCACGCGGATCGTTCAATTCACCGTGAACGACCACTCCCCTGCTCCGACGTTGACGGAGCCGTCCGCACCTGGCTGGACTCGCTTGCCGTCAAGCATTACGACGTTCGCCCCTGCCGCCGGCGGGTAGATGAGGGCAGACGTATTTCCCGGGATTCGCACTTTCAGATTGAATGACTTTTTCGTCCCGCTCCATTCGCTGACAATTTTCCCATAGACAGAATCGTATTCGCCGCGCGCTTCAGTGATGCGATCATCGATCACCGGGCGAATCACAATTTCATGGAAGCCTGCTCCGTCTGGCACGGTGTCGATACCCGCGACTCTTCGGTAGACCCACGCGACGACCGAACCGAATGCGTAGTGGTTGTACGAGTTCATCGTGGGATCACCGGTATCGCCGTTCCAGCGTTCCCACCAGGTCGTAGCACCTTTTGAGAGCATGTAACCCCAGGACGGATACGATTCAGTGAGCAGGAGTTTGTAGGCCACGTCAGGACGACCGTAATCAGAGAGCGCGAACAGGAGGAACGGTGTGCCGAGAAATCCTGTGGACAAGTGCCCGCCGCGACGATCAATATCTCTCGTAAGGTTCTCGACCATTGCCGTCTCCCATTCCTTGGGCGCGAGCTTCATCGCAAGAGTTAGAACGTAAGCGGTCTGTGTTCCGCCCGCGACCGTGCCATCACTTTTTACATAGGCACGCTGGTACGCGCTGCGTATTCTGCCTTGCAGGGTCAGGTACCGCTTTGCCGCCTCCGACTTCCCTGTCGCGCGCGCCATTTCTTCCATCCGCTGGGCGATCAGCGCCCAGTACGCGGTCGCAACCAGATCGGACGGCGTGTTCTGATCAGGCGCGAGCCAGTCAGCATAGTTCGGCCCCAGTGCATTCTTGCGCAGGTAGTCGGGATTGGCTCCTTCAATGAATCGCATCCATCGTTCCATCGCCTCCCAGTGTTCTTCAATGACCCTGGTGTCGCCGTACTGCAACCATGTTGTGTAGGGAACAATCACACCCGCATCTCCCCAGCCAGGCGCACCATTCTGTTCCTGCCCGGACAGAATATCCGGTACAACGTTGGTGAACGCCCCGTTGTCCATCTGGGCGTCGCGTATGTCTTCGAGCCACTTCTCGGAAAACGCTGCAATATCGAAATTGTAGCTCCCGGTCCGCCAGAATGCGGCCGCATCGCCCATCCATCCGAGGCGTTCATCGCGCTGTGGGCAGTCGGTTGGGATCGTGACAAAATTCCCGCGTTGCCCCCAGATTCCGATCGACCACATTCGATTGACGAGATCACTCGACGTCGTGAGTTTTCCGCTACCCTCACCACGCAAGCTGCTGACAACGCGGCCTTCGATGGCGTCAAGCGAAGGCGTGCCGGGATATCCTGTGATCTCAACGTAGCGGAATCCGTGAAATGTAAAGTGTGGTTCAAACTCTTCGCGTTCGCCGCCGCGTAGAATGTACATGTCCGTGGCGTCGGCGCCGCGTAGATTCTCGCGATAGATGGAGCCGTCCGGATTCAAAACTTCCGCGAAGCGCAACCTCACGGTTGTACCCGCTGGGCCATTCACTTTGAGCTTTGCCCAGCCGACCATATTCTGGCCCATGTCAAAAACATAGGTATTTCCGGAAAGGGCAGTCACAGTTCGTGCGGGTAACGTTTTGACAACCGTGGCCGGCGCATCGGGTTGGTACCCGACCCGCAGTTGCTCCGGCGGCGGGAGAACAGCGACCGCCGACCATTTCGCGTCGTCGAAACTCACGTCATTCCAACCAGCTTCGTTCAGTCGGGCGTCATAGGTTTCGCCGGCATATATTTCTGAGTGCAGGATGGGAGAGCTTTTCGCTTTCCAGCTCGAGTCGGTCACAATCTGCTCATGAGTGCCATTGCTGTACTCCACTTCGAGCTGCGCGAGCAGTCGGTCCGGACCACTGAACACATGCGAACCGTCCCAGGTAAAAGCGCTTGCGAACCAGCCGTCTCCAAGCAACGCACCCACTGCGTTCTTTCCGCTCTTTAGCAAGGTCGTCACATCATAGGTCTGATACAACACCCGTTTGCGGTAATCGGTGAATCCGGGAGTCAGCACGTCTTCACCAACGCGTTTACCGTTTATATAGAACAGGTAACTTCCAAGCGCGGTCAGATACAGCCGCGCCGACTTCACGTTTTTTGTCAGGTCAAATTCGCGGCGCAACATCGCGGCGGGTTCAGGCAACCCTTCCGGCAATTTCCCGAACCGCTTCGATTCAGCTTCTGTCGCGACGGCCGCACTTGCGAAGGCTGACTCTTTCGCCGTTCGTACTTCCCAGTGATCGTCCGTTCCCATGCGCAATACAGTTCCGTCAGGCAGTTCGATTTTGAGCAAGCCGGCAAGCAGCGGAGGCTTTCCGAGTTTTTCGGCACGGTTCGGATCCCATTGTCTGGGTTCGCGCGTTTTTACTGACACTTCGACGGTGTTGGTGCCAGGGCGCAACAGGTATCCGATTTCCTGCCGATCAAAGCTCATCCAGCCGCTCTTTGATGCGACGTCGCTCCCATTTACCTTCAGTTGGAAATCGCTTTGTGCGGTCAAGAAAATTGCCGCCCGCACGGGGCGGGTGACTAGCGCAAATGACCTCTGAAATCGCACTTCCGTTTCGACCGGAGTGCCTTTAACGACCGACTTCGGCATCCAGATCCACTGGATTAATGCCCGATCGGCACTCTCCCCGGGGTTTCGCCACGAAATCCACTGTGCACCCCACGAACTGTCTCGAAGTAAACCTGTTTCCCACCACGTTGCCGGGGCAAAGCTTGCAGAACCCTTTGCATCCCAAACCTTCACGGTCCAGAAATATCGGGTCCTGGACTGCAGGGGAGGTCCTCCATAAACGACGCCAACGGAGCTGTCCGACAGAACGCGTCCGCTATCCCAAATGTCAGCGGCGCCCTGTGCCAGCAATTCCGGTTTTGAAGCCACCAGGACTTCGTACGCAGATTGCACCCAGTCGCGCTCGGTCGAATCACTTCTCCAGGAAAACCTGGGTGCGGGCGCATCAATGCCCAATGGTTGATACAAATGCTCACAACGCAGATCCACCGGACCCGCCAAGACTCGATTTGCGGAGAGAAACAGAAAAAGGACTGAGGCCAAGATTGGGACACTTCTTACCATCGGATTGCTCCGTGAACCAATGCAGTCGACCGCGGAACAGATCGCAAGACGGACCGCCCTGCACTATACATCGAATGAGCAATTCTCGCGGGGGTTCGTTGACTTAGCCCGTACGCTCCCCTAAAATTCACCTGCCCATGACTGAGCTCTCATCCTCATCCACCCTGATCGGCAGCACGATTTCGCACTACCGCATTCTTGAGAAGATAGGCGGAGGGGGTATGGGTGTCGTATTCAATGCCAAGGACACCCGCCTCGGCCGGAACGTGGCACTCAAGTTCCTGCCAGCCGAAACCGTGACCGACAAGCAAGCCCTCGAGCGTTTTCAGCGGGAAGCCCGGGCCGCTTCGGCATTGAACCATCCGAATATCTGTACCATCTACGATGTCGGCGAAGTGGATGGCAAGCCCTTTATTGCAATGGAACTGCTTGAAGGGCAGACGCTGAAGCACCGCATTGCCAGCAAAACGATGTCGCCCGCGATTGTAATCGAACTAGGCATCCAGATTGCCGATGCCCTCGATGCCGCACACAAGAAAGGAATCGTTCATCGGGATATAAAGCCCGCGAATATCTTCGTGACGGAAAGAGGACAGGCCAAGGTGCTGGATTTCGGATTGGCCAAGGTCGAAGGCAAGCGCGAGGCGGCCGGTGACACCCTCAACCATTCGGCGATGCGTACGGTCGCACATGACCTGACTGCGGAAAACTTGACCAGCCCCGGCAGTTCGATCGGAACCGTAGCTTATATGAGTCCCGAACAGGCACGCGGTGAGGACCTGGATAATCGTACAGACCTGTTTTCTCTGGGCGTGGTTCTCTATGAAATGGCTACAGGTGCGGTACCGTTCACCGGCAACACCGCGGCAATGATTTTTAACGGAATTCTGAATGAAACACCGAAGCCCGTCACCGGCATCAATGCGAAGATGCCCTTTGAGATCGACCGGATTATAGGCAAAACGATGGAGAAGGATCGCGACCTGCGCTGTCAGACGGCAGCCGAGTTGCGCGCGGATCTGAAACGGCTGAAGCGGGACATGGATGCTGCAGGAAACTCGCGGAGTGATTTGGACAGCCAACCGTCTTCCGCAAGCTCGACAGGATCATCATCGGCGGTGCGCACGGCTGTTCCGACAAAAAAGAGCGTTGCCGTCTTGTATTTCGAGAACCAGGGTGGCGGCAAGGAAGACGAATATTTTCGCGATGGAATGACCGAAGATATCATCACCGAACTCTCGAAAATCACACAACTGCAGATCTTTCCGCGTTCAGAGATGCTCACCTTCCGCGACAAACCGGTATCGGCGCCACAGGTCGGGCAACAACTCGGGGCGACGCACGTGCTTGAAGGGACGGTACGGCGGTCGGGAAATCGTTTGCGAATTACGGCGCAACTGGTCGAAGGCTCGACACGCCATTCGGTCTGGGCGGAGCGCTACGATCGTCAGCTCGAAGATGTGTTCGCCATCCAGGACGAAATTGCGCGCAGCATCGCCCAGGCACTCCGAATCTCGCTCACCCCGCAGGAAGAAAAGACCATCGGTCTGAAACCCACCGAGAATACGCAAGCGTACGACTTTTATCTTCGCGGGCGCAGCTATACCCGCCGGGAAAATATCGACTACGCCTTGCAGATGTTTGAGCAGGCGATCCGACTGGACCCGAATTTTGCGCTGGCGCACGCTGGGATCGCAAATTTGTGCGGTCTGATTTATGAATTGCGCGAACAGAATCCGGACTGGATCACCAAAGGAATGGCCGCTTGTGATCGCGCGATGGCTCTGGCTCCGGACTTGCCGGAAGTGATGGTCGCGCGAGCGCGGCTCTTTTATGCGCAAAAGAAATATCTCGAAGCGGAATTGATGTCGCGACGCGCGATCGAACGCAAGAAGGACTGCGACGGGGCCTGGAATATATTAGGACGGGCACTGCTGTCGAGCGGCAATTACGAAGGGGCGATCAAGGAAGCCGAGCACGCTGTCGAACATAATGGCGATGATTACAATGTGTACATTCCCTATGATGTCTGTATGGAGAAACTGGGGCGCAAGAAGGAAGGACAACGGTTGCGTGAGCGCATGAACGCTGTATTGCGCACGCAGCTCGAACTGGTCCCGGAAGATGTGCGCGCTCGCATCCTGCTGGCAACAAATCTCGCCTATTTTGGAGAATTAGACGAATCCATTCGTCACTTGCAAACCGCCGTGGCCTTGCGACCGAACGATGGGAATGTTCTTTACAACGCGGCGTGCACGTATGGGGTGCTAGGCAAGAAAGCGGAAGCTCTCGAAACCCTGAAACGCGCCTTTGGTGCCGGATACGGAAATACCAACTGGGCTTCGAAGGATTCCGACCTTGAGTGCCTGCACGACGATCCGGAATTTCGGAGTCTCGTCGGACTGGGCCCCGTCGTTTCCGCCTGAGATGTCCTGATCGGTTAGTCCCTTCACTTTTGTGAAAGCCCGTCTGATTCCAGCAGATGCGTCGGGATTGTCTTTTGCGTTCCGAGGTTTGAATTCGGCAAGCGTCCCATCCACGTTCTAACGGCGCGTTTTTGAGCTTCCACCGGACGACTGAGGGTATCTTCGCCGTAATCAACTTCAAAGGCACCTTGTCCGAGACCCTGCGCGAAAACTGTACTTCGACTGCATTGACCGATGTAGTGTGCTCGAATATCGTCACGCCAATTTAATTCGTACAGCCCTCGGAAAGAGGTCGGCGGTCGATCTAACCCACAGAATTCCTAAACACGATTCATTTCCCGACCGCGGCGTGGCGGCCTGAAAACCCAGCGTTACGTTGCCGAACAAAATCTCCCCTGACTAAAACCTACCCAGCGCTCGCTCGGAATCTGTCTATGACCCGAGGAAGAAAGGATCGAAATGAAGCTATTTTTCTCTCTCTCTGGAGCACTTGGCAGTTCTCTACTGTTCCTGGCACCGGTCCTCGCGCAATCTGTCAGTAGCAGCAATCTAAGTTCACAGGCAAAGGATCCCGGCGTTCGCGCGGGATCGGTAAATGCAGGACAGCCGATTTCGGCGTTGACGCCGGGCCAACTCCAATACTTCAACGACGGGTTCGCTCGTTTCAACGAAGTTGACCAGGTCTCAAATGGCTTGGGGCCAACCTACAATGCCACGAGTTGTGGATCGTGCCATGCACAACCATCGACGGGGGGAACAAGCCCCAGAGGGGATCAATATCCGAACATTGGTCCGAATCCGCAAATTGCGGCTGCGAACGCGGGAGGCGCAAGCAACAAAATTTCTTCTTTCATTACAGCGGATGGGCCCGTACGCGAAGCACGATTTCCTCTGATGTCGAACGGAACGACAACGAGCCGAACGGCCGATGGCGGCGTGCACGCCTTGTTCACGATCGCCGGACGTTCCGATGCGCCGGGCTGCAATCTCGCTCAGCCGAATTTCGAACAGATGGAAGAGTTGAATAACCTGATCTTTCGAATCCCCACTCCGGTCTTTGGAGCGGGATTGATCGAGAACATCCCAGATGCAGCGATCCTGACGAACATGCAGGCCGGTGCCGCCTTGAAACGACATCTGGGGATCTCTGGGCATCCGAATTACAGCGGAAACGACGGAAGCATTACGCGTTTCGGGTGGAAGGCGCAAAATAAATCACTCGAGATCTTCACAGGTGAAGCATACAACGTCGAGATGGGAGTGACGAACGAACTGTTTCCAGATGAGCGTGGTGCACCGCTCGCATCCTGCGCCTTCAACCTAACGCCCGAAGATGTCACGAATTTCGATGCGAACGGGTATCTGATCGTCTCGGACACGGTAGAGTTTTCGCACTTTATGCGGTTCCTTGCACCGCCTGCTCCTTCGGCGCAAGGAATCCCCAATAATCCTCCAGCGTCGTCCATTCAGAACGGACAAGCTCTGTTCAGCCAGATTCACTGCGACGCTTGCCATACAGTCTCGATGCAGACGGGAAATTCGAAATTGTCGCCCGGACTGAGCAATCAGATTGCGAACCTCTATTCTGATTTGCTGGTTCACAATATGGGCAGCGGTCTAGCTGACAATGTCACGCAGGGCTCGGCAGGCCCGGACGAATTTCGAACAGCTCCACTCTGGGGACTGGGTCAGCGGATCTTTTTCCTGCACGATGGGCGGTCAGGACCAGCAAACGGTGGACTGATGAACGCGATCGAGCAACATGCGAGCAGTGGTTCCGAAGCAAACGGCGTAATTTCGCAGTTTAATCAACTCACTTCACAACAAAAGCAGGACTTGTTGAACTTCCTGCGTTCACTCTAGAAAAGGCTCGGGCGCGGAGTAAAGCGGTGCCGCGCCCGAGTCGTTCGGTCGTAGAGTGAGACCTAGTACTCCCTCCTGCAGAATTCGCCCCCACTGTACTTTTTGACAATAGCCAGAACTCGATATTTTGCATATGAATACAGGCACAGGTAGAAGTCTGTTTCGGCATTCGGTATACAGGAGACGAAAGATATGAACGAATCGAAGAAATTTAGCAAGAACGCCTATAAGTGGACATTTATGGGCTTGATGGTTTCGGCGTTGCTCGTGCTGGCCGTATTCCCTGCATTCTCTGAAAGGCGACCGAAGGCGGAAACGATCGAAGCAAGCGCAATGGGAACAGGTACGCAGTTGGGTTCGGTGATTGGCATCTCGGTAGAAATCTACGAATTCTCCACACCCGAAGACAGATCGGTATTGCTCGACGCCTTCTCGAAGGGACAAAACCAGGGCCTGGTGACGGCACTGGGCAAAATGCGCGCGGTTGGACACATCTCGATCACCGGAACTCTGGGGTATGACCTCGCCTTCATCAAGCTCATCCCGACGCCAACGGGCCGGAAAATCCGGTTCGTCACCAATCGGCTGCTACGGTTTGGAGAAGTCTGGGCTGATACGCAATCGCAGTCGTTCAACCTTACGGGCGGAGAATTCGATTTGAACGATACCGACAAATCCAAGAGCACGGGCGTATTGTACCCACAATGCCAGCTCGCCATCGACAAGGAAGGCCAGCTGCAGATTGAATTGGCTCAGAATCCCTGGAAGCTCGTTGATGTACTCGATTGGAAAGGCACGGCAGGCGTCAACTAATGCCTGAGGCAGTTGAAGAGCGGACAGTAAATTCAAATTTCTAGTCGGAGGCAACTATGGAAGGCAGGCCTTTTCCAAAGATCGTGTGCGGTTTGATTTTAATTCCGATGCTGCTGTTGACTGGGCATCTCGTTGCAAATGACAAGAAAAGCAAGAAAGTGAGTGCTTGCTCGAACCCTCACCCTGAACAGCTCTGTACGGCGGCGAATACCTGCGGGTCCAGTAGCAGCCCGTGCGTGCTGAGCGTGAAACGCGTCGGTGGAGGGCAGGACGCATCCGTTACTCCGAACATGCCGAATTTCCCCAAGAATTCGGTCATTTGTCTCACGACCGGAACCAGTGTGACGTGGCAAGGCGACGGAAAGAACACCGGGATCATGATCGATTTTGGTGCAACGTCTCCATTTGAACCGGGCGGCACGATTATGGGCGGCTCGGACAGGCCCGTGACCGTAGTGACGAAGACCGCCGGCTGCTACAAGTATTCGGTAGGAGCATGCAATCCTGGGTCAATCTATGGAATGTGCGGGAATTCAGACTTCGATCTGGTCGTAACCAACAAATAGCGGCCTCGGGGGTTGGAGGAGAGAGCTCGCATGAAAATAGCCAGTCTGGTGTTGACTCTGGCGGGGTTGTGCACGTCCGGGCTGTCAAATGTGGCCCAAACACAAACAACAGCCACTGCGCAGGGTGTGGACACGGTTGAAGTCGTGAAAGTGTCCGCGACTGTAGAAAAGGTCGATCTTGGAACCCGCAAGGTCACCCTCCTTCTCGACAATGGAAAGCACAAAACCTACAAGGTAGATAAAAGCGTGCAAAACCTCGATCAAGTAAAGGTCGGGGACAAACTAAGGATCTTCTACACCGAGGAGCTCGTGATTCTGGTCGGAAAATCCAATGAAAAGCCAGGAGCGGCAGAAGGTGGTGCGGTTGGAGTTTCACCGAAAGGAGCCAAGCCAGGGATCGTACTGGTCGACACCGTGGCGATCAGTGCAAAAGTCCTGGCCGTAAACACGGCCAACCATACCGTCACACTTGAAGATCCCGACAACAAGAAGAAAACGCTCAAACTGGGCAGTGCGGTCACGAATCTGGACCAGCTGAAGGTCGGTGCGACTGTGGATATGGTCATGACGGATTCTCTGGTGGTCGAGATCGTGAAATGACCTCGGCGCTTCCCGGCGTTGACCGGATGGGTCACGGCCTGTTAGCTTGGGCAGCACAATTCGAGTTTCGGTGCACAATCGTACACTTCCCCGTTAAACACTGCTCGGTCATTGCGTAGTTTGCCTTCCCCCGCCTCTGACGGAAGATAAGGTTATCCGTTTGGCAGTAGATGTGGAGAAAGTACGTGGATCGAGCAAGACCTTTCCGCCCCACCTGGTGGATGTTACCCGCCCTGGCGCTCTCGCTGTTCCTGCTGAACGTGCTGCTGCTTGAGACTCGCAGACTGCACAGCTCGGTCCCATTGATTGTCGGGCTGCTTCAGCTCGGATTAGCCATCGTTACGGTGTGCGCGGCCCTGGACGCCGCGGAGCGGGCCAAGGGCTTCACACGTACCTTCTGGTATTTTCAATCAGGTGGATTTGCCTTGTGGGTCGTCGCCCAGGGGATGTCCACTGTTTACGATGCCATTCTTCATAAACCGATCGATCAGCCGTGGCCTAGCGACCTTGTTTTCTTCCTCTGGACCACGCCGATCTTTCTCGTTCTGTTCCTGGATCCGCTTGCCGAATCGCAAAAAATTGAGTGGACACAGTGGCTCGATTTTGCTCAAGTCGGCATTCTAGTCGTTTCGCTCTATCTGTTCGCGTTCGAGGTTCCCGGACACTGGCAATCCAAAGAGATTTCAGTCGAAAAGCTGGCACTTCTTGTCAGTTGCGTCAGAAACGTCTTCCTCATCTCCTGCTTCGCTTACCGGACCTTTCATACAGCTGACAAACATATACGCAGTCTGTTCGGCCGGATGACGATCTTCCTGTCTCTCTATTCCCTTGCCGAGTGTCCCTATCTGTACTTGCAAGTGTATGAACGTCTGCGGCCTGGAACACTGTGGGATCTGCCTTGGGGCTTCGCTTTTCTCGTGGCAACAGTTCTGATTGCCACTGCGCCCAGCGAAGCAGTCGAGAAACAATGGCTCTGGCCGGAATTTCACCAATCCAGAAGTCCGCTCGTCCGGGTACTGCTGAAACTGGTGCCGCTGCTGTTTCCCATGGCCGTGCTGCTGATGGCCGCGCACATCGCCGAACAGCAGTTTGCCCTTGCCACGGCGGCAGTCGTGGTTTCGTTCCTGTGTTCCAGTGCGAGAATCATTCTGACCGAGAGGAAACAACTCCGTTCCGATGCCGCGCTCGAGGAAAAGAATGCCTTGTTGAAGTCCGTGTTTGAAGGAACCGGCGATGCCATTTTTGTCAAGGATGTCGCAGGCAGATATCTGATCGTAAATTCCGCGGTTGCAGCTTTCTTTGGAAGGCCGATCGAGCAAATCATCGGGAAAACGGCGTTTGAGCTGATCGATGCTGAATCGGCTGAGAAACTCACGTCGAACGACCGACACATTCTAGAGACCGGGGAAAGTACCACGGTCGATTTTCAAACAGAGCACAAGGGCACGCTCGAGCACTTCCTGGTCACGCGCGCGGCCTACCGCGACAATATTGGCAAAATCATCGGGATTATCGGAATCACCCGGAATATTACCAACTACCGCGAGATTGAGGCTCGGCTGCGGCAGTCGCAAAAAATGGAGGCGATTGGCACCCTGGCGGGTGGAGTCGCGCACGACTTCAACAATATCCTGATGGTCATCAGTGGCTATAGTTCTGTGCTCGCCGACGCGCTGAAGAACGACCCCAAACTTCGCGGCCACGTAGAGCAAATACAAAAATCAGGTGAGCGCGCCGCTTCTCTTACGCGTCAGCTTCTGGCCTTCAGCCGGAAACAGACCGTGCAGCCCACGCATTTGAATCTGAACGAAGTCGTATCGGGAATCGAGAAACTGCTGCATCGCCTGATCGGCGAAGACATCACCATCTCAACAAAACTCGCGCAGAATCTTGGAACGGTCCTCGCGGACGAGGGACAGATGGAGCAGATCATTCTGAACCTCGCCGTGAACGCGAGGGACGCGATGCCGGAAGGCGGGAGACTTTCGATCGAGACGAGAGTCACCAGGGCGCGGAGTGGGCCAGCCCACGGACAAGGCGAACTGAAGCCGGGAGAATACGTGGAACTGATCATTTCCGATTCCGGCATTGGAATGTCGAGTTCAATCCAGGCACATATTTTCGAGCCATTTTTCACCACAAAACCGGCAGGAAAAGGCACTGGTCTGGGATTATCGACTGTTTACGGAATCGTCCAGCAGGCCGGTGGCTACGTGACCTTCGAAAGTACACCGGCGCTCGGAACAACCTTCCGCATTTTCATTCCACGCGTCGCATCAACCGGCAGTGGAATCGCGTCTCAAGATCACCGCCCAACCCGCCTGAGTGGAGAAGAAACGGTATTGCTCGTCGAGGACGACGAATCCGTGTGCGAGTTGGTGAAATCGGTCCTTGCTTCACAGGGGTATTCGGTCCTGGCAGCGCGCCATCCGCAGGATGCAGAAGCCATCTGCAAATCGCACGCGGGCCGGATCCAGTTGCTGCTAACGGACGTGATTATGCCGGAGATGACGGGACCGGACCTGGCAAATCGATTGACGAAACTGAATCCGCAACTGCGGGTACTTTTCATGTCAGGTTATATCGACGATTCCATCGTGCGCCAGGAAATACGCGAGCGCGGAATTGCCTACCTGCAGAAGCCATTTTCCCCGATCAATCTGGCGAGAAAAGTCCGCGAAGTATTGGATTCCATGCCAATACCGTCCGCCTAAACGCGCCTAGACAACAACACTTCGGGCGAGCGACGGCGATCCCGGCAATCCTTATAACGCAAATCGTTCTTTGCGAACCGTGATCGAGTCGATGCGATCACGTCGGGGTTCGTAGCCCGTGCCCGGGGCGGTCGGAACCGTGATAGTGCCTTGCGGACTTACGGTGACCTCGGGGGTGATGATGTCTTCGTGCCAATAACGGGCGCTGGCGCTGACATCGCCGGGCAAAGTGAAGTTGGGCAACGATGACATCGCAATGTTGTGGGAACGCCCGACGCCTGATTCCAGCATGCCGCCGCACCAGACAGGAATCGCGTGCTTTTGGCAGAGATCGTGGATGCGTTTGGCTTCGTGGAACCCGCCGACGCGTCCGAGCTTGATGTTCATGATCTTGCAGGCTCCGAGCGCGATAGCCGCCTCCGCTTGCTCGTAGGTGTGAATGCATTCATCAAGGCAGATTGGCGTTTGTAGGGCCCGCTGGATTTCGACGTGGCCAAACAGATCATCCCAACCGAGTGGTTGCTCGATCATCATGAGGTAATACGCGTCCATCTGCTTCAGGAGGTCAAGGTCTTCCAGGCGATACGCTGAATTCGCATCAACCGACAGTTTAACGTGCGGGAACTCTTGTCGCAGCCTTTGAACCGGAACGAGATCCTTGCCTGGCTTGATTTTAATCTTGATCCGCTGATAGCCAGCGGCTAGTTCCTTCTTCACCGTCGCTGCAAGTTCATCAGGAGTTTCCTTTATTCCGATCGAAACACCACATGGAATCTGGGTCCGCACGCCGCCCAGCAGCTTGGCGAGCGAGACGCCCTTGTGCCTGGCCTCGGCATCCCACACCGCGACTTCAACCGATGCTTTCGCCATGTTGTGACCGCGAACCTGTCCGAGCATGCCCCAAATGTCACTTGCTGCGTTAAACTCCCTGCCCTTCAGCATGGGCCAGACATAATTCTTGAGGATATGCCAACAGGTTTCGGTATCTTCGGGGCTGTAGAAGGGATTCTCACCCGCCGTGCACTCACCCCATCCGACGACTCCGTCGACATCGACTTCGACCAACAGGATGCGACGATCGAAAACCCGGTCCATGCTGGTCTCAAACGGGTGAAGAAGCTTCAGGTGAATTTCGCGAAGAGTCATCTCGCGCAATTTCATTGGATTCGACCTCGTTTCGTAGACTAAAAATCGCTCCAGGGAGCGAGGCAGTAGTCCGCGCCTGTGAGCGTGAAGCGGACGCCCGTAACGGCGTAGCCCTTTCCAAACCAATGCAAAAACTCTTCGCGAATTCGCGTCTGTTCCGCTAGAAGCCGTCCGGAATTTTCATTTTCTTTCTTCCATACCTCAAGTTCCGACGGTAAATGAATGATCGCTGGCCCTTCGACCGGATCGCGGACAAGCTCGTTGATCGCGGCGACAACCCGCCTGGTATCAAGCTGCCAGTCAACCAGGAGACGGTCAGTCGGCAAGCCGCGGTGGAGCGGGCTTGTCGTTACACCATAGAAATTGGGGATATATCTGCGGCTAATCGCACCAAGGCGGTTGAAATTGAAATGGGCATTGCGGGTTTCGAGCGGATCAAATGTCCACTCGACATGGCGAATGCCGCGATGGAGTGCTTCCTCACGCTGGAAAAGTTTTAGGTGCCTGCCAACGCGACGGTCACGATGCGATGCGAGTACCCCAGTCATATGGGAATGAATGTACGGAGTCTGGTCGCGCAGCCCGACAAGGCCCAGCGTGAAACCAACCATCTCGGTTCCGTCGAACGCGCCCAACACCTGCCCTCCCGTCTGGGCCGCGACAACGAAGGTCACGTACGGCTCGGTTTCCAAATCACTCTCGTTCCAGATCTCACGCTGGATATCGACGCAGCGGTGAAACTGTTCCAGCTTTTCGCATTTACGGACGACGATGTCGGAAGCCATGATTACTCCGCTTTCGATTTCGAGACTAGTTTGCGCTTGGCATCGTCCCAAAGTGACTCCATCGCAGGACGAGGTACTTTGTCAAACGTGGTGCCACGGTCGCGAGCGATACGCTCCATTTCCTGAAAGCGGCGCGTGAATTTCAGATTGGCCCGGGTCATGGCAAGTTCGGGATCAATTTTGAGAAAGCGGGCGAGGTTCACAGCGACAAAAAGGAGGTCACCAAGTTCAGCCTCGATTTCTTCTGACTTGCCGCCTTTTAACGCGCCGCGAAGTTCATCCGTCTCTTCCTGCAGCTTATCAAAAATACCGTCGACATGATGCCAGTCAAAGCCAACGCGAGCTGCTTTGCGGGTAAGCTGAAAGCCCTGAAGCAGCGCGGGCAAGCTGCGTGGTACGCCGTGGAGAATCGATTCCGGTTCCGATCGTTCGTCAGCGCTTCCCTTCTTGCGCCGTTCTTCTGCTTTGATGATTTCCCAGTTTCGAAGCACTTCACCGGAATCCTTGGCGCGGGTTTGACCAAAGACATGCGGATGTCGGCGGATCATTTTTTCGTAAATTTCCCGGATGACGTCGACAATGCTAAAGCGGTGTTCCTCGCTTGCAATCTGCGAATGGAAGAGCACCTGGAGAAGCAAGTCGCCCAACTCTTCGGCAAATTTGACGTCATCCTGGGCATCCAAGGCTTCGAGGACTTCGTAGGCTTCTTCGATGAGGTAGGTGCGCAGGGTGGCGTGAGTTTGCTCCCGGTCCCAGGGGCAGCCCCCCTTAGCACGCAGCCGGGCCATGACTTCCACGAGTTTCTCGAACCAGACGCCCGAATCTCGAGTGGAGAACCTAGGCTTCTTGCGCGACTTCTGCTTTGAGCGCTGGGGAACACGCTTGGTAATTTTTCGACGAGTCATTCACTAGCCCGGGTTGAGAATTGACTATCACTTTACGGGTAGTGACCCACTTTGACAAGCCGCACGCCGGGTCAAGACCAGATCGTCGTGATCGTGAATGTCGTCGAACGCCTCCTTCTGCGCTTCGAGCGAACGCGCAACGGCCCTAAATAAAAAGGGCCGGTCAAAAGACCGGCCGTTTTTAGCTTGCTCATCTTCAAGCGATTACTTTGCGCCAGATTTGTTGACCGGTGAAGCTTTGGTCAAAGTTTCAAGCAAGGTCTTGGCGCACGCAGGCACGGGAACGGCCTTGTCGAACACGATGGCCTTTGCTGATACATCCTTGCCATACAGGTTTTTGTTGGCGCCGTTGTCTGCGCGAAGCGTTGAGCCTTCGAGCGAGATGCCCGCGAACAGTCCCCGAGCGCGGGAGTAGGAAAGAATTTCGGCACGCATCGTGACATCGGTCTCGGCCGAAGCGGTGCGTCCGACCGGGCCTGCGGCCGCTGAAGCGTCGCCACCCAGCTTGACCTTGCTGCTGAGGATGCTGGTAGCCGAACGCGGGCTCATGAGCAGGAGAATGAAGTCGGTGGCGTTGCCGCCCAATTGCAAACCGGCGCTACCGCCCTCAAGTGCCATCATCGTAGGAGCGCCCCAAGGACCTTTGAAGTCCTTTCCGCCTCGACAGGTCATGACGCCACGCCCGTAGCTGCCACCAATGCCAATGGCAAACTTCAATACCGAAGGCAGAATTACAACACATTCCGCCTTGTCGAGAACGCTTTGTGGTATGCCGTCCGGAGCGGCGAGAATCTCCTTCATAACAGTTCCGGCGTTTTCTACGCGATCCTGCTCCTTGTCTTGTGCGAATAGCGGAACGGTAAGAGCGAGAGCCAAACCAAAACCAAGCAATGTTTTTTTCATATTTCTCCTCAGAATTTCTGTGCGCCCGTAGGCGAACAGTGGCGTGAACTGGCTGGCCATCCCGGGCCCCACAAATGGATGGCTCAGAGAACCAGGTCCTACCGAATAGGTTTTCTCAACAGACGACCAATACTGTACGGCGGGAGCGCACTTTTGACAAGGGTGGAAGACGATTTACTCTCAGGTGCGGCGAACCGCGGGAACTTACCGTATATCGCGGGTGAAAGGACCCATGGCAGGCAGCGGGGTACCCGGGCATGTTAAACTACCAGCGGACGGTACAGAGAGATTCAGAGAGAAGGAAGACCAACGTGGCTGACGAAAACCGGGAAGAACAATTCAAAGTGATCGACCGACGCCCCTTTACGGCGGAAGGCGAACTGCGTAAAGAAGTGGTTGCGGAGCAGGAGCGGGAAGCTGAACTGGATGCCAAAGTCCAGGCTGCAAAAGAGATCCGGCAGGCAGCCAATAACGCTGCCGCGGCTGGCACTGATCCCGAAAAACCCGGAATCGTTGCCGCACCTCCTGTTGACACTCCAAAGAAGAGTGAGGCCTTTGAGAATCTGGTGCGAATGATCGGGAGCAACGCGGCGATGGTACTGGGTGCCTATGCGGACCCGCGGACCGGGCAGCCTGTCCTCGATCCGGACGCCGCACGAGAACTGATCGATATGCTGGACGCGTTGCACGAAAAGACCAGGGGAAACCTTGCACCCGAAGAGGACAGCATGCTGCTCGACCTGTTGGGCAAATTAAAGATGACCTACCTCGAGATCAATAAAGCGATGGCGGAACAGATGGCGCAGGTAGCGGCGCAGGCGAAAACCGGTAAAGTAAAAGCGTAAAACCGGGAAATTTCCGACACCGTTTGATCTGTACGCGATCGTAAAACGGCCGGGTTCATGCCAGGCCAGCACAGGCGGCCTCGCGTTGCGCCTGCACGGCAGGCACGAACCCGGCACCTACATGAGGACAGAAATGCGGTTGACCGTACTCGGGTCGGGTACATCGATGGGAGTGCCGACGCTCGGATGCCATTGTGCCGTGTGTCGGTCGTCAGACCCTCGAGACAACCGTCTACGACCATCGATATTACTCTCTCACGCGCAGCAAAACGTCATTATCGATACGACTCCGGATTTCCGGACGCAAGCATTACGCGCAGGAGTCGACCGCCTGGATGCCGTTTTGCTGACGCACGCCCATGCCGACCACATCCTGGGATTCGATGATCTGCGGCCCTATAACATGCGGCAGGGGTCAGCGATACCCGTCTACGGTACAGAAGAGACATTTCGCACGATACGGCGGGTATTTTCCTATGTATTCGATAACAAGCCCACGCTCAGCAGTGTGCCCAGCGTGCGTTTGCATGAAGTGAAGGGTCCGTTTGAGCTAATGGGCATTCCGTTTATTCCCGTGCCGCTTCTCCACGGGGAAATGGACGTGCTCGGTTATCGGTTTGGACGTGCCGCCTATTTAACGGATTTCAGCCGTTTGCCGGAATCCTCCATGCAACTGCTTGAAGATCTCGATGACCTGATTCTGGACGCGCTGCGGGACATTCCACATCCGATGCACCAGACCGTCGAGCAAGCGCTCGCACTCGTCGACAAGGTGAAACCCCGGCGTGCCTGGTTCACGCATATTGCGCACGATCTGCCGCATGGCGAGAGCAACCGGCGGCTTGAAAGAGCCGGCTACCCGCATGTGCAGATGGCCTATGACGGCCTGCAATTTGAAGTCGCCACGGAATCGCCTGCAGTGGAGAAGGCGGCGCGCGCACTTGCGGTACAGGTCTTGCATGTTCCGCATGGCAAGCTGACGGCGTTTTACTCCGCGGCGGACTGGCTGGCGCGATATGGAACATCAAATCGCGGCAGTGTGATCGCCATTGGGAATTTCGACGGGATTCATCTTGGTCATCAACGGGTTCTGGAATATGCCCTGAACCGCGCGAAAGAGAGCGGTGCGGTCGCAACTGCCCTGACCTTTGAACCCTCGCCGCTCAAAATACTTCGTCCCGGGTCCGCACCCCTTCGCATTTCGACCAATCAGCAGAGAATGGAGTGGTTCGGGGTGGTTGGACTGGAAGCGGCCGTCGTGCTGCCCTTCACCCTTGAGTTATCGCAGCTCACACCGGAGGAATTCGTACGCGATCTGCTGGTCGACCAGTTACGCGTACGCGCAGTTGTCGTCGGGGATAATTTCCGCTTCGGGCACAAACAAGCTGGGGACGTGAAATTCCTGCGCGATCTGGGTATGCGCTGCGGATTTGAAGTGGTCGTGCATGAACCTGTGGCTCTTGATGGAGAGATCGTGTCCAGTACGCTCATCCGGAAGCAGATTTCCGAGGGCGATGTGACAGGCGCCGGTCGTCTGCTGGGCCGGCCATTCGTTTTGACGGGAGAAGTCGTCAAGGGAACGGGAACCGGGAGAAAGCTCCTGTTCCCGACGATGAATCTAAAGCCGGAGCAGGAATTGCTCCCCGGGCGCGGTGTCTACATTACGCGCACGGTGCTCGAGGGCGAGCCAAGCAGCCATCGAAGTGTAACGAATGTAGGAATCCGTCCTACGTTGAACGGAAACGGGTTGACGGTAGAGACTCACCTCCTGGATTATTCCGGGAATTTCACTCCAGGACGTATTGAGATTCGCTTCTGGAAGCGATTGCGCGACGAAAAGAAATTCAGTGGAGTGGAAGAGCTGCGCGGGCAGATTGTAAGAGACATTTCAAAGGCGAACCGGTTCTTTGCCCGATTGCGAAAAGCAAGATCAAAAAGCGCGCAGGTTGGAACGTATTAGCAAACCAAAAATCGGTATGGCTCAACTGGACACGCAAACTGCAGGCTATCGAGCGGGAGACTTCTTTTCAGCAGCGAGGCAATCGGTACAGATGCCGCCCACTTCAGTCCGGGAAACGGTAACGAGCAGATCGCAGTCTCGCGCGATCTGCTCTTTCAGCTGGTCATACAGGTGGCTTTCAAATTCGCGCACCTTCCCGCACCGGAGACACGCGACATGAATGTGGTCGCGAGGGCCGTGCGTTTCATAATAATGACGGTCGCCGCGAAGATGGAGCAAATCGAGCTCGTCAATCAAGCCTTGCTTCTTTAAAAGGTCGATCGTGCGATAAACGGTGACCAGGTGGACTTCGGGGCTTATTTTCTGGGCGCGCTCGAGAATCTGGTCCACATCGAGATGTTGTTCCGCGTCATCCATGACCTGCAGGATCACCCGGCGTTGTCGGGTGAGGCGGATACCGCGTTGACGCAGGGCCTGCTGCAGGTGGCCGGTCGTTTCGGCAGAGTTGATGCGTTCTCCGCTAGAGACTCGATGTGATGGTGATGCGGCCATGGTGTGCAGACCTTCTCAAATTATCCCGGCCGATCCAAAGTTCGTTACATGTGCACGGGAAGCTGCCTAACGATGTCATTGTACATGACGTAGGCAAACACGACTAAAAGAAAGACCAAACCGACCTGGATGAACCGTTCTTTAAACGCCAGGCTGAAATCCCGGCGGCGCAGCCCTTCCATCGAGAGCAGCAGGATGTGGCCACCATCCAAAATCGGTATCGGCAGAAGGTTCAGAATACCGAGGTTCACGCTGATGAGCGCCATGAAAGAAATAATGGCGAACGCACCCATCGCGACAGCTTCGCCTGCTGCACGAGAAATTCCAACGACGCTCTGCAACTCTTTTACGGAAACCCGGCCGCTAAACAACTTGCCCAGAACACCGAAGGTC
Source organism: uncultured Acidobacteriota bacterium (assembly GCA_963831545.1). GTDB lineage: Bacteria > Acidobacteriota > Terriglobia > Acidiferrales > UBA7541 > Acidiferrum. Next base: position 210,247 of record CAWHQX010000012.1, read on the forward strand.
TCCGCGATTATGTTGCCGGTTTGCCGTGTCGCAGATTTGAACGCTTCAACAGGGCCGACTCTGCTGTATGCGAACGATACTTCCGGGGCGATGCCGATTTGATAGTTTTTCTCATTCGGATCGGCTGCGCCTTGTTTCGGAGTGACGGCAAGCGTGACAGGCTGCCCCTTGCGCTCGACTCCAACCTGGAGCGTCTTCCCTCCAGAACCACGCACCAGATCAACAAACTGATCCCAGTAAGCGATGGCCTGACCATCCACCGACTTTACGAGATCACCCGTCTGAATTCCGGCATGCGCAGCGGGCTTCCCCGGCACGACCTGGCCAATGACAGGTGCGATCGGTAAGTAGCCGAACGGGTGGTCATACGGGTCGGATTTCACGGTGAGATGCAAATCGCGTGTTACACCGTTGTTCTCAACGACAATTCTCGCAGGTGTGTCTGTTGGACCCGTGTAGAGTGCCTTCTGCGCCTCTTCCCACGTCGCAACCTTTGCATCGTTCACCGAGAGGATCTTGTCCCCCGGCTGGAAACCAGCACCGGATGCAGTGGAATTCGTCGCCATACTTGTGACCACGGCCGGCTTATCGAGATAGGCGGCATGAGGTTGACCTGAAATAATGTAATAACCGGCCAAGAGCAAAACCGGGAAGACGAGATTCACGGCTGGTCCAGCAAAAGAGATGATCGCACGCTGCCAACGCGGTTTGCTCATGAGCTCGTCTGGAGCACCTGTCGGCTTTGCTTCGCCGGAATCAATCTCGGTAATGTCCTGGCCTGCCATACGGACGTAGCCGCCCAGGGGAACAGCGCTGATGCGCCAATCAGTGTCTCCGCGCTTGACGCCGAAAAGACGGGGACCAAAACCGATCGAGAAAACGTCGACCCGCACTCCGAAGTAGCGCGCAGCGATAAAATGGCCCCATTCATGGACCAGGATGATGACGCCCAGGGCTAAGATCATGCCAATAATTGTGTTCATTCCGTCGATCGACTCCAGCTTCCTAGTTTAATGCGCTGCTTTTACGACTGCCAGTTTTTCGACTTCTTCCTGTGCCCTGCGTCGAGCTTCTAAATCAGCCGCGAGCACGTCTTCCATGCTGCTAAACGTGGTACGTTCCGTACGGCGCAAGACGGCCTCTATCACTTGCGGGATGCCCAAGAACGGCAGGCGCTGCTGTAAAAACGCGGCTACCGCGACCTCGTCTGCTGCATTTAAAGCACACGGCAATGCCCCGCCCTTCTTCATTGCTTCGCGCGCCAAACGTAAACAGGGGAACCGACGCGTAGAGGCTTTCTCGAAGTCCAGACGGCGGAGTTTCGACCAGTCCAACTCAAGTTGATTAGATGCAAGCCTCTCTGGATAGGTTAGCGCATATTGGATGGGCATGCGCATGTCGGTTGGTCCGAGTTGCGCTAAAACGGAACCATCGCGGAATTCAACCATGGAATGAATTGTGGACTGCGGGTGTATGACCACCTCGATCTGCTCTGGACGCACATCAAATAACCAGCGCGCCTCGATGACTTCAAAACCCTTGTTCATCATCGTGGCCGAATCGATGGTAATGCGGTTTCCCATGCGCCAGTTTGGATGAGCGAGCGCCTGCTCGGTGGTGACGCTCGCGAGCCTGGCAAGAGGGGTTTTGCGGAATGGGCCCCCCGAGGCGGTCAGGACCAAGCGACGAACTTCCGTTGCCAAGCCTCCACGCAGGCACTGATGAACCGCGTTGTGCTCGCTATCCACCGGGAGAAGCGGAATCCCTGATTTCTTGACCGCGGCCATGACGAGTTCGCCAGCCGCGACAAGGACTTCTTTATTTGACAACGCGATGGTACGTCCAAGCTTGATGGCTTCGTAGGTGGCGGCGAGGCCGACAACGCCTACGGCAGCAGAAACCACAATTTCGGCTTGGGGGTGTGTCGCCACGGCGAGCATCCCTGCGGCGCCGTGGTGGATTGCCGGGGTCCGTGCAATTGTCTTTTCGCGGAGGCGGGCAGCCAGTTCATCGGCGCGCCGGGCATCGGCGACAGAGACAAGTTCGGGCTGGTGGCGCTCGATTTGGGAAACAAGCTCGTCAATATTGCCACCTGCGGCCAAAGCGAGAACCTTGAATTGCTCGGGAAAGGATTCCACGACCGAAATGGTCTGGCGGCCGATCGAACCGGTCGAACCGAGTATGGAGAGACGTTTCATTCGATAGTTTTCAGTCTAGAGAGCAATCCAGGAACGCCTGCATAAAACGCAGGCGAAACAACCCACGGCGAACTGATCAGGCTAACATCCCGAATCAACGTTGCTTAACGGATGGATGGCTTCACCAGAACTAAATAATACCAGATGACGGGGATGCAGAGAATGAGTGCGTCAATACGGTCAAGGACACCACCGTGTCCGGGGAGCAGTCCGCCCGAGTCCTTCACTCCCGCGCTGCGTTTGTATGCGGATTCAAGCAGATCTCCCATCTGTCCAGCGATGTTGCCGAGCACCGCCATCAGGACCAAATGAACCAGCGGGATCGGGATCCAGAAGTGAAAGAGACCTGCGACCACGAGTGAACCAACCATGCTGCCAACTGAACCCTCCCAGGTTTTCTTTGGGCTGATGCGCCGGGCGAGCGGGTGTCTACCGAGAGCACGGCCAACAAAATAGGCCGTCGTGTCGGCGGCCCAGGTAAGAACAAGGGCGAATAGGAGAAATCGCTTACCCTGCCAGGTTAGGGCATGCAACGGTACAGCAAACGACAGAGGGTAGGCTACCAGCAAGAGCGCGCTCGAGGAAATTCCAGCTGCCGGAAGGGTCTCGACGAGCGGACGACGGTTAAACAGAGTCAGGACGGTTACGCCCAGAACAAAGATCGACAGAAACGTCACTCCGGCAGAACCGGCAAGAGATAAGCCTGCTGAGGGATCGAGTCCGGAGGACTCTTTCCACTGGAAGTAGAGCAAGACGAGTGCACTGAACGCGGTCCATAGCCGATAGGCTCGATGCCCGATCGCATCGCCTAATGCAAAATATTCCCAGAGAGCAAGAACGGTGACAGCGGCGGTCGCAATCGCAACGACCCGGGTAGAACCATAAAGGACAATTAAAACTACGACGGGAATCAACACAGCAGCGGTAGCCGCTCGTTTCCAGGTCATCTGACGATTGTCCGCACTAGATTTTCTGAATGAAGGTATGGCATCGTGTCGTTCGAATTATACAGATGGAAATGAACGCAGAAAAGAAAACTACGCGGATAATAGAGTGCTCACGCTTACCGGGCAGCAGAAGCCGGAGGAGCATCGATTCCGCCGTAGCGGCGCTCCCTTTTCTGGAAATCGATGAGCGCTTCCAGGAGACGGGCACGGTTGAAATCCGGCCAAAGTACTTCCGTGACAAAAATTTCAGCGTAGGCGATTTGCCAGAGCAGAAAATTACTGACCCGCATTTCGCCGCTGGTGCGGATCAGCAAATCCGGATCAGGCACACCGGCGGTATACAGATGCCGGGCGATCTGTTCTTCCGTAACAGGCGCATGGGTGGTGTGGCCATTGCGCTCGGCAACGATGGCATTCAAGGCGTCGACAATTTCCGCGCGTCCGCCGTAATTTACCGCGATATTCAGGATCATGCCGGAATTCCCGGCCGTAGCTTCCGTTGCTTCGCGGGTTTCCCGTTGAACTGCATCCGGCAATTCTTCCGGGCGGCCGATAAATCGCATGCGCACGTTGTTGCGCTGAAGAAGCGGCAATTCCTTGCGAACGTACTCGCGGAGAAGCTGCATCAGGAATTCGATTTCAGCTTTAGGACGGCGCCAGTTCTCGACAGAAAAGGCGTACAGCGTTAAGGCTTCAATATTTAACCGTGCACAGGATTCGACAGCCATGCGAGCGGATTGCGTTCCCGCGCTATGACCTGCGATGCGTGGCAAATGCCGTTTTTTAGCCCAACGCCCGTTGCCGTCCATAATGACGGCAATGTGCCGGGGGAGACGCGTGAGATCCAATTTTTGCAACAGGTTCGATTCCTCAGCGGTAATCGGACCAAAGCCGTCCGCCAAAGACGGGAGTGTCGGGAGTTGGAGTCGCGATTGAGACACGTTCTATCCGGTCAATCCTCTTTATGCCGCAAAGTTAACATATGGCTTGGGTCAAGGGCAATCGAGTGTTTTCTAGTAGGCACTCGAATCGCTACGAGGCGGGCGGATGGACCACTTGAATTATACCCTGCACCGCTAAAGCAACGGCCAGAACAATCATGGCGATTGCAATGATCCAGGCAATGACATTGAAGGTGATGGTGTTGGTATGTTCGCCCATCAGATCCTTCCGGTTGACAAGCAGCAGAATAAAAATGACAACGATGGGGAGCCAAATACCGTTGCCCACCTGAGAGTAGATAAAAATCTTCCACAGGGGGACGTTGGGAATGAGGACGATTCCCGCGCCGACGAGAATCAGAATCGTGTAAAGCCAGTAAAAAGCCGGGGCTTCGCGGAACTTGTGGTCGATACCTGCTTCAAACCCCATGCCTTCGCAGATCACGTGCGCCGTTGAGAGCGGCAGAATCGTTGCCGCAAATAGCGACGCGTTCAGAAGACCAAAGGCAAAGGTGTAGCCGGCCCACTTCCCAGCAAGTGGAATGAGCGCCTTGGCGGCATCCACTGCGTCGGTGATGTTCGTCAACCCCGAGCGATTCAGCGTAGCGGCGGTGCAAACGATGATAAAAAACACGATGATCATGCAACTGATGCTTCCGACCAGAACGTCCAGACGCGCCTGAGGGTATTGGCGGGGACCGACTTTCTTTTCGACAAATCCGGCTTGCAGATAGAAGAACTGCCATGGTGCGATCGTTGTGCCGACCAGCGCCGTCAAAATAAGCAGATAGCTGACATCAAAATGAATCGTCGGTACCACGGTCATGCGTGCGGCGAGTATCCAATCCGGCTTCGAGAAGATTGCGGAAAACAGATAGCTCGAATAAAAAACACAAAGGATCAGAAAGATGATTTCAACCTGGCGATAGGTGCCCTTCAGCACCAGGAACCAAACCAAGGCCGCAGCCACCGGGACGGCGAAATAACGACTGATGCCGAATAGTTCCATCGACGCAGCGACCCCGGCAAACTCGGCGACGACGTTAAACAGGTCGACCAGGAAACCTGTGACCATCACAAAGAACGTGGGTCGAAATCCGAACTCCTCGCGAATGAGGTCGCTCAGGCCCTTTCCTGTGATCACCCCCATGCGTGCGCACATCTCTTCTGTGACGTATAACGCGATCGTCATGGGAATGAGCGACCAGAGCAGCGTATAGCCATAGGCGCTACCCGCCTGGGTATACGTTGCAATACCGCCCGCGTCGTTGTCGACATTCGAAGTGATGATGCCGGGCCCAACAACAGCGAGGAACAGTGCGATACGACGCCGCCAGGCCTTGCCTTTCGAGAAGAATTCGAAGGTGCGAGCGCGGATGCCGTCGATAATGTTGTTAACGGCGGTAAAATTCAGGGGCATCGGAAGCCCCGAAACAAGTACGACATGGAATGCCGTCGTCCATACGGCCGATCGACAGCACAAGCCGGACCCGGCAAGTCGCTGCCAAGCCGGCAGTGGGTACGCCCGGCCGCGGGGACATATCTCGACGAAGCGGAAATGAGGCCGGAACTAGGCATTGACGAGCCTTGACACGACGTCGTCTACAGTGACAGTACCAACGGGATGATGTGCATCGTCGATTACCGTAAGCATGCGGAGATTGTATTTGTCGAAAAGCTCAAAGACATCCTTTTCGCTGGCATCTGGTGTGACACTGATGAGTGGCTCGGTTTTGAGTTCAGACATGCGCTGTTCGGGCGCGGCAAGCAGCATCCGCGCAACCGGCACCGTACCGCAGTAATTTGTATCCTTATCGATGATGACGATGGTATCGAGCTGCTCGAGGTTGAGCTCCTGGTTCCGCATCCAGTGCAAGACCTCTTCGCGGGTCGACTGTTCGCTCACGTAAACAAATTCCGTGTTCATCATGCCTCCAGCCGTCGATGGGTCGAAGGCCAAAAGCTCGCGAACTTCATTTGCTTCCTGATTAGGCATCTCATCGAGTAGCCCTTCAGACGTCTCTCTGGGCAAGTCGGCAAGCAGGTCGGCAGCAGCGTCCGGGGCCATTTCTTCAATGATATCGGCGGCCTTCTCCGGGTCGAGTTTTTCAACGATCTGGGTGGTGAGTCGTTCGTCAAGTTCAGCAAGTACAGCCGCCGCCGTCTCTTCATCAAGCGAGGAGATAATCCCCTGTCGCTCCGCAGCAGAAAGCTCTTCCATCATCTCGGCCAGATCGGCCGGGTGCAGGTCCTCGAGCTTCTCGTGGGTAATGCGCAGTTTCACGCGGCGCAGAGGATCGGGTTCGATCAAGTTCACAAATTCCCAGAGAATGGCGCGCTGCGGGAGCTTCGTCTGCAAGCTGCGCATTAGTTTGGACGGAGCCAGTCCTTGAAATAGGCGGCGCATGGCGCCCGGTATACCGACATCCACCTGAGCGATGCGCAGTTCAACATTTCCATTGGTACGGTGCTCGGCGAGATCAACATCGTTCACTCGAACGACTTTGCGACCTTCAGTATCGATGATTTGCTGATCGAGAAGATCCTTGCGAACCGCCAACCATGATTCATTTGGCTGGTACGCGTCCAAAGCTCGCTCGGAAACGAGCAAGTCAATTCGCCCCGGGGCAACCCTGGAAACCTGATCGTAACGCGCGACCAGCGGCTGGAAGCGCCCACGCGAGATTAGAAAATGAGAGACGCGATTCGGTTGTTCGGCGGGTTCAATAAAGAATTCGCGCACGCGACCGACAAAATTGTCCTGCGCGTCGTAAGCAGCGGAGCCCATGAGTTCGGTGGCGTACAACATGACCGGCACACTCTCTTTTGAAGTCGGCAGTCAACTCGACTGCTCTGTCAGACCCGAATGAAAAGAAAAAACCCGCGAGCCTAAGTCCTGGCCGCGGGCAAGAACCACAAGAAGCTGGACTTACCATTAGCCGGGCGCGATCGCCGCAGCGCCAACAGTTGTGGCATTTGCCGCGCGAAGCGGCCGCGAAGCGGTCAACTGGCCGCACCTGCCCCTAGAACATCTAGGGTGAGGCTCGAAATCGCTGGAGGCGCCCATCGGTAAAAAATTCACTCCGAATTTAGAGATAAGCCCGCAACGAATTAAAGTCAAGAAAAAACATAGTTTAATGGATTTTTTTTGAAAACTTTTCTAACGTGCACCTTCGAATTAAATCGGGCTCTACTTTTGGGGCTTGAACAGCATGTGCGTGGGTTGTTCGCCACGCTTCTTGCACTCTTCGAGGTAAAGAACCAGATAGTTTTTCAGGATGTAATCGGCTTGGGTGTAGCCGAACTCGCGCGCCGCCCGGTCGATGGCAGACGCCGGACCTTCGAGTTCGACAAATGTGCCGATGGGCGTCGCGTCCACTTCGACAAGCAAACCCTCTGCCCACCGGGCGCGAGCCGGGAATTTGTACGTCGAGCGATATTTTTCATAGCGGAACCAGCCGCGAAGGCCCAAACCTTCGAAGATTTTCTGCAGCGCAGCGGCGTCAATGATCACAAGTTCGGTCTCTTCGCGCACCTTGTATCGACCGCCAGCGCTCGGCTGACGCGTCGGCGTGCCGATGGCCAGTGATTCTGGAGGACTTTTAAAGGTCAACAGGTGGCGTTTCGGAACTTTGGGCACGGGTTTGTTCTTGTCTGAGACACAGGTTTCCGTACGGATACGGAGCAGCTGTCCATGCTTGGCCAAACCACCGTCGGGAGTGTCAAAGAGAAGGTTCGTTTCATACACACGGGTGATTTTTGGATACGCGTGGACGAGCCCCATGCGCTTCAGCTTCCGCTGCAACAATTTGGGGTCTTTGATCTGGAGCTTGATTTCGATTTCGTTGGGCATGGTTAACCGTGTGTCCGAAGCTTGAACGGGTTGTCCGATCGAAGACCGGGACCCTATGTCTTTCAGTCGCCGTCGACTTCGGCTAGTATATCGAACGTCAGCATAATTGCACGACGACCGAACCCTGCCGCGGGGCTTTACACAAGCGAACATGACGAACGACTACAATTCGGCGGAGACTTCCTATTCCCCGGACGAGACGGCACAACGGGAAATACAGCCACCGGTCGCCCACCGTGAGAGGGTCGAGCATGTGCTGCACGGCGACCGTCGATTTGACGATTATGCGTGGCTGAGGCACAAGTCTGATCCGCGGGTGATTGAGTATCTCAGTGAAGAGAATGCCTACACCGATGCGGTTCTGAAGCCGACGGAAAGACTGCAAGAAACGCTCTACCAGGAAATGCTGGGGCGAATTCTGCAGACCGACTTAAGCGTGCCATCGCGCCTTCGCGGATATTCGTACTACTCTCGGACTGTCGAAGGCAAACAGTACGCGATCTATTGCCGGCGTGCCGAAAGGTCCAGGGGCCCGTTCGAGGATTCGTCTGTTTTTCCGGACGAGTCCTCCGAGGAGGTCTTGCTCGATCTGAATCTTCTGGCAGAGGGACATTCCTACCTCGGGCTCGGGTGCTTTGAGGTCAGCGATGATAATCAGCAGCTGGCATACGCGACCGATACGACCGGCTTCCGGCAATACACATTGGCCGTCAAGGATCTGCGCACGCACGAAAGTCTTCCCCTCCGCGTGGAACGGGTCACCAGCGTGGCATGGTCTGAAGACAACCGGGTTTTATTTTACGTGGTCGAAGAGGAGACGACCAAGAGGTCGCACCAGTTGTACCGGCATGTCCTCGGCACGGATCAGGCGGCGGATTCATTGCTCTATGAGGAAAAAGACGAGCGCTACCGGATCGAGATTGAACGAACGCGGAGCGGCGCTTACCTTCTGCTGGTCGTCAACAGTCATACGACAAGTGAAGTACGCTTCCTGCGTGCGGACAGGCCTTTTGACGCGTTCCGCGTCATCGCATTGCGGGAAGAGGACCACGAGTATTCTGTTGATCATCATCCGGGCAGTTCGGCGGATCCGGCCGGTGGTGTCTTTTTCGTGCGGACAAACACAAACGGACGAACGTTCCGGCTGATGACTGCCCCGACGAGCGACCCATCCCGGGCCCAATGGCATGAAGTAATCGCAAACCGCCCCGGCGTCATGCTATCCGCGGTTGCCTGCTTCCGCACGCATCTGGTCTTGTGTGAGCGCGAAGATGGTTTGCCGCATCTGCGCATCGTCGACTTGACCCGCCCCGCGCCATCGGCTCTGGCTGCTTCGAGCCGCCTGGAATTTGCTGAACCGGCCTATCACGCGGCGTTTGGTTCAAATCCGGAGTTTGATACGGAGTATCTGCGGATCAGTTACGAGTCCTTTATCACTCCACGGTCGGTTTTCGACTGCGACGTGAAGAGCGGCAATCGAATCCTGCGTAAACAGCAGCCCGTTCTCGGTGGATATGACCCGACGCTTTATCGGAGCGAGCGCTTGCACGCGGTTGCCGGAGACGGCACGAGAATTCCGCTCTCTGTGGTCTACCGACAGGGCACAGCCCTCGACGGAAGCGCCTCGCTGCTCCTGTGCGGGTATGGAAGTTACGGTATCTCGATGCCGGTCACGTTCAGCTCCAACCGGCTCAGTCTGCTGGACCGCGGAATGATATTCGTCGCGGCACACATTCGTGGTGGCGGTGAGCTCGGCAAACCCTGGCATGACATGGGTCGCATGCACCATAAAATGAATACGTTTACAGATTTCATTGCCTGCGCGGAACATCTGATCCGTCAGCGTTACACGTCCAGTGCAGGTCTGGCAATTGAAGGCGGTAGCGCCGGGGGCCTGTTGATGGGCGCGGTGGCCAATCTGCGACCAGATTTATTTCGCCTGATTATTTCACACGTGCCGTTTGTCGATGTACTCAATACGATGCTGGATGCTTCGCTGCCACTGACGGTTGGAGAGTACGAGGAGTGGGGCAATCCTTTGCTTGAGAAAGACTATTTTTATATGAAGCAGTATTGCCCTTATACCAATCTCGGGGGAAAAGACTACCCCATCATGCTCGTGAAAACCGGACTCAATGACAGCCAGGTAATGTACTGGGAACCGGCAAAGTACGTGGCCAAACTGCGCACTCTCAAGACCGATACGAACCCGCTCTTGTTCAAGGTGAATATGGGCGCCGGGCATGGTGGCGCGAGTGGACGATACGATTATTTGCGGGAGATTGCGCTCGATTATGCGTTTTTGTTAACGCAGATGGGAATTGGCCGGTGAACCGGCTGAAAGACAGTCAGACTCGCCCGGGCAATGGGTCACGATCTGTAAATCGCAGGGACGGAGAAGGCAGCATACGCGCCAGATGAGTGAAGCTTCTACACCATTGATGCAGCAGTACAACGGGGTGAAATCGAGATACCCGCACGCGTTACTGCTATTCCGGTTGGGTGATTTCTACGAATTGTTCTATGAGGACGCGATCATCGCCTCCCGCGAACTGCAAATTACCCTGACATCGCGGAACCGTGAAAAGGGGCAGCCCATCCCGATGTGCGGTGTTCCCTATCACGCAGCGGATGGGTATATCGCGCGCCTGATTCGGGCCGGGTTTAAAGTTGCCATTTGCGAACAGATGGAATTACCCGGACCGGGCAAGAAGCTCGTCCGCAGGGAAGTCGCCCGCGTCATCACCCCGGGGACCGCAACCGATGTTTCTGTGCTGGACGCCAGGGAGAATAATTTTCTGGCGTCAGTATGGCAGGATAGCGGCAAGGCCAAAATTGGCTTGGCGATCGTTGATCTGTCGACTGGCGAATTTCAAGCGACCGAGTTCAGCGGGGCGGCTGCGGAAGAGGACTTGCGGGATGAACTGCAACTGCTGCGCCCGCGCGAAACCCTCCTACCGAGACCCCAACAACTGTTTGAAACATCAAAGACTTCGCTGCTCGAAGGTACCGGCGGCGTCGAGAGCCGGCTTGAGGAATGGATCTTTCACCTGGACTATGCCGAGCGTATTTTGCGTGAACAATTTGGCGTAGCTGAATTGACCGGCTTTGGACTGGACGGTCATCACCACGCACTCTCGGCCGCCGGCGCTGTTGTGCACTACCTGCGCGAAAATTCGGCGCGGGGCGAAAACGGGCACAGCATCGAGGGCTTGCGCCATCTCGATCATATCCGCTATTACGAACAGCACGATTCCCTGCTCCTTGATCCGGTTTCCGTAAGAAACTTGGAATTGCTTTCACCCATTTTCAATGAAGACACGAAGGTCAGTGGGCCGACAACACTGGTGGCGGCTCTCGATTCCACAGTGACCGGGATGGGGGCGCGATTGTTGCGCTCCTGGATCTTGCGTCCCCTTATTGATCGCGATGCGATTGAAGAGCGATTGGGCGCTGTTGGCCATCTCCTGCAACAGACCGTAGTACGAGGAGAGATCCGTAAGGAATTGCGCGGAATCCAGGATCTCGAGCGGCTAACCAGCCGGATTACGCTGGGCCTGGCTTCACCGCGCGAATTGGTGGCACTCCGGAAATCGCTCGGACAGCTGCCGATTCTCAAAAACTTTGTTACTCCCCCGACCTCGGGTGGCAGCGAACTGCTGCGCTACCTGCACGGCGAGATTGATGAACTGGTGGATGTTCGTGAGCGCCTGGAAAGAGCGGTTGCCGATGAGCCGCCTGCAACCGCAAATCATCCGGGCGTGATCCGGAACGGATACAACGCCGAACTGGACGAATTGCGCAACCTCAGCCAGCACAGCAAGCAGATCATCGCTTCAATGGAGGAACGGGAGCGCAAACGGACAGCGATCCATTCACTGAAGATCCGCTTCAACCAGATTTTTGGGTATTACATCGAGATTTCAAAATCCAATCTACATCTGGCTCCGGCCGATTACGAACGGAAACAGACGCTGGTGAACGCAGAACGGTTCACTTCCCCGGAACTAAAGGAGTACGAGAGGAAGATTCTGGCTGCAGATGAACGGATTGCAGAAATCGAGCGAGACCTGTTTCTGGAACTTCGGGCTGGCATTGCCGCAAAAGCGGGCAGACTGCGCCGGACCGGCGCGGCGATTGCACAACTGGATGTGCTGACATGCTTTGCCAAGATCGCTGCGGATCGAAGTTATGTTCGCCCGGAGTTTAATACCACAGGCGAGTTGTTGATTGTAGGCGGGCGACATCCTGTCATTGAAGAGTTGTTGAGACAGAAAGGCGAACGCTTCATTCCGAACGATCTGTGCTTTGAACCGAAGTCGCAGCAATTGTTGCTGATCACAGGTCCCAACATGGGGGGTAAGTCGACCTATCTGCGGCAGACGGCGCTGATTGTCCTGATGGCGCAGGCAGGATCGTTTGTCCCTGCCAGACAAGCACGGTTGCCGCTGACTGATCGAATTTTTACGCGCATTGGAGCGAGCGACAACCTGGCTCGGGGGCGGTCAACCTTCCTGGTCGAAATGAGCGAAGTGGCGGCGATTCTGCATCACGCAACCCCATCGAGTCTGGTCCTGCTGGACGAGGTAGGCCGTGGAACCTCAACGTTTGACGGATTGTCAATCGCCTGGGCCGTCGTGGAACATCTGCAGAAGTACACCAAAGCACGAACCTTGTTCGCAACGCACTACCACGAACTGACAGAGTTAGGTGATTTGTTGCCGGGAGTGAAGAACGTACATGTTTCGGTAAAAGAAACTCCGAATGAGATTATTTTCTTGCGCAAAGTTGAACCTGGCAGTGCGGACAAGAGCTATGGAATCGAAGTAGCACGCCTGGCTGGGCTGCCACGCAGCGTGATCGAAAGGGCCCGTGAAGTTCTTAAAAAGCACGAGCAAAGTGAACATGAGTTGAGCGAAACATTGTCACCGGGAGCAGCCGAGTTTGGGCATAGCAACGGAAATCAGAACGTTCTGTTTACCGCGATTGACCGTTCCGTAATCGATCAGTTACGCGGCGCGGATTTGGATGAGATGAAACCGATTGATGCGCTGAATTTGCTGGCGGAATTGAAGAAGCAGGTCGGATAGACGGCGCGTTCGATAGCGGATCGTCAACCACGCTAGCAGGAACATCTTACGAATCGTAAATGGATGCGCGACGAGAGGTGTGTTACAACGAGCGCATGGGCAAAAAGTCGATGCTAATCATGGGAGTGATGTCCGGCACGTCCGCCGATGGGGTGGACCTGGCTCTTGCGCACGTTTCAGGCGGCGGCTCGGCCAGGATTCGCGCGAAGCTGTTGGCTCAAACGACTGTCCCGCTCAAACCGTTGGTCCGGAAGGAAGTCCTGCGAGTTGCAGAAAACGGAGCGATCCGGGCCGGAGACCTTAGCCAGCTGAACTTTCGACTGGGCGAAGTCTTCGCCGAGGCCGTCACGACGGCTTCAAAAAAGTTCGGTCTAAAGTTGAGCGACCTCCAGTTAATTGCGTCCCACGGACAAACTATTTTTCACCAGGGCGAGCCTGTTCCCTTTTTACACCGGCCGACGGCTTCGACCCTGCAACTTGGCGAAGGCGCTGTCATTGCAGCGCGAACGGGAGTTTCGACCATCTCGGATTTTCGAACGGCGGATGTGGCGGTAGGCGGGCAAGGAGCCCCGCTCGTACCGTATGCAGATTATCTGTTGTACGCGCACGAAACGCTCGGGCGCGTCTCTTTAAATCTCGGTGGAATTGGCAATATTACCGTTCTTCCTGCCGCCGGAAACCCCGAGGACGTATACGCGTTTGATACGGGACCCGGGAATATGGTGATCGATGCACTGATTGCGCATTTTACGCACGGAAAGAAACGCTTCGACAATGACGCCAGAACTGCACGGCAGGGAGTCAGCAACCCGAAACTACTCGCCGCTATGCTCAAAGATCCTTACCTCAAGCGAACGCCACCAAAAAGTACCGGCCGCGAATATTACGGGCATGCGTATAAGGAGAACCTGCTCGCACTTGGACGACGGTTTGGCGCCTCACCGAGCGATCTGATTCGGGCAGCCACTATTTTTACGGCGCTCTCCGTTGTGGATGGGCTCAAACGATTCGTAGTACAGAGGACCAGAATTGATCAGCTGATCGTGTCCGGCGGCGGAGCGCACAATCCCTTAATCATGACGCAATTGGCGGCGGCTCTCGCGCCGATCTCGGTACTTCCATCCTCAGCTCTGGGGGTCAACGTGGACGCCAAAGAGGCTTACGCGTTTGCGCTGCTGGCTTATGAGACCTGGCACCGGAGAAATGCGAATTTGCCCTCGGCGACCGGCGCCAAGCAGGGGGCTGTGTTGGGCAAGATTTCCTATGCCCCAGCGTTGTGAAACTCGATACAGGCAGGAATCGGAAGGAACGATTGGACACCAAGAAAACGGAGACCGGACACATCTCGGGCGAAGAGAAAGCCTCTCCCGGACTCAGGTATGCCTGCAGCCGCTACCTCTTTCTCCTGCTGAGTTGTTTGGTTGTCTTGACCGGTTGCTCGGAGAAGGCGGCACCAGAACCTGGCCGGGTGACGTTTCTTCTGGAATCGAGCCCGACAAATCTGGATCCAAGATATGGAACCGACGGGGTTTCTCAACGAATTGACCGGCTGATTTTCAATGGTCTGGTCAAGCGAGACCTGCAGATGAATCTCGCGGGGGATCTGGCTGAAAAATGGGAGAACCCGGATCCACTGACCTACATTTTTACTTTGAAGCCAGGGATCCGCTTTCATGATTCGCGAATGCTGACCTCGCGAGATGTGAAGTCCACCATTGAATTCATGATGAATCCTGCGAATAAATCAGCGAAACGCGGGGCATTCGCCATGATCCAGTCGATAGAAAACCCGGATCCTGCAACCGTGATTTTTCATCTGAAAGAACCGTATGCGTCATTCCTGTGGAACCTCGAAAAGTCGGCGGTTGGGATTGTGCCAGCGGACGCTCCAATCGATTTCCAGCAGCACCCGATTGGTACGGGGCCGTTCAAGTTTGTAAGTCAGAAACAGGAAGAGGAAGTGGTGCTCGAACGGAACCAGAACTATTTTGACGCGAAGAAGGCTGGAAGCGCGAACGCGCAAAACACGGGAGCTGTAGCGGATTCCGTCAGAAAAGAAGATCTGCCCCGGGCTCAGACCGTCACGTTTCGGGTCGTACCCGACGCGATCGTGCGGGCACTGGAATTGCGCAAGGGCTCAGCAGACGTAGAAATGAGTTCACTTTCGCCGGATATGGTCGCGGTCCTGATGAAGCGCCGCGACCTAACCGTGGCGGAAATTCCAGGGACCAATTTTGCGTATCTGGGAGTCAATCTCGAGGACCCGATTCTGAAAAAGCGGGAAGTTCGACAGGCTCTGGCGTATGCAACCGACCGGGAGTCGCTCGTGAAGTATTTGCTTCACGGACAAGCCAGGCTGGCTAGCGGAATATTGCCGCCAAATCATTGGGCCTATGAAGGTAACGTCAAGAAATACGGATACGACAGGCCTGAAGCCGAACGATTGCTCGATATGGCAGGTTACCCGCGCGGCAATAGTGGCGTGCGGATGCATCTTACGCTAAAGGTCTCAACACAGGAGCAGGCTCGCTTGCTGGGCGCCGCCCTCCAGGACCAGTGGAAAAAGGTTGGAGTGGACGTCGAGGTACGGCCGCTTGAGACTGCCACGTTATTTGCGGACCTGGCAAAGGGCAATTTCCAGTTGAGCTACGCGATCTGGGTGGGTGCCAACAACGATCCGGATGTGTTTTCGCTGGTGTTCTCCTCGGAGCGATTCCCCCCGAATGGTGCAAATCGGGGACATTACAAGAACGCTCGGGTGGATGAGCTGATCACAGAGATTCGTCGGGAACCGGATCGGGACAGACGAAGGCAGCTCTGCAGTGAAGTTCAAAGGATTGTTGCCGAGGATTTGCCGTATATTCCGCTCTGGTATACAGACGTTGTGAGCGTGCATCAACCGTGGCTCGATGTGGAGCTGACACCGACCGGAGATTTCGACTTCTTGGCGCGATGACCGCGTGACAGCGCTTTTCTCGGGAAGACCCTTCTCGTCTGTAGCGTGAATCTGTCCCAGAAAGACCGGGACGAGCAGAATCTAGGTGAGTACCCCGCTGTCGCCTTCCAGGGCATCGCGGATGTCGTCCGCAGGGATGGCACCCTCTCGGCCGATACACCAGTGATCTCCGCGAAGTTCCACGATCGTCGAAGGCATGATGCCGTTCGTTTCGCCGGCATCGAGGATCAACGGGATGCGATCGCCAAGCTGGCGAAATACTTCGTCGCCGCTGGCACATGTGGGGGAACCGGAGACATTGGCACTGGTGCCGGTCAGGGGCACACCGAGCTCACCGATTAATCGACTCACAATAGAGTTTGATGGCCAACGAAGCGCGATACGACGGGTATTTCCTGTGACCTTCAGCGGCAAACGAGTAGACGCATCCACCACAATCGTCAGAGGTCCGGGCCAGAAGCGCTCGGCAAGCCTGAAAAAATTATCAGGCAGATCACGCGCGAGAATCGCGGCCAGGCTGAGCGAATTGATGAGGATGGGCAGTGCTTTCGATTCAGAGCGGCCCTTGACGCGGAAGATCTCGTCGACGGCGGAGAGATTGACAGGGTCTGCAGCCAGAGCGTAAAGCGTATCCGTTGGAATGGCGACGACCGAACCGCGATTGAGCCATTCCGCGGCATAGCGTATGAAGCGGTTGTCTGGGTTTTCCGGGTTTAATTTCAGGACTTCAGCCGACAAGTGACTTACCTAACCTAACCTGTTCATATTGCGCGGCTTTCTTGTGATGCCGCTTCACGAGAACCTACCATACGCTTCAGTTGTTTCGCAATGACTTGCGGTAGAGAGAATCGAGGGATAGTTTTCATTGCCCAAACGAGCCGGGTGCAGACGATGGTGGCGCAAACCGGAGCCTCTGCTAGGGACCGGCCGGGATGGCGCCCTGCGGTAAATATTTGTTACTCTCGCGGAGATGGATAGCGCTCCCAAGCTTCGAAGGAACGCCGGCCACCGGCCGGCAAGCGCCGGCGTCGGCACAGGCGTACTGACAAGCCGGGACAATCGTTGGCTCAAAGCGTTCCGGATGACCTTGCGCGGAGGATTAGCAACCGACAATGGAGCTGTCGGCGTAGAAGGTGTGCGACTGGTAGAAGAAGCTTTGCGCTCAACCGCCGCAGTCGAAGCGGTATTATTCAGCGAAACCGGAGAACGGCACCGCGAGAGGCTGGCTCCCTTGATCGCCCGGCCAGAGATGGCCTTCCCTGTCCTCCAAACCACGGATCGACTCTTTGAAGGCATCGCGGACACAGAGCACCCGCAAGGCGTTGCAGCACTCGTTCGCCCGCGCCAGGTTACCTTGGAAGATTTGCTGGTAACGCCCGCAGGAAGTTGTTCGCCGCTGCTGGTGGTTCTGGCAGGGGTCCAAGATCCAGGAAATGTTGGCACCATATTGCGCACAGCCGCAGCGTTTGGAGCGACTGGAGCGGTTGCGGTATCCACTCCACAAGGCGGAACCGCAAGCCCCTTTTCTCCAAAGGCATTGCGAGCGTCGGCAGGTGCAGCCCTGCACCTGCGAGTGCTGGAGGGGGTGTCGCTGGCGATTTTGATGATGCAATTGAAACTGCAGAAAGTCACGTCCGTCGCGTCTTGTGTTCACGATGAATCACGCGAGGGCAGAACGACCGTATGCCCATGGGAAATCGATTGGTGCCAGCCAAAAGCGCTGTTGGTTGGCAACGAAGGAGCCGGGCTGCCGGAAGACGTTGTGCACGGAGCTGACGAGCGAATCCATATACCCATGGCCAAGAGGGTCGAATCTCTAAACGCAGCGGCAGCCGCTGCCGTTTTGTTTTATGAGGCGTACCGGCAGCGGTCACGCCGGGAATAGGCACTTCCCTCAGATCCAGGCCGTTTCCTCTTAAAGGCCTGGACAACTAGAATTCATGGATCAGACAAACTGGATTCGAATTAGCGGGTGAAAGGTTCTAAACTCTTAATGCTATGGGGCTGTTTTCTTCATTGCCGGAGCCGGAAACCGCAGCTGGCCTTAAGCCACTGGCCGAACGGATGCGCCCGCGTACGCTTGACGAATTCGTGGGACAAGAGAAATTATTAGGGCCCGGCAAACCCCTCCGCGTGCAAATTGAGACCGACAACCTGAGTTCGATGATCTTCTGGGGGCCCCCGGGCTGTGGAAAGACTACCCTGGCCCGACTCATTGCCCGACTGAGCAAGGCGGAGTTTATCTCCTTTAGTGCGGTTTTAAGCGGGATCAAGGAGATCAAGGAAGTCATGGCTCTGGCAGAGCACAAGTCTCGCAGCGGATCGCGAACGATTGTGTTTGTCGATGAAGTACATCGGTTCAACAAATCGCAGCAAGATGCATTTTTGCCGCACGTCGAAGCCGGACATATTTTGTTTATTGGCGCGACAACTGAAAATCCGTCGTTCGAAGTGATCTCGCCGCTCCTGTCAAGAACCAAGGTCTATGTACTCGAACCGCACACCACGCCGCAACTGGTGGATTTATTGCGGCGCGCTCTGGCCGACAAGGAGCATGGATTTGGAAACGTGCCGATTGTCCTCGATGCGGAACACCCGCCCGGGGCTTCGGGCACGGTGATCCCGGCCTCAGCAGCTGAAGATCCCGAAACGGCGGAAGAGATGCTGTGGCGAATCGCCGCGTTCGCCAATGGAGATGCGCGCACGGCTTACAACATTCTGGAATTGTGCGTACGAAGTGCCCGGGAGGACCAGCATGGCGTGAAGCACATCACGCCTTCCCTGCTGTCGGATTTGTTGCAGAGAAAGATGCTGCGCTATGACAAGGCCGGCGAAGAACATTACAATCTCATATCGGCGTTGCACAAATCAGTGCGCAATTCAGATCCGGATGCCACGTTGTATTGGCTGGTCCGGATGATTGAGAGTGGCGAGGAACCGCTCTTTCTGGCGCGGCGGATCGTGCGAATGGCCAGTGAAGATATCGGGTTGGCGGAACCAGGAGCGCTGGCTGTAACGCTCGCGGCAAAAGATGCATTCGATTTCCTGGGCCCGCCTGAGGGCTACCTGGCCCTCGCGCAGGCGGCAGTCTACTTATCGCTCGCACCAAAATCGAACGCCGTGTACACCGGATACGGTGCGGCCCTTGAAGATGTGCGGAAAACGGAAGCGGACCCAGTGCCATTGCACTTGCGAAATGCAGCAACCGGGTTGATGAAGAACATTGGCTACGGGCAAGGATACAAGTACGCTCACAATTTCGAAGAGAAAGTAACGGACATGCAGTGTTTACCGGACAATCTGTCGGGAAGATCGTACTTCAAACCGACCGATCAGGGGTTTGAAGCGCGCTTGCGCACGCGTCTAGAGGAAATCCGAAGGCTAAAATCACGTTCTGCAAACGAGGGGTGATGGAATTCATGAAGCGATATTCAGAGTTGGTTCTTCTGAGTTTTCTCTCAATAACCGTGATGGCGAGTGCCAGCAGCGAATCCGTGATGCCACCAGTCACGGGGATCGCCTATGTACGGATCAAGGTGAGCGATCTTGACAAGGCCAACGACTTTTACGCCGGAAAACTGGGCCTATCGAGCGTGCCCTGTGCAACCGAGAACGCGAAATGCTATTTCGCGGGGCCAGCGCAGGAAGTTGATCTCATCAAAGGGGACTCGAAGTCTCGGGCGGACTGGATTGACGCAATAGGTCTGTACACTTCAGACGCCGGCCGGTTGCGGACCTTCCTGTTATCGAAAGGTCAGAAACCAGGCGCATTGATAACAGACTCGCAGGGGACGACCTATTTTCGGACGATGGATCCGGAGAATCACGCGATCGAATTTGTGCAGAAACGGGACAGGATCGCCCAAACGAAGCCACCGCTGCTCCCCAACATGAAACTCATCCATTCAGGATTTGTCGTGAATGACCGCGCAGCGGCGGACAACTTTTATAAGAGTTTGTTGGGATTCCATGTGTATTGGCACGGCGGGATGAAGGATGGCGACACCGACTGGGTGGCCATGCAAGTCCCAGACGGAACGGACTGGATTGAATACATGTTGAACATTCCGGCCGACGCCGACCAACGTCTATTGGGCGTGATGAATCATATTTCGTTGGGTGTGCCGGATGTACAGCTCGCGGCAAAACAACTGGAAGCCTCTGGAACGAGGCTCACAGAACAGCCCAAAAATCGGCCGTGATGGGAAATGGCAACTGAATTTGTATGACCCGGATTTTACACGAATCGAGTTGATGAGTTATGCGCCGGCTGAGAAACCGTGCTGCTCAGAATTTACGGGGCCACATCCAAAGCCATGACGAGGAGAGTGAAGTGTCTGGCGCCGTTTGCGCCTGAACCGAACAGCGCACCCAACCCGCAATTTGCTGCGCTGTCCAGGACGGCTACCCTGAAATGCCGATTGGCAGTTCTCACAGCGATTCTTGCAATCCTATCCTTGCCCGCGTTCCTTGGCTCTGTGCGCGCACAAGAAGTAAGCAAGCCCGTCATGACCGTGGATGAGGAGGTGACGGCGTTTGCCTATGCGCTCGACGGGCGCATCGTCTATTCCGTCCGGCACATGTACAAGGCCAAGAAGTATGATCTTGAGCGCGACGACATTTTCATTCTCGAAACCAATGGCAAGAAAAAGAAGATTTTCTCGGGAGAGAAATTTTCAACCGGTGACAAGCCTCTCACTTATCTGATCGAGAGCTTTATCTGGTCTCCGAACAGCAAAATCATTGCCGTCCAGATGAATACGATCACCGTCGACATTGATGATGGCCACACGGAGGAAGCGAGAGCATTACTGTTTCTGGACGATTCGGGAAAGGAAATCCGGCCTGTCGCGAAGGGCGTTCTCCTGAATGCGGAAAGCCCTCTTTGGCTCCGGGACAACTCAACAATCGTCTACATGTCAGAAGATGTAGCACCGAGAGCTCTTTTTTCGATGCAGTTTCTCAACCTCTTCAGCGGACCTGCCGGCAAGGCCTTTGAAGGACGGACATTTGCAGCTGCAGTTCGCATTTCTGGAAGTAATTCGGCGATCGCAGTTGAACGTGACAGAAATATGGATGGGCCGCCACGGTTGCAGAGGTTGGAACTACTGGCGCAAGACGACAAGGAAGTGGCAACGCTCGATGCGTACGCCGGGGGGCTGACGATCTCCCCCTCCGGGTCGTTCGCTGCGTACTACCTGGACAATGAGGTGCTCGAGATTCGGGAACTAGGCGCTCCAAAAAGAATTGCCCGGATGAGAATTGGACTCGGTGTGCTGCAGTGGTCTGCAGATGACAAGTACATTTATCTGAAACGGACCATCGAGAAGAAGTCTGCGGACCTTGTGGTATTCGCCATCCCAGCGCTCGCGGCCTATGAACCTCACGCGGAAGTGCCTGTCACAGAGCCAACTCCGGATTTCTTGTTACATGGACTGACGGTGCGAGAATACGTCGTGTCTCCGGATGGACGGTTTATCGGGATTGTCTTACCGGGGAAGAGAAATCTGCAGATCTTTGCGATGAAATGATGATACTTACCTGCGGGAGTCAGCACATAAAGGTCACGGAACACGCAGTCATCAGGGGCGTCTAGAGCGGTCGCCTCTTCTTGTGCTCTATGAGAAGGCAGGCGTCTTCGACTACATTCAAGCCTGCGTGGTAGGCCAGACGCGCCGCAGCAGCGTGTTCGATGCCGAGTTGAAGCCAGAGGGTTTTTGCTCCAACCTTGATCGCGCTCTCGGCCAGGGGCAGAATGTATTCGGCCCTGCGAAAGACATCAACCATGTCGATCCTTTCTGGGATGTCTTCCATGCGCGCGTAACACGTCTCACCAAGAACTTCCTTTTCATTCGGATTGACAGGAATGATGCGATAGCCCGCGCGCTGGAGATACTCAGAAACAGCGAAACTCGCACGCAGCGGGTTTGCAGACAACCCAATGACGGCGATCGTTTTCGTTTCGCGAAGTATTTCGGCGATGGGGTCGCTTGAAGCGAGGATTGTTCTGGCGTGATGAAGCTTCATGAGATCTGATCGGGCATGCCTTCGCGGTTACAACGGCAAGATACCGCGAAAGCGATCGGCCCACTTATCCATTGTTCAGGGCCAACGAGGGTTTGCGCTGCCCCATCACATGCGCAATGGCCCCCAGAAGCTTGGTATTTTCGGCCGGGCTGCCAACCGAAATCCGGATTGCTTCGGGAAAACCCATCCAGCCCATCGGACGCACGATGACGCCCTCTTGCACAAGGTCATCGCAGAACGCTTTGGCCCCTGGACCAATCTCGAGGAACAGGAAATTCGTTTGGCTGGGCACGGCAGAAAATCCCAAGCGGAGCAATTCGTTGTAGAGGCGTTTCCGTTCTACACCATTCATTTCCGCAGAACGGACAACGTGCTCTTCGTCGTCTAGAGCGGCGAGCGCGGCGGCTTGCCCGACACCGGTTACGTTAAATGGCGTCCTCAGCTTGTTCATCTCCGCAACCAGGGTAGGATGACCAATCCCGTAGCCAATGCGCAATCCCGCCAAGCCATAGACTTTCGAAAAGGTGTGCAGCGTAAGGATGTTGTTGTACAGCTTGAAAAATTCAAATGGGTTCGGAAGATCACTGCGTTCGGCGTATTCGCGGTAGGCTTCGTCGTACACTACCAGTACGTCGCCCGGGACTTTCTTCATGAAAGCAGCAAACTCTTCAGAGCCAAAGGTCGTACCCGTCGGATTATTCGGATTGGCGATGTAGATGATACGCGTTTGCGGCGTAACGGCACGGGCGATAGCGTCGAGGTCGAAGGTGAAATCCTTCATCGGAGTCAGGACGAGTTTCCCACCGCTTGCGCGGATCGCGATTGAGAACAGAGCGAATGAGCCTTCACTGGTGATGCCTTCGCAGCCCGGACGAAGAAGAACCCGGGAGGCGAGATCGATGATTTCGCTCGATCCCAACCCTACAAAAATCTCTTCGGAATTCACTCCAAATCGCTTGGCCAGCACTTCGCGGAGGCGCTTGCTGCCGCCATCGGGATACCAGTTTGAATCGCCAAGAGCGCGACGAGCCGCTTCGAGCGCCTTCGGAGACGGACCGAGCGGGTTTTCGTTCGACGCCAATTTCACCGCGTGAATTTTCAGATCCTGCTCCACCTCTTGAACGGGTTTGCCAGGAACGTATGCAGGCAGGCCCTGGATGTAATCGGGGATGAGTTCTTCAAGCGTGTGGGTCATAAGTAGATTTTATTCCGATTATATGACTTTTGCGAGGGGGGGATTGCCGCGATGAGCAATCAGCGCAACACCCGAGTTTCGCTAACGAGAATAGCAGAAGACGAACGCTGCCGCTGCCGCACCCGTTCACCGTCAAGCTGCCGGAGTTTCAAAACAACCTTCAATCGGAAGTGGATCTAGAAATCCGCCGGTGCAAGATTTTTGAGCTGAAACACTTCAGATTTCGTTAGCGGTCGGAACTTTCCAGGAGGGACGTCAAGAACGATAGGCCCCAACTGCACGCGCTTGATTTTTTCAACCAGGAAACCGACTTCGAGAAACATGCGGCGGATTTGGCGATTGCGACCTTCGATCAATACAACTTCGTACCACGGATTGGCAACATCTTCCGTAAGGCGAATCTTCGCGGGCGACGTTTTCACTCGGCGGCCATCCTCAAGTGAAATCGAAATGCCGCTCTGCAGCTTTTGAATGGCACGGTCATCCGGCTTGCCATTTATTTTTACAAGATATTTCTTCGGGATGTGAGAACCGGCTTTAGTCAGCTTTTGTGCCAGCGCTCCGTCGTTGGTCATGATCAACAGACCCTCACTTGCATAGTCCAGTCGACCAACCGGATAGACGCGCTCGTTGAGCGAGCCAAGTAATTCCATGACGGTGGGGCGGCCTTCCGGATCATTCACCGTCGTGACGTAACCCTTCGGCTTGTTCAACAGAAAATAGACAAATGGTTGAGCTCGCTTGAGCGGCAATCCATCGACCGTGATTGCGTCGATCAACGGGTCGGCTTTTGTTCCCTGCTCGATGACGACCTGTCCGTTCAAGCTGACCCTGCCAGCGGCGATGATTTCCTCGGCCTTGCGGCGCGAGGCGATCCCGGCGGCGGCTAGAATTTTTTGGAGGCGTTCGGCAGACATGGCGGCAGACCAGTGTGGCGATTCATCTAACGGGGAGGCCTCGGTTTACGTGAAGCAAAATTCCGCGGCGATTTAGGACGCCCCGAAGATGAACGAGAAAACTTGCCGGGGCCTTTTGATTGGGGTCGGCCGAATCTGCTACTCGACTTTCCTGGTCGATTGGAAATTTCGGACGAATTTTCTGAGCGATTCAATTTGCCCGACCCGGGTCCAGGGCGATCGAAGTTGCCCGCAGAATTTCCCGGGGCGATTGAATTTGCCCCGAGGATAGTTCGCGTGATCAGGTCGATTAGGCGGACGGCCGGTCCTTCCGGATGTGTTGAAGTTCTGCGGATTTCTGTCACGCGGGCGAAAGGACTTTGAATCGGATCGAGAATCGTTCTCGCGAAATGCAGCTGTTGGACGAGCGGACGGGCGTTTATTCGTCAGCCATGGCGCTCGAGGGGTGTCTTGCACTTGGGCGCGCTCGTCATCAAATTCATCGAGATCGTCCGGTGCGTTCGGCGGAGTCGAAGGGCGACGTTGAAATTTGGTGTAATGTGCAGGCCTGTTGGACGATCTCTCGAATGATTTGGCAAAGCGTGGCGGCTTCCCGGAGTTGCTCGAGTGAGGACGGGAAGGAGCAGACCGCGCGGATCGAAAGATCTTTTTCTCGATAGTCTTCGCTTTGAACTGAGGAATGAACCGCGCCGGTCTGGTGGGATTGCCCATCTCTTCGGCTTGGGCTTTGTTTAAGACAACGTAGTGCCCGACAGGAACCCCTTCAAGTGAGAGCGGGCCCAGTCCGATGCGTTTCACTTTTTCCAGCGGATGACCGATCTTCTGAAGAACACGACCCAATTCATCAAGTTTTGCGCCGGTGACTTGCGCCTCGTACCAGTAATTGGCGGCGTGCCCCCGAGTGGAATCCGGCTGGCGCACAACGCGGATGATCGTTCTGGTTTGGGCGCCCAAGTGCTCGAGCTGCTCGAGCATCAGCTTTCCTTTTATCTTGATGTGATAGATCTGCGGAATGTTCGACCAGGACCGGAGCATCTTAGCGGTCATGTCGCCATCATTCGTGAGAAAAATCAGGCCGCTGGCGGAATAGTCGAGATTGCCTACGGGATAGATGCGCTCTGGAAAACCCCGCAGAAAATTGCGTAACGTCTTGCGGCCCGCCGGATCTGCGAGAGAAGACACAACCTCAGGCGGTTTATGCAGTATGAGATACACTGGCTTTCGCGATTCCTCGACAAGTCGGCCTGCGGCTTCAATCTTGTCGACCTCAGGGTCGGCTTTGCTTCCGAGTTCCCGGACGACTTGACCATTGACGAGAACCTGGCCCGATAAGATCAGTTGTTCTGCGTGGCGGCGTGAGGCAATTCCCGCATGTGCAATGATTTTTTGTAAGCGTTCAAGCATGGGCTTCTATGGTAGCTGAAATCGCTGCGTCGCGTGGTTTGGATTCTGCTTGAGACACGGAAACAGATGGCGCGAGGGGAGTAGACCTTTATTCGCCCGCTTTGGCGGAGTCAGCCAGGGGTGGGGCTTCATCGAGCTGGCCGCTGGGCATGCCCTCGCCTGTTGCCGTGACTTCTTCCTGTCGCAAGAACGGGTCGGTCTTGGCGTCTGTTAGCGCCTCAGTCTGAATCAATTCGCTCACGCCCGACTCCCCGGCCGGACGGGCGGCATGCGTTGCAGCGAAAACTCCGGCCGAACTTTCCGGTAGCGGCAAATTTTCCAGAGTGTCAGCGGTGGGGGAGCTCAGCTGCGCTTCGTCAGATGAATCAGAAGAGACGACGATGCCTTCATCAGTCCCCAGGGCTTCGCGTGCAAGGGCTTCAAATTCCTTCAGGCTGGGCAATTCGTCAAGATCGCTCAAGCCAAAGCGCATCAGGAATTCTTTTGAAGACTTGTAGAGTATGGGCCGGCCCATGACTTCTTTGCGACCAGCCGTCGTGATGAGCTTCTTGTCCAGCAGCGTGCTGATCACACCAGAGGTGTTGACGCCACGAATCTCTGAGATTTCCGGGGCGGTGACCGGCTGTTTGTAGGCAATGACGGCCAACGTTTCAAGAGCCGGCATCGACAGTCGCAGCGGAGGACGTAGACTCTTGATGAATCGCCGCACAACGTCGTGGTGCTGCGGTTTCGTATACATCTTGTAGCCGCCGGCGACACCGCGGACCTCAATACCGCGATCGTCCGCGGCGTAACCGGCGATAAGCTCGTCGAGAGACGCCTGGGCGGATAATTTATCTTCGCCAAGTGCCTGGGCGAGCTGCTCGAGCGTGGCTGGCTCGTCGGCGGCGTAGATGATGGCTTCGAGTGCGGCTTTGCGTTCTTCGTTGGTCATTGGTTAAGTGTGAGTCCTCGGTGGCAGCTGTTCACAAGCACAAACCCTGGAGCAACTGCGGGACATGGAATGATACATCAGGTTGGGACGGGTTGGGGAATAGCGACGGTCGGATTAGCTCTTCCGTCTTCGATCAGGGGGTTAACTGCAACCGGAAGCCCTGTCGAGCGGTCTGACGACTCACGCACCATTCATTGATACTCGGCGTCAATCCGAATGGTGCCGGTTTCATCGAAAGCAGCGTCGAAGGACTTTCCTTTTCGTACATGAATCTCTCCGAACTGGGCATCCTGGACAAGGAGCACCGCCTGCAGTTTGACCATTTCAAGTACTGCGAGGAACGCGACAATCATGGCGTGGCGCGAGGGGCAAGCGTCGAAAAATTGAATGAGGTTCACGGTACTGTTGTCACTGGCCAAAATCTGTCCGCGAAGCTGCGCAATCATCTGGGCTACAGTGAAAACGTCGTGTTTTAGCTCGATCCGTGTAACTTCTTTTTTGCGTTCAAGCACTTGCTGGAAAACCCGGACGAGATCGACCAGCGAAACAACCAGTTCCCCTTCCGTGCCTTCGTCGTTGTAGAGAGACTTGTCCGGCCTTGACCAGACGTTTTCTTCGATCTGCTGCTTCTGATACAGGAGCTGCGCAGCATTCTTGTACTTTTCGTGTTCGAGCAACCGCTGAACGAGCTCTTCGCGGGGATCGCCAGCCTGCTCTTCGGGCGTGGCAAAAGGGTCTGGCGGCAGCAGCATCTTTGACTTGATATAAATGAGAGTGGCGGCCATGTAGATAAACTCGGCAGAGACGTCGATATTCTGCACTTCGAGATTGTGGAGGTAGTCAAGATACTGCGACGTGATTTTCGAAATCTGAATATCGTGAATATTCATTTCCTGCTTCTTGATCAGGTCGAGCAGGAGATCGAGCGGACCTTCATAGAGCGGTATGTTGATTTTGTAGGGTGTCGCCATCGGGAATAAGTTTACCGTCCCGAGCCTGCAGTGAATAGTGGAAAAGAACCGGAGCTTCTAGGAACCGGCGATTTCCTGGCGCTTGCGTGGCCAGTTGAAGATCGCCGTGCGGACGCGGTCCATCGTCTTCTGGGCGGACTTGCGCGCAGATGTGGACCCGCCATCGAGGATTTCCAAGACACGTTTAGGATTTTGTTCATATTCGATGCGACGTGCTCGTACAGGTTCAATCCAGCGGATCAGATGATCGGCCATTTTTGATTTGCACTCGATGCAACCGATGGCGGCGGTACGGCAGCCCCGGGCCGCCCAATCGAGTGTTTCTTTCGACGAGAAAAGCTTGTGCCAGTCGTAAACGGGACAGACGTCGGGATTGCCTGGATCGGTGCGACGCTTGCGAGCAGGATCCGTGACCATCACCTTCGTTTTGGATCGAATGTCGGCGTCAGTTTCGCTCAAGCTGATGGCATTGCCGTAGGATTTGGACATCTTGCGGCCATCGAGCCCGGGAATGCGTGGAGTCTGTGTCAAAAGCACTCCGGGCTCTTCGAGAACGCTCTCAAAGGAAAAAAATGGCTTGAGATCTGGAAGCAGTTTTTCAAAGAAATTCTCGAACCCCATCTCGAGTACACGCTGGCGGATCGATGACCTCGAAATCATTGTCTGCTCTGTTGTAATTTCTAGGGTCTCCGGGAAAATCGGCTGATGCGCGGGCACATCAAGCAGCCGGGATAGGGCGTTGCGCGTTGACTTGCGATTCTCCGCCGTGAAAATCTCTGAACTGACGTTAAATCCATAAAAGAGATTGAAGCGACGAACCAATTCGCGGCTGAACTCGACGTGGGAGACCTGGTCTTCACCGACAGGGACAGATAGCGATTTGCCCGGATCTGAGTACATGACGATGTCGGAAGTCTGCAAGGTCGGATAACCCAAAAATCCGTAGGTGTGCAGATCCTTGTTCGTTACGTTTTCGATCTGCTCCTTGTAGGTAGGGATCCGTTCTAGCCAGCCAAGGGGCGTGACCATGCTCAGCAGCAGATGCAGTTCGGCATGTTCCGGGACGAGCGATTGAAGAAAGATCGTGGATTTGGCCGGGTCCAGGCCGGCGGCAAGATAGTCGATCGCAATCTGTAATGAGTTCTCTGCGATGGCCGCGGTGTCGGCATAATCGCTCGTCAGTGCGTGCCAGTCGGCGATGAAGTAAAAGCAATCATTCGTGGCATCGGTCTGAAGTCTCACCCAGTTTTGTAGGGCTCCGAAGTAGTGACCGATGTGAAGGCGCCCCGTGGGCCGCATGCCGGATAGGACGCGATTTGATTTCATGTTCGTGGTCAAGAAAGAGTGTCCCTCGATGAATCTGTGAATTTATTGGTGGAAAAAGGATATCAGATATTGAGAGTTTCCAATCGACCGGAGGATTCTCCGAGGAAGTTCACGGGCCAGACACTGCGCTTCCTGAGGGATAAATGGGGGAGTCCACCGCTTAGCGCAGACATTTCGTCCAGACGCAGGCCAAGTTCCTGGCTCATTTTGCGAGGAGGTCCCGCGCGATAATGGTGCGTTGAATCTCGCTGGTCCCTTCGTAAATGGAGATCACCCGAGCGTCGCGGTACATGCGCTCAACTTCGGACTCGCGCGAATACCCCTGGCTGCCGAAGATCTGCACGGCCTTGTAGGTTACCCGATTCACCATTTCACTGGCGTAGAGCTTTGCGCGGGAAGCTGCAGAACCCATGCGGGCGCCCGTGTCCTTGATGTGGGCAGCCTGACAGAGGAGCGCCCGGGCTGCTTCTATTTCCGTGTGCATGTCGGCCAGCATCCACTGAATCGCCTGGAATTCAGAGATCGACTTGCCGAAGGCCTTTCGACCGCGGGCATACTTGACGGCCTCATCGAGCGCACCCTGGGCAACGCCAACAGCCTGAGCTGCAATGCCGATGCGCCCCCCATCGAGCGCGCTCAGAGCAATCTTCAGTCCCTGGCCCTCGTCGCCAAGGCGATTGTCCGCGGGCACCAGGCAATCGTTAAAAATAATTTCGACCGATGGCGAGCAGCGTTGGCCCATTTTCTCTTCATGGCGGCCGACCTTGACTCCCGGGAAGTCGGGTTCAACGAGGAAAGCGGTGATTCCCTTTCCGCCAGCATCCGGATTGGTTTTAGCAAAGACAATGAAGACGCTTGCGGCACTGCCATTGGTGACCCAGGTTTTGGTTCCAGAGAGTTTGTAGTGCACGCCATCGCGGGCAGCCCGGCATTGGATGCCAGCCGCATCCGACCCGGCTTGGGGTTCAGTAAGGCAGAACGCTCCGATGATATCGCCAGAGGCCAACGGTTTGAGATATTTGGTCTTTTGCGCATCGTTCCCGAATGCCAGCAGCGGCAACTGCACTGCAGAATTTGTGACGGCAAGCGCCGTCGAGATCGCGGCGTGGACTCGCGCAACTTCCTCGATCATCAGAATGTAAGAAATCGTATCCAGCCCCGGGCCGCCCCATTGTTCGGGCATGAGCATGCCGCAACAGCCCATTGCACCCAGTTTCTTGATGACATCGAGCGGAAAGTACTCGGACTTTTCCCAGTCCCGTACGTGAGGGCGAACTTCGGCGTTCATGAATTCGCGAACAGTATCGCGAATGAGAACCTGATGGTCGTCAAAGCGGAAGTCCATGTCGGGCACCTGTCGCCGCGATTCAAGGTTCAATCATGAGGATCACGTTTGAAAATAACAGGTTGCACAGAAAAAGAAAACCCGTGATGGAATCCACAACGAACAATAAAACCGCACGAAGTCTAGAGTTTAAAGAGCTCGCGAAGGCGCTTGGTCTGCTGGCGAGATACCGGGACTTCACTTTGCTTCTTGTCGTTCATCTTGAGCATGAAGCTCGACTTGAACCAGGGAATGACCTCCTTGATATGGTGGATGTTGACGAGGTAGGAGCGGTGCGGCCGCCAGAAAGATTCGGCGGGCAGTGTCTCCAGTAACTCGTCCAGGGTTCGGTAGTTCGAGGAGCCTTCAAGGTCTCTGGCGGTAACGGATATCAGGCCGCCCTCAATCGAAGCAAAGATGAGATCCTCGGCATCGACAAGAAGTAGTCTTTGTTGCGATTTGATCAGCAGTTTGGACGGCTGCGTTGAGGTTTTCGCAGAGCCGAGTTGCGCAACGAGCTGCTCAAGACGTTCGGTCGGGCTCACGTGCGTTTCAATCTCGCGGCGGGCACGCTGAATTGCCTTCGCGATACGTGCCTTATCGAAAGGCTTTAAGACATAGTCGACAGCATTTACGTCAAAGGCTTTGACCGCGTAGTGATCAAAAGCGGTGGCAAAAACCACATGAGGGACCTTGAGCTTGCGCTCGACCAGTTTCTTCAGTACTCCGAACCCATCCAGACCCGGCATCTGCACGTCGAGAAAAACGAGATCAGGAGCGTGTTCCTTGATCAAATTCACAGCGTCGAGGCCGTTCTTTCCCTGGCCAATCAAATTGATCTCGGGAAAGCTCTTCAGCAGGAACGTAAGTTCGTCCCGAGCGGGCTTTTCGTCGTCGACGATGATCGTGTTTATGGTCACAGGCGCAATACCACACGGAAACGCGTACCCATTCAAACGCTGTACGAGCAAAAAATGAAGAAAAGGAACTTGCTGTGAGTATAGGCAAAGGCGTGGTCTTATGGCAATTGTCCTGCTCAGGGTATGATGCTGTGCACTTCAAGGAGGGAATGTGAAAAAGGGGTATATGCCGCTGCCTAAGGGTAGAGAACGGATTCTAAAAAGTACGCTCATTTATGAGGGACCGATATTTGGCGTGAGGCGCGACGAGTTG
Organism: uncultured Acidobacteriota bacterium; assembly: GCA_963831545.1. Lineage (GTDB taxonomy): Bacteria > Acidobacteriota > Terriglobia > Acidiferrales > UBA7541 > Acidiferrum. Next base: position 241,503 of record CAWHQX010000012.1, read on the forward strand.
ATTGAACCGGGCGGCCTTGAAACCAAGCGTGAAGTGATCACGCATCCGGGCTCAGTCGTGGTCTTGCCGCTAGAGAAGAACGGAAAGATTGTCATGATCCGGCAGTATCGCCACTCTGCGCGCCAATTCCTGTGGGAACTGGTGGCCGGACGCATTGATCGAGGTGAATCGCCGAAGAAAGCGGCGTCCCGCGAATTGATCGAGGAGACTGGATACAGGGCCAAGAAGTACAAGTTGATGATGACGATTTTTCCGACGCCCGGATTTTTGGAAGAAAAACTGTTTGTGTTCCTGGCGACGGGTCTGACCGAGGGTCTGGCGCAACCGGAGTTCGATGAGAAAATAATTTCCCATAGCTACAGCCCAAAGGAACTGAAACAAATGATGACGACCGGTGAATTGTGCGACGCTAAATCGATCGCTGGGATTCTCTACTACCTTACTTTTTTAAAGTAACTTGGTTTTCTTGGCGGTTAATTCGTTTTTCTAGAGGAAAAAGAGGGAAACAATTTTCCACGGCCGCTAAATGTCCTATTGACTCCGAATCCTGTTTTGATACACTCCGCGCAATTCGTGCTCATTGCGGCGATTGAATTCAGTACCGCCCAAAGAGTCACCGTCAAAAGGAGACACGAAGTGCAAGGTACAGTGAAATGGTTTAATAATTCGAAAGGATACGGATTCATCGGACGTGAAGACGGGCCAGATGTATTCGTGCATTATTCGGCGATCGTCGGGGATGGCTACCGGACGCTGCAGGAAGGGGATCCGGTCGAATTTGAGATCGTGCAGGGCCCTAAAGGGCCTCAAGCCTCTAACGTAGCGAAGGCTGGATAAGAACTGTCGGTAAAGCTGGGATGTTTGCACGGCGGAGAATCAGCCCCTCCGCCGTTTTGATTTTGAACGCGGTTCCGAATTTGCCGCCATCATGAAACGGCTTATAATCCGGGCATGGAAAACAAACAGATCGCGAAAATATTGCAGGAAACAGCGCGCCTGCTCGAAATTGACGGAGCCATCATCGGTCGCTACCGTACCTATGAAAAGGCTGCAGAATTGATCGGCAATATGCCGGAATCGGTGGCTGTGCTGATTACCACACCGGAGAAGCTAAAAGAACTGCCGGGAATTGGCGACCGCATGGTGGAACACCTGACGGAGATCGTCCGGACCGGGGAATACGGTCTCCGCAAGAAATTGTTAAAAAAATTCCCGTCGACCTTGCTTGATCTCCTCGAACTGCAATCACTTGGGCCGAAGAAAGTGGCCTTTTTGTACAAAACTTTCAAGTGTTGCACGGTAGCCGACCTCGAAAAGCTGGCGAAGGAAGGAAAACTGCGGGATCTGCCCGGTTTCGGGGAAAAGAGCGAGCAGAATATTCTGAAAGGTGTCGATGTCTTCAAGAAATCCACGGGAAGATTCCTGATCAACGCGGCGGAAACAACTGCGGAAGCACTTATTCAGCACATCTTGCAGTTCGGAACAGGAGTGGAGTCGGTGACCCCGACTGGATCGTTGCGCCGCGGCAAAGAGACCGTAGGCGACCTGGATCTGCTTCTAACCCTTGCCGAGGGGCACACCTCGCAGTCTGAAGTGGACCGAATCGCGCAACACGTTTTGCGCTATCCACCCATCGATCAGGTACTGGCGTGTGGAGAAAACAAGGTTAGCTTCCTGCTTCTGAATGGATTCCAGGTGGACGTGCGACTACTTGAAAAGAAAAACCGGGGTGCCGCGCTACTCTATTTCACCGGCTCCAAGGAACACAACGTGGCGCTGCGCGGCAGGGCCAACGATATGGGTTTTACCCTTAACGAATATCAGTTGGCGACGCTAAAAGGCGAAAAGCCCGTAGCCGGCAAGACCGAGCAGGAGATCTACGCAAAACTGAAACTCGCATTCATTGCTCCTGAATTGCGCGAGAACACGGGTGAAATCGCCGCTGCCGAGCGCAATGAATTGCCGCATTTGGTTGAGCTGAAGGATCTGAAAGGCGACCTTCAGATGCACACCACGGCCAGCGATGGCAAGAACACGATTGAAGAGATGGCAGCCGCTGCCAAGTCACTCGGGCATGAATATATTGCGATCACCGATCATTCAAAAGCCGTTACCGTGGCCAATGGCCTGAACGAGAAGCGCATGGTTGTGCACATCAAGGCCCTGCGCGACGCGGACGCAAAAGGCCTGGGCATTCGTGTACTCGTGGGATCTGAGGTCGACATTCTGAAGAGTGGTACGCTCGATTATCCGGACGAGATCCTTGCTCAACTTGACGTTGTTGTCTGTTCCATCCACTCCTACTTCAACCTTGAACGTTCGGCTATGACTGAACGTATGCTGGCGGCGATCGAAAACCCGTTCACGCAGATCATTGCCCATCCGACGGGAAGACTGTTACTGCGGCGAGATCCGCTCGATTACGATATGGAGAAAGTGCTGGATGCCTGTGCAAGACATGGGGTGGCGATGGAATGTAATTCCTACCCTGACCGATTGGACCTGAAGGACGTCTATTTGCGGATGTGCAAGGATCGTGGTGTCAAGGTCGTGATCTCAACGGATTCGCACAGTGTGTCCAACCTCTCCAATATCCAGTACGGAGTAACCATGGCGCGCCGGGGTTGGCTTGAAAAGAAGGACATCATTAACACGCTGCCCGTAGCGGGCTTTCTCAGCTCCTTACGGCCCAAGCCGGGACGAGCCGCAACGGCAAAAAAAACCGCAAAGGATCGCTAATCCGCAGTTCAGGGTGGCAGCGACCCGTACCGCTGCCACAGGGAACTTTTTACCGGGAAGTATCGTTTATACGGATAGAAGGACTTGGAGAGGTCACCCATGATCAAAATCATACGCCCGGTGAGCGGTATGCACCTTGCAGTCGCAGCACTGTTATTGACGGCCGCGGCGGCCGCACCGGTCTCGCACGCTGAGGAGATCAATAAGACCTTTACCGTCAACGGCCACGCGAAGGTGCGGGTTCAGACCGACGATGGCGGGGTGCGCATATCGACCGGAGATATTAAGCAGGTGGAGGTTCGGGTGGTCTATTCCGGTTACAAGCTCGATAAGGACTTGCACGTAAGCACGTCACAAAACGGCGACAGCGTGGAAGTGGTGGCGAAGACGGGAAACGGATTTAGCTGGAATTGGGGCGTCCGGCACTCAGAACTGCGGGTCGAAGTCCACATGCCGAAGGATGCGGATCTCGACATCACGGCTGGCGACGGTTCAGTTGAAGCGGCTTCAATCAGCGGAACGGTTGCGATTCGAACCGGGGACGGAAGCATCACTCTGCAGGACGCGAAGGGTGACATCCGCCTCAAGGCCGGCGACGGTTCGATTGAGGGCCGCGGACTAGACGGCAAGGTGGACGCAACGACGGGCGACGGCCACATCAATCTCGAAGGCCGCTTTGATTCGTTGAACCTCAAGAGTGGTGACGGCAGCGTGACGGCCCGAGCCGATAACGGCTCGAAGGTATTGGGTACCTGGAATATTCGTACTGGGGACGGCAGCGTCGATTTGGAGTTGCCTGGTCAGATTCAGGCCAATATCGATGCCAGCACAAGCGACGGGCACATCAGCCTGGACATTCCAGTGACCGTGGAAGGAACGTTTAGTTCTTCGCGGATCAACGGAAAGATGAACGGTGGCGGTTCACCCATCGTGGTGCATACAGGTGATGGCTCGATCCACCTGAACAAGAGTTCCTAGAGTACGCGGTTCGCGCTTCTCGAGCGCATATGCGCCGGATCGGTTCCCGCGTTTACCTCATGGTTTAGGCGCCGAAAGGGCGGCAGCTGCGTCCATCACGCGCAACGAGTAGACAAACGCTGCACCCGCATTCATAGCCATGGCTACGCCCAGAGCTTCTGAAATTTCCTCGCGTGTTGCTCCCGCTTTAAGTGCCGCATCGGTGTGGAAGACGATGCAACCGTCGCAATGTGTCGTGACCGCAACAGCGAGAGAGATCAGTTGACGCGTCTTTTCGCCAAGATGGGAATCTTTACTGTTAGCCGCGGACAACGTCTGATAGCCCTTCAGTGATTCGGGTGATAGCCTTCCGAATCCAGGCATCGCTTTCAGAAGTTCTGTTTTGTAAGCAATCCAATCGAGCATCATCGCATCGCTCTCCTGTGCATTTTTCTGCAGCTTTGCTTCGGGGAGTATATGAGAAATCACGACCCAGTGGAATCAGCGGCTTCTGTTTTTAAGGCCACAGTAAATTCAGTAAACTACGTTTGAGGTGCGTGATGACCGGAAAGCGTTTATTTACCATTTTGCTCGCACTATTCTTCGGTCTAGGCGCGGCAGCGCAGGATGGAGCGAAAAAGGTCACCGTCAGTGGAACACTCACGCGAGTGATGGCCATCGGCGGCGAGTCCACGGGTTGGGCCGTGCAATTCGACACTCAGACGACAGTCGACGGCAAGCTCTCGAGTTCGATCGAAGTGAAATTCAAGGACCCAAAGTTGGCCGAGAAATATAACAACAAGCGAGTGAAAGTGACGGGAATGATTACCCATCGCCAGGGTGTAGAAACAGGAAGCACTCCCATCCTGGAGGTCGGGTCGATCAAAAACGCAAAAGCGACACCACCAACGACATAGCTCCGATCTACAGCATCCGCACATCGAGGCGAATTATTGCGTCGCCTGGTAGAGAATCCGGGTTATGTCAGCCATCACTGCCGAGCTCTGTTGCAAGTCGGCAAGTCCGCGGACGAGAATAACCAGAACGAAGGGCCGAGGAGCGTAGACAATTGCGGCGTCGTGGTGGATCTTGGTTATTTCACCTGTTTTGTGAGCGACGCGCATGCCCTCGGGAAGGCCCCTCGGAATTCCCTCATTAAATTTCTGGTGTTCGAGAATCTGGATCATCTGCTGAGAGGAGTCCTCGTTGACTGCCTTGCCCTGTGCAATGGCGGTCATGAGGACCTGAAGTGCTCTGGCCGTAGTTGTATTATTGAGCCCTTTTTCAAAGGCTTTATTATCTTCGACGCCGCGCAGCACATTCATCCCACTGGCATGCTGCGCCTCTGTTGTAGCGCGAATATTCTCGATACCCAACTTTTCGATGAGCAGGTTCGTGGCGAGATTGCTGCTGGCCGTGATCATTAAATCGCAGAGCTGCGACACGCTGCGCTTCTCTCCTTGTGCGTCATAGAGCAGCACTTCTGAGTCATCCGCGGCATTCAATGTGTACACGGAACCATCCACGATTGAATGAAACTCGACGTGGATCGGGATCTCGTCGTTCAGGTGCAGCTGTCCTTCCTGAACCTGACGAAATACCTCGATCATCACCGGTACTTTCATCGTGCTCGCCGCATGGAAAGAATCGTCGGCATGGTAAAAAAACTCCGTTTTGCCATCCAGGGTCCGGAAGGCCACGGCAATGTCGGCGCGGGACGCAGCGATTCGGGATTCAATTTGGGCCCGGACAGAAAGGGGTAGTGATTTTGTCTGAGTGGTAGGCGCGAGAACCGCTACGAAGCTGAGTAACAGCGAGAAATACCGGGAGCCCATTCAATCTCCGATCGACAACGATTCTGCCTCGAACCGAATCAATAGACGGAATTTATCATATCCCGATCGACTCGCGGCAGTGGCGCGTGTCACTGCTTCAGGTTACAGGTAGTCCTGCAGGTACTAACCGATTCCTCTCGCTGCCTCGTCATTTTGCGCTTGCCGCGGACAAGTGATTGCCCTATATTCCCTTCGCTATCGCGACCCAGCACGCGTCCATGGGCTGCGGTGAGCCTCCGGAAGAACTCAACGAGAAAAGGGGTGTGTGAATATGCGATTCGCTGCAATTGCTGCGTTTTTAGTCGTATCGTTCCCGGCGTCTGTGATGGGACAGGCTCCGAGCGATCAACTCTCTGCAAGTTTCGTAAAAGGCTTGAAACCCTCTATCGCTCACGGAGCTTCGAAGGCCGATGGCGGAGTGCTTGGAGGAAGGTCCAGCGGCAATACGCTGGGAGTCGATACGGTTGCCAACTGGAGCAGTTATTTCTATATCGCCGGCGACGATTATTACGGAGGGCTGCAATTTACCTGGCCCTATACGATGGTCGGGCACGCGCCCTTCGGTGAGGGAAACGACGCCGACTGGCAAGGCGAAACAACGCGGATTCACGCGCCGGTAGTTCCGGTGAATCTCGACCTGCGAAACTACGACGGAACACCGCGCTACGTTAACGGTCAGAGGTTGTACTCAGACGCAACGCAATACGTCCCCTACGTTTTGGCCTCACCCGTTTTCCAAAATTACGCGTATGATTCGAGCGAGAAACCCACGCAATTTACGGATGCCATTCAACGAGCGGAATTCTTCCATAAGGCGGATGACGACTGGCACACATTGCTGAGCGTTCGCGCAGCGAAGCCACAGACCATGGTGCTGATTCGCGGAACGTATTATTTTGCACTGAATTCTGACGGTTCGTGCTGCTTGTACGTCCTGATCGATTACAACACCTTCGCTAACGCACTCTTCCCCTCAACGCCGACGGATACGACGACGCCCATTGGTGCCGCGGAAAACAACGGCGACCTGCACACCAAGGACATCGGATCCTTCATTTTCCCGAACGCTTACCTGTATGAGAATGGCGATCCGAATAACTGCTGCGTTCTGGGCTTTCACACGTATGATGTGGAACCGGGAGACAAATCCAACGGTTTCCAGGAACGCCGTTACGTCGTGAACTACTCCTCTTGGGTTACACCAGGTCTGTTCGGGCCGGGATTTTCTGACATCACTCCTCTCAGTCACGAGCTGACCGAAACGTTTAACGATCCATTCGGTGGAAACAGTACGCCATGGTGGCTCGCACCGAACGGAAACTGCCAGAATAATCTCGAAACCGGAGACGTGATCGAGGGGCTTCCAAATGGGACCTATCCCATTACGTTGAACGGTAATACCTATCACCCTCAAAATGAGGCGCTCTTGCAATGGTTCGCCGGTGTCACGGATTCAAACGCGATTCATCACGCATACAGCTATCCGGATACCACGGTGTTAACCATAACCAACACTCCGCAGAATCCGTTTTGCGCGCAGTAAGGAGATACTCGGCACCACGCAAACAGAATCGGCAGCCGGTCGATCATAAGTGCCGCCTGGCTGCCGATCTATTCGCGAACCAGATGTTCAACTTCACGCGGAAATAGCTGTCGGGCCACGGAAAGATTCGTTGCTATATTTGCGGCCTGCCTTGCGTTGACGGCATGTTGCGGCGGCGCGCTTGTTGGCGAAGAGAGCCCCTGGAACGCCCCACTCGGCAACGACAACACTTTTACGCCTCTGGACGGATGAGGGTTTGCTGATGCCTCCGGCGGACTGTTAGCTCTTTTCGCGCTCACGACCGAAGTGTAGATGAATCCGCACTTGCAGCATCCAACAGGTATCCTAATATCGAACACAATATGGCAACTACTGTAACCACTGCAGCTGTACCCGCTGACGCAGCGAAAAAACCTAAAAAGAAAGTGGACTGGAAAGCGTTTCCCGAAGTCTGGGCAATGATCCGGCCTCGGCGCGGAATCATGTTACTTGGATTAGTGCTGGTCGCGATCAACCGCGTGTCTGGGCTGGTGCTGCCCGGCTCGAGCAAGTACCTGTTCGACAATGTGATCACCAGGAGAGAGACACACCTCCTGGTACCGATCGTGTTGGCGGTCATCGGGGCCACAGTCGTACAAGGGCTGACTTCTTTTACCCTCACCCAATTGTTGTCAAAATCTGCGCAGCGCATGATCACTGAATTGCGAAAACAGGTGCAGGCTCACATCGGGCGTCTGCCAGTAAGTTTCTACGACGCCAACAAAACAGGCGTGCTGGTGTCACGCATCATGAGCGACGTCGAAGGCGTGCGGAACCTGATTGGAACGGGACTGGTGGAGTTCGTCGGCGGTCTGCTGACCGCCTTGATGGCCCTCATCATTCTTCTGCGAATCAGCGCGTTGATGACGATCGTGGCCTTCCTGGTCATGTTGGCCTTTGCGCTCTTTCTGAACAAGGCGTTCTCAACCATCCGGCCGATTTTCCGGGCCAGACCGAAGATCAATGCGGAGGTAACGGGACGATTGACTGAATCGCTCGGCGGAGTGCGAGTCGTAAAGGGTTACCATGCGGAAGCTCGCGAAGAGGAAGTGTTTGGAAGCGGGGCGCAACGACTCCTAGACAACGTACTGAAAACGCTGACGGCCACGTCCTTGATGAGCCTTTCGGGTGCAACCCTGATGGGGATCGTTAGTGCGGTCGTCATGTTTCTCGGATCGAAACAGGTCCTCGCCGGAACGATGACACCCGGCCAATTACTCCAGTATTCCGGGTTCCTAGTGCTCCTCGTAGCGCCTGTGTTTCAGATTGTGGCGATTGGCACGCAGATTACCGAGGCCATCACCGGGCTCGAGCGGACGCGCGAGATTCTGAACGAGTCGATGGAAGACCAGGACTCTAATCGGACCGTTTCACTCGAAAGGATCGAAGGACGGGTCAGTTTTGATAACGTGCACTTCTCCTATGAACCCGGCAAGGAAGTTCTGCATGGAATCTCCTTTCTTTCTGAGCCAGGAACCGTCACTGCCCTTGTTGGCCCGTCGGGTTCGGGCAAGTCGACCATGATCGGATTGCTTTCGGCGTTCTATACGCCCTCGAGCGGTCGGGTACTGGTCGACGATGTGGACCTCTCAAAGGTCTTGCTGAGTTCCTATCGAACGCAGCTGGGCGTTGTTTTGCAGGAGACATTTTTGTTCGATGGATCGATCCGCGAGAACGTCGCATACGCGCGACCGAACGCCAGTGAAGCGGAAATCATGGAAGCTTGCCGCATCGCCAGAGTAGACGAATTTGTGGAACATTTTGAGAAAAAGTACGACACAGTCGTTGGGGAACGAGGCGTAAAACTTTCGGGAGGACAGAAGCAGCGGGTATCGATTGCTCGTGCTATCCTCGCCGATCCACGCATCTTGATCTTGGATGAAGCGACATCGAGCCTTGACTCAGAATCGGAAGCACTGATTCAGGAAGGCTTGCGGTACTTGATGCGCGGGCGAACGACGTTTGTCATTGCCCATCGATTGTCAACGATTCGCAGAGCGGAACAGATACTCGTGGTGCAGGATGGCCGGATTTTGGAGCGCGGTACGCACGAATCGTTGTATCGGGCCCAGGGAAGGTACTTCGAGCTTTACACCAAGCAGCACGCCGTTGAAACGAACCTGTTCCTGGCGCCTGGCGAAGGAGACAAGCTGGAACCCCCGGTTACAGAAGATGAGAACGAAGAGAAGCCCGGTGGAACAACGGGCGCATTGCGTTTTTGAGAAAATGATCTGACCTGCTGCCCAGAGTAAAGCCCCAAGACGGAACAGGCTGTTTCTAACTGCGGAGCCAACCCCTAAAACTTTGATTCAGAGAGAGGGACGGCGAACGGCCGGCTTCTTTGCCATTGCTCCCTGCACCGGCAAAAGTGTGGCCATTTTCCGAATCATGGCCAGCACCAGCCGCTTGTCACCTTCTGAAAGTGTTGTGCTGTATTTCTTGATTTCGGCGAGGAAACGAATTTCGTCCTGCGAGAGTTCCCCCAGCATTTTCTGCGTCTCTTTATCGTGAACCGTTTCTGTTCCCGGGAAAAAATCCGCGAGTGAAATTTCCATGGCTTCGGCGATTTTGGCCAAGGTTTCCAACGAAGGAACCGTGTGTCCGTTCTCGACTCGTGAAAGATAGCAACGGAGAAGCCCAGTGCGACGCTCGATATCGCCTTGCGAAAGGCCGCGCTGACTGCGATAGGTTTTGATTACCTCACCGATGTTTACTTGTGGTTTCTCTTTAGGCACTGGTTCCTCCAAATGAAAGGTTATCTTAGTGGCTAACAGTAGAAGTGGCAAGGGGGAAAGTGCACCGGCTGGTTGCCAAAGGGTTAACGGGAAATTTGCGTACGTAGTCTATCAACTAAATAGTTCACTTACCGACTCCGAGCCCCAAGAAAGTACCCCTTGCGCCAATGCCCTTCCCGATTTTCGAAGTTGAGGTACGGTGTGGTATCGTTTTTGGTTCGATACTCGGACATTGACTGCCTGAGGCGTCGGAGAAATGGGAGATGACGGTCCGCAGGGGGGCCTAACATGAAAGCTGTGTACAACAAACTGGACGTTCCGACCGACGGAAAGCCGATTGGCTATAGCGGTGGCGCTCTCCAGGTGCCTGATCATCCAATTATTCCGTTCATCGAAGGCGATGGCACCGGACGCGATATCTGGAAAGCTTCGCGCCGCGTATTTGACGCGGCTGTGGCAAAGGCATACGGAGGGAAGCGCCACGTGGCATGGTTTGAGATTTATGCCGGAGAAAAGGCCTTCCGGACCTTTCGGGAATGGTTGCCGGACGAAACGATCGAAGCTGCACGGGACTTTCGCGTTTCAATCAAGGGGCCTTTGACGACCCCCGTTGGCGGCGGAATTCGTTCCTTAAACGTTGCCCTGCGGCAAATTTTGGATCTTTATGCCTGCGTCCGACCGGTGCGTTACTATCCCGGAGTTCCATCCCCCGTCAAGGAACCGGAAAAGATGGACCTGGTAATCTACCGCGAAAATACCGAGGACGTTTACATTGGCATCGAATGGAAATCTGGAAGCGCCGACGCCAAGAAATTGCTGGAGTTTCTGAACCACGAGATGCTGAAGGACGGGAAAAAGCAGATTCGCTGGGATTCCGGGGTCGGCATCAAGCCGATTTCGCCGACCGGTACCAAGCGACTGGTTCGGCGGGCAATTCAGTACGCGCTCGATAGCAAGCGCCCGAGCGTCACGCTCGTTCACAAGGGCAACATCCAGAAATTCACCGAGGGCGGTTTCCGCGACTGGGGCTATGACCTGGCGCGTGAGGAGTTTCGCTTGCAGACCGTGACTGAGCGCGAAAGCTGGATTCTCGACAACCTCGATAAGTCTCCGGGGCTCAGTGTTGAAGCCAATGCCTCCCTCATCGAACCCGGCCTTGAACAAGCCACCGCAGATTTCCAGAAGAGCATTTTTGAAGAAGTCAGCAATACCGTTACCGCGATTTATTCTTCTCACGGAAAAGGTCAGTGGAAGAAAAAGTTGATGATCAATGACCGAATCGCGGACTCCGTGTTTCAGCAGGTTCTCCTGCGTGCCAGCGAATATAGCGTTCTGGCCACCTCGAACTTAAACGGTGACTATCTGAGCGATGCCTGCGCTGCACAGGTTGGCGGACTCGGTATGGCCCCTGGGTCGAACATTGGCGATGGCTTCGGCGTTTTTGAGGCTACACATGGGACCGCTCCGAAATATGCCGATAAGGATGTGATCAATCCCGGGTCACTGATGCTTTCCGGTGCGATGATGTTTGAGTTCCTGGGATGGGGTGAATCCGGCAAATTGATCGAAGGCGGCATCGCCAAGACGATCCAGCAGAAACGGGTAACGTACGATCTCGAACGTCTGATGCCCGGCGCGACAAAAGTGGGCACTTCCGCGTTTGCGGACGCCATTATCGAGAATATGTAGAGCTTTGTCTTCATCATCAAATCGAGCGGGTTGCTTTTATCAAGGAGCGGGAACGATGAGCAGAAAGAAAGTGACAGTGGTTGGAAGCGGTTTTGTCGGGTCAACAACAGCTCAACGAATCGTCGATTTGGAACTGGCAGATGTAGTGCTGACCGACGTTCTGGACGGGCCTCCAGCGGGAAAAGCCCTGGACATGATGGAATCCGGGCCAGTCACCCGGACCAATGCCAAGGCAACCGGAGTCTGCACGAGCGGCGGCGACTATACGGCAACGGCAAACAGTGATGTGGTCGTCATCACCGCGGGATTCCCGCGGAAGCCAGGAATGAGTCGCGATGACCTGCTGAAAATGAACTACGACGTGGTGAAAGGCGTTGTCGAACAGATTGTCCGGCACTCACCGAAGTGCATCCTCATCGTTGTGACCAATCCGCTCGACGCGATGGCACAGGCGGCACTGCGGGTCAGCGGGTTTCCGAAGAACCGGGTCCTCGGCATGGCCGGGGTCCTCGATTCGGCACGCATGAGTTCATTCGTAGCAATGGAATGCAAGGTCAGCGTCCAGAATGTACATTCTTTTGTCTTGGGCGGTCACGGCGACGATATGGTTCCTCTGCCCCGCTACTCAACCGTCGCAGGCATCCCTCTCCCTGATCTGTTGTCCAAGGAAAAGATTGACGCGATTGTGGACCGCACGCGCAAAGGCGGCGCGGAAATCGTAAATCTGTTGAAGACAGGTTCAGCTTACTACGCACCATCGGCGTCGGTCGTTGAAATGGTCGAAGCAATCCTGCAGGACCAGAAGAAAATCCTGCCATGCGCCGTGTACCTTGAGGGCGAATATGGCATCAACGGCCTGTTCATGGGCGTTCCCGTGAAATTGGGCGAAGGCGGCGCGGAGGAGATCATCCAGATCAAGCTCACGCCCGAGGAAAATGCAGCGTTGCAGAAATCGGCAGCCAGCGTGAAAGAACTCATCACCGTCCTGGGGATTTAGGTTACAGGGAGCGGGGCGAGGCCCCGCGCACCTTGTAAAGAGGAAGCTGCTCGTTTGCTTAAAATCCGAACAGCTTCCCTGCACCGATCACAAGCACCAAAGTAAATACCGCAATGACGACTTCCCCGATGAAGCCGACGGCGAAGGGCCGTAACCCTTGCTTGCGCATTTCTTTGAAGTTTGTGCGGAGGCCGACTCCCGCGAACGTGAGCAGGAACGCCCACCGGGAAAGATTTGCCAACGACGAGTTTTGGTCCTTGGTGAAAAAGCCTGCCGTAGCAAGAGCCGAGATCAGCAAAAATCCCAAAACAAATTTTGGAAATTTCTGCCACAGAAAACGGGCCTTATTGCCGACGACTTGCGCCTGTCCCTTGCTAGCCCAGTAGATCGCGTAGGCCAACACCACAAAACCGATCAAGGCATTACGCGTAGTCTTGGTCAGCACGGCGAGCTTCGCCGCCGCATCGGAATAGAGTGCACCTGCCGCAGTCGCTTCGGCAGTATTGTCGACGGCGAGACCCGCCCAAACACCGTAAGCATGATCGCTCAAATGCAGATAGTGCCCGATGACCGGAAAGGTGAAGAGCGCAATTGCACCCAGTGCCAGGATCGCGGCAATTGCAAATGAGGAATCTTCGTCGTCAGCATCGATAGCGCCTTTGGTTGCAATGATCGCGCTGACTCCGCAAACGGCGGAGCCAACCGCCAGCAGCGTCGTCAATTTGGGACGCAAACCAAACCATCGGCCGAGCAGAGTCATAAAGGCAATGGCGCCCGCAATTTCGATTCCAACCAGCAGGATACTGACCCCACCCAACTTCCAGACGTCACCCAGCAGAAAGCGCGAGCCGAGAAGTACGATGCCCGCTTTCAGCCAGAATTCGTAGGTGGCCACCCCTGGCTTGAAAATCTCCGCCAGTCCAAAGACGTTTGAGACGAACAACCCAATCAGAATCGCCCACAAAACGTACTCGATGTTCGGGAGCGTCCAGTGATTGGCCTTGGCGTACCCGTTGATATTTCGCTCCAGCAGTTTTCCGCCGTAGCCAATCACCGCCAGCAAGGCAACGCCGGGAACGAGTCTCAATAATCGCGAAGGCAAGGAAACGGTTGGTGCTTGTGGTAGAACGATCGCGTCAGCCATGCTGTTCTCCATCCACTCTTTCTGAGCCGCTCACCAGGGCACCCGAGTAATGATCCCGGTGCGAATTAAGATTGCCGCAAGCAAAGCCACAAGTACGGCCCAGGTATCGAGGGATAGTTGAAACTTCTTCGCTTCAACAGGTTTGGAACGGAGTTGGGTCATTCTGTTTCTTCTCCTCTGGTTAATTTAGGAAATTAAGGTATCTTGTGTCGCGAAATTCGTATGTGACGAATTACCAAACCAATCAACGGTTTTTGTCGCCAAACTTTCAGGAGCAATGGTGCGCCCCACAATCAGAATCGCTGGTGCAGGTAGCGCCGCGAGCGTAGCCAACTGTTCTACAGACGACAGTTTGCTGACTTGGTCGGACTGGGTCGCCTTTGAAATGACAAGACACGGTGTACTGCCGGGAAGGCCGGCATCGAGCAACCACCGCGAAACATCCGCATAGTGTAGCCCCGGCATATACACGACCACAGTTGTATCAACAGTGAGATTAGTGCGCAGCAGTTCAACGGACTCCGGCGAACGAGAAAACGTAGTGAACAACAGATTCGACGCTAAAGCTCGATCTGTTAATGCAACTTGTACCGCTGCAGCGGCTCCAAATGCGGCGGAAATTCCCGGGACGATCTCGAACTCGACCGCGGCATCACGAAGCGCCTGAATCTCTTCCGCCGCCCTGCCAAACAGGAGCGGATCTCCTCCCTTCAGCCGAACAACAGTTCCGTGCCTGCCCGCAGAGGAGACCAACAAGGAATTGATGTCTTTCTGGTCGAGCAGCCGGTACCCGCGGCGCTTCCCAACATCGATCCGTTCTGAAGCGACGGGAATCAGATCCAGGATTTTCCGGCTGACCAGGGAGTCATGCAAAATCACATCGGCCCCGCGAAGCAGACGGAGTGCTTTTAAGGTAAGCAGTTCCGGATCCCCTGGACCTGCCCCGACCAAATAGACCTTGCCCATCACGCCACCTCTGGCTCTGACTTTTCTGAGCTCGCCTGTCTCAGGAATCGTTCAAACATCGGGCGACTGGCCATCATGTGTAGCCAACGCTTGGCGCTGTTCGGGTCGCCTGATTGCCCCCGAAGAACCTCTCTCGCAGCGCCCAGCCATTCGAGCCATGCCGCATATTCCGGCCCGAATTGATCCTCGAATTCCTTGCGGAGTCGCTGAGCCAGGGCAGGGCTTTTTCCGTTCGTCGAAATTGCAATTTGCAGATCTCCGCGTTGAACGATTGCGCCATAGTAGAAGTGACAGTTCTCGATGTCATCGACCGAGTTGCATAAGATCCCTCGGCGGTCAGCCTCTTGATAGACAGCCGCATTCACGTCACGAAGCGACGTAGCCGCAATCGCGAGGCATGCGCCTTCAAGATCTTCCGTTGAGAACAGCTTCTTGTGCCATTCGATCTTCTGCAGCCGGGCCCATCCGAGAACCTCGTCATTAATCGCGGGAGCAATCACGCGAACGACCGCATTGGCCTGTAGTAGCCCAGGAATTTTGGACGATGCCAGCGTGCCGCCACCAATTACGATCACCCGGCGTCCTTCAAGTTTTAGAAAAGCCGGAAAAAGGCTCATTTTCATCCCTCGATTCCGTGAGGCACCGGGCTCTCTGGCCGGTCGCGCATCGCGGGTTCTACGGATCTGCCCGCCAGGATGGTTCGGATCCTCTCGTTTGAACAACGAGCGAGAAACATTTGCAGCGTTTCCTGTACTGCGCGCTCGGTCTCATAGGAAATGAGCAGCCGCGCAATCGCGTCAGGGACTTCTTCCGAACGACATCGGTAACCTACAGGTCGGGCAATCGATGCGAACTGGCCAACGGCACCGCCTACGCAAAAGTAATATGCATCCACAAACTGCCCGTCGATCCTGATCTTTTTCCCTTCGATGCCAATGTCGGCTATCCAGTGCTGACCGCAACTGTTCGGGCAACCCGTGATGTGCAATCTCAGCTGCTCTCGGAAATTGGGAAAGCGATCTTCGAGTTCTTCCGTCAGGCGGCGCGCAAAGCTCTTGGTTTCCGTTAGGGCCAGCTTGCAGAACTCAGATCCGGTACAGGCAACGGTTCCGCGCACAAACGTGGACTTTTTCACCGGGAGCCCATGCGAGGACAACTCGGCGACGACGTTATCGACGTAACTCTCGGGGATGTTCACAACGAGCAGGTTCTGCATCGGTGTGGTGCGGAGATGACCGTCCGCATATTGTTCTGCCAGATCCGCAGCAAGGCGTAACTGCGCAGGAGTAATGCGTCCTCGAATGACCGCAGCGCCTACCGTGTACAGACCAGGCTGCTTCTGCGATATCACGCCCAGATGATCGCGGTGGACGGAACCTGGCAGTTGCTCCGGTTCCGCGGGGTCCAGGGTGAAGGGCAAGTGCGCATGCATTGCCGCAAGAAACCGATCGGGAGTCCATCCGTTTGCGAGAAAAAGGTATTTCAATCGGGCTTTCTCGCGACTTATACGGAGAACATCACTCGAACGAAAAACCTCGGCGATTGCCCGAACGACAGGAATGACCTGCTCTTGCCGGATAAACACATTCAATCGAACGGCAAGGTGTGGTTCAGTGGATAACCCACCTCCAACACGAAGTGAAAATCCGATTTCCTGAGCGCCGTTGCGTAGCCGCTTTGTGGCGGTTAGCCCAATGTCGTTGATTTCGGGGTACGAACACCATTCCGGGCACCCGGTCACTGTGATCTTGAATTTCCGGGGAAGGTTGTAGAACTCCGAATTTCCGCCGAGTTCGCTGTCGATTGCCAGCACGACCGGAGAAACATCGATTATCTCGCGCGAATCCGAGGCCCGCCAGCGGACAGCCAGTGATATTTCGCGCTACGTCGCCACACGCGCCGATCGTGCGTAATCCGACCGTTTGCAGCCGTTCAAAGACTTCGGGGAGCGACTCAATCGGGATCCAGTGAAGCTGCACATTCTGCCGCACGGTCAAGTCGGCGACGCCGTTCCCATGTTCCTCAGACAAAAGGGCGATGGCGCGAACCTGTCGTGCGGTCAGCAACCCATTGGGCACACGAATGCGAACCATAAAGTACGGAACCGCCTTCCCTTCACCTCCCTTCCCACCGGTCACGCCCGCCCCATCTCCCTGCGTGTAAACGCCCCATGACCGAAAATAGGTGGAAAGCCACTCCGGCGGAACGGAATCGAAACCCTTCCGCGCGAACTCCCTGATTTCATCGAGATGATCCCAGGCATTTTTTTCCTTCTTGAGCCGCTCGATGCGCTGCGCTTTGGTTTCGACCACGGTTGTCACGGAACGCTCCACAAAACAACAAAAAGCCCACGTGCAGGTATCTGGCACGTGGGCTTCGAAAGTCTTAGCAAGAATTAAATCTAAGTTCGAATGCGCGACCGGCCAGAGCAGTACGGCGGACAACAACAGCTGCCCATCGCGCAACGACAAATGCTCTGGCAAACGCGGTACATAGAAGTCGAGGTTACGTGTGGTTGACTGCGAAGTCAACGTACGAGTCTATGAGAAGAACGAATGTTACAGATCTGAAATTCAGATACGAACTCGTGGACCGCAGAAACGGGGAGCAGACGTTACGGCAGCCGCTCCCCGCTTGAACTAATTTGACCCGGGAGGTGTTGTCGTTGCCGGCTTCGGCGTGGGTTTCGCAGCCGGCTTTGTCGTACTCGCTGGCTTCGGCGGGGTTGCAGCTGGGGCAGCACCAACAAAAGTCGCTGTCTTGATCATGTCCAGCTTGGGCCATTTCGTATCGATGTATTTCTTTCCACCTTTGGTGATCGCTTCCTGGTCCATACCGGCACTGTCGCCATACTGGTCATAGAGCATCTCTACAACCTTCATGCCATCTCCGTCAACGACGCCGAACGGAGTAAAACCTTGACTGTCGAGCGAACCATTATCTTTCAGATTAATGAACAGCTGCGTGGTGCGCGTATTGGGTCCGGAGGTGGCAAAGACAATTGTTCCACGCTTGTTGCTTTGGCCGTGAGGATCATCTTTGATCGTAGCCTTCTCCCAGACTGTGTTTACGGGAGGATAGGCGCTCAGCCCGAACTGCGCCACGAAACCGGGGACGACACGAAAGAAATGTGCGTTGTCAAAATAGTGATGCTTCACGAGGTTATAAAAACGGTCCGCGCCTAAAGGGGCCCACGCACGTGTGACCGTAATGGTGAACGTCCCGCGGGTAGTGTCGAATTTTACCTGATACGTAGGGGGCGCCTGCTCCTTGAGGAGCGCCGGCTTCAAGAGCGCGCGGTCATAGGTCGGAGTCGCAGCAGGCTTCGATGCTGCTGTGGTGGATTTTGGCTTTGCCGGTGCTGGGGTCGTGGCAGGTGCTTGAGACTGCGCGAAGGCAGTTGCAGACAATACAGCCAGTGCAAAGGTGAGAGTGAATGCCTTGCGGACAAGGTCGTAGATTGGCATTTCGCGATTTCCTCCGTAAATAAATGGCTTGCAGATTTTACTGAGACGCTACTCTAAGCTTTTCCGCTGAACGGCAACCTTACTTCTTTGCGCCAGCATTTAACGCAACGCTGACCCGTTCGACCTCGCTCATCACCCGAAGGGTATTTTCGCCGAGGATTTTGCGGATGTCACTCTCAGAGTATCCCTTTTTCAAAAGCCCCTCAGTGATTTCCGGCAACTGCGTGACGTCCTGCATACCTAAGGGCATCACCGCGCCGTCGAAGTCAGAGCCGAGCCCGACATGGTCAATCCCTCCAACTTTTACGGCGTGATCAATATGGTCAATGATCGCCGTGTAATACACTTTCGGCAATTTCCCGTCTTGCATGAACTCACGGACCACCTGATCGCCCGCCACCAGACTGCATGCCTCGTTATCGCCGCAGCGTCTTTTTACTTCGTCGTTTATGGCTTTTTCTTCTTCCGGGTGCGCTTTCTCGAAGTCGCGGAATTCCTGGCTCAAGAATCCGACGTGGTAATTGATTTGAATTACTCCTCCGTTCCTGGCCAGATCGAGGATCATGCCGTCGGTCATGTTACGCGCAGCATCGCAAATGGCCCGGCAGGAAGAATGCGAAGCAAACACCGGAGCAGTCGTCGTGGCCAGGACGTCGTGAAAGGTTTTGTCGCTGACGTGAGAAACATCGACAATCACCCCGAGACGATTCATTTCGCGTACTGCCTCTTTTCCGAATGCAGTCAGACCGTTGTGTTCCGGTTTATCGGTTGAAGAGTCAGCCCATTCCGTGTTCCCCATGTGTGTCAGCGTGACGTAGCGCACACCAAGTGCGGCAAAGGAACGGAGCACACCAAGGTCATTATCAATCATGTGCCCGCCTTCCAAGCCCATCAGCGCGGCAATCTTGCCCTGCTGGTGAGCTGCACGGATCTCGGCGGCAGTGGTCGCCAGAACGAGATCCTGTGGATGGGCGCGGACGGCTTCGCGAACCGCATCGATTTGATCGAGAGCTTGCTTCACTCCCGCAGGCCCGGTTGTCTTGCTCGAAGTCCATATGGAGAAGAAAATGGCGTTCAATCCGCCTTCACGCATGCGCGGGATATCAATATTACCGTCGCCGTGCCGTTCTCCAATATTGAACTTCAGGTCAAGCAGCCGTTGCGTCGTGTCGTCGTGCGTATCGACGACAATCGAGGAGGCTTGTAGTTTCCTGGCTTTCTCTGAAATTATGTCCTTGCTCATAGTGGCACCCAGTATAAAAAAGAATGAGATGAAAAGTGCGGAAGACAATTTCATCGTTGCGGCCTCCAAAACGAGGATATTCATGATTCGCTTACTCTGTTGACTGCATCTCCTGGCTTACTTTCTCGGCGGCGGCCATTACGCGAAGTGTATTTCCGCCGAGGATTTTCCGGATATCCTCTTCGGAATATCCTTTGCGGAGCAGTGCCTCGGTAATCTCGGGTAGCTTCGAGCAGTCTTCCATGCCTTCGGGCATATTGGCGCCATCAAAATCGGAACCGAGTCCGACGTGGTCCGCCCCAACGAGCGTTACGACGTGATCAATATGCTCGATGATTTTTTCCCAGCTGACGTGGGGCAGTTTCCCCTGGGCGACGGCTGTTTGCTCCCGCCGTGTCATCTCTCTCCCGACACAGCTTTCGTCGCCACCGCACTGCTTCTCAATCTCGGCCAGAATCGCAACCACTCCTCCACTCCACTTGTCGAACGCATCTTTATATGCCTGGTCAATAAAGCTTTTTTCGTAATTTATCTGGATGACTCCCCCTTTCGCGGCCAACGCTTTGATCATATCGTCGGTCATGTCGCGAGGATGGTTGCAGATAGCCCGGCAGGACGAGTGAGAAGCAATCATGGGCGCTTGGCTGACTTCCAACGCATCGTAGAATGTCTTGTCCGAGACGTGGGAAATATCGACGATCATTCCTTGGCGGTTCATTTCGCGGACAATTTGCTTTCCGTAGTTCGTCAAGCCATTGTGTGCAGGCTTGTCGGTCGAGGAATCCGCCCACTCGTCATTATAAAAATGCGTCAAGGTCATATACCGGACGCCGAGGTCGCCGTAAATGCGCACCATGCGGATATCGTTGCCCAGCATATGTCCGCCTTCAATCCCCATCAGAGCGGCGATCTTTCCTTGCTGGTGCGCGCGACGAACGTCGTCCGCGCTGCGTGTCAAAACCATATCCTTGGAATTCTTCTTAACGTTCTGGCGCACCGCATCAATCTGATCGAGCGCCTTCTGGATGGCCTGCGGACCCAGGATATGACCGTCGATCCAGATCGAAAAGAAAATGGCATTCATTCCTCCTTCGTGCATTCGGGGAATGTCCACTTGTCCGATCGTATTGTGTCTGGCCAGGTCATAATCCGGATTGAAAAACAGTTGCGTGGTGTCGTCGTGGGTATCGAGAACAATCGAAGAAAAATGCAGCGTCCTGGATTGCTCCGAGATGGAATCAGCCGAAATGGAATTCTTTGCGAACAAGATCGCAAGCGTGCCGCCGACAAAGAGCAGAATGGAGCGAAGCAAGGTCCCCCTCACTGGACGCGGAATCGAGCTACGGTAGAGTAGCAGAGTTAAAGCGGTATAACCGAAATGCAGTACCTCGAGGCCGTCGAACTTCGACTGCGGCCTTCTCCGTATGACGGCCAGCGCATTGCCATCGGCCCGCTTGCTGGCGATGCGGCTCTTAGAGGGACAGGAAGCGGGGCGCTGAACGGTGCGAGTGCGTGTTTTCGGTGCGGAACTTCTGGAACATGACCGAACGTCCTGAGCGCAACTCCACGCGATCAGATGCAGGACACTGGGCACGAACAATCGTCGGACGCTCTAGCCCGCTCCGCCCACTGTGGCTTCCGGGCGCGCCACAAACGCGGCCTTGATGTAGTCGTGGTTCGTGCGTGCAATCACTTCGAGTTTGATTTCCTTTGGACAAGCCGCTTCGCACTCGCCGATATTCGTGCAATTTGCAAATCCTTCGAGATTCATCTGCTGAACCATCGACAGTGCGCGGCGATCTCGCTCCACCTGCCCCTGCGGAAGGTGGCCCAAATGTGAAATCTTTGCACCAACAAATAGCGCAGCAGCGGCGTTCGGGCAGGCAGCTACGCAAGCCCCACAACCGATGCACGCGGCGGCATCCATCGCGAGGTCGGCGTCCTGCTTCGGAACGGGTATCGCATTGCCGTCGGGGGCGCTTCCGGTCGAAGCAGAAATAAATCCGCCGGCTGCAATGATCCGGTCGAACGATCCGCGATCGACGGCGAGATCCTTGATCACCGGAAATGCAGCCGCGCGCCACGGTTCAAGATAAATCTCGTCCCCGTCCTTAAAATGCCGCATATGCAACTGGCAGACGGTTGTGCCTTTCAATCCGCCGTGCGCTTTCCCGTTGATCATAAAACCGCACATGCCGCAGATCCCTTCGCGGCAATCATGGTCGAACGAAATGGGGTCCTCCCCCTTCGCAATCAGGTTTTCGTTCAACACGTCGAGCATTTCGAGAAAGGACATGTGCTCGTTGACGTCGGGATGTTCGTAGCGCACCATGCGCCCGGCATCCCGTGGATTTTTCTGTCGCCAGACGTGAAGTGTGAGTTTCACTTGTAGCTCCGTTGAGAAGGCTTCACGTAATTAAAGGCGAGTGGTTCTTTGGATAGCGATGGCGGCTGCCCCGGTCCCTGATAGCCCCATGCAGCGACATAGGAGTAGTGCTCGTCGTCGCGCAACGCTTCACCTTCCGGTGTTTGAAATTCTTCACGGAAGTGCCCGCCACACGACTCCCTGCGATCGAGCGCATCCAGGCACATCAGTTCCGCCAATTCAAAAAAGTCCGCCACCCGACCTGCTTTTTCAAGTGATTGGTTGAACTCTTCATTTGTTCCCAACACCCGAACGTTTCTCCAGAAATCTTCGCGCAGGGCCGGAATCAACGTAAGTGCTTTCTTCAATCCAGCCTCGTTGCGTGCCATGCCGCAATAATCCCAGACGATCTTGCCAAGTTCCCGATGATAGGAATCAACCGTTCGTGTCCCTTTGGCATCGAGGAGCTTCTGGGTAATTGCAATGACATTTGCCACGGCAGCCTTTGCCTCTGGCACGTCAGCGGAAAGCTTTGCAGGCTTGGCTGTGGCAAGATAGTTGCCGATGGTGTAGGGGATGATAAAGTAGCCGTCCGCGAGCCCCTGCATCAATGCGCTCGCACCCAAGCGATTCGCGCCATGATCAGAAAAGTTGGCTTCGCCAAGCACAAATAGGCCGGGAATCGTAGACATCAGGTTATAGTCAACCCACAACCCGCCCATCGTGTAGTGAATCGCGGGATAGATGCGCATCGGGACGGTATACGGGTCTTCACCGGTAATCCGCTCGTACATTTCAAATAGATTCCCGTAACGCTCCTCGATCTTGTGCTTCCCGAGCCGTTTGATCGATTCCGCGAAATCAAGATAGACGCCAAGCCCGGTTTCGCCAACGCCGCGTCCTGCATCGCATTCGGCCTTGGCTGCCCGCGAAGCGATATCGCGCGGCACCAGGTTGCCGAAACTTGGATAACGGCGCTCCAGATAGTAGTCGCGTTCCTCTTCCGGGATCGAAGCGGGTGGACGCTTGTCTCCCGCCTTCTTCGGGACCCAGATGCGTCCGTCATTCCGCAATGATTCGGACATCAGGGTTAGTTTCGATTGATAATCACCGGCGACTGGAATGCACGTAGGATGGATTTGCGTGAAGCAGGGATTGGCAAACAGTGCTCCGCGCTTGTAGGCGCGCCAGTTTGCCGTAACGTTGCAGCCCTTGGCATTGGTCGACAGGTAGAAAACGTTGCCGTAGCCACCAGAGGCAAGCACTACAGCGTCGCCCATGTGAACTTCCAGTTCACCGTTATAGAGATTGCGCGTAACGATCCCGCGCGCATGGCCATCAACAACAATCAGGTCCAGCATTTCCGATCGCGGATGCATTTTGACAGAGCCGAGACCGATCTGACGTTCAAGCGCCTGGTATGCGCCCAGCAGAAGCTGCTGCCCTGTCTGCCCGCGTGCATAAAACGTTCGCGAGACTTGAGCCCCTCCGAACGAGCGGTTATCGAGCAACCCACCGTATTCCCGCGCGAAGGGCACGCCTTGCGCGACGCACTGGTCGATGATGTTCACGCTAACTTGCGCCAGACGATACACGTTCGCTTCCCGCGCGCGGAAATCGCCACCCTTTACCGTGTCGTAGAAAAGCCGGTAAACGCTGTCTCCATCATTGTGATAGTTCTTGGCCGCATTGATGCCGCCCTGTGCCGCAATCGAGTGCGCGCGACGCGGGCTGTCCTGAAAGCAGAAACAGTGAACGTTATAGCCCAGTTCACCGAGGCTGGCAGCGGCAGCCCCACCGGCAAGCCCGGAACCGACGACGATGATGTTGTACTTCCGCTTGTTCGCCGGGTTGATGAGCTTCAGGTCAAACTTGTGCTTCTCCCAGGACTGCTCAATGGGTCCTGTCGGGGCATTTGATTTCAATTCCATGGGTCAGGCTCCCACGACAGGTTTGATCAAACCCGCCAGAACAGCGACCGGGATGGAAATATTGCCGGCAGCGATAAGGATGGCAAAAACCTTCGCAAACAATTTAATCCATGGGGTGTAGACCGGGTGACTAAAGCCGAGTGACTGGAACATGCTCCAGAGCCCGTGATACAGGTGCCAGCAAAGCATGACCATCGCAATAATGTAGAAGAGCGAAACCGGCCAGTACTGAAAGCCGGTGACCACGTTGTTGTAAACATCTGTTTCGCTGAAGGGACCGCCAGGATGCAGCGTCCCAAAGGTGAAATGCAACAAATGGAAAACGATGAAAGCCAGGAGAATCGGTCCGCTCCACTTCATGGTACGCGAAGCATAGGTCGAATTCAGATTGGCTTTCTTCACGTAGCCGATTGGCCGAGCACGCCGCTGCATGACTTCCAGTTCGAAGGAGGACCAGATATGCAGGAAGACGGCAACCAACAGGGAAATTCGTGTGCCCCATAAAAGGGCGGGCAGCGACTTCAGCGTTGCCGCGTAGTGGTTTAGTTTTTCCGGTGAGGCATAGATCTGGAGATTACCCAGCAAATGGCCGACCACGAAACCGAACAAAATTACACCGGTCACGGCCATGATCGCCTTTTTGCCGACCGTGGTCTGCCAGAACCGCAGATTCCTTCCTGGAATCGTTACCGCAGTCACACTCATGAGATGTATGAGCCCTTCTGGCTGTTATGCATGATGCCGAATGAGGAGTGGAATGGTCCAAGCAGATCAGCCGTGTTAGGCCGGGTTGTCGTAGAAGACATGCCCTCTCCGCCGCAGAAGTTCCCATTCAATTGGTTGGAGCACACTGGTCAAAGCGATGGGAAAGCAGCAACAACAGTATAGGGAGTTGAGAAAAGCGATGCAAGCGAGGTATCGATTCCGAAGGCACAAACGTTCTGAAATTTTCTTGCGGCGCGAAGGCCGAACGATTGAAGATAGTGATACAAAAACGGAGAGTACTCCAGCAGGTCCCGCACTCGCCTGCCGCTCATGGGGACGAAGGTTCAAAGGACAACATGGCCACCAGCCTGATTACCGAACTCGAGCGTCTCGCAAACGCGATTGACGAAAATCGCTCCGATTCGGAACAACCTTCGATGTCGATTATTGGGGAGCGAATCGCCAAGCATCTGGGAGTCAAGAGAGATGAAGTCGCCATTCTCAGCGTTTCCTACCGTTGGAAGCATCTGCATTTTCTGGTGCCGCAGGCATTGAAAAATGTGGGCTTCATTCCGCTGAGCAGCAATTCCGCGTTGGCGGCGCGAACTGCACGCGAAAGCCGCCCGGAAATAAATAACAATTTCACGGCCGCGCGTCATGCAAGCGTGTTTGAAGGCGTGAGAACTGCGACGACTTCGGGGGAAGCGATTCAAAAAATTATCAGTGCCCCCATCTTGTGCGATGGAAACGTCGTAGGCGTGATACAAATTAGTCGCAAGGGCCTCAATTCGATCGACGCAGGTGCAGACTTTACGGCCGATGATCTTGAAAAAGTTCTTGCCGTATGCCGGCCATTAGGGAAGATTGTCCGGCATATCGGCGGAAATGACGCTTCAGCGGAAACTCCACAGATACTTTAAGCAATCCAGTCCGGCTTTCCGGCGAGCGTGCGGAAACAACATCATTCTCATCGCTCCAGAGCTTCTTCCTCCATTGACAGTGAGAAACCTTCTTGTTACTTTTCCACAAGCGCTTCTTTTTTGAGCGTGAAACTACTGACGGAGGCCGCGACCCGGCACCATGGCATTTGTTGCTAAGAAAATATTTTTGACCAAGGGCGTCGGAAAACATCGCGAGCGTCTTTCCAGTTTTGAACTCGCACTCAGAAATGCAGGCATCGCTGCTTGTAACATCGTTCGTGTTTCGTCGATTTTTCCGCCGAATTGCAAACTCATCACCCGAAGCGAAGGTCTGAAGCAGATCAAGCCGGGACAGGTCGCATTCACCGTCATCAGCGAGAATTCGACTCGTGAACCTCACCGTTTGATCGCGGCCAGCATCGGGTTGGCGCTTCCCGGCGATAAATCGATGTACGGATATCTGTCAGAGCATCACTCCTTCGGCGAAACGGAAGAAGTCGCAGGGGAATACGCCGAAGAACTTGCAGCGGAAATGCTCGCGACCACCCTCAACGTGGAATTTGATCCGGATCTTTCCTGGGACGAGAAAAAAGAGGTCTACCGCATTTCGAACAAGATCGTTCGCACGATGAACATTACCCAGTCAGCCGTTGGCGACAAGCGGGGCTTGTGGACTACGGTTCTGACCGCTGCGTTTTTGATTGGCGACAACGACTGACAATCACTTTCCGTTCGAAATTGACAAAGGGCCGATCTCACGATCGGCCCTTTTCGCATTCCTTCACAAGGACCTACTTCTTCTTTTGGTTGAAATAACCAATACGCTGCAACACCGCGCCGACCACGAGCGGCAAGGCAACTGTCGCATCGTCAAAGACTTCGGCGAGTTGACCGCCTTCTTCGGGCGGAACAAATTTCCCCCACGAGACGGCCTCTGTGTAGGTACTGCCGCTCAGACCACCCCAATGCACCGGTTCGGGACAGATCCGCACTCCGTACGCGTAGCGCTTCAGCGGAAATTTCTTATACCCACGTCGAGCCATGAGTTCGGCATAAACGCCAAACTGCTGCGCCCAGTTGCGCGGAACGCCTCCACCGACCGTGAAGATTCCCATTTTCTTGGTTGCCATCATGGTTTCTGCAAACTTCTCAAAATCCTCAAACGGATCAAATCGCAATAGCGGATGACCGTCCCGCTGACGCCCGAATTTGTTTAGAGCAAAATCCAGCCCCAGCTCCGAGTCGCTAAAGGCTGGAACGAAAACAGGAACGTTGTGTTCGTAGGCCGACTTCAGAATACCTCGTCCCTTGGTGGTACTCAGGAGGAACTCTCCGATCCTCCTGTGCAGTTTCCAGCTACAGACGACTTCCTGGGGATCCCACTTTTGGAGAATTCCATCGACCACTTCTTCAACGTGATCGAGATTCGTTTCCGGTTCGAGCGAATCATAGACACGGTTGTAACCGGCAAGGAATAATTCGTTATCGTCCATTTTTGCAGGATCATAGCGAAAATGAGAACGGCCCGTCGCCTCGACCAGACCATGTGCCATCAAGGCGCCCGTCGAAACGATCGCTTTGACGATACCTGATTCGATGAGGTCGCAGAAAACCAGCCCCATCTTCCCGACCGTAAGCGCGCCGGCAAGTGTCATCACCACAAAACAATCCTTGTCACGTGCCATCGCCTCGAGCACGTCTGCCGCGTCGCCGACCTGCCGGGCGGTGTAGGCGGTGTCGCCCATTGCCCGGACCAGGTCATCGATCGTATTGATTTTCGATAAATCAAGCGGGAAAATCGGGCGCAATTTGTCTTTTACAGGATCGTGCAACACTCGTCCCGTAACCGTTTTGTTCGAATGCTTGGCCATTTCTTCTCCTGAACGAATGAGCGCGCTACCGATTACGAAAGATGAGGCTTTGCTCGCAAGAGAATTGATAGTACAAAGTGAACGATAAGAAAAGAAAATTCGCATTCACAAAGAGTAATTTTCGCGTGTTAGGATGAAGGCTATGATCAGGAAGTTTGCAGTCGGACTCGTGCAGATGAAGAGCACGACGAATAAAGAAGAAAATCTGACGCGCGGAATCGAGAAAATCCGGGAAGCGGCGAAACGTGGCGCGCAGATCATCTGTCTTGATGAACTGTTTGCAGGAGAGTATTTCTGCCGCAGTGAAGATGCGGAGTTGTTCGACCTCGCAGAACCGATTCCCGGACCTACTACAAAACGTCTGGCGGAGGTTGCGAAACAGAGCCAGGTGGCACTGGTCGTTTCCCTCTTCGAGCAGCGCGCTCGAGGCGTGTATCACAACACCTGCGCAATCCTCGATGCCGATGGCAGTTACCTCGGTAAATACCGCAAAATGCACATTCCCGACGATCCACTGTATTACGAGAAGTTCTATTTCACTCCTGGCGATCTCGGTTTTCTGAATTTTGACACCAAGTACGCGCGCATCGGCGTTCAGATCTGCTGGGACCAATGGTATCCCGAGGGGTCGCGTCTGACGGCAATGCAAGGTGCCGAAGTGATTTTCTACCCCACCAGCATTGGGTGGCATCCGCACGAGAAAGCTCAAGTCGGCGCCGCCCAGCTGGATTCCTGGCGGACCGTTCAGCGGGCCCATGCCATCGCCAATGGAATCTTCGTGGCCGTCGTCAATCGTGTCGGCTACGAAGGCAAACCGGACAAAGGGGACCCGGGAATCGAGTTCTGGGGGAATTCCTTCGTGGCGGATCCAGCCGGCCAGATTCTGTCCGAGTCTCCAGACCATCAGGAAGACATTCTCGTAGTGGAATGTGATTCCGCCTTGATCGAGGAACAGCGGCGCGGTTGGCCATTTTTCCGCGATCGCCGCATCGATGCTTTTCAAGGTCTTACAAGCCGCTGGTTAGATAAATAGTTCGGATTCCATCGGAAAGAGTTCTCGACCTTTCTTCCTATGACCAATTCTCGGAAGGCGCAAACACCGAAGACGCTGGGCTTCCGTATGCCCGCAGAATGGGAACCTCACACTGCTACATGGCTCGGCTGGCCTCACGAACTCACGGACTGGCCCGGCAAATTCGCGCCGATTCCGTGGGCCTTCGCGGAAATTGTTCGGGCTTTGTCACTGGTCGAGCGCGTCTATCTGCTGGTCGAATCGCAAGCCGCCGAAAAACGGGTGAAGGCGATCCTGAAAAAGGCCGGTGCGAATCTGGATTCCGTTGAGTTTTTCCGAGTGCCAACGGATCGCGGGTGGATGCGCGATTCTGGGCCGATCTGCGTGAAAGACGCCGATGGCGAAGTGGCATATAACAACTTCGAGTTCAACGGATGGGCCAAATATGACAATCACAAGAAGGATGCTGCTGTCGTAACAACGGCTAATCAGCGCCTCAAACGGAAATTGTTCTTGCCGGTCCATAACCGACGCCGAGTGGTTCTCGAAGGCGGGTCGATCGATGTCAACGGCCGCGGGACCTTGCTGACAACGGAAGAATGTTTGCAGAGCCGGATCCAGGAACGCAATCCCGGATTCTCAAAGCGTGATTACGAAGAGATGTTTCGCGAGTATCTGGGCATCACAAACGTGCTGTGGCTCGGAAATGGCATCGCAGGCGATGACACTCACGGACATGTCGACGATCTCACCCGGTTCGTGGACCCAAACACGGTCGTGACCATCGTCGAAGAAGATCCCGCGGATGCCAATTACGGCCCGCTGCAAGATAATCTGCACCGGTTGCAGTCGATGACCGACCAGGACGGTAAGCCACTCCGGATTAAGACCCTTCCGATGCCGGCCCCGGTCTATTTCGACGGGCAGCGCCTCCCTGCAAGCTACGCCAATTTTTACATCGCAAATAAATTGGTCATCGTACCGACTTTCAATGATGCCAATGATCGTGTAGCGCTCGACGTTCTCGGCGGACTATTTCCTGATCGCCAAGTAACTGGAATTCACTGCCGTGACTTGGTCCTTGGCCTCGGGACGCTGCATTGCATGACGCAACAGGAGCCGGCGCACGGATAATCGGAGGTGGTCCATGGATAGACTAAGCTCGACGATTCTTTGGCAGGTCTCTACCACACAAGTGGATGTTCAGGTCGGCTGGCCGAACAGCTTGTTTAGCTGGATCCTGCTCGGGCTGATCGCCGGCTGGCTCGCTGGCAAACTCGCCCGAGGGCGTGGATTCGGCTGCATTGGCGACATCATCCTCGGTTTAATCGGTTCTGTCGTTGGAGGATGGGTCTTTACCAAGCTGGGTATCGTCCACACCAATACCTTTCTGTTTTCGCTGGCCGCGGCAACTGTGGGCGCGGTAATCCTGGTCGCAATTGCTCACTTGTTTTTTGGTGGCAAGGAAAACTAGTCACGTCGCTCAAAAAGAACTGACCAGTTGAACCAGAGTGCGCAGAGCGACTCCTGTCGGTCCTTTTGCGAGCCATGGCTTGGTGTCATCGTTCCAGGCGGTACCGGCGATGTCGAGGTGAATCCATGGCGTATCGCCCACAAATTCCTTAATAAACATAGCTCCGGTGATGGCTCCGCCGCCTTTGCCGCTGCCGATATTCTGAATGTCAGCAAAACTGCCCTTGATGAACTCGCGATATTCATCGTCGAGCGGCATCTGCCACATTTTTTCCCCGGCTGCTTTGGCGCTCGCCAGCAGTTTGTCCGTCCAGGCCTGATCAGAACCAAATACGCCCACGTTGACATTCGCCAGTGCCACAACGATCGCGCCGGTCAGAGTTGCGGCATCGACCAAGTGCGTAGCGCCCAGTTGCTTCGCGTAATGAACTCCATCGGCAAGAATCAGGCGCCCTTCTGCGTCTGTATTCAGCACTTCGATTGTCTTTCCCGACATCGCGGTCTGGATATCCCCAGGTTTTTGCGCCGTGCCACCCGGCATGTTCTCCGTGGCGGGAACAACACAGATCACTTTTACATTGGGCTTCAATGCAGCGATTGCACGCATAACGCCCAGCATGGTTGCGCCACCTGCCATGTCGTACTTCATCTTCTCCATACCCTCGGATGGCTTGATCGAGATACCACCGGTATCGAAGGTGACTGCCTTCCCTACTAACCCGATCACGGGAGCTCCCGGCTTTGCATTTGGCGGTGTATAGGTCACGACGATCATGCGCGGCGGTTCCGGACCACCCTGCGCCACGCTGAGAAGCGCACCCATCTTTAATTCCGCAATCTTTTTCTCGTCGAGAATATCCACAGCGAGGCCAGCTTCCTTAGCCATGACCTTCGCTTTTTCGGCCAGGATGACTGGTGTCAGTTTGTTCGAAGGCTCGTTCACCAGCTCGCGTGTGAAATTCTGTGCCTCGCCGATGATGCGGCCTTTGGCAATTCCCTTCTCGGCGGCAGCTTTATGAGCGTCGGTAAAGCCCAGGATGGAGAACGTTTCGACAAATTTGTCGTTCTTTTTATCGGTCTTGTATCGGTCTGTCTCAAAATCGGATGCAATGGCGCCTTCTGTGACCGCCTGGGCCACATTCTCCTGAAGGTCATTCTCACGCAAAAGGAAAGCAACCTTATGCACCGAACGCGCTTTCAAATACCGAAGAGCCGCCCCTGCAACTTTTCGTAACGATCCGGGGTTAAATTGCTCACGTTTCCCTGCGCCCACGAGCAGGAGGCGCGCGGTCTTCAACCCGGCAGGTCCGTGAATCAGAGTAAATTCCAGGTTTTTGCCGGTCAGCTCACCGCTCTTTTGGATTCTGCTGAGCAGCCCACCGGCAAGTTTATCGAGTTCGGCGACGCAGCCCTGAACGGGGTCCGTCTCGTCGAAAACATAGGTGATGAGTGCGTCAGCTTCGACAGCCGCAAATGGCTTGGTATCGAGAATGATCTGCATAACAGTATTATCGCCTCCGGTTGCGATACATCGCTTGTTCCGTTTCCCTTCGAGCTTCCTTGGTTCGTTCATCCTGGCGTCGGTCCCACGTTTTCTTGCCCTGCGCCAGGGCAATCTCAACCTTTGCTATGCCATTGCGGAAGTAGATTCGCAACGGGATAACGGTCAATCCTTTCGATTCGGTACGACCTTCCAACTTAAAAATTTCACGCTTGTGCATCAACAGCTTTCGATTGCCAAGCGGCTCATGATTCCAAGGACCGCCTGGAAGATACTGCGCAATATGAGCGTTTACCAAATACGGCCCGCTGGGCTTGAAGTCCACGAAGGCGTCGCGAATGTTCGCCTTGCCCTCGCGCAACGCCTTCACTTCCGTGCCGTGAAGGACAATCCCCGCCTCCATTTTTTCCAAAATGTGGTAGTTGTAGGAAGCCGCCCGGTTTTGCGCGACGATTTTTTCGGCAGAATCCTTTGCGTCCTTCTTGGTGCTTTTCAGCGGTTTGCTATTTTGCTTCGGCACAATCTCATTTTACCTGATGAGACGTCTAATAGAGACATCGGGCTGGACTTTGCTTGAGGATTTCCGGGTCGGCTGCCTTGCCGGCCCTGAAAAAACGTTAAAATCGAAAAGGACTGGCTGATGGTACAGTTTCGAGAAAGTGACAGAAACGGGGTAACGGCTTGCCGCATTCATGAGCCCGATGCTAGACTCCAAAGGCAAGTAAAGACGAGGGTTGCGCCCAGCTGGAGTTCCGGAGAGTTCATGCGCCGCTGCAGTCAGTTTTTCATTATATTAGCCGTTTGCGCCTTCGCCGCAGGATGTCCGAAGGGCAAACAAGACTACTCCGCTGGCCAAAAAGCGCTCGATGCCCAGGATTACGATGCCGCCGTGGACTATTACGGCAAAGCCAACGCTGCTGACCCGCACAACGCAAACTACAAGATTGGATTAAACCAAGCCCGCTTCCAGGCCGCACAAGTCCACATCCATAAGGGATATAAACTCCGTGATAAGGGTGACTTGCAGGGCGCCATTTCTGAATTTCAACGCGCTGAGGTCCTAGACCCTTCAAGCATGGTGGCTGACCAGGAATTAAAGCGCACGATCGAAGAGCTGACGGAAAAGACCCGAGTCACTGCAATTGAAGAGGCTGTACCTGATAGCCCAACGGTCGCCGCCGGCTCCCCGATGATGGCGACAGCACCGCCGGAATTGAAACCGCTTTCCCGCGCGCCGATTAATCTGAAGATGTCGAACGATGCCAAGATTGTTTACGAGACGATTGGAAAGTTGTCAGGATTAACCGTGATTTATGATCCTGATCTGCAAGCCAAGCGTATCAGCACGGAATTAAACAACGTGACGCTCGAACAAGCACTCGATATCGTTTCGCTCGAAAGCAAAGCGTTCTGGAAACCCGTTACGGAAAACATCATCATGATCGTTCCGGACACGGCACAAAAACGTCGCGATTATGAAGAGCAGGTCGTGCGGACGTTTTATCTGAATAATATCGCTATCGCTCAGGATTTGACGGAAATCACGACCGGATTGCGTCAGTTGCTCGATTTCAAGCGGATTCAGCAGGTTAACGCCCAGAGCGCCATCATCATTCGTGATACCCCTGATAAAATTGCGCTCGCCGAGAAAATTATTCGCGACATCGACAAGGCCAAGCCAGAAGTCATCATTCAGGTTCAAGTGCTCGAAGCGCGTATTGATAACCTCAGAAACCTGGGAATTTTGCCAGGCCAATCCGCCTCGGTACAGATTAATCCGAATGCAACGAGCACCAGTTCGAGCACTACAACGACCACAACGACAACCGCGACCGGTCCAACACTGGCCCAGCTCACGCATTTGAATCAGAACGACGTTGTGTTCACGTTACCCGGGGCAACCGCAAACTTCTTGCTGACCGATACTGGGACGAAAATTATTCAGGACCCGGAACTTCGCGCAATTGACGGACAATCTGCAAAACTCAAGATCGGTGACCGCATTCCTGTCGCGACTGGCAGCTTCCAGGCTGGCGTCGGTGTGGGTTCAACTGGCGGCGCTGGCTTCGTCAATCCTCTCGTCAACACGCAGTTTCAATACATCGACGTCGGTGTGAACCTGGACGTGACTCCGCATGTGCACGCCAACCGGGATGTCAGCATGAAGATTTCCGTGGAAGTCTCCGCACAGACCGGTAGCGCCACGATCGGCGGTATTACTCAGCCGATCATCAGCCAAAGAAAAGTGGAGCACGAGATTCGCCTGAAAGAAGGCGAAGCCAGCATCCTTGCCGGATTGGTTTCGCGCGTCGACCAGAAAACCCTGAACGGCTGGCCCGGCCTCGCGAAGATCCCGGGATTGCGTTACCTTTTCTCGTCGGACAACACCGAAAAGCAGGAAGACGAAGTTCTGATTGTGCTGACTCCTCGCGTCGTTCGTCTGCCTGATTGGACTCGCGCGAATCTGCGACCCATTTATTCCGGGACGGAAACGTTCCCCGGTGCAAAGCGCGAGGTTGACGTAAAAGCGCCCTCGTCGAATCCGAATCCACAAGTAACCCCGCCTCCGGCGGCTCCAGGTCCTGGAGCGGTCGTTCCAGTGAACCCGAACGCTCCGATGAGTAATAACGCCCCCGGGGGTGTAGCCCCACAAACCCAGGTTGGCGGACCCCACATTCGCTTCGAACCGGCAACGCTGAATCTCAGCCCCGGTCAAACGGCTACAGTTGGCGTCGTGGTCGATAATGTCACCGACCTTTTCTCCGTCCCGATGTTGCTGCAATACAACCCCGCCATCATCAGTGTAGAAGAAGTGCGCCACGGCGGATTCCTCTCGGGTGGCACACAAGAGATTGCCATCGTGCAGCGGGTCGACAAGGAACATGGCCAGGCGATTATTTCGGCTACGCGGCAGCCCAACACTCCGGGAGTAAGCGGCACCGGAACGATCTTGGGCATCGTCGTCAAGGCATTGACCCCGGGAGTGAGCAATCTTTCCATTGTTCAGGTGAACGCCAAGGACTCCCAGCAACGACCCATTCCGCTGGTTACCAGCGAAGCAACCTTACGAGTGCAGTGAGCGCGTCGAGGTCATCTGGAATGAAGCATTACTCCTACAAATGCGCTCGATCCCTGCAGGCAGGGATGACTTTGATCGAGTTGATCATCGCCTGCGCAATTCTTCTTCTCCTGGCGTCGGCTGCCCTGCCCGTTGCGCGATTCACCATCGTTCGGCAGCGCGAGGCTGAACTTCGCTACGATCTGCGAGATATGCGCAAGGCCATCGACCGATACAAGGATTATGCCGACCGTGGAATGATTCGCATCGAACTTGGCAGCGAAGGGTATCCGCCCGATCTCGAGGCATTGGTCAAAGGCGTAGCGATGGGTGGAACGGGGGCAGCAGGTAAGAATATTCGCTTTTTACGAAAAGTCCCTGTCGACCCGATGACAGGTCGGGCGGAATGGGGCTTGCGCGCGGTGCAGGATGATCCGGATTCCAATAGCTGGGGCGGAAAAAACGTTTTTGACGTCTATTCGAAATCATCGGGCACTGCCCTTGACGGAACTAAATATTCAGATTGGTAGTTCCGCGTTTGGATAATCTTATGAGCACTCTAGCTATGAGCATTCGGGGAAGAACGACCAGTCCAAGTGCGCGCCTTGCAAGGGGCTTCACGATTATCGAATTGATGATCGTGATGATGATTATCGCTATCCTGGTTGGTGTTGCAGCCCTCTCCTACGACAAGACAGTGCACCAGGCTCGCGAGACTGTTTTAAAACAGGATTTGCAGACCATGCGGCAGGCCATCGATCATTACACACTGGACAAGCAACAAGCTCCGCAATCATTGGATGACCTGGTGGACGCGAAATACCTGCGCGAAATACCCATGGATCCAATCAGCCACCAGAAAGATTGGGTGACGCACTTTGGCGATACCGTTATGACACCGGAGCAAACCAGTGGCGGGATTGACGATGTGCACTCAGGTTCAGATCAGGTTGGCTCGAACGGTCAACCATATAGCACCTGGTAATTGCGCGAGTTTTTTTCGCGGCAGTCTCTAGTAGGAATTCCTCGTCCATACCTCGTTGTCTTACTTTCGGCTCATTTGACGGAACAGTGACGCTCCGTTATATTAAATATGCGGGGTGGAGCAGCCTGGTAGCTCGTCGGGCTCATAACCCGAAGGTCGTCAGTTCAAATCTGACCCCCGCAACCAATTTCTCCTGTTCCATCAGCTACTTAGAGGCGACGGCTCCAGTCGCCTCTTTTTCTTTTTCGGTACAATCGGTACAACTGGGCACGTCAAAACCGGTGTCAACAATCAGGCTCTTAAGAATTTTATCTTTCCGCCTACGTTCTTTTTCTTCTGCCACGTCATCGGAGTTTCGCGAACCTCACCCTGTGCCAACCACTTCTAGAGCGCCGTCACATGGAGTCCGTCGACCAGTTACCGACTGGTTCCTTCCAGAAAAATCCCTATTCCCCGAACCTCCTGAATCAGCCCGATCTCTTGGTCACGCCCGCTCCCGGGAAGATTGGTTGCGGTTTTTCTTTACAGTCGAGAGATTAACGTGGCGCTCTGCGCTTGCCTCTCTGGAAGATTTATTCGAAGCGAAACTCTACTTGGGGCGTCACACTGTTGCGGTTGCTTACGATCTTTCCGAGATCACCCCCGATTTCGAAGGAGACGACATGAATCGGTTGCTGCAAAACACCTTTGATGTGTTCTTCCATTTGGACTTTTGGAAGTCGGACATCAGAGGAGGACGCTTTTGGGGAACTATGCAGACTTCCTCGGTTCGGCAAAATCTTTTTCACTTGTGGGATATGGAAAAGGAATTTGTTCAAAGTGCTCTTCGTCGCTTCAGCAAAGAGCGCTACCTAGCGCTAGTTAACCGCGAGCACGTTCCAATCCGAGCAAAAGAAGCATTGGTCCAACAAACAGCAGTTGCAATTGAGGATGTCACGGGCACGTTCCCCGAGCGGGACCCGCTGGTTGAGAGCGTGAAGGGGAGCCTCGGGTCGCTGTCCGGCAGATACAAACTGGGATTCGACCTCATGGCCCTCCAGCCAATCGAAGTGCCTATCGAAATCGTTCGGGTTGGTCGGCACGGTTTTCGGGATACCGTTCGCTACTTGATGACGAAAGCCAGATTGATGCGCTATTCAGGCGAAAAGGGCCAACTGGAAAGACTCTGGGAGAAGAGAAGACCGCTGTTAATTGTCGAAGGGAATTTAGCAGGGCCTGACCATGACCCCTTCCGTTATGTGCGGTCACTTGTCTCGGTTGGATGGGAAGTGATGTCAGCAGATGCACTCAACCAGATTCAGCGGGTGCTCCAAGATGCTTACGTTTAAGAGGGAGATTGAGACCGATACTCTTCACACTTCGTGGAGATGCTGCCCGTCATTCGAACGGTTGAGCAGCCGCTCGCCTTGGGCAACCCACGCTGACGTGCTGAGGAAGGTTATTTACTGCTGACGAGGTACGAACATTTCATTGGCGCAGCCAAGACACCAACCCAGACCCGCCGCGTTAGCCTCCAAATTTTTCATGCCTCCCGCGCAATTGATTCCCTCCTCAAGCACATGGAGAGCTCGAGGACAACAGGGTCGGCAGAGCGGTCGTTTGCGCTCAAACTCGCACCGCAGACGCTCCGCAGGACAGCATCGCAGCGGCCTACGCCGCAGAAGGTTCGAGGCAAAGCACTTCGCGACACCGACAGAGACTGACGTTCGCAGGAGCCTAACGACAAGCACGAAATCGTTACCTCGACGTTCGCCGACGATGGATTCCTGCCGATAGAGACCTTCGTGGTATTCTGAGGCAGACCGCGACGCGGCATCGGCGACAGCTCGATAACATTTCCGCGTCGGTTGTTCTGCGCACGAAGTACAACGACTTCGATACCCGCGTAGAACGGAGGCGAACTGGTGAAAGACGTTTTGCGGCCACGCGATTGACAGGAGCAGAATCGAGGAGGAATTTTGAGTCCGGCGAACCAGTCGTAGGAAGGCTGCAGGAATGGTTGCAGGACCGGCTAATGCAGCCGAAGGGATGACTTCGAGCAGTGGACGCGGCCAAAAGGAGCGAACCTTGAGGCTTACATGCGGAAGCTGCTGTCCCGAAGCGAAAATTCAGGCGTCCTGCTGTTTATTACCAACCGAAGAAGCAGAAAGTTCTGACGACTAGAAGCGGCGATTGATTTTCACGGATTGAACGAAGAAGTGCGACCTTGGGAGACTGATGACTCTCGCGAAGGGCTACGTCCTGCCAGCAGCAATCACGCGAATCTTGCCTGTTGAGCAAGAGTCCTTCCACAGAGAAATCATCACGAAGGCCCAACAGGATTACTACGATACGCCGGATGGCAAGCCTGTTCATGTCAGCGTCTATTTCACGAACACTAGAGGAGAAAAACGCAACAAAGGGGAATTGGCCTTCGCCTCTTACCGAATTTGTGAAGGCGAATGTTGATCGGACAAATCCCTTTGTGAGTTTGTACCGCCCTGAAACACCCGATGGTTTCGATTCAATCTGTCATAAGTGCTGAATCAAGAGACTGGTGGTGTGGGGAAGGCGGAGGCTACAGCCTTGACGACATACGGCCACAACTTGCGGCCAGAATCAGCAGCAAAGACAAACTCGTTCCGACTTACCGCGCGAACCTGCCGGCGGGCGCGCGTGTTTGGCTGCTGCTCTACAGCGGAGTCACTGTAGCGCGAAGCATGATGATTCCACACGGAATCGAGGAATGGAAATTCTCGTTCGAGTTTGACAGAGTGTTTTGGTTTACGGCTTTAGAGGGACAGTTCGCGGAGATTCAGAGAGCAGAAGCCGCGAATACAGTCGCGAGCTAAGCACCGATGACGGGCTTCAATGGCGTGGGCATTCAATTCATCGCGTATCCCGCAGCCTTCCACGCCTCGACACCGCCCTTTAGCACCTCGACGTTGGTAAAGCCCTGCTCCTGATATTTCGCTGCCTGACCGACAGCGCTGGCTTCGCCGGGTCAACCTCAATAGAAGATGATTTCCTGTGTCTTCGGCGGCAGCGACGCCGCCCGGGACTGCAAGGTGGTGAAGGATATGGACCCATCCAGATTTAGCATCCGGCATTTGGCCTCGTCCTCGTAGGCGCAAACTAGCAGGGCTTGGTTCGACTTGGTTTTTGTATGCGCTTGTTGCACGCTGATTCGCTGGATGTCTGCCATGTGACCTCCTTGTGTTAAGAGCGAGTAGCATTTCCTCAGCGGTAAGCGTACCAGTGCCAGTTGTCATGAGGGAGAGCTACCAATGATCGCTGGCACGTTCCCTTTCCACTTTAAGCTGACGTACGCGGTTGCACGGTGAGCGCCTTCCATCAGAACTAGAGCGTTTCCTTCGCCTTCTACCGCAACCAATTCTGGAAAAGTTTCATTGCGTTCTAATTTTTCGCGAATGGCGGTGACTTTCGGCCCGAGATCAGGCAGTTCTCCGCGAGCAATCCTGTCCGCCACCAATTGCGGAGAGCGTGTCTTTTGTGAATACCTATCCCCTGAGTCTAATTGGCAATGCGGAACGCCGACCTAACCCTTGGTGCGAATCACACCGATCCCGATAGACTTGCGCTCACGTTCTGGATACTTCAGCCGTGCCTTCTCTGCGCGTTCCTTCGTTTTAAGAGGCTTGGACAGGGGCGTGAACTCCCCGCCGACGTATTTGAAGAGAAGCCACCGCTCAGTGATTTTGGGCATGTGCAATTTATAGCACGAGGTGCTCAGAGATGCGGGAAGTCGCGTCTAGCGAGCCTACCCTTCGTCACTCAACCCGTTCTCGTTGGCGGAGTGCTCCTAAGCTGATGAACCCGATCTTCCGTTTCATCTTCGTCTGAACGATTTCTCCCGTGTACCCAATCTTCCGGCGAATTCCCGGCTTGTGTCTCACAGAGAACTTTCCGAAGCTGCCCAGCTTCAAGGTGAACCCGTTCGTTTGCAGATTGTTCAGCAGAGTGGCTTCGAGCGCGGCGACCACTGTGTCCAAGACCATCTCGGCTTCTTTCTTGGTCGGCAGCGCCAACGCCTGCTGAACCCGCGAAGCCAACTCCTGCCGACCGCTTAGGCTTGATCGCATGTAGTTCAAATCCTTTCGAAAGGAAGTGTCACGATTCCAACGCACACTGATCCGGCTCGTTGACTTCACCATCTGCTCACACCTACCATCTCAGCCTGAGCGCCATGATCGGTCAAACCATCTCGCACTACCGCATCGTCGAGAAGCTGGGCGGCGGCGGGATGGGTGTGGTTTACAAGGCGGAGGACACCGACCTTGGTCGCTACGTCGCTCTCAAGTTCCTTCCCGATGATCTTGCAAGAGACCCGCAGGCGTTGGAACGCTTCAGGCGCGAGGCTCGTGCTGCGTCTGCGTTGAACCATCCGAACATCTGCACGATCCATGAAATCGGCAAGCATGAAGGTCAATCCTTCATCGTCATGGAGTTCTTGGACGGCATGACGCTCCGGCACCGCATCGGGGGCAAGCCGCTGGAGATTGAAGAGGTACTGTCGCTTGGCATCGAGGTCGCCGACGCCCTCGATGCTGCCCACTCCGCAGGCATCGTTCACCGCGACATCAAGCCAGCAAATATTTTCGTCACCCAGCGCGGACACGCGAAGGTTCTGGACTTCGGATTGGCTAAGGTCAGCACACCCAAAAGCGCGGCTGGCAACGAGCCAACACTTGCCACTGCGGAGATTGACCCTGACAAACTGACGAGTCCCGGCACGGCTGTAGGAACCATCGCGTACATGTCGCCCGAGCAGGTGCGGGCGAAGGAACTGGACGCACGAACGGATTTGTTTTCGTTTGGGGCGGTTCTTTACGAGATGGCGACTGGGACATTGCCCTTCCGTGGCGAGAGCACAGGAATAGTTTTCGAAGCCATCCTGAACCGTGCTCCGTTGCCTCCCTTGCGGCTGAATCCCGACGTACCGCCCAAGCTAGAGGACATTGTCAACAAAGCTCTAGAGAAAGATCGCAATCTGCGCTACCAGAGTGCAGCCGATGTCAGAACCGACTTGCAACGGCTGAAGCGGGACAGCGAGAGCGGGCACAGTGCGGCGGCAAGCTCGGGCACGGTCGCAGTGGCAGAGAAAAAGCTCTGGAAGATTGCGGTTACCGTCCTGCTTGTCGCCTTGCTCGTAGCGGGCGGGCTTTACTATCGGTCGCATCAGCAAAACAAGCGCCTGACCGACAAAGACACCATCGTTCTCGCCGACTTCGACAACAAGACGGGTGATGCGATCTTCGATGACACACTGAAGACGGCGCTCAATGTCTCCTTGCGGCAATCGCCTTTCTTGAGTGTGCTCTCAGATCAGCAAGTCGCGGAGACGTTGAAACTGATGGCCCGTCCCGCCGACACGAAACTCACGCCCGAAGTGACCCGCGAGCTTTGCCTGCGGGCGGGAAGCAAGGCTTACCTTGCGGGAACGATTGGCAGTCTGGGCAACGAGTATGTGCTTGGACTGAAGGCGGTGAATTGCCAGAGCGGAGACACGCTGGCACAAGAGCAGGTGACCGCGGCGTCCAAGGAGAAAGTGCTGGACGCGCTGGGCGAGGCGGCTTCGAAGCTGCGCAGTGAACTGGGCGAATCGCTGGCTACCGTACAAAAATACGATGTGCCGTTGGCAGAGGCAACCACCTCCTCGCTCGAAGCCCTGAAAGCATTCAGCCTTGGCTGGGGGGCCTTTCCTGAGAAAGGCACTGCCGCAGCCCTGCCATACCATCAACGTGCCATTGAACTCGATCCTAATTTTGCCATGGGCTACAGGGCAGTGGGCGACGCCTACATCGCGCTCGGCGAGCCTAAGCGGGCGAGCGAATATTACACCAAGGCGTTTCAGTTACGGGAACATGCGAGCGAACTGGAAAAGCTGGCAGTCGCTGCCACCTACTACAGGAGTGTCACCGGTGAACTGGACAAGGCTGCCCAGATATATCTGGAGGAAATTGAGACCTACCCGCGGAAAGCTGAAGCCTATGCGCGTTTGGGCGAGGTGTTCTCCTCTCAGGGGCAGTATGAGAAGGCTATCGAGATCACGACGCAAGCTGTGCAAATTGCGCCGGATAGTGCTGTTTGGTACGAAAACCTCGCCAAATACGCCCTTGCCTTGCAGCGCTTCGACAAAGCCCGGCAGATGATTCAAGAGGCGCAAGTGCGAAAACTCGATTCTGACATTTCGCGCCTTTTTCTTTACGCCCTTGGCTTTCTCGGCGCGGACTCTTCGGCAATGTCAGAACAGCAACAGTGGTTTGCGCGTAGACCCGAATATGAGAATTTTGGACTGGCTTACGCATCCGACACCGAGGCGTATGGCGGTCGTCTCGGCAAGGCTCGGGAGTTGACTAAGCGGGCTGTGGACTCTGCGGTAGGAGCAGACAACAAGGAAAGTGGGGCGATCTATTTGGCGAATGCCGCGCTTGAAGAAACGGCTTATGGCAATCCTGCACAAGCCCGGCAATCAGCGGCAGAGGCTTTGAAGCTGGCTCCCACGAGTCAGGCTGTCGAGGTCGAAGCCGCGCTGGCGTTTGCCATGGCGGGCGATACGGCACGAGCCGAGTCTTTGGCACAAAACTTAGGGAAACGCTTCCCGCTGGACACGCAGATGCAGTCACTTTGGCTGCCTGCGATTCAGGCGCAATTGGCTCTGGACAAAAAGAATTCGACTTCTGCCTTGAGTCCCCTGCAACCAGCTTCTCCCATTGAGTTGGGCGAGACTCCCTTCGGCAACAATATTTCCTGCCTCTACCATGTGTATGTACGCGGAGAGGCATACTTGGCAGCCGGACAAGGCAGCGTCGCTGCCGCCGAGTTCCAGAAGATTCTCGACCACAGCGGCATTGTCTGGAACTGCTGGACGGGAGCGCTGGCGCATCTGGGAGTGGCTCGTGCCAACGCCTTGCAGTCGAGAACCTCGCAGGGCGCGGACGCCGATGCCGCCCGCGTCCGGGCACTCGCCGCCTACAAAGATTTCCTCACGCTCTGGAAAGACGCCGACCCCGACATCCCCATCCTCAAGCAAGCCAAAGCCGAGTACGCGAAGCTCCAATAGCGCCTGCTGTGCCCAGCACATGGCGGCGGGCTCCGGATCATCAGCGGTTCGGTGCTCAATTCCCAAGCTCAAAATCGTCGCAACGCGAGAATTCTTACCCACAGATTTACCCACACGGAACGGTTCCTACAGTCCTTTTCAGCGACTTGGCTGCCCCCGTTGAGAACGTACGTCGCTGATAATACGTTTATACCTAGACTGTCACGGCAAAGGCGCGAAGACCCTCCCCGGCGCGCCAACGGACAAGAAAAAGAAAGCCTCCGATCTCTGTCGGAGGCTTTACAATCGTTCGGTACAACTTCGGTACAATTCAACAGGAGAAAAGGCGCGGTGAGTTTTGAGCTAAGCAACGCCACATCAAGCATTTAGTAGATTTTTGCCCTGCTGTTTGATGAAGCTCATAACCCGAAGGTCGTCAGTTCAAATCTGACCCCCGCAACCATGGGCGCTTCAGAGGCAAAACCTCTAAGCGCCCTTCTTATTTATAGTTACGAGTTGAGCCGTAACAAATCCTTCGCCTAATTTAACGCCAAAGAGTTGTTCCTGTTCTCGATATTGGGAACAACTGGGAACAAATCACCGTAGATTGCCCGTTCTAGAGCGATCGCAGCGTCACGTTCCGCTTCCGCAGAGGTGTGGGTGTAGATGTCTGCGGTCATTTTGATCGTGGAGTGCCCGAGGAACCTTTGCGTCAGCTTCAGGTTTCCCGTCCGGTCGTTAACAATACTCGCGGCGGAATGCCTGAACGTATGAAAGCCTGACGCACCCTTCTTTCTCGGAATCCCTAGCCTGTCGAGGATTGGGTAGAGGGGCGTCCTTTCGAAGCACGTCCGGATCTAACGCCGACCCGTCCGTTTTGCAAAACACGAAGTCAACCGGTCCCCGGTGCAACGAACCCTCACGATGATTCCTGAGGGTCTCGCTCAGGGCACATCCCAAAGGGATGTCTCGCGTGCTTGCGGCCGTCTTTGGCGAGAGGAGTTGTCCCCGCCAGAGACTGTGTTCAATTCGGAGTATTCTGCCCTCCAAATCAACGTGCTTCCATTTCAGCGCCAGTACCTCACCCAACCTAGTTCCGGTTAGAGCCACACAGTCGAAGAATGCCCGCAGGCCGGTTGGAGCTGCGCTCAAAATGTTCAACAACTGAGCAGGAGACCAAATCGGCTTTTCATGGCTAACGACTTGTGGCTTGTGTCTATTCCGAATCGGCGAGCGATGAATCAAGTCATTGTCCAATGCAAGCGACACGATCCCCTGTAATACCAAAAGAAGATTGCGGACAGTCTTTGCTGAAAGGCCGCTCTCCACTTTTGTTTGGATGAATCTCTCGATGTGCAGTGGGACGATCTCCTCAATACGAAGCTCACCAAAAACAGGCAAAACGTGCAACGCCAAGATCGAATCGTAATTCCCCTTCGTGGATGGCTTCACACCCTTGCGCTGCAAACCTTCTGGCGAGGAGGCCGGGATGCTCGATCAGAAGGCATCCTCGATAGGACGCGGTTTTGGGGTGCAAAGGGATTGCCTTCTACTATTGCCTATAGCCAAAAAGTGTTGGAATCCCTCAAAGAAAAATCCCTCGCTCGCGCGACGAAAACGTTCTGGCTACTTCAAGTTACCGGTTTTGTCCCAGGACCTTAGAGCATTCGGGGTCATTTCCCTGAACGCCGTTTCTTGCCCGTGAGGCGCTGACAGTTCTTGGATAACTTCCGCATTGCCCGCGCCAAGACAGAGTGAAACTTTACGGTTTAGCAATTCAGAAATTCGACCAGCTTAGGGATGACTTGATTCGGCGCTTCTTCCATGAGCCAGTGGCCGGAATTGCGAACGACCACGCCTTCGAGATTCGTCGCAACGAGCCGGCCTTGTTGAATGAGAAAATCGCCGGAGGCTTTTTCACCCGTTAATACAAGCATGGGCATTGCCAAGGGGGTCTGCGCGAAGCTGCCGAAATCCTCCGCGTCCTTCTCAAATGTCCGAAAGTACTCGAAGCCAGAGCGCATCCCGCCAGGGCGGGCATAT
Organism: uncultured Acidobacteriota bacterium; assembly: GCA_963831545.1. GTDB lineage: Bacteria > Acidobacteriota > Terriglobia > Acidiferrales > UBA7541 > Acidiferrum. Next base: position 285,763 of record CAWHQX010000012.1, read on the forward strand.
TCTTTAGCGTAAAATCGGCGGTCACGTTCCGGGACAGAATGGGCAGGGTCTGCGGCGAAGTCGTTCCAAAAATGCTCGAAATAGATCCGTTCACGACCATGGACTAGAGCGAGCGGCGTCTTGCCGTAGAAATGGAAATGCCAAAGATCGCGCATGAGCCACACGTCGCGCCATTTGCCCACGCCAGGTAGGAAGGCATCCATCAGCACAATGCGATCGACTTCGTTAGGATATTGCGCCGCATAGGCGTAAGCGACCATCAGTCCGATATCGTGCCCGACAATTCCAATATGCTCAAAACCAAGCTCGTGAACGAGCGCATGAATGTCCTGCGCCAATTCGGTTTTGGTGTAACCATCGGCGGGATGCGAGGATTTGCCTGCGCCTCGCAAATCCGGCGCGATTACAGTGTGGGTGCCAGCGAGTTCGGCAATCAAGGGGCGCCACATGTGACTGGTTTCGGCGTAACCATGCAGGAGGACTACTGGGCTGCCTTTACCGGCGGCTAGATAGTGGAGGCGCACGCCGTTGGCGTTTGCGAAATGAGATTGCACTCGTTGCGCCGATTTCGGAGCGCGCGATTTTTTGCGGGTCGGCATGCGACATCTTATTCCACAAGCGGGCAACACCACAACGCGCTGCTCAAGCTTCCTGCGACGTGCGAGCGAGCGAGGCCCGACATGGATTACCCCTGGATCACGGGCTAACTGGAAGCTATTTCGAGTCATAAGTCCGGTTCGAGCACACGTCGTTGCGCTGAATGGTATTCGCGCTCTACTTTCCTCGAACGTGATCTCGGGAGTTTGTGGACCATGACCCGGTCGAGAGGGACTCCTCCACCCTTGCGCGTTTGTCGGTACTAACCTGACCGGTGAGCTGATAACTTCCGGGTTGCCCGTTATACGTGCCCCGGTGCCTTCCACAGTATTTGTTCTAAGCGGTGTCAGCTAGGTGGGGAACGACGGGTCAGCTGAACTACCGCAGCGTCCCGCGAAGCACGGTGATTGAGCCGGCTGGCAGTGTGTACATGCCATCCGGTGTGGCAGCCATCCTGATGTTCTTATTCTCGCTAGGATTGTTGGAATACTGGACAAGGGCTACAGGACCGACGAAAGGATGGCTGACGTGCTTGGCATCGTCGATGACGAGAAGCACCGGATGGGCGGCGTTCAAATCGTGGTTAAGCAACATTAACGACCAGTTCCCGTCCGGACGTTTGACGGCGTATGAGGTAACTACGGTCCGGCCGGCAGCGTCCTTAAGGTCCGTCGATGCCGGGAAAATCTTGTTCGCTCCCGCCTCGTGCTGCAGCCATTCGAAATTAATGATGTGTGCGGAAGAATAGGGAGTATACGCCGGCGTGCCGTACGCACCGCCGCCGTCCGCGCCACCCTCGGGGCTGAGGCTTCCGTGACCAGCCGCGCCGTCATTGATTGCCGGGCGATAAAACGCTGTGCCGCCTTGTTCAAAGAACGTGCCAAACGCATCGCACTCCCAGATGGACCGCCCAGTCACGCCCAGGTAGCCTGGTCCGCTTGGTCCAGCGACGATTCCACTCTCGGAAATAATGAGCGGCACATCCGCGGGGACGCCGTCCTGACGCCACATGTGCAGCACGTGCTTCATAATTCCGGGTTCCATGTAAAGCGTCGCCCAGTCGTTCGGCGGAGTAAATCCATTGATCATGAATGGGTAATGTTCGAACGACATGAATGAGAGATCCTTTAAATGACCCCTGGCTTTCAGGTAATCGACGAATCTTTCCAGCCAGGAAGTGCGTCCCTGCTCGTCTGCCCAAAGGGTGATGTCTTTATCGACGCCCTCGAAAATTGGACCGCCCAACTTGGCGCCGGGCGTTAGCTTGTGAACAGCATCCGCTACTTGAATATAGATGGCGCCATAATCTTCCGGCGTCATGTGCTTGCCGTCGCATTCTTCCCCGACTTCAATTCCCGCCACCGGATAGCCGCGCTTGTAAATGTAGGAAACCTCATTGGCGCAATCTTCGGGAGTGTTATAAATCGCCGCACAGGCAACCAGCGCCGGATGGCCCATTGTCAATCCACTCGTAAAAAAGTTGTCCATGCCGTTGTATTGATCGCCGCCTCCGGTGATCAGGTTGTCGGCCTGGTGCCAGGGATCGATGGAAGAGGCGAAAAACGATCCGGCCAAGTCCGCCTCCGAATCGGCGATCACTTCCTGCTCTCCAGCGCCTTCCAACTTTGGCGGCAGGCCAGGTGCGGGCTCTTTGCCGTTCGGCGGATAAACTACCGCGTAGCTCCCGGCGGCATCGATCGTACCGGCAGACAGCGTCTGTAGTGCGTAGCCGACGCAGTTGCGAATATCCTGCGACCCGTGAGTGTCGCAGGTTCCGGACGACTTCGACATCAAAACGCGGACGAAGCGCGTCGTGACGGGCGCATCTGAAAGTTTCAGATGGACATCTCCGCCGCGACCGTTCAGCACCGCGCCCGATGTGAAAGCCTTCCACATGCCGTTCGGGCCCATGTCCCAATCCATGGCGTTCTTGTCGCCGACCCAGTACTGCACCACATAAACGATGGCATACGGATTTACCCACTGAATATGGATTCCATTGACCGCGCGGGCCGTGCCCATATCGATCACTACCCATTGCGGGTGCAGCATATCGCTCTCGCCCGTGAAATGGCTTGTCAGGTAAGGATTGCTCTTCCAGTAGCTTTGAAAACCAGCCACCAACGGTGAATCGCCGCTGGTCATAAAGTCGCGATGAGGCAGCGAATACGAATAGCCGTAGTGGATGGGTTCGCCTAAATCTGCACTTCCGACGTAGTAGCCGCTCTTTGTCGCTGGATCGCTCCATGTACCGTTCTCGTTCCAATGCCATGCCGAAAGACGCAACTCGCTGTTGTTGCGCATGGTGATCGAGCCCCAACCCAAGTTCTTGACCCCCTGAATCGTCTCGGGCTTGCTCAAATTGTCCACCTGCGCCTTGCTGAGATCATCCATCCACGCTCCAGTCGCGGTATCGGGATAGATCGTATTCAGTACGTGAGCCGGCGTCACATCAACGTGGACCCTGGCAACCGGATCAAGCGTGCCCACCGGGGCAACCGAATCCGCTGGGAGTTCCTGTCGGCCATGTCGTGGTTGAGCCGCCTGTGGTTGAGCCGTTTGTGCATAAACATGCAAAGGAAAGTGATTGGACACGGCAATCAGTCCAAGCGCCGCAATCGCGACACACAACCAAATGCGAGACGAGACCCGTGAGTCAGAACCGATAATCATGATGTTATCGCCCCGTATTAAAACGATTCAATTTGGAAAGAAATCGCACTTCGAGTTTACACGAAATAGCAGACAACTGTTTGGATCGGTGTATGCCGCCGCTCGGCGGCAGGCAGAAGCATTTCGACGGTGACCGTACCACTGAATAGGCATAGTTTCCCGGTTGTTTCTGGCCGGCAGCGCATATACCACAGAATTCAAGTTCTTCGCCAATTCCCTCAACTAGCAAGTTGGAAGCGATTGTAGCCGGCTTGTACTCCCATGTAGCTCGGAATTTTTGTCGGCTGTGCCAGCAGATGTGACGGAATTGGGATAGGAATCGATTGCACGAAGTCAACTAGTGTTAGCGCAGTCGGCCCGGCAACCACGGAGATGCCTGTTCGCCGAGAGGTGGGCTTAGGATGATGAACTTCTGTGTCGTCGGCAACCCTTACCTTACCGGATTATGGAAGGGTTGCCCGTGATCCGCTCGAAACCGGCGGTGAGTGCTCGGATCGGCTATTACATTGTGAGGACGGCGCGGAACCGGGTCTTGCCCTCGCAACGCGTTGATAGGCCTTCGCAGCCTCGGCCAACGGGTACGTCTCGACTATCGTTTTAACTTTTCCTTGGGCTACGAAATCAAGGGCTTCGTAAAGGTATTCAGGGCCATTTTGCTGGCTGCCGATGATTTGAATGCGCTTGAAGATGCAGCTCGATCAGCGAGATCGAAAGCGGTTCCGCGTCAGCACCCATAACGATGAACCTGCCGTCTGGGCGCAGACCCTGAATGCTGTCCACCATGGATTTGGTCGAGTTTGAGGTACTGAGGATGATGTCGGCGCCGCCCGCTGCGGTAAGGCTCTTTCCGTCGCGGACAATTTCATCCGCGCCCAGCTCGCGAATCATCTTGTCCTTATCGGGGGAGTGCGAAATCGCGATGGTCTCAAAGCCCGCAGCCTTCGCGTATTGTACCGCCAGAGTGCCCAAGCCCGCCGATTCCAAGCACGGCCACGCGCTCGTGCGGCTGCGGATCGGCCCAGCGGAGCCCGCTATAGACGGTGTACCCGGCGCAGAAGATCGGTGCGGCTTGCTCGTAGGAAACCTTGTCGGGAATCAGGTAGGTAGCGTCGGCATTCATCAGCATGTACTCGGCGTGACCGCCTTGTGCTTCACCCCCCGTGCCCTTCAGATAGGGACAGAACATCCTGCGGCCGCGCTGGCACCATTCGCAGCGCCCGCAGGTGGATTGAATCCATGCGGTAGCCCACGCGGTCGCCTACCTTCCGTGTGGTCACGTCAGGAGCCGTGGCAACGATCTCGCCGACCGGCTCGTGGCCGAGGATTCGGGGAAATGGTCCTGGAAGGTGTCCGAGCGTTTGGTGCACGTCGGTATAGCAGATGCCGCTTGCGTGCATCTTCACTAGCACTTGATTAGGACCGGGTTGAGGCTGGGGAACGTCTTTGATCTGCCAGGAACTACTCACAGCGGGTACGACTGCAGCTTTCATAAGCCTTACTCCTCGCGCGATTCGATACGCGCCTTTGGGATCCGTGCACGATGTTGCATCCCCGATCGTCAACACGCAAGCTGAAGTTGACGGTCAATTGGAGGATGGTCGGCTATAGGGAAGTAATCCAAGATGGGCACCGTGCGGAAGTACCCGGAAGTCGGCCAGTGTAGAGTCATCGTCAAAAGTATCCCAAGTTCCCAAGAAGTCTCGTTCTGGGAAATCACTACTCATCTCCTCGAACGCCGTTTCTGGCGAGTGAAGGGCATTTGTACAATTCCAAGATTGATCCGTTGGTAAGTGCGGGAGCCGAGAATCGTAATGACGGAAGTGCGCGAATTATTCCTGAAAGAATCGTAGTGCGGGGAGACGATTGGGGGCAAAGGGGAGGAATGTAATCCCCTTTGCCACTTCGTCCGGCATTTACTTTGCCGGGTTGAGTGTTGGTTAATTGACGGTAATGCGAGTGGCAGCCGTGGTTCCCTTGACCTCTGCGATTGGCGTCCCCACACCAACGGCATCGTAGCTGGGTGGCCAGAGTTTGAATTCAAACTTACCTTTGTAGGTCTTTCCGTCGGACGCGACCGTATCCGTTTCGTCGACGGTAAAGATGCTTGAAATGCTGCCGTCCGAGGTAAACATTAAACCGATGTGGTGAAGCTTGACGGTGCCCTTTTCCAGCTCCTTCCAGACGCCGAAGCAGATGTTCCCGCCAGCTGGTGGAAGAAATGCATTTTCAAATTCGGTCCCATCCGAGTGCCAGGTTTTGAAGGATTCAAGGAACGGGAAGGGTGTTGGAGGGTAAGGGCCTCCCGGAGGAAAATTATCATCGTAAGTTGCCGTGTAGTTCACATGCCACAAACCCACGATGGAATTATGCTCGTGCCATTCTCCCTCCTCATGAGGGCTGACGAATGGAATTGCTGGGGCGGCTCCAGCTTTATAAGGAACGGCACAACCAGCCCTTGCGCTTGCAGCCGTAAACAAGAGTCCCAATCCTACCAAGACAGCAAGTGCCGACAAACGCCCGCTCCGCAGTATTTTCAAAGTGATCCCAAGGATCTGATTCATCGCGTTTCTCCTCTTAGTTGAGCTAAAGTCCACATGCTTCTTCCCAACCCCGGAGGGCGGAGCAAAGCAAAGTTCACGCAATTTGGTTGAAAAGGCTGTTGGGTGCAATGCCTGGCACCTCACTTCGGGTTTAATTTATTGTCACCAGATAACTCAATGAAATCAGAGGCTTTTGCAAAGTACTCTGACACTTGACCACACCTTTAAGGGGGTGCTAGCATCCGCGGAATTAACTGCTGGGATTGCGGTTTTCGCAATTGGGGTGCCGGGTTGCAGTTCATACTGGCTTACTGTCCGTGGCCAGCTAACCGGTCGGAAACAGTCGATGACTGGCTGGGCGCCGTCATAATTGACACTAAGCTGTCAAGCCGTCTAGGACCACTACATGCCTTTTAAGATCCGCGAAGACTCTCCCTCGCCGCGGCCTCGACGAATCGCTTTTGACAACTTCGAAGTCGATTTGCGCTCGGGCGAAGTTCGTAAGAGCGGTTCCCGAATCCGGATTCAGGCACAACCCTTTCAATTGTTGGTTCTGCTACTTGAAAATGCCGGAGACGTGGTTAGTCGCGACGAGATTTGCCGGGAGTTATGGCCAGCAGACACATTCGTTGATTTCGAACATAGTCTGGCCGCCGCGGTAAACAAGATGCGCGAGGCGCTGGGAGACACCGCCGACAATCCCCACTATATCGAGACGCTCCCCAAACGCGGCTACCGCTTCATAGGTACGATCAAGCCCGAACCGCCTGTGGTCTCGTCCGCCCTTCCTGGGCGGGAATCTGCGGAACTGGTGCCTGTGGCAAAAGTCATGACTCCGTGGGGGTGGACCATGGGCTGCTTAGCAGTCGCAGTCCTGATCGTCGCCGGAGTGGCATCCTTCCGACTGTACCGCAAACTAGGGGATGCTCCGCCAATGACTATCGTTCCATTTACATCCTATCCCGGCTTGGAAACCGCTCCCTCGTTCTCTCCTGATGACTCGCGCATTGCTTTCTCATGGGATGGCGGTTCAGACAATCGCGCGGGTGGAGCGCGGTACGATCTGTATGTAAAGGCGATTGGCAGTGAAACGGTGCTGCGGTTGACCAACCATCCAGCCGATTGGATCAGTTCGGCTTGGTCCCCCGACGGCACGCAGATTGCCTTTCATCGCCTGGCCCCCGACGACAATGGCATATACGTTGTCCCCGCTTTGGGAGGACCAGAGCGCAGACTCCTCGCAACCCAGGCACCGTACGCTGTTGTCGCGCCCCTCAATTGGTCCCCAGACGGGAAATGGCTCGCCTTTGCCGATACCGAAAACGGACGACCCGGCGACCGCGCCTTCCTGTTCAACTTGGAGACTCTTGAGTATCACGAGTTTCCGCATGATCCGTCCTGCAACCACGAGGGATCCTTAACGTTCTCTCATAGCGGGCAGGAACTGGCTTTGCTCTGTGTCCATAGCATGACTTCTTTCGAGTACTTTGTTACTGATCTTCAAGGAAAATCGAAACGATCCTTGACCACGCGGCACGAATTTCCCCAGGGACTGGCTTGGAGCGGCGATGATAAGTCACTGATTGTTGCAGGGGCCAATCCAAAGGGCGAAGACTTCTATGAAATCCGCGTGAGCGATGGCGAAGTGCACAAACTGTCGGTCGCAGCAGGAGATTGGCCAACGATTTCTCGCGATGGGCACAAATTGGCCTTCAGCGTAGCCGACAACCATGTCAACATCTGGAGGAAAGATTTGGAACATCCCGAAGCTCCAGCGGTGCCGATGTTGTTATCGACCCGGCGACAAAACAACAGCCAATATTCTCCCGACGGCAAACATCTGGTATTCGATTCAACTCGCTCGGGAACCTGGAGCGTCTGGTTGGCCGACGCCGACGGCAGCAACCTCGTTCAGATTTCGCACGAGGGGCCAGCCGGTTCCCCCCGCTGGTCGCCTGATTCGCAGAAAATTACGTTCGAGATGACAGAGTCCAGCGGTCTTGTGGGCGTTTACACGGCGGATATATCGGATCGGGTCGTGCACAAACTGAGAACGAGTGTCCGCGAGTCAAGCCGTCCTTTCTGGTCGCACGACGGAAAATGGATCTATTTTCGCGGGTCCGAAGGCGTTGGTCATCAGCTTTACCGTTGCCCAGTGGGAGGAGGCGACTCCATACTTCTAGCGCGAACCCAGGACTTAACCACGCCTATCGAGTCTTCCGACGGCAAGGCGATGTACTCTGCATCGAGACCTGTCAACCCGAATATCATCATGCTTGCGCTGGACCACGCCGATGCGACGCTCCAGGAAGTTTCCGGTATACCGAAAGTACTTAGCGAATCTCAGTGGGCGCTCGTGCACGACGGAATCTACTTCGCCCCTCAAGACAGCCCACGGAGCATTTGCTTTTTCGATTTCGCTACCAGGCACACCCGCGAAATTTTCAAAACCGAAAAAGACCTTGACGATGGAATGTCCATCTCTCCCGACGGTCGCTACATGCTCTACTCGCAAGTCGACGAGAGTAACGCCGACATTATGCTGGTCAACGATTTCCGGTAAGAGACCCGTTCCCATCGTGGATTGCCCGCGCAAGGCACGCGCGAGCAGCTATTCTGACACTTGGAGCTTCTTATTTTTTGCCTTTCGCTCCTTCAGCCAACCCAATTCCCCATAAGTCCGGATGTGGGAAGTGACGGTTTCGTAGAAGTGTTGATTGCGTTCTCATCTCCTCGAACCCCGTTTCTGGATAACTTCCGGCTTGCAATCCGGCCAGAATCAGCGGCCCTACGGCGATTCGCCTCTCTTTTTAGGTACTTGGGGGATTCAGTAAAATTCCTCAGCACCCTCTGCAGCACAGCACATCCTTGATAATTTTCTCCGTTTTCAACCGAAGCACTAAAGCTTAGAATCTAGTCGCTCACCAGCAGGTCATCATCGGAATGATCCCGTCTCCCTTTAATCGATTGGATTATCCTACCCTCCGTCAGAGTGTGTACTTGAATCAGGCATCCCTAGGATTGATCGGTCAACCAGCAGTGACCGCAATGCATACTTTCATAGACGATGTTGCCAGACATGGCAACCTCTACATGTCCGATAGTGATGAGGTGGGATACTGTGAAACGCTCCGCGAACGCGCAGCCAGATTGCTTCATTGCGATTCAGCGCAAGTCGCGATTGTCGCGGGAGCAAGTGAGATATTAGGGCAACTTCCGTTGTTACTTCAGCCGAGGTTGAATAGCACGATTCTGGCTGTTTCATCAGACTTTCCTGCAATAACTCGGCCGTGGCTTCGTCTGGCTGCCCTAAAAGACCATAGGGTGCGCTTTGTTGATGATCAGCCTACGTGCAATCTGACCGATACACTTATAGAGGCGATTGATGAGAATACTGCTGTGGTTGCGGTGAGCAGCGTGCAATACGCCACCGGTACGGTAGTGGATATTTCTCGCCTGCGCCGAAGCACTGACCGGGTTGGTGCACGTTTAATTGTAGACGCTACGCAAGCGGCAGGTGCGATGCGGGTGGACGCGGCGGCATGGGATGCTGATGCCGTCGTTGCCAGTGGCTACAAATGGCTTGGTGGGCACGGAGGCGTTGCACTCGCGATCATGTCGCCACTTTTGCTTGAGCAAATACCCCCTTTACCGGGTTGGATGGGCGCATCGGATCCCTTTGGATTTGATGCGACCTCAGTGTCGCTGGCTAATGATGCTCGGCGCTATACGCAATCAACAATGTCGTATGTCTCCATGGCTGGTCTCACGGTAGCAGTTGAGCAGTTGTTGTCCTTGGGCCAAGCTCGAATTGAGGAACATGCACGGACGTTGGCAGCAATGTTGGTTAGCGACGCCAGCAAGTATGGTTGGCAACCGTTTCGTAGTCTTGGCGATCCTGCCGCGTCTCCACACATCATTTCACTGGGACACCCTCGCGAAAGCGCACAAGCAGTTGTAGAAAGTCTTCGTGGTCATAATATTTTGTGCGGTATACGTGGCGGACGCATTCGGATCTCGCTCGCCCCGTACAACGACGCAAGTGATGTCAACACTCTTATCGAAGCATTTGCGAGCACCCGGTCTGGATGAATTTGCCGGCAAAGAATTGAAGTAGCTGTCTCAACAGGTCTATGCTCGATCTCGGCTGAGAAGAAACCTGATTCGCATCCAACTTGAGGGCTCTCGGAATTGTGCCCGAGTGACGGGCTAACGGGAAGTTACTCCGGGCCAAAAGTCCCACTCGCGGACATCACCACTGATCTCCTCGAACACCGTTTCTGACCCGAAATGCCAGAATGTGCGAAGTCGTTCCGTGGGAACAATTCCAGCTAATTATTTGAAGCAAATCTGGACAACGAAGAGATTGTCTTGCGTCGACAAGCTTGATCCACCCATCCCACTCGCACGAAGCGGCCCAACGATCTCGTACGGCGCCAATTTTATACCCACACTTCGGCCAATAGCTCGCCAGGCTTCATTTCTCCAACCCTAAATTCCAATTCATGACGATTGAAAGCGGTGGCGCCTCTTTCTGATCCACCAGTGTATTGAACAAAAACTTGTTCCCGTCCGCGCTCACCGCATACGTAAACACATCTTGCGACGAAATCTTCTGCCTCCTCCGCGTCTGAAACAAAGGCACCGGCGTCATCGACTCAAAACTCGCCCCCATCTTCACCGGCGCCGCCATCAATTTCCCTTCCGGCGAGACAAAAAACAATTCCTTCCCATCTCCCCTCCACCGAGGCTCTTCTCCTCCGCCGCGCGAAACGAGCCACTTGCTGGTTGCGTTCGGAAATGGCGACACATAAATTTCCCAATCTCCTGTCTCATTGGTAGCGTACGCCACATACCTCCCGTCCGGCGAAAACTGCGCGTTCCTCACTACCCACTGCCCCTTGATATATTCGTAGCTCTTGTCCTCCGCTACCGAGTAGTACCAAAGCTCCTTCTCATTCCTTTCCAGCAAGTACTTTCCGTCGCGAGACCAGTCCCAAGGGTTCACCATTCGTCCCGCCTTCATATCCGTTACCTGGTCGTCCGCTCCCGACCCATCCGAATTTTTCTCAAATATCTTGTTGATCAGCAGTCGATTCGACGTGAACACAATCTTCTTTCCATCTGGACTCCACACCGGCGTCTGGTTCAGCGATGGGTGCAGCGTCAATCGCGAGACGCCCTCCGTACTCAAATCCTCAACCCAGATACCAATTACTCGCCCATCTCTTTGGTCAAATGCGACGCGCTTTCCATCCGGTGAAAGATTCGGATTCGCATAACTCCCCGCCGGCCCCACAGTTCCCAATGCCCTTCCTTCTCTGTTGAACCAAGTCAACCGAGAAATCGCCACTGCTGAGCCTGTTTGTGCTACTAGCGTGCCATCTCTTGCCACATCAAACAGTGCCAGGTCTAGCACAGGCAGGTAATAGACATCTTTGATCACCGGGTGCGGATCACCCTTCACCGCGAATGTCTTCAGGTCAAACTCTTGCGCAACCAAGGAATTCTCCCGGGCATAAATCAGATAGCCCGGCTCGGCGTACGCCGCATTCGAATTTGCTTGCACGAGCAGCCGTCTTTCCTTCGCCCCCAGTTCTCCCAGGAACAGAGCGTTTTTGTCGAAGTCCCCCGCAAAATTTGCCGACAAATAAATATAGTGCTTCCCATCGGGGAGGAATATCGGCCACCGGTGGCTCGATTCTGCCCGCGAATCATCCAGTTTCGTCTCCTCCACCGGAGATCCTCCCGTTGCCGGTATTCGCCAAATTCCCAGGAACACATCTGGCGTGTATAGATCGGCGCGCCGACGGTGAAACCCGGGTGGTCGACGTCCGGATCGACTACCTCGTCCGCGATGGCGAACGGGTGGCGATGATCAACACGATTCGCGACGTCACCGATCGCAAGCGAGCCGAGGACGAGCGCGACCGCGCGTTTCCGGAGCGAACTGGAAGCGCGCCAGGCGGCTCGAAGAGATGGCGGCGCTCCAGGCCGCCGAGCGCGATCCAGCTCCAGCGCGTCCTGGACCTCCTCCCGGAAGGGATCATCGTCGCCGATAGCCGCGGCCAGTTGATCCTGGGGAACAAGATGGCTCATGATCTTCACGGCTCCAGTCTGCTCAGCAACGATCTGCCCGTCAGCGGCACGGTCGCCTACGCGTCGCACGGAGCGCGGCGCCTGGACGGCAGCCCATTCCCGGACCTGGAGGATTTCCGCTCCAGCGTTCGGTTCTCAGCGGCGAGGTCGTGGAGGGCGAGCAGGCGATTTTCCGAAACGCCGCGACCGGCGAAGATGTCGTGCTGCTCCTCAACAGCGCACCGCTGCGTGATGAAAGCGGCGCGATTGTCGGAGGCGTGGTCGTCTTTCAGGATATTACGCTGATCGAAACTGGAGCAGCAAGAGGATGAGTTCCTCGGGGTGGTTGCCCACGACCTGCGCAACCCGCTGACCGCAATCGACGGCTACGTCCAGTTGATTGGCCTCCGGATAGACCGCGGCCAGCTTGGCCAGGACGAACCGGTTGAAAACCACCCTGGAGGCGATGAACCTGACCTCGTCGCGCATGGCCCGCTTGATCGATGACCTGATCAACATGAGCAGCATTCGGCGGTCACCCGGCGCCACGTATCGCGCCGACGGATCTCGTACCGCTGCTGCGGCGGACGGTGGCGAGCGCGGAGTCGCCGCGCCCGGTCATCCAATTGAGCTGACGACGGCCGTGTCTTCCCTGGTCGGCGAGTGGGATGCCTCTCGCCTGGCCCGGGTGTTCGAGAACCTGCTGAACAACGCGGCGAAATACAGCGCGGAGGACGGCGCGAAGATTGTCGTGGCTCTCCGCGAGGATACCGACGAGCAAGGGCGCTGGGCGGTGGTGGAGATGCGCGACCACGGGATCGGTATTCCAGCCGCCGACTTGCCGCGGATCTTCGACCAGTTTTACCGCGCGCGAAACACCAGTAGATTGCGCCAGGGGCCGCTGGGCCTGGCCTCACAGGCGCCCACCAGGTTGTCGTCGAGCACGGCGGTACGATCGACGTGACCAGCGTGGAGGGCCGGGCAGCGCCTTCACGGTGCGCTTCCCAGTTGGCCGGGCCGAAGAGAACGCGCTATCATAGGGGTAGCGCGCCCCAGTCGGCGGCGCTGGAGGGCTGGCCATGCGATGTTCATCTTGCGGGAACACCGTACCGGACGGGTTCTCGGTCTGTAATAACTGCGGGAAGACCATTTCCTCGCTTGATTCAATTCTTCGTACTCCTTCCCTACCCGACCTGGCTCCGTCGCTCCCCGGTCTGTCGCCGTCGCTACCTGACTTGAGGAGCAGCTACCGGACTTCAATGTGGGCATCGACGACCTCGCGGCGCGCGCGAGGAGTTAGCGTTCCTGATCGCGGAGCGCGGCCGCCGATTTACAGCACGCGGCGCGGGTCATCGCGCGGCCTCGCGCCGCACGGCTCCCGCCCGACCCCTCGCGTCGGCCAGGCCGGCCGCGATCGCCAGGGCTGGAGTACAGCCGCGGAATGGTCGGCTGCGTCGTGGCTCTCGTGGTGATCGTCGTCGTCGTGCTCCTCGCCAGTCAGGTCCTGCTGGGTGCCATCCACCTGGGAGGATAATCGGCCGCGAGTGATTTGTTGGTGGGTGGTTGGGGTTGGTCCGATATTGGTGAGCAAAAGAACTCAGGACTAAAGAACCGCTCGATCTGAGAAAATTTCTGGTGTCCGAAATGGTTAGCCGGGAGACTGTAGGCGTCGACGTCACGCTGGTCGTCGTACATTCGCCCTAGCTCGTTCGCTCGATTCACTGGCACCGGAAACGTGAGCAATGCTGAACTTCCTTCGTCGCATGTCCTTGCCGAGGCAGAACGGTCACCAGAGGGCTCCGTCAGGTCCCGGTTTCTCCGTCAAAATCCCTGCGGCAGTCCCTGAAGAAATATGTCGCGGAATCGGCGGTGAGAGCCGCACCGGAGGATGCCTGCCGAGTTTGTTGCGACTCCCACGGTGTCACCGAGCCGGGGCATATATCGTCGAGGCCGTGGGCGAGTCGTTCAACCAGCCCGCGCTGCGCTCCATCGTGAGGACCTCGGGCGGCCCCGGATCCGTCGTGGGAGGGGATCGCCAGCGTCGCCGAACCGGACAATCCGTTCGACCCGAACCGGGTGAAGGTCGTGATCCAGGAGATGACGGTGGGGTATCTCTCGGAGGACTTGGCGCTTCAACTTCGAAGAGAGTCGCTTCTCGCTAGCGAGGAGCTGGTGACCGCGCGGGCGAAGCTGAGCGTCGATACTGAACGCTCGAACAGATCGCCCGCCGATTGAAGTTCGGCTGGACTTCGACCCGGACGAGCTAGCGGCAAAGCAGGTGAAGAAGATTCAACCGTAACGCAGTGGTTATCGGCCGGGGTGGGGTGATCTGAAAAAGGTACTGCTTGGCTCCGGCAGTTCGCCTCCTCGTATAAGCCAGGGTGGAGTAGTAGTCGAAGGTAGCCCAGTCGAAGACCAAGTCCTTCTTCTCGCGTGGTCGAATCCACCAATAGACCCCGACGACGTAACCGATGGCGAGAAGCGTCGTATGTACGCTCCAGGAAGTCAGGCGCCGGAATGTTGGCGTTCACGACCAGATACACGCTGGCGATGACGCCGATGTACCAGATCAGCGCGCGCCCGCGAAACGGCGACGAGGCTTTGAGAGCTTCGTAGAGGACGACGAGCGGGAAAAATCCGAGGAGAAAGTCGCGCGTGTACGGAACGACACTAGACAGGAACGTGAGATCACCCACAATACACCTCCGCCATAAGACGGATATCATTATAGCAAAAGTCTTAGGTAAAAAGGCCCTATTTGCGAACAAGTCTTCTAAGGTGCTTGGAGTACCCCCCGTTGGTGGCACAAGCCTTGACGCTTGCTTCAATGCTTGAACCGAGGTGGAGGTGTTGTGGGCCATGGTCCCTCACGTAAAGCCGTTGGTCGTGCTTGTCGAGCAGGATAAGTCATTGCGGGAATTGAACAAGACGATCCTGGTCGACCCGGTTATCGCGTCCAGATTCCCCCCGCCAGTGCCGATCCCGTCAAGTTCATCGAAGATGCTTCCGGGTCGTCGTCGTGGGCCTGCGATACATGGCCTCCCACGACCTGGACCTGGTATCTGCCCTCCGGCTAGACCGGCGTCCCCGGACGATACCGGTGGTGGCGATCTCCACCGCGACACACGGTCGCCGCAAGGCCAAGGCTGTCCCGGTTACCGCCGCCGCCGTCGTCGCCCCGTACAACCTTGAAGACCTGGAAAACGCCGTCGCCGTGGCTCTCAACAATCCGCCTCCCGCGGCAGCCTTGCCCCGGCTGCCAAGCCACCCTCACCTGCTACGGACTTCGTCACCGACGAACTCGCCAAGAACTCCCAGCGGATCGTCCTCCAAACCATCCGAGAACTTCAGCGGGTCGAACCCTATCGGTCTCGTTTCTCCGAGCTGACACAGGGCCTCGTGGACAATATTGGCACGATGTTATCGGCGATCAACGTGGGCCTCCGCCGGTCTCTCACTCCTTCTCAAGTCTTCTCGGTACCCGCCATTCAACGCGCGATCCAGGAACACGTCGAGATGCGGACCAGCCAGGGGATTGGCGCGGCGTCGGCAATTCGCGAGTATCAAATGCTGGCTCAGGAGATTCGCCAGTTCTTCTACAATTTGGTGGGTCAGAACGGCGTCACCCCACGGGACGTTTTCGAGTTGAACGGGAAAGTACTGCAATACGTCGACGAGCTGGTTCGGAAGGTCATTGGCCGCTTTGGTCCCGGCAATCAGGACACTCCCCCTCCCCCGACTGGCTAGCCCCCTTATCCTGCCGTCCGTGGCTGAATGTCGCCGAGTTTATCAACCGTCTTCCCTCTCGCAGGCTTGATATACTCCTGCGGCCAGGAGGAACGAATTGGACACGGGCACGTCGCGAACGATCAAGATT
>CAWHQX010000013.1:0-138189 GCA_963831545.1 uncultured Acidobacteriota bacterium
TTGACCCGGAACTCGCAGAGGCTCACGTTTCTCGTGGACTCGCCTTTCAGATGACGAAGAAATACGACGATGCTCACAAAGAGTTTGAAACCGCGATTCAACTAAATCCCAAGATATTTGACGCCTACTATTTTTACGCCCGTCTGCGCTACCAGCGAGGCGAGATGGAAGAATCAGCACAGCTGTATGAAAAGGCATGCTGGGCGAATCCTGAAGATTTTCAAGCGCCAATGCTTCTGGGACAAACATATTTTGCTATGGGCCGAAAGTTGGAAGGGGAGGCAGTTCGACAGCGTGCCCTGCGAATCATTGAAAAGCACCTGGAATTGCATCCTGACGATGCCCGGGCGCTGTACCTGGGCGCGGCCGGCTTGTTCCAGGTCGGTCAGAAAGAGCGTGCGTTGGAGTGGGCGAGGCGTGCCCTCTCAGTGGATCCGGACGACCCGATGGTTCTCTACAACGTAGCGTGCAGTTACGCACTACAGGGGCTAGCCGATGAGGCCATCACTTGTCTTGAACGAGTTATGGCCCAAAGCTCGTCCGGATCTCTCCACAAGGTTTGGGCCGAGCAGGATTCCGACCTGGATTCTCTCCGCAGCAATCCCAAGTTTCAGGCGTTGCTAAAGTCGCTGTAAACAACGAACTTCGTTGTAGGCGAATTCGTATTCCCCGGATGTTTCGCGCGAGTAAGCAGACTCACGCGACTGACCAAAGTCCGTTCAGGTAACGCCGTTTACCTAATCGACTCATTTTTGTTGCACGGTCAACCTTGCCCAGCCTCGCACCCACACGGCGCTGGCCTCGATCCTGACCGTCCCTGCGGCGATGGCCAGGCCCACTCCGGGATTGCTCGCATCGTTGCTAATCTCGACCACGGCCGGGTTCGACGAACTCCACGTTACCGAGGCAAGCTGCTGCGTTGTGCCGTCGCTGAACTTGCCTATGGCGATAAACCGCTGCGTTTCCCCTGGTGACAAAGTGGACGTTGCGGGGGTGATGGCAATCGACTTGAGATCCGGCGGCGGACAGAGGACCGGTTCGTACAACTCCGCACTGTTTAATGAAGACACGGGGAAGCCTCCCGCCATCAGCACCCGGCCGTTGTTCAGCAGCGTCGCCGTGTCAAGGTAGCGCGCGGCGTTCATGCTGCCGGTGGCGTACGAGAAGGTCCCGGTGGCGGGATCGTACAATTCCGCGCTGCTTAAATAATAGGGGACGCTGAAGTCACCGCCGCCCGCTATCAACACCATGCCGTTGTTCAACAGCGTGGCACTCTGCCCATAACGCGGGGTGTTCAGGCTGCCGGTGGTATAGCTGAAGGTCTCGGACGCCGGATCGTAAAGCTCCGCACTGGTTACTGTAAAGCCATTGTAGCCTGCCACCATCAGCACTGTGCCGTTGTTCAGCAGCGTCGCGGTGAAATAGTCGCGCGCGGTGTTCAGGCTGCCGGTGTGTGAGAAGGTCCCCGTGGCGGGATTGTACAGCTCCGCACTGGCGATCCCGCCGCCCGCAATCAGCACCATGCCATTGTTCAGCAGCGTTGCCGTGTGCATGAAGCGCGCGGCGTTCATGCTGCCGGTGTATGAGAAGGTCCCCGTGGCGGGATTATACAGCTCCGCACTGGCGATCCCGCCGCCCGCAATCAGCACCATGCCATTGTTCAGCAGCGTTGCCGTGTGAGCGAGACGCGCGGTGTTCATGCTGCCGGTGGGGGTGAAAGTCCCAGTCGCGGGATTGTACATCTCCGCATTGGCTATACCACTATTATTGAAAGTCACGCCTCCCGCAATCAGCACCAGGCCGTTGTTTAGCAGCGTCCCCGTGTGCCAGTAACGCGCGGTGTTCAGGCTGCCGGTGTATGAGAAGGTCCCCGTGGCGGGGTTGTACAGCTCCGCAATGGCTAGAAAGCCACCGCCGTAGGAGCCGGTTGTGCCACCCGCAATCAGCACCAGGCCGTTGTTCAACAGCGTCCCCGTGTGCCAGTAACGCGCGGTGTTCAGGCTGCCGGTCAAGGCAAAACCCCCGCCGAGCACGACGTTCAAGATAGTTGAGCCGTTAATCGCGCCCAAGGCCGCTTCAATCGTCGTTTGCCCTACCGCTAAGGCCCTCGCGGCCCCCACCCTGTTAATCGTTGCCGCAGCCGGAACCGATGAACTCCACGTCACGCTCCACGTCAGATCGTGGGTGCTCCCGTCGCTAAAGGTCCCCGTGGCGGTAAATTGGATGTCGCGGTTCGGAAGAATCGAGGCATCCGTCGGAGTCACGGCAATTGAAAGGAGTACAGGGTGAGAAGATTCTTGCTTCAGTTCCTGCGCGGGAGTATTTACAAGCAAAGCGAGTGCAGCGAACATAGTTATCGCAGTGATGGATGCCAACAGCCGTAAAATCCCAATGTGTCTCATGATTTCCCTCCGTGAAAATGAGCTTGGCCCGGCTTGCTGGCCGGATGCAAAGTGAAATCCGAGCTCGCCTCAGGGGGTGTTGCGTTCCGGGGTAGGCAGTGCTCTTCGGAGAGGCGCCGATGGCCTTGAGGGAAGTACACTCCGACCTCCGTCGGGACGTGAGACTTCCAAGGAGGTCAATGAAGTGTGGTTACTCCAGTGCGACGGCTTCGTCTGTGCTCACAGTCACCCTGCCTCGCTCAGGTAAACAGTTGTCATCGGCGGTCACTCGTTTGAATCTCAAAGTTCCGATCAGGTCGATGCGGAAGCACTCGGCTGAGTAACGCTCCGAGAAAATAGGCGACCGAGCCATAAGACGGCATTGTAATGATATCCGTGCTGCTAGTGTTCCATGTGCTCTATTTCAGACTTCTCAGGCTGCAAGCATCACTCTCTCGGCAATGAAAATGCTCAACGAGTTCCATACGGAAAAAACTTGGATGAGGTTGATCCTGTTCCCATACGCGTAATTATTCGAATAGAAGATTACTCATTTGCGCCCGACTGCACCGCTCGGTTACGGACACGGCTCGCTTTCGAATGATAGACACCGCAGCATCACTCCCGGAAATCGGTCACAAATGCGAGTTTCAACGATGAGGAGAATGTCATGAAGCGAGAGATCAAAAGAGCAGTTTTGGGGACTTTTCAGTTTTTCGTGAGTGATAAATCAGACGAGGCTAACTCGTTGGAAACAAGTGGTGATCCGGACAGGACTCGAACCTGCAACCCGCTGTTGAATCCAGAACTGCTGTGTAGTTCGTTCTTCAAGCACGTTCCCTGCGTCTCGAATGACGGTTTAGCACGGAGTTCGGCACGGTTTTGTTCCCAAACTTGTTCCTAGATTCTGGGGCGCCCGATTACGTTAAATCCGCAATTTCAGGGCGCCAGGAGCCGATGACTGGTGCCCATGATTCCGGTGCTCACTTGATCGGATCGAACGCTAGCTCCCGAGGTCGCGATGACTCGAGCCTTCCCGAGTTTCTGCGCGGTTGTCCGCCGACCTAGGCCCAAGTTCGTATTCCGATAATGCCCCAGTAGGTCAAGTAAGCAGCGGCAATCAGAAAGTGACGTTGAAACGATCCGCGAGAACCTGCGGACGCCTGGACGGACTCCCTCGCTCGAACCTTGTAGAGCAACCAGACACACGTTCACGACCGATGCCAATCCGAACAGAAGGGACACCACCCACAATGCAGCCGACCACATCGTGAAGTTTCCCAGCCGTTCAATCAGGTCTTCGCTGCACAGGATAAAGATCACAACGAAGGCAAGCAGACTCAAGACCGCAATTAGTGGCCACCAGCGCAGCGGCGCGCTCGGCGGGACGGCGGCGGCTATGAATCAGGCCGCCGATCATCCAGAACGGCGCGTAAAGAACGATCGAGATAATTGAGAGCACCACGAACCCAGCAACAAGAATTCTCCGATCACTCCGATCGCGAACCACCCCGGAATCCTCCTCATGGTAGTTTCCGAATCGGTTTGGATGAATCGACCCTCGGCGTTGGGCCTTACCAACGCAACCGTGGCTACCGGGTGCGGGCGGCGCATCCATGTGCTCGGCACGAAACTGTGTCCCTTCGACCGGTAAGTAAATCTGGTGCCAGCTTCCGAGTGCTGAGGAGATCATCTTGCCGTCTTCGAACCGAACCCGGCTTAGACGCACGAGGCGTCCAGAGAACGGGAGAACTCCGTGCGCGGAGAATCGGGCTCATACCAGCCAGCGTAGTCCCCTGCGTTGGTGGATAACGTGACGACTGGCGGCACCACCGGTTTCTGCAGGCTGTGCGTAATGTAAGCCCGGACCGCTTTGCCAACTTTTTCGAAAGCATTCCCGCTTTCGCTGTTGATGCTGAAAAAATATCCGACGCCATAGTCAGGCATGTAGGAAAGCTCGGTCAGGCCTCCATCGATTCCGCCGTCGTGGCCGTGGTAGACGAAGCCATCTTCAACGCTCCAGAAATTGCTGAGCCCGTATCCGGCTTTCAAACCCTCTTTGCCGGCCCAGGTGCTCTTTGGACTCTCCATACGATCTATGTCGGCGAAGGGGACCACTTGCCTCCCATTGGCCGCGCCGCGATTGAGATAGAACTGCAGGTACGCAGCCATGTCGCTGGCGGACGCATTGATCGCCCCGGCCGGGCGCATGATGATGTGACTGTACGGGAATGGAGTCTTGCCGTCGGGATGATAAAGCGTGGTCGCCGTACAGGGGGCAGGCTCGAAGTAAGTCGCGGTCTTCATCCCAATAGGCTTGAATAGGTTCTCCTGCACAAAGTCTTCGAACCGCCGGCCCGTTATTTTCTCGACCACGTAGGCAGCGACCGCCGGACCTGCATTGGAATAAGCCATGCGCGTCCCGGGACGCCAGCGTGATGTGCGCGAGTGGTGGTCATAGTCGAGGCCCTCGCGCACGCTCATGGAATCGGGGGCTTGCTTCGCGTATTCGCGCAGGTGAATGTCGTCCCAGCCCGTAGTGTGTTCAAGCAGGTTCACCACGCGCACTGGATCCGTAGATTCCCAGCGATTTTCAAACCAGACATCGGGAGCAAGCTTGTGAACCGGATCTTCGAGCGAAAGTTTGCCCTGATCGGCCAGCAGCAGGATCGAGAGCGAAGCGAAAGCCTTTGACGTGGAACCGATGCGGAACAGAGTGTCCGCGGTAGCGGTGCGATTACTCGCCAGATCGGCGATACCGAGGCCCGTAACCCACTCTGGTCCGTCTTTATGGACGATTGCGACCGATACTCCATTGGTATGAGTGTCCTTGAGGATTTTTTCGATCTGCTGGCGAAGTTCGTCGATGGACTGCGCGGGCTTCGGTTCTTCCTCCTTACCAGCGGGTTTATCCGCGGCGAGACAGCTCCAAGTGGCAACGAACAGAAGAACAACGCGAATGATCCATTTCACTTGAACAAACCTCCGGGTCAGGACTGAGGGCCAATGGTTATCATACTCGACGACCATAGTGTCCGGTTTCTCAACGCCGCCAATCAGCCCCGTTTCCAATTGGTCCGCCATAAGCCTAGTACCTAAGTTTCCGGTATCCGCTGACTTGAGTCGGCCCCAGCTCGAGGAGATTTATGAATGTAACGATAAACGGTACTCCAAGTCGATTGGTGTAGAGTTTGGGGGAAGAGGCTAGATTCCGAATTAAGGTGGAAACTTTCGCGCTCTGTTGGTGTCTGAGCTCGTTATGCGACAGCATCGCCCTCACTTGGCGTTACGTTGCTTTTTCGTGCTCTATGCACTGGGTTACCGAGTGTCGTTTTCCGCGCAGTCTGACAACCTGGCAATTGCCCACGTCACGATCATCAATCCGGGAATCGCACAGACCTAACTCGCCAGCCTACGATACAGCGATGGATTGTTGGTTTGACATCTTACCTGAAGCAGATAGATGCTCGGGTAACATGCCTACCCAAAACAATAAAGAAAAGCTCGAGTTGCTGCAGGGCACGCTGGACCTGTTGATCTTGCGGACGTTGATCTTTGGACCGCAGCACGGCCAAGGAGTCGCCCGCGCCATCCAGGAGACGTCAGCAGAAGAGCTGTTGGTCGAGCATGGCGCACTCTATCCCGCGCTCCAACGGCTGGAAGAGCGAGAATGGATTTCGGCAAAGTGGGGGACCTCTTCAAATAACCGCAAAGCTCGTTTCTATACGCTAACGGCCGCGGGCCACAAACAGCTTGTCAAAGAAACAACAAAGTGGAAAAGGCTGGCGAAAGCCATCGGCCGGATTCTGGGATCAGAACCAGCGGGAGGTTGACCGCCATGTTCGGACGAAAACGCAAATTGGATGAGTTTGGCACGGAGATTGAGGCTCACTTACAACTTGAGGTCGAACGCCAGCGAGAACTAGGTCTGAGCGAAGAGGAGGCGCGGGCTGCCGCACGGCGCGCCTTCGGTAATGTCATGCAAGCCAAGGAACGTTTTTACGAATCCGGTCGGTGGACCTGGTGGGACCATTTGTGGCAAGACGTGCGCTATGGTGCGCGCACGTTTCGCAAATCTCCGGGTTTTACCGTGGTCGCTGTGCTCACCCTCGCCCTCGGCTCGGCATCGGCGCCAACACTGCGATTTTTTCATTTGTGTATGGAGTCCTGCTGGCCCCGCTGCCCTATCACGACGCGTCCAGGCTGGTCGTCCTGAATGAAACGACTCCAAGAGTAGGCGACGTCAGCGTCTCGTATCCCAACTTTCTCGACTGGCGCGCGCAAAGCCGCTCGTTCTCGCAAATGGCCTACATCGAGGAAGTGAGTTTCAACCTTGCTGGCGCTGGCGTCAGTCAGCCGGAGAACATAGAAGGCGACAGCGTCTCGCCGAATTTTCTCTCCATGATGGGCGTGCGTCCCTTTCTGGGCCGCGATTTCGAGCCAGTCGAGGGAAAGTCCGGAACCCAGCGCGTCTTGCTGCTCAGCTATCAGCTCTGGCAGTCGCACTTTGGCGCTGACCGCGACCTAGTCGGCCACTCGATTACGCTCGATGGAAACGATTTTGTGATCATCGGCGTGTTGCCGCCCGATTACCGCTCGCTGGATAGGATTGATGTCATGCTGCCCATCGGCGTGTGGGCCACGAACAATTCGAGTGCGACGGCGAGAGAGGATCGCGGCGACAGCACGGTCGTGGGCCGCCTCGTGCAGGGCGCCCCGCTCGCGCAGGCCCGCGCCGAAATGGAAGGGATCGCGGCACGTTTGGCGAAGGAGTATCCCGCAGCTAATGATCAGTTCGGCGTCCGGCTGCGCCCGATTCGCGACGCCTTCGTCGGCAACCTACAAACGGAGATTCTTGTCCTCTTCGCCGCAGTCATGTTTGTCCTGCTCATCGCCAGTGCGAACGTGGCAAATCTGTTCCTCGTTCGTGGCGCGGCCCGCACCAAGGAAATTGCGCTCCGCATCGCATTCGGCGTCAGCCGCTCGCGCATCATCCGTCAACTGCTGACGGAGAGCTTCGTCCTTGCTTTTCTCGGAGGCACCTTGGGACTTGCTTTAGCGCTCGCCGGAATTCGCCTCATTACGCGGCTGATTCCGCGGGGAACGCTTGCGGGCGCCAGCATCGGCCTGAATGGGGTTGTGCTCCTATTACGGCAGGTGTCGTGGTGCTGGCTGCCCTTGTCTTCGGCATCGCCCCGGCAGCGCACTCGGCAAAATGGGATGTGCAGGCCGCACTCAAGGAGGGGGGCAGAACGGCCAGCGTCGGCGCGGCGCAGAACCGTCTGCGTGGAATGCTCGCCGTCGCGGAGATTTCGCTCGCCCTGGTTCTTCTGGCTGGCGCGGGCCTCATGCTGAAGAGTCTGTATAGGCTGATCAACGTGATCCGGGCTTCCAGCCCGATCGTGTCCTGACCATGGAAATGTATTTGAGTTCGCAGCGATATTCCCACGACCCCAGCTATTCTCAATTTTTCGGCAGCAAGTACTCGACGGTGTGCGGGCTCTCCCGGGCGTGCAAAGCGTCGCGCTGGGAACCCATATTCCGCTGACGGACAGGCATAGCCGCACGGACATCACGATCGAGGGCATGACGCTGCCAAAGCCGGAAGCTTCCCCCATCCGGATGTTCACACGGTCAGTCCCGACTATGTTCGGACGCTCGGAATGGTGCTTCAGCGCGGCAGGACATTCAGCGATGCCGACGGCGAGACCACTCCCCTCGTCGCCCTGGTGAACGACAAACTCGCGCGGCAGTATTGGCCCAACGAGGATCCCGTCGGCAAACGATTCATGTGGGACAGTTCAATCCCACTTCCAAGAACCCGCCCAAGTGGGTCACCGTAGTCGGGGTCGTTGACGACACGAAAATGTACGGACTGGCGAACCCCTCGCGTCTCGAAGTGTATGACCCGCTGCGGCAGGACGCCAGCTACGACTGAATCTGGTCGTGAAATCGCGGCTCGATTCATCCGCGCTGACCTCGGAAATCCGCAGCGTGGTGGCCGCCGTGGACAAAGATCAGCCTATCTTCGCCATCGCCACCATGAACAACATCCTCAGCGACGCTGTCTCCACGCCGCGGCTCACCTTGGTGCTCCTCGGGCTCTTCAGCGCGCTCGCCGTGATCCTCGCGGCCACAGGAATCTTTGGCGTGATTTCGTATTCCGTCGCGCAGCGTACCCACGAAATCGGCGTGCGCATGACGCTCGGAGCGCAGCCCGTCGACGTTCTTTGCATGGTCCTGGGCCAGGGAGGGAAAATCGCGCTCGGCGGGATTGTCATCGGAATCGTGGTTGCCTTCGGACTTACCCGGTTGATGTCCGGCCTTCTGTTTTCCGTCAGCGCCGGCGATCCCGCGACGTTTGTCGCCGTGGCCGGTCTGCTTGTCCTTGTTGCGATCTTCGCCTGCTACATACCCGCGCGCCGCGCCACGCGCGTCGATCCCATGGTTGCACTGCGCTACGAATAACATTTAGTTCGCAACGTTAAGCAACCTGAACTCGGACACTCCTCGCAAGGGCCTGGAAACGACGTAATCAGCCAAGTGGGTACTGGGATGGACTTCTCCGGCAATCATCGCGCTCCCTCGATTTCGTCAACTTCCAGGACGTGACAAAAAGTTCTCGACCGAAGGGGTTGCGGTGTTTCTGGCTGTGCCTGCCGAGTTGGCCGTCAATCCTCAGCTCTCATGCGGATGCGCCAGGTAATGCTGCCGCAGCAAATCCTTCCCGTAATCGTTTCCATTCGGCGTCCGCACTACGCAATGAATATGCTGCTGCGTCGGCAGTTTGGGGTCTTTCGCAAAACCCGCCAGGTTCGCCGGCCGCTGGTGATCAAACTCCACCAGCACAACCGGACTCTGAATCCGGTAATAGAACGCGCTGTCATCCTGCGTCTCGCCAATCCATGCGAACCACGTGTTCTCGATGTGCTTCTCCACTTCGCTCATCTTCACTTTGGCGTGCCCGTCGTTCATGTTACTCACGTACAATCGCACCAGGTCACGCAACTGCTTCCGCGCCGCGCTGTCCAGATCCTTCGCCTGCACGCCGGCGTAATCCAGCACTACGTTGTCCTTGAACGCTTCCGTCAAGTTATTATTCCCGCTCTTCGAGAAACTCAGGATCGCTTTCTTCTGCGCCGCCGAAGGCAACGCTCTCACCATCTGCAGCCCTTCTTTTTGCTCTTCTTGCAGCACTACCACTCCCTTGTATTTTCCCGTCGTGGCCCGCACCGGCTCTGACCCGATGAACAGCGGCGTCATCACTACCTGGTCCCCCAACACGAAAAAATTGATGATCGCGTGATGCCCGCTGAACTGCCATCCCCAAGGCTCTGTGGCCGATGGTCTACCAAAAATCGAAACGAAATACAGCCACTCGCCTAAGAACACCGGATCCTTCGCCAACTCCGCCAGCGTCTCGTTCAACCGCATGATGTTGCGCGTCAATTCGAAACCGCGCGTGCTCAACGACACCCGCATCATCCCAAATGCCAATTCCCGCTGCGACTCCGTCATCTCCTGCATGCTTATGCCGTCGCGCACATAAAAATGTTGGTTCATCCATTTGCGCCATTGCACATCGTCCACGGGAAACATCGTCTTCGCCAGTTGCACATTATTTAACGACGCGACGAATTTCTGTGCTGCGTTGCGGATCGCCTCCGTCGAGACACCCGTTGGGGTGATCTCGAACAGTCCCGGCAATACTTCTCGATTCGTCGTGATTCCGCGAAATGGTTCCGCCAATCCTTCTTTTTCATATTCCTCGGACATCCGGCGAAACTGTTCGGCCATGCTCACTGGGGTCTTTTCATCGCCATAGGCAAAGGGCAGCAAGACGCAAGCCGACATTAGTGACGCCAGAAACGTTCGACGCGAAGCCGAATCCGCCTTGCAGAATTCCGGCTTGCCCACGTCGGCATGGTGGTGGTGATGGCTTGCGGGATGATTCAGGGTCTGAGCGCGATCCAGATTGTCCTTCTGACACACGTTTCGCCTCCGTTCAGACTGCCGCAACGTATCACACCCTTCCCCTCTCAGCAATCTCCGCGCCCTCATGAATGACGCCAAGCGTAGATTATTCAGGTCGAGTCCCGATTAACGCTGCCAGCTCAACCGGTCGACGCAACACCAGCCAATATGTTGATTCGACAATGCTTCCCCGGAAGAATCCATCGGTTTCGCTGATCTCGGTCAAAACCTAGCCAGGGCAGTGTTCCGGCTGACCTAACCTAGTAAGCGATTTTAGCCTTTGTTTTCACTACAAGTTGGGTTTGAGCTGAGTGTTGCCTCGACCCATTGAGACCACCGCGCTAATCGTCTATTTGGCGTACTAGTAGCCACTTAGGCGATTTCGCGACATCCCGGGAGTTGACCGCGAACGGCCACTGTTTGCCTTGGCAAGGCAGGGTGACGGTGGCTACAGACAACCGTGATCCATTGAAGTAAAAGCGCCATTGACCTACCCGGAAGTGAGACTTTTCGACGAGGTTGGAGTTTCCTTCCTCTCAGGCCATCGGCGC
The DNA here is from genome assembly GCA_963831545.1 of uncultured Acidobacteriota bacterium. GTDB lineage: Bacteria > Acidobacteriota > Terriglobia > Acidiferrales > UBA7541 > Acidiferrum. Next base: position 10,907 of record CAWHQX010000013.1, read on the forward strand.
CTCTCCGAAGAGCACTGCCTATCCCAGAACGCAACACCCCCTGAGGCGAGCTCGGATTTCACTTTGCATCAGGCCAGCAAATCGGACCAAGCTCATTTTCACGGAGGGAAATCATGAGACACGTTGGGATTTTACGTCTGTTAGCATACATCACTGCGATAACCATGTTGGCTGCACTCGCTTTGCTTGTACGTGCTCCCGCGCAGGAACTGGAGCAAGAATCTTCTCACCCTGTACTCCTTTCAATTGCCGTGATCCCGGCGGATCCCTCGATTCTCCCGGACCGAAGGCAGCGATTTACCGCCACGGGGACCTATAGCGACGGGCGCACCCGCGACCTCACGAGAAGAGTGACGTGGAGTTCATCGGCTCTGGATGTGGCGACGATTAACCACGAGGGACACGCGTGGACCCTCGCGGAAGGGCAAACCACGATTGCAGCGGTCTTGGGAACGATTGACGGCTCCACGACCTTGAACGTCACAAGGTTTGTTTGGACCCGCAGCATGGGCACCACGCGCCTCGATCAAACGGCGACCGTGCTGAACAACGGCCTGGTGCTGATTGCGGGCGGCTTTAAGGGCTGGAACTTTGACCCATCATCCAGCTTATCTAGCGCCGAGCTGTACAATCCCGCGACCGGGACGTTCACCCATACCGGCAGCCTGAGCACCGCGCGCTCCAATCACACGGCGACGCTGCTGAACAACGGCACGGTGCTAATAGTGGGCGGGGCCGGCTGTTGCGACACCCACAGCCAATCCCTTGCCAGTGCGGAGCTGTACAATCCCGCGACCGGGAACTTCTCTTACACTACCGGCAGCCTGAACACCGCGCGCGACCGGCACACGGCGACGCTGCTGAACAATGGCATGGTGCTGATAACCAGCGGCGAGGACAACGGCGAGGACCTAGCCAGTGCCGAGCTTTACGATCCCGCGACCGGGACCTTCACCCCCACCGGCAGCATGAACACCGCCCGCCAAGAGGCCATGGCAACGCTGCTGAACGACGGTATGGTGCTGGTGGCGGGAGGCGAGACCTTCTGGACCGGCGGTTTCATAGCCAGTGCAGAGTTGTACAATCCCGCCACCGGGACCTTCACCTACACCACCGGCAATATGAACTCCGGCCGCGCCGAGTTCACGGCGACGCTGCTGAACAACGGCATGGTGCTGATGGCGGGCGGCTTCTGGGACAACAACAGTGCGGAGCTGTACGATCCCGCGTCCGGAACCTTCACTCCTACGGGCAGCATGAACACCTCGCGCGAAGAACAAAGGGCGACGCTGCTGAACAACGGCATGGTGCTCGTGGCGGGCGGCTACACCGCCCTAGCCAGTGCCGAACTCTACGATCCTGTGGCCGCGAGCTTCAGCTACACCGACAGCATGAACACCTCGCGCGCATTACAATCCTCGACGCTGCTGAACAACGGCATGGTGCTCGTGGCAGGCGGCCACGTCGGTTATAATGTCACTGTCCAAGCAAGTGCCGAGTTGTACGAACCGGCCACGCGGACTCCGACGGACCTCGAGTCGATTGCCGTCACACCCGAAAGGTCCACTTTGTCCCCGGGGGAAACCCAGCGCTTCATCGCCACCGGCACCTTCCGCAACGGCAGCACACAGCAACTCGCCTCGGTGACCTGGACATCGTTCAATCCGGCCGTCGCGCAGATCAGCAACGATGCGAGCAATCGCGGAGTGGGCCTGACCATCAAAGAAGGAACCGTCATCATTATGGCCACGGCCGGGCATGTGAGAGGCCGGGCAAGGCTGACCGTGCAATAAGAACGAGCCAGTTAGGTCCTGGGAAACGTTAGTGCTTTACCGGATGCGCGTTCTCGCTGAGAAGTAGACGGGGGCGAGGAGTTCTGCGCGCGTCCGGTAAAGCCGTTTGAACGTGGCCGCCCGTGGTTGCGGTGGACGCGGTCCCTATGCAAATTCAATTGTGGGAAGAAGCGGCGTTGAAGTGTGCCGAGACTGCGCTGCGGGGCACGACACACGACAAGGTGAACTCCAAAAGTGACTCGGGCCACGAAGTGCCGCAAAAACCGTGGTTGAAGAGGGTGAAAGAAGGAGTGGATCGGGCGACAACGCACAGCAGTAGGGAGCGCTCCGGAGAACGCAGAGTTTTCGAGTTGGAGAGAGTAGCCTCATGCCGCAACGCTGATCTGTGGTGGAGAACGAAGTTGGATTTCGGCAGCGGTGAGTCTTTCGATCACCTTCATCGGTCCACCGCATTTAGGGCAGCGCCAGGAAACGGAAGAGTCTTCGGTGGAAGAGGCATGCGGTTCGGCTTGCGGCTGTTGTGCCGAGCCCAACAACTGAAAGCAGAGCGGCAGGAGCGTGGCGCGTTTGCGGTTGGCCAGGAAGCCGAAGTTACGGATGCGCACAAAGCCTTTCGGAAGGATATGCAGTAAGAAGCGACCGAGGAACTCGTCGATCGGTAGAGGCCACAACTTCTGTTTATTTTGATCAGCGGAATCACGCCAGCGAAAGGTGACCTGGCCATCAGCGAAAGAGACCAGGCGATGGTTAGAGATAGCTACGCGATGGGTATAGCGGCCCAGGTATTGCAGCACGTATTCGGGACCACCAAAGGGACGTTTCAAGTAGACCACCCAAGGTTGTCGATAGAGCGGTCGCAGCCATGCGGCAAAGATTTTGGGTTGCGCCAGAAGCTTTAGGTCCGCGTGGAAGCTGAGCTGGCCATTCTGGAAAGCCTGCTCGAGAGCTTCGACAAACTTGCCGCGAAAAACTCTACGCAGCACTTTCTTGGGCAAGAAGTAGTTGTCTCGGGAGCGAACCCAGCGGGTGTGATCAGATGAGAGGCCGCCGGCAGGAACAACGCAATGGACATGCGGATGGATGTTGAGCTTCTGACTCCACGTGTGTAACACGCTGAAGAAGCCAATCTCCGCGCCAAGACGATTCGGGTTGCGCGCCACTTCGAACAGAGTTTCTGCACTGGTGCGGAACAGGAGATCGTAGAGGACTTTTTTGTTCTGCAGAACCAGTGGAGCTAATCGGTGCGGCAGTGTGAAGACCACGTGCAGGTAGCGGGTCGGCAGGAGTTCACGTTCGCGCGCAGCGATCCAGCGGTCCCGAGCAGCGATCTGACACTTCGGGCAATGACGATCACGGCAGCTGTTGTACGAGATGGAGGCACGATGTCCGCAACGGGTGCACGCATCGAGATGACCGCCGAGTGCGGCGGTACGACATCGTGCAATGGCTCGCAGCACTTTGACGTGCTTCCAACGGAGCCAATGACGATTTCGTTCGACGAATACATCTCCCGCGGCGCGGACGAGATCGGCCACCTCGAGTGGTGGCCGGGCCATCTACGGTTCCTGTGGTGAACGGCTTTCGATCGGCAGTGAATCCAACGGGCTCAAAGCCGTATGCAGGTGACGTTGGGAGAGATGCAGATAACGGGCGGTCTCTTTCAGATCGTTATGGCCCAACAGAATCTGAATCGTTCGCAGATCGGCACCCGCCTCGAGCAGATGCGTGGCAAAGCAGTGCCGGAGCGTGTGCGGATGGACACTCTTCTCGATTCCTGCTCTCTTGGCGGCGTTATGGCACGCATGCCAAACGGTTAAAGATGTGGGTCGCACGTTGGCGCGAGACTATGCTACAGCCGGACAATACCTTGAGCAAAGTACTTCGCTCAAAGGTACTCGGGCCCGTGAGCAAAATCTCTAAGAGCGAGGCCCGCGGTCTCTTGGCAAATTGTCTTCGTTCAAGAAATCAGAGCCAGAAGCGCCCACTTGCAACAATTACCTTCGAGCAGTTTGCGATTGAGAAGTGGGAACCCCTGGCTTTCGCAACGATCAAACCGTCCACCGCTCGATACTACCGTTTCCAACTCCACAAGTACTTGCTGCCAACCTTTGGCCCCATGCGCTTGCGAGACCTCGATCGTGAAGCCTTGCAGGCCTTTATTGTCGGGAAGAAACAGCAAGGCTATTCCTCTTCGACACTGCATGGCGTTCGCACAACCCTCAGCAAACTCCTTCAACAGGCCGTCGAGTGGAATTATCTTGAGGAGAATGCCGCGCGCGGGCTTCATATCGGGGAACGCGTTCCGAAAAAGGAGCTCGTGTATTCCTTGAACCACGCGATGCACTACGGCTCATCGAGTCCCTTCCTGAACCTTGCCGGACAGTAGTTTTGGTTGCAGTCCTGACCGGGCTCAAGATTGGTGAGATCGCCGCGTTACGTTGGAACAGAGTGGATTTCGTCCGAGGCGCATTACAAGTCAAAGAAACATACTCGGACGAAATCGGCTTTGGCAGCCAGAGACGCGGAGTAGCGTTAGAGAAGTACCTTTAAGCGAGCCTCTGCGTGAAGCTCTGCTGGCACACCGGGCAAATTCCTCCGGAACCAGTGGGAATGCTCTTATCTTCGTCAGTAAGCCAAATACGCCAATGAGTCCGAAGAACCTAGCGCATCGCGTTCTCCGCCCATCGTGTGTACGCTTGGGGTTACGACCAATAGGCTGGCACGTGCTGCGTCATACCCATGCTACTTGGCTTAGCGAGTCAGGCGCGACCATACGGGCCGTTCAGGACATCCTTGGACAGTCGGACATGGAAACGACGTCAGAGTCTACACTCATTCTGTACCAGAGTCGAAAAGACGGGCGGTAGCCAACGTTGCGGTCTTATTGTTCCCTTCTATTCCCCCGCAAGGGAAGAACATTGAGGAACAACGGGAGTTAGTTAGTTGAAAAGAAAGAACAAAGCGGAAGGAGTGGTGATCCGGGCAGGACTCGAACCTGCAACCCGCTGATTAAGAGTCAGCTGCTCTACCATTGAGCTACCGGACCACTGACCACAATTTTCTATTTTACATTGATATCAATTTCTTGTCGACCGTTCTCGGTGAGGAAAAAGTGTATTCCACCGGCTGATCGATGTACGAAACCAGCTTTCGCCGCCTAAAATAATGGCGCTTATGCCTTGGAGCTCGTTCGCAGAACGGTGGCTAGCTCCTTTGCCACCTGTCGGGCCTTCTCCAAATCGCTCGGTTCGAATGAAATCGCCGACACTCTTGGATGTCCGCCTCCGCCATATTTTTCCGCTAGAGAAGCCAAATTCTGATCCGCGGTGGCCTGGTTCCAGGGATTAGTCCCCAGCGAGACTTTCGCCCGCACCGCCGAAGCGCTCACACTCACGGAATACACGCATTCCGGATGCAATAAATAAGGAACAAATTTGTTGTAGCCTTCCAAATCAAGGTCGCTCACATCGAAGAAAATTACACCATCCCTCGCATCAATCCGCTGCTTTAAAATTTCGATCGACTTCCGGTGCCTCTCCAAGAGTGGGCCCAGATGCTTTGTCACAATGGGCAATTTCACCATATCGGCAAGCGATTTATACGCCAAATCAGGTATTAACTTCGCCGGTATCCCATCTTCAGGAGCCGCCTCGATCACCAGCGCCAGTTGTGTCGCCGGCTCAGCCAAGTCAGTCGCCGCTTGTGCGTTTGGGAATTGCGCCCCGTCGATAATGTCGCCCCAGTGTATGAGATCTCTCACAGGTTCTGTATCCCACCCAAACTTTTCCTTCGTCACCGTTGCAATTAATTTTGTGCATGACTTATACGTCGGGTCATAAAACATCTGCTTGCCTGGAAATCTCTTGAAATATTCTGCATCTGCAGGCGTCAGAAACGCGCTCTGGTGATGGTCGAACCACCAGGTAACCTTCGGATTGTTCGAATATTTAAAATCGACGATCACGTTTTCGTCACCGTCAAAGAGGCCTTCTTCCCACGGATGCTTGGCCTTGTGTGTCATCCCACTGAAGAGAAATTCGGCTTTGGGATCATGCATTTCTTTGTAAAAACGATAAAACAGTGCAGCGGAAGCAGTTCCATCGAAACAGCGATCGTGAAAGCACAGTCTGACTTTAGTCATAGGCAGTCTTTTTGCTTCTCCTCACTACTGGCTCAACCGCAAGGTAGAGCAAAGCTCTAAAAGATGAGCGTCTTGACGGTGAAAGTCAAGTATAAATGGTCCACTCGCATACACGCTTCAAATGCGCGTTCTGAGCGTGGGGACCGCGCGTTGACTTGAAAGCCCTGCTAGCCTAACATTCGCCATACATTATTCTCGCCGTTTTACGGGGTTCTGCGCGAAGAACGGGTGTCAACTCATGAGCGACTGGATGTATGTTCAAGAAAACCCGGCGGAGCAACTTGCACAGCTTCGCCATTTCTCGATTCTAAAACGCCAGGGCGGAGCGGAAATTCCGTTCGTCATTACCGTCAAGGAATTCGCTACTCCTCCACCGGGACAGCACGTTAAATTCTTCGCCGAAGCCGACAGAGCCTTAAATCAGAAAACTGCTGCATTCACTCCCTGTGGCTGGGGTAGCAATCTATACGGAGCGCTGGGCGACTGTGTTCGCCTGATCCGCCAGTTTCCTTATGAAGGGGACGTATGATTCTCCACCTGTCAAAGCATCAGATCAAGCCCGGCATCACGGTCATAGAAATGAAGGGTAGTATCCATGCCGGCACGGATTGCCGTCGTCTTGAGCAGGAAACAGCAACGCTCATCGCTGACAAGGTCTATCGCGTTATCTTCGATTTCACGCATATCTCGCACATCGATAGCTCGGCGATTGGATCTCTGGTCCGCTCGCACAGCGAACTAAAAAAAGCTGGCGGGTCTTTGCGGCTTGCAGGGGTAAAGGGAATGCTTGAAGGCACTTTGAAGATGACCAAGGTGGATAAACTCGTTGAGATTTACCCAACCGCTCCAGCGGCCGCTGAAAACTTCGTCATTCCCGGGACCGCGGGTCCCACAGCTTAAAGTAACTCAGTTAGGGGCGCCGGGGGCATCTGACGTTTATCGCCGATCACAAGCCTCGCTGCTCTGTTTAGGTCCGAATTGCTTTGGGGTTTTTGGGTCATCATTTCGTGTTTATGTCCCGGTCGCATAGGACGTTTCGCTTGCAGCCCCAGACCGCAACGTAAATTTCAAATTAAAAAACGGAGCCGCCGCCAGAGCCTTTTGCAACTCCGCATCATCCGTATATCTCGCCTTTGGCACTCGTCTCGCCAAGATCGCAAACTCCAGGGGATCCCTCCGAAATGGATACGGAGCCAGTGCGTACTCTTCTGGACCGATCGATCGCAATTCCCAGTCGACTTCCTCTCCCTGATCATCCACAGGCACACCTTCAATTACGATGTCGTTGTCGCCTCCCATGCAGAAATACAATGACAAACGATCGAGCGCATCCATTCTTTGCTGATTCATCTTGATTAGTTTCTCATCGGTATACGGCTTTTTAGCGGGATCGCTGCGCAGGTCCACTTTCAATCGCAATTGCTGCAACCTCAGCCTTTGCACAAAATCGTTCGCAAGGTGTTGTTCTTGACTTTTCACGTACTTAGCAGAATATCCCGGCATCGTCGCACGCGCACGGTCGTACAGTCCCGCCGCATGGCCTGCCACGAGAAGTCCCGCATACAAATCCGCCTTCACCACACGTTCAATCCCATGCTGGTACAGTGCGATATGTTCTTCGGTGGGAATCGTCATGTAGGAATAGGCCGCAAATGTCTTCGGATCAATTCCTGGCGCAAGATCCCATTCTTGCCAGCCGTTATCATGCTCCGCCGCTGCCAGACAGAATGAATCGAACGGCTCCGGCTTCTGAAATGCCTCATTACCCAACTCGCGCGCAAAAAATCCCGTCAAATATGCATGGTCCGTTTGCCGGATCATTACGAGAGGGTCGTCCTGTTGCCGCACAATCATCGCTAACCTGCTCTTCGCGTTTCGAGCCTGCCACTATCCTGCGCCATTATCCACCCTTCATTCTCTCTACGCCAGCTTGCCGTTTTCTGCGAACGGGGAATTTGTCGGACATACTCGTTGACTTGCCTCCGATGACCCTCTAACAGACCGCTTCTCTCGACGAACTGAGATCAACACGCTCGTTGCATTCCCGCTGTCTTCTGGTTAGTTCATCGTCTATTTTCCGAACTTCAAAACCCTCCCCCTTTTTTGTTGTAAGCTTCCAGCATCGGTTTTTCTTCATGGACGGGGACATCATGTCGCGAATTCTAAGAACATTCCTTGGCACTCTTATCCTTTTCGGGGTCTGTGGTTTCCGTTTACCTGCGCAGTCCGTGCCGCCGGACACTGCTGATGAAGCACGCATCGACAAGCTCCTCGGGCAGTTGACGCTTGAGGAAAAGATGAATCTGATCCGCGGCGGAATCGAGGACGCCTCCGTCTATCAGGGCCAAGCCGGCTACCTGCCTGGTGTTCCGCGGCTCAATATCCCTTCCCTCCGTTTCGCTGATGGCCCTCCAGGCCTTCTCACCCGCGTTCCATCACAAGCCGAAACCGCCACAATGGGCGTAGCGGCCACCTTCAGCGTGAAAGACGCCGAAGCAAATGGAGTCGTCATCGGCCGCGAAGCCCGTTCTCTCGGCATCGATGTCGTTCTTCAGCCGTTCGTAAACATCGATCGCGACATCACGTTTAACCGTGGCTACAACACGTTCGGCGAAGACCCGTTGCTCGCTGGCCTCATGGGCTCAGCAGAAATTCGCGGCGCGCAGGCGCAAGGTGTCATGGCTCAGGTGAAGCATTTCATTGGCTACGATTCAAATTCGTACAACATCTTTGTCGACCAGCAAACCCTGCATGAAGTTTACGCGGCACCATTCGCTGAAGCAGTAAAAGCGGGCGTATCGTCCGTAATGTGCTCCTACAATCACATCAACGGTCCTTTCGCCTGTGGGAATGCCGACACGCTGCAACGGATTCTGAAGGGTGAAATGGGCTTCAAAGGATTTGTCACCTCTGACTGGGGTGGCGTTCACAGCGCGCTCTTTATCAATCAGGGGCTCGACATGGAGATGCCCGGCATCGTTTCGAGCGATAGTCCGTTCGCCGCATTGATCAACACCTTTTTCTTGTCAACTCCTCCGAACAATGCCCCGCGACCCGCGCCTGACATGGCCTTTGTCGCTGGTTTGCTTGGTGGATTGGTTCCGGAAGAACCGCAGACAGAGGGCGGCGCGCTGGCCGAATTTCCTCACGATTCCGATGGAACGACGGTCTGGTCCGCTCTGAAAGATGGAGCGATCACGGAAGCCACGATCTCTGCCGCTGCTCGTCGCGTTCTATATGAATTGGCTCGATTCGGTTATCTCGATGGCAAACAAAAACACACTGTCACTGCGCAGGACATCGAATCAAACGCTGCGGTCATCCGCAAGACTGCCGAAGACGCGGCGGTTCTCCTGAAAAATGAGCACGCTCTCCCGCTAAAATCGTCCGATCTTCGCTCCCTCGCTTTGATCGGCCCGACTGCCGGACAAATCGCCGCCATCGGCACATTCGGCGAACGTTCACCGGGTATCGTAGAACGCCAGGCCGGTCCCCTTGAGGCTCTGAAAAAATTGGCGCCTGATTCGCACATCACTTTCGCGGTCGACGACGACATGACCGGCGTCCCCGTTGATGCATCTTTTCTCTCGCACGATGGGAAACCAGGGTTGCTCCGCACCGACGCCCGCGGGAAGAGTTCGATCGACGCGCAGCTCAATTTCACTCATTCGAACCAGAAGCCCCTTCCTGCGAACGGCGAGTTTACCTGGAAGGGCACTCTCACGGTTCCAGGCGCGGGAGAGTATTGGATTTATCTACAGGCCCTTGGTGCGCGAGCGAGACTTTCAATTGACGGCAAGGAAATCGGCAAAACGGGTGCGACTCGGGGCGCCGTCCATGGCGACATTCAATACGCCACCCAGGACAACGCCATCCCGACCACTGACGGTCTTGATAACGTTCGACGAATCGCTCATCTCGCGGCTGGTCACCACGAGATCACCGTTCAAGCCAGCGGCGACACTTCAAATACCCCGGAACAGATTCGATTGAACTGGGCCACACCTGAAATGCGTCGTCGTAGCCATCAAGCCGCCCTTGACGCGGCAAAAGCTGCGCACACTGCCGTAGTGTTTCTTTGGACTCGCGGCAGGCCCGAATTCGCTCTGCCCGGCGAGCAGGACAGACTCGTTGAAGAAATCACGGCGGTGAATCCAAACACGATCGTCGTCCTGAACGTCAGCCAGCCCGTCGCCATGCCCTGGCTTGGGAAGGTAAAAGCCGTTCTCCAGATGTGGTGGCCGGGAGATGAAGGTGCTTGGGCCACAGCCAATGTCCTTCTGGGGAAAGCAAACCCCGCAGGTCGCCTTCCCTTCACTTGGGCCAGGCGTCTTCAAGACTACCCTGCTACCGATCCTGCACATCCGGAACGTTCGGCTGCGGGCGTCGACGGCAAAACCACCTATTCCGAAGGCCTCGACATCGGATACCGCTGGTTCGACAAACAAAAAATCGATCCGCTCTTCCCATTTGGCTTCGGTCTCTCCTACACCACATTCACCTATTCCGGGCTGAAGACGGCGAACATCTCTGACGGCGGAATTGATGTCTCCGTTCACATAACAAACTCCGGCTCCGTCTCCGGCGAAGAAGTCCCGCAGGCCTATCTCGACGCCCCGACGCAGCAGCTAGCTGGCGTGCAATTCGCCACCCGCACTCTCGCCGCTTTCGATCGCATCAACTTACAACCTGGGGAATCGAAAGACGTCACGTTGCACATCCCGCCGCGCAGCCTGGAATACTGGTCAACCACCGAAAATCGCTGGATCCGATCGGCAGACCGCCGAGTCCGCGTCGGCTCGTCTTCTCGCGATCTCGTTCTGGTGTCTTCGGCCCCTTAGAAATCACGCTTCAATTTGTGATCTGGAGCGATCCGAGAGATTTCGATACCAGTGGCAGGGATTTCTTCCGAACTTTTGCGGCCCAACTGCTGCTTCTCAACCTCTCTCGAGCACGGTCATCCCGCTGCAGTACGGATCATGCGAAATTCTCCAACCACCGTGATAAAGTACGGCCGCCTGATGCTCGTTGATCTTGATCCCAAGATATTCTTCGATCGCCCGGATCACAGCCCGGTATACACTCTCTCTTGCCACCCGCCTTCCGCTTCTCATCCGGTAGACCCAACACAAATTCGTATCGTGAAATGCTACCCTGCATTTCTGCGATAATAGTGGGAACCAAACGGCTATCTCCGCCACCGTATGTTCGTATTCATGACTTGTATCGATGAAAAGAAAATCGATCTTCGAATCAATTCCCTTCGACTTGCACCACTCCGGGAATTTTTTCGCAAACTCGAGATCATCCGAACGTACAAACGACCATTTCGCATCGCTCGCAACGTGAGAGCAATCATCAACATCCACACTCACCATGACGGCATCATTCTCCCGTGCACAGCCAATCAGAGTCTGGGTGCTTACGCCACCACGCGTTCCAAGTTCCACGATTAATTTCGGGGTAGCCGCCTTGCATTCAAACGCCAGCGTCGGTAAGTGGTCAACGATGTCGTTGTCCCTGTTAAAACGCGGAAAACCATTGCATACGTTCAGCGTGGAACACCACAGTCGGGCAAAAAAATAGCGCATGGCCGGGAAGTTTACCGGAAAAGCGCATCTACAACAAACTCAACAAAGATCGATCTCTACTTTTCCAGCATTACTTCGGTTGACTTAATAACCGCAGACACCGCGTCCCCTACCTTTAACCTCATCTCATCCACGCTTCGTTTCGTGATCACGCTCTCCACCTGATTCTTTCCAACCCGTACAACGACATGGGCCATCACTCCGCCAAGCTGAATTTCAATTACCTTCCCCCTTAATCGATTGCGCGCCGAGAGAGTCATTTTAGCCACCTCGTCTTTAACGTATCACGGATCTAAGCCCAGTCAGTTCCGTCTGCCTGTTGATCTAGACGAATTCCTATATCTATGGATATGGATGTACCTCTAATTAGCATTTATACATCTTCAAATAACGATATGTATCGTATTAAACTGTATTATTGTCTTGCGAAGAGAGTCGTTGCAATCAACGTCGGGCCGAACGTTGACTTCCTTTGGAGGGACTTTGTATGACCGCTCTCTGCAGATGGACTGCGCTGCTGATTTTGCGTTCACGCGGATTTCAAAACTGCCTTTTTCTCGCAATGCTTTCACTGGTCGGCTGTCTCCCGGCAAGTGCCCAGGTGACTGGCAGCATCAGGGGCATCATTACCGACGCCTCCGGCGCTGCCGTTCCTGCCGCCGAGGTCACCGCCCTGGATCTTGAAACCGGCGCAACGCGCGTTACCACTTCTAACGAAAACGGCAGCTATCTCATCCTTGCCCTGCCGGTCGGCCGGTACGAAATCAAGGCCACGAAGTCCGGCTTTCAGGATGTCACTCGATCCGGGATAAATCTCGTTGTTAACCAGGAAGCCATGATCAATCTTCTGCTTCCGGTTGGTACTGTCCAATCGAAGGTAACCGTTGTCGACGATGCACCTATCGTCAACACCGGTACCAGCGATATCAGCGGTGTCGTGGATGAAAAACTCATCAAGGATCTTCCGCTGAACGGTCGCAGCTACGATCTTCTCCTTCCTCTCAATCCAGGCATCGTCAATTTCACATCGCAAAAGACTGGCGGCACGGGCATCTCCAACTCCAGCACGGGCAACAATTTCTCCGTCTCAGGCAACCGCCCGCAGCAAAATATTTTCCTCCTGAATGGCGTTGAATTCACAGGGGCGGCCGAAAACAATATGACCCCCGGAGGGGCAAGCGGGGAGTTGCTGGGTGTCGAAGCTGTTCGCGAATTTAACGTACTACGCGACTCCTATGGCGCGGAATTCGGCAAGCACCCTGGTGGACAAGTTATCCTCATCACCCAGTCGGGCAGCAACAGTATCCATGGATCCGCTTACGAATTCGTCCGCAACAATGTTCTCGACGCGCCAAATTATTTCGATCAAGGTTCCGCTCCTCCCTTTCAACGCAATCAATTCGGTGCCGCCTTTGGTGGTCCGATCGTCGGTGACAAGACCCATTTCTTCCTCAATTACGAAGGCTTCCGGCAGAGCCTGAACCAAACATCCGCAGCATTCGTGCCTGACCTAGCTTCACGCGCCGCTGCTGTCCCCAGTGTCCAACCGCTTCTCAATCTATGGCTCGCTCCTCCTGCGAATGCTCCGGACTACAACGGCATCGCCGAAGTCTTTAGCAGTCCTCTTCAGACCATCCAGGAAAATTTTGGAACAGTTCGCATTGATCAGACATTTTCTCAGAAAGATACTCTGTCCGGAATCTACACCATCGACGATGGCGGTGACGTTACTGCAACTCCGGCGAACCCCTACAGCACGGACATTCTCAACCTGCGCGAGCAGGTCCTCAGCGTGGAAGAAACCCACGTTTTCACTCCGTCACTCCTGAATACTGCACGTTTTGGTTTTTCCCGCGCCGGTTATTTCTTCACTGGAGAGCCTACGCCCGGGACGCCGGCTGCCACGGTTCCGGGATTTCTGACCGGGCTTCCGGTTGGTGCGGTAGTCGTCGGAGGAAGCGCCGCATCAAATCCTCAAGCTTCGATCGGACTAGCGGGAAGCAACAATGGCAGCAATCTGACCATCGCCCGCAATCTGTTTACTTATGAAGATCGCGTCTCTCTGACTCATGGGCGCCATCAATTCAGTTTCGGTGCCTGGTTTCAGCAATTTCAGTCCAACGAAGTGATTGCCCTCAGTCAATATGGTCAGGCCACCTTTGCCAGCCTCACCACCTTCCTCGCCGGAACCGCTAGCAGCTTTCTATACGATCCTGCTCCCACCAAAATGTATTGGCGTTCGCTGTTCAGCGCGGTGTACGCCGAAGACGTTTTTCGCGTGAATGCGACGCTGACGCTCTCTTTTGGTTTTCGCAGCGAATTTTCTACGGGCTGGAATGAAGCGCATGGTCACGCGGCGAACTATACTTTCGCCGATGGCGTGATTTCCTCTGCCCCACACATCGGAACTAATTTTTTCACAACAAATAATGCGAAGTTCTTGCCCCAACCCCGGTTCGGATTTGCCTGGAGTCCCGTTGACGAAAAAACAGTGATTCGCGCTAACTTCGGTATGTACAACGACCTACAAGACGCTCTCGGTTATCGCGCCGATCAGAACGCCCCTTTTAATCCTGTCTACAGTGTTCCCAATTTTGCCGTCTCCAGATTTCCCATCGATCCGAGCGCTCCTGTCCCGGCCACTGCAAAGCTCGTCCCGGGCGGGGTTCAGCCGAACATGTATACACCTACTTTAATTTCGTGGTCGCTGCGCGTCGAACGGGAACTCTCTCCGAATACTTCCGTGACCGTTGGTTATGTTGGTTCTCACGGTTACCACGAGTTGATCGGTATTGATGCCAACGAACCAGTTCCGACGATTTGCCCGGCCTCGCCGTGTCCCGCCGTCTATCCGACCGCGGACCCGAACGCTACTCCTCCGGTCCCATACGCCATCGGTTTTCCAGCCGGCTCTCCTCTGGCAGGAGCTCGGGTTCCTTCTGGCAGTTACTACATTCCTGTGGGTTCGCCCCGTGCCAATCCGACTCTCGCAAATACCTGGACCTGGTTTTCCGAAGGCGTAAGCAGCTACAACGCCCTTCAAGTCGACGTTCGTCGTCGATTCAGCCACGGTCTCTCATTCCGCGGAATTTATACGTTTGCAAAATCGCTCGATGACGGAGATTCTCTCAACCAGACTACCGCCGGAAATGCTCCTGGCCTCGCTTCGAATCCCCTGGATCTCGCGACCGACAAGGGCCTTGCCACCTTCAATGTAAAACATCTGGGTGTCATCAATGTACTGTACAGCTTGCCGTTCGGACATGGTCAGGCGTATGGCAACGGATACGGCCCCTGGGCAAACAACGCCATCAGCGGCTGGTCGATCTCCAGCATTTTCACCGCGCAATCCGGATTTCCTTTTACTCCGCAGCTGAGCTATAACCCGTCGAACAATGGCGACACCAGGAATCCCGTCCGTCCCTTCATTAATCCCGACTTCGTCGGCCCCGTCATTCTAGGAACGCCCAGTCAGTGGTTCAATTCTGCTGCTTTCATCGCCCCACCTTCGACCAGCGGCTTTTACGGCAATCTCGGTAGGGACACACTCATCGGCCCCGGCCTTGTAACGTGGGATTTCTCGGTTCTAAAAGATACGAAGTTAACCGAGCGGTTGAATCTTGAATTTCGTGCTGAAATCTTTAACCTGCTGAATCGCGCCAATTTCAACACGCCCAACCTGATCGTTTTCACTCCCCCAACTGCAGCAAATCAGACGGGAATCTCCGGGACCGCGGGTGCGATTACGAGTACCTCCACTTCCGCGCGCCAGGTTCAATTCGGTATCAAGCTACTCTGGTAGTTCGCATTTGCTGATGAACTTGTCCAAATCCCGCAAAGTGAGCACCCGGTATTGATCTTCGTGGCCATCCTATAGTCGGAGGGTCTGGTTCATTCCTCCTTGCTGCTTCCAAATCAAACGGCCATACTCCGCTTGAAAGGGGTGCATATGAATACCGGAGGGACACTCCATTCTTCTGATACGCACGATTCGCACTGGGTGGCCGCAGCGGCTTCACTCCTTGTGGGTGCTGCCTTTTTCTCCCTCTGGTTCTGGCTTCTTCCATCGTGGCTGGGTTTTCGCGTCGACATGACAGAAACCGCATCGTGGCACTGGTTATTCGTGATTCCCTCGATTCTGGGCTTCGCCGTTGCGCTCCGCTGTGTGTGGGACTTTGGCTGGACCGGACGCGGCACGCCCGCACCGATCGCTCCTCCGCAGCGGCTCGTCGCCGTCGGTTATTACCGTTACGTTCGCAACCCGATGTACGTTGGATTTATGACTGGATGGCTCAGCCTCTGGATTATTTTTGGCCGGGCGGATTTGCCGGTCATCCTGGCGGCGCTGTTTGTCGTCGCAGGAGTGGCCGCTTTCGTCCAACTCTACGAGGAACCCACGCTGCGAAAGAAGTTTGACGGTGAATATGAGCTTTACTGCAAGAACGTTCCGCGATGGATTCCCCGTGTGCGCCCATGGAAAACGCCGAGCTCCTAGCTGTTACATCATGGATTTAACGAGGCAACATACGCAGCAAGCGCGAGGATGTCTTCCAAATCCAGAGTCGCCACTACTGGCTTCATCAGTTCTGCGCCCGCGCCGATCCGCACAGCATCCTTCATGTCGACAATTTGTCGCACCACGTAGCTCGGCGAGCGGCCTGCGAGTCTCGGCACGTTCGCCAAGCCGCGCAGATCCTTTCCGTGACAGCTAAAGCAAGGGACAGTTTTCCCCCCTCCACCCGTCGTGGCCAGCGCCTTTCCTTTGGCAATGCTTCCTATTGGCACGTAGGCAATGAACCCCGACGTGTCGTCCCGCAACTCGGTGCGCTCAAGATCCATCGGGGTCTCAATAATTCGCTCGCCGATGGGTTCCGCCTGCTTCGGCTGCGATATGACTAGCATCCACCCAGCCACATGGGTCTTTGGGACGCTATCGGTTTCAACGACGTGTATCCACGGCTTTGGTTTGATCTCGGCGAAATAACCCGCCGCTTGGGCGATCTCCTCATCAGTTGCCAGTGGCTCATATTTGGCCATGTTGACGGCCGGTAGAAACCCCGGCACTGACGTTTTTCGCAATCCATGTTTGAAATCGCTCATTTGCTGGACGATGTAGGCTGCCGGCAGTCCTGCCAGGTCTGAGTTTTCTGGCCGACCACGTCCGTTCGGCAGATGGCAATAGCCACACGCAAATATCTGAGGTCTCCGTCCGTGAACCACAATGTCCGGCATTGCTGGATGGCCCTCCGGATGCCAGTCCGGGACAGCAAATAGATCAGATGTCTGCTCGATGCGAAAGGCCGCGTCGCTGTTTGGCACATGCTGAAAAGAATGACGAGTGGGCCCGGCACTGCTGTCGTTTTTGCCGACTGGCGGATTCACCGCGTACGCCCAGTCCGGAGGAGCGATGAGCAATACCTCCGGTTGCTTGCGATCATCCTGGCCTAGTCCCGCCCTGGCCGCGGCAAGTGCAGTGATCACGACCGTACTTGTCGCCAATACTGTCAGAATTCTGAATTCGATTCGCCACCGATGGCTTCTCAACTGCACCTCGTAATACTAGTTAAAGTTGTATCCAAACTCCCACAGGAATTGATGATTGCCCGTAGTCAGCCCCGAGTTACCCAATTGATATGCCGTATATAGAGTCCATTTTTTCGTTAATTTGATCACCGCGCCCGTATTCACATATCCCACCGATGAATTTCCTGTGTACCACTCCGATGCCAGTGTCAATCGCGCGTTTATCACCTGTTCAATCGTGAATTGCCCACCAGCACGATTCCCCGCAGACACCACATTCTTCGTGAAGTCATACCCGCCAAGCCCAATTCTCGTCCCGTGTTTCCATTCCTTTGAAAAAAAAGCATACGCATAGTTGCCCACGTTGTAGCTCCGCTGATAAATCGGCAGAAAGACATCGTCTCCAACCAGGAATGCCCATCCGGAAGACTTTGCCTTCCAGATGCGCCATTTGACCGTTGGCGACACGACTAACTCGCCGACTTCCGGGGCGCTCAGTCCATTTAAATTGACGCCCATTTCGATACTGTGGCCGATTCCAACGACGACGCGAGGAGTAAATGTAGCACCTGGAGCCCCCAGGTGAACCGTTCCATCCAGTTCGCCGTAGACCTTGTCTTTATCCAGTACATCGGCGCTTGGCACATCAAAGACAGTCTGTTGCGCGTGGGCAACAGGCGCCACGCAAAGGGCAGAAAGCAGCGCTACTACTCGGCAAAAACGGATGGCTCTTCCAGAGTTCAAAGTGATTCAGCATACCCCACCCCCGTAAGCAGGTCATGCCTTTTAAGCATTTACTGACCCTCTGATCTGATTCTGCCCTGGCAGGATTACCACTGGATGAAGCTGTAAGGACCCCTTCTCGTTCCAGCGTAGTTCTCTCTGAGCGCCGCGATTGTAGCTCTCGTGATTTGTCACTGGCCTAAAGTTTGCGTCGGCCCAAAATTTCATGCACACGTTTGTTATCCGCGTAAACACGCCACGCGTTGACCTGCCCGTCTTCCACCTCGGCCAGCCACGCCGCTGCAACTCGCCACTTATTTTCAATCGGAAGTGTACCTCCCGCAGCAACCGTGCCACCCGCCGAGCCAAATACCGCCACCAGTCGATCTCTTTCCAGAAACTCCTCGTGCGACACCCAATAATCCGGGCAAAACACAAAATAATCCTTCCATCCCGCATTCATCTTGTCACGACCAGTCACGGAGTTGCCGAGAGAATCGTTGAAAACATGATTTTCGGTCATCAGTTTCGACAACGTGTCGACGTCGTGCGCGTTAATAGCGTTCATGAAGGCCTTCACAACCTCGATATTGTTCATCGCCTTGGCTCCGCGAACGTTCAAGACGGCGGTATGGTACACCCAAAAGCCCGCCTGCCGTACCGTCCAATCAGTTCTAACCGGGACTTAACGTTCAAGACGGTCAGCCGCCGACAGGGGGTTGTGACTTGTCGTGGCGATTACGCGATTCGCGATTTAAGGCCGTGGAGAGGGAGCCTTTCCGGGAGTGGCAACGCCCGGAGCGGTCTCAATTGCCGGCGCGGGAGTGGTATCGGTTCTGGCTGGCCCGCAGAGTGAGGTCGCAGCCGATTGGGTGTCTGCGTCCAGCATTGCGCTCTGCCACCCTTTGGTGGTGCAGATTTGCCAGGCTTCAAGGCCTAGTGCGCCACGAAGGTCGGCGCCATCGATCCGTGCGTCGTCTAGTTTCACCTGACGAAGAATCGCTCCCGTCAAAATGGCTCCCCGCAGATCCGCGCGAGACAAGTCAGCTTCGAGTAAAATTGTGCCTTTTATTTGCGCCCCGGTAAGATTCGCGCCCTGCAACTTGGCCGCGGAAAGGTCGGCTTGCTCCAGCATGGCGAGCGACAGGTATGCTTCCTCCATTTTGGCATCGCGCACGTCGGCGTGCGACAGATCGGCACGAAGCAGGTTGGCTCGCCGGAGATTCACGGCATAAAGAGTGGCTCGGGTGAAGTTCGCCGTGGTGAGCGTAGCGCCTTCAAGGTTGGCGAATGAAAGATCAGCGCTGCGGAAATCTGCACCCGAGAGGTTTGCCCACTCGCCATCGATCGAAACGAGGTTGGATTTCGCCGCCAGCAGACGATCGAGTTGAGCCGAACGAAGTACTCCTTCCCGCAAGTTCACGCCGCGAAAATCGGCTTCCGATAAACGCGCCCCCTCAAGATTCGCACGCCACATCCTCGCATTAGCGAAAGCCGCGCGGTAGCCGCGGGCATACCTCAAATTCATTCCATTTAGCCGGGGCCCGGACGCATCTTCCCCTCGCGGAACTTCCGCAGCAAACTCTTTGGCAGGCGAAGAAGAAATGCTCTCTTCCGTAATATCTGCGTACGGGCGATAGCCAACGGACTGGAACACAGTGGACGCCCATCGTCGAGGATTGGTGCGACCAATCTCGGGTCGAACTGTTTGATCAGCGGGCAAACCGTGAATGACGCCGAGCGATAAGAGAAACAAGGCCAAACCGACGACGGCGGGAATCCGGAGTGTGGACAAAACGTCGCGCATGAAATTCTTCGTGGATTCATCGACCCAGTCACCGGGACGAAGCACGCGGGCAACGACGCGAGGCAAAGCACATGCTGCTGCCGTAACCAATGTGAACAGGAACAGCTGAAGCAGAGTACCGCGATAGTCCTGCATCACCAGATAGCGTAACCAGAAAAGACAAATCGTGACCGGAACCGCCCAGTACGCCAGCAATTTTGCCATGCTGCTCTCGACCAAAGCCAACGGCGACCGCGGTTCGCGCGACCAGAGCAGATGCGGACGTATCGGCCCCATCAAATACCACGAACCGTCTTTTTCCGGAGTTTGGCCGTCAGGAAAAATGGCGGGCAATGCCCCGATACTCCCCCACAAACGGAGCAACAGGAATTGCAAACGGAAGTACAGAATGGTGAGCAGCAGCGGAGCTCCCAGATAAAAGCCCTGCAGCGGCAAAAAATTGGGAATGTGTGAACTGGGCACCGCGGCTTGGTCAAGGAGCAGGCGGACATCGGTCGTCAGCGCAACCAGTCCGGCTGCAGCAGCGCAAAGGAATATGACAATGAGATAGAAACGTCGAGCAGATTGAGTTGATTGTCCGATGGTTTTCCCGCCATCGTGAGCCGCCACGGCTTCTGGCAGCGTGGCGTCAAACAGATTCGTGCCTCCGAGTCGGCCCGCCCAGAGTCCCTCCGCACCGTACAGATTTGCACCCATCAAATTGGCGCCGGAAAACTCCGCGCCCAGAAGGTTTGCTTCGCGCAGGTCTGCTTCGACCAGGTTCGCTCCACGCAGATTCGCCATAGACAAATCCGCGCCGCGCAAGATTGTCTTATTCAGTTGCGCGCCCTGCAAATTGACCGCGGTCAAATCTCGTCTGGCGAGATTCATGCCACTCAGGTCGCCGCGGGTACCGGCCGCTTCCTTCGAATCCAGCCACAATCTGTGCTGATCCAGGATCTCTGCAAATTCCAGAACATCCGGAGGCCATGCATCCTCGCGAGGCTCCTCAACGCAAGCCAAACCTTCCGGGCCGGCAGGTTCGTCCGGCAGGATTGCGGGCTTCGACAGGCGTTCCGTACCATCGCCGTCGTTGTCAGCCGAGGGCAGATCCATCTGCTGCGCGAGGAAAGAAGCTAATGCAGGTGATGGGATCGCTCGAGATTCGGGCAATTCCGAACGGGCTGCTTCGGGAGCACTCTCGGCCTTATGTTCGGATGTGACCGGAGATGGAAAATGGACTGTGGGCGCCGGCGTTTCGGGCTCCGCCGGTGCTTCCTGCATTTGTACCTCGAGAAGCGCGATAATTTGCGACTCGATTTCAGGATCGGGTGGAACCGTGCCAAATTCGGCCAGCTCTTCGTCCGAGGCAAATCGCTCCACCAGCTTCTGAGTGGAGTTCGGTTCTGTGAAATTAGGGAGGTTTGCCGGCCAGTCCGGCATGGTTTCGTCCTTATCCTCAACTCGGAGGATTGTTGATTTACCCGGGCGGGGCTGTAACGATGATGGCGTAAAGAGCATGTGGAAATCGCCTGACCCGAAGGACAGGGGCAGCCTGGTAGTCACGAGCGCGGGTACTGGCGAAGCAGGAGAACGGATGCGTGCCGTCAGGTGAGGTCGAGAGGGGTAAAAATCAGCCGGGGGCTCCGCTGAGGGGCCGAGGCACCCCGGCTGTCATTCCCGCCCGCCTCCGCAGTGAGCGAGCAAGGAACTCGTACAGAAAATCGTCATCAACAGGCAGCGACGAGAATTACGCCTCTTCCACTGCTCGCAAAAACTCATATCGTTCGATGGCTGCAACGACTCCGACAGCGCCTTCTTCGCGTGCTTCGGTGCGCTGTACGCGCCCCAGGCACCGGACACGAACGGGGCCGGCGAGAGTGATCTCGTTCGGCAGGGTGAGCAAGATCTCGACCGCAGAGCCCTCTTTCACGTCCTTCGAGAGGAAGAAATAGACGCCCCGAGAGCTGACATCACGAGATTCGGTGGTTGTTTCGCCAACGGCCGCGCCAGTTGTCCAACGGACAGTGAGGGGCAATCGCATGGTAAACCGTTGGGTCGTGCGGCGTTCTGAGCCGGTCACAGGAAACCTCCCTATTTGAAAGAGCGAGTGTATCCGTGCTCGGGACAGAGAACAATAGGACTGGGGGTTCAAAAAAAAGTGGCGAGGAAAAAGTACTTAAGTACTACAACTAAGGTAGACCTACCCAAGAAAGCCAGAGTGCGGCGTACCGTACTCTGCTTCCCGGCGGCCTTCGATCCGCCTCCTAGAACATGAGTTTAAGCGCCAGTTGAATGATGCGTCCGGGTTGGGCAGCTGTAATCTGGCCGAAGTTTGGCGAACTGATGTCATTATTAGGGAGCACGAAGTTCACGTTGTTAAAGATATTGAAGAACTCGGCACGAAATTGCAGATTCAGGTTTTCATGAATCGGGATCATCTTCAGCGCGGAAAAGTCCCATTGCTGCAGCGCGGGCCCGTTGAGGGTGTTACGTCCTACGTTGCCGAAGGTGCCGGTCTGTGCTTGTTGAAACGCGGCCGTATTGAACCAGCAGTTGGCAGTATGCACGGGTATCGACACCCCATTTTCAATGCACGAACCGCCATTCGGATTCCCGACTAGATTCGGGCGACTGCTGAAGAAACCGGAAATCTCGGGGGCACTTCCCTGGAGCGAAGGATTGCTGGAATCGTAAATCGGTGAACGGGGTGTTGCTCATGATCGTGGTAATGCCGTTGACTTGCCAATTGCCCAGAATGTGCCCGTACCAGTTTTGTGGGTGATTGAACCATGGAAGGTTCCATTGGTAGCTGACGACAAAACGGTGACGGGCGTCGAACATCGACCTTCCGTATTCCGCTTTTACGTCAAACGGATTCTGTGCGAGATCGTTTTCGCCTGCAACGCTCTGCGAAGCGGAGCCAGTGATATTGAAGGTAGAGGCGTCATCCAGCGTTTTTGAAAATGTATAAGACGCCAGCATGGAAAAGTTTTCGCTGAAACGCTTCCGCAAGCTGATCTGTAAGGCGTTGTAATTCGAATCGGCAATCCCCGCAATTTCACCGACTGAAGAGAAGGTGCATGGGGGTGAGGCCGGATCGAGGTTACAGCCAGAATACAACCTGCGCTGGTCAGCGTTGTTCTGGTTAGAGATGGGTTGGCCATCCACTTCACCAGGAACATAGACGGCCGGGTTGCCCTCGATAAAGCGCGGAAGTTTGGTACCCTTCGTGCCGATGTAGCCCACCTGAAGCAACCAGTTATTGCTGAGAGCCTGCTCGATATTCAAATTCCAGTCTTGCGCGTACGGAAGGCGAAGACTCGGATTGAGTACGAGAAGAGTCATCGGCTGGGCGAAACCGCCATTAAATGGGTTCTGGCCGTTGTAGGGATCGGCGAAATTGGGTGTGCTGATCTGCGGTGTTTGAAGATATGGGGGTGCGCTGATTGGATCCTGAATCGGGCCACCCTGCCCGGTATAATAGGGATCGTAGAAAATTCCATACGCGGCGGTCACAAGAGTTCGACCCTGCCCGGTGACATCCCAGGCAACACCGAGACGCGGGGCAAACGCATCGCGTTCGGTGGGGATCAAGCCGCGAGGAACACCTTTATCGCCTGGATAGAGTAAACCGGTCGGAGCGGTTGGAAATACAGTTGATTGCCGACCGGGAATCCACAAATTCTGAAGGTTATGCTTCTCGGTATAAGGAGAAGGAACCTCATAACGCAGGCCGTAATTGATCGTCACTCGGGGCGTGACTTTCCATGTGTCCTGTGCGAAAAGATTGAACGCTTGGCCGGTCAGATTACGCGAGAAGTTTCCGCCGCCCTGCAGAAAGAAAACCGGCTGGCCGAACAGGAAGCTGGCAAAGGAATTATTTACCGGGAAAGTTGAGAACACGAAGAAACCGTTGGTGGCGATCCCCTGGAGAACATTGATCTGGTCATACTGATAACCGCCCCCGAATTTCATCTGGTGGCGGCCCTTCACCCAGGTTACGGACCCTGTGTAATCAAAGGAGTTCTGATAGGTGTTGCGCGGTCCGGTAATGGGGTCACCAATGGACGCGTAGCCACCCACTTGAATAAAGGGCGGACCGATCGCAGATTCAAGAGTCGGCTCGTAGGTGAACCCCAAGCTGGCCGGAGTCGTTCCGTTCAGGTGCTCATCGAGAAGCAGCTTATTACGCAAAAACGAAAAACGGAACTGACCGACAAGCGTCGGAGAAAAGGTGTGCGTTTCCTGCGCTACAAAATTCTGCGGCCGTTGGTTTTCACCGACCGGGAAACCAGGGACGTTCGCACCCTGGCTCGACAGTGGGTCGGTCTGGCTACTCTGGCCGTAGCTGTAGCGGAAATTAAGGGCATCGCGAGAGGTAAGAAGATGGTCCAGACGGACGCCGAACTGATCGGTATTGCTCACGAAGGTCTGCGTACCAAGGAAGGTGAAGGCGCCGTCGTTCGCACGCGGATAGAAAGGCAAAAGATTTTGCGAGATGGGGTTGATGAAGGGCAGTTGGTTGTTCGGTATGGGTTGGCCTGTGAATTCATTAAAGAGTTGGCCGTTCTGGCTGATTTGACCTGTCGAATTATCAATACAGAGTCCCTGCGAGTTGAAGGTTCCACTGTTCAGCGGGCACTGATCCGCAAAGTTCCCGGTACGTTCCGGATCGGATGGAACGGTGGCTCGGGTGGTTTCGCCTTGGTTATCGCGTATGCCTTCATAGTAAAGAAAGAAAAATGTCTTATCCTTTCGGATCGGGCCACCGAAGGTACCGCCAAACTGATTGCGATGGAGCGGCTCGACGCTGTCAGGGAAAAAGCTCTTTGCGTCCAGGGCATTGTTACGGAGGAATTCCCAAGCAGAGCCGTGAAACTCATTGGTTCCCGAACGTGTGATGATGTTGGTCGTGGAACCGGTGCTGTGTCCGAACTCAGCCGGAGCGGTATGTGTCAAGATGCGGAATTCGGAGATTGCGTCAACCGGAGGTTCGAGCACGAAGCCTCCGTCCACCGTATTGAAATTATCCGCACCGTCAATGAGGAAATTGTTCGATTCCGGGCGCTGGCCGTTTACCGCATAAGATTGGCCTGCGCGCGTCGTCCCGCCGGCTTCGATCAGTCCCGGAGTGATCGGAGTCACGCCGGGTTGCAGGAGCCCCAGTTGTGTAAAGTGGCGGCCATTTAACGGAAGATCGAGAATTTCGCGATCGCCCACGGTCTGTCCCAGACTCGTGGAAGTGGTCTCGACAATCGCAGCATTCGCCTTTACTTCAATTTCCTGCGTGGTCGTTCCGACGGCAAGTTGCACCGAGACCGTAGCAGCCTGGTTTACGTCAAGCGAGATACCTTCCTGAATATATTTCTTAAAGCCTGGGGCTTCTACCTCGAGACGATAGTGGCCGACGGGCAGGGCAACAACAATGTAGGTACCCTTGGAGTCGCTCGTGGTGGAGCGGGTGAAATCTGTGTCTGAATTGATAGCTGTAATTTTGGCGTTGCTGACGACTGCACCGCTGGCATCAAGCACGGTTCCCCGCAGGCTGCCCGCGATGTCCTGACAGTACAGAGCGGTTGCAAAGAGGCAAAGTACGAGCACGAGCTGGAGCGCGGGAACGATTCTTCGGAACGGGATTCCCTGCACACTGAAAAATGGAACGCTCATTATTTCAGTCACCTCAGTGAATTTCTACGTCTTAGGTGTACGACAGAGTCACACCCATAGAGTTCTCGACGAATGGCTCTAACGCTGACACCGAATGGATAAAACTAACCTGTGAGCGGCATCCCCCCGGTTGCCGGCACGATCAAAGATTGGGGGAGAATACGGATTGACAACGAGAGTGGCAATAGTGGGAAAGAACTAGACGGGAATTGGGGGCCAGATTCATCACCTGGTAGCGGGCGCAATGGACGGGAATAGGTCCCAAATACCCGAATTCAAAAATTAGGAATGGTCAATCAGTCGGTGATGAATCGCATACAGCGCCAATTCGAGGCGGTCAGACACGCCGAGCTTGTCGAAGATGTTGTGGAGATGGTTCTTCACGGTTTGCTCCGAAATGAAGAGCTTTTCGCCGATTTCCTTGTTGCGGAAACCTTGGGCCACCAGTTGCACGATTTCTTTTTCACGGTCACTCAGAAGCGGCTTTTCACGCCGCGGTCCGGATTCGGAAGATTTGGCGAAAGCCTTCATGACCTCCGCGGTCATACGGTTGTCGAGCCAGATTTCACCTGCGTGGACACGATGAATACTTTTCACCAGTAGATCCGTTGCAGATTGCTTGAGGACAACGCCGCGGGCGCCAAGTCGCATCGCGCGAACCACGTCGCGATCATCTTCGGCCGCAGTAAGGACGATAACGCGAGTGGGAATCGTATCGAAATTGACCTCCTCAAGGACGGCCAAGCCGTCTTTGTCGGGCATGCGGAGATCAAGAAGCAAAATATCCGGCTTCAGCTTTGCGAGAAGCTTAATACATTCCGCACCGTTTTGTGCCTCTCCCACGATGGTGATCTCTTCATCGCCATCGAGAAGTTTGCGAAGGCCATCGCGAAAGATCGCGTGGTCATCGGCCATCAGAACTCGAATTTGTTGTTTAGTCTTCGCCATAGAGCGTCAGCCGAGAGGTACCTCAATCGTTAAACGCGCACCATGCCCTGGGTTTGACTCCACTGTCAAAACTCCTCCGACGGTTCGCGTACGTTCCTTGATGGAAATTGGACCCAGCCGCAGGCGGTCAAGTTCATCCCCGGTGAAACGTCCAGCGAAGCTAAAGCCTTCGCCATTATCGTCCACCACCAAGACGAGCCGGCTGTCATCCTGCGACAGTTTTACCACGACATGGGAAGCCTTCGCATGCTTTTTTATGTTGTTAAGTGCTTCACGGTAAATCTGGAAAATCTCGCGACAGACGCGGTCCGGAGCGTGTAAATCGGCCGAGTCAATCAATAAGTCAAGAGGCAAATCGCTCTCGTTTCTAAATCGCTCAGCAAATCCGCGCATTAAATCAACCAAGTCGGCAGACTGAACACGGAGGGGACGGAGGTCTGTCACCAGGTGACGCAGCTCGGCTCCTTCATTTTTTACCGTCTGTTGCAAGGAAGTGAGGCCGGATTCCATCTGGTCGGGTTGCGAACCAACTTTGCGGCGGAGAACATCGAGCTGAATTTCGATGCTGAGCAACGTTTGTAATATGCCGTCGTGGAGATCACGGGATATGCGGGAGCGCTCGGCTTCGATGGCACGCGCTCGAAGGTGGCGGAGAAGAAAGACATTTTCGAGCGAAGCGCTGACGTGTCTCGAAATCCGTTCCATCCACGCGAGGTCCTGCTTGGTAAATGGCTCCCGGCCCGGCGTGCGGTTGACAAGAAAAATGCGTCCCGCGGGTTGATTGTTCTGGTCGAAGGCTACAGTCATGAAGTTCTTCAGCCCCAGTTCCTGCTGCGTCGGACCCGGAATACGCGGAAGTGATTTCAGAAACTGGCCATTTCGGCGATCCCAACCAAAGCCGGAGCCTCGATTTTCCAGTGCATTCCAGCAAAGAGAGGCGTCCATATCGTCGAGCAAAAACCCGTCTGCGCGGGTAAGTGGAATATTTTCGGGGATAAGACGCTCGCTTTCACCTGATTTCAACCGCCAGATGAAGATCCGCTCCAGATCCATGTCGCGGTATGCGAGAAGAACTTCTTCGGTGCGAAACTCCTGAGCGAAATCCTCAAGCAGCAAGCGAAGTGATTCGGCGAGGCCGAGGTCCACGTGCATTGTCGTGGCGAGACGAGAGAGGAACTCCTGCTGGTAAGCAAACTGGCGATTGGAATCGCCCAGAAAGGCTACGCCAGCCGAGGCAAGGAACGTAGCCGCGTAAAATGGAAGCGAATAGAAAAGATGATGAACACCGCTGGTTTGATCCGCACGCTCCAGTCTGAGTGCCATCGCCAGCATGAGCAGGCCAAAGCAAAGGAAAAGCGAGAATTTCAGGTTCCAGCGATAGCCTGCGGCAAAAGCGACGAAGAAAAGCAGGAACCAAGCTGGCAGCGTTTCGCTTGAAAGGTATAGGAAAAGTCCAACCACAAGAATGTCGCAAACCAGTGGAAGGTGCCATTTGAACCGGCGCAAGACCCGCTCTAGGAGCAGAATTACAACGGCGATCACCATGTAGGCGATCAACAAGGAAAGCGGCCGTTCAGATTCTCGGGCGCTCCCTAGTTGCAGCAAGCACAAGGCGGCGAGCAACGCGACCACAGGACGTGCGTAGGCAAGTTGCAAATCGAAATGGAGACGGTCTGAATCTAGCGGATTCATGCGTGGGGACACGCTTCCCAGAGCAAGTCTACCAAGCCGCGGGACCAGTGGATGGAGATGTCGGGACTGCGTTTCCAGTGGGTTATGACCTGATGAAGCAAGGCTTCATTTGCCGTATTCCAGGAAAAAGGGCTGGCAGGATTCCTGCCAGCCCCAAGCATCTCCCTAGCGAGAGCATTATCGCTAACGCCGCGCGGTGACGTTATCTGTGACCGCCTCCGTGCCCTCCACCGCCGTGGAATCCACCTCCGCCGCCGTGGAAACTACTGCCTCCCCCTCGCATGCCAGCGACTCCGTTTGCATGCACGTTAGGTCCTGAATAACCTCCATGATACCCGCCGCTTACGGCTCCTCGGGTGGAAGTCCCACGGTATCCGTATCCAGGCCGATTGCCGTTATATCCGTATCCAGGCCGGCCATAGCCATATCCTGAGCGGTTATAGTAACCTCCGTGTCCTCCGTACCAGCCGTGTCCGTAATAGCCCCGACCATAGTAGCCGTACCCGTGATACCAGGGGCCGGCACCTATAAAAACGCCCCCTACAAAGTAGGCTGGGCCGTAGTAACCATACGGGGCGCAAGCGTAAGGGTAATATCCATAGTACCCATAGGCGCAGACGGGGGCCGGCCCGATTCCAACTCCGACGGGACCTATACCAATGCCCACTGAAACCTGGGCTTTGGCCTGTGCTGTAGCCCCGAAGATCAGGATTGCAAGGACTGCGACATATTTCATAAACCGCATAGTATGCCTCCTTCCGATCTGCATCGCAGAGTATAAACCTTAGCGATCTGGAAGGTTCAAGCGATTCCACCTGAATCAGAAAAGCTTGAACATACTATGGAACACCTGTGACGTTTCAAAGTTGCGTCTGTCGGCAGATGTCAGAGTCGGGTACTAGGCCCTCGATCTAAAAATATTTACGCGGCGTTTAAAGCCCCAGTCCGCGCGATGCTCTTTTGCGTGAGGGACTGACATGCTAAAATGCCTGCAGTGGTGGGAGTAGCTCAGCTGGTAGAGCGTCGGTCTGTGGCACCGAATGTCGCGGGTTCAATCCCCGTCTCCCACCCCAAACCATTGTCCCTCCAAATCTCAGTTGACAATCATCCGTGTTGGTCTCCGGCGAAAATGCGAAAAACCGGACCGAAGGATGTACGGAATGATTGGCACCATCACAAAGGGTGCGATACCCGCCTGAAGCGTATACACAATAAAGTGCGCGATAAACAGAGGGCCGGGATAGAAAACAACCTTCATCTTTTTAGCGATCAACCTCTCGCCAGGGTGAAGGCACAAAAGGATCCAACAGAGGTGGAAGTCAAGATGAGAGTAAACATATGGCGGGCGGAGAATGGAGCGGACGGGCATTTGAGGACTTGTCAGGAGGAGCAGCGACAGAGTATCGAATAGGTCCCGCAACGCATCAGTGTCTGAGAAAACCTGAGTGACCCCCTTTTCTGCATAAATACAGAAATCGAAATAAAGGTATCGCTGCATGGAATCGAAGCCTTCGCACAACTTATGTTAAACAATCGATCTATTTAACATGGGGGGTAACTTATGAATCTTCAAAAAAAGTCCGATCTGTATTACCTGGCCGGCGCTTTCGCGTTTGTACTCGTATTTCTGGGAATTCTCGCAGTTAGCAGGTCGATTTATGCGGCTCCAGCAAATGACGCCGACTCCCAATTCGCAATGAAGGCAGCGCAAGGAGGGGTGGCAGAAGTACAGATGGGACAGTTGGCCGAGTCAAAAGGAACCAACGATGCAGTGAAGGAGTTCGGGAAGCGCATGGTCAATGACCATAGCAAGGCGAACGAGCAATTGAAACAGATTGCAGAGCAGGAGAACGTAACTCTGCCAACGGACATGAATAAGATGGATCAAGCGACCTACGACCGCTTGTCGAAATTATCTGGAGCTGAATTCGACCGCGAATACGCGCGGCTCATGGTCAAGGACCATGAAAAAGATGTTGCGGAATTCCAGAAAGAATCTCGTAGCGGAAAGGATGATTCGATAAAGAATTTTGCCGCGCAGACTCTGCCGACGTTGCAGGAACATCTTCAACTGGCCAAGCAGATGGAAAAAAGCACGATGAGCGCTACGAATTCGTCTAACGGCAAGATGTAATCGAGTAGCGCCTTATCCGGCGCATGCTTTCTGGTAACACGATAAAAAATCCGCACCCTCTCTTTTACAGGAAGGGTGCGGATTTTCCTGCTAGCTGCGCTGAACCAGGCGTCCAATCAGGAATCCGACTACAGCCGCAAGGCCCAGAGCGTAAACCGGGTAACGTTTCACGGAATCGGAGGCGTCATCCACGATTGCATTGAGATCGTTGCTCCGGATATATTCGGCGCCAGTATGGAGCCTGCCCGCTACCGAGCGAGCTGCATCAGCGACCTGATTTCCGCGTTCCTCCACTATGGCAGCTGTCGAATGGAGTGAATCAGCTAGCGGCTCACGACTGGAATCTACTCTTTGAGCCACATCACGGGTGTAGCTCGCAATTTTCTGCCGAACGTTGGCAGCCTTTTTGGACGCCAGCTCTTTCAGCTGTTTACCACCGGGAGTATCCGTCGGGTACACCCGATCGGAATTATCCCAGCCAGAGCCTGTGGATCGGCTGGAACTTGTACTGCCCAATCTTTGAGTTTCTTCTGGTGTGTTGAATTCGTTGTCCATCACTGCAATCTCCTTCGGAATGTATCCATCTCTCGGCTGGCGGAGCTTGTCGAGTGCTCTCGAAACAAGCACGCTCTTTGCGACTTTCAAGAATAACCCGATCACATCGTTGCGATATCCGCAAAAGGGTGTAGTTCAGCTGACGGGAAGCGGTAACGGTAAACTTTCGCTAGCTGGCCTTGCGCGCAGGGAGAACTTTGCGAAGTGATCTGGAGCCGTTATGTTTCTTTTTCTCGCTTGAGTGTGAGGAGTGAACCGCCAGACTTTTCTTCAGCGCGGCCACCATATCAATTACAGGACTAGGTTTTGTCTCTTGAGGAATCTCGACGCTCTTACCCTGCTGTTTGGCATCGATAAGCTGCTTGAGTCGGCTCTGGAATTCGTCGTGATATTGCTTCGGCTTGAAGGGCTCCGTGAGCGACTCGACTAACTGCTCAGTCAGTTTTATTTCTGCGGGCTTGAGCTGAACCGCCTCGAATGCCCCAAACTGCGGCAGTCGACGAATTTCATTTGCAAAATACATGGTATGAAGCAGAAGCCCATGTTCGTAGGTGCGCAGAAAAACGGTATAGTCGCGCTGATGCATGACCAGCCTGCCAATGCCGACCGATTGGGTGTCCTCGAGCGCTTTGACGAGTAGCTGATAAGCACGCTTGCCAGAATCTTCCGGCAAAACGAAATAGGATGCGTCGAAAAAGATAGGGTCGATATCTTTTAATTTCGTAAACGTAAGAAGTTCCAGCGTTTTTGAGGAGGCCGCAGCAAGTTTCCTAATTTCCTTGTCCTCCATCAGGACGTATTGACCTTCATCGAATTCATAACCCTTCACGATCTCGTCTCGGCTGACGACCCGATTACAGGTGGGACAAAAAAGAGGCTGACGTACGCGGGAGTTGCACTCTTTATGAATCTGGTGAAGGTACGTGCGCTCGCTACGCGCGGCCGCAGACAAGGTTACCGGTATAGAAACGAGACTCAGAACGATTGAACCCTTCCAGACAGAAGCGGCCATGAAATCCCCCGTTTGATTCTGCTTTTGCTGGCAACTCAACCCCATCAAGTATTTACTTGAGTTTCACAATCGCCTCCCTTGAGATGGGTAAAGCTCGTTGATTGTAAACAGGATCTATCAAATAATGCGCGGATGGCCAATACGCGCAAAAGCGAGCGTGACACTAATGTCGCCAACAGCGGCGCATCTCCGGGAGTCTTGGCGGCGATTCGGGAAGGGCGGGGAAATGTAAAGTTGCAGTTGGCAGGCCGAGAACTGACTCTAACGCATTTGGAGAAAATCTATTTTCCGGAAGCCACGTACACGAAGCGCGATGTACTGCTTTACTATGCAAAAGTGAGCCGCTATCTACTTCCCTTCTTGAGGGAACGCCCGCTCGTCCTGCATCGCTATCCGAATGGAATCGCTGGCAACGCTTTCTATCAAAAAGAGGCAGGACCACACATTCCAAACTGGATCCGAACAGTAAATATCGCGTCGGAGACGAAAAAGGGAGATGTCGGGTACTTTCTAATCGATGATTTGGCCTCATTGCTCTACATCACAAACCTCGGATGCATTGAACAGAATCCGTTCTCGACTCGTGCCGATGATCTGGAAAAGCCCGACTATATGTTCGTAGACCTGGATCCGACGGAAGGAACTGAGTTCTCACAAGTAGTTCGAGCGGCGCGGATTGTGAGAGATGTTCTGAAGCAAGCCCGTCTGAAGTCCTTCGTAAAGACATCAGGTGCCACTGGAATTCACATATTCATTCCCATTGAACGGCGATACAGTTTTGCCCAAGTGCGCGCGTTTCTGGAAATTGTTGCGACGATAGCCAGTGAACGGGAGCGCGGGTTGCTAACGCGGACGTTTCGTGTGCAGGACCGCCCCAAGAAGACAATATTCTTTGATGTACGGCAAAATGCTGAAGGTCAGTCACTCGCCGCCGTCTTTTCGCTGCGTCCGAGAGCAGGGGCCCCGGTTTCAACCCCTATTTCCTGGGGCGAGGTGAAGGCCGGCTTGAAACCGACGAGCTGGAATCTCCGATCGGTACAGGACGACCTGCAGCATAGGGCAAAGCTTTGGAAAGGCTTTTGGAAGCACTCGCAGCGGATCGAAACCGCACTGGAAGTCTTAGAGAAAGATCAAAAACGCAGGCTAGACAGGTCTACGGCCCTGGATGACGCGAATTAGGATCACGATAATGGCCAAAACCAGAAGTATATGAATAAAACCCCCGAGCGTGTAGGAGGTGACCAGACCGAGCAACCACAAAATCAGGAGGATTACTCCTATCGTCCACAGAAGATCCATATAAGTGTCTCTCCTTTGCGATTCCCGTGCTGACCCGTATCGATCCGCCTGAGCCGCGCAAAGTATAGCGGGGGTTGAGAAGGTTGAACCATCGAGTAAAAGGGGTAGAAATCTTAAATGTACGTTGTATATCGCTGACGGCGCGATTCAGTTGCCGGGTTGGGTGCTCCCGGAGGTCGAGAAGGATGACTGCTCGAGAAGGTGAAGTTGCTCCTGGATTTTTTGATCCGTCTTCACATTTTCCTTCTTCGTGTGATTGCGGCTTGGCGAAGAAAAGTAAGCAATCAGATCGGCGCGAAGTGAAAGAGAAGTCGTGGCAAACCGATTGGCCGCCAATCGATTGAGTAACATAGCGCAGGTCTTGTCGCTCAAACGATATTGGCCGCGCTGGGTGATTTCACCGATGTCAAAATTAAAATTGGGCAGTTTAAGTTGATCTCTTGCGACTTGCGAGAGTGCGTCCTTGTACCGGTCCAGGGAAACATTGAAGCTGCTTTCAAACAATTTCTCTGCGGCCGGAGTTGGCGTTCGAAATTCTAAAATGCGGAGGGGGCCCACTTTTGGAAGAAGCCGCGTAAGGAAAGCCACCGCCTTGTCATTAAACGTTGGCTGTTGATAATTCTTCCCCCAATCTCTTTCATATTCGGCTCGAGATAGATTATAGAGAAATTTCTTTCGCGTGATCCCCGGCATATCTTTCTGAATCTCATTCTTCTTGAGCGCCCAGGCAATGCGAGTAGCTCTGGGAACCATGCCGCGGACCGTGTTTCTGTAGGAGTTCATGGACCGTTCTTCATCCGGAACGATCACCTTCAATTGCAAACCATACGTCTCAAAGAACGCACGTTCAAGCAGGGGTATCGAGACATTGAATCCGATGAAATTGTGATAATTCTCCGCAGTGTATCTTCCCTGGGCTACTTCGAGCACGTCAAAACCGAACTCTGTTTTTACGTGAGCTATAGGATCGTCTTCATACGTGACGACACTGCCGTATTTCCTTCCAAGTTTCGGATACAGCATAGGTACGGCCAAATTGGTGGCCAGATGGTGCCCATTGTTGTCCGCTGCATAGTGCGCAAGTGCTCCAAGAGCAAACGCATATTCATTTACGTCCTGTGAGTCGCGGAGTAGCGCGACGACAAAATCCCCACTCCGGAAATAATGAGTCAGATCGCTAAACAATTTGCTGCCGTTGGGGTAGTAGCCCATGTCCTGAATAATTGAGCCACCATATGCGTAAGCCTTGGCCTGCAGGATCTCACTCTCTGAAAGATCTGGGAAACGCTTGCGGAGGAGTGGAACAATACTGGACTTCCAAGCGGAATCAATAATGGCTTCGTGTGTCAGTGGCGAGTAGGCCCACAAGGGAAACGAGAACAGAAATACCAGTAACACCGCTGTGATCAGCCTGAACCGGTTCGTCAGCACGGTTGAAATTCCATAAAAAGACCGCACGCGAGGGAAAGAGGAGCCCGACGATCTAGGACCTCCTCCCCAGATAACTTGTAAAAACAGTTTAGTGGCCCGAGCCGGACGTGCTCCGAGTCTTCACATTCGAAGTGTTATAAGCGGAATTGTCGAGTGACCGGGTGTAGTCGTCGAGTTGCGACTCCGCCTGGTCCTTGGCAATCCCGTAGCGCTCCTGAATCTTGCCAACGAGTTGATCCCGCTTGCCGGCGATTTGTGTCCAATCGTCGTCGGTCAACTTGCCCCACTTCTCTTTCATCTGTCCAGAATATTGTTTCCACTTTCCTTCAATTTGATCCCAATTCATTACAGCCTCCTTAGATCTGGGTCACGCAACTGCCTTCGCTACCAAGCGATAAGAACCCAAATCGAGAGCCGAGCCCATACAGGGAAGATGCTAGGCAAGGATTTGGAAATCGGTATGAGGGGAGTTTTGCGGACTCGTACACGGTGAAATCTCGCGGCACTAGGGCCAAATCCCGATTGGTCGACACCAAGTCTCGAACGAGAATAAGGAAGAAACGGAGTCTTGGAGTTACGAGAAACTCCAGAGGAGGAAAAATGATTCGCTGGGCGATCGGATTTTTTGTTATTGCGCTGATTGCGGCATTGCTGGGATTCACCGGTGTAGCAGTCGCATTCGCAGGAATAGCGAAAATCTTATTTTACATTTTTGTCGTTTTGTTTGTTGTGACTCTCGTGGGTCATTTGTTCCGAGGGGCTTGAGGACAACCTAGAACGACAAGGAGCCGTACGATGAATGGAAGAACAATCCTAGCTATTGTTTTGATCGCGATCGGAATCATTTCCCTCGGATATCAAGGCTTTACGTACACCACAAAAAAGAAAGTGATCGATGTGGGACCGATCGAAGCCAGCAAATCTGAGCACCATACGGTTTCCCTTCCGCCAATCGTGGGGGTACTTGCCTTGGTTGGCGGGATCGTGATCCTAATTTCTGGCAGTAGAACTTCGAGCAGTTAGCAGAGGGCGATAGAGCGAGACGAACGCAAAAGGAGAAATCATCATGATGAACAGATTCAGTGCAATCTGGTGTGCAGTACTTCTGGTTGTGCCTTTGGTGCAGGCAGCTTCAGCGAAAGACGACAAGGACAAAGATGATATCAATCGCATCGAAAACTCCGGAAAAGTATTAGGAGAAATCCTGGACGTGCCAGACGATGTGCCGCAAGATCTGTTAAACAAAGCGCGCTGCGTAGTGGTACTCCCTTCCGTCGTGAAAGCCGCATTTATCGCCGGGGGCAGCTATGGCAGAGGCGTGATGGTGTGCCGGACAGGTAAGGATTTTCGGGGACCGTGGGGAGCGCCCGCAATGATGGCTCTCGAAGGGGGCAGCTTTGGTTTTCAGATCGGAGCGGAAGCCACAGATTTCTTGATTCTTATTATGAATGAACGTGGTGCGGATAGCATTCTTCACAGCAAGGTAAAGCTGGGGGGAGACGCATCGATCGCAGCGGGGCCTGTCGGCAGAACAGCCAGTGCTGAATCCGACGCCTCGATGCGCGCAGAGATGTTGAGTTATTCGCGGGCCCGCGGCGTATTTGCTGGAGTCTCGCTTGAGGGTTCGACATTGCGACCCGACGAGGGCGCGAATCATAGACTCTATGGTAGTGACGTAAGTGCACAGCAGATTATTCAAGAACCGCGTAACGACGCTCCTGAGCAAGCTCACATGCTTGAGTCGAGGCTCGCAAAGGCCAGTCCGCAATTAAAACCGTAATGCCATGCTTCTCTGCGGCAACAGGGGGCGGGAAACCGCCCCTGTTTTCGTTCAGAGACGCGGGCATTCCTTCATTTAAAATACAGAGAAGCATGTATTCCCGACTCATAGAGCGGCGTTATATCTAGTTGAGTGTCATGTTCAACACACTTCCAAACACAGACCTAAAAACACGCGGACTTAACAACATGCATGATGAACCCACACAGAATTCCACCACCAGTAATGCTATGCTCAGGACGGGGACGAAGGCCTTGCGCATCTTAGTTGTCGATGATCACGACATAATCCGGCGCGGCCTCAAGCAATTACTGACCGCGAAGCCGGGTTGGGATGTATGCGGGGAGGCGAAGACTGGCCGGGAAGCAGTTACCATGGCTGAGCAGATGAAACCTGACATTGTCGTGATGGACGTGAGCATGCCGGATTTGAATGGGCTCGAAGCCGCTCGCAGAATCCACAAAGAAGTGCCAAAAACGGGCATTCTCATACTGACGATGCATTTCTCAGACCAACTGGTCAGAGAAGTGGTCGATTCAGGTGCGCGTGGCTACATTCTCAAGTCGGATGCTGATAAGGATTTGGTCAGCGCGGTTGAAGCAATTTCGAATCGACGGACATTTTTCACTCCACGCGCTTCTGAAATGTTACTCGATGGGTTTTCGCGGCAAAGTTATGGCGCGGAACCTAAACTGCCCGTCCGGAATCGGCTCACGTCGCGGGAACGGGAAATTGTTCAGTTGCTCGCTGAAGGAAAGAGCAGCAAGGAAGTCGCTGTGGCGTTAGGAATCAGCGTCAAAACCGCAGAAACTCACCGCGCTAATATTATGAGAAAGCTGGAGCTGCATTCGGTGAGCGAGCTGGTTCGATACGCGATCAAGAACCAGATAATTGAGGCATGAAAGGTGATAGGCAACCCAGCTTACGTCCTCGAAATCCGAGCATTGGTAAACGTAAATCGGCACTTTTTTCTTGTGCCAACTCCGCGTTCACACTCTAGCTAGTTCCCTTCCTGCTGGAATTGTCCCCTCGTCAGGATAGGAGATAAAGGTATGCCCAAAGTATTGGTCGTGGACGATCACGCGTTCATTCGACGGGGAGTGAACTCGATCTTGCAATCGTTCCCAGAATGGGAACTCTGTGCAGAGGCAGAAAATGGGCAAGAAGCCGTGCGCCTTGCGGATCAGTTGCATCCAGAAGTGATCATCATGGACGTGTCCATGCCGGTCTTGAATGGAATCGAAGCTACCAAGCTAATCTCGAGATCGCATCCTGAGATAAAAATTGTCCTGCTAACGTTACATGATTCAGCGGAACTTCTGAGGAGCGGATTTCGCGCGGGAGCGCGTGGATATTTGCTGAAATCTGATGCCGAGCAGGAATTGCTGAAGGCACTCCGAGTCGTCATTGGCGAGGGATCGTACATCAGCCCTCGGATTGATGATCAGCTGATAAAGAGCGTGATTGAAGAAATAGAAATGAAGCATTAGCTCGTCGCTGCGTTCCCTTCGCTGTTTGTCCGAACCTCCCAAGCAAGCTACAGCAAGAACCTGATGGTTGAAATTGTGAATGAACCTGAAAATGCATACTACTTGCCAGGAGGCATTCATGTCGAAAACTGCAAATAAAACGGAGGAAATTCCACCGGATTCGGTTTCGCTTGATCGCGAATCACTCATCAAGAATCTGAATGAAGATCTCGCTAGAGAATTTCAGGCCGTCATCGCGTACACGGTTTATTCCCAAATGCTGAAGGGCGCAGAATACATGAATATCGCCGGAGAACTAGAAAAACATGCCGGTGAAGAACTGCAGCACGCGATTACAATCGCGAATCAGATCGATTACCTAGGTGGTGTTCCAATAGCAACGCCCAAACCGGTAAAAGTAACCGAGGACAATGAAGAAATGCTTCGGGCCGACCTGCGGAATGAGAACGAAACGATATCTAATTATCGCCAGCGCGTGAAGCAGTGCGAAGAATTAGGAGAGTATGCGATGGCAGAGCTGATTCGAGAAATTCTCGTACAAGAGCAGGACCATTTAATTGCTCTCGCCACAGCACTCGGGATTGACGCGCCGCGTCCAGAGAGTATTTGATTGACGGGAACAAAGTTAATCATTTGTGAACAGCTTGCCGTCGTAGGCACACGGGAAGGGGACAGGAATGCCGGAAGAAAATGTGATTGAGCGGGCACGGGAAGATGCAAAAGAAGGAAAAGCTCCATCGACGCAGGCGGGGGAATTCGTGCGAGAAGAAATTGATCACGTCCGTACCGGCAAACATGGTGCGCGATCGGTACAACAGGCGATTGCGATCGGACTATCGAAAGCGAGGAAAGCCGGTGTCAAGGTTCCGCCAAATCCAAATAATCCTGGCGCCGGCGCGCAGACCGTAGTCGGGCAACCTGGCAAGCACGCTGAAAGTACACGCAAGCGAGCGAGCGCCTCGATAAATGCGCTGCGACGGGAGAGCACTGGGACGGCCTCGTCCAAGGCAGTTTCGGCACAGGCCAAGCGTGCCGCAAAGCGAAGCGGACCCCTAAAACGGCGGGCAGCAGCTCGTAAAGCCGCTAGGACACGCAGGAGAATGGCACGCTCGAACAAGCGGTAAGTTATCCTCGCCCAAAACATGGACTCGGGCTCATGGGCCACTCTAGTTGGCAATTAAGGTGAGTACGTCTGCGCCAATTTGGTCTGGGCATTCCCAGATCGTACGATGGCCAAGAAAGGTGACTGTGGCGAGAATTGACGAAAATTCAACTCGCACCGGCAACAGTCGGTCGTCACTACGTCTGGCATCCGTGGCGTTTACGTTCCTGATGTTGATTTTTACGGCATACATTGCCTACCTAACGGTCTTCCGAATGAAAGGCAGCCTGGATGCGGTTCTACACAGCTACTCCGTGCGTGGAAAATTGCTGAACTTGCGTGACGATATCGATCAAATGAGGGCCGAGGTCGATTCCTACCTTCTCTTTGGGAGCAAGATCGAAGCCTCGGATTTCGCCGATCAAACGAGGCAGGAAAAGGAAACATTTGAGCAAGTGAGAGACTTGACGGCTGACAACAGGGCACAACAAAGCAGGTTGAGCGAGTTGAAAGTGCTGCTGGATGAAGAGCGAGCGCAGCTTGCCGCTTGTCTTGGCAATGAGGCATGTCTTCCAGGTCGACAAGATGCGCGGCAGACCTTCGTTAGCAAATGGGCAGACCGCCGCTCCAAAATGCGTGAATCGCTGACTTCGATGGAGGATGAGGAAAAAAGCCTGCTGCAGGAAAGACTGCGAAGATGGGGTAACTTGTTCGGGCGTATGGTGTGGATCATGGCAATTATATTTGGAATGGCCCTCCTGTTCATCGCTTATAACTTCAGACTGCTGCTGGAAGAAATTGTGAAACGCGAAAAAAGCGAGACCGCCGAACGCGAAAACGCGGAATCCTACCGGGCATTGAGCGCAAAGATTCTGGAGATGCAGGACATAGAACGCCGTCGGATCGCCAGGGAGTTACACGATAGCGTCGGTCAATATCTGACCGGTCTGAAGCTAAACTTAGGCCGGCTGGGTGCCAAGCACAGTGAATCGCTGGATTCGCAAACACTGCTGTCAGAAACAGTTACGTTGACGGACCACGCGATCACCGAAGTTCGGACAATCTCCCATCTCCTTCACCCTCCGTTGCTAGACGAGTTGGGGTTCTATTCCGCAACGAGATGGTATGCGGAAGGGTTCTCAAAGCGGGGAGGCGTGAAGATCGAGTTGAAATTAGACGAAGTAGTCGAACGATTGCCGAAAGAAATTGAATTGGCGCTCTTCCGGGTTCTACAGGAGGCGCTTACCAACGTCCACAGGCATGCCAGAGCTCATAGCGTGTATATAGAAGTAACCTGCAGGGACGAAGTTGTGGTGTTGATCATTCGGGACGACGGAGTCGGAATTCCTAATGCAGCCTTGGAGAGGTTTCGGGTCGGCCAGGCTGGAGGTATAGGCTTGGCCGGGATGCGCGAACGATTGGCTGAATTGAACGGAATGCTCGAAGTTGAATCAGACTCTTTGGGAACTCTCATACGGGCGACAGTTCCCACAAATGCCTGCAAGGTGACAGATGATCTTGTCGGGACCATCTCTCCGATGAGCGCTTAATGGCAATATTCTGCTTACGCGAATTCTTCGGGCGGAATACTTATTTATCGGGAGGGCGAAATCTGCAGTATCGAGTGGAACTAGGGTTCAGAACGTTCGAGGGTTCATTCATTTCTCTCGCCGCGGGTTGATTTTTTCGTCACTCGGCAGACTGAGGAGAACGGTCGCGATTGAAATCCGGAGCCAAATGCTTCGGTAGGGGGGTAGGTCCAGACAAATTCTGTACTGCCCCCCGTCCATTGGAAGCAAGTAGTTAAGGCAGAACCGGCGGCCAGTGTAGCTACGGGATAATTGCTCGGCGAAGAAAAACGGAATCGCATCGCTCGAAAAAGAGAATGCGTCGTCACGCCCGGCCAGAGACGATCGTTAAATCTCTGAGCCGTTCCACCGTAGACCGTTTCAATTGATCATGGGTAAAACGCCAATCCCAATTTCCTTTTGCCTTCCCAGGAAGGTTCATGCGAGCCTCGGAACCAAGACCAAGCACATCTTGCATGGGTACAACAGCGATTTCCGCTATCGAAGTAAAAATAACCTGCATGCAGGACCAATGAATCTCCCTGCCGTCACTCTGAAGAAAGCTCTTGATTCTTTTTACGGTTTCGCGATCTCCTGAATGAGTACGTGCGGACTTCAGCAGCTTATCCCACCAGCCTCTGGTCGTATCGTTATCGTGAGTACCTGTGAAACAGGCCAGTTCACGAATGTAGTTATTCGGGCGATGAGTACCTGATTCGTCGAATCCAAATTGCAAGACTGCCATCCCTGGATACCCGAAACGGCACCGCAGCTGTTCAACCTCTTTGGTGATGATTCCAAGATTTTCTGCAACTAGTGGCAAGTGCCCGAGCTTTCTCTCCACCCGTTCAAAGAACTGAGCACCAGGTCCCTTTTTCCAAAGTCCATTCCTGGCAGTGCGTTCGCCTGCCGGCACACTCCAGAACGCTTCAAACCCACGAAAATGGTCAAGCCGTAGTAAATCGACAGTTTGCAAGGCAGCCCGAAAACGGTCAAGCCACCATTTATAGCCCGATTTTCTCAGGTTCTTCCAGCTGTAGGTCGGCGTACCCCAAAGCTGGCCATCTGCACTGAAATAATCGGGAGGAACTCCCCCCACGGTTGCGGGATCTCCATTTTTACGCAAATCAAATAGCCGCGGATTGCCCCAAACGTCTGCGCTGTCATGCTCGATGTAAAAAGGCATGTCTCCCATGATGGAAACATTGCGTTCCCTACAATATCGGCGAAGGAGATTCCACTGGCGAAAAAACTCAAACTGCACAAATTTATGAAAAAGTTCACTTTTTGGTTTTGCTCGGATAGCTGGGTCAAATTGTGGCCAAGGGGCTCCTTGATTGGCTTCTCGTAGCGCCATGAACAGCGCATATCTCTCAAGCCACCAGCGATTTTCTTGAACAAACGCCGAGTACTCTTTGCTGGGGGAGAACTGCGCGAACGCCCGTTGCAAGAGGCGTTCCTTAAAACTGCGGACAGATGCAAAATCGACCTTCGATGGATTGTCGGGCAGAGGAAATCGCAAATCCTTCTTTGAGACGTAGCCTTGATCCTCCAATGATTCCGGGCTGATGAAAAGGCTATTGCCCGCAAATGCGGACGGAGAACGATAGGGAGAATTCTCTTCCCCGGAAGGCCCAAGGGGCAACACGCACCAGAGTTTTTGTTTTGCTTCGTGGAGGAAATCTACAAACTTACGGCTTTCCGGGCCCAAGTCACCAATGCCAAAACGACCGGGCAAGGATGTGACATGTAATAAAACTCCGCTGCAACGACCGATGTCCACGTTTTACCCATTCTGAAGGTGTTCGTCCACTTTGCGCGATCCTTCGTGTTCTTTCATCGCTGCTAACTTTACTAGGCTTCGCAAGACTTCGGCAACGCTCCAAGCTTGAGCCACGCAACCACGAGGCGTATACGGAGCCTCTGCATCACAGATTTCTGCAATCGAACCAACAGCTGTATTTTCTCGAGTCTCTTGAAACTCCTTTAAGAGAGCACGGGCCTCTTCAATTCTTTCTGGATGCACTTTCACCCATGCATCGATATACGGTCCAATCAGCCAAGGCCAAACAGTACCCTGATGGTATGCGGCATCCCTGGCACGAAGATCGCCGTAATATTTCGGACGGAATTCCTTCTCGCTCGGGCCAAGAGAGCGAAGTCCAAACGGTGTGAGTAAGTTATTTTTGACGCACTCTAATACGGGGTGCCACTTTTCCTTAGCCAATATCGGAAAATCAAGCGAAATGGAGAATATCTGGTTTGGACGAAGGGAGGGGTCGTCAGCGCCGTCATTTTCGCAATCAACGACGTCATAAAGATAGTTTCCCTTCGCATACCAGAAGCGTTCCTGGAAGGACAGGTAGCATTGCTGCGCCAGTTTTTCCAAATCGGCGGCTTTATCAATATCGCCAGACTTTCGCAACCACTCGACCATCAAGCGTAACGCGTTATACCACAAGGCATTGATCTCGACGGCCTTGCCGCGACGAGGCGTGACTACCCATCCATCCACTTTCGCGTCCATCCAAGTGAGTTGATAGCCTTCCGCTCCTTGCCTGAGCAATCCGTCGTTGGGGTCTACGCCGATCCCAAAATCAGTACCGCGAATATGAGAGTCAACGATTTCTTCGAGCTTTGAGAGAATCTGCGGAAGCAGGACCTTATCCCCAGAGACCGCAAGGTATCGGGCAATCGCGTGGAAAAACCAGAGTGATGCATCCGCCGTATGGTACAGACCTTTGTCGTGGCCTTCCGGAAACATATTGGGAATCAGTCCATGTCGTATGTAATGTGCAAAAGTTCGAAGTATGTATCCAGCTTCCACGTGCCGTCCGGTGGTCAACGTGAGGCCTTCGAACGTGATCATTGTGTCGCGCCCCCAATCGGTAAACCATGGGTAACCCGCGATGACCGTACGAACGTCATCGCCCGCCGCCTTGGCTCGTGTCGTGTCATCTACACGTCCTTCGGGAACAATGATGAATTGATCCGCAGCCAACACAAGTTCCGCAGCCAGTCCGTCCGGCAAGACAGAACTGGCACGTGCCAACAGTCGCTTGCGCCGAATGCTTTCAGAAGAATCGGCGTATACGGGCGTGACCGCTCGTACAGTTTCCCAGGATTCCGAGGAAGCGACGAGCGTCACTGGTTCACTTGGATTGAGAGTGACCGTAAAATAACCAGGACTCCAGAGGTCACCGCGCGCGGGATAGCCACGACTCTCTTCGATACGGTACACGACCTCGTAGAAGCGCGTACGGTCCATTGTGAGCGATTTATCTTTACCATAAAGCATTAAACGGAGGGGGGGCATATTCGTTTGCGAAGAAATCTCAAACGTGTCCTCAATTACTGTAAAGGCATAATTTCCCGCGAGCGGTGTGCTGACCGGCGCCTCGTGCGGTCGAAAATTTACGGAAGGACGGAGCGTGAGTTTG
Organism: uncultured Acidobacteriota bacterium; assembly: GCA_963831545.1. Taxonomy (GTDB): domain Bacteria; phylum Acidobacteriota; class Terriglobia; order Acidiferrales; family UBA7541; genus Acidiferrum. The sequence continues at coordinate 54,585 of CAWHQX010000013.1, forward strand.
ACACTCGTTCCCTTCTTCAGATGATAACTAACGTGTACAGTATTTTGGCGATGGATCATGAGTACTCGTTTTTCGAGAACCACATCGCCAAACTGAAAGACCCAGACGGGCAAACCATCTTCAAGAAAGAATTCATCCAAATATTCTGAGCCATGGGCTTTCAGCGGTACGTTTGATCGCTCCTCCCCACTCAGTTGAACAGAAATGCCGCCGGGGATTTCAACGTGCTCAAGAAGATCGTTGAGCATCATGATGCGGCCCAGAGGAGTCGGAAGTGCGGCGATCAGGTATCCGTGAAAACCGCGGGTAATGACCCCGGCCAGTGTTCCAAAAGCGTACCCGCCGAGACCGTTTGTGACTAACCATTCCTTGTCGATCAATTCCTGTGCACCGGATTGAGATTTTCGATAGGCAACCCGATGCAGTCGTTCGGTCATGATTGAGAAATCCATCCCTTCTTAACGGAAGGTTTCAGAATGACTGCGGCATGGCCCGGAATGGTCCAATTTAAGTCTGAATCCAATGGGGCAGTTCCATCCCCGCCATAAGCTGGGTCTTCCGAAGACCACAAAATCGTCCATTCAGTATCTGCAGTGTGCCCGAGTAAGGGAACAGGAGAAGGATTGAGGTTCAGATCAGGACCGAGGTTGACGAACACCAGGCGATCGTCTTGATAGCCATGCGAGAAAAAACGAACTACGCACGCTTCCGGCCCAATTACGGCACCGTCGAAATCACGCGTCTGACGGGAAAACACCGACTCGTTCCGTCGCAGTGCAAGCAGATCCCGATGCAGTAAGTAAATATGATTGTTTTTCAACCGCTCGGCAAAGTCCAGCTTGCATTTTTTGAATGTCTCGTATGAACATGGGTCATCATATTCCACTTGGCCAAGCGCGAGATTTCGCCATTGGGCAAGAAACTCAGATCTACCTGCACGAACCAACTTGGCGAGTTCGGGCTTGTGGTCGGCAAAGTACAAAAAGGGCGCCGAAGACGCAAATTCCTGCCCTTGAAACAGCATCGGGGTCGCCGGGCCGAGTAACGTTATCGCGGTAAGCGCTTTAAGCCGACCGAATGTCGTCAATTCGTGGAGACGCTGACCGCGGGCGGAATTTGCGATTTGATCATGATTTTGCAGAAAAGCAATCATCGCCGCGGGATCTGTGTCAAAGGTGTTGGTACCACGCCGTTGGGATTGCCAAGCATACCATTGGCCCTGATAGAGAAAGCCGTACTTCAGGGATGAGAGAAGCTCCTGAGGGGTGCCAAGGTAATCCGTGTAATAAGCGCCACGCTTGCCGGTAGCCGCAACCGTGACGGAATGGTGATAGTCGTCATTCCAAAGAGCATCGATGCCATACCCGCCTTCCGATTGTGGCCGGATAAGCCTCGTGTCTTGCGGTTCATTCTCACCAACGATTATGATGCTTCGCGATCCGGCCGCCTTTCGGGCATTGCGGGAGAGTTCAGCAATGATGTGATCATCTGACTTATCGTAAATGTTTTGTGTGGCATCGAGTCGCAAGCCATCGAGGTGATATTCCTTTATCCAATAGGCAGCGTTTGAAGAGATGAATTCTCGGACAGGGGCCGATTCTTTGGAGTAGAAATTGATCGCCTCCCCCCAGTCGGTCTTGTGATCGTTGGTAAAATAGTGCTTGGAGAATAGAGGCAGGTAGTTCCCGTCGGGACCGAGATGGTTGTAAACCACGTCGAGAATTACGCCGATATTATGGGAATGTGCGGTATCGACAAACGAGCGGAAATCGTCGGGAAGTCCGTACGTGTGCGTTGGGGCAAAAAAATTGACGCCATCATATCCCCACCCGAAAGCCCCGTGAAATTCAGAGACCGGCATTACTTCGATGACCGTTACGCCTAGTTCGGCGAGAGAAGGCAATTCTCGGGCAGCAGATCTCCAGGTGCCTTCTTGCGTAAATGTCCCCACATGCAGTTCATAGATGACTTGCGATGGTAGCCGCACGCCTTGCCACGCTGCATCTGTCCAGGAAAACTTACTTGGATCGACAATTTGTGAAGGACCATGAGGGCCCTCTGGTTGAAAGCGTGAGGCAGGGTCGGGGAACGGGCCTTCGCCATCGAGGAAGAATGAATAAAGCCCACCTTCCGCCGCTTCGGGTACAAACTTCTGAAAGTATCCGTTCTCTTCCGGCGCAAGCAGATATTCGCAGTTGTCAAATAGAACTGAGACTTTCTTGTGAGAATCAGCCCAGACGCGAAACGACGTGCCGTCGCTCTGTGGCTGAGCCCCAACTGGATACCACCATGGAAATGAGCGAGTCATCGAGTCAGTTGAACGTGATTGTGGCGGTGCAGTTCTTTCCAGAGTACTTCTGTCGTCTATGCGCAAAAGAAGTGAATCACCTTCCAAAGCCGGAGTTTATCAATTATTCAGAATCCGAACCTGCATCCGCGCGCTTCACAGTCAAAACAAGATTGCCCTGCTTGATTTGGGCAGTCGCGGTCAAAGGATCGACAGGCCCCGGCCAATCCATCACGAAATAAGCCGAATGACGTGAGGACACGGCGCCATCGGATGGTTCAATGGCCTCGCCCTTTGCATGTTGCCTATCCGCCAAAATCAGCGCGCGGTTTGGCTCGACGGTAACAGAGATTTCTTCGGCACTGAATCCATCTAGCGGTGTCACAACCGAATAAGTCGAGTCGGTTCTTTGAATTTCCGGTACGCGGGTCAGCATTTCCGACTCTGCCTGAAGCCAGTGGTATAGATCGTCGCCGTGGTTTGCGCCGTTCCGCTCGTAAAGTTCATAAGCGCGATTTGCAACTTTGCTGTTGAAACTTGAATACAAACTACGATCCTCCGAATTCACCGACACGTTGGCGGCTTCGCTTGTGTTCTGTGCACTGCTCCGTTGTGAAGGTATCGATGAATCAATCCGTTGTGCCTGCTCCGTGGAAGTGCCCGTCCGGCCATTTTGCGCCTGGTTCATGTCTATTTTTTGGGCGCTGTTTCTGGCAGTTGCAGCCGAGTTTTCGCGATTGTCGCGCTGCTCGGAAGAATGGTCTCTCAAAGTCTCTTTTGCTTTCGCTGTTCCCGAATCGCTTCCCATGTGGCCCCCAGTGGTATCGCGGCTTTTCTAAGCTAAAACGCCGCTCCTTAATATGTAAATCTTTCGCTGTAGTGGGAACAATACAGAGGAGGCTGTACGGGCCTGATGGCAAACCATCAGCAGTCCGCTATTTACCTGGTCTTATCAGTTAGTCGGGATCAACAGAGCGACAGGAAGGGACTCGAACACGTCGGTGAGCCTGAATCCTCCGTCTCGAATGGGAATCGATTTCTCGGTAAAAAGATCCCTCCAGCGAGAGGCTTGAAAGTCGACAGGAACCGACAAGCGTACGTCGGCAAAGTTCGATGTTGTCAGTCGAGCATCAAGAGAGGCGATAGCCAAGCAGGCATTTTGATCCAGGGTCCTCCAAAAGGCACAAACGGCTTCTTCAAAGCCTACAGGAGGCGCCAGCGGCTGGTATTGGCCTTCCTCAAACAGAGAGGAATTGAGCTGGCGGAATCCCAGCAGAGTGGAGAGAACAGCAACTTTAATCGCGCCATCATGCCAATTTCCAAGGAGCTGACCGAGCAGACGAGTGCGATCCACAGTGGACTCACGAAAATCTTTCAGGAGCGCACTGCGAAGTCCAAAATCGACAAGGCGTCGATTATCCGGATCCGGCAGACTCAGGTCCCACAATTCACTGCCCTGATAAAAATCTGCCACACCCGGGGATGCGATCTTGAGAAGCACCTGAACCAAAGAATTGTGCACGCCCATCTGCGCGATTTGCTGTTGGAAGGTCCGGAAATTATCTAAAAAGGTTGCAGAACGCTCGGGATTCAATGCCTCGCTGACAAATTCGCTGACGAGGCTTTCGTAATCAACATCGGGGGAAGTCCAATTCGAGCGCACTCGCGCTTCGCGCAGAGACTTAGTCATCGCACCTTGCAATCGCGTGCAGTAGGAATCCAGGAGTGATCTATCCAGAGAGTGCGGCAACGTCAATTCGGCTGGCCACGTTGCAACGAGATACTGAAACAAAAGATATTCATCATTCCGGGATGGAGGCGCAGTTCCTTCTACGTCGCCCCGCCGGGCGCGCAAAATTCGGCTCCAACTGGATACTCTCGCGGTCCATTCCTCGGGTACCAGCGATAACGCTGCCAGGCGGGCGCGAGCATCTTCTCCGCGTTTCGTATCGTGTGTAGACGTTGCCAGCATGGTATGAGGCCATTTTTCCGAGCGGCGCTGGTTTTCCTTGTGAAAGCTCGAGAGAGAAATGCCGAATTGATCGGGAGAGCCACCAACTTCATTCAACGCCACGAATCGGTTGTACCGATAAAATGCCGTGTCTTCGAGCCCTTTAGCCATGACGGGGCCACTAAATTGCTGAGCTTTCATGGCGAATCGTACTACCGAATGTCGGCTGTAACCGCTACGAGGATGCTCGACCAGTCGGCCGGTTAAGGCGTCCTCAAGAAATTCGAATACCGTTTTATCCAACTCCTGCTCATTTCTGGATGCCTGGGCGATTGCCCAGTGGATATAGCGGATATCCGTGTCCTCCTTTCTTGAACCATCGATATAGGTACGATACACGGAAAAAAAAGCGATGGTTTCTTTCAGCGCTCGCCGTAGGATGTTGAGAGTGAAGTCGGTCGTACGCGGATTTTGTCGGGCTATACGGACGGCGTCACGAGACAGTGCCTCAAGCTCGCTGGCCGTCTCGTTTTCCATGATCTTGATCTTTGATTCGCGAACTATTTCCGCGAAAGATTGTGATTCACCTGTAAACTCACGATAGAACTTTGTAAAAAACGGCTCTGCCGCAGAATCGATGAGCAGCCCCGTGACTTGGTTGCAAAATTCGTAGCCCGTCGTACCGTTAACGCGCCAATCGTTTGGAAGTGTTTCGTGGCTGGCCAGAATTTTCTCCACAACAAGGTAGAATGAATTTCCTGCGCTGTCTCGCAGTCGGTTCAAATACTCCTTGGGATCGTACAGGCCATCTACGTGATCAATTCGCAACCCTTGCAGCTTTCCGTCGCGTAACAACTGAAAAACGAGCTGATGAGTTTGCTCAAATACATCTGGTAATTCCATTCGAAGACCGGCAAGTTCGCTAATGTTGAAAAACCGGCGGTAGTTTATGTCATCAGAAGCCACGCGAAAATGTGTCGGCCGCCACTTTTGCTTCCGAATCAGGGTATCAAGTCTGCTCCAGGAATCGAGTTGGCCTGGCATGCCGTGGAAGCGACTTAGCGCTCTGGCTAACGCAGTGCCGACCGACGGGTTGCTTGTCACGATATGCGCCAGCTGCGCTTTCAGTTCTGACGCTTTGCGCACGGAATGTGCACTGGAACCGGAGAGGGCGGAAAATTCGTCGGCGAATCGCTCCAATTCCGGAATATCGTTCCCCAATATTTCCGCGTATGTAAACGGTGAAACGGGCAGCCTGTGGGCATCATAGATCCAAACGCTGAACTCGCCATGTCGGGCATCGAACTTCAGCGTCAGCATCCCCGCCTCGAGAACCGAACCGTACTGTTCACCGAGGAACGGTACAAGTAATTTGCCGTTCAAGAATTCAGAGTGCGAATGCCAATCGATATCGAACCACTCAGCATAGGGTGATTGCTGCCCCCACTCCAGCACATCAAGCCAGAATGGATTATCCGCACCTCCGACTCCCATGTGGTTGGGCACATAGTCGAGAATATGTTCCAGATCATTATCGCGAAAAGCGACCAGCATATTCTGAAACGCTGCCGCGTCGCCTAGATCTGAATTGAGTGCATTATGGTCGACGATGTCATAACCGTGTTCACTTCCCGACCTTGCGTTCAGATAGGGCGAGGCGTAAACGTGACTGATCCCAAGGTCGGCCAGATAGGGTGCGATGTTGGCAGCATGCTCGAAGCCAAAGTTTTTCCCAAATTGGATGCGATAGGTGGCCTTCGGTAACATGAGGACCGTGTTTTTCCTAGACTCTTCTTGATTGGACGGAATTCTATTGGAACAGAAAAACGCTCACAGAACGGCCACTCAGCCCGATCGACTTCCCTGGGCGAACCGCGCTGTCAATCGCAGTTAACTCATTGGTATCGAGCAGAAGTCGCCAGTCTCCGGCTTCCGCCATTTGCGGAAAAACAAATGTAGTGTCTTCCGGATGTCCGTTGAAAATAAGAAGAAGAGTGGCGTCGGGTCCAGATTTGTCAATGCCAGTGGGTTGGCTACGCCCATCAAGAAGCATGCCTACGCAACGCCCGCTCGCATCTGTCCACGTTTTTTCATCCATCTCATTGCCACTTGGATGAATCCAGGCAACGTCTTTCACGCCGAGTTTTTCGTTGAACTGCCCTGTCAGAAAACGATTACGGCGAAGAACCGGAAAGCGGCTGCGGACAGAAAGCAAAGTCTGCACGAAGTCAACTGTTGGCTTGTGCGAAGCCGCGAGTGTCCAATCCACCCAACTGACATTGTTGTCCTGGCAGTACGCGTTGTTATTCCCTTGTTGCGTGCGATGAAATTCGTCACCAGCAACCATCATCGGAAGTCCTTGAGACAACAGGAGTGTGGCTAAAATATTTCGGATTTGTCGTTCCCGAAGTCGATTAATCTCAGGATCGTTTGTCGGGCCTTCTGTTCCGCAATTCCACGATCGGTTATTTGAAGAACCGTCCTTATTGTCCTCACCGTTCGCTTCATTGTGTTTGTCGTTATAACTGACCAGATCGTTGAGGGTGAAGCCATCATGAGCCGTTACAAAATTTACACAGGCCCAGGGCTTGCGACCTTGACGATTAAAAATATCCGCGGAGGCACAAAGCCGCTTTACAAATTCGCCTAGCGAGGAATCGCCTTTCCAGAAATCGCGAATCGTGTCTCTATACTTATCGTTCCATTCAGCCCAACCTGGTGGAAATTCGCCGACCTGATAGCCACCCGGGCCGCAGTCCCATGGTTCGGCAATCCTTTTCACGCTCGAAAGAATGGGATCCTGGCTGCACACATTCAGAAAGCCGCTTTGCTGGTCAAACCCGTTTGGCTCACGCGCGAGGATAGTACCCAGGTCAAAGCGAAATCCGTCGACCTGAGTCTCCTGATGCCAGTACCGAAGACTATCGGCAACAAGCTGAATCACCCGGGGATGTGACAAATTGAGTGTGTTGCCTGTACCGGTGTCGTTAATGTAGTAGCGCGGTTTATCAGGAATCAGGCGATAGTAACTGGCATTATCCAGTCCCTTGAAACAAAGCGTCGGGCCCAGTTCGTTGCCTTCGGCAGTATGGTTATAGACAACATCAAGGATTACTTCAATTCCAGCTTCGTGAAACCGCGAAATCATCTCTTTAAATTCGCGAAGGCTGTCGTTCGGCTCAGATGCGTACCGAGGATCGGGAGCAAAAAAGCCGATGGAATTGTACCCCCAATAATTAGTGAGTCTTTTTTCTTCGAGGTGCCTGTCATTTACAAACGTATAGATAGGAAGGAGCTCGACTGCAGTCACGCCAAGCGACTTGATGTAATCAACCACATGTTTCGTTCCCAAGCCGGCGAACGTTCCGCGCTTCTTTTTGGGGACACCGGGGTTTTTCTTCGTGAATCCTTTGACGTGAAGTTCGTAGATGACACTGTTGCTCCACGGAGTTGCTCTGCGACCGAGAGTGCTTCGCCGCCAGCGAAACTCCGGGTTTACAACGATACACTTTGGAACGAACGGTGCGCTGTCACGTTCGTCGAAAGAGAGGTCTGCGCTCTCAGCGCCAATGGTATAGCCGTAACAGGCGTCATCCCAGGTCAAAGAGCCGACATGCGATCGAGCATAGGGGTCAAGCAGCAGTTTGTTGGGGTTAAAACGATGACCCTTCTCGGGTTCATACGGTCCGTGCGCCCGAAAACCGTAAACCGCCCCCGGCCGCAACCCAACGACGTACCCATGCCAAATTTCATCTGTATATTCAGGCAGTTCTATTCGCTGGATCTCTTCTTTGCCAGATTCATCGAACAGGCACAGATCGATCCTTGTGGCGTGAGCGGAAAATACCGCGAAATTCACGCCTTGCCCGTCCCAAGATGCGCCCCGGGGATAGGGCAATCCTGCCTGTAATTGGTAAGGTTGCAGGCGAATTACGCCGTCTGTCATTTTAGCAGGAACGGACGAACCGGCTACGTCGTTGCCAGGGTCCACTACGGGACTACTCATCGTTGGAATCAGGTCAATATTCCTCTTACGCAGGATTTGATAATGGCGCAGCGCTATCTTCGAAGATTCAGAACTTCACATCCATGACTGGATTTCTGTAGAGGAATTGCGGAAAGGCTGTAGATCCAACTCCCGCTGAACTTCCTGCTGTCGCGGGCAGCCGTATCCAGGAGCCCGCCCACATTCGTGAGGAGCTCAGCCTCGCACTGCGGCTCGAATTTTGGGCATGCCGTTGATGCTCTTAGCGATTTTATCCTCGCGTCTGATCGCTTCGAGCAGTCGTTTCGCGATTTCGTCGTCGGTAGCAGCAGCTTCGCGAAGTTTAACGGGGGTACCTCGCCACTAGCTCGGGTCCTGCATCTACGAATTGAAGCCGATAGCTTGGCGTAGGCGGCCCGACCATGATTTCGAGCCGTTCATCCCACGGCCCCGATTGAGATTCGGTTTTGGGCCCCCACTCCTGGTGCACAGAATCGACCGAGTCGTGAAGGGTCTTCTGAACCAGTGAGTAATCCGCATCTTGGGAAAGTGAGACCGCAACCTCGTGCCAGACGTATTTTGTGCCAGGTATCTGTTTAAAGAGAGGGGTGGTGGCTTGAAAGAGTACCGAGTTCGGGATGACAACTATTCTTCCCGTCGAATAGAGATCGATGCCTGACCCTGCAAGCTCCATGAGATACATCCGAACGAGTCCGACATCAACGACATCACCGGTTATGCCCGCGACCGAAATGCGATCACCAACTCGAATGCCGTACCGCCCCATTACAAAAAAATAAGCCGCGACCGAGAGCAAGACCGTTTGCAGACCAACGGCGATTCCGGCGGTGATAAATCCTGCGAATGTCGCCAGAGAGCTGAATTCACTGATGAAACCGAGAAGGATGACAATGACGATCAGAAACCCCATCACGAATCGCCGAAGCAAGAGGAATTGCCGTCGACGCCGCTAATCGTGAATGTAACGAAACGTCAAGCGACGCCAAACTTCGGCAATTGCAAATACAATCCCGAGTGACAACCCAATCGTTACGACCCGAAATAGTAAGGCATGAAGTGTGCTTTCGGACTCACTCGTGAGCGCACGCCTCCAGCTCAGGAAATTTGAGCGGTTTTGATCTAATAGCATTATTTCTTGACTAAGCGGAAGGAGTGCCGAGGAGAGCTGGGCAAATTGGCCGGTCAATGCATCATATTGTTCGCGCGAGACATTGGGTTGCGAGGCGAAGTCCTTAGCCAGTTGAAGCGTCGCGACGAGCTGGTCGCGCAACGGCTTCCGGAGATCGGTTGCAATTTTTCGTATCTCCTCATTTTCGTTTAACAGATGATCGACCGAACGAATGCCTTGCATTTGGCCGTATAACGTCATCAATTGGCCGACTAGTCCCGACGCTGAAGTATCCGATTGTGTTTTTGCGGCGGCCGGCACTTCGGCTGCAGACTTGTTGTTTACAGTCGAGCCGAATGCTTCGGGCACGGAGCGCGCTAGTTCGTTGATGCTTCCCTCCAGACCGCTACCATCGGAATTTGTGCTCTCGAGAAAGGCTTTCATTTTTTGCACGGCCTCAAGAGTGGCTTTATCGAGTGACAACTTCCCTTGCAGTGCCTGCACATGCTCAGTTATAGCCGCCGCCTTTCGCCTTGCCGATATTCCGCTCTTGATCTCATCGATTTGTGCCTGGTCATCGGCGACTCGCTTCGCAAGTTCCGCCTCCATCTGTGAATATTTCTGCGCACCACCATCGATAAGCGGAGCTACATTTTGACCGGTACTATCCTGGGTGTTTTTTGGCGGAATCAAGCGTATTTCTGCCCTGGCAGATTGAAAGGCCAATCGAACAATCTGACCACACAGACTTTCTGCATTGCTCAGATAGATCGCGTCGCTGGGTTGACGGCCTGGCTGAACCTTCGTGGTAGTGTTCTTAAATAAGCCAATAACGGCGTTCAGGTGCATGAGCAGGTCGTCACGCCTAGGAATAGTTTCATCCGCCCGGACGATTGCCGATAAAGCCATCCCGATGGCAAGCACAATGCCAAGAAACGGGGTGACTAGGAAAACGAGATTATAGCGCTTCGGAATAACCATCAGACGTTTCGAATCCTCGGCAATTTCTGTTGATCCGACGTTCACTCAAAATTACAAAAATGCGACTGTCGATCTAATACAGCTTACGGAGTAAAACAATTCGGGACGAGATGTAGGGTCCATGAACCAGCAATCCATCGCCTTAAAGCTTTTTCCCGAGTGGAGTCGGCTTTTCCTTCGATTCCAGGCGCCACACCTTTCCTTCAGAATGGAGCAGTTCGCAGCGTGGAATACGATTTGCGGTTTTTTGCGATGGTTTAACCAGAATGATTGCAGGGTTTTGGTGTCCCAATTCTGGTACCAATTTCTTCTGACAAGTGGAGCAGGAAAAGCACGGAAAGCTCTGGGCAACTAATTTCTGATTTCAAAGGAGAACGGCGATGTCAGCAAATGAAAATAAGAAGTGCGGTCATCCGAATTGCTCCTGTATGGTCACGGACGGTTCACAATACTGCAGTCCGCAGTGTGAAACGGCAGAGAACATCCCCGATATCGATTGCAAGTGCGGCCATGCCGGGTGCAGAGGGCGCGCCACGTAGCACGGTTCCACCTCCGCTTCTAATCGGTCTGGAAAGATGCCGGTGCATTCGGCTCTGGCGGGGGTACGGATGGTTCTGGTTTTTTTGCAATGAAACTTCGCCAGGTGCGCACGGGCCTCGGCGTCTCAGACATCAGATTCGAAACGTATATCATGCGGGGATAGCAATCCAAAATCAATTTGACAAAAGCGGTCAGCGGTATCGCCAGGAAGAATCCCATTGCGCCCCATAGCCAACCCCAAAAGAGCACTCCGAGCGTAGCGGCCACGGGCCCAATATTTACGCGAGATCCAATTATCTTGGGAATCAGAAAACTGGACGAAATAACATGAAGCGCGATGATCGTCGTCAGGATAGCCAGAAATGGCCCAACGGACGAAAACTCTAGTAATCCGGCGGCGACCGGCAACAAAGAGGCAAGGATGAGTCCAAGGAAAGGAATCAAATTCAGGAACCCGCTTAACACCCCAATCGGAACCGCGCCAGGCAAACGAACAGCCAACAAAACGCCGATCGTGACTGCAGACATCACTCCGCCGACTACCAGGTTGCCAATTGTGAACGCACGGACCATCGTCGTCAGGCGCTGCGAAAATTGCGGCACGTCAATCCGTTCGCCGAGCCATGCTTGAAATGTATTGTAAGTGCGTTCTTTTCCTACCAGTAAGAAGAAAACCATGAAGGGCAGCACTCCGATGCTGATTAAGAGCGAAGAGGCTGAGCCGACTCGCTGGATTAGATAGGTAGGCCACGCGGGACTGGGTTTGATGGCGACTTGCTCAATCTTTTTCTGTTTGTTATCAGGGGTGGTGAGACTCCCGGCCGTTTCCTGGACTTTTTCGATCTTTTGATTCAATGGGCGAATGACGCGCTTTAGGGCAGAAGTATAAGTTGGCAAGCTCTCTGGCAGGTCGGACAGTCTCGTATAGGTCCAAAACAAGCCTACACCCAATATCGCCATCACAACGACCACGACAAGGGCCGAACTGATGGCGCGACTTATCTTCCAGCGTTCTCCCAAACTGATGATGGGGTCAATAAGAATGGCAAGAATCGAAGCAAGAATGATCGTCAGAAAAAATGTGCTGGCGAAATAACAAAACGCAAACACGACAGCAATGACAATCACTGCGAGGAAGGCTGATATCTTCCGTAATGAATGCGCTTCCGACGGAGACTCTGAATTTATGGCCATCCTACCCCCTTTCATTTATCAGCAGGTCCACTCTAAAAAAAACGCTGCTGTCTCCTTGAAGACAGCAGCGTTGCTCAGTGCGTCTTGCATTAGTCAGTTGCCGAGGCACGCTTTACATTGGGAACGTCCACATTACTTTCGCTTGTCGACGCTATATCTTCGGCCCCAGTTCTTTGCAAAATGTCCTTGGCTCGGCTTACTTCCGCGGAACTGTCACAATGCACCGACAGTAAGACACCGCCCTTTTCGAGCCGACCTTCATATCGTTTTGCTTCGTATTCGGGAATGCCCATCCCAACCAGAGCTCCGGTGAATCCACCGACCGCACCGCCAACTCCTACTCCGGCGAGCGCCGCCATGATGGGACCGGCGGCGATAAATGGCCCGAGCCCGGGAATAGCCAATGCTCCGATTCCTACGAGCCAGCCTAAGGCTCCTCCGATCACTGCTCCCGAGCCCGCCCCGGCCGTTGCCCCTTCGGGCGCCTTCGTGGATTTCTCGGTCGCGAGTTCGCGCGTTCCAAGATTTTCCGGTAAGAGCACGGAAATATCGGTCGTCGGAAAACCTCCATCGCGAAGCACTGTGATTGCGTTCTCGACCCCACTACGTGTTGCATAGATACCCAATACCGATTTATCGTTGGCCATCGATTTCGTCTCCTGCCGAGTAAATTTGAAACACCGTACCGCCAATGGTGACGAGAGTGCGCGATTGTTACGGTTAAACCTATACGGGCATTCCATCAGGTAACGAATCGTCGAACTGTAGAAAGGCCGGTTTCGAACTTTCCGTAACCGCGGCGCAGGTCTCTTAGTAATTTAATGTCGGTACGCTTCAAGGTTTATTGCACATAACTACAGCCAACCGAGGATGGTCTACTTTTATTTGTGTCACATAATCTCGCATCCGTGGCCAGTTCTTACGAGGTGAGCCGCACACTGCGGATAAAAAGGAGGAGTATGATTCGAGTCAAAACGGTTTCCACTCTGCTGCTTACAGCATTTCTGGGGATTTCTGTTGGTTGCCAAACAAAACAGCAGTCTCCCGATGTTGCAGATAGCGTGAGGCGCTCGCTTGATGAGGCGGGGCTTCGCGATGTGAACGTTTCGCAAGACAGAGATAAAGGTGTAGTGACACTTTCCGGGACGACAACATCCGACACTGAGAAGGCCCAAGCGGAATCAATTGCGAAGTCGATTGCAACCGGTGAAGTGGTAGCCGATCAGATTGCCGTCCGACCTCCGGGCGATGAAAGCACCGCCAAGGATGTAGATTCCGCCCTGGATAAAGGCATCGAGAAGAATCTGGATGCGCAATTAATCCAGCGCAAGTGGAATCACGACATCAAATACAATGTGAAGAATGGGGTTGTCACGCTAAAGGGGGAAGTGAATTCAGAAGGCAAGCGCAGCATGGCCGAAAAAGTGGCGGCGGGCGTTCCGAATGTCAAGCAGGTGGTAAATGAAATCGAAGTGAAAAACCGCAAGGCATCTTCTTCCTCCTCGTCTCGGTGATCGGGTTGCACGGGTGCAATAGGCAGGTAGCTATTGCACCCGTCCTTTTTGAATCTTGGCTCATCGCACTCTTCTCAAAAACTATTTCACGAGCAATTACACCTTCTCGTGTATAGACCGGATCTGAGTGCCGCCTTAAGTTAACTCAAGGCGGACTCACGCGGTTGAGCCTAATACTTGAATGAGGTGAACGATGAAGGACAATAAATTACGGGATTTGTTTATCGACGAGTTGCGCGATTTGTATGACGCAGAAAATCGTCTGGTGAAAGCTCTTCCCAAAATGGCCAAGGCCGCAACTTCGGAAGAGCTGCGTTCCGGCTTTGAGGAGCACTTGGATCAAACGAAAGAGCATGTTGAGCGGTTGAAGCAAGTTCTGTTGTCCCTTGGAGGAAAAGCTACAGCGAAGAAGTGTGCCGGGATGACGGGAATAGTAGAGGAAGGCGATGAACTCATGGATGAAGCCTTCGATGGCGCCGTGATGGATGCGGCGTTGATCTCCGCTGCCCAGCGAGTGGAGCACTACGAAATCGCTGCTTATGGGTGCGTGCACGCCTGGGCGCAAGTGCTCGGGGAGGGCCGCGCAGCTGAGCTTTTGCAAAAAACGCTTGAGGAAGAAAAAGCGACGGATGAGAAGTTGACTGAATTGGCTGAGCAGATCAACGCACAAGCACACACAGAAAGTGGAACAGATGACGACACCTCAACCAGCACGTCTGAAGTAGCAGACGAGACTCCAGCGCCTAAAATGCGCTCACGTAGTGCGAAAGCCTAGGTCAGCGAGTGGATTGGGGCGTCGCCGTCAAGGTGCGACGCCCCTTTTTTTAAAATCATGCCGCTGTGTTAATTAAACCAATTTCCCGTTCATCACCGGCTGCGGAAAGACTGGCTAACTTCTTGCGAAGGATCGTGCGAGCGCGAAATACCCTGTGTTTAACTCGCTGTGAAGGCAACCCAAACTTCTCGGCCATTTCACTATTTGTCCAACCTTCTATCTTATGAAGGAGGAAGATCGTCTTCAGTGCGGGCGAAAGCTCTTCGAGTACCTTCGAGGCAAGTTCCTTGTTCATGTATTCTCGCTCGGGATTCGTTGTCGGATCGCTCAGTTCCATTCTGACCGTCTCACCCTCTTTCGTTACGTGTGTAATGTCCTGGATCTTCCGGTTACGACGAGAACGTAAAAACATAAGCGCCTCGTTGATCGCAATGCGAACCAGCCAGGTCGAAAATTGCGATTCCCTGTTGAACTGCTTGATGCGACGGAATGCCTTGAACATCGTGTTCTGCAAATTATCCTCCGCGTCTTCACGGTTCTTTAGCATCTTCAGGGAAACTCGATATACTTGCATATTGTGCCTTGTCGACAACTCAGCGAAGGCATCAGCATTACCCGACCGAGCGAGGCCGATCAGGGCAGCTTCGGACTTTATGGCGGCTGCATTTTTCAAGGCTGCGTTCTCCCTTGCATGACATTCAGACTCAGCGTTTATAGACTTTTAGCCGTCATCAGAATTGAAGCCAATACACGCATCACTTGAGGTTTGGATAGAAAAGTTACGAAATCCGGTGTAACCGGCTAGCGCTGCCTCGCCGTATGGGTCGGCGAGCTCTGTTGGATACCACCTCCGGCACAGTTTATGCACAGTCGCGTCCACGGAAGGGCGCGCAACCGAGCCCCGGGAATTACTGAATCGCAGCTTCCACAAATTCCGTACAGACCGGCCTCGAGTCTTTTCAGCGAGAGCTCAATTTCTGAAATTGTCCGGGTCTCACGCTCCATATTGGCGATGGCAAGATCCCGGTTCACGCTCCGGAGAGCCACGGCAGCGTCGTCTTCAGGCCCCCCTTCAATGACGATTTCGCCGTGACGTTGATACAACCGTTCGATAAGCTCTTGCCTTCGCTCTTCCAACAATTTCCGATACATTTCGAATTCGGAATTACGCTTCATCGTTGCGGTGGGCATGTGCTCTCCTGTCAAACCAGAGTTTCAACATCGAACAAGCGCTGCGTAAAAGGAAAGAATGTTTCGATATTGCTGTCAGACACTCTGCGTTAAGAACCGAGGCGCAACCATCCGTCATTTACAGCAGATTGGCCTTGCATTTACCGCACGAAGGCTAGAGTGCTCTGCCCCTCGCCGGAAAGCTGGTTACTTTTAACTCTGGGGAATCTCAGGGTTTGCCCTACGCGAAAGCCCCGATGTAAATCGAGCATAACGCGGCCAATAGTCGACGGTGTGAGGTGGGATCGGCCCTATCTAAGCGAGCTGCCATTGACAAGGCCGGTACCGAGATCAACTAACAAAGGAGAGATTCATGACTGAGAAGAAGCACGATACGTCAAAGGAAACCGAGAAGAAGAATAATCAAGGCTCGGGGCAACAAAGTCCTGGATCCGGACACAGCGGTGACGGTCAGAAGGACAACAAGAGACAGGATGATCGGGGTAACAGTCGATAACGAAGACTCGGTGGAAGGCCTGCCTATGCAGGCCTTCTTTTTTGTGAATTAGGATCATGAAGACTGGAAGCGGACAGCTTCGCAGAACGATCAGGTTCACCGTGTCCAGATAGACCCAGCGGACTTCCATAAATTCCCATTCAAATTCTGGCCTCTCGCTGACCGTCCGCGCAAAACGTCGTCCTCCAACTCCGAAGTCAGAGTGGCAACCTTGATGTTCTTATTAGGTCCTTACCTTGCCCGCTATGTCCACGCGAAAGACTTCTTTCGGTTTGTTGACATGCTGAGAATAGACCGTCGAGATCCAAGAAAGTAAACATGCAGGGGCAATTGGCGGTGAACCCCTGCCGCTGGCAGCCGTTCCTTGGCGAGAAACCGAACCATTCCCGAGATACATGATCAGGTGTCGGCATGCGGAGATGAAATCTCGACGAAAGAAATCAGGTAAACGCTGTAGACCTTCAACTATCACTTCCGATCAACAGATCGCTTAGGGAAGAACGATAATAGCTGTATACTTCGTAAGTTTTTGACACCGGAATATCCAAAGGAATTGACTCTTGAGCTCTGTGCGCATCTTCATTGTCGACGATCATGAGATCGTAAGGCGTGGGCTGCGGTCCCTACTATCGGCCCGAGCGGAATGGCAGGTCTGTGGTGAAGCCGTCGATGGAGAGGAAGCCGTATCGCAGGTAAAACAATTGCGTCCAGACGTTGTATTGATGGACGTTTCCATGCCGCGAATGAACGGTCTTGACGCCACCCGAATTATTCGAAGGGAATTACCGGATTCCAAGGTTGTGATTGTGAGCCAGAATGATCCGACAGTCGTTCGCCGACAAGTTCATGAAGTAGATGCTTCGGGATTTGTGGCGAAGAGCGAACTTTCGAGTGAACTGTTGCCTACCCTGGATAAATTGCTTTCTTCACAAGAAAGCGTTTTCAGTAAACCAAATGGCACCGCTACCAAAGCAGCACAGCGCTGCTGGCTAACGGGTGGTGGGAGCCTCGGCCAGCTTATCCGGGAACACGACTGGTCGAAAACGTCTCTTGGTCCAATTGAATTATGGCCGCAGAGTCTACGGACTTCTGTGAGTTTGATGCTGAACTCGCGCCATCCGATGTGGGTCGGCTGGGGACCGGAAATGCTGTTTCTGTACAACGACGCCTACATTCAGGTTTTGAGTCTAGCTAAGCACCCGAGTTGTCTCGGCCGACCGGCGAAGGACGTCTGGTCGGAGATATGGGATATCTGCGGGCCTCTGGCCGATAAGGTCTTTGATAGCGCCGAAGCCACTTTTGTCGATGATGTGCGACTATTCATGAATCGCGGCGATCGATTGGAAGAAACATACTACTCTTTTTCTTACAGTCCGATTCACGATGAGACAGGCAGAGTTGGGGGTTTGTTCTGTCCGAGCACGGAAACCACTGCCAAGATATTAAATGCGCGCCGTCTGGGCACACTTTCTGAACTGGCTGCCAACGCCCTAGTTGAGAGTTCGACCGCAGGTTTGGGATTATGTGGAAATGCGCGTCAGCGACACAGGAGTTGGAATTCCCGCAGAGGAATTGCCCAAGCTCTTTGAAACATTCCATCGAGTTGAGAATACGCGAAGCCGTACGCACGAAGGAAGCGGGATCGGTCTGGCCCTTGTGCAGGAATTAGTTCGATTGCATGAAGGCTCAGTACACGTTCAAAGTACGTTAGGTGTTGGCAAGCCCTGCGTCAGGAAAAAGAGAGACTGAAACTGGCGACCGAGGCGGCACGACTGGGTATATGGCATTGGTATCCAGATGAGGATCGGGCAGTTTGGGAAAATAGCAGAGTGTATGAGATCTTTGGGCTCGGGCCTGAAGATAAGCCCCTCACATCCTTACAATTTTCCGCAAACCTATTGCATCCTGACGATCTGGCCGTTTTCACGAAGAGTTTTGGAAATGCCTTGGCCACTGGCGAACGGCTTCAGTTGCAATGTCGCTTGAGACGCAAGGATGGAACGATCGGGTGGCTTGAGCTGACGGGCCAACTCGAGAACAAGCCCGATGGGTTACCTCGCCGCATGCTGGGAACAGTACTAGACATCACTGAACGAAAACAGATCGAAGAGCGAGAGAGAACGACAAAGCGCGGAAGCAATCGCGGCTACAGCTAAATTCCGTGCGGTATTCGATCAGACTTCAGTTTTCGCAGGTATACTGTCACTCGAAGGTACTGTGATCGATGCGAACCAGCTGTGTTTGGATTTCTGTGGATATACCAAGGATGAGATCATTGGTCGTCCCTTTTGGGAAACTGGTTGGTGGGAAGGCTCTTCGGAATTAAAATCGGTCATCCGTTCGGCGATAACGCAGGCCGCACTTGGAACACCGTTTCGCGAAATCCTGCCCTATTCGTGGTCCGACGGTACGCAACATGTTGTGGAGTTTGCGATCCACCCAATACGCAACGAGCACGGTGAAATCCTCTTTCTGCATCCCACTGGAATTGACATCACTGATCTGAAACGAGCCGAAGAGAATTACCGCACGCTGGCCGAGAGGTTGGAGCTTGAAGTCCGAGATCGCACCAAGGAACTGCAAGACCGAAATATTGAGGTATTGAAGCAATCGGAACAATTGCGGGGGGTTTCGCATCGCCTGATGCAAATTCAGGACGATGAACGCCGACACATTGCTCGCGAGTTGCACGACAGCGCCGGGCAAATACTCGCTGCTTTAGGAATGAATCTAGCCAGTGTCGTTCAGCGGTTGAAACAGAGCGATTCACCCCTGTTGAAAGATGCAGAAGAGGCACAAATATTGGCGCGGCAGTTGAATCAGGAAATTCGGACAACATCCTACTTGCTGCATCCCCCTTTGCTGGATGAAAGTGGACTTGCGGAAGCATTGCTTTGGTACATTCGAGGGCTGAAAGAGCGTAGCAACCTCGAGATTACGCTGGATATCCCAGAGAACTTTGGTCGTTTATCACATGAAATGGAACTAGTCCTGTTTCGGATCGTCCAGGAATGTCTCACGAATGTGCATCGACATTCAGGAAGCAAACCGGCCATTATCCAACTCTCACGCAACCGAAACGCCGTTTCGCTCGACGTACGCGACGAAGGCAAGGGGATCCTTCCTGAACGACTGACTGAAATTCAATCACTTGGCGCAGGCGTCGGAATTCGTGGAATGCGGGAGCGCATCTTGCAACTGGGTGGAGAAATGAAAATTCGATCCGGGAACACGGGGACAACTGTCTCCGTCACGCTTCCACTTGAGGTTCAGTAGTCTAAGTTCAAAATTAAGTCCGGCTCGACGCGTAAAATGGCATTTGTCAGTTCAACTTGACCTCTTTCGTTCTAGATCGGGAATCGTTGTATCACCGTAGACTTCATCTGGCAATTTCTTAAGGTTTTCATTGGGAGGCAGTTTACTGTCCTTCCGGGGATGTTTGACGCCTATCGACGGGCTTTCTTTGCCTTGTTTTTTCCTCCTACCGTTTTCCTCTTGAGTCTTAATCATCAGCCGCCTCCTTAGGGGACATTGACGTAGTCCCTGCTTCGTTCTGATTGCTCCGAATCTTTGATGTCCTCACGAATTGCGGAAATCTCGATTTGTTCTCGCTTGATGTCCAACCGGATTCGCCCGTACACATTTGTATAGACATTAGCCAACCACACGAGCGCGAAACCGGAAACCAAGTAGCCACGCCAGTCGTCATATAGCATCTTAAATCGAGTGATCCACAGAAAAAGCTACAACGACGTAATGGCTAAAGCAGTACTCGCAGGTCAACATGTAAAAGAATTTGCGGATAACAAATCTGTTGTGTGACTTGCTGTTCGCTGTGCACCAGTCCCGGCATTCTCGAAACAGCTCTTCGTGGGTAATGGTCCAGGAGATGCATGCAATCGGGATTGCAAGTATAAATAGCCGAAACAATTGGACGGAATCGTTCATTTTATAGAGACAAAGGATCTGTAGTGTCTGACTAGGACGCTTTTCTTGCCGGAACTTTCGCTCCCTTTTTACGGGCCTCGGAAAGTCCGATCGCGATCGCTTGTTTTCGGCTCTTCACTGTCCCTCCTTTTCCACCTTTCCCGCTCTTGAGCGTCCCTTTCTTTTCTCTATGCATTGCGCTCTTTACACTCTTTCCAGCCGCTTTTCCATACTTCGCCATATACCCTCCAATCTGTAACTCGATCTCCACATCTCGTCAAATACTCCAGCCCATCAAGCTAAGCGTCCATACCGGTTAGTATCTAGAAATCACGTGTCGACAAATCCCGGCAAGGCGCTACACGGTCTCGCCTCGACGTCTACCTTTCGAAAGGTATAGCCGGTCGGGCCCCCCACATAGTTTCCTGTCTAGGACAATTCTGATCAGTGGCGCTATCGCCCGGCAGGACCATATCAGGAGAAGAAAATGAAGAACACTTTAACGAAGTTGATTTTGCCAGTGGGCACAATAACGTTTTGCGGGTTGTTGATGGTGATTCCCGCGTTAAGCCAGGCCCCCGACAACACCAAGAGCAATAAGGATCAAACGACGACGGCTGACCAGCAGAAAATGGACCCGTCTGACCGTGCAATTACGCAGAAAATTCGGAAGTCGATTCACGAAGATAAGAGCCTTTCTACTTACGCTCATAACATTAAAATCGTTACACAAAATGGGAAAGTTACACTTCGTGGGCCAGTTCGCACCGTCGACGAGAAGAATAGCATTCACTCGCGCGCGGCGGCCGTCGCAGGCGAGGACAACGTAACGGACGAGTTGCAGGTAGCTTCCGCGAGCCAATAGCTAAATCGGAATTCACCATGACTTCCGCGCCCACCCGACCTTGTCGAGTGGGCGCGTTTTGTTGCTTGCAACCGAGGTGCAGGCAAATCGAAAAGGTCTGGACGACCAGGCAATGCACGCGGACGGTGTGTGTTACAGTAAGCCCTACCCTTTCCTAGGAGAACAGATGGCTTTTTTGCGAACGACCGCACAAATAATAGTCCTGGTTTCTCTTGCAGCTCTGTCGCTGCTCTGTTTCGCCGCTGACTCGGGTACAGAAACGGTCAAGGGATATGTGATCGACTCGGCCTGCGCCTTCAGGAAAGATCTTGCGAAACCTATAAGCAAGCAATGCGCCGTTTCCTGCGCTAAAGCCGGTTCTGCACTCGTGATTCTGGCGGAAGATGGATCGATTTACTGGCCGATCGCTGGATCCACCCCAGCGACCGGGCAAAACTCGAAGTTACTTCCCTTTGCGGGCGATAAGGTAACCGTGAGCGGCAAAGTGTATGAGCGCGGCGGTTCAAAAGCGATCGTGATCGACAAAATCGCGGCCCAATAAATCAGCAATTTCCGAATCCTCGGTCAATCACGCTAAAATATCTGGATCGTGACGCGAATCATTTGCTCTGGGTTTCTGTTTGATATGGATGGCGTTCTGGTCGATTCGACGCCTGCGGTAGCGCGCGTATGGTCCCGTTGGGCGATTGACCACGGGTTTGATCCCGTCTGGGCTACAAAAAAAGCTCATGGTCGCCCAAGCATGGCCACAATTCAGGAGCTTCTTCCGTCAGCTACTGCCGCAGTACATCAGAAGGAAAACGAATGGATGGAGCGGGAAGAAATTGCTGATCTCCTGGATGTCGTCGCCCTGCCGGGCTCCCTGGAGCTCCTCTCTCTTTTGCCAAACCATCGATTTGCAGTCGTCACCTCGGCCACAAGAGCACTCGCAGAAGTCCGTTTGGATGCGGGCGGATTGCTCAGGTTTGCGCGCAATATGATCACTTCCGGGGACATCACCCATGGAAAGCCAGACCCGGAACCTTACCTAAAGGGCGCCGCGATCTTGAATTTGCCTCCAGCCGACTGTGTCGTCATCGAAGATGCGCCTTCGGGCGTGCGATCCGGCAAAGCCGCTGGAGCTCAGGTGATTGCCCTGCGGACCACAACGGACGACGACGAACTGCGCTCTGCCGGCGCCGACTGGATCGTGGGAGACTGCTCCTCCATCCGTTTGTACCAAGGCGATCCTCGCCATATCCTGGTTGAACTCGTGGATTCTCCGGGCATACGTCGTCAACCCAAAATGTGCTGAAACCTTTGACCAGCCGTCCTTGTTCGGCCAGTAACCAGAGTGGAAGACCTGTACTTTAGGGCGGGTTCTTCCGTTCACCCTGTCCTCTACACTAGGCATAGATTTACTTGAGCACGAACGCCGCAGATTCACCGCCAGAGTCGTTCGTTCTATTTCACTTTCCAGGGGATCTATGAGCACGACGCCCTCCATGCCACCCGTCCATCGTTTGATCAATGTAGCGCAACTAATCGGTGCCATGTTGAACGCCAAGGCCCACGTCAGTGACCTGATTTTCTCCCCAGGTCGAGCTCCGCAAGTTGAAGTTAGCGGTCAATTGGTCGAACTGAAGTTCAAGGGTCTTGAACATCTCTCGCCGGCAGATACCGAGCACATTGCGAAATCGATTATTGGAAAAAACGAACATGCGGGTGAGAAGCTAGAGAGAGAAGGTTCCGCCGATCTTTCCTACGGACTCGATAGTACCGCCCGGTTTCGCGTCAACATTTTCCGTCAACGCGGCAGTTGTGCCATCGTCATGCGTGTCATTCCCGACCGCGTCCCGAGTTTTCAAGAACTCAATCTGCCAACACATCTTGGAGAAATCTGCGGACTGCGCAATGGCATCGTTCTGGTAACAGGGCCAACCGGTTCAGGAAAATCGTCCACCCTCGCCGCCATCGTTGACAAGATGAACACAGATAAAGCGATCCACATTCTCACGATCGAAGATCCGATTGAATTTCTACATCGTCACAAGAAGGCGACGATTCATCAGCGCGAACTTCATAGCGACACACCGACCTTTGCGGCTGCGCTTCGCGGCGCTTTACGTCAAGCACCCAAAGTAATTCTCGTAGGCGAGATGCGCGATCGCGAAACCATTGAGATCGCCTTGGAGGCATCGGAAACCGGGCACCTGGTCCTTTCCACTCTGCATACCATCGATGCAGCAAAAACAGTCGAGCGTATCGTCGGCGCGTTCCCCATGGAAGACCAGCAAGGCATCCGAAATCGTCTCTCGAAAGCGTTCCGGTTTATCCTTTCGCAGAGACTGTTGCCTCGTAAGAACGGCAAAGGGCGCATCGCCGTAATTGAGATTTTGAAATCCACAATGCGAACTAGGGATTACGTCGAAAAGGGAGAAGGGGAAGGCAAGACCCTGCTGGATGCCATGCGGGACGGCAGCAACGACGGCATGCAACACTTCGATGGCGAAATCGAGAGACTGATCCGCTCGGGCGAGATCGACACCGAAACCGGGATGACGTACGCCACGAATGCGGGCAATCTGCGTCTGGAATTGACGGATTTCCTGGAGCCCGAATCGCCACCGGAACAAAAAACCGGGCCAGCAAAGCCGGAGCAGGATTCAGAGCTCGAACTCACGAGCTGACATTTATCGGTCACACTCTTGCGGAGTCGACAATTTGGGCACAGCATGAATATTCTGGGCGCACTTGCTTTTTCGCGCCACCAACGTATGATGTGCCGGACCCAATAATTCCATCGAGACCGCACATTGCCGACCATCCCTGACAATAATTCGATTGAACAGACAGAACACCCCGTTCATCCGCGCAAGGACAAAGGAAAACTCCTCCAGATTCTCGGGGTTGGCTTCGGTATCGCAGTAGCAGTTGGCAACTCAATCTCGGCCGGCATCGTACGTACCCCCGGCGACATCGCTGCGCGGCTTCCGAATCACTGGCTATTTTTCCTGGTGTGGTTTGTCGGTGCTTTCTATGCGTTGGTAAGCGCCTTTCAGCTCGCTGAGCTCGGCGCAGCAATCCCCAAAAGCGGAGGGCAATATAACTTTTCGCGACGCGCGCTTGGTGACTACGCTGGTTTTATTGTTGGCTGGAGCGATTGGCTCTCGACCTGCGGCACAACGGGCGCTGTCGGAATTGTAGTTGGAGAATACGTAGGTCACATGTTTCCCGCATTTGAAAGCGCGCAACGGATTAAAATTACAGCGGTGTCCGTTATCGTCTTGTTCGCATTGCTCCAGTGGAAAAGCATCAGTATTGGAAGCAGGGTTCAGAATTTCACGACCGTGCTGAAGGGCCTGGTTTTCTTCGTGATGGTCATTGCCTGCTTCACAATGGGCGGTGGGATCCGCCATGCGGCAGAAGCGACGGCGGCAGCGAGTGGAATTTCCACCTCGATCGTTCCGGTCGGAGCCGCTCTGATCACTGCGTTGTTGTTCGGTATACAAGCCACCATCTACACCTACGACGGGTGGGATGGTGTGATCTATTTTGGCGATGAAATCAGGAATCCCGGATTCCTCGTTCCACGAGCTATTTTTGCCAGCTTATTCTCGGTAGTTCTGATCTACCTGCTCATCAACGCCGCTGTACTTTTCGTATTGCCGATGAATGAAATAGCGGGGAACAATTTTTCACTGGGCCTAGCTGCCCAGCGTGTCTTCGGCCCTCACGGCGATTTCATTTTCCGCTCAATCATGGTTGTCGCATTGTTCAGTTCGCTGAACGCCCTCCATCTTATGGGCGCGCGCGTGATTTACGCGATGAGCCGTGATGGACTATTCTTTCGATCTGTGTCTCGAATCAACAAAGGCGGCACGCCAACGATCGGTTTATTACTTAGCGCACTGGTCGGCGTGGCATTCGCTGTGTTCAGCTTCGAACGGGTAATCGCCATGCTGGCCTTTTTCTTCGTCACCAATTATCTGCTGTCGTTTACGTCGATGTTTGTTCTGCGTCGCAAGGAGCCGGATATGTCTCGACCCTATCTCGCATGGGGCTACCCTTGGACGACAGCCGTGGCTCTGCTTGGTTCGATCGGATTTCTAATCGAAGCTGTCCGAGAGGACCGCACCAACAGCGTCTTCACGCTAATCGCTCTCGCCTGCAGCTATCCTGTTTATCGCGTGCTAAAGATGGTATCCGGCAAGGCTGCTACAGCAGCCACTCAATAAAAATGAGCGAATTCTCACCCGCTCATTTTCGTTCTCGGTATTCTTGCGAACTCAGGGATTGAACTTTATCGCCTAGGCTTAGCTGACTCTTTCCGCAACAGCCTTGGCCTGGAGGAACAGCAGCAAATAGTCCTTCCCACCCGTTTTGGAATCCGTGCCAGACATATTGAAGCCACCAAAGGGATGAGCACCAACCATCGCGCCCGTGCATTTCCGGTTCAGATATAAATTGCCCACGTGAAATTCTTCTTCCGCACGTCGGATCTTTTCCGGATTCTTCGAGTACACGGCGCCGGTCAACCCAAATTCGGTATTATTGGCAATTTCCATCGCGTGATCGAAATCTTTTGCCTTGATCACCGCGAGTACGGGGCCAAACACTTCTTCCTGCGCCAACCGTGCCTTCGGCTCAATATCCGCGATGATGGTCGGTTCGATGAAATAACCGTCACCGGGAGCGCGATTTCCTCCTGCTACCAACCGGCCTTCCTTTTTCCCCACTTCGATGTAGCTCAAGATGGCCTTCAGTGCGCCCTCGCTGATGACGGGCCCCATGTAATTGTTCGGATCGTCAGCTGGGCCGACCTTAATCTTCTTTGTGTGTTCGACGAGCTTGTCCAAAAATGAGTCGTATACTTTTTCGCTGACAATCACCCGCGAACATGCAGAACATTTTTGTCCCTGATATCCGAACGCCGCCTGCGCTGTTTCCGCCGCAGCCTTGTCGAGGTCGGCTTCTTCGTCGATGATCATTCCGTCTTTGCCGCCCATTTCAAGCACTGTGCGCTTGATCCACTTTTGTCCTGGCGACGCCTTACCGGCAAACTCCGCAATGCGTAAGCCAACTTCCTTCGAACCCGTGAATCCGATATACCGGGTTAACGGATGTTGCACGATCACATCGCCGATGACAGCGCCTGAGCCGGTTAGGAAGTTCACCGCTTCTTTAGGTATGCCCGCTTCGAACAAAATTTCCACAAATTTCGCTGCAATCGTCGGTGAATCGGCTGCCGGTTTCAGCACCACGGTGTTGCCGGTGACCAGTGACGAGACCACTAATCCCGCCATAATTGCGCAAGGAAAATTCCATGGTGGAATAATCGCTCCTACTCCCAAGGGGATGTAGACGAGGTAGTTGCGTTCGCCGCGCATCGGCGTCAGTTTCTGTGGCTCAGCCAAACGAAGCATTTCGCGTCCGTAGAATTCGCAAAAGTCGATCGTTTCCGCGATGTCCGCGTCAGCTTCAATCCAGCTCTTGCCCACCTCATAACAGACCAGCGCAGCCAATTCGAACTTCCGTTCGCGCACCAAGGCCGCCGTCTTGAACAAGTACTTCGCCCGCTGTTCCGCTGGAACTTTCTTCCACGTGTCAAAATATCTGTTCGCAGCTTCGATTGCTTGAACCGCCTGCTCCTTCGACGCATCCTGGAAAATTCCAATCACTTCTGACGGCCGGGAAGGATTCGTGGATCTCTTTTTTCCGACGGTGATGACTTTCTGTCCGCCTATCCACATCGGGTATTCGTGGCCGAACTCGGCTTTTACCTTCTTTAAGGCTTCTTGCATCTTTTTGTGGTTATCGGGATTCGAAAAATCGATAAATGGCTCGTTGTTGAATTCCGTCACATGCAATTTCGCTTCAGCGGTTGCCATAACCCTTTCCTCCTCGATTGGGAACATTCAATTATAGGTCCGTTGCTCTCGGCGGAACAAGCCGCTGCATTTGTCCAGAGGATTTCTGGTGCTTCGCATTTCCTGGCGTAGAACCACGATCGGCTTCACTGGCCTTTGCCGGGAACCTGTGTCAATCTACTAGTATGGGAAACAAAGACGCTCGTAATCGAGAAAAGAAAAAGCCAAAGAAAAAGGTCGATAAGATCGTCCAGGCCCCGCCACCCCTCGTCAGAGCTCCCGCTCCAAAGCCCTGATCTGGCGGTTGTACGGCCGCCGGCTGACATTTGTAATTTCTACCGCTGGTGTTCCTTCACCCCCAGCAGCTGAACCTATCGGCCTGTCAGTTCTGTAAGTGCTTCCGAAAAGATTTCGGTGTACTTGGCAACGTCCGACGTGGTCGTTTCCGGACACATAAGGGCCATGTTATGAAAAGGTGTCAGCAAAACGCCACGATTCAACGCGTACAAGTGCAGAAAGCGCTCGAGCTCAAAGTCACCCGCAGCGGCTGATTCTCCGCCATTTCGCGGGGGTTTACTGCAAAAGGTGTACTCCGCACGACAACCGAGCCGCTGGACATTCCAAGGCAATCCATGCTTCTTGATTTCCGACGAAACTCCGTCATTAAACTGCACTGCCAGAGGGATCATTTTTTGAAACGCCTTTGCAGTCAGAATATGCTCTAAGGTCGCGCGCATTGCCGCCATCGATAGAGCGTTCCCCGCGAGTGTCCCACCGATTCCGCCAACATCGCAATCCTCCAGGTGTATTCGGGCCAAAATCTTCTGTGCCACTTCTTCCGAACATCCATACGTAGCGCCCGGAATTCCGCTGCCAATCGCTTTCCCGAAAACCAGAATATCGGGGTCGAGCTTCCATTCCGCAGTGCATCCGCCAGGCCCGGCGCAGATTGTATGCGTTTCATCGGAAATAAAAAGCGCACCGTACCGCCGAGCCAATTCCCTTGCCCGTTCCCAATAGCCATTCTCGGGAAGAATGATGCCGACATTGGTCATGGCCGGTTCGGCCAGCAAACAAGCCACATCATGATGCCGCAACGCCTCTTCCAACGCATTCAAATCGTTAAACTCAACGACACGCGTCGTCTCGGCCGGATTGACAGGTGGTCCTATATTTCCTCGCCGGGGACCCACAACGCGTTGATTTAGTCCCGCGAAGGTCTCGTCCACGCTCCCGTGATAACAATAATGGAATATTAGGATTTTTGACCTCTGCGTGATTTCTCGGGCGATACGAATCGCAAATCGATTCGCATCGGTGGCGGTCAAGGTAAATTGCCAGTACGGTAGACCGAAGCGACTCTTGAGATCTTCGCCGACGAATACGCAGTCTTCCGTCGGAAGCATAAAGGTAATGCCTTCACGTACACGCCGTGCCACTGCCTCCGTAACAATTCTAGGTGAATGACCGGTCATGGCTCCGGTATCCCCGAGACAAAAGTCAATATAGCCGCGCCCGTCCACGCATTGGAAATGCGCACCGCTCGCACTGGTGACAAATACCGGGAAATCGCCTGCCCATTTCTTCATCCAGTTCATGGGAACGCCGCCAAGCAGCGAAGCCACGTGCTCGCGCATACAGCGCAGCGGATTTGGGGTGTTCTGCGACGAATCGCCTTGTTTCGCGGTCCTGCAGAAGTTTTAGTTTTTCGCGATCAATTGTTGTCATGGGTGTCTCGGGGTACCGCCCCAGTCAGCGATCCATTCGGGGAATGGTGGCAAATCTCAAATCGGCTGATACAAGAACGGGCTACCGCAGTTCGTGAATGATTTCCCGGGCTGCGTTTGCGCCTGATGCGCCGGTCAGGCCGTTTCCCGGATGCGTGCCGCAACCGCAGAGGAATAACCCAGGTATGGGCGTCTTGTACCGCGCCCAATCAAGGACGGGGCGCATCGTGAAGATCTGATCGAGTGCCAATTCGCCGTGGAAGATATGACCACCGGTGAATCCATACTTCGTTTCTAGGTCGAGTGGAGTAATCACGTCGACCGCCTCGACCACATTCGCCAGATTCGGGGCATACGCTCCGAGCGTTCTAATCACGGTATTTGCCAACTCACCGCGACGTTCGTTCCAGTTTCCGTTCTTCAGATGATAAGGCGCAAATTGGAAATACGCCGACAGCACGTGTTTTCCTTCGGGTGCCAGCGAAGGATCGAGCAACGTCGGAATCGTAACGTCAAGATACGGCGCCGACGAAATCTCTCCATATTTCGACGCATCAAACGCCTTTTCGAGATAGTCAATCTCGTGCCCGATGTGAATACGCCCTGAGAGTGCTTGTCGTAACCCATCCGGTCCCACGGCGTTTGCCAGGGACGGGAAGTGCGGGAGATCACCGAGCGCGAGATGCACCTTGGCAACATTCCCTTTCAATCGGTAATTCTTCATTCGCCCTGCAAAGACCGGATCGAGATTTGCCGGGTCGAGCAGCTTAAAGAATGTCCGCTTCGGATCTACGCCCGAAACCACTGCCTGGCACTGGATTTCCTCTCCGTCCGCAAGGACAACGCCAGAAACCGCACCCGCTTTGGTGCGGATCTGCCCCACTTCGGCATTCGTGCGGATCTCCGCACCAGCCGCCTTCGCAGCCTCGCCCAGAGCACGCGTGAATTCGCCTAGCCCGCCCCGCGGAAACGCAGCTGACCCTACCGGATTGTGATCAGCAGCAGCGCGTAGCAATAAGACCGCTGTAGAACCGGCTGACCACGGCCCCATCGCGCAACCAAAAATCCCGCGGGCTGCCACCACTGCACGAATCAACTCCGTCTCGAAAAACTCAGAAGCAAAGTCTGCCACCGCCATCGGACCCCAGCGCAGCAGATCAAATATTCCGGTCTTGCCCAAACCGCGAACACCGCGGCCAAGTTTCAGCAAATTCCACAAATCCTCAGTCGACGGTTTATCGATACTGGGTGGCGTGGTCGAAGTCATCTGATTGAAGACGAGAGACATTTCGTTGAGCGCTTCTGCAAATTCCGTATACCGCATTCCGTCTTTCGCCGAAACTCGCGAGATCGCCCCAGCCGTTTTCGCCGCATCGTTGTAAAACAGCAGCGCGCGGCCATCCGGAGCTGGCGCAAATACCCGAGGGTCTGGCTGCAGAATCTTGAATCCAAATTTCTCAAGTTGCAGATCCTTCGCAAGGTCCGCGCGAAGTGGTCCCAGCGTGTGCGAAAGTGTCGACGCCCTGAACCCAGGATGAAATTCTTCGGTGACGGCGCCGCCACCTACAATTTCCCGGCGTTCGAGCACGACCGGCTTAAATCCGCCCTTTGCGAGATAGAATGCGGTAATGAGCGCGTTATGACCACCGCCAATGAGCACTACTTTCTGTCCGATAGGCATGGTCAGTTCGCCGCCTTCTTCCATTCTTTCAGAATCACCTGACTGGCGATCCGTCCGTTGGCTCCCATGATTCCGCCACCAGGGTGCGTTGCCGAGCCGCACATGAACAAATTATCGACCGGGGTGCGGTAATATGCCCAGCCCGGCACGGGCCGCAAGAAGAATAGTTGCTCCAAGGACAGCTCGCCCTGAAAAATATTGCCCTGCGTCAAACCGAATTCGCGTTCCAGGTCCAATGGCGTCAGCACCTGTTTGTCGATGATCAAGTCCTTAATGTTCGGCGCATGTTCAGCAATCGTGTCGATCACATTGTTACCGAAAGCCTCGCGGTGATCGTCCCAGGTACCCTCCGCCAGCTTGTATGGTGCGTACTGTACGAAGCACGACAAAACGTGTTTGCCGGGAGGTGCCACTGAAGGATCAGTCAAACTTGGAATCACCATGTCGATGTAGGGCCGATTCGAATAATGGCCATACTTGGCATCGTCGTAGGCGCGCTCCATGTATTCCATGCCTGGTGAAATCGACATCGCCCCTCGCAAATGGGCTCCCACACCCGGCAGCGCTTTGAAGTTAGGCAGGCCATTCAACGCGACGTTGACTTTCCCGGACGACCCTCGAAACTTATATCGCCGGACACTTTCCAGAAACTCCGACGGCAACTCTTTCGGTTCAATAAATCTTTCAAAGGTCAGGTGCGGATCAACGCTTGAGGAAACGACGTTTGCCAAAATTTCCTCGCCGTTTTTCAAGACCACACCGCTAACCCGATTATTCTTGATCAGAATCTTGCTGACCGGGGCATTGGTCCGAATCTCGACACCTAATTCCCGCGCCGCCGAACCAATAGCGTTTGAAATGGCACCCGTTCCTCCGCGGCTGAATCCCCAGGAACGGAACGCGCCATCAATCTCGCCCATATAGTGATGCAACAAAACGTAAGCAGTGCCCGGGGAACGAATTCCCAGGAACGTCCCAATAATTCCCGAAGCGGACATCGTGGCCTTCAGTACGTCGGTTTCAAACCATTGGTCTAGAAAATCCGCCGAACTCATTGTCATCAACTGAACCAGTGTGTAACGTTCGTCAGATGACAATTCGCGGAACCGCTGCAGCATGAAATGCAATTGCTTCAAATCCTTAGGATTTAGCGTGGTCGGATCCGGTGGAATCATCGACAGCATCGGCTTCACGAACCGGCACATCGGCGTCATCATCTTCGAAAATTCGTCGTAGGCTTCGGCATCCAGAATCGAATGGCGACGAATCTCGCGTTGTGTTTTGGCGTGATCGTTCACTCGCCACAAATAATCGCCATTCAGCATTGGCGAGAACGTGCCATCGAGCGGCAGAATCTCCAGACCGTGTCGTGGCAAATCCAGCTCCCGAATAATTTCGGGCCTCAAGAGCGAAACAACATATGAACATTCGGAAAAGAGAAAGCCGGGAACAATCTCTTCGGTGACTGCAGCGCCGCCCAGAACCCCGCGGCGTTCAAGCACCAGAACCTTTTTCCCTGCTTTTGCCAGATAGGCTGCGTTGACCAGGCCATTGTGGCCGCCGCCGATGACGACAACATCGTAGGACTGAGGCATTCGAGTAAGACTCCACTTATGAAAAAAGCGACCGACCCTTGAAAAGATTTAGATCATTCTACTGACAGCGCATCCCGTTCACAAGGTCAGGCAGGAACTTCCTTGCACCGGCGCTTGCGGCTGCACAATCTTCGAACCTATAATCCGGAGTTGTTCTGTTTGCTTTTGGCGGAGATGTATCGTACAGATGAATTGCTAACGGAGGCACTGTGCCCGTAGGAACCGCGTTTCACGAAAGAACCCTCGCGCTTTGCGAGAGCCTGAACTTCAAGGAGTGGTCCGGGTACTACACCGTCGGCGCGTACGAGATGACGCACGAGCATGAATACAACGCCATCCGCAACTCCTCCGCGCTTATCGACATCTCTCCTCTTTTTAAATATCGTGTGACCGGCCAAGACGCCACGAAGCTTGTCAACCGCGTGATCACGCGAGACATTAATAAGGTTGCAGTCGACCAGGTGATCTATTGCTGCTGGTGTGATCCCGAAGGCCATGTCATTGACGACGGGACAATAACCCGTCTCGGGGAAAATGAATATCGATGGACCGCTGCCGACCCAAGCTTGCGTTGGTTCAAGCAAAATGCTCTCGGCCTTGACGTCCAGATCGATGACATTTCCGAGAAAGTTGCCGCTCTCGCTTTGCAAGGCCCCACATCCGCAAAACTCCTGCACGCAGTGACCGACGCCGACATCGCCAAGTTAAAATATTTTCGAGTGGCTCATGGCAAGATCGCAGGAATTCCCGTCGACATTTCACGCACAGGCTACACCGGCGATCTCGGCTACGAAGTCTGGGTTAACTGGGGCGAGGCGGTAAAAGTTTTTGATGAGCTCATGGTGAAAGGCCGCGCAT
Organism: uncultured Acidobacteriota bacterium; assembly: GCA_963831545.1. Classification (GTDB taxonomy): domain Bacteria; phylum Acidobacteriota; class Terriglobia; order Acidiferrales; family UBA7541; genus Acidiferrum. The sequence continues at coordinate 87,130 of CAWHQX010000013.1, forward strand.
TTGACATTCACCTAGCAGGCATGGTCGCTCTCGATATCGCACGAATCGAAGCCGGACTGATCCTGATCGAGGTTGATTACACGTCCAGCAAGAAGTCTCTGATCGACGACCAGAAATACACGCCGGCGGAAATTGGATTGGGCAAGCTCGTCGACTTGAAGAAGGAAAATTTCGTAGGTCGAAATGCGCTCGCTCTTGAAGAAAAAAAAGGCGGACCGACGCGCTCACTGGTCGGTCTGGAAATCAACTGGAGCGAAGTCGAAGCTCTCTATGAAAAGATTGGTATGGCGCCCCAGGTCCCGGCCACTGCCTCGCGCGTCGCAGTCCCGGTCTATCGAGGCGGGCGCCAGGTTGGCAAGGCCACCTCCACCACTTGGTCGCCAACGTTGAAGCGCATGATCGCCCTAGCCTCTGTCGGCCGCGAAAGCGCCACCCTCGGGGCATCTCTCAGCATGGAACTCACAGTCGAAGCATCGCGCAAGACCGTCTCTGCGAAGATCGTTCCACTTCCCTTCTTCAATCCGGCTCGCAAAACCGCTCCGCCCCTCTAAACGTGAGACCAGCGATTCGCTGTGCTAGTACGGTCCAGCTTCCGCCCCCGGTGAAGGCAATCGATCCGCGGTTTATGGATTCAGTCGGTTGTATTTCTTCAATATCGATTTCAGTTCCTCATGTGGGATCGCGGTCACGCGATGATTGTCGATGCCCGTCATGGATTCCGCCGCGATCATCGCATTGATGATTGCCTCTTCGGTTGCCTCGACCGTCGCGGCAAAGATCGGGTCCAGCGAATCATTCGGCATCATCTTCACGTCCGCAATCTTATCGGGAGCGCTGGCAGCCGCATTTGCGGTCGAAAACGCTATAAAAATGTCGCCCGATCCGTTCCCGGAAATACTTCCGTTGCGCCCGAGTCCAAGTGTCGCTCGATGAGCAAGCCTCTTTAGTTGATGCGAAATCAAAGGGGCATCGGTTGCGATCACAATGATGATGGAGCCCTGTTCGGAAATTCCGGACGGCTGATATGCGTAGGGATCTTCGGAAGGAATTTCCCGGCCTACCGGGATTCCTGCAATACGCAAATTCTGTCGTGAACCGTAATTGCACTGCACCAGCACACCCACCGTGTAGCCCCCTTCTTTTTCCGGAAGTTTACGCGATGAGGTTCCGATACCACCCTTAAATCCGTTACATACCATTCCAGTTCCGCCGCCAACATTGCCTTCTTCCACCGTACCGCCATGCGCGGTATCGATCGCACTAAAAGCATGCTCGGCCTTGACGTGAAATCCATTGATGTCATTGAGCCAGCCATCCCACGTTTCTGCAACCACGGGCAACGACCACCAGTAGCCGCTGGCATCCGGCTGCCCGTGTTTGACGCGCCATTGGATGACCGCATCGCGCACCACTCCGACGCTGTGAGTATTGGTGATCATCACCGGGCCTTCCAGAAATCCGGATTCCTCTACCCACGTCGTGCCGGTCATTTCTCCATTGCCATTCTGTGCAAACCATCCGGCAAACACAGAAGTCATCATCGAGTCCTTTCCGCGAGGCAAAATCGCTGTCACTCCTGTGCGCACGGGCCCCTTGCCAATGTCCAATTTGCCATCACCGGAGATCAGCGTGGTATGCCCGACGGTGACGCCGCTGACATCGGTAATCGCGTTATTTGGGCCGGTCGTGCCGTCGAACGGAATGCCAAGATCTCGCGCTCGTGGTTTTTTTCGGATTTTCTCCTGACTCAGGATCGGTGCAGCACAGGCCGTAGCGGCGAAAAGGAATGCGAACAAAATTGCGAATCGATGAAGCAAGAGTTTCTCCCTCAAAAATAATGAAATGACGAAACGGTTGTAGAACAGCACGTGGTTGGAATCAAGCTGAAAAGGTTTTGACCAGTGCATATTGCAGGGCATCAGCAATCAATTGCGACTCGTCAGCAGTCAGGATAAACGGCGGTGCCAGTAATACGTGGTCACCGCGCATTCCATCGACGCAGCCCTGCGTGGGGTAGGTCAGGACGTTTTTTTCGATCGCAGCCGCCTGTATCTTCCCTGCAACGCCGGCTTCCTTTGGAAATGGCTCGCGGGTGCCCTTGTCCTTTACAAACTCAACTGCTTGCAGAAGACCCAAGCCGCGCACCTGTCCGACATTCGGATGGCTTTCAAGGCTCGCGAGGGCCTTCCGCAAAGTTTCTCCAGCAGGAGTTACCCGCTCATACAGATTGTGGGCTTCCAGATAATCAAAAACCGCATTTCCGGCCGCTGTACAGACGGGGTGCGATTGGTACGTAAATCCATGCATGAATGCGGCACTCCCTTTGTCAAACGCTTCCGATATTCGCGGGGCAACCAGGACCGCACCGAGAGGTGCGTATCCGCTGGCAACACCCTTCCCGGTCAGAATAATATCTGGTTCGAGGTCCCAGTGTTCACTGGCAAACGGCTTTCCCGTTCGGCCCATACCGCACATAACCTCATCTGCAATCAGCAGGATTCCGTGTTTGCGGCAAATGTCCGCAATCCTTGCTGTGTATCCGTCTACTGCAGCCGCCGCTCCGAGCGTCGCGCCTACAACCGGCTCAAAAATAAATGCGGCCACGGAACCCACATCATTGCTGTTGAGAAAACTGCCGAGATCATCTGCACAGGCCAGATTGCATTCCGGATAAGTCTTGCCGAACGGGCAGTGATAACAGAAACACGGCGAAACGTGGCCCCACTCCGGGATCATTGGCGCGTACGGAGCCCGCCGTGCAATATTTCCACTCACCGACATCGCGCCGAGAGTGCTCCCATGATAGCTCTGCTTGCGGGAGACAATTCGATATCGGCTCGGCTGCTTCGTCTCCAGAAAATATTGGCGTACCAGTTTGATGGCAGTCTCGGTTGCCTCGGAGCCGCCGGAAGTGAAATACACCCGTCCGCCCGCTTTAAAATTACGGGGTGCAATTGCCAGCAGACGAGCCGCCAGTCTTTCGGCAGGCGCTGAATGAAACTGCGAAGTATGTGCGAACGCAATCTGGCTGGCCTGTTCCGACATCGCCTGCCCGATTTCCTTTACTCCGTGACCGATGCTGACGACGGCAGCCTGGCCGGACGCGTCCAAATAACGCCGCCCATCGGCGGCAACGATCCAGCTGCCTTCACCGCGAACTGCAACAGGGTAATTTTTCCGTAGATTCCGCGAGAAAAGAGAGGAAATTCCAATCGTGGTGCTCATACGCTGATTGTAACAAAACCTCTGGTCAATCTCCGTTCATAGACCAGCCTGGCACACCCGGGCCCACATCTGGCCAGCCTTACTATGCGATACTCTTTCGCGGGCATGGAGGCTTTCATTCATGATTCGTTTTACTATCCGATCGGGAATTCTCTTATTTTCAGGCTTGGTCCTATTATCGATCATCCTCCCGGTATTCGCACAATCAGCGCCTGCGGCGACGGACAGCGGTCGCGGCGCACCTGGTGCAGTCCTGGCTGTCGATTTACGCGACGCACCCAAACACATTTTTCACGCGAAACTGACCCTCCCGGTCAAGAGCGGCCCATTGACACTGGTCTATCCCAAATGGATTCAGGGCGAACATTCACCGAGTGGCCCGATCCCCGATCTAACCGGATTAAAAATGTCCTGCGCCGGACAAGAGATTGCGTGGCGCCGCGACTCCGTCGATGTGTTCGCGTTTCACCTTGAGATTCCAGAAGGCACAAGCAGCCTCGACGTGTCACTCGATTATCTGTCACCGGCTGAAGCCAATGGAACCCGCGAACGCCCGGCCAGTACCGCGAAACTACTGGTCTTGAATTGGTACGTCGTGACCCTCTATCCACAGGGTGCGAATACCGATGATCTAACCTATCTACCGAGCATTCAACTGCCGGCTGGATGGAAATACGGCACTGCGCTCAGGCCTGCCCGCGAAGATGCAGGCGGGGTTTCATTCTCTCCGGTTTCTCTTACGACTCTGATCGATTCCCCTCTGATTGCCGGGCAATACATGCGGGACATCGACCTGTCCCCGGGCCAGCAGCCGGAGCACTTCATTCACATGGTCGCTGACGGACGCATCGCACTTTCTCCGACTCCCGAGGAGGTCCAGCACCTGCGTCAACTTGTTGCGGAGAGCGGGGCGCTTTTCGGTGCTCGTCATTACGCTCACTATGATTTTCTGCTCACGCTTAGCGATCACCTGCCGCCGGACGGAGTCGAGCATCATCAATCGAGCGACAATCGCACGCCCGAGGGCCTTTTTCTTGATCCCGATATCCTCGAGACTCAGATGGATCTGTTGTGCCATGAGTTCACCCATTCCTGGAACGGAAAATACCGCCGTCCGCAAGGGCTCGTCGCAAACGATTACCAGGCTCCGCTAAAAGGCGATCTGTTGTGGGTTTATGAAGGCCTTACGCAATACTATGGCGTCATCCTGACTGCTCGTTCCGGGTTCTGGACTGCTGACAAGTTCCGCGAAAACCTGGCCGCAACCGCCGCGTATCTGAACTACAGTCGCCCCGGACGCACCTGGCGCAATCTCGAAGATACGGCTGTGGCCGCACAACTGCTTTATAGTATCGGCGAAGAAGGATCTTCCTGGCGCCGCGGGGTGGACTATTACGACGAAGGCACTTTGATTTGGCTGGAAGCGGATACAATCATCCGACGTGAAACCAAAAACAAGAAGTCTCTGGACGATTTCTGCCACGCATTTTATGGTGGCGAGAATACTGCCTCGAAGGTCATTCCCTACACGTTTGAGGACCTAATAACAGCAATGAATGCCGTCACTCCGTACGATTGGGGAGCGTTCTTTAAGCAACGCCTGTCAACGCATGGACCTGGAGCCCCACTGGGCGGCCTGGAGAATAGCGGCTGGAAATTAGTTTTTACCGACTCGATGAACGATCATCAACGCTCCGAAGAAATGACCGATCAGGAAGTTGACATCCAATATTCGCTCGGCTTTACGGTCCATCTACCGGGTGGCGAGCAAAGCGACCGCCTTCTGGAAGTCATTCACGGCTCGCCTGCAGATCTTTCCGGTCTCGCCGCCGGAATGCAGTTGATTGCTGTGAACGGCCGCAAATGGACGCCAGAAGTGCTACTCGATGCCATCCGGCGCGCCAAATCGGGCAAAGAACCGATCGAACTGCTGTTGGCAAGCGGTGATTATTTCCAGACCTATCGCATCGACTATCACGGCGGCGAGCGCTACCCGCATCTGGAAGCGATCGACGGGAAGCAAGATGTTCTAGCCGATATTTCGCGGCGCCGCGCGCCCGCCGTACCTTTAGCAACGACGTATTAGTTGGGATACGAAGTCTGCCGAGGGAGAGGTCAACGATTGACGGACAGTTCGCCCGGACTTGTTCGCAGGATCGGCCGTTGGAGTTTGACGGCCCTGATGGTGAACTCCATTCTCGGTGTCAGCATTTTCCGCCTGCCCTCCGATCTCGCCCTGAGGCTTGGAGGATTCAGCCCTCTCGGCTGCGTTGCCGCGGCCTTTGGAATCCTCATTATTGCCGGATGTATCGCCGAAGTTTCGTCCTACTATCAGGAAACGGGCGGCTTGTATCTGTATGCGCGTGATGCACTGGGCCCTTTTGCGGGTTTGCTTGTCGGGTGGCTCACATGGCTCACCAGAATTGCCGCTCCCGCCGCGGCCGCAAACCTGTTCTGCTCGTATTTGGCGCAATTTTTTCCGGTTCTTGCGAGCCGCAAGGGGGAGCTGCTCATTCTGACACTGCTCATCAGCCATCTAGCACTCCTAAATTATTTCGGCGTACAGACGGGCACCAGAGTCAGCAATTTTTTCACAGCCGTCAAAGTCAGCTTTCTCCTGCTTTTTGTTTTCGGCGGAACGCTTGCCCTGTTGTTCCGACCAGAGATCCGTGTACCTCTCAGCTTTCCCGTCACCACGGGACAAGACTGGTTTAGCTCCATGTTGCTTCTCGTTTACGCCTTCGGAGGCTTCGAAGGAGCCCTGTTCGTCGGTGGTGAATCCAAGAGTCCAAAGCGCGACACCCCCATTGCCCTGCTCTCCGCTCTCGCGATCGTCGGTGTTCTTTACACCGCGATCCAATTTGTCGTTCTTGCCACTCTTCCCGCCGCTGGCGCGACCAGTAGTCCGCTCTATGATTCGGCTCTTCGATCGCTCGGCCCAACCAGCGCCGCGGCGATCGGCATCGCCGCCTTGATTTCGGCCTACGGATACCTTAGCGCAAATCTGCTGCATGCTCCGCGCATCACGTACGCCCTCGCCGCCAAAGGCGACTTTCCATCGATTCTGGCAGCGGTCCACTCCAGATACCGCACTCCGTACGTTTCCATTATTCTCTATGCAATTCTTGTCTTCGCATTTGCCGCGTTGGGCAACTTTCAGTGGAATGCCGTCCTATCCGCAGTCTCGCGTTTAGCTGTCTATGGAGCGATGGCCTTTGCCGTACCGGTCTTACGCCGCAGGCGTCCCCATGAAGCACGGTTCAAATTGCCGGCGCCCTATTTATTCGCAGGCCTTGGTATTCTCTTCTCCGTCCTTTTGCTTACACAGATGGGCCGCAACGAATTTATGATCGTTGGTGCCACCTGCACCATCGCAGTCACGAACTGGCTGGCAGTGCGCAGATAACAATCAGGAGTGGATCATGACGAAAACCAGGAGCGGCGACGCGTTTATGCCCGCAGATGAGTATGGTCGCTCCCTGCCACAATTTTCCGTGAACCTTCTCGTCCGGAATATCGGAATCTCCCTGAGTTTTTACCGCGACGTTGTTGGCACCATCGTCCGTTATTCCGACGACGATTTCGCCGCGCTCGATCTAAACGGATGGCAATTCATGCTTCATGCCGATCACACCTACGATCACCATCCCTCTTATCCGCGATTACAGGCTCCTGGGCTGCGCGGTACAGGCGCGGAACTGCGCTTCCTGGGCGTTGATCCCGATGCGATTGAGAGGCGTGCCAGACTCGAAGGTGCCACGATCCTGCAGCCGTCGACGGATTTCCCTCACGGCTGGCGTGACGTGATGCTGGTTGACCCGGATGGCTATATCTGGGCCTTGGGCAGGTCAATTATCCGCAACAATTCTTAGTCGTCGCTGGCATTGCCGCTCTGGCCGTGCCATTATCTTCTGTTTTGATATCGACTGTATATTCGAACAAAGTGACTGATCCAGGACAGAGGAGAACGGAATGAAAGCCAATTGGGCCAAGATATTATTGTCGATCTTCGTGATCGCCGGTTTTAGAACGGTTTACGCCGACGCCAACGCGCAAACTCCGGCAAAGCATCCGATGACATTTGACGATCTCATGAAGATCCATCGCCTTTCCGCTCCCGAGGTTTCTCCGGACGGCAAGCTTGTCGCTTACGCCATCTCTACTCCCGATATGGAACTAAACCGCAACGTCAGTAACATCTGGCTGATCGCCACAAGCGGAGGTGACCCCATCCAGATTACGCAAAGTGGACGCGACAACTCTCCCTCCTGGTCTCCGGATGGCAAGACCCTCGCCTTCCTCTCTTCACGCGACGGGAATTCTCAGGTGTACCTCCTTCCGATGGACGGCGGCGAAGCTAAAAAGTTCACAACCCTTTCTACCGGCGCTGATTTGTTCAAGTGGTCACCCGATGGAAAAAGCATTGCCTTCACGTCGGCGGTCTACCTCGACTGCAAAGACGACGCGTGCAACGCCAAGAGAGATGAGGAAAAAGAAAAGAGCAAAGTAAAGGCACACGTATACGACCACCTACTCTATCGTCATTGGGACCACTGGTCGGATGGCAAGCGCAGCCATCTTTTCATCGAACCTGTTGACGCGAGTTCCACGGCCCGCGACCTTACGCCAACTGCCGATTACGACATACCTCCTGACGAGCGTGGTGGTCCAGGGGACATCAACTTCTCACCTGATGCGAAGGAGATCTGCTACACCGCCGTCGCCGACAAAGTCGAGGCAACCAGTACGAACGGTGATCTCTTCATCGTCCCGGTTACTGGGGGCGATGCAAAGCGTATTACGAAGAATCCCGGGTTCGATGGCAACCCGGTTTATTCGCCAGATGGGAACTTCATCGCTTATCACGCGCAGATGACTGCCGGTTACGAAGCGGATCGCTGGCAATTGATGCTCTACGACCGAAAATCGGAAAAGCTCGAAAACATTTCCGCGAGTTTTGATCGAAGCGTCATGGATATCAGCTGGTCCACGGACAGCAAGACGATCTACTTCACTGCGGAGAACGAGACTTTGCAGCCTGTCTACTCTATCGAAGCTCGTGCAGGTGCTACACCAAAAAAACTGCTCGATGGATTCAATGCCACCTATACCTTCAGTCGTGATCAGAAGATTCTCGTCTCGGAACGGACCAGTCTGACGCTACCGGCAGAACTTTTTGTAGCAGGGAGTGGCGTCAGCGAGCCGAAGCAACTCACACACACCAACGACGCAATCCTCGCCAATATCGAGTTGAATCCACCGGAAACATTTTGGTTTGAAGGTGCCGAAGGCGCTCGAGTCGAAGCGATGCTAATCAAACCTCCAGATTTCGTCGCCACCAAAAAATATCCAACCCTGGTCCTTCTCCACGGCGGACCGCAAACCATGTGGTCGAACGCGTGGGGCTATCGCTGGAATGCCCAAGTTTTTTCCGGCGCCGGCTACGTCACGCTGATGATCAATCGCCGCGGCTCAACCGGCTACGGCCAGAAATTTACCGATGAAATTACCAATGATTGGGGTGGCAAACCTTACGTCGACGTGATGAAGGGCATCGACGCTTCCATCGTGAAATATCCGTTCATCGACAAGAACAGACTGGCTGCTGCGGGTGGTTCCTACGGGGGCTACATGGCTGATTGGCTCGATACGCATACCGATCGCTTTAAGGCCATCATCAGCCACGCAGGGGTTTACGACAAGGTTTCAATGTATGCGACCGAAGAATTATGGTTTGAAGAGCACGACCTGCAAGGCACGCCGTGGTCGACGCCAGAAAATTATAAAAAGTGGTCTGCTTCGACCTACGCGGGGGATCTGGCAAAATATAAGACGCCAACTCTCGTCATCGCAGGCGAGCGGGACTACCGTGTACCCTACACCCAGTCGCTTGAGTTTTTCAGTGCGCTTCAACGTCAGGGCGTTCCCTCGAAACTGCTGATTTTCCCGGACGAAGGTCACTGGGTGCTGAAGCCACAGAACAGTCAACTCTGGTACAAGACCTTCCTCGATTGGCTTACGACTTACGTGAAGTGAATTACGGCGCCGGGCGTAGAAACTTCATACTTCGGCTAATTTATGCAGGGTGCGACGCAAGAAGTGGAGTAGATGATAGAGCAGAAACAGCGATATCAGCACCAGCACCGCAACAACCACGATGGCGATCGCCGGATGTGCGGTCGCAAACCACGTCAGCCACACGGCTAATACGTCCTCGCCAAAACTCAAAGCCCAATTGCTCAATGGCTCAGGCGTCATATTCGCCGCCGCTCGAGCACTCGCCTTTGTCCCGTGCGAAGTGAGCGCGATACTTCCTGCCAGCAGCGCCGCACCCCAACGCAATGCCGGCGGCGCAGCTGCCGTCGCGCTAAACGCGAGCAAACCGGCTGCCGGCGGACCTATAAATGTGTGTACCGCCTGCCAGACCGAATCAATGTAGGGAAACTTGTCGGCCAGGAACTCGACAACGTACAGAAACGCTGCGATTCCCAGTACAAACGGATTCGCCAGCACATGCAAGTGTTCGGGCAGGTTGATCAGCCCAAAGCGCTGGAGCAGCCCCAGCGTGGCGACCGTGGCATACAGATTCAAGCCGGACGAAAATCCGGCGCCAAGAACAAGACTTAGTGTTTCAAGTGGATTCATAGCCTTTCCAATACGAAAACAGATTAGGCGGTACATAAAACGATACCATGGATGACGACAGTGAAAGCGGGGGCGGCGCACAAAAAAACGTCCTGGCAGAGAGAGCCAGGACGTTTTTCGGAAGTATTCTTTGACCTTGGTCTTAAGGCTAGTTGTATTGACCAGGTAACAAGAGCCTGGTCCAGCCGGTCGTGTTGATCGTCCGGAACAGCGGCGTCCGCGGCGGCAACAGCGTGGGATTCAGGAAGTTGGTGTCAAAGTTGTAGCCGCGGCCCGGAGGACTGTAAACCGTAGTGCAGCATTTAAAAGTCCCGGTTGCCTGGCGGCTGGTGTATAGGGCAACGAGCGAACCCTCATAATAAAGAGTCGCAGGCCCCCAGTTTTCAATGTAGCGCAAGAAGTTGTGCACACCGCCATCGGTACCGAAGTCCTGGCTGGTTCCCGAGGGATTCGGGAACGAGAGTGTCTTCCCGGCAATGACTGCCGTGCGGTAATAGGTCGTTGCACCAACGCGATAATTCATATTGTAGGTGCTATTGAAAGAGTTCGCGTCGTTCCACATGACCGAGAGCAACGTCACCGCATCCCCAGCAACCGATGCCGCAACCTCGTTTGAGTCGGCAAATCCGGTATTCCCGGCCGCGTTTGCGTTGTAATCGCCTTGAACGTAGATCGGATTTTCCGATGCGACCGTCAGTCCGCAGCTCACACCGCTTGGGCAAGGTCCGACTGCTGTCAGGTTCGACCCATTTACGAGCTTTACGGCGCGCCGGAAGAAAAGCGGAGGATTTTCGCGAGGCGCATTTGCGACCGTTGCCACCATCATCGGCCAGATGGAGTCAGTGCCGCTGTATCCGGGAACGCCGCACGAAATGTTAGCGGCGAGCGCGTTCGTCGCCACATTGCTGAAGACTCCAAGTTGTCCGTTCAATAGCGCAGTGTAAGGAGTTGCTCCGGGCGCGTGGATATAGCTCGCGTTCGCTCCGTACCAGAAAAGTCCGAAGGACGTTCCGGTCACGTTGTCGATGTCTTCGCCGGTATCCAGCGTTGTATTCGGGCATCCGGTGCTGCTGGTGAGGTTCACATTGTCCGTCCAGCCATATTCTCCGGTTTCCCTTCTGGTATAGGAGAGTGGGGGCCAGGCGGCCGTCAATGTTTGAGAAGGTGCGTAATTGCCCCGACGATCAGAAACATAAAAGACAAAGTCGTTCGGTGCGACGGCCGGGTCCTTTGTGCCCTGGCCGGTTGTGACGAAGGTATTGATCTTTCCTCCAAACCAGCTTGCCAGGTTCTTGCCGTCGACCTCGATGTAACTCATCGAACCATTGAGGGTCGGCAAATTCGCCGCTGACATGGCCGTATCGCGCAAGGTGCCTTCGCGGGTATCAAACAGCACGTTGGGCCAGAAGTCCGTCCCGGTGAGCGCGAGCGATCCCATACCTGTGACTGGATCGATTCCGCAGGCCTGGGCGATTGTCGAAGTCTTCGGCACATTGGCCGCTGGCGTTTTATACGTGCCGGTTTGATATTGGACTGTACTTGGATTGTCCCGAATTCGTTCCAGACGAATCACCGCGTACGGATGCGGGTCCGGGCAGGAATATTTTGTGGCGGAGGCCGATGTCACGATCCCCGTGAAGGTATTTCCGAGCATGGCGAGCGGATAGGCCGGAGAGTTCTGGTACGCAAGCTGGGCCGCAGGCAGGCTAGGCAAATTGGGTGTCGCGCCCAGCGCCATATTCTTGGTCGAATCGTAATACCATTGCGGGTTCATGGTGTTGGCGTCAAACGACTGCGTCACAGGGTCGATGTTCTTCCCCGCATATCCATAGCTCAGGACTTCAATCGTCACGTCTCGCCAAGTTCCACAGCCATTGTCCGTGCCGTAGGTGACCTGTTCTTCAATCTTCAGGAATCCACGGATCGTTGGATAGCCATTTGGTTGCCAATATCCATCTACCGGTGAAGCGAAATCGTAAGCGGCTCCGGTTGCACCGGAAACGGCCAAGGGCAGTTCAGGCACGCCTTTCGCTTTCATCGCCGTGTCTAAGGCGATCAGTGGCGGGTACGGTGCCAAGGGAGAGCCGCCGGTGGCCCAGGTCCCCGGGAGATTCCGGGCCATCTGACTCAGATCAAATGGCTGAGTAGAACCGTCAATACAGCTTGTCGAGTTCATGATGTCAGCCGGATCGTCCGACAACAGAACGCGCAAACTCGCTTGTGAAAAATAACGCTCGGAGGTTACGTTCATGGATTCGCCGGGAACCGAACGGCGAATCAGGTCGATCGATTGGGTTGCACCCGCCCCGATCGTAACGATACCCAGATTCAGTTTTTTCGCGTTTCCTGCAAGAGTCGGAAACAGGCTGCCGGCACCGTTCTGCAGGTTTCCGTTGTAGCTAGTTTGAGAAACCGATCCCCAGCTCGATATTGCGGCATGAGTTAGTCCTGAAATGCTGCCTTCGTTGTAGGCCAGATTTCGATAGCTCGATCCGCCAGGGGAAATCGTAATGCTTACGTTTCCACCGTAATTCGCAGCTGTATTTACGCCATCAGACAACGCATCCCGGATCACGTCCTTATACGCGTCTACCTTGTCCGCCATGGTCAGCGTGGAACCTGCGGCTAAGAACAGATTTCCGTTCGTGTGCATGCGGCCGCCGAAATTGAAATTGGGACCGGGGAAAAAACTGCAATCCTGGTCACAAAAGATTCCGAACTGGAACATTGGAATTCCGACCGTCTGCGTGGTGCGCTTGAGGGTTACTTCGAGTCCCTCCGGCGTCCGCGCATTCGTCATCAATGTATATTCCGTTGCCATCGCGGTCATGCCCTGGTAGGTTCCGGACTTGATTGTCGTAATCGTGGGTGCGGGGTTCCCGTTGAGATCCAAAGCAAGAGGTGTTATCAGGTATCCGTTGCTGCCATCTTCTTTCGTAAAGCTGACACCCGGTATGTATGGCGGCGCCGTCTCGAGCGTGTTGATTTGTGCGATGCTCGGTGAATACGTTTGGCCGAACAGATTTCCCAGATCCGAAGTCATTTTTTCCATTCCAGCTTCAGCGCCGTAGAACGCGGTAACCTGATCCGTGCTGGTGCCGGCCTGTTTCTGGCTCGAGGCCAGCAGGATTGAGAATCCGACGAGCAGGCTGGACATCATGAAAAGGAGCAGTAGAGTCGTGACGAGGGCGATGCCTGACTCTTTTCGAACTCGCTTGGATTTTCGTAGTAAATTCAAGTTCATTGCATACTCCTCTATTGATACAGGTTGGTATAAGCCAAACTGCGGAAACTGACCTGTGTCACCAAATTGTTTCTTGCGTACTTCGACTGGTTGCCGGTCTGACTCACGAATGTGCTTCGCGCTCCGAGCAGCACGTTCACCGACCGTATTTGCAATTCCGTGTCACCTGTCGGAATGACGGGTTGATTGGTTGGGTTTGTTTGGCCATCAACGAAGTTATACGTAAATTGCAAATTTTCGAGCGTCTCTCCGACAGGTGTCCCCGGATTGAAATTCACGCGCCGGATCAGCCGAATGTAGGGAGGGCTGGTGAGATTGTCGAGATAGTAGGAAATCATCCAGATGCGCAACGCCGTCGTTGGAGGGAAACAGGAAGGTGTACCTCCACAAGTCGGTGAACTCTGCATTTGCCAGATCGTTCCTGCGTTGTCGCTGGAGCGCGCGTTTAAACCGAACGGATCGCCGGTTGCGAAAGTCGCCGTATTTCCGGTTGCGCTCGAGACGGCCATGATGGTGCTTCCCTTGGTGTTCGAAAACATGACCAAGTCACCTGGATTCAGCTGCACTCCTGGTTGTGCCGGTGGCCAGCAGGAGGCGCTCGGATCGAATAAGACGTTCAGGGTTGTACCGCTGATCGTCAGGGTCCCGTTGCACGCTGGCTGCGCTGGCGGACCCGGATTTGCCGGTACGTTAATCGGGCGGACGTCCGTACCTAGCGTGTTATCCGCATATAAAATCGTGATCTCATCGGTACCTACGCTTGTTGTTCCATCAGGCGCTTGAACCAGTGGCCCCAGTAAATAGCCCGGTTCAACCGCTGGGAGCGTCGTGTTGCAGGCACGAAATGGCGTATTGCCTGTCAAGGTCGGCCGTTTCGGTTCAGGCGTTGTTCCGCAAGGAGAAGCCGCTCCGTTTGACGTAAACGGGATAGGAATTCCGCCCGTTGGAATACCCGTTCCCGCCTGCTGTAAATCCTGAATCATCAAGTTCAGGCCCACCCGCAGGTTGTCCGTCATCTCCGTTCCTTGCGAAACGATTTGGTTGGACTGCGAGGCGTTCTGAAACATGCTCACGGCGGCGTACAGCAGAGTCATTGTGATCCCCATGGAGATCATCAATTCGACCAGCGTAAAACCGGACATTTTGCGATTCATTCGAATTCTCATCAGACGCCTCACGAGTAGCACGAGATATAACTTGTCAGCACAAACTGATTTGTGCGGCCTTGCACGGTGTAAATGATGGTCACCGTAATCTTCTGAAGATTGTTGTTGCCCGCTACGGGCGAGAACGCGATCGTCCGCGTCATGAAGGTGTTCAAATTGATGACCTGGTCGCCAGCCGTGCTCTGAATATCATTGTTTCCAGGAGGTCCCACGACGATCGTGTCCGGCTGATTTGAAAGATCATCGGCTGTTCCGACCAAACCGTCCGGCCCCGCCGCCAGAAGAGGTTGAGGCCCGTCCAGAAAAACGCCCCCGAGACTCACGTTGTTTATCTGCGCCCATGCCAGGGTCTGTGTGTTGCGGGCTGTAAAGATATCCTCGACTGCTTCCTGGGCTTTGGCCTGCGCGATGAACTGCATCTGGTTGATTGAGTTTGTTTTCAAGCCCTGGGTGAATACTCCGACAAGCGCGAGGATGCCAAAGGAGAGAACTCCCATGGCCACCATCGTCTCAATCAGCGTAAATCCCGCTTGCCCCCGAGCTGTGCGCAATTTTTCCATTTGATGACTCCTATTCAGCCCAATGTGATGAAGACCAGACGTACGGCCGGATTCGTCCAGTGCTCCCTAAGATCGTGACTGCTCGTGCGGAGCCAGGTTGGTTGGGAGCCCCGATAAAGATTGTTCCGTTGACGGGATTGTAAAAAGTGCCATCGGAAAACGAGCCCGTCGGAGTGAAGTACATCCCGCTCGGTGGCCCACCGCTCACTCCGCCAATTAGAATTGCTGAACTGTTGCCGTACAACATCGGCGTATCCGGAATTCCAGTCTCCAGCATGAAAGCCGTGCGCGGGGGAAGCGGCACTGTGGTCAACAGTCCTTCAGGTACCAGCCCTAATGAATAGGTCTGATAGCTGATCGTGTTGGCCGCCGAGTTGAGCGTGACCTTGACGTAACGGCGCTGGCTGATCGAAATCTGTCGCGCAATGCGCAGCTGGCTACTGACTACATCCATTGCTGCGTTCGCCGTGTAGGTCTGCATCGGACCCGTACTTCCCATGATCGCTATTGCAGTCATGACTCCGATGACTGCGACGACCAGTAGCGACTCTAAGAGCGTGAAACCCTTCTCGAGTTTCTTCTTCGCTTTCATCTTGCAACTCCCATTTCTCTGAGCAAGTCGTTCGAATAGCGATATCGGCGAAAGCGGTCTTTCCCGGTGGCCGTTACCTTCCGTTGGACGGTTTAGGCCTTTCTCTTCATGCACGGCACCGAGTACACCCGCTTCACCGATACTTGCTGCTCTGCAATGTATAGGGCACGCACCTGTGGGCAACAACTGGACGGAAGTACTGGTTCGGAGCAGTGGGGAGGCTCCCGTCCTCGCATACTAGGGGGACAGTTACTACAGTTCACCGGTGGGGACGAACCGCACGAAAATGCTCTGTGCGCCATCCTCCAACAACATCCTCATTTTCAGTTACATGAGTGCCTTCGGAAAGCTTCATGCCATTTAGTAAAAAACTCGGCCTCGGATTAGCAGATTGACTGGGCTCAGTCGAGTTCTAATTTCACTAGTACTTTCGATTTTGCACTTGAGGCACATTTTGTAGAGATTTCCCCAGACCTTTGGTTCAGCTCCCGAAACAGCTGAAGACTTTCTTCTGCGTGGTGCTATACTCTCGACTTCTCAGCCGGTCTGGAGACTCACTATGCTCCGGCTTCGTGTCCTCGTCCTGCTTTCCGCTGCCCTCCTCATTCCTTCCTTCTGTTACGCCCAAAGGAGCATCTCCGTAACGGGGAACGTCTACCTCGGTGACAATTCTCATCCGGCCGGAAACGTTACGGTCTCACTAAACAGTTCCGAGGAGGGTCACTTTGCCGAGGGAGTAACCAATGGGGCAGGCCAGTTTCGATTCGGAAACCTGAAGCCTTCCGTCTACGTGCTGAAAATTGATGAAACTGGTTTTGAACCCGTCAGCGAAACAGTCGACGCCACTCTGGGTTCAGACAAAAACGTAAGCATCTATCTGCGGCCGCGCTCCGAGCGGCCCCCGACCAGAATCGGCAATACCATCTCTGCGCACGAACTTTCCGTGTCCGAGAAGGCCCGCGAGTGGGTCGAATCTGGCAAAAAGAAGCTCTATCAGGATAGAAACTTCGCCGGTGCTCTCTCCGATTTCGAACATGCGATTTCCATTTCTCCGGGCTATTACGAAGCACACTACAATGCCGGAATGGCGCATTTGGCCATGGCAGATCGGGCTGAAGCCGAAAAGAGTTTCCGCATGTCGGCCCAAGTGAGCGGTGACAAATATGGCGAAGCGGACGTCGGTATCGGCGCGATTTTGTTGGACCAAGGGAGGGCTTCGGAAGGTGAAAGAATGATTCGTAGAGGGCTTCAGCTGAACCCCAATTTCTGGCTCGGTCATTATGAATTGGGCCGTGCACTGCTCAACGAAAAGCGCCTCCGCGAAGCCGAGGTTTCAGCCAGCGAGGCTCGACGTCTGGCCCCGACCGCGCCCATTGTCTACCGGCTGTTATCGAATATCCATTTGGCGCAAAAGGACTATCCAGCTTTGGTTGAAGATATCGACGCCTATCTGGCGCTCGATCCGACAAGCCCGGTAGGGCTTCGGGCGAAAGAGCTTCGCGATCAACTCCAAAAATTCTCAGTTCTGGCCCCAGCGCCCAGTAATCCCTGACTTCTGGGTGAGTCGACAAACGGATCTTCGTTCAAATTGGATAACAGCACTTCAAAACTTGTCGCTTTCATTATTCCTTGCTTGTGTAGAATGCTTTCTCGGAGAGAACTACCCCAATGGCTGATGAAAACGCGAAGCGCGCCGCTGAAGAGTTTCTCGCGGCCAAACTTGCGGAAGAGAGTCAGCTGCGCGAGGCGCAGCTCAATGAGCAAGCTGCGATTGCGCTGGGACCCACTGTTTGGAAGCGCGTCGCCGCCACCGTAAACGCACAGTGTCGCGACTGGAATGCTGTAACCAACGAGCAGACCTTGAGTTGCAGAGAGACGCCGCTCGGTGATCTGCGTATCCTTTGCGCAGGCCGAACCTACCAGATGATTGTTCACTATGATTCCAGGAAGGGATTTGTCACGATCAAGAATTCTGCCCGCCCTGAAAATGAGCCGGACACCATCCTTCGTATCGTGGGTTACTCAAATGGCACAGGACGCGATGCTCACCTTGTCCGCAGCACGAGCGAGCCCGTAAACCTCGACACGCTTATCCTCGGGCATCTTCGAGTCCTGGCAGGCCTCAGCCGCCGCGCCGAATAGATCGCCGCGGTCTAGCCATCATATTTCTTTGGCTTTTGTCACCGGATGCTCGCCGTACTGCGAAGACCGCTCGCTCTTCGATCGATCGACGGGTATGCAGTTTTATTCACGTTGATCGTACCCGTACCGCCGCGACGGAAAGCCCAAAGCTCGTTGCTACGCCTTTGCCAGTTGTTTCGCCACCTCGCCCGCGCAGGCTTCCACAAATTCCTGCTCGTCTATCGTAAACGTATTCGCAAAATAGCTTTCCACATCGAGTTCAGCGGACAGCTTCTTGTTGGAGAAAATGGGCACGACGATTTCTGATTTCACCATCGATGTTCCAGGCAGGTAGCGTACGTCCTTCGTCACATCCTGCACAACAATTACCTTGCCTGTCGTCGCCGCGGCGCCGCACAGTCCATTGCTGAGCGGAATGCGGGAGTTCGGTGTGAAGCTTCCTGCAAACGGCCCGACGATCAAGTACCCGGCGTCGGCAGGATCAACCAGATAAAAGCCAACCCAATTGTAGCGCGTCATTTTTTCGTGAAGCCGCTTGGCAATCCACTCCATCATGGCCTTACTGGTTGTAGCCGTTGCCGCGTATTTCTGTATTTCCTGCAGAACCTCTCTATGATCGGGCGTCATCGAGTCCTCAGTTTGAATCTTTTTAGTTCATCTTATCGTCTAACCCCCGGCATTCATGCACTGCAAAATTCCCCGAGTGCACAAAAGTATAAAGACCGCAGATAGGGCGGAGCTCTTCGACCTAGGCGTGTTCCCAATTCCGGACCTTCAATCGTCATTAGTGCTTACGACAAACTGACACGAAAACGCTATCAGCCCATTGTGCAACCGCGCTTTCCGTTCTTCTGATGCCCATTGCCCACCCCGTTATAGTGAGAACAGGAGCTTTCATCCATGCCACCTGTCTCTCAATTTATCTGGCGAAGATTGCTCGCCGGTTTTTGCAGAGTGCCTAGAGCATTCTGCGTTTTCTCAAATAGTGACAGGCGCTCCCGTCGAGCTCTCGGTCTTTTCGCTCTTGGCATACTGACACTTTCTGGCTGTGCCGGGGGCTTTCAGGGCTACCGGCCCGTACTCCCCACGATCACCGAGCCTGCAAGCATCAGCGTTCCCCTTGGACAGACGGGGACGTTTAGCGTGTCTGCCAGCGGAACCGGGACAATCAGCTATCAGTGGTACAAAAATGGTTCGCCGATTGCAGGCGCGACTTCGAGTTCCTACACAACTCCACCTACGGTCGCCGGAGATAGCGGTTCTGTCTATACCGTAACGGTTACCGACTCGGCTGGCTCTGTAACCAGCGCTCCGGCAATCCTTACCGTCCAGCTTCCGGCTGTCGCGAAGAATCTTGTTCCAAGTTCCGCAATACCTCCCTATAACTCAAGCGTATTTCTCGTTCCTACATTTTCAGGCGGCACGGCCGTCATCGGATCGAACGGCGTTGGAAGTTCCGATATTTCTACCTCCGCCGTCAGCGGGACGTCTTACGCGACACCTCGATTGACGTCGGCGACAACCTATACCCTCACCGTCACCGATTCCAAGGGCAACGTTGTGTCGACCACCTGCCTCGTCACCCCGAGCAGCGTCTCTATTTCCGCGATCTCGCCGGGTAATCAAATTCTAGCGCCCGGACAAATCCCTTTTTCTGCGACTGCAACGGGCGGAGCAACCAACAACCTTACCTGGTCTGCGACTGGCGGAAGCTTCGCGGGCAACATCTGGACCGCCCCGGCGACTGCGGGCACGTATACGATCACCGCCACCAGCGTGGACGAGCCATCCGTCTTCGTCACCACAACAATTACCATTAGCGCGCCAGTCATCAATACACAGCCTGAGAGCCAGCACATTTGTTCGAACGGCACCCTCCTGCTTTCCGTCACTGCCAGCTATGCGACCACCTATCAGTGGAGTCTGAACGGTACAGCCATCCCCGGAGCCACCAATTCGACCTACACGGTCGCCGCCGCCACATCCGCGGATGCCGGCAGTTATTCCGTTACCGTAAGTAATGGTGTCAGCAGCGTTATTTCCACCGTCGCCACGATCGCGGTCGGATCCTCGATCACTTCAAATCCCGTAGCCGTATCACTTTATCCGACTCAGATCGCCACATTCTCGGTTTCAGGGGAAGGTGTCGGGTCGCTTTCCTACCAGTGGTATCAAATTCCATCCGGTGGCATGACCGGCCTTGCCATCTCCGGCGCGACTTCGACAAGCTACGTCACGCCCCCTGTCGACCTTTCCTATGATGGCGCTCAGTATTACGCCACCGTAGCCGATTCATGTGGAACATTGACCAGTGCCGATGCACCCCTTACGGTAACCGCAGGCAACGTTCCACCCACAATTCTTACTCAGCCCACCGGACAAGCCGTCGCCACCGGCGGCACGACGTCCTTCACGGTGACTGCCTCCGGGACCCCGGCACTCTCCTATCAGTGGTACGTCATTCCTTCCGGCCAAGAGACCGGTACCGCCGTTGCTGGAGCTACTTCCCCGACGTATTCCGTTCCTGCTACAGCGACCACACCCAGCAATGATCAGGATCGGTACTATGTCATCGTCACCAACGCGTTCGGGCAAGCTGTTTCGCAACCCGCTTCGCTCGCAGTTGGCAACGGCATCTTGCTCCAGATTACCGGCCAACCCGCCACTCAATATGTGGATGTCGGTGCTCCCGCTACCTATCAGGTCACGGCCATCTCTTCCCTTCCCTTGACCTATCAATGGTACGAAGCCGCGCCTGGATCTTCTGTCTTTACTGCCATTGACGGAGCAACGAGTTCAACCTATACGTTGCCTTCTGCCGCCGCGACAGACAACGGCGATGTCTTCTATGCTGTTGTCAGCAACGGCGTCACAGCTTCAGTTACCAGTAGCTCTGCCGGACTCTTCGTTAGTCCACTTGCAGGGGTTCCCGATCTCTGTAACGCCAGTTGGTCAGCCCTCGGAAACGCTGTCGCGATTCCTGGTTGCAGCTTCCAGCTTGTTCCGGCCGCCAAAAATCAGCACGGCGAAATTGTCTGGCCCACGCTCATTTCCACCGGGAACATACAAATCAACTTTACGGTCACGCTCAGCAACCCGAGCTCGCTTCCTGCCGACGGGTTCACTGTGCTCTTAGCCGATCCATCGCTAGGCGCCACTCCCACCAGCATCGGCGCACAAGGCATGGGTCTCGGAGCGGAGGGAATTCCCGGTTTGATGTTCGCCCTAGACACCTATCACAACGCTGGCGACCCACAAGTCCCCTACATCGCGGTTGGCCGCGGAGAAACCGCCTTATTCGAGAAGCCGTGGTTTAACGTGAATACTACGATTCCGCCCGTTGTCTCTGCCAGCATCCCCATCACGCACTCGTACACGTATTCCATCGCGAACGGACAAATGACCGTAACCATGGATGGATCTCCAGCTCTTTTCTGGCTCCGTTACCCCCCCGCCCGTCGCTTACCTCTTTATCACCGCGTCGACAGGTGGTTCTTACGAGGACACGGTTATCAGCAACGTCTCAGCTACCGTTTCGGTGCCAGCAAACTGATGCGAGCCTCTCGAGGAGAATTTGCCATGCGATCCCTGTTGCTTTCGATCACTTTATTGTTCGCCTTCGCGGGCATCACGATGGGCCAACAGGACACCGACAGTGGTGAGCTCGCTGGTAGCTATAACTGGGTCCGCGCAAACGCCGGTCCCGGCCAATGTGGCTGCTTCGGGATGAATGGCGGAGGTGTTTCCGGCTCGTGGAACATCCGGAAAGGCTGGTCCCTCGCCGGGGATTTTAGCGTCGAACACAATGGGAACGCCCCGCCACTCGGTAACTCTCTGACGCTCACCTCCTATCTGGTCGGCGCGCGTTACAGATTCTCGCAGCCTTGGTTAAATGGTGAACACAAGCCTGAACCATTCGGCGAGCTTCTAATCGGAGTTGCGCACGCCTCGGGCGCGGAAGCCGGTGTCTCCAATGGCTGGACCCAGTTTGCATCTCACCTGGGCGGGGGCGTTGATGTAGCGATCAATACCCATTTCGCTGTTCGCGTCGTTCAGATCGACTATTACCTCACCACATTTAATAACGGCACAAATAATCACCAGAACAATCTTCTCGTTGGCGCGGGCATCGTCTACCACTGGTCGCGCCGCTAAACGCAGGCAACGTCGTGCGATTGGAGAATTGCAAACAGCATTTGACGTATGCGTTCCTCCCTGCAGTACTGATTGAACAATCGCGCTTTTTCCTGTACTCCACATTTCTGTATTTCCATCAAACTGCCAATGACATCCGGAGGGTTCGGAATGGTGCATCGACACAGCTTCGCCGAGATGAAAGCCGAGCAAGATAAGATGACTGCGAGTTGGAAGGCAGAAGGTCGGTTGAGCGAGGCGTGGGCCGTGGCCGATCCTGAAATCGTGGAACTGTTCTCGGCCGGGGTCGCGTTCGGCATCGAAGTTGGCCGCCGTGGCCGCACTGATCCTGCCTATTCTCCCGACGAGTGGCGTAAAGCGCTCCGTGAAGCCGTCGCTAAAGCTGCCGATCTCGAAGCCAAACTCGAACAAGCCAAGGACGCGATGCAAAGCGAACGCGAGTAACCAAACCAGCTGTTCTTCCCGGCTAAAATGTACCCAGTTTGATCCTTACGACGGCCGGCTTCCCGCGAAAAATCAGGCCGCGATCTGTCTGATCACCGTTCAGTATCCGGATCATCTTCCATACACCGTCTTCATAACGACCCTCTTCTGCACGCAAGATCTGGCTGCGCTGTCCCGGCAATTCTCCTGGTAAATGAAAGCTAACACTCGCGTCGAAACCGGTTACGAGGAATTCCTCCGGCCCGAGTTTCCCGACGAGAACTCGTCCGCGCAGATCCTTCGTGCCCGGTGGACGTCGTCCATCCTGTTGCGGAAATCCAAATGCCACCGTCGCCTGCCAACTGCCAAAATCAATCTCCTGACTCGATTGTCCCACCTCTTCCACAGCGGTCTTCAGTCTCCCTTGAAAATTCAAGTCGGCAACCAGGCGGGCCATCGGAGCAACCAGCGCGTAGTTCTGCGTGTGCAGTACTGGCCCATCTACCGGCTTTGAGCCTTCCGCAAGCGGAAACGTCCATCCGGTATTGTCGACGCCAAAGGGTGAAAAACCGATCGCGCCTTTTCCCAGTGCCGTGAAAAAAAACCGTGCAAAGCTGTCGCCGGATCCCGTCTCCGGAATCCACAGGGGGTTGTCCGGTCGTCCATAGGCGGCAAGTTGCAAATGATAGAATCCGCTGTCATCCGCGTAGATGTCCGGGCCAATCATATCGATTGCCGGTGCGGTTAACTTCCAAAGATCAATCAGCCGGAGAACTGCTCCACCACTCGGATACTGTATTCCCGGAACTGGCATTCGCCTTTCCGGCAATTCGGCGGGTGGATAGCTGAGCCAGACGTTGACATACATTGGCAGTGGATATTCCGCCTTACCTGCCTTCGCAATTTCATTGATGTAGAGCGCCTGATAATATGCCTGGAAAGTTTCATCGGCCTCGCCAGGAAAAACCTGCGACCACGTGCCGGCTTGCTTCTTGAGCGCCCGCACGAGCTCGACAGGCACCTCTTCTGCAAACTGCTTCTGCGCCATCGGGGAAAAATCCCGAACGGATCCGATATTTCCGGATTCGTTCTCCACCTGCACAAGCAGGACAGTATGCTGTTCGCCGTCGACTGCTCTCAGGTGTCGCATCAGCGCCACGAACGCGGCCCGATCTGCATCGAGATTGGCCCGGGAATTCGCAGATAGCACATCGATTGGTTGGCCATTTTCCCGAATCACTCGCGGATATTTCCTGGTGTCCTGTTTCACCCATTCCGGCACGTAATGATCTTGCCCGTTTTTCCATGTTGCAAACCACAGCAGCACCAGATGCAGGTGATGCTCGCGGGCTTGCGTCACGAGCGCATCGACTGTCGTGTAGTCAAATTTCCCCGGCTGTGGCTCAAATTGCTCCCAATAAATCGGCGCTTCGATGGTGTTCGCGTGCATCGCTTCCAAGGCAGGCCAGACTTCTGGTAACAGGGCAGGCCAGGAACTCGAATTATTAATCTGTGCACCGAGAATCAAATAGGGAGCACCGTCCACCAGCAGCGCGTGCCTCCCATCTTTCGCCACCAGCTTCGGCATATCCGAAGCCAACATCGGCGCGCTCGCGAAAAAGACTGAAATCGTCACTGCCAGAGCTGTCCGCTTTCCGAACATGATTCCACCTCGCTATGAATCCCTGTCCCGCCGTTTGGAACACTCCGCCCGATACGGTAACATTGAAAGGATGGCTCCACGGAAAATATCGCCCACGCCTTATCCTGAGACCGCTCGGCTCCTAGTCGGTTCCTTTTGAGCAGTATGGCGACCGCAGCGAAGCTTCATCTGAAAACATATCTCCTAATCCTCATCATTATTATCTTTGCGCCACTCGGCAGTGTTCTCCTTGGAAAAGGGATGAAGGGCGTCGGCTCAGCCAACAGCTGGACGCTCCACGAACTCGGGCCCATTCTCGTTCGCATCCTGTCGAGTGGCTACATCTGGCTGGGCATTGGCTCCCTGCTCACATTTTTTGTCGCCTACATGTTGATCCTCAGTTGGGCCGATTACAGCTACGTTCAGCCATCCACTTCACTTTCCTATGCCAGCGTCGCCATCCTAAGCCACTTCCTGCTTGCAGAGCGCATTTCTGCGCTCCGCTGGTCCGGGATCTTGGTCATCAGCATCGGTGTTTTCATCGTCGGCCGCACCTCGCCGCGTGGATCGGAGCATCACTGAGGTGCTTGCTCCTGTTCTTTTTTTCTTCATCATTGCGGCAGGCACAGGGGGTGAACTCTGCGTGAGCCGGGCGATGCGAAGTCTCGGAGAGGTTCATGATTTCAGACCTAAATCTCTTTTGAGTTTTGTCTGGCGCGCGCTTCAACTGCCCTGGATGTGGATCGGTGTCAGCCTCATGACTTTGGGTTTTTTTTCCCTGCTCACGATTCTATCGTTCAAAGACGTCAGCTTCGTCGTTCCGGTGAGCGCTCTCAGCTACGCCGCTGGTGCGTTCGGTGCCAAAGCGTTTTTGGGAGAACGCGTCAGCCGCAACCGGTGGCTCGGCATCGCATTCGTCTGCCTCGGCGTCACCATTGTCTGGTGGAGTAACCGCTAGCCTTCTACCCTTCCGGTCTCTCGATCATCGGTTCGCTGCCCCCTTTGAGGGATCTGCCTGACCCCAATGCACGATATGGGTTCTGACCGCCCCGATGTCTAATGTCTTTGACAAACAAGACCGGCCCACATGTCGTGTCGGATCAGGAAAGGCATACGTCCCATGATCAGCAGAGATCACAAACAGATAGTCTGGTGGTTAGTGATAGTGGCTGTCGCGTTGCGACTTTACTTTGTACGCGAACTGCTCGCAGCACTTTCTCTCTTTACCCTCGTTTTCGTTGCTGTTGCCCTTGTCATAAGCGCACTGTATCTGCTGCAAAAGCTCTGGAACTCGAGCATCACCCGGTTCACCGACTCATAATCAGACTGCTTCCCGCACCGCTTCGTTCGAGGCAGAAATCAGGAGAGCGACGTTGTTGCTAGGTTCGGGTATTTGGGGAGCAAGAGGTTGAGGGCCGCTGCGAGCGACAATGCTCCTGCAAGTGCGCTCAGGAGCGCGGTGTAAGACCCGGTCGAATCAAAAGCTCGCCCGAGGATTACGGGACCAATGGCTCCCGCAGCCGCATAAAAAGTCCACGTCAATCCATACAGCGTAGAAAATGCCCGCAGCCCGAAATATCGCGTCAGCAAGTACGGCGTGATCGCCGCTTCGCCGCCTGCTCCGACTCCGATCATTGCAGAGGCAACACAGCCCGCGGGGAAAGTCTGCGCCCGTGCCAGCAGAAAAATACCCATTGCAGTAATGAGGCTCACGACGAACGCAACACGCGCTCCAAAGAACCGGTCCAGTAACGTGCCAACAATGACTCTTCCGAGCAGACTCGATCCGCCGAGCACGGATGCACACAATGCGGCCTCCCGTGGCGAAACTCCCCGATCCGTCAGTAACGCCGATAGCTGTGTAATCGCGCCGTTCATGCTGATGGAACTCACGAAAAGCACGGCGACGATGATCCAGAAAGCATACGATTGCAGGCCTTGCTGCCAGGCCATTCCAGGGTGTGCGACTCCTGTTAGCTCCTTCTGTGTGTGGCCTCGTTCCCGCACATATTTCCAGCTGAGCGGCAGCCCCAAGAGAATCGCCAGGACGCCCAGTGCACCGTAGGCTGACCTCCAACCAGCATGCGTAATTATTGTCTGCGCGACGACCGGCAGAGTCATCGCTCCCAAGCCTGCACCAAGCATTACAAACGCCAGCGCCATTCCCAATCGCTTCTGGAACCAGGTGGATATGGATCGCGAATACGCGAGATGGGCCGCACCATTTCCAACCAGCCCCAGTACAATACATGTTCCATAGAACTGCCATAGGTGAGCTCTCAGGAACGCCAGGGAGAGAATGGCACAACAATAAACCGTCATGCACGGAAGGATGACCCGCCGCGGGCCATATCGATCAATCCATCTGCCCAGCAAGGGTGAAATCAAACCCAGCGTAATCGCCGCAAATCCAAATCCCAGTGAAATCTCCTGCCGATTCCAGCCAAATTCGAGGTTTAGCGGCTTCACGAAGATCGCGAATGTATAAACCCATAACGAGCCAAATCCCGCCATTACACCGAGGCACGCCGCTAACACCACTCGCCAGCCGTAGTAACCGCGGTCAAACTCCGTTAGTGTTTTCTCTGGCGGTTGGCTCGGTCGCGAACCGGATAAAAACTCCTGGTTCTGCGGACTTCGCGGTGAGTCGCTCGATGGCGAGCGCCGATTGAGTCGATCTGTCAAATCGTTGACCTCGGCAGTCTGTTTTCCACACCGGCTGAGCCCCGGGCCCACAGAGCGTAAGAGGAACTTCTGAACAAGTCAGTAGTATTTTCGTAGTATTGCCGCTCGCCCCTTTGGGCTCTACTGTGCGCTGATGCCAATTCCAACCGAACCTATTGGAAGTATTCCGCGGACGGCTGAACTGCTTGCCGCGACGCAGGCATTTGGCTCCGGGCGGATTTCCCGCGAGCAATTGCTTGTCTGCGAGGAAGATGCAGTTCGCGACACGATCGCGCGCCTCGAACTCACGGGCTCGCCAATCATTAGCGATGGCGAGCAGAGTAAATCCAGTTTCGCTACCTATCCGCTCAGCGGCCTTCAGAACTTAGCTCCAGACGGCGTCGTTATTCCATTCGCCGATGGGCACACGCGACAGTTGCCAAGATTGGCATCCGGGACGTTCCGCTACGGCCAACACGCTTCGAGGTTCCTAAAGTCCGCTCGCCGGTACGCCCATCTGCCTGTAAAGCAGGCAGTCATTTCCGCTTCCGCATTAAGTTTGCTCTATCCGCAAGGCGGCTTGGACGACTATCCGAGAGATGCGTTCATCGGTGATCTGGAGAGAGAGGCTGAGCAGGATATTCGCGAGTGCCTGGAAGGCGGAGCCGCGTGCGTGCAAGTCGATTTTACGGAAGGCCGCCTTGCTTTGAAACTCGATCCGTCCGCTGGTCTCTTGAAGTCATTTATCGGCTTGAACAATCGCATTCTGGATCGATTCACTCCCGAGCAGCGGCAAAAGATAGGCGTTCACACATGTCCGGGCGGAGATCGTGACTCGACCCACAGCGCAGACGTTGACTACCTGGCTTTCTTGCCACTTCTTTTTCGATTGAACGTTGGCCGCTTTTATATTCAGTTGGCAAGCGAACCGGATCGACGTCGCGTCCTGAAAATTGCGAAGGACTTGCTGAAACCCGGGCAGGTCCTTTTTGTCGGTGTGATCGACCCAATAAATCCACAGATTGAAACGCCCGAGCAAGTTCGTGATCGCGTGCTCGAGGCCGCAGAATTCATTCCGATCGAGGCCCTCGGCACTACAGATGATTGTGGATTTTCGCCCTTTGCCGATGACGTCTCCACTTCGCGTGAGATTGCCTTCGCCAAGATTCAGGCTCGTGTCGATGGCACGATGCTCGCGTCAAACGCTCTCAAGGTTTAGCTTTTGCGTTCACGGTTCGTTTCGTTTGGGTTCGTCCTTCGGAAGCCCCGCTTCAGCGTGTACGAGCATTGCTAACTGCACCCCCACCCCACGACGGCGAGTCAATCCTCATCGTCTGTTTTCCTACAGAACTCACGGTATGACGGCTTACCTGTTCCTCCAGTTTTGAGGTATTTTGGGCAAACAAGCGGGATGTCGGGGCCGTCGCGGAATCAAATCTCCTATCTGTATCCAAATAACCTCGGCGTTCGTCATATGCTATGGAAAGTTGTATCCTCCGGAAAATCATTCTTCGACAGGGACGTGAACACTTGACAGGTCAGCCTGAACAGCCGGTCGTGCGGCCGGATCACCAGTTGCCTCCTCCCTCTTCCAAGCCGACTCGACACACAGGTGTGCGAGTGCTCATGTGGGTTATCTTGCTCGCCATTTTTGGATTCGGATTCTGGTGGGTTTTGCGGAAAGACGACACGACGAAGTCTGCGGTGAAGTCGCCAAGGGGTGGGGGCGGCCCGGTAACAGTTCAACCTGTTACCGCAACGAAAGGAGACATCGGAGTTTATCTCGACAGTATTGGGACCGTGACGCCGGTCTACACCGCGTCGATAACCAGCCAGGTCAATGGCATCGTAACGTCGGTGCATTATCGGGAGGGGCAGATCGTTCGTAAAGGCGATCCGCTCATTGATATCGATCCCCGCCCATATCAGGCGACGTTGATGCAAGCCCAGGGAACGTTGGAACGCGATAAAGGATTGCTGGCGCAAGCAGAGATGGACCTCCAGAGATATCAGGACGCGTGGGCGCGAAAAGCGATTCCCAAACAAACTTTGGATGACCAGGAAAAATTGGTCCTACAAACACAAGGTACCGTGAAAATCGATGAAGGAACTGTGAAGTACGATGAGATTCAATTGGAGTATTGCCACATTGTAGCGCCGATCAGTGGAAGAGTCGGACTGCGTCTGGTAGACCCGGGAAATGTCGTGCAGTCCTCCGGAACATTGACACTGGCGGTAATCGCGCAAATTCAGCCAATCACGATCATATTTACAATTCCAGAAGACAATCTTGGTCAAGTGCAAAGCCAGGTGCGCAAGAATGTGAAGCTGACGGTAGACGCTTTCGACCGGGCGAACCAGAAGAAAATAACGACCGGAAAGCTTCTCACGCTCGATAATCAGATCGACACCACGACGGGTACGGTGAAGACCCGCGCACAGTTCGAGAATAAAGACAGCAGACTGTTTCCGAATGAATTTGTGAACACGCGGCTACTCGTCGATACCATCCATGACGCGACATTGATTCCCTCTTCCGCAATCCAACATAACGGGCAAATCGCATTTGTTTACGTTCTGCAAGGAGACGTGGCTCACTTAAAGAACGTAAAACTGGGTGTAACGGACGGTGGCACAACCGAAGTCACAGGAATTTCTCCGGGCGACGTGGTTGCCAACAGCAGCTTCGAAAAATTGCAGGACAATTCCAAAACTACGACTTCAGGAAAGCCCGCCCAGAGCGATGTGCCGAGGAGCAACGCTCCTTGAGTCCTTCGACGCCGTTCATTTTACGACCAGTCGCGACGGCGCTGTTGATGGCCGCAATCCTCTTGGTCGGAATCGTTTGCTATACCCAGTTGCCGGTGTCCGCATTGCCGGAAGTCGATTATCCGACGATTCAGGTGCTTACGTTTTACCCCGGTGCGAGTCCGGATGTAGTGGCGACCACCGTTACGGCACCTCTTGAACGCCAATTTGGTCAATTGCAAGGACTGAGCCAGATGACCTCAAGCAGTTCGGGTGGAACATCGGTGATTGTGCTGCAATTTAACTTGAGTTTGAATATTGATATCGCGGAAGAAGAAGTTCAGTCGGCAATTAATGCTGCACAAAGTTTTCTCCCAGCGAACCTCCCTTCCCCGCCGGTTTACAGCAAGACCAATCCGGCCGATGCTCCGGTGCTGACCCTGGCGGTTACCTCGAACTCCATTCCTTTGCCACAAGTTGAGGACTTGGTGGACACGCGATTGGCGCCAAAAATTTCACAACTGAGTGGTGTCGGTCTCGTGAGCATCAGCGGCGGACAAAAACCTGCGGTGCGCATTCAGGCAAATCCTGCTGCGCTATCCTCCTACGGAATCAATATGGAGGATTTGCGCACAGCCGTCTCACAAGCAAGCGTCAATGCAGCGAAAGGAAATTTCGATGGGGAACGGCAGGACTATCAGATTGATGCAAACGACCAACTGGTAACGAGCAAAGACTACCGGAACGTCGTCGTGGCCTACCGAAACGGGGCCCCCGTGATGCTGACTGATGTCGCAAAGATCGTAGATGGGGTGGAGAACAACAATCAGGCGGCTTGGATGAACAAGACGCCCGCCGTCATCGTGAACGTTCAGCGGCAGCCGGGCGGGAACACCATCAGCGTCGTGAAGAGGATTAAAGCGCTGTTGCCGCAACTTGAAACGAACTTGCCCAGGGGGATTGACATCACGACACTGACCGACCTGACCACGCCAATCCAGGCATCAGTTTCCGATGTCGAATTCGAGCTATTGCTGACAATCGGGCTCGTTGTGCTGGTTATTTTTCTTTTTCTGCGCAACCTGTATGCCACGATCATTCCGAGCGTGGCTGTACCGCTTTCGCTGGTCGGGACGTTCGGTGCGATGTACGCGCTCGGATACAGCCTGGACAATCTCTCCCTGATGGCATTGACCATTTCGACAGGATTCGTTGTTGATGACGCAATCGTCATGGTGGAAAACATCTCACGATACATCGAAGAGGGCGAACCTCCGATGCAGGCGGCGCTAAAAGGTGCGGAACAGATCGGATTTACGATCGTCTCGCTCACCGTCTCCTTGATCGCCGTACTGATCCCGCTGCTGTTTATGGGCGATGTCGTGGGCAGACTGTTCCGGGAGTTCGCTGTCACGCTGGCGGTGACGATCGTGATTTCCGCAATCGTTTCGCTGACGCTCACCCCGATGATGGCTTCGCGAATTCTGAAGCATAATCCCCGAAATCAGCAGGGACGTTTCTATCAGGCATCCGAGCGGGTGTTCGACAACATGATTTCGTTTTATGGCCGCACGCTGAAGTTTGTGCTGCGCTACCAGACGATCACGCTGCTCGTCGCATTGGGTACGTTGGCCCTCACAATCTTTCTTTACATCGTTATTCCCAAGGGATTTTTTCCGGTGCAAGACACGGGAATCATTCAGGGCATCAGCCAGGCGCCTCCAACGATCGGCAGCAAATCCATGGCGGCAAAACAGCAGGAACTTGCAGACGTGATTCTGCAAGATCCCGCAGTTGAGAGTCTGTCGTCCTTTATCGGAGCGGATGGAACGAACATCACGATCAACAGTGGAAGAATGTCGATCAATTTAAAGCCGCTCGAGGATCGCAATATCGGCGCTTCGGATGTAATCCGGCGCTTGCAGACCAAAATTGCAAATGTGCAAGGCATACAACTGTTTATGCAGCCGGTGCAGAATATTACCGTCGACGACCGCGTTAGCCGGACGCAGTATCAATACACGTTGGAAGATCCGGACTCCACTGAATTGACCGAATGGAGCAACAAATTTGTAGAAAAATTGAAACACCTGCCGGAGTTAGAGGATGTTGCCACAGACCAGCAACCCGGAGGCCTGGCGGTTTCTCTCTCGATCGACCGTCCCACTGCTTCGCGATTGGGAATTGCTCCGACGACGATTGATAACACCTTGTACGATGCGTTTGGGCAACGGCAAATCAATACGATGTATACCCAGCTCAATCAGTACCACGTCATTCTAGAGGCAGAGCCGCAATTTCAACTCGATCCCAACAAATTGAACAAGCTGTACATCCAGTCGAACTCCGCGGCCAACACCGTGGGGGCGCCGGCAAGTTCGTCATCGGGAAGTGGATCCTCTTCCGCAGGATCGAATGCGCTGACGGGCTCAGCGTTATACACCCCATCTGCAAACACGTTAACACCACCGGTAAACGCGCTGACGGCCAGCACGTCGACGGCGACGTCCAGCAAAGGCTCCACTTCCGCAGGCAATACCAGTTCGGCCATGAGCAATGCGGTGCCTCTCAGCGCATTCTCGCACTTTGAAACCAAAACGCAGGCACTTTCCATTAATCATCAGGGACAGTTCCCCGCAATCACGGTTTCATTCAATCTGGCCCCGCGTGCGGCCCTGGGAGGCGCCATTTCAGCGGTAACGAAGGCGCAGAAAGATCTACATATGCCCGCCAGTTTACAAGCGGATTTTCAAGGCACCGCGGCATCGTTCCGCAATTCCCTGTCCAACATGCCGTTGCTGATTCTGGCGGCGATGCTAACCGTGTATATCGTTTTAGGCGTTCTGTATGAGAGTTTCATTCATCCAATTACGATCTTGTCGACACTCCCCTCGGCCGGCGTAGGCGCTTTCCTGGCACTGATCTTGTTCCACCAGGATTTGAGCGTCGTTGCCATCATCGGACTGGTGTTGCTCATCGGCATTGTCAAGAAAAACGGCATCATGATGGTGGACTTCGCGCTGGATGCGGAACGGAATCACGGGAAGAGTTCCACCGATGCGATTTATGAAGCCTGTCTCCTTCGATTCCGCCCCATCATGATGACAACGATGGCTGCTTTGCTTGGCGGATTACCGCTGGCGTTCGGGCAAGGCATTGGATCGGAGTTGCGCCGTCCACTGGGCATTGCGATGGTTGGCGGATTGCTGGTTAGTCAGGTCTTGACGCTGTATACCACCCCAGTGATCTACATCTTTTTCGACAAAGTAGCACGACGACTATCGCGCAAGGCGGAAGCGCATTCCGGCGCAGAACCGCAAACCGCAGGATAGAAATGAACGTATCGGCTCCATTCATTCATCGGCCAGTGGCAACGACGTTGCTCACAATTGCAATCGCCATCGCCGGTGCCATTGCCTATAACGTGCTGCCGGTTTCGCCACTGCCACAAGTCGATTTCCCGACCATTTCCGTAAATGCGAGCCTGCCCGGAGCGAGTGCGGAAATTATGGCGTCCTCTGTGGCGACTCCGCTCGAGCGCCAGTTCGGACATATCGCAGGCGTGACCGAGATGACTTCAGCCAGCAGCCTCGGGTCGACATCGATCACGATTCAGTTTGATCTGACACGGAACATTGACGGCGCCGCACGGGACGTTGAGGCGGCGATCAACGCTGCTCGAACGTACCTGCCGTCAAACCTTCCAGCAAACCCTACATATCGAAAAGTGAATCCGGCTGATTCCCCCATTCTGATTTTGGGGCTGACGTCTGACAAGTACGGGCCGGACAAGTTATACGATGAAGCGTCGACCGTCATCCAGCAGAAGCTCTCGCAAATCCAGGGAGTTGGCCAGATTAACGTTGGTGGAGGCGCGTTGCCGTCTGTGCGCGTCGAAGTGAATCCGACGAAACTCGCCAGCTACGGGCTGACACTCGTCGATGTGCAATCGGTCTTGCGATTACAGAACTCTGATCTTGCAAAGGGCCAGATTACAGATGGTAACTTTAGCGCAGACATTCTGGCCAATGATCAGATCTCTCATGCAGTGGATTACAAGCCGATCGTCGTCGGGTATCACCATGGGGCGGCCATTCGCTTGTCAGATGTGGCCGATGTCATCGATTCCGTGCAGAACGTGCGCGCAGCCGGATATCTAAACGGGAAGCGAGCGGTTTTGCTGATCATTTTCCGGCAACCTGGCGTGAATATTATCGATACCGTGGACCGGATTCTGGGTGAATTGCCGTCGATCCAGGCAACCGTGCCCAAAGGCATTGATATGACGGTGGTGCTCGATCGCACGACGACCATTCGTGCTTCGGTCAGCGACGTTGAACACACGTTGGTCCTTTCCATCATTCTTGTCATCGTGGTGGTTTTTATCTTCTTGCGAAATGGGCGCGCAACGCTGATTCCGGCAGTCGCGGTACCGGTTTCCCTGATCGGAACATTCGCGGTGATGTACTTGTGCGGCTACAGCCTCGACAACCTGTCGCTTATGGCACTTACCATCTCTACCGGATTCGTCGTGGACGACGCGATCGTGGTAATGGAAAACATCACACGTCATCTCGAAGACGGGATGGAGCCATTCGCGGCAACGCTACGCGGGGCACGCGAAATTGGCTTCACGGTGCTTTCGATCAGTATCTCGTTGATTGCCGTATTCATCCCGCTTCTGCTGA
This sequence comes from uncultured Acidobacteriota bacterium, assembly GCA_963831545.1. Classification (GTDB taxonomy): domain Bacteria; phylum Acidobacteriota; class Terriglobia; order Acidiferrales; family UBA7541; genus Acidiferrum. Next base: position 121,024 of record CAWHQX010000013.1, read on the forward strand.
TGGGCGGGATCGTTGGCCGGTTGTTCCGTGAATTTGCAATCACGCTTTCGACCGCAATCCTGGTCTCGATGGTAATTTCGCTGAGCACCACGCCAATGATGTGCGCGTATTTGCTCAAGAATCAGCGTTCGCAAAAGCACGGCCGCATGTACATGGCGACCGAGAGAATGTTTGACAGATTACTGGATTTTTACCGGCATACCCTGCATTGGGTGCTCGATAATTCGACGCTCACGTTGACTGTGCTATTCCTGACGATTGCGCTGAACGCAGTGGTAATCATCAAAATTCCGAAAGGATTCTTTCCCCAGCAGGATACCGGCTCTCTTGGAGGAGGCGTGCAAGGCCCGCAAGACTCCTCCTTCCCCGCGATGAACGATGCGATACAAAGAATCAGTGCAGTCATCAAGAAAGATACCGCGATTCAGAATGTGATTGCCTTCACCGGAGGCAATGGCGCTACGAATACAGGCAACATCTTCATCGCACTGAAGCCTTTAAATGATCGGAAAATTGGCGCGCCGGATATCATTAACCGTCTTCGTCCCCAGATAAACCGCTTGCCGGTGGCCTCAGCATTTCTGCAGGCGTCGCAAGACCTCCGCATTGGAGGCCGAAACTCCGCGGCAATGTATCAATATACGATCCAGTCAGACAACGTAGCGGATCTCTCGACCTGGGGACCAAAAATTCTGGCTGAGATGAAAAAATTGCCTGGACTGCAGGACGTCAATTCCGATCAACAGAATGGCGGCCTGGATTTGCTGCTGCATTATGATCGGGTCACAGCCGCAAGATTGGGGCAAACGGCGCAATCGCTGGACCAAGGGATATATAGCGCGTTTGGACAATCAGAAGTTTCGATTATTTACACGCAATTAAACCAATATTACGTGGTGCTCGAAGTCGCGCCCGAATGGTCTCAGACTCCGGAAGGAATGAAGAATATCTATTTCCACTCGACCGGGAGCAGCAGCGTTACCGCCAGCGGGAATACGCCACTTTACACCATGGCAACAAGCCAGGCGAATACAACACCGCTGGCACTGAACCACACGGGATTATTCCCCTCGGTGACCGTTTCTTTCAATCTAGCGCCCGGCGTTTCCTTGAGCGATGCAACACTGAGCATCGATCAGATGAAGCAGCGGATCGGAGCCCCATCGACTTTGCGCGGATTTTTTGCGGGAACCTTGCAAGCCTACCAGCAGTCGTTGGGCACCGAGCCAATCCTTGTTTTGACTGCGCTGCTAGCGGTTTACATCGTTCTTGGAATCCTGTACGAAAGCCTGGTTCACCCCTTGACGATCATATCAACGCTGCCATCGGCCAGCGTTGGTGCGATGCTGGCGTTGTTGCTGTTCAAGCAGGATCTTAACGTTATTTCGATTATCGGGATTGTATTGCTCATCGGTATCGTCAAGAAAAACGCCATCATGATGATCGATTTCGCGCTGCAAGCCGAGCGTGAACAGGGGATGAAGACCGAGGAAGCGATCTTCGAAGCTTGCATGCTGCGCTTCCGGCCAATTTTGATGACTACCATGGCCGCACTATTTGGTGCCCTGCCCCTGGCATTCGGAACCGGGACTGGATCGGAGTTACGTCGACCATTGGGAATTACGATCGTCGGCGGACTGATCATGAGTCAGTTGTTAACACTCTATACGACGCCGGTCGTTTATCTGACACTCGATCGCCTGCGGCTAAAGGTTCTGGGAAAAGAACGCGACACATTTCATCCGACTTCGGATGCGGCTGCTCCATCAGGAGCAGGTTAGGCAGGACTATTATGAAATATGCTCACCTAAAACGTGTTTGGTTGGTGGCGAATGCCTCACTCTTTCTCGGAGGATGCATGGTTGGGCCGAAATATCATCCGCCATCCGCAACGGTTCAGGCTCCGCCGCCCGAGTACAAGGAGTCTCCTGCAAACTTCCCCAATTCAAATACGTGGAAAGTGGCGCAGCCGCAGGATGCGATGCTTCGTGGAAAATGGTGGGAAATCTACAATGATCCGGAATTGAACTCGCTTGAAGAACAGCTGAACATCAACAACCAGAACATCAAGCAGTACTTCGAGAATTTCATGGAGGCACGAACCCTGATCGCTCAAGCGCGTTCCCAATTGTACCCGACAGTCGGGACAGCCCCGTCGTATTCGTATTCCGGATCATCGGCGAATCTTAAGAATACGATTGGGAGCACGGGTACAACGGGGGGCACTGGCAGCACCACCGGCACCAACACCACGAGCTCGCTAACTGTTCTTCCCGCATCCGTTTCCTGGGAACCGGACCTTTGGGGTAAGGTCCGAAACACCATCCACGAGGCGCAGTACAATGCGCAGCTGAGTGCCGCTGACCTAGAAAACGAGCGTTTGACCGAGCAAGCCAGTTTGGCCGTATTCTACTTTGAAGTGCGCGGGCAAGACGCTCTGCTGAACGTTTTCGATGCAACCGTTGAGGCAGACGAAAAGTCGGTAGAACTTTCGCGTGCGCGGTTTGAGACCGGGGTCGACGATCAGCTTTCACTCGTAGAAGCACAAATTGCGTTGCAGAGTGCAGTGGCCAATCGCACCAATCTCGGGGTAGCGCGCGCCCAATACGAGCACGCAATTGCCGTATTGATCGGGACATTGCCATCGGACTTTTCGATCCCCAGGAAACCGCTGAATGCCAAACCACCGGAAATTCCTTTTGGCGTTCCTTCGCAGTTGCTGGAACGACGGCCGGACATCGCGGCTGCCGAGCGCAATATGGCCGCCGCGAATGCGCAGATTGGCATTGTGACAGCCGCATACTATCCAAATCTGACGTTGACGGCAGAAGCGGGCTTTGAAAGTTCCGCGATCAAGAACCTCCTCGAATGGCCGAGCCGCTTTTGGTCCGTTGGACCATCGCTGTCGGAGACGATTTTCGATGCGGGACTGAGGCGCGCGACTGTCCATCAGTACGAGGCAGTGTACAACGCCGATGTTGCCGGCTATCGGCAGACGGTGCTAGCCGCGTTTCAGCAGGTGGAAGACAGCATGGCGTCCGTGCGGATTCTTTCGGACCAGATCCAGCAGCAACGGCAGACCGAACAATCGGCTTTGCAGTACTTGGATCTGGCAATGGCCAGGTATGAAACAGGTGTGGATCAGTACCTCAGCGTGCTTATCGCCCAGACCACTCTACTCGGCACGCAGCAACAACTTGTTTCCCTGCAAACTCAGGCAATGACTTCCTCGGTGCAATTGATTGAAGCGCTCGGTGGTGGATGGGATCGGTCGCAACTCCCCACGCCTTCGCAGGTTTCGCAGAAAATCACGAAGTCCGAACTAGAGCCGCAGCAATAATGGTTATTGTCCTAAGAGATCTGCCTGCGTTCCGTCGAGCGGCCCGAACGTGTAACCCATTGATTCGCTTGGGTTAACGTCGGCACACCGGGACGCTGTTTCCGTTGTTTTTCCCCAAAACCCCACGAAGTGTAGTTTTTTTCGCTAGCTGGCTACTCATACAATGCACGGACAAAGGATGGGAGAATGCGCCGAGAGCTGGAAGCATCGTTTCTCGCAAACCTCAATCAGAACATTCGAATTGTCCACCGGGTTTGCCATACGTATTTCCCTCGCGACGCAATGGAACGCGAAGATGTTTTCCAGGACGTCATGTATCAGCTTTGGAAGTCCTATCCACAGTTCAAGTGGGAATCAAAATTCTCCACATGGATGTACAAAGTCGCCCTGAATACGGCTATCACCCGCACGCGGCGGAGCGTGCGGTCATCGCGAAATACAGAGTTGACAGAGGCGATTGCCTTTGCTCCTGACCTAAACGAGCACATAACCCGAGAACAGGATCTGCAACGGTTGCATGAGGCGATCGCTGGGCTATCGGACATCGACAAGGCAATCGTTCTGCTTTATTTGGAGGGTCAGAATTACGATGAGATTTCCTCTATCACAGGACTCACCAGAACGAACGTAAGTGTTCGCCTGGTGCGAATCAAACGGGATCTGAAAGCTTATCTTCAAAGAAATCAATAATTCGGAGGAGGAGCGATGGTACTTGATCATGAGCTAGAGAGTGTATGGCAGAACGGAAAAATCCGGGAAGGGAGTCCTGCTCCCCTCACCGCAAACGACTTGCAGGGCATCATCTCGTCGCGTGTCAGGAGAGAGCGGAAGACAGTTGGTGAGTTCGTCTGGGCGGCAATCATGTACCAGCTCATTCTTTACTCATTCCTTGCATACACCCTCATCCGTCATTGGGGCAACATGCAGGTCTTGCTCCTCTGTCTGGCCGGAGGCGCGCTTTATATCCCGCTTACTTTCGCCCTGATACACAGGGTCAGGACGCTGTACCGGCGCCCGGAGGCACATGAATCCGCCGTCCCTGATGTCCTTGACAATGTGAAGCGGGAGTACGCGCGGCTTTCCGATTTCTTTAAGTTCAAGAAGCGCATGGACTGGATTGGAGTCCCAGTAAGCTGCGCGATAGTTGTCCTAGTCACGTTTTCACTTTTCGTTGAAGGAGGCGTTGAACGGAATCCACTTTCGAGCTTCGCTTTCTTCGCCCTCTGGGTTGGCATGTCACTCGTTGCCGTCTATCTCGAAAACAGGAAGCGGTTCATTTACCCACTCCGGAACCTAAAGCAGCTACTCGAGGATCTCAACAACACCTAGGTGCGACATGGCTCGCGAGCACTGGAAGTGTCCCTATAGCGAGACAGTGAATCAATTTAAGACCGCAAGTCTCAACCCGTTGTCGCTTCACGCATATCTCTTCCAGGACTGCATTTGGACTCGCGATCGCGATCGTAGCAAGACGAAGATTTGACCTACGATCGATTTTGCGGCCTATCGGCAAGAAACTGCGGCAGAATATCGCGTGCCATTGACCGTACCTGCTCCCGAAATTCCGCGGTGACGCTACTACATCCGTCAGGGTCAATTCCATCGATTCTGAAGAGTGGTCTCAGTTCTTGAAGTGCCGCATTGTTCGCGCACCACGACAGATAAAGGCTACGGTACGCCTCATACGCATCGACCCTGCCGTCCACCAAATCTTGGAGAGCTGCACATGCAGCTTGCCTACTCGCGAGCCTGCGAGTCTCTGTTTTGGAAATTTGCTTCACTTGCCATAACCCATCACCGGTATGGAGCAACGCTGCTTTTCAAGTTCCCGGATCCACGGTAATTGTGAGTTTGCCAGGCCACATTCGCAACTTCTGCCACGACCTCCGGCTTGCCGACGAACTATTGGATCCGTTTGAGGTCCTGCACCCAATTCGTTTCCCACGTTTTTCCACCATCGGGCGAGAACGCCTGCTCCCAGTGGCATGACGTGGGCGTGATCTTGGACCATATGAATCGCATGCGGATTGGTTTACCGTTCAGGGTATCGTCGGCGTAGAGCGTTCCTACACCATTCTCGAAGCGCCCTCTCACGGGCGGGTCTAGCGGCGCCAGCGGCGTCCTACTGTCGAGCCACCAAATCGACCATTGCTGTGATTTTGCGTCGAAAGAACGGGGAGCCACGCCGCGATAACTGCCACCCGGGACCTCGAACACGTCGTCGTCGACATTCGCATAGCCGTCCATCAATGGCTGGCTGAACAATGTTCCTTCAAATTCGATCCACTCATGACTGTTCGCGAGGCGCTCCTTCAGCTTCCGATGATGAACTCGCCAGCGTCCAAATAAGAAATCGAAATCATGGAGTCCGGGCACCTCGCGTTCCGCGTGACTTATCTTGTCTTGCGCATCCGGAGCTGACTGCCCGCCAAAGAGTCCTGGCGCGACCAGGGCTAGACTCAGCCACACCATTGCACTCATACGCTGATGTATTGCCATGCTTGACTCCTTATACGTGTCGATATGGATTCGATTCCCATGATCTGTTCTTGAGCAAAACGTCAGAAAGCCTATGGTGTGTTCCTTCCGGCAGGAACAAAAGACCAGACTGAATGGACACCTTTCATGACGATCAAGACATCGGACTACGAAGTTTGGACTAATCAACTTTCAAGCTGCTACAACCGATCGTCAATAAGAGTCGCTTCGATCTCTGCCCTAATGGCAGAAAGCCTAGAGCTGATCTGTGAGGCGTAGGCCGCGACCGTCCGATTGACTCCTGATAGAGGCAGAACAAGTGCAGGTCCTGGTACGAATTGTTCGGCACGATAGATCAGGCGCGGTCAATCTGTATAAGCAAACTCACAATGAACTACTGCGACTTGGTACGGCTCTGGCTCCGCTTCCTTCTCCCTGTTTCTCGTTTGGCCTTCCGCTTTTCCATCCCCACCATCATCCCCGACGGTGGATCTTTCCTGTTCAGCTTCGTCGCCGCTGCAATCAATTTTCTCACTCCCGGCCTGTTCACCTCGGCAACGCTACGCAATTTTACGTGTCGAACGCCCTTCCCTGTTCCCTCTAGCAGCTTCTCCGGGTCTGGCAGTGCCGCCCCGCGCATGAACGCAAGCGTCACATGCTCTTTAGCCACCATGAAGCAGCACAGCGGTCCGTCCGAGTCAAACGACGGAATCTTCCACGGATTGACATACTCTTCGCCTCCCTTTACTGCCTTTTTCACCAGTGCTCGTACCGCCTTCGTCACACCCTCAAGCTTTCCCGCCTTCCTCACATAAGCATCAATCCAGACCCCTGCTTGATTCCCCTCAATCGTCGGCATCGGTTCCTCCTATTCTTTCTGCGCCATTCTACCTTCCGGCCTTGCCAAGCAGCCGGAACTATCAGGCAATCCAAGCTGGCTAGGAGTTTCGGGAGCATTCCACGGCGATCGACGGAGTCTCTGTTAATGGAGCGGTTGCCACAGTTCGAGTTTGTTGCCGTCGGGATCGTAGATCCAGGCGAATCGGCCGTAACTTTCGTCCTGGCGCTTAGGGTCGATGCGGACGCCTTCGCTCGCGAGGCGGTTGAGCAGTGCATCGAGGTCATCCACGATGTAGTTCACCATGAACGAGGCTGGGCTAGGCTCGAAGTATTTGGTGGTGCCGGGGAAAATGCTCCAGATTGTCATCTGCTCGCTTTCAGGATTGTCTTTTTCACGCCACGGCAGCATGACACCATGGCCGCCATCCGCCAGGTCGAGATGTTTTGCGTACCATTCCTTCATTTGTTGCTGATTCGCGGACTTGAAGAAGATTCCACCGATACCGAGGATTCGGCCTTGCGGGCTCATGGTTGTTTTCCTTTCTTGTTCCGAAGTGTTCCCAAAAACGTAGACTGAAGAAGAAGTAGTATGGCAGAGGCAACTTCGCTTTCAAGAGTAAATGGCGCGCCCGGCGTGGCTCGAACACGCGACCCTCTGCTTAGAAGACACAAGAGAAACGACTGTTATAATGGAAAAACGAGTGTTTTCTACGATGAATTGACTTTGATTTGACTCTCGGCGCATACCCAGCCGAGTAAGCCCGAAATCGTGTTAAATTCGAGAGAGAGCGCCCGTAGCTCAATGGATAGAGCACTGGACTTCTAATCCAGTGGTTGTCGGTTCAAGTCCGACCGGGCGCGCCATTCTTCCCAAAACGATACAATTGACATCAGAACTGACACCGGAACTTTTCCACGCATCACGTAACTTCACCACTGGCACGGGTTCGTGTTCATTGCAAATCGAATAGCGCCACAATAGCACCAACCTGATTATGATATTAGGAAAACACGATGGGTTTGGAGATGCCAACCTGCTACATCTGCGGACAAGATGCTACGACTATCGATCACGTCCCTCCTCTCTCCGTTATCGGCGTTTGAACGTAGCCTGCCGAGCGAGTATATTTGCCCGCAATCGGTCGGAGGTTGCTTCCCACAACGCCGTTTATGGCCAACTTCCGGTTGGCCGACGACACAGAAGTTCATCATCCTAAGCCCACCTCTCGGCGAACAGGCATCTCCGCGGTTGCCGGGCCGACTGCGCTAACACTAGTTGACTTCGTGCAATCGATTCCTATCCCAATTCCGTCACATCTGCTGGCACAGCCGACAAAAATTCCGAGCTACATGGGAGTACAAGCCGGCTACAATCGCTTCCAACTTGCTAGTTGAGGGAATTGGCGAAGAACTTGAATTCTGTTGTATATGCGCTGCCGGCCAGAAACAACCGGGAAACTATGCCTATTCAGTGCTACGGTCACCGTCGAAATGCTTCTGCCTGCCGCCGAGCGGCGGCATACACCGATCCAAACAGTTGTCTGCTATTTCGTGTAAACTCGAAGTGCGATTTCTTTCCAAATTGAATCGTTTTAATACGGGGCGATAACATCATGATTATCGGTTCTGACTCACGGGTCTCGTCTCGCATTTGGTTGTGTGTCGCGATTGCGGCGCTTGGACTGATCGCCGTGTCCAATCACTTTCCTTTGCATGTTTATGCACAAACGGCTCAACCACAGGCGGCTCAACCACGACATGGCCGACAGGAACTCCCAGCGGATTCGGTTGCCCCGGTGGGCACGCTTGATCCGGTTGCCAGGGTCCACGTTGATGTGACGCCGGCTCACGTACTGAATACGATCTATCCCGATACCGCGACTGGAGCGTGGATGGATGATCTCAGCAAGGCGCAGGTGGACAATTTGAGCAAGCCCGAGACGATTCAGGGGGTCAAGAACTTGGGTTGGGGCTCGATCACCATGCGCAACAACAGCGAGTTGCGTCTTTCGGCATGGCACTGGAACGAGAACGGTACATGGAGCGATCCAGCGACAAAGAGCGGCTACTACGTCGGAAGCGCAGATTTAGGCGAACCCATCCACTACGGCTATTCGTATTCGCTGCCTCATCGCGACTTTATGACCAGCGGCGATTCACCGTTGGTGGCTGGTTTTCAAAGCTACTGGAAGAGCAATCCTTACCTGACAAGCCATTTCACGGGCGAGAGCGATATGCTGCACCCGCAATGGGTGGTGATCGATATGGGCATGGCCCGCGCGGTCAATGGAATCCATATTCAGTGGGTAAATCCGTATGCCATCGTTTATGTGGTGCAGTACTGGGTCGGCGACAAGAACGCGATGGATTGGGACATGGGCCCGAACGGCATGTGGAAGGCTTTCACATCGGGCGCGGTGCTGAACGGTCGCGGCGGAGATGTCCATCTGAAACTTTCAGATGCGCCCGTCACGACGCGCTTCGTCCGCGTTTTGATGTCGACGTCGTCCGGAACCTGCGACACTCACGGGTCGCAGGATATTCGCAACTGCGTCGGCTACGCACTGCAGACGCTGTCTGCCGGTACGATCGATGCCGCCGGGAGCTACGCGGTAGTTTATCCGCCGAACGGCAAAGAGCCCGCACCTGGCCCGCCGCCAAAGTTGGAAGGCGCTGGAGAGCAGGAAGTGATCGCCGGTTCGGAGGCGGACTTGGCCGGATCGTTTTTCGCCTCTTCCATCGATCCCTGGCACCAGGCCGACAACCTGATCACCGGAGGCGGCGATCAATACAACGGCATGGACAACTTTTTTACGAGTGGATTGACAATGGGCCATCCGGCGCTGGTTGCCTGTGCGGCGATTTATGACACTCCCGAAGATTGCGCCAATGAGGTTTCCTACATTCACAAGCGCGGCTATCCGGTGGCAGGAATTGAAGTCGGGGAAGAATGCGACGGCAAGCACATGACGCCGGAAGATTATGGCGCCATCTATATTCAAGTAGCGGATGCAGTTCACAAGCTAACGCCCGGCGCCAAGTTGGGCGGTCCCGTTTTCGAAGGCGTCGATAAAGACATTACCCTTTGGGCAGACGAGCAGGGACGCACTTCCTGGCTGGAAAGATTCGTCGATTACCTGAAAGCCAGGGGTCATTTAAAGGATCTCGCATTCATGTCGTTCGAACATTACCCATTCATGATCAATGCATTTACTCCGCCGAACGACTGGGCGACGCTTTACATGGAACCCGGAATTATGAAGCACGTGCTGCACGTGTGGCGTCAGGACGGCGTCCCCGGGGATGTGCCGCTCATTATTTCCGAGAGTGGAATCGTCGCTGGACCAAGCGGGCCAGGCTACCTCGGCGTGACTGGGCGGTCCATCTGGGAGTGCGATGCGTTTGGCACGTTCTTTGAACAAGGCGGCACAGCGTTTTATCGCCCGGCAATCAATGACGGCGCGGCTGGTCACGGAAGCCTCAGCCCCGAGGGTGGCGCGGACGGCGGCGGCGCCTATGGCACGCCGGCGTATACTCCCTATTCTTCCGCACACATCATTAATTTCGAATGGCTGCAGCACGAGGCGGGAGCGAACAAGATTTTCCCGGCATCGACGGACCTTAAGGACGCTGCCGGTCGCACCGTAGTTACCTCATACGCCGTCAAACGTCCGGACGGGAACTGGTCGTTAATGTTGCTTAACCACGATTTGAACGACGCCCATCCGGTGCTTCTCGTCATCGACGATGCCAAGCACGTCAGCCATCCTTTCGTCGGTCCTGTAGCCCTTGTCCAGTATTCCAACAATCCTAGCGAGAATAAGAACATCAGGATGGCTGCCACACCGGATGGCATATACACACTGCCAGCCGGCTCAATCACCGTGCTTCGCGGGACGCTGCGGTAGTTCAGCTGACCCGTCGTTCCCCACCTAGCTGACACCGCTTAGAACAAATACTGTGGAAGGCACCGGGGCACGTATAACGGGCAACCCGGAAGTTGAACCAACAAATGCAGGCGCTCCAGAAGTCCGGTTCGGGGAGGTGAGTCCTCAGTCAGACGTCTTCCAGTCCCAGATTGTCATTCACCGCGTGTCGTAGTTTCTGTTTGCATCCCAGGTAATGCTCGGTCGTCTGAACTGATGCGTGACCGAGCAAGAACTGTATCTGTTCAAGTTCTCCGCCAGCCAGATGGCATAGTCGTGCGCAGGTGCGGCGCAAATCATGCGGAGCGAGATTCTTGATGTCGGCACGTTTTGCAGCTGCTTTGACAATGTGCCAGATAGCTTTCGGCGTCAGTCCTGCGCCCCACATCTTTCCTAGTCTGCCTACTCGCCGGAAGAGTGCACCTGCACTTATCTTGGCTGCATCGGTCCACTCATCAACGGCGCGCTTCGTCCACACCGGAACTGGAACTGTGCGGATGTGCTTTCCTTTGCCAATCAGGTCGGCGATCACCCAGTGTTCCTCGCGGACCTGAAAATCTTCTAGTCCGAGCCCGACTAGTTCGGCGCGTCGCAGGCCGCACCCAATGAGCAACGCCAGAATCGCTCGATCCCGTTTACCTCGCAGGCCATCTCCTCCCGATTCTGCGAGCAAGGCTCTGGACTGTTCGACGGTCAGCCAGTTTCCGATCCGAACGCCCAAGCGTTTTGCGCCTTTGATCCGACCGATTCCGGCTGCCAATTCGGGACTAAGGAGGCCTGTATCAGCCGCCTCGAATGCGAGTCGTCTCACAGCCGCTAAGCGCACGTTGATTGTCGAAGGCGCCAGGTTCTTCTGTTCGAGAAAGAATCGATAACGAAGGACAACACTGCGGTTAAAGGCCAAGCGCGGCTCGGAACAATACCAACCAATGAATTCATCAATGGCATGCCCATACGATTCTTGCGAACTCGCTGCTGCGAGCGAGTTCAGAACTGCATTCTTCGACTGTTCCAAGTCGGGCAACCGAAGTATTGTTTTCGTCCGCGAGCGTTTGCTTGTCTTTTTCCCTCCTGCGCCGCGTTCAGTATGGTCATTCATTCAGAAGCTGATGGCCTCGAACGCCGTTTCTGGACAGTTTCAGCGTGGCCGACCACTCGCCAAAAATCGTCGGCCTGCGGCGGACACTGGAATCCCAAGATCGCTGTCGTAACCTGACGCAAGATTACCCCAGAGTGCTCAACCGAATTTTTGTTGATGGGCTTCACCGTGGCCCCTTCGACGAAATTTTCCGAACGGGATCGACGGGCGAGCGACTGAAAAGATAATGTGCCAAACAGAACAGCATTGATCGCAAGATGGTGCGACAGTTGTTGATCATCCAGCGGCACGAGCAAAGTGAGTCCCAATTACAGACTGCGCTGTATTCCCACCCGAATGCTTTCCGTTCAGGATGAAGGATTGTCACAGCAAATCAGTGCCAATCCTGCGGCGTAAAAGGACTCGAAGCTACGGAGAAGAGATATGACAATAGCCAGAACACGCGCTGTAAAATTTTCGGCCGTATTGTGCGTCGCGATTGCGCTCGCCGGCTTTGCACCACGTGCGAAAGCTAGCGATGACGACCCTCCGTCGCGCGTGGCGAGACTGGCCTACGCCCAAGGTTCAGTTTCATTTCAACCCGCAGGTACTGACGATTGGGTGACCGCAGGCCTTAACCGCCCGGTAACCACCGGTGACAAACTCTGGTCGGACAATGATGGGCGCACCGAATTGCAGCTCGATGGTTCGCTGGTGCGCCTCTCAAGTAACACCGGTTTTTCTTTCTTGAATCTAAGTGACCACGTCACCCAGATTCAACTAACCGCGGGAACCCTTCTCGTGCGGGTGCGGCGCCTTGATGAAAACGAGACCTACGAGATTGACACGCCCAACCTGGCTTTTTCCGTGCTACGGCCCGGCGTTTACAGGATCACGGTGAACGAGGCTGGTGACTCCACCGCCATCAAAATTCGAAGCGGAGAGGGCGAAGTGACAGGTGGAGGCGCCGCATACACCGTTCACGCCAATGATTACGATACTTTTAGCGGCACCGATCAGTTGAGTGCAAATTCCGAAAGCTATGGCAACGATGACGACCAGTTTGATGTCTGGGCTGCCAATCGTGACCGTCACTGGGAAAATTCTAATTCATCTCGTTACGTTTCAGCCGACGTGGTCGGTTATGAGGACTTAGATGATCACGGCTCTTGGCGCCAAACACCCGACAATGGCAACGTATGGTTTCCGCGCACGTCCGTCCCGGGATGGGCACCCTACCACTACGGCCACTGGGACTATATCGAGCCTTGGGGCTATACGTGGGTGGATAACGAACCGTGGGGATTTGCGCCATTTCATTATGGCCGGTGGGTTTCTTACGAGGGATCGTGGGGCTGGGTGCCAGCCCCGGCCCGGGTTGAGGGCGTTGTCTACATGCGTCCCGTCTACGCGCCCGCGTTGGTGGCGTGGGTGGGGGGCCCACATTTCGCCATCGGGATTGGAGTCGGCGGAGGAGGTTATGCGCCGGGCGAGAGTGTTGGATGGTTTCCACTGGGCCCGCGCGAGGTGTATGTGCCGTCGTATCGCGTGAGCCGCAATTACGTAAACAACGTCAATATATCAAACACCACTGTGAATACGACCGTCGTGAACAACTACTACAACAACACCGTCGTGAACAATAACGTGAACGTGACGAACGTGAAATATGTGAACCAGATCGTGCCGGGAGCGGTGGCAGCAACGACTCCGCAGGCATTTACTTCGGCGCAGCCGGTAGCGAAAAATGCAGTGAAAGTGGACCAGCGAGAAGTGGCCAGTGCGCCGGTGAGAGCCTTTACGCCAACAGTGGTCCCTGCGAAACAAGCGGTTCTCGGAACGGGAGCGGCTGCCGCCAAACCACCGGCGGGGTTGCAAACACGCGGGGTCGTCGCAAAGGTAGCGCCACCTCCTCCGCCTCCCTCGTTTGAAAAGCGGCAGGAAGCGATTAAGAGTAATGGCGGGAAACCGCTATCAGTCGCTCAAATACAGCAGATCCAACCGGGCGGCGCACACATGGCAGCTCCCGTAAGAATCGCACCGGTCGCTGCAAAGCCTGTTGCGGTTGCCCCCCAGACGTCACAGACAAACCGGCCCGGTCAGCCCCAGAATGCTCAACCGCAGCAAGGAAACCGTCCTGTCCCAGCAACTAACACTACTCAGGCCGTGGCGCCAAATGCAGCACGTCCACCAGATCGACCCGTCGACCGCCCGGTGCCACTCAACACTGCCAAGCCAGTGGAAAGCAAACCGGTAGCGCCGAACACCGTAGAACCCACAAATCGACCCGTCGACCGCCCGGTGCCACCCAACGCCGCCAAGCCAGCGGAAAGCAAGCCAACAGCGCCGAACGCCACAACACCCACAAATCGTCCCGTCGATCGCCCTGCAGATCGTCCGATAAACCCGAACAACGTATCGCAAGCACCCCCAGGCAGCCGGCCCACTCCTACTCCGGCAAACCACCCAAACGAGATTCCAGCTCCCGTACGGCCCGCTGTTCCACCCTCCGCGAACCCACAGTTGGACGGCAAGCACCAACAGGAGCAAGAACAGCTTCACGCGAAGCAGCAGCAGGAGCGCCAAGCGGTCCAGCAGCAGCAGGAGCAGGATCACGCGAAACTCGCGCAACAACAGGCGGATCAGGCTAAAAAGCAGCAACTAGAGCAGCAGCATCAACAGCAGACGCAGCAATTGCAGCAAAAACACGCGCAAGAGCAAAAACTATTGGAGGAAAAACAACAGCAGGAACGCCAGAACCCGCCCAAGCCTAAAAAGGACGACCACCCTCCGCAAGCGAAGCCCTAAACACGCATTCAAACGTTCTCTGCGGGCATGTATTACAAGCCGTCTGTACGCCCGCGTCAGGCGGCGCTGGGTTTGGCGATTGTGACGATGCACTCGGAAGTTATCTGCCAGTTGGGCGAGCTCGACTAATACTTGGCGGCTGGTTCGCGAATCATCGAGGACATCGCTACTGACCTCCCCGGACGCCATATCCGGACCGTGGCCGGCACTTTTCCGACGATGCGACCATGCACTTGAGTCTGGATGGCGCGAGTCCATTCCATGTATCCGCTCTTCCCTTGCATTCGGCTAACACCGCTCTGTTTACTCAATACTAACTCTTCGTAGCTAAGTTATCGCCGAGGAAAATAAGCAAGTTTGATTAGCGCCGATTACAGTCTCTGCGTGCTAGCGACGGAGAAGTTCTTCCAGCATTAATTTGCGACGTCGGGTCATAAGGAACACCTATGACCCGACAACTTATCTCAACCAGTGCGTTCAAACGCCATTTCTGTCTGTAATGATCAAATCTTGAACGGCCAGGGGACCTCGCTCAACTTCAGCGAGATCAATTTGGATTTATCTTCTTACTCACGCCGGTGATCGTGTTGTGGTCTGAGAGGCTCATGAAGAAGATTTCTTCGCCTCCACCTACGATCACTGCGTGCGCGAAAACGCTGCCGTCATCGGGATTAATGAATTTGGCTGTACAGTTGGGTTCAACCGAATAGTACGCGTCACCGCTCCCGTCGGTGAAAAGATCCCCAGTGGTTTCCCCATTCTTACGTATTGTTTGGGCTGTGCTGAAAACACCGCGACCGTCAAATGTGGAGATCCCCACGGCAGCTAGAGGCCCCACTGGCACCGTTCCCGTCCGGTAGAATCCGTAGTCGCCTTTAAGTGATTCAAGTGAACAACTCCCGTCCTGATGAGGTTTGGTGGTAGCTCTTGCTCGACTTTGGCTCGTTGAGGCAAATAAAAACAGACCGGCGACTAATACTGTGACGACTGTCAATGCGAATGCATTCTTCATTGTTTTTCTCCTAGATATTTTTTTGGCCGTACCAAAGGCGAGCAACTCTCGCAAAAGATCTCAAATCGCACCATGGTCGGTGCATGATTTGCCGCTTGGACAGTTATGATTTCCTAGGTCACAGAAACAAAGAGGGTTGCATCCGGTGTCAAGCCGGGATACTAAGCTGCTTGATTAATGAGTGTGCTAGACTCTGGCTGATTCAGAGCCCATGGCAACAGTTTCCAAACCCGGCCGGGTCCGTTTTGGTGCCTTTGAGATTGACCTGAATTCCCGAGAACTCTACAAACTTGGCATTAAGATCAAGCTTCACGACCAGCCCTTCCAGGTACTGGCCCTGCTGCTTGAACGCCCGGGCGAGTTGGTGCCACGGGAACAACTTCACCAGAGGCTTTGGCCAGCCGACACATTTGTGGATTTCGACCTGGGTCTGAATTCTGTAATAAAGAAACTGCGCGACGCGCTTGGCGATTCGGCTGAAACGCCGAGATTCATCGAGACCCTGCCGCGTCGAGGCTACCGCTTCATTGCGGCCGTGGACGTGCCGGTGGCGGAATCAGCCGATCCCATTGCGGCAGCGGTGGAACAGTTGCCCTTAACACCCGACCCAAACGATGTCCCACCCACGGCGCTGTCATCAGTTCGGTTTAGGCGCGCAGTCTTTGCGATACTTACGACGATCCTGATCATTACCATGATCATCGGATTCAACATTGGGGGCGCACGAAGCAGGCTTCTTGGGTGGCCAGCCTTGCTTCGAATTGAATCCATTGCCGTCCTTCCACTCGTAAACCTTTCCGGGGATCCCGGACGGAGTATTTCGCCGCGGGGGTCACCGAAGCATTGATCACCGATTTGGGCAAGGTCAGCGCTCTGCGCGTGATTTCACATACCTCCGTAATGCAGTACAGAGATACAAAGAAATCACTGCCTGAAATTGCGCGCGAGTTAGACGTGGATGTTCTGGTGGAAGGCACGGTGGCGCGCTCGGGCGACCGCGTGCGCATCACCGCGAATCTTGTGCAGGCCTCCCCCGAGAAGCACTTATGGGCCGATAGTTATGAGCGCAATCTGGGCGACATCCTGATGTTGCAGGATGATGTCGCTCGGGCCATCGCGGACGGCATTCAGATCAAACTCACGCCTCATGAACAGGCGCGCCTGGAGAGCGCCCGCACGGTCAATCCCGAGGCCTACGAGGCCTATATCGAAGGGCGATACTTCCTCGACTTGAGCCGATGGGAACAAGGGGGACAGGAAAAAGCGGCCGGGGACTTTCAACGGGCAACCGAACTGGACCCGAGCTGGGGCTTGCCTTATTCCGGTTTGGCGGACTCGTATTTATTCATGGGCATCAATGATGTGATCCCCAACGAAGACTGCCCTACGAAGGCCCAGGCTGCGGCACTGGAGGCCGTGAAGGGAGTAGCTCCTCTGCCGAAGCCCATAGCTCGCTGGCGGCAATCGAATTCTGGTGCAATTGGAATTGGCCGGAATCCGAGCGCGCCGTTATGCGTGCGATTGAGCTCAATCCCAGTTTGTCCGAAGCTCGCCGCGTGCACGGGCATTGGTTGCTGGCTATCGGCCGAACTAACGAGGGACTCTCTGAAATGAAGCGAGCTGTTGAGCTTGACCCTCTCTCCTCACTTCAAGATGGGCATTCGGATTCTCCCTCTACTTAGCG
>CAWHQX010000014.1:0-212432 GCA_963831545.1 uncultured Acidobacteriota bacterium
GAATGTAATGGATCATCGGCAATCTGTCGAACTTCTAGATTAGTCTCAAGTCGCGAACTCCCGCAAACGGCACAAGTTCTCACCTGTTCCTGATTCGCGCTAATAAGGTCATGGTTAAGAACTTGGTTCATAAGCTCGAGCATGCTCCCGAAGATGATCCAGACGCAACCGAATGACACCTAAAATGGAAACTCAACCTTTCGACTCGTTCGTTTCAGTCCCGACTCTCGGTTCGGAATTCCCAAGGGGTATTTAAAACCCCTTGCCATTGTTCTTCTGGGTGTGTAACCGGCTTGGTCCCAACGATCATATCCGGAACACATGTCCACTGATCTAGGCATCGACCGGCAGACCAAATACTCACTTGCCAGTGGTAAATACCAGGTCGGAGTGGAAGTGAAGGCAGTCTAAAGCGAAAAACATGTGAACCACAATTCAGACTCAGTTTCTCCACGGCGGTTGCCCAGATCAACTGGTGGTCCGAGTTGTATAAAGCAACTTCCGTGGACTCCTTCCCTAATTTCTTCAGTTAAGGAAATTGAAAATTCAATAGCAACGTCTCCAAAACCATCGAGGACATTGCCTTCACTATTCTCAGGCTCTGTTATGCGCCAACTCAAGAACCGAGTGGACAATTCTCGGTTTGCACGATCATCTCCGTTTGCCGAAGTAGATGAGGAGAAGCTAGCTTCATATGCGCTGATGACTTCCAACATCGGACCCGCTTGCCGTATCCTGCCACCATCGACCCAGATGCAGCGCTGGCATAGACGTCGAATCTGATTCATCTGATGGCTCACCAGGACAATCGTCGGCCCGTCTTTGAAACCTCTTGCATCTTCCCAAGACACTTTTTCTGAAATTCCAAATCACCCACTGCAAGCACTTCATCGACCAATAAGACTTCTGGTTCCAAGTGGGCAGCTACGGCAAAGGCTAGCCGCATTTGCATTCCGGTGCTGAAGTGTTTGAGGGGTGTGTCAATAAATCGCTCGACCCCGGCGAAATCAACGATAGCGTCAAACTTCGTTGGATCTCAAGTTTTTTCATTCCAAGGACGGCGCCGCTGAGGTACACATTCTCTCGCCCCGTGAGTTCTGGGTGGAAACCAGTGCCCACCTCAAGTAGACTGCCCACGCGGCCGTGAATCTCTGCCATTCCTTCTGTTGGCCGCGTGATACGAGAGAGGATTTTTAGCAGAGTCGTTTTACCTGCACCGTTCCGCCCGATGAGGCCAATTACTTCTCCTTCGCGAACATCAAAAGATACGTCATGGAGCGCCCATAAATAATCTACAGGTCGACGGCGGCCGATCGATCGAAAGGCTCCTCTTAGGGCATTAGTCAAAACGTCGCGAAGCGCTAAGTATCGTTCACGTTCTCCCACACGATAGCGCTTACTGAGGCCTTGTGCACGAATCACAATTTCGCTCATATGTCAGACGACATCCGCGATTGTCGTTTCCATCTTTTGAAAATAGGCCACACCAGTGACCAATACAAGAGTCACAGTCCCAAGAGAAACGAAAAACAATCCTCTAGGCGGATATCCATGTCCAGTGAGCGACCATCGAAATCCCTCGATTACACCAGCCATCGGGTTCAAACCATAGAGCCACCGCCAGTTTTCGGGCACAATCGAACTCGGATAGGCAACTGGAGATGCAAACATCCAGAACTGTATTAAGAATGGCAAGACATATTTCACGTCGCGATAGAGTGCGTTAAGAGCAGCTAACCACAGCCCCACACCCAAAGCTGTCAATATTGCCAATAACAGAAATACGGGAATCCACAATGCCGCAGCAGTCGGGCGAATTCGTAATAAATCATCATCGCAACAAACATAAGAAACGAAATGCAAAAATCAATCAGCCCCGAAAGGACTGCGGAGAACGGAAGAATTAGCCGTGGGAAGTATACTTTCGTAATGAGGCGTTGATTGTCGACGATAGTATTCGTCGCATTTTGCAACGCGGCTGCAAAATACATCCACGGCAGAAGTGCACAGTAATAGAAAATTGGATAAGGCAATCCATCGGAAGGAATATGAGCCAACCGTCCGAAGAAAAGACTGAAGACAAGCATCGTTAACAACGGCTGCAGGACGGCCCATGCTGCGCCGATGGCAGTTTGCTTATAGCGAACCTTAATATCCCGCCAGACGAAAAAATAAAGAAGCTCTCGGTAAGTCCAGAGTTCGCCGAAAGGGACAATCCACCAACGTTTCGGTGGAGTGATACGCATCACGGAAGGCTTCGTTAAAAATGCAGTTCCCGCAGTCGCGCTCATCTTCTAATTATAGTTCATCTACGACGGCTAAGTTTCGCCGGCCGTAATTAACCTTCCATCCGAACACACCTAGAAACTGGCCCCCTCATTGGGGAAATTCGGTGGGAGAAACAGTGCAAATCCAAATGGCGCGGGCACGAAAACCTACTGCGGAGCTCATTAGATAATCCGATTCAAAACCTAACAAACTCTCGGGTGTTTGACAAGCTTCTAAACACTCCGAGGAGGCCACTTCTACGTGTTCCGTTGCAGGAACCCAAACTTAGGCCGTCAGGTCCCGCATAGCGTCGTCAATTCGAACCGTCATGCACCAACCTAAAAGCAATATCGATCTCAACAAAATATTTCTTTCAAGAGTTTAATCCCGAATAATCTGTGAGAAACAGCGGCTCCAAGGTTTAGTTCCGTGCTCGCTCATGGTAATGTCGCTCAATGAAATCTTTTGTCGGGCCGTGGATCGCCAGGTGGAGGCAGCGGTGGGCCGAATCACGCTCATTTTATGGTAAGGTCAAAGGCGTGATTCATGTGGGAGCGAATCTAGGCCAGGAACGTTTCGCATACTCCTGGTGGGGTTTGGATGTTATTTGGATCGAACCCGTGCCCGCCACGTTCGAACTTCTCTGCGAAAACCTGAAAGACTTTCCGCAACAGCGGGCATTTTGCTGCCTGATTACCGACCGAGATGGCCAGGAATATACTTTTCATATTGCCGACAACGCGGGGGCATCCTCTTCGATCCTTCCGTTCGCTCGGCATAAAGAAATGTGGCCTGATATTTCCTATTCGGGCGAGATCGAATTGAGTAGTGTGACATTAGACTCGTTTATTGCTCGAGAGAGAATCCGCTCTGAGCACTTTGAGGCCCTCGTACTTGACACCCAAGGTTCTGAACTCTTGATACTCCGCGGCGCTGTTAACCTACTACGTAATTTGAGGTTCGTCACCGTCGAGGTTCCCGATTTTGAATCGTACGACAGGATGCTGTCAGTTGGATGAAATGAACGCGTTCATGAATGATCATGGGTTCCAAGAGCGTCATCGTGAGCAATTCCGCTCTCTTCCTGGCGTTGGCAACTATTTCGACATAACTTACGAATCAACTAGGTGATAGCGTCTGCCGCGCGTAGTGGCTAAATAACACGGAGCAGAGCATTGCATCTCCTCATCATGCTCATCGATCTGGCGCGCTGTTCAGTTGTTCGATATCTTTCTTTTCAATTTCACGCATTAGATCCTTACGACTAAATAAATAGGCGCGAAACCGGGAGGTAAGCTGGCCGGGTACCACGTGGAACTGATTGAATGTTACTTGACGGAACGATATAGGCCCGCGGGCTGGCACCAAATGAGTACCAAACTGAAAGATTAGGCCCAGATTCCAAAACAAAAAGCAGCTCAAGACTCCAGAACAAACTGCAATTGCAGTGCGCCGACTGGAAACACTTCCCGCGGTTCGCTCCACTAAGTAGGCAAGGCCAAGAATAAAAATCGACGTCAAAGAGACAAAAAAACGGTTTCCGTAAGAGGAGATCCCGGCCCAGTCTGGATAAAAAGCAATAAACAGATAAAAAGCAATCATCGCAGTTAAAAATGGTAGCGCAGTCTCGGGAGAGTGGATTGCAAATAGAATTAAACCAACAATGGCAAGGCCCAAGAGTGGAGTCCAAGATAGTAGGCCATGATTGGAGGAAAACAGGACACTGAAAAAGACGGGTGATTTCCATAGAAATTCGCGGATCGATACGTAACCGGTTTCAAATGGTCCCCCATAGACGATCCAGCGCGAGACAAAGGTAGGAATCATGACCACAAGGACCACACAACAAAAGAGAAAATGCTTTAGTGAGAGTTGCCAAAATTCGGTCCAGGCCGATTGGCGCTCCCGAAATATTCTTGCGAATTGTTTTGCTGCCTCGATGACTAGAACCGAAACAACCATTAAATTTGCGTAGTATACATTCAGCATGAGCCCGACGATCAATGCCAGGATCAGCCATTGAGGCGTTGTTCGTTTATCTCGCGTGGTATCCCAATACCAAAGAAAAAGAGCAACGACGAATGCTGAGTGGGCGTGTGACCAGGATGGGTTGAAGTACATATATACGGGGAGGGAGCTGGCCCACCAAATTGCGATTGTTGCCAGGAAAGACCAGAGCGCGCCTATGTACCTGCAAGCAAGACGAAAAGAGATCAATAAGGCAAGAAATCCATATATGGCAGTACCTGCTGCCATGGCATACCGATATGGCGCGGAAAAACCATCAGCCGGAACGCCAGAGCCCAGCCTTCTAGCGGTCAGAACAGTTCCGTGAGCCACCAGAAGGAAGGGAGACCACAGTATACCCGGCCCGACCGTAAAGTGATTATCTAGGTGCCCCGTACGGGTACGAAACTCCGTCTTGGGCAGACCGTTCTCGTCAAGCCGGCCCTCTCGGAAGCTCTCGTTGGCCGATTGATAATCGTGTGTGAAATCTAAGCTGTGCTCAATGAGTGGTGCACGCGCATACGCGTAGTAGCCCACCCCGTCCCCTCGTATCCACGGATTAAGCAAGGGAAGAGTTACGATAAAGAGCGAAAGCAAAAGCAGTTCAAATGGCTTCCTTTTTTCGCCTGATTCAAAATTCAAGTGAGAAATGATCCGGCTGCAAAAACAAACGAACGCCAATCCAGGGCTGCTCGGATGCCCCCTTTCTAAAAGATCTTACTCTAACGGAAGTGCCTTCGGAGGAATTCGCCGCTCTCCGAGAAACTAAAGCGCCGCACTCGAATGCTTGGGAGTTTCGGCGTCCACAAGGAAAGGTTCCTTTTGTCTGAAATAGCTTGAAACTCTATCGATCATCTCCGCAAGAGTAGTCTGGGGTCGGAACCCGGTCAGAGCGTGAAGCTTGTCGATGCACGGAACGCGGCGCATCATATCCTCAAAACCCGGCTCATAGGCCTTTTCGTAAGGAACATACTGGATCGGGGAATGACTCTGGGTTCGCACTTTAACGATCTTGGCCAGGTTTTCGATAGTGACTTCCTCTGTGTTACCGATGTTAATGACCTCGCCGACGGCACGCTCGTTCGGAATTAGCCGAAGAATAGCCTCCACGGTGTCACGCACATCGCAGAAACAACGCGATTGTTTGCCGTCACCATACACGTCGATAGTCTCGTTCTTCAATGCGCGTTGCACGAAATTTGGAAGCACCATACCATACCGGCCTGTCTGGCGAGGTCCCACTGTGTTAAAGAATCGAACAACGATAACTGGCTGCTTTTTCTCTCTCCAGTAGGCAATCGCCAGAAATTCGTCGAGAGCCTTGGAAGCGGCGTAGCTCCAGCGACCTTTTGTCGTCGGTCCAAGCACAAGGTCACCGTCCTCGGTGAACGGAACATTAGAACTCTTACCGTAGACTTCGGAAGTGGACGCCAGCAGCACCAGTTTCTTTTTCTTCGATGCTGCTTCCAGAATTAGTTGAGTCCCGTTAACATTCGTTTCAATTGTGCGAACCGGACTCTCAACGATGAGTCTGACTCCGACAGCAGCCGCAAAGTGGACAATGACGTCGGCGTCGTCTACGAGTTCCGCGAGCAACTGATGGTTTTCGATTCCATCCAGATGATATTCAAGACGAGGAGAATTCTTGAGATGTCGAATATTCTCCATGCTGCCAGTCGAGAGATTGTCGAGCAAGACGACATTATCTCCTTGCTCGAGTAGACGTTCGGACAGATGTGAGCCGATGAAGCCAGCACCGCCAGTGATGAGATAACGCAAACAGCCTCCTTAGAGCTTTTGTGAGTCCTCAAGGTCCGGTGACTGGGCGGATCCATGCACAGCAGAATCCTTGCTCGAATGTCCCAACTCGAGGGCTTCTTGGGGACCGTAGCCGTAGGAGTAAGGGTAATAGCGATAGGAATAGTAGTAATCGGGTGCACTCGAATCGACGGCATTCAATACAATTCCAAGGAGATTGCTCTTTACGCTTGTGAGCAAGTCACGCGATCGAGTGAATGCCGCTTTGGGGGTCTCACCACTCCGAACAACAAGTAGAACACCGTCTGCCTGAACGGACAGGATAACTGCATCAGTGGCAGCCATAATCGGAGGTGAATCAATTACGATGAACTTGAACTTCGTCCGCAACTCGGCGATAGCGTCGGCGAGGCGATGCGATGAAAGGAGGTCGGCCGGATTTGGGGGCAATGGACCGGTCGGAATGGCAGCAAGATTGGGGATCGCTTCGTGCGGCACGGTTACGAGGTCAAGCGATGAAGCTCCCGCGAGGTAAGAACTCAGTCCCGCGTATTTGCCCGTTCCGAGATTAAGTAAGCGGCCGACACCTGGTTTACGCAAATCGGCATCGACCAGCACGGTTCTGTCTCCCAACTGGGCCAGTGTGACGGCCAAATTGGCGGCTGCAGTGGTTTTGCCCTCTCGCGGTAAAGCGCTCGTTACCAGTATGACTTGAGGCGGATGGTCTGCTTGTGACAAGAGCAGGGCAGTACGTAAAGCGCGGAACGCTTCTGCCATCTGGGATTTAGGCAAATGCTGCGCGACCAGCTCGATTCTCTTGTCCGCTGCCATTTGAAGAGCCACCCTTTAATAAACCGCTCTTTCGGTTTGCATTGAGACTGTCAGCAAACATTGGAACAACGGCAAGTGATGGAAGGCCCGACAAGGACTCCACGTCGTCCGGGGACTTCACAGTATTGTCTAGATACTCGCGCAGCAACGCAATTCCGATACCCCCGATCAACCCCACCAGGAAAGACAGGGCAATATTCCGGGTCTTTGCTGGTCTGGACGGCGAGGACGGAATCGTGGCGGGATCGACGATGCGAATGTTAGATGACTTGAGTCCTTCGGAAATTCCGGCTTCCTTCATTTTGGTAAGGAGCCCTTCATAGAGCGTCTTATTTGCGTCGGCATCGCGTCGTAAGATGTTGTACTGAATCATCTTTTCCGACATTGCATTGGCTTCCACTTTTTGCTGATCAAGCCGCTGGCTCAATAGGTCTTCGCGAGCTTTGGCCTCGTTGTAATCACTCTTGAGCTGGACGATAATGCCCTTTCGTCTCTTTGGTCATCTGCTCTTCGAGGTCTTTCATCTGAGCCTCGATCCTGAGGACCTTCGGGAAATTAGGACCGTATTGGTTGAGCGCATCAGTATACTGCACAGAAAGGTCAGCTCGTCTCCGCTGTAATTCCTGAAGCAGTGAGTTATCACGAATTTGAGGGACGGCATCTAGAGCGCCAGACTCAGCGTATTCGTAAAGCGCCCGCTTTTTCAGTGTTTCGCTCTCGGCATCGGTCAGCTCTTTATTCAGATCAGAGAGTCTCTGCGTGGTCATATTGTTCTTATCGTTGTCAAGACTCCAGATCTGGTTCTGACGCTCGTAATTGATGCGATCGTTCTCCGACTTTTCGACTTTTAGCTTAAGGTCACTCAACTGTCCCGCGAGCCAATTCGTTGCTTCCTTGGTGGTTTCGAAATGACTCGCAATATTCTGATCTTTATAGTTATTTAGATGATCGTTGAGGATCCGGGCAGCAAGAGCAGGATCTGTGGACTCGAAACTGACTTCCATCAGTCTGCTATTTGGAATGCGCTTTACGCTAAGGCTACCAAGGAACGCAGAGACTTCGGGCGGACGTTTTTGATTGGCAAGACTCCCATTTGCAATGGCTTCCGAAACTACTCCCCCGTTCGCAAAATCGGGATCCGAGGCTAACTCACTATTACGGATGGTCATAAGAGCCAGAGTGTCGCTGGTCAAGATTCTCGACTGAGTTTCGATGTAATTATCCATGTCCATCATGTAATCGTAGGAATCGGCGCCCTGGAATGGAAGTATATTGGAATTTTCGCGGTCAATTTCAAGTTTGGCGGTTGCTACGTAGATGGGGTGCATGCGAAATGTGGCGACGCTTACGATTGTTACCACAGCGAGCAAGAAGGAAAGAATGGTCCACTGATGCTTTCGCAAAATAAGCAAATAATCGTAAAGGTGGGGTTCCCGAGGGGATAGATCCAAAATCCGCCCTCGCGAGGGGCGGAGAATGTCAATCTTACCCGCCGTTATGTCTATTCCCGAATTTGGTTTTGATTCGCCAGTCATGGACACTTTCTTTATTTGTACGCCAATCGATATAGTGCAACCCCCGCCCCGATACCAATTGCAAGCTCTGCAGTGCGGAGGAGCGCTTCTTTGGTGCGGTCTGTAGGGATGTAGAGAACATCGCTTGGGTGCATTTGTATATCTTCCGCTTGACGATCAAGAATGCTCTTCAGATCAACCTCCGTCTGAGACTGCTTCCCCTGATCGTCTACCCGAATAATATAAGCGTGTTTCAGTTTCGCAATATTCGTTACACCACCCGCGAGAGACAGTACTTTCATCGTCGTCAGCGCAGTCCGATCGTTGGCCATTACAAAGCCACCGGGACGGCTCACCGCTCCCAATACGTAAACGATCCCGGCGTGTGGAACGGTTACCACGTCTCCAGCCTGCAGAGTAATGTTATTGCGCGTATCGCCAGATTCCAGGAGTTCGTTCAGATTAATGGTGTACGTATTGGAAACTGCCGCTTTAGCTGCATTGGTCGAGAGGGAATTCTTATTCTGAGGAATCGTGTTGCTCGAAGACGCTTCTGTTACGGGCGGAAATGTATTTTTCTCTTTATCTGTTCTGATTTCAGGACCATCTATCGGGGGCGCACTTGAACCGGCAGGTGCACCGCTACCCGGCACGGTTCCTGAGCCAATGGGTTTGGGATCACTAACTTCAGTCACGGCAGGAATACGAGCGATAATGACGGTGTCGCCAGCGTCGTTTGCGATCCCGCCGGCCTCGGCAATCGCCTCCAACAGCGTAACCGTGCGGTCCGCTTCATACACCATCGGATGCATCACGGCTCCCACGATCGTGATGGGCTTGCTCTTGTGTTCCTTTACGATTACGCTGACTTCAGGGTGGCTCACTAAGCCCGTTTGCCTCAAGCACCTCCGCAATTTTTTGTTCAGCTTGAAGCTCAGTTAGGCCTGCGACAGTCAACCGGGTCGGGACAAGAGGAATGCTGATACTGCCCGTCTGGCTGACGCGAACATCCCGGGTCAATTCCGGTATATCAAATACCGTAATTCCAATCAGATCACCACTTCCAATCACATAATCGTGTGGAACACTGTGGGCTCCCATGGTAAGTGTTCGAATGCGATCGTTCGCCTGCTGCGGGGTGTCAACAATCGTTACATCCTGGGCATACAAAAATGGCGACGCCGAAAATAGGACCATCGCGACAGCAACAAAACCCTAGTCAGCATGCGGTAAATACATCTCGTTGGAGTACATCAAATTCAGCGTTTCCCCTTAGAATCCATTATACAGGCTGTTCTACACCAATCTCCGTGCTGTTTTGCGGTCCTTCGACGGCGACGAGAGACTCGCTTGGCGGAGAGGCGGAGTCAGATTGGATTCTTGCCGTGGCCAGGTGGGCGGCTACGAAAAACAGTAAGGCATTTGCGGGGATGTGCAAGTTAAAGTCAACGAGGCTATGCACAAGAATCCCGCAACAACCGATCAGACCCGATAAGTTTAGCGCAGAATTGAAGGAAGTACGCAGATTCCGTATACCCTTTAGCGACTTCAAAAAACAGGATCCCAACGAACCAGGCGGAACAAATGCCCCCCAAGTGTGCCCGTTTCTGCCAGCAGTTCCACGTAATCGTCATGTGCGTGATTCACTACCTTACCGTCATAGAGTGTCTCGTACGCAGGAAAGACCATCTGCAAAGTACCGAGCCCGGTGCCCAAAACCGGATGATCCGTGAAAATATGCCACGCGTCCTGACGCATGCGAAGCACGTTTGCCAATGGTCACATCCAGTGACTTGTAGGAAGCAAATCGTTCCACCAATTTGCCCACTCCGAGCCAGGAAATGACGAGCACTGAAAGTAGTACGACCACCCCACCCGTCACCAAGAATTTCGAGCTTGTTTTCCGGATTGACAGCAAGATTCCCAGAATCACCAATTGCAGAACAAAGCTTATAATTCCACCACGCGAAGCGGAGAGCAAGAAGAGCTACGATCGGGATCAACGCGAACAAACCGACGATCATCATCCGTTCCCGTCGAACCATGCCCATTAGCAGAGGCACGAGCGCGAACGGAACTAGTCAGTTCCACAAAACCCGCGAAATGATTGCGGTTTACGTACGGCCCGAAAAAATAAGTCGACTCTCGCATCTGCTGGAACCAGTACAGTTTGCCATTGGAGGTCAGGTATTGCAGTATGCCAAAAATCGAGACAAGGAAGCCCAAACTCATGAGGAACCAGACGAGAGTTCGATAATCGCTCCCGCTGCGAAATGCTTGATTGATCAGATGAATGAAAATCAGGTAGGTAATCAGAAGCTGAAGTTCGACGCGCGTGTTGTAGTTCGACGCGGTTGAATGAAAAACGAGTTGCGCCAAGATTACCAGAGCAAAGGCGGTCAACGGCAGGAAGAACGGCGAGACCACTATTTGCTCGGACTTCTTCGCGTAAAGCTGGATGGACCAATAAACCAGCAATATTGCGGCTCCCACTTCGAGCACCGCCTGCGACCATTCCTCCACCGCTCCAAACGTCAGCACGGAAAACGCGAGTAATACGTAGATCGCCGTGCGTAGCAGCCTCATGGCTTCGCTGGCTCCGCGGCGCGGGGTACGAGATTTACATCATCAATCCAGGCTGTACCCGAGATGCGTTCTTCCGTATCCAGATTTCGTTCACGGTAAATGCAGACATTCGCTTTATAAACATCCGGACCAGGTTGTATACACAAATCGACGGGAGTCCATGGATTTGTTCCCGAGATTTCGCGACTGACTTGAATCGGCTCTTCGCCCTTGTGGGTGTAAGAATGAATCCGAAAACTGATGCCATGGTCGGTCGTGAGCGACCTTGGTCCTGATCCAGGCAGAAAAATCATAGCTGGTAGACGGAGAAACGGGCGCCTGGATACAGGCAGCATCGAGATTCGGGTTAGATTTGCCATCAAACGTAAGTCGGAGGGACTGATTCCCGGATCGTTTTTCCGATGAATCGAGGACACGCGCTAAGTCCCTGAATCAATGGTTGAAAATGCCAGGAAAACGTCGAATCCTTTACTCCCGACTCGAAGCTGGCATCCCAAATTACCGAGTCCGGCAACGCCAGAAGTGCGGGCAGATTCATTCTGGAAGCGCCTTCTTCCCACACGCGATACGCTCCTCGAACGTCCCCTTCCCTCACAAGCGCCCCCACTAAGGGCTCGACATCCATCACGGTCAGTCGTGGATTAAGCGCCATGAGGCGCTTCCAGACAATCTGCGCGATCGCAATTTGCTTCATATCCGACGTCTCTCGGATGATCCCCACGTACGCCGAAGGAATCGGTGGAAGAATCTGGTCCAGTATTTGCTCGACGTCTGGTCTAGCTCGATAACAGCGAGAAAACGCCGAAGCGGCTCGGCTCGGGTCAGCCACGAGAGCCAGGCGAAGTTCAGGATAAGCGCTTTCGATGTCGCCTTGGCGAAGCAAGAAGTTTCCGTACCGCCAGGAAACATCGGGTGAGGCAGGGTAACTGTGCTTCGCGTGCTGATAGGCATTCCTGGCCTCTTCAACGCTTCCATCTAACTCGTATGCGGTCGCCAGGTCGAGCCAAGCGTCTGTAAATTTCGGATCCAAACGAACGGCGGTCTTGAGCAGTCCCGTGGCCTGTTCTGGGTCTGCTTCTTCCAGATTGAACTGTTCAAAATGAGCGAATCGGTACCAGTAATCCGCATTCTGGGACTCCATCCGAGTGGCACGACGGAACCCGTCCGCTGTCTCTTTGTCCGCTGCTCTGGCGGCCAGAGCCATACGAATCGAAAAAAAGGACAGCGCCACCGCTAAAACAAGCGATGCCGCAACAATAAGCCCCCGGGAGAGAGAGTCGGAAAGACGCAGAATCATCTTGGCTCTACTCTGCCAATCTCATATCCGTTATGCAAGGTAAAGTGGCTGAGAACGGGATTTCGTCGAGGGGCTTTGAGATTTTCCGCGTTCGGCTCCGATAGGTGACGCTATTTCCCGCTATCGGACGCATCCCATTTGTTTCGTCGCCACGACCACGCCGGCGCACGTCGATCCCGAGGCGTTTGATCTTCTGATTGAGTGTCGAGAGCGGGATCAGGAACCGTTCGGCGGCTTCCGTCTGGTTCCATCCGGAACGCTCGAGCATATCGGTTATGATTCGCCGTTCCACTTCATCGATAATCTGGAAAAGCGAAGGTTGATTCGTATCCGCTGCCGTGCGCGAGCCCGGTTCCCCAGGCAATGGTGGAAGAAATTCGGAAAGCTGCAACCGCACGCCGCGAACAATTTCCTTGCTCCGCAACGATTCTGGCAAGAGGTCGACGTCAACGCGCTCGAGCGTGGAAAGGACAACGGCGCGTTCGACCACATTTTCAAGTTCCCGTACATTTCCCGGCCAATCGTAGTCCATCAGCAGCTTCATGGCTCCCGGCGTGAATTCGCGGAGTGGCTTGCCGTTTTCTTTCGAAAAATACTCGAGGAAATGCAAGAGCAACATCGGGATATCGAGGCGCCGCTCGCGGAGTGGAGGCAAGTGCAGGTGAATAACGTTCAGGCGATGATACAAGTCCTCACGGAATCGCCCTTCCTTCACAAGCGAGAGAAGATCGATGTTCGAAGCCGCAACGATCCGAACATCCACCTTGATCTGTTCCGTTCCTCCGAGCCGCATGAATTCGCGTTCCTGGATCACACGCAGGAGCTTTGCCTGTGTTTCCGGGCTGATCGTTGCAATCTCATCGAAGAAAATCGTTCCCTGGTCGGCAACTTCAAATAGAGCCCTTCTTTGAGGCCACTGCGCTCGTGAATGCTCCCTTGACGTGCCCGAAGAGCTGCGATTCGAGGAGATCCACGGGAATCGAACCTGTATTGACCGGCACAAATGCCTTGTCCGCGCGAGGCGAAGCGGAATGAATGGCCTTCGCGACGAGTTCCTTACCCGTACCGCTCTCGCCGCTGAGCAACACCGTAGAACGCGACGGCGCCACTTGCGTGATCAGATCAAAGAGCGTCAGCATCTTGTCGCTCTTCCCGATGATATTCGGAAAACTGAAGCGCTGTTTCAGTGCCCTCTTTAATTGGAGATTCTCATCGCGCAACCTGCGCGCATCAACCGCCTGTGCCACCTGCGCCAGCAGTTCATCGTTTGACCAGGGCTTCGTGATGTAGTCCATCACACCGCTCTTGAACGCGGCGCGCGCCATTTCAATCGACCCGTAGGCGGTGATGAGCACAACCGGCAGATCCGGATCCTGCCGCCGGATATCCTTTAACATCTCGATTCCGTTGCGGTCCGGAAGGCTGACATCGAGCAGTAACAGGTCAAATGGACGTTCACCCAGTTGCGTCAGGCCACCTTGACCCGTATCCGCGCTCGATACCTGATACCCCTCCGTTTTGAGAAGAAGTTCAAGCCCTTCACGAATTTCACATTCGTCGTCAACAACCAGTATGGAACCCTTGTTAGACATGTACTGCTTTCCTAACCGCCGGGAATTCTACATGGAATGACGTGCCGCGCCCCGGCGTGGAGCGGACATCGATTTTTCCTGCATGTTCCTTGATGATTCCGTAGGTGACCGACAAACCGAGACCCGTGCCCCGGCCACTGCTTTTTGTCGTAAAAAAGGGATCGAAAATCTTGTGAATGTATTCGCGGGGAATTCCGTTTCCGGTGTCGAGCACTTCGATCTCGACGCTGCCGTTATGTCCCGAGGTCCGGACTTCGAGCATTCCGCCAGAGGGCATGGCGTCTCTCGCATTGAGGAACAGATTCAAAAACACCTGCTGCAATTTGTTTGCGGAGCCACGCACCGGTGGAATCCCTTCGCTGAGCTGCTTCACAACCTGGATCCGGGAAGTCTTCAAGGGATGCGCAACCAGTGACAACGTCTCTTCAACAACGCGATTCAGATCGACGTCCGCGAGATCTCCAGGACCGGTTCGCGAGAAGTTCAGCAAGTTGTTCACAATCTCGCTCGCGCGGAAGGTCTGCTTTACGATTTTTTCGATAATGTTGTGTCGTGGATCGTCTTCGGGCATCTGCTTCGCCAGCATCTGGATGTAATTCGAAATGACCGCCAGCGGCGTATTCACTTCGTGCGCGACACCGGCCGCCAGAAGCCCGAGTGAGGTCAATTTTTCCGTCTGTGACATCTGTTCTTCCATACGCTCGCGCTGGGTCACATCATCAAAGAGAAGCAGCCGCCCGATCCGCTCGCCCGCCTTGCCTACAAGTGGCGTGATCGAAACATTCAGCACAACCGAGCGACCCAGATGCACGAGCCTGTGTTTGTAGATCCCGGTAATCTGTTCTTCGTCACCCCGCGCAATAATCTCCTGCATCAATTCAGACGGGAGAATACTGCTGAGGGGTTGGCCAACGGCATCGCTTCTGCCAACGCCAATCAGCTGTTCCATCCGAGAATTCCAGGCTTCTACCGTTCCCAACAGGTCAACCGCGAGCACGCCCACGTTCAATGATTCGACGATGTTTTCGCTGAAGTCCTTTAACCGCGCCACCTGCAGGGCCTTCTGTTCAAGTGAAGAGTACAGTTGTGAGTTATCGAGTGCGATCGCCACGTAACCGGCAATCGTCTGCACCAGTTCGACGTCATCGCTTGAAAGAAAGTCGCCGTCTACGGTTTTACCCAGACCCAGCACGGCCACGGCGTGTTCGCGAATGCGGCACGGAATGAAATAGTTCAGGTCGAGCTGTTCGAGTGTGCGCCGGACGGGTTCACTGACGTCACGCGCGGCCTTGGGCGATTCAAAGAAAATCGGACCCGTTGCAAATTCTGGACGGGTCGGCGAAATAAAGCTCAGATCAAGAGGTTCCGCGAGCCGCACTCCCATCGAACGTGCCAGGCGCATCTCGCCCGGATTCTGCTGGTCCTCGACAAAAATCGCCAGGCGATCGACGAGCAAGGTCTGTGAAACACGGTCCATGACCGAACCGAGCATGGGGTCGAGGCGCACTTCATTGGTCAGCGTACGGCCAAATTCAATCAGCGTGCGCCGGTAATCCAGGCGATCGCGATAGAAGAATCGATCGAGCCGTGCCTGAATTCCTTCGCGGAACGGCTCAAACAGGAATGCCGCAATGACGATTGCGATAATTCCCGCGACGGGCCCTGTCGTTTGCGCATGGAAAATCTCGGCAATGAGGGCGACCAGGGCAAAATAGATGGCCGCAATCGCTGCCGTGGCCGCGGTGTACGCGAGACCTCGTTTGAAGATGATATCAACATCCATCAACCGGTACCGGATGATGGCGTAGCCGAAGCACAGCGGAATGAGTACAAGACTGAGCGAGGTGAACTGCATCCACGGCTGCGACGCGGCGTTTAGGATGAACGGAATGATGTACAAGAACGTGAACGGCAGACTGCCAGCGAGCGTTCCGCCGGTCAGCCACTTCAACTGCTGGCGCAGGACACCGGAATGCGAATGCCGGTAACTCAGATAGAAAACAAGTCCGGCGGCCAGAAAATAAAGACCCAGATACCCGAGCTCGAGTTGATCGAGCGTCACGCGCGAGCGGGTGGTCGGCACAAATCCGAAGGAATTCGTTGCGGCAAAAATATGGATCAGAAGAAGAGCGACCGGCGGAGCATAAATGGCCGCGAACTTCAGCAATGATTTGCCGCGATGCTCGCTGCGCTCAGGGAAAACAAGCGCAAAATGAAAGAGGAGTGCCGGCGCAAGCAGCCGTGCGGCGATGCTCGCCCAATAGACTTCCTGGTCAAAGGTGTCGAGCTTGCCGCTATATTGGAACGAATAGAGAACGAAGGAAACCAGGCAGAAAATATAAAAGTGCACGGCCCGCGGCGCATTCCAGCGCCGGATGAAAATGAACATCCCGATGAAGAGATAGAGAAGGCCTACGACGCGGAGATAATTTTCAACTCGTAGGGGCTTTTGCGCGGGGGTCGTAATGAGGCGAGTTTCAAACTCTTCGTCGTTGCGCGAAAGCTTGTAGCGTAACTGGGTCCAGAGCCCGGCGCGGTAGAGGCGTCTTGCAACATGCGCTGCGCTGGGGACCTGTGCATCGTTGATTGAAAGAAGAATGTCTCCGGGCCGGATACCGGCAACGGCTGCGGGCGACTCGGGCGCCACCTTCCAGGCTTCAATTCCCTTCGCTCCATCGGACCAGGCCACACCGTCGTCGACCTGGTCATATCGCGAGCGTTGAACAAAGTTCAGCCAGGCGAAGATCACGGCAGCCAGGGTCGCTAGCGCCAGGACCACCGCTCCAACTCTAACTCTCAGGTTCTCCTTCATTTTCGAAACCCGGCCTCACCGTTACGAGAAATGCAGCAACTGCTCTTCCATTCTACGGTTTATTCATTAACTCATAGTTCCTTATAAACAATAGACTTAATTATTATTTGCGAATCGTGTGACAGTAAGTTCCGTATTCTGGTAGGCGGGATACGCTTTTACAGATGTTCTTGTTCGACTTCTAAAACTGTAAACTCAAGCCACCCCAGAAACTGCGAGGGGCAGGGGTAATGACCATCGGCCCATCACCGGTGTTCATCGTGTAATAGCCCTGGGCCAGGATGTTGTCGCACTCTGCAGTCGCCTCCCAACGGCCCCACACGGTTCTGGGCAACGGCTGATGAACGGCCACATTAAAATAGGGACTCAACTGATAAAGCGCCTCGCCGTAGCCATCGACCCGGGAGAGCGCCGAGCCATTGACCCACTTGTATCCTGCGCTGACGCGGGTATTCGAGCGCGGAATCGTCGCGGTGATCTTCGCGGCGAGCGATTGCCGCGGTGCATTGCGCAGGGCGTCGCGCAAGGCTCCATCGAGATCGTTTGCAGGGATCAAAGCACCCGAGAATGCATAAATCGTGGTCAGTTCGAGATCTTCACTGATTCGTTCTCTGAGTGCCACGCGCGCACCCCAGGCATTGCTCGAACCGCCATCGTAGGCAAAGCCCTTCGACGACAAATCCTGGAAATAGTCCGAGGAAAGTTGCTCCGGACCCTTGCCATAAACAGCGACGTGGCTGTCATTGTCATGAAAACCAGCGACCTGCAACGTGCTGCGATTCCCGAACCTGCGCTCGACCGACACTTCGGCATGCTTGGTGTTCTCAAGCACCGGCCGGCCGTTTCTCCAGAGAAGTGTCGGGAACGCGTCGAGCTGGTTTAAGGCAGTTTCAAGAACGTTCGGTGCTTGTGGATTTTCAAGATCAACCGCCAGAGCGTCGCCGACAAGCGAAGCATTTGGAACGGTGGTGTAGGTCAGATCCAGATACCAGTTCGGCGAGATCTTCGTTTCAAGATTCAGTCGAGGCCGCACACTCCAGGCCAACTCCTGCAGGCCCATCACCACATATTCGCCGCCCACACGCAAGAGCACCCGGTCGCCAAAGGTAACCGATCCGCTTTGGTCCAGGCGTCCCGCACGGAACGTCGGGCCGTTTTCGCTGACGCGCGCTTCGCGCAATACGATCGTGCTCGATGGTCCGGTCGCAACCGATCCCGTCGGCAGCCAGATTGCTGCAATTCCACCGGCCGGCGAATCCTGGTCGTAACTCACAGTTCCGGCGAAAACAATGTGATTGAATCTGTCGATATGTTGGTCGTAGGCAAAGGCTGTCGCAGGCGCCTGCCCGATATTTGCGACCGACCCTGGATGGCGCGCACCATCCATTAACTCGACGCGACCCCTCGGCCGCGCGACCGCGTTTTCCATGACCACAGCCGAAGAAATATTCGCGTCGTCGTCATTCCATTGCAAGACAGGCCGTAAGCCCGAGGCCGAACGCAGGGCCCATTTCCAGTCATCGGCTTCTACGCTTGCGTTGGCAGGCGTTCGGCGCATCTGCTCGAGTGAAGAAAACATCGATTCGAGTTCGATCCGCACGATCGTCGTGAGATTTGCCGAAACGCGTACATGCTTTTCAAGGGAAGGGAGAAATCCTGCGAGTGTGACTCGGACGGTATAAAATCCGGGGGCCAGCTTGTCGCCCTCGAACATGCCTTGCGTATTCGTCAGAAGATGCGCCGTAACGTTCAGCCCGGCCGTTTCAGACAACACATCGACCGTGGCACCCAGTTGCGGGGTTCCCGCTCCGTCACGAACTTGTCCTGAAATATTTCCCGCGGAAGGCTTGCTCTGCGCAGATGCCAAGCCAGCACCACAAAACACACTTAAGACGACGGCAAAAAAGGTGCCCGCGCACAGGAGCGGACTGTGCTTCACGTCTTGGTTACCTCCCTGGGGCTGGTGCTACGACGGCCGCTGTCTTCGGTTCTGCTGCTGCCTTGATCGAAAAATCGGCAGTTCGGGAAATCGTCTGGTTCGCGAGCTCGTCGGTCGCACTAACCTGCAAAGTATACTTCCCTGGCGTTAATGTTGCCAACGGCAATAATCTCTCAAGCGTCACCTGATCGCCTGTCTGGTTCATCTCGGTGGAGGACTCTTTAAACTGCATGACCTGGGTGTCGCCCCTCTTTACCGTGTACACAAACTCGGCATTGTTCTTGTGTGTTTTCTCGTCAGGCTTGAGCCCATAGACCTGCAGGTAGATTCCCAGTTTGTCATTCGTTGAGAAATCTCCATCAAGACGCGGCCGTACTTTTGACGAGCCAAGCACGAACTGACCGAGGCCGATCTGCTTCGCCGGTACGTGTTCGATCTGGTCAGCCAGAATCAGTGAACTGGCCTCAAGCTTCTCGTCGTCGTAACGGGGCACGGCCAGTCGCGTGTTTACGACGCCAACGTTCCCGCTCTCGACGTCCTTGATCACGATATCGAGTCTGTACAGGCCCGGGCGCAGGGGAAGCGCCTTCTGATAAATCGAAGACAACTTTGAAGCCTGCAGGTAGAGCGAATCGGGGAAATCGCGCGCCACGGCGTCTTCAAACGTTTGCACCACGCGACCTGTGAGCGTGCTGACGCGGCCAAAGATGTTGATCGAAGCCGAATGCACTCCGTCTTTCTCTTTAAACGTCAGCTGATGGTTCGGAATCTGGATGGTAATCGGCACAAGCACCGTATCGCTCGTTACCTTGAGGAATGCCGTCTGATAGGTGAACTTCAGCTGATCGCGCACCATGCGCGACGTCACAATCGCTTCCAGATCCTTGTATTTCACCGCTGGCGGCTTCTGCACATTGGCATATTGCTCGAGCCGCGTGAATTCGTTGAGCGAAGCCGGCTGGCCGCCCATACCTCGTGCCATGTGCGTGCCGTCGGTATTGCTGAACCGCTGGGTCTTTGATGCCATCCCCATCGATTCCATCAAGGTCAAACCCGCTCCGGGAACGTAGGTGAGGGCGTCCTTTTCAGATGGATCCATCGTCAGATGGTATTCACCGGAACTCGATGGATCGACGAATTCCATGATGACGTTCTCGCCGATGCCTTCGAGGTAGCGATACCGCCATGTTTCCCACGGATAGGTCGTCGTTGACCCGCCACCCTGGTCCATCGGACGGTCCCAGGTTCCGCCTGTCGGATGCGATTCGATTTCGTCTGGCTTTCCCCAAATAATGTAAATCTTCCCGCGGTCGGTTCTCCATCCCGGGATGCCTGAAGCAAAATGCTCGTTGGCATAGGCAATGCGACGATAATGTTCTTCCTTGTAATCGTTGTCGGGGAGGTCGGGATTGGTGCTGCGGCGCAACCAGAATTGCTCGATAAACTGCTCACGCTCTTCGTTGGTCGAGAGCTTCAGAAATGCGTTCCGTTCTTCCGGAGAAATAATGTAAACCACGTCTTCGTTCAGCCAGGCCTTATACGGTGTGTCGAGTTCCTTTAATGTCTTCTTTGCCTTCTGCTTTTGTTCCTTGCTCATCTTCCCGTCAACGGGAGGCGCAGCAGTGGGATCCGGGGCCTGACCCGAACCTTGCTGGGCCGGCAGTGGCATGGCCAGCAACGAGAACAACGCCAAATTTGCAGTTACGGTTCGTAAAAGACTGGACATACGGACACCTCTACCACAAAGGCATTCTAATGCCACGCTGAATCGCACGTCAAATGCTCAATCTCATTCATTTTAAAGACACTTCCCATTCGATGTCTGTTTAGACGTGCAGCGAGGAGGGGGCGTTGCCTCGAACTTGGCCCCGGGTTTACTGTAAACGGCGAATCTGGCCGTCCGAACCCACGAGGGTGTCAAAAATGGCCAGTACGTGTCTTCGGTAATCGAGCATTCGAGCGAAGATATCGCGCAGCTGAGGTTCGCGCTCCGCGTCCCGGTGCCACTTTGCCAGCACGGCTGGAGGCACTTCGATGTCGCGGCGCAGCTCGTCGGCGGAATAACCGCGCAAGAACAGCCCGTAAAAGAAAGCGGCTTCCCGCTGGGGAAATTCCAGATCGGTGACCGTCTCTGTCGCGAGAATTGGAGCGATGGCTGCCATAAGGAAAAATGCAGTTTACCGAAATTCGCTGCCGCGTCAAGTAGAACTCGCGGTTTTCTGCTCCCGAACGGTAATGAGTACATCTTTTCAATGCAGGTCATACAACGGAACAGATCTTGACCCGCTCTAACCGACATAGGATGCTTAACCCCATGGCTAGGTCACCAAAATCTCTTGCGGGCCGGACCGTTGGTCGTTTTCTGCGTTTTGGCATGCTGCGTGGACTTCGCTCGGTTGAAGTCGACGCCGACCAGTTCCGCAAATATCTTTCGGAAAAGCACGGCCTCTGGGTTCCGCATTTCGGCCGGATGCGGGACGTACCGATTGAGAAATTGGACGCCATTGCAGAACGTCTGATTCATGACGCGCAGCGGCTGGCTCTCGCGCAAGGAGCCGGTTTTGGTCTGGGTGGCATGATCACGGTTTTGCCTGATGCCGGGTTTCTCACGGTGATTACCCTTCGGCTGATTCAACGCCTTTGCCTGCTCTATGGCTTTGAAGAACATGGCCAGAGTCAGCGCGTCGAAATGTGGATTGCCGCGGCTTCGGCTGCCGGCGTTGATTTCGGCAAGGATATGGCCGAAAAACAGATGCTCGAGAAGCTGGCTCCGCGCGTTGCCAGCCGGCTGGCCGTAAAAATCGGCGAAGAAAGTGCCGAAAAGTGGATTGCCCGCATTGTGCCTCTGGCCAGTTCGGCGATCGGCGGCGCTCTGAACTATACCTTCGTCCGTTCCTGGGGACGGCGTGTGCAGCGGCATCTTCGCGAACGGCAACTGAACGAACGCGCTTCGGCCGCCCGGGTCACGACGATCACTGCCGCTCCGGCGATCGTTCGCTAATTCACTCTCGACGCAGGGCCTGAGGAAATGGCATGTCCGCCACGGCTTTTCTTTTGCGCGCAGTTCGGACGTTGTTCTACACCGGTTTCCTCTGTCTGTTTCTTTCTGCGGGATCGCTCCGGGCACAGGAGCAGGAAGCGGAGCGCGGTGCTCCTCTTGAACGCGATGATGCCGAGGAAATCCGCGCGCAAATGGCCACCGCAGAAAGTCTCCTCGGGAAGACTGCAGACCGCGGGGCTGTCCTCTATTTCCTGGCGGCATCGCATGCACTCCTTGGAGAGACTCTTCCTGCACTCGAGCGTCTGAAGGAATGCCTGGCACTTAGAGAGGGCTTTGATCCTTCAGGCGATATCTCCTTCGCTGCACTTAAAACCTCTCCTGATTTCCAGAAATTGCTGGAACAAGTTCACAGGGATTTTCCGGCGGTCAATCTTTCTAAAATCGTACTGACATCGGCTGACAAGGACATTTTCCCCGAAGGGTTCGCCTACGATCAAACCGGCGAATCCTTTTTCATGAGCAGCATCTACTACCGCAAGATCGTTAAACTCTCGCGTGACGGCAAAATCGCCGACTTCGTTCCGGGCGACCGCTACAACCTGCTGCCGGTTTTGGGAATCCGTTTTGACCCGTCCGATGGCTCGCTCTGGTCGAATTCGGCAAGCGAAAGCAAAGGCAGCTCGGAGCTCCTGCACTTTAATCGCTCTGCCGAGCTTCTCGCCCGCTATCCACCAGCCGATAAAGAAAGACACGTTTTTAACGATCTCGTGGTCCTCCGTAGCGGCTTGCTTTATCTGACCGATACTTCGGCAGGCAAGGTTTATCGCTTTGATCCCAAAACGCGCCGTTTCGATCCCCTGACCATGGCGCGGCCGCTCATCGCCCCAAACGGTATCGCCCTAACCGATGATGAACAGATTCTCTATGTTGCGGACGCCTTGGGTGTCTTGCACGTTGATCTCAACCGAGGCCTCTCTGTTGAAGTGGATCCGGCCGCCAATAACACCCTTGCGGGAATCGACGGCCTGTACTGGCATAGAGGGAACCTCATCGCGGTCCAGAATGGCATCGGTACCCCGCGCGTCGCTTCCTTCCGGTTGTCCCAGGACGGACTACGCGCCGCGAAAGCAATTGTCCTGCAAACCCCTTTAAAAACGCCGACAACCGGGGCTCTTCGCGGAGATGATTTCTATTTCATCGTCAACACCGAGATCGACAACTTGAATGGCGAGCGCATCCTCGACCGGACCAAGCTGCAACCGGTCCGTATCGCTGTCGTTCATCTTCCGTGACCGGCACCGATATTCAACCCGACACCAAAGTGGAATTTAGATTCGAACCCCCGTAGAGTAGCTAGATAGGGAAATTCCTGCGAAAGAGGTTTTTCATGAAAGTTCTGGACAAACTGTTTCTTGCCGCAACGCTTCTCGCCACCGGCTCAGCACTTCTGGTCTTTCCCGAATTTGCCGCCTCCACTTCGCAAGACATGGCCGGCATGCATCATGAGAATCATCCGGACGAGGCGACTCCTGCGTTCCACGCCGAAGCACCGAAGGACGCGCTGCCCCCGACCATGGAGCCATCGCTTTACTCCGACAATATAGAAACCTTTAACGCGTACACGGTTGCAGGCCGCGTCAAGAAAGTTCTTTATCGAGGAACCCTGCTATTGCCACTGTGATCGCAGCCAGGGGCATGGCAGTTTGCTCGATTGCTTCGTCAGCCGTCACGGTTCCGGGTGCGAGATCTGCCAGAAAGAAGCGTTTTATTCCTACGAGCAGACGCGAAAAGGCAAAACGCCTGCCCAAATTCGCGAGGGCATCATCAAGGGCGATTGGCAGAAGGTTGAAACCGCAAAGTACACCAAGGCCTTTTTGCCCCCTTCAAACGCTCCCGCCAAGTAGTGACGGCGAGAACCTTGACCTGTGCCGCGTAAGGACCACGCTTCGGAAACTCCGGCCACTGTCTTTCTCGGAGCCCACCATGTCCCGTTCACGGAACATCTCTATACCTACGTCGAGCGCGGCGGGACGGCGGAATCTGCAAAGCGGCTCCAGGTCGACGAACATCAGGTGATCAAAACACTCGTGATCGAGCGACCAGGACTTCTGAACCACTTCCCCGTATTCTGATGAATGGCGGACGCCGCGGGTTTCTTGTGGGGATCTCGCCGGCCGTTCTTACGGGCTTGCTCCGGGCCCAACCGGTCGAGTGCGCGGTTCCCGGCTGAGCTCAGAGAGCATCCTCCGCGGTCTTTTGCTACACTCGTTCCCTCTCGGTCGTTGTTTGTTTTTTCCATCAAATGAGGTGAAGGATGAGTCATCGCCGTAATTTGCTTGTCTTGAGCGCCGTTGCGCTCGTAGCTCTTTCCGTTGTTTTGATTCTCTCGGCCGAAGTCACCCTCAAAGCCGATGCCCCATGGGGATTTTCCCTGACCAATCTCGATACCACCTGCAAGCCGTGTCAGGATTTCTACCGATTTGCGATGGGTGGGTGGATGAAGGCAAATCCCATTCCCCCTGAATATCCAAGCTGGGGAACCTTTACGGAGCTTCGCGACCACAATCTCACCGCCATGCGTACCATCCTCGATACCGCTGCCAGCTCCAAAGCCGCCGCGGGAACAAACGAACAGAAGATCGGTGACTTCTACGCGAGTTGCATGGACACGGCTTCCGTCGACGCCGTCGGCACGAAGCCGCTCGCCTCCGAACTCGCCGCGATTGACGCGATCCAGGACCGCGCCGGACTGGACGCCGAGATTGCTCGCCTGCACAGCCAGAACATCAATGTGGCCTTTGAGTTCGGTTCCTCGACCGACTTCAAGGACAGTGCCCACTACCTTGCCGAAGCGGATCAAGGCGGTCTCGGTCTGCCGGATCGCGATTACTACACACGGGATGACGAGCCGCTCGAAGCAGCTGCGTGTGGACTATGTCGCGCACGTTGCCAAGATCTTTGAACTGGCCGGTGGTTCTCCCGAGGAGTCAGCGGCCCGGGCAAAAATCGTGATGGACCTCGAGACTTCTCTCGCCAAGGCCTCCCGTACCAACGTCGAGCTTCGCGATCCTGAAAAGAATTACAACAAGATGACCTTCGCAGAACTGAAGACCCTGACGCCTGACTGGTCCTGGGAACAGTATCTTCAGGCGCTCGGCGCTCCGTCCGTCAATTCCATCGATATCGGCCAGCCGGAGTTTTTTAAGGAATTGAATCATCAGTTGACGGCCACCTCCATCGACAACTGGAAAATCTATCTGCGCTGGCACCTGCTTCATGCAAACGCGCAAACGCTTTCGGCCAGCTTTGTCGAGGAGAACTTCAATTTCTATGGCAAGAAGCTTTCCGGCACCAAGGAACTGCTCGCTCGCTGGAAGCGCTGCGTGCAATCGACCAACAGCATCCTCGGTGAAGCACTCGGTGAAGTCTATGTCCAGAAATACTTCCCGCCCGAAGCCAAGGCCCGTGCCAAGAGCATGGTCAATAACCTCGTCACGGCACTACGCGCGGATATTCCTACGCTCACCTGGATGGGCCCTGAAACCAAGAAACAGGCCATCGCGAAGCTTGAAGCCTTCACCGTAAAAATCGGCTACCCCGACAAGTGGCGCGACTATTCAAAACTGTCCGTCACGCGCAGTTCGTACAACGAAAACGTCCAGCGCGGTCACGCGTTTGAAGAAGCCCGGCGACTTGCAAAGATCGGCAAGCCCGTCGACCGGCTCGAATGGGGAATGACTCCTCCGACCGTCAATGCCTATTACAATCCGACGTTTAACGAGATCGTTTTCCCTGCCGGAATTCTTCAGCCTCCCTTCTATGACCCTAAGGCCGACGATGCCGTGAACTACGGGGGGATGGGCGCTGTGATCGGCCATGAAATCAGCCATGGTTTTGACGATGAAGGTTCGCGCTTCGATGGCCAGGGAAATCTGCACGACTGGTGGACCCTGACGATCGCAAGAGCTTTGAAGAACATACCGGTTGCGTCGTAAAACAGTTCGACAGTTACGAAGTCGAACCCGGCCTCCACCAGAACGGCAAACTGGTGCTCGGAGAAAGCATCGGCGATCTCGGCGGACTCGCAATCGCCTATGCCGCTTACGAAAAATCGATTGAAGGAAATCGTCCGAAAAATATCGACGGTTTCACTCCCGAACAGCGCTTCTTCCTCGGCTGGGCCCAGGTCTGGGGCACCAATACCCGACCCGAGTATGCGCGGCTTCAGACCAACACCAATCCGCAT
This sequence comes from uncultured Acidobacteriota bacterium, assembly GCA_963831545.1. Classification (GTDB taxonomy): domain Bacteria; phylum Acidobacteriota; class Terriglobia; order Acidiferrales; family UBA7541; genus Acidiferrum. The sequence goes on from CAWHQX010000014.1 coordinate 25,852, forward strand.
CCGTTGCCGCAGTTCCGGGCCAACGGCCCGATCTCGAATATGGAAGCGTTCGCCAAAGCCTTTGGCTGCAAAAAAGGCGATGCGATGGTGAGGGACACGGCCTGCAAGATCTGGTAAGGCAAGCGACCCGCTTTAAAAAGCGAAGGGGCGAGCCGGTTCGGCTCGCCCCTTCGCTTTTGCCGCGTCGCTACCAGATCAGCTTGAGTCCCAGCTGAATGTGTCTCGAGCCGCCTGATCCGATCACGGGATTTGAGGCCTGAACGTCGGGTGTCGCTTTCGCAAGCCCGAGATCGCTTCCCGACAAGTCGGTACCGATCGAGCCATTGGCGAAGTTCGGATGGTTAAAGATGTTAAAGAATTCGCCGCGCATCTGCAGCTGAAGCCGTTCATGCAATTTCCACATCTTGTTTACGGAGAAATCGAAATTGCTGAAGCCCGGCCCGCGCAAAATGTTTCGACCCATGTTTCCAAACGTATTCTGCGCGTTCGGAATGAGGTAGCTGCCATTCTGTCCCCAGCAGCCGCCCACATAGAGGAGCGAATTGATCAGGTCCGGATCATTATTTGCCGCCTTGGCGCAAGCGGCGTTCGGAATGGAATTGCCTTCAGCATCGGTCGGATTTGAGAGAAAGGGAATCCCTGCGGTCTGATTCCATTTGAGATTCTTTGGACTCCCGACGATGTTCCAGCGGTCCCATCCATTGTTATCGTACCCTTCGAGCGTGCCCGTCAGGTCGTAGTAGCTGTCATACAGATTCAAGGGCTCACCGGTCTGGTAGGTATAGATTCCGGTCACCTGCCAGCCTTCGAGCAATTGGAACTTGCTCTTGATCGCCGGTAGATCGTAAATCGCCGAAAGCGTGAACCGGTGACGGATGTCGTAGTCGCCGGACGCTTTTTCAGCGGCGTAGTCCAGGCTGTTTTGCGGCACATCCGCGAGATTGGTGGTTCCGCTCGTCGTATCGATCGCGTGCCCGTAGGTATAGCCTGCAAGCAGATACAGTCCGTGCGAGTAGCGCTTGGTGAAGGTGATCTGCAGCGCCTGATAGCTCGAGAGCGACTTATTCCCGATCGTGTTGACGAACTGCAGATAAGGGAAGCACGGGCCGCCCGTCCCCTGCCCGCCCAGATTTTCCGGACAATTGGCAACCAGTGGCCGGCCGTATTGCGAATCATAGCCGTCAATGGCGGGATCAATCTGATTCTGATCGATGGTGCTGTAGAGCTTGACACCGTGATTTGCGACATAGGCGACCTGCAACATCGCGGTCGGCGTGATTTGCTGCTGTACGTTCAGATTCCAGTTGAGAACGTAGGGCGTCTTGAGGTTCTGCGCTACCGCGGAAATGGTGCAGGGCGAATCGATGCTGCAAACCGGAGGAGTGGGGCTATTGATCGGAAAAATCGGCCCGGTCGTGTTCCAGTTGATGGGTGTGGGGTCATTGCTCTGGACTACATAGGAAGTGATCGTCCCGGTTGGCGGTTGCACCCGGACCGTTCCGTCCGTGTAGTCCAGTTGCGTTTGCAATCCGGTTGGCACGAGGTTCAGTCCTGCGCTGTTTACAAACGTCCGGATCGAGGGCTGGATATAGATCATTCCGAATCCGGAACGCACGACGGTCCGTCCATCCCCTCGAACATCCCAGGCAATTCCGAGACGCGGTGAGACGTTGTTGTAGTTTGTCGGGTAAAGCTGATGGGTTCCAATGCCAACCTGCACCAGGCCCTTCGTCGGATCGTAATTCCCGAGGCGGTTTTGCGAATCCTTGATCGGGTACGTGATGTCGTACCGCAACCCCAGGTTGAGGGTGACGGTCCGCGATACCCGGTAATCGTCTTGGGCAAAGAGCCCAATGGCGTTGATGCTGATGTTTCGGCCGGGGTCGCCGTACAGGATTCGCCAGGAAGCGACGTTGCCTTCAAGGAAGTCCGAAAGAGTGTCAAAATCAATCCGTCCGCGGCCATAATTCGCGCGGAAGTAGTCCACATTTCCGTGTGTATAGCTGCCGCCGAACCGCACACTGTGCTTTCCGACCGTATAGGTCACCGTATCCGATACCGTGGTCGTCTTGCTGGGTGTTGTCGCGAGCGGCCAGCTGGAATTTCCACCCATGTAATTCATGGTGTTCCTGTCCGGGTTAATCCGGGGAAATCCGAATAATTGCGGGTTGGTCACTCCTGTATTCAGTCCATACGCCGTCGGATTCACGTTGCCATCGACGGAGGTAATCGTTTCATCGAAGGCGTTGAAACTGAACCGCGCCGCATTGACCCAGCGCGAGTTTGGCGTGTAGATGTAAGTGAGACCCAGCACCTGGGTAATCGGCTTGGTTTTGGACAGCCAGTTATTCCGGATGGGTACGGCGTCTTCCTCAACCTGGTTACTGTTTGAATAAATATAGGTACCGGAAAAGGTGTGGTGTTCATTCAGGGTAAAGTCGGATTTAAAAACAATGTTGTCTTCGCGGTTGGTGTTATTGAAATCGAAGTTGATTGCAGCAGGGTCGGACGTGCTGGCCGTCAAACCAGGGTTGGGCAGAAGGTACTGTAACAGGTTGTGGCTCAGCTGGCTGCAGTTGCCAGGCAGCGGTGTAACACCGCATCCCGTGGCGTTCAGCGCATCAACCATGCTGTATTCCTCAAGAGGGTAGCTGAGCGTTGACGGATCCACACGCCCGACGAGCGACTCTGTCACCGGACTGTCCGCCAGATACGGATTTCCAACCTTGTCGCGCACGCCTTCATAGTTCACGAAATAAAACCATTTCTTCTTGATGAATGCGCCGCCGAGCGAAGCACCGAACTGATTCAGTAACAAGGCGGAAACGGGCTCGGAAACCGGGTTGAAGTAATTCCGTGCGTCAAACGCGCTGTCCCGATAGAAGTAGTAGGCGCTTCCGTGAAGGGTATCCGTTCCGGACTTGAGTCCCATATTCACCACAACGCCCGGCTTTGCGCCGAAATCTGCCGATGGCTGCTCCTCGGTGTTGAATTCCTGGATGGCATCGAGCGGCAAATGACTGGCCGGGGTGCCGCTGATTCCCGCGTCGTTCACAACGGTTTCGCCGTAATACGCGTCGTTATCGGTCGCCCCGTCGATGACGAAATTGTTGTCGTCGGGCCGCAGTCCGTTTGAAGTGAGCGTATGGAATCCGCCGCCCGGTTCCCGCTGCACACCGGGATGCAAGGGCAGCAGGTTCTGGAAGTCGCGGCCTTGCATGGGGAGCTCGGTAATCGCCTGGTTTGAGAGCACGCCGCTCAGCACGGCGTTTGAGGTCTCTGTCAGCGGTGCTTCTTCGTTCACTTCGACGACTTCGCTGACTGCCCCGGGCTGCAGCTTGAAATCAAGCTTGATGTCATTTCCAACCTCGACCTGGACGTGGTCCCGCACCACCGACTTGAAATTCTTTGCTTCTGCCCTGACGGTATAGACACCCGGCTCTACGTCGGTCGCGACAAAACTTCCTTCTCCGTTGGTCTCGAAAGTACGTTCGATATGCGTTCCCTGATTTTCAATCACGATCTTGGCGCCAGGAATGGCAGCCGTCGATGAATCCGTAACCTGACCACTGATCCGTCCGCGATTGGATTGGGCAAAGAGAACGACGGGCACAAGACAAAACACAATGAGAAATACAACGCGCCGGAAACAGGATAAAAACATGATTCCTCCATGAAGTTGCACCGAGAATTCAATCTTCAAGCGGACAGACTTCCGAACGGAAGGTAGGTAAGAACGTGGAATTACAGTCCGGAGGCGAGGCCTCCTGCCGCCACTTCAACGCTAATGGTAGAGACACAGATACTGCGAAGATCAGTCAGGAACATCGCCCCCTCTAACACACAGAACCACTCGCAGTGTCCGGAGTATGAAACAGCACCAACAACTCGTCAATCAAAAATACGTAAAATATTCCTGTGTACTTCACTAGAAACAAACGTTTCGAGTGCCCGTTCGCTTTATACTGTGGCAATGCCAACTCCCGTGTCACAGAGACTCCTCTTACTTCCGGTCCTTCTCCTGGTGCTGCCTCTTCTTGCAGCTGCAGCGACGAAATGGAAGTACGAGCGACTGGGCAACCCGCAGGACAGCACCGTAGAGCCCTCCGGTGGATTTGCGCTGATGGGTGGCGGCTCAAAGCTTGATCGGGCCTTCAAGTTTCTCTGCGAACATGCAAACGGCGGCGATTTTCTGGTGCTGAGCGCCAACGACGATGACGCGTATCTTAAAAAAGAAAATGAAAAAATGAAGGCGACCTGCGTGCTCAATTCCGCCGCCACTCTTTCCTTTGCGAGCCGCGAAGATTCGGATGATCCAAAGATTGTGGACATTATTGCGCATGCCGAAAGTATTTTCATCGCCGGTGGAGACCAGTCCGATTACGTCCGTTACTGGCAGGACACGCCTGTCGAGCGGGCGATCAACCGGCACATTGCCCTTCGGAAACCGATCGGCGGTTCAAGTGCGGGTCTGGCCATCCTCGGTCAATTTTCGTTCTCGTCCATGATCGATACCATCCATTCACCGGAAGCCCTGGCCGATCCTTACGGAAATAAGGTCACGCTCACGCGCGAATTTCTTACCATCCCGTTACTTGCGGACACCATCACCGACACGCATTTCGTCAAACGCGACCGTCTGGGGCGTCTCCTGGTATTCATGGCCCGCATCGAGAAGGATGGCTGGGCGAAACAGGTGCGGGCCATTGCCGTTGAAGAGAATGCCGCCGTATTGCTGGAACCGGATGGCCTGGCGACCGTTGTCGGCTCGGGCCCGGCCTATTTTCTCGAATCTCTGAGACCGCCAGAGGTTTGCGCGCACAACGAGGCCCTGACCTTTGAGGGGATTACTGTCGAACGGGTCGGGCCGGGCCAGACGTTTCAGTTGAACTCGTGGAAGGGTCAGGGCGAGAACTATACTCTTTCGGTAAAGAGCGGGGTCCTGCACTCTTCAAGTACGGCTCACAACCCGTATTAGCGGTCACTTCCGCAGATAGCTATCGGTCTTGTTCAGCCAGTCCTCGCGCGGCGGGGTAAACACGTCGAGATCGAGCGTATCTTCAAGCGCCCAGGCCTCATGCGGCATATTCGAAGGGATGCAAAGCACTTCACCCGCCTTGACCGTGACTTCCTTGCCATCAATCGCAAACTTCAGTGCGCCTTCGATGATATAGGTCACCTGCTCGTTCGCGTGGTGATGTTCGGGCACGTGTCCGCCCTTCTTAATGAATACCCGTGCCAGCATCAACTTGTCGCCGGTAATCATTTCGCGGTCGATCTTGTCGTTCATGAATTCGCGTTCGACTTTATTCCACGCCGTATATTTGAATGTTTCACTCATGGCTTCAGATCTCCGTAGAGTCGTGCTGCATTATCGTGCAGATAATTACGCGCGAGCTCGAGCGCCTTGGTCTCGCTGATTGCGCCTTCTTCGACCAGTTCTGCCAGTGCTCCGGCAAGCGCTGTCCGCGACGTTCGCGATGCCAGCCAGAAGCTTTCCTCCGCGCCAAGAGCGTCGTTAAAGGGAAATGCATCGGACGCGTACATCATCTTGTCCGGATAGATGATGAGCAGTTGTTTCAGCACTTGCTTGAATTGCGATGGATAGAGCATTTCCGATTGAAACGAAGTGTCGAGGTACACATTCTTGACCGCGGTCAGGAGCGCTGCTTCGCGCTCATACGGCCAGCCGCCATGTATCAAAACGAAAGTGACATTCTTATACCGGGGATCGCGCACCACATTTTCAAGATTGAGGACGTTGCCGTTACGCAGGCTGAAATAATCGCCAATTCCCACGCACGTATGGAAATGCATTGGCAGGTGCAGTTTACCCGCCTCGTCGACCATGACCCGGAAAATATAATCCTGAAAGATCCGGTATTCTTCCGCGGACGGGACCCCTCCTGCCTTGAATTTGTTGTAAATCGCTTCGGCATGTTCCCTCGTCGGGTCCCGGAAATACAGCGTCCGGAAATAGGCCGCTTCAAATTTGATGGCAACGCCGCCGTGCTTCTGGTTGTCGACCATCGTCTTGCGCGCAAAATCTTCGTAACCGGCCAGATCCGGAGGTAACCCTTCGACCCCTTCCTGTTTCTTCCAGCGGGAAAGCATTTTCTCCTGCAGCGGAACGTAGACGCCCATATCGGGCGTGCTCGCCGTCTCGTCGCGGTTGTCAAAGGGAAAGAAAAAAGCATCCCCGAAAAACACCCAATGAAACCGTTTCGGGTCGAGATAAGCCGGCATCATCGCGCGGTTTGCCAGGCAGATATCCACGTTCAACTTGTCCAGAATTCCGTCAAAATAAGCCGTTCCTCCCTGCTGCTCGGCAGCCTTCTTCTTCGCGGCAAGCCATTTTGCATGGTCCGGCGCAAAATCGTTGTAGGGGTAAGCAAACAACGCTTTCGCTCCGGCAACAAACTCCGGGTTATCGTCACGCAAACGGAACGTCGCGCTCTCGCCTGGAGGAGCGGCCATCGCGTCCACGTCCGGATCATCCGCAAATCCCGGATGCGCATGATTGTCATACGACGGAATTCGGTCAATCTCTTTCAGCAGGCGTTCGTAGGTCTTTTTGACGTCGCCAGCCGGATACGGAGTCGCCTGGCCGGCAGCGAGTCCGGCAGAACCGGCGAGGACTGTAAGACAGAATGCGCCCTGCAGCAAATGTTTCATGCTCTTCGTCTCCATGCGAATGAAATCCTTACCGTGCCGCTGCGAGCCGCCAGTTCTTCGCGACTCTCTCGATCCGCTCGAGCGCTTCTTCAAGCAGGTGCGGCGCGCTCACGAGCGAGAACCTCACGAAGTTTTTTCCTTCGGCTCCGAACGCTGCCCCGGCAATCCCGGCTACGCCAACTTCCTCGAGCAACTCCTTCTGTACCTGCTCGGCCGAGCGGCCCGTCTCTTCAATATTCACCCAGGCATAAAAAGCGCCGTCCGGAGACTGGCACCGGAAGCCTGGAATCTTGTTCAGTTTGGCCACAAACAGATCGCGCCGCCTGCGGTATTCCTCGACCATCGCCGGAACGGCTCTTGTAATGTCACTGAGCGCTTCGATGGCGGCAATCTGCGTAAACTCGGCCGTACAGGTGAAGGTATTCAGCACCAGCATGTCCATCGCATCGATGACATGTTTCTGGGCCACCGCATATCCCAATCGCCAGCCGGTCATTGCGAATGTTTTTGAAAATCCGTCGATGATCACGGTGCGCTCCGCCATCGACGGAAGGCTCCAGATCGACTTGTACTCTCCACTGAACAGGATTCGCGAGTAGATTTCGTCGGCGATCACCCACAAATCGTGTTTGCGTGCCAGGTCCGCAAGCTCGTGGAGCACGCGTTCTGAAAACACCGTGCCGGTGGGATTGTTTGGGGAATTGAAAATGAGCACGCGGGTCTTCGGCGTTATCTTCGCCGCAATCTCGGCCACATCCGGCTGAAATTCGTTCTTTTCTCTGAGTGCGTAGGGAACGGCTCTGGCGCCCAGCCCCCGCGTAAAGGACGGGTAGATCGGAAAACTCGGGTCCGGATACAGCACCTCATCGCCGGGTTCAATCAATGCCATCATGGCCAGCGCCAACGCCATCTTGCATCCTGGCGCCACGAGCACCATCTCCGGACGCGCTTCCACTTTTCGCGTGCGCTTTAAATAGTCCGCAATCCCCAGACGAAGCGACGGGATTCCGCGCGTCGAGACATAGCGGTCATGCCCATTGGCAACGGCCGCGCGCAAGGCATCCACAACCGGAGCCGCGGGATGAAAATCCGGCTCGCCCAACTCCAGATGGATGATCGAGCGTCCTTCTTTTTCAAGCTCCTTCGCACGGGTATATACGGCAAGAGCACCCTCGCCGGTCAGTTCGGAAACGCGCGTTGCGATTTTTGCCATAGTCGGAAAATCATACCACTACTCGTTAGCATGCCCTTGCCGTCGCAAGAATGAGGGGCGTCCCACGGGATGGGGACGCCCTCTCTGAACCTGGCAAGCGAGCGCACTCGGTCGGAATCCCGTACCGAATCTAGAATGCCAGCTTCAAGCTGAATTGGATCAGGCGAGGCGTTCCAACGGTGGAGAATATTTTGCTAAACGGTGCACCCGCTTCGATGTCTGTAATCGAAGGGTTCGCAAAATTGGCATGGTTCCACACGTTAAAGAAATCGGTCGCAAATCGGGCACTGACCCGTTCGGTGATGTGAAAGTTCTTGACCACCGAAAAGTCCCAGTTCTGCTGACCGGGTCCACGGTAGGTATTGCGACCCAGATTGCCGAAGTCCGTCGTGCAGTAGTTGGAATCGACTTGGCATTGGGCCGGATAGAGTAACGGAGCAGGCACGAAGTTTGCCGGATTGAGATATCCATTCAGACGCTGGTGAATGCCCCCTGAGGTGTATCCGCTTCCAATCGTTGCTCCGGGAGCGAGGCTCGCCGTGAGTGTCGTCGTATATCCGGGTCCGAGGAACGCCGAACCCGCGAGTGAGTCGTTCACTGAGAAGGGCAGGCCGGATTGCACGACGATAATTCCGCTGAGCATCCAGCCACCCAGCACCGCGTGCTTCCATCCTTCCGAGGAATTGAAGAATGGCAGGTTATAGGCGTAGCTGACCGCCAGACGTTGTGGCCGGTCAAAGTCAGATACGCCTCGGGAATATTTCAAATCCGCTTCATTGTTGTACGCGGTGTTTAAAGCCGTATTACCGCTCGATGTGGCGTCAGTTGATTTCGACCACGTGTAGGCTGCCTGGAAATAGTTGTTTCCCCAGCGACGCGATAATGTGGTCTGCAGTGAGTTGTAGTGCGAGTATGCGTCATTGGCAAAGATCTGGAATCCGCCGTACCCGTTAATGGCCGGTATCGGGGATCTCGCCGGCCCATTGGCGAACGTGTTCGCCGTGATGTCGTAGGTCGTTCCCGTCACATCGGTAATCGAAACCGGATGTTCCGGGCTGGCATCGAGAGCAGGAATGTTGGTACGGGTCTCTCTCAGGTGGGTCGCATGCGTTCCGACGTAACCCACTTCAAGGACCCATTGCCTCCCGAGCTCATGCTGGATCGTAAGATTCCACTGTTGCGTGCTGGGCATCACGAATTTTCTCGGGACGGCCAGCACGAAAAGATTTGTCGTGGGAATGACTCCGGGACTTCCCGCTGCGCAGCCAAAGGAGCCTGCCTGCGAGGTATCTCCGCCCGGAAATCCCAAAAACGCCGCCGTGCAGGGAAGGAAATTGGCGCTCAGTGTTCCTGCAGAGGGCAGCGCATTGTTCGGGCATCCAGGCAATGGCGTTGCCGAATAGAGGGATCCGAGGCAGCCCGGCGCAGAGGCGGCAAACGAGATGGGCAGAAACGGCGCCTGGAAGGAGAGCTGGTCCGCTGTTCCTACGTCTTCACGGACGTAATAGATTCCATAGCCCGCGCGGAGAGTGGTCTTCTGGCGTCCGCCCAGGTCATAGGCCAACCCGATGCGCGGTGCCAGTCCGGTTGCGTATCCGTTTTTGAACGTTGAATCATCGCCCGAACCGGCGAGCCCGGGAACGCCCAGCGTGTTCGCGCAGCCGCCGTAAACCATCGGATAGAGTCCCTGTGATGCGAGACTTTCATCGATGTTCCCGAGATGGCACAAATTGTCGTGGAACGCGCCGTTGATCTCAGTCCGCAACCCCAGATTCAGGGTCAGGTTGCGCCCGATTTTCCAGTCGTCCTGGGCAAAGAATCCGAAGATGTTCGTCCGGTACTCGTGATTGTAAACGCCGCCACCACCGAAGCTGAACGAACTGCTTCCTTCAAGGAAATTCTGCCAGTCGGTCAGACCGCCGCCATTCACAAAGAAAATCTGCCCATTGAATGTCTGCGGGAACAGCTTGTTCAGATTGACCCGCGTATAGTCGCCGCCGAAACGGAATAAGTGCGCGCCCTTGATCCAGCTCACGGTATCTGAAAAGTTGTAGTTATTCTGGATCTGTGACTGATTCGCCGGCGGCGTGGGGCCGATCTGAAAGCCGGAGGTCTCGAAGGTAAACTTGTAGATCGATTGCGTTAAATTGTTGGTCGGCCGGTCAATGCCAAGGTCATTGGCGGTGACCGGGTTCACGTTGTTCAGGTCGTAGTTCATCCGCACGTAGCCGAAGCGGAAATCGTTAATCAACGAGGGTGTGAACAGATGCGTCTCGTTGACGGTGAAGAGTCTTGCGGCAACCGGTATCTGGTAGGGAAAATCGAGGTCCGTTGCGCTGATACTGCTTGAGAGCGTGCCACCCAGAGACGCTTGCAGCCCGCCTGCGCCAAACGGCAGGGCGGTGGCCGAATTCGAGAAAAAGAAACTGACACTCAACTTGTCTTTGCTGTTATTGAATTCGCGATCCCAGTTCGTGGTGAATTGATCTTCACTGTAGGTCCCGGGCTTGGTGACCAGCAACTGCCCGGTCGTTCCCGGAGTGCCCGGAATGGACGGAATCAGATAGCCCGTCGGATCATTGAACAGATTGCTTTTGAAATTTAACAGTTTCAGCACGACCGGATCGATCGGTGTCGTCGTGTTTCCAAAGAAGGCTTCGGAAAGGGAGGCGGCTGACCGGTCTGTCGGAATCACGGGAAAACCGGGGTTGTTGATCTGGGTTCCGGGTGAGAGTGCGCTCGTTTGCCGGGTTCCCTGATAATTGACAAAGAAATAGCCATACTTGTCATTCACCACCGGGCCACCCAGGCTGCCGCCAAAAATATTCTGGCGCACCGGCGGGCGTGGCTGGTGATTGGCGTTGTGAAAATACTCGTTCGCGTTCAGCGCGTCGTTCCGAAAGAATTCGTAGGCATCGCCGTGCAACTGGCTGGTACCGGTCTTCAGCACGGCATTGATGTTTCCTCCGCCATTTCGTCCCTGTGTTGCGTCATAGAGGCTGGTCTGCACCTTGAATTCCTGTATGACGTCCGGGTTCGGCAGCGGCACGTAATAATTTTGCGCCACGTTGTAGTCTGTCGCGCTGATTCCGTCGATCAGATAATTGTTATTGTCCTCACGCTGGCCGTTCACGAATACCTTGGTTACGCCGCGGCCAAGTTGCGCGGATGCGTTCAACTCGCTCGACGCACCGGTGCTCAGTGTCAACAGCTGCTGGTAATTCTGCGTAGCGAGTGGCAATTCGCGAATCGTTTCACGTCCGATCGTCTGACCGGTCGTGGCGTTGGTGGTGTCGACGGACGCCACCTGGGCCGAAATCTCGATTTTCTCGCTCACCGTGCCGGGTTTGAGCGAGATGGTCACACGCGAGGTTTCCGTCACCTTGACTTCAATTCCGACCGCTTTCGCCTCTGAAAATCCTTCCTTATTGATGACGGCGTAATAGACAGACGGCGGCAGGAGTGTCGTCAGAAAGGACCCGTCCCCGGCGGTACTCAATTTGCGAACCCGGGTATTCGTGCTCGAGTCGAAAATCTGCACGTCGGCGTCCGCAATCGCTCCGCCGTTTACATCGACAACCGTGCCGCTGATCGCGCCCGTGGCACCGCCCTGACCATACACGACGTGTGGAATGCCCGAGACAATGACAAAAAGCAATACAGATAGAAATCGAATAAGGCCACGCATGATTCCCCCTCAGTCCCGATTTAGTCCGGATTTCCCCGATGAACGAGGCTTAGCTCGTGAATCCTTCGACGGGGTTTTCCCTGCTCCGCTGCGCCTGCACCCTAGGCGCCCCTAACTAATCTTGAATGCAGTCAAGCTACCTATTAAGCCTCTTGCTGTCAAGAACTTAGCAATTGGATTTTCGAATCTGTTCTATCGAAGCTTCTTATCTTTCATTTTATATTCTGGTGTCGTACCGACTGCGATACGTCCCGTACACAGGAGCGCCCTTCGACGCCTGGTTACTCCCTTATTTCTCGTGGGCGTAACCCGGACTTTTGCTGTATCGTCTAACCTTATAGGATGTGGCGGGCTCAAGGCGGCTATATGAAGCGGACTCTTCTTGTTTCACTTTCTGTTTTGCTCGTGTGTATGGCATTTTCCTTACCCCTTTCTGCGGACATCAGTCATGTCCGCATTGTTCGTTTAAGCCTGGTTCAGGGGGATGTTCGTTACGCGAGCGAGTTTCATAACGATCCTCTGACAGACACCAAGGCTCTCTGGCAAACCGCTCCCTTGAATCTGCCGATTCGCCAGGGAAACGTGCTTTCAACCGGTGCCGGCGCGCGGGCCCAGGTGGAATTTGAAAATGGTGCCATGGCGTTTCTGAGCGCCAATACCATTCTCGAGTTCTACGACCTCTCCCTGAATGACGGTGCTCGTATTACGCGTCTCATCCTGCGCCAGGGTTCCGCCTCGTTCTATGATCGTTCGCTCGCCGGAGACTACTTCAGCGTCACCGGCGGTGACTTTTCTGCCGAAGTCTCAGGACACGCGACCTTTCGTCTCGAGAACTTTGACAACGGCAGTACCGTCACCGTCCAGTCGGGGCGCATCAACGTTCTTGAGAACGACAACGTCACCGCGCTTGACAAGGGCCATTCGCTTTCGGTTGAGGCCAGCAATCCGACAAACCAGGTGGTGACAGAGTCCTCTCCCGGCGATGATTTCGACCGTTGGGTTGCCAATCGAATTCAGAACGAGCAGGTCGTGACTTCACAGACCTCGTCCACCTACGGCAACGCGTCCTACGTTGCCGGCTATTCCGATCTCTATACCTACGGCTCCTGGATGAATGTAGGCGGCTACAATTACTGGCGGCCATTCGGCATGGGCATGGGCTGGTCGCCGTTTGATTACGGCAACTGGATTTTTGATGCGAGCATTGGCGGCTGGTCGTTCCTTGGATCCGCTCCCTGGGGATGGCTGCCCTACCATTATGGTGGCTGGGTTTACGCCGCCCCGTACGGGTGGTGCTGGAATCCCGGCAGCACCTTTTACGGTAGGCCGCAGCCCTATCGCCCTGTCACGGCGGTCTTTGTGAAATCGGGTAACACGGTCGGCGTCGTGCCTCTCAATGTAAACGACAAGGGTGGCAAGACTCCGCTGAATCTCGGGCAGGGAATCTACCCTGTTCAAAACGGGAAAACCGGGAATCTCCTGGCTGTCAACAGCAGCGAAAAGCTGACCGTACTTAAGACGAGCGCACCGTCGCTACTCGCGGCGCGCTCCGCCGCGACTGCCGCGCCCACCCGCATCAACCGCACGATTCCGCCGGCAAATCTGAACGCGCGCGAAGGATCGATGGGCCATACCTCGTCAATCGCTTACGATCCAACCGGACATCGCTTTGTTCATTCGAGTGAGACACGCGTGAGCGCAGCGTCCGCGCCGGCTCTTTTGAACGCGCCAAAAACAGCGGGAAAAAACCCGGTACCGAGCGGCGCTCCGAACGCTCAGGCGGTCGGCCGTTCGTCGACGGTGCCAAATTCCACGCGTGTCTCTGCTCCTCCCCGCCCGACCGCTTCACCGGCTGCGGCACGCTCCGGTGGTAGTGCGAGCGTAGGCTCAGGCTGGGGTAGCTCCGCTGGCAGTTCGGTCGGCAGCTCTTCCCGCTCTTCGGGTTCTGCTACGGGCGCTTCCCATCCATCGGGCGGAAGCAGCGGCGGCGGCGGCCGGCCTCACTAACCTCGGGTCCGGTACAGTTCGACTTCAGAAATGCGAAACGGCCGAAGCGCTTCTTCGGCCGTTTTCTTTTTCCGAGGAGCATTCTCGACACTCAAGGAAAGAGCATTCCTGCATAACCGACGACGGCATCGAAGTCTCCCGACACTTCACCTGACGTCGCATATTTCACAAGCTCTCCCCGGTTTCCTCCCAATTTCTTCACGGCGCTCAAGGTCACAATCGCCGGGCCCAGTCCACACATCGAGATTCGCTCGCGTCTGCACACGTCGTAAAGCCCGGGGGCGTCCAATCGTTCCAGGAAGTCAATCGCCCGCCTGTCTTTGCGGCGCGTTGTCGCCTCATCTTCGTAATGGTTCATGTCCGATGAAGTGACAACGAGCACGTCTTCGTCGTACCCCGCGAGCACTTCCGCGATTCCGTGTCCAATCTTCGTCAACTGGGGAACGTCGGTCATTCCGAAGGCGATCGGTACAAACATGAATTCCGGTTCGAGGACCTGCAGAAACGGCAGCTCCACTTCGAGTGAGTGCTCCCGACGATGTGCCAGCTCATCTTCCTGCAACTCGGGACAGGCCGCGCGCAGCCTCAGGCCCAGGGCCCTCTCGATCGCGACGTCACCCAGTGGCGTTCGCCATTGTCCATGCGACAGGATCGAGAGCGCTTCACCAACCGGCTGATGCCTCACGCCCAGGATCAGAACCTTTTTGGGAATCTCGATCCGGGAAAATACGGCGGCGGCCACGTGGCCTGAATAAATGTACCCCGCATGCGGCACAATACAGGCCCTGACCTTTCGTTTTCGAGGTTCGGCATTTCCGTCGAGGAATCGATGAATCAGCGAAGACAGTTCTCTCGGATGGGCGGGGTAAAACTGGCCAGCGACAGCGGGAAGGCGAATCATAACGCCTCTCGACTCGCTAGGGGTTCTGGGAAGGCTTTCCCCTGAACTTCACGGCCTGGTATTGCGAGTTGTAGTAGATCGTAATCTTGTCGCCGTACTTGAATCCGCCCTGGTCGATGTACTTCTGCATTTTACTGGCGGCTTCACCGGTCAACGGAAAGGTCTGTAGCGAAGTTTCGCTGTATTTCGAACGGACCGTGACCTGCGCCCCGTTGGCGTGCAGTACATATCCTTCATACTTGGCAGTTCCGTTCGGTTGCTTCGGCTTGACGAGAGCTTCAACCGCGCCCACCACAATTGGAGCAGCCGTGTTCACGAGGATCGGGGTGAGTATCGGATCTTGCGCGGCGGCCTTTCGGGCGCCAAACGAACCGAGTGTCGCGATCCCCGCCAGAACGAACCCTGCGAATTGAATTTGTCTCTTCATTCGAGATCTTCCGTCGCAATCCGGAGCGACTTCAAAAATCGTACATCCTGCGGCGTCATGGCGAGGCGCGGCACAAGTTTCTTCTCCGCATCCTGCTCGAGTGATTCCTGGTCGACCTGGATCCGCAAGGATTCAAGAAACCGTCTGTCCTGGGTCGTCATTCTTGGCTCATCCTCATTCGAGCCATCGCGCTTGGCCAGTCCGATCGTCGCGTCCAGTTTCAGCACAATGTCGTACCCGTGGGCGCGTACTCCGGCAATTGCCCCGGTGATCCGGTCCGATTCGGAAACGGTGTCGTTGATTGCATGTCCGAGTTCACGCAGAAGATTCTTGAGGTGATCGTCGAGTTGCAAGGATAGCTCCCCAGTACTTCTAAGCCCGATTGTAGGCGTACCCTTATTTCGATACAAGACGGTGTTTTTGCGTTGTCATCAATCCATTCACAGTACTACACCCTGTCCTGTCGGACGGGCACCGGACGACCATTTCTTTCCTCTGAACTGCGCTAAACTGCTCCTATGTCTACAGTTGTACGAGGGGGCAGCGCGCGTCATCCGGTTGAACCTCGCGGCTTTCGCCGGCTCTGGCGCGTTCTCAAACAGCTTTTTCATGAACTCGTCGGAGCGACCTTTGCCGTTCTCTCTCTCGCCTGGTTCAATTCCGCGGTTCGTGCGTGGAGCCGCGACGCGGCCCGCTGGCTCATCGCTCTTCCCGTTGTCGTCGGGCTCATTTTTGTGGCATTCGCTTTCACCTCTTTCCGGCGCTCGCGTCAGTTGTAACTCCATTTGTTTTTTCCTGCTCCAAAGCGCAGCTGTTTCCTCCGGATCCCTGTAGTATTCTGACCCCTGGCATTCATGAAAATAATCCTCGCCTCCGCCTCCCCGCGTCGCGCTGAAATTCTTCGCGATGCCGGGATCTCGTTTTCGGTACTTTCCTCGGCCGTGGATGAAACGCCCTATTCGGGCGAAAACCCCTGCGATCTGGTGCAACGCCTTGCCAATGCCAAGGCCGATCTTGTTGCCGCTCGTGCCGTGGGTCCGGCCATCGTTGTCGCTGCCGATACCATCGTCGTTCTCGACGGAAACATTCTTGGCAAGCCCCGCTCGAGAGAGGACGCGCGACACATGCTCGAGCAGCTCTCAGGCCGCACGCATTCCGTCGTGACCGGTGTTTCTCTCGTCCGCCTGCCGGACGCGGTGCGCCGGGAATTTGTAGAAACAACACTCGTACATTTCGCCCGCATGTCGGCGGAGGAAATCTCCCGTTACCTCTTGACCGACGAGCCCAGGGATAAGGCGGGCGCCTACGGCATCCAGGGGCGAGCCGGGCGGTATATCCCCCGCATTGAAGGCTGCTATTTCAACGTTGTTGGCCTGCCGCTTTCGCGCCTGCTGGCTTCACTCGACGAGCTCGGCTGGTCCGAGCAGGAACTCTCCTGACGGGAACCCGAAAAAAAAAGAGCGCCTCGCGGGCGCTCTTTCAGAGAGTGGAGATTCAGATCGGAATGGATTACTTTTTGGTTCCGCTTTGTGTTTTGGCGTTGTGCTTCTTCGTGTAGATGTTCTTTGAAGCGTTGTTCTGCTCCTTGTTCACTTGCTGCTTTTCGCCCTGTGTCAGCTTGCCGCCGTTGGCTGCGCGATCTGCCTTCACTTGCTCGTTGATTCCTTTTTGCTGATTTTCAAGCTTGGCCGTTTCGCCAGCGGTCAACTGTCCGCTCTTGACACCTTGTGCGATGCGGTCCTGCTGGTTTTCGCGGCGCTGGCCAACCTCATTGTTGCCGTAGTGGGCGGTATTGGCGTTGTGCTTGTCGTTGTAGATCTGTTTTGAAACCTGGTTCTGCTGCGAATGGATTTGCTGCTTCTCGGCTTCAGTCAGCTTGCCGCCGTTGGCCGCGCGATCTGCTTTTGTTTCGCCATTGATTGCAGCTTCCTTGGTTTCTAGGTTCGCCGTTTCGCCAGCTGTCAACTGTCCACTCTTGATTCCGTTACCGATGCGGTCTTGCTGATTTTCTTTCCTTTGCGCAATCGTGGGATCGGTTGCCGGGGTGGTCGACGGGGTCGACGCCGGCGATTGCGCGAGAGCAACCGTACCGAATAGCAGGACGGTTGCGGGAACAACATTCCACTTTGAGAACAGGATCGTCATTTCGTTTCTCCTCGATTTTTTTGGCTTCGTGCTTCCCGGGTTACCTGGTCATACCCAAGTCTCGAGAAATAGTTGCGGCGGAACTACTGGACGAAGGTCCGGTTTTTTGGGTGACGGTGCCTCACTCGAAACACGCCAATGGCTTCAAGTGGCGGGAAATACATGACTTAGAGGAGGAGCGGCGGGGCGTAAACGGAAAGCCCTTGTCTTAAAAGAGGGTCAGAAAGGTGCACAGTCCGAGCCCGCCGATTTGCCAACCCTTCGCTCCGATTACGATTCGTATCCTTCGATTGTCGATAAAAGAGTTCGCAGATGAGAAAAAAAGGGCGGCACGTGGCCGCCCTTTTCCGCAGGAACGTCGATATCGGTCCGTAATTAGGCAGTCGTGAATCAGGCAGTCGTAGCGCTGACTTCGAGCGAGTTCTCGCTCTCGCCGGTTGCGCTGGTTGCCGAAACAACATAATAGAAGGTCGAGCCGCCCACGAGTCCGCCATCCACGTAGGAGGTATCTGCGATCGATGCGATGCGGGCGTAGGGTCCGCCACTCGTGCCAGAACGCTTCACGTGATAGGTGCTCGCCCCGTTGCCGTTCCAATGGAGCGAAACCTGACCGTTGCCGGCCTTCGCACCGAGCCCGCCCGGAGCTGCAAGCGTACCGGCAGCGGAAGGGGTGGAAGGTGTTTGCGCACCAGCCATTCCATCTTTGAAATTGCGAATTCCTTCGCCAAGCCCTTTCATCACTTCGGGGATCTTGCGTCCACCGAATAAGATGAGCACGATGGCCAGAACGACCAGCCAGTGGAAAATGCTAAATTCACCCATGAACTGCCTCCAAGCAATTCTTCGCCGTTCTCATCTCTAACTCTGGGGAGCCCAGCAACGCGGCAAAGTGATCGATTGCACGTCCTACAGGATAACACGCTCGTCGCCTGCTCGCCGTGTCACGCGTTGCCTATCCAGATACTCCAGAAGCGGGATCGCATACTTTCGTGTGACGCCGGTCAGGAGCTTGAACGAGGGCACGCCGATGCGTTCCCCGTTCGATTTCTTGTAGGCCACGAGCAGCAACAGAAGTTGCCGCAGGGCCTCCTCGTGAAAGACCAGTTCCACAGAGACGCGCACCAGTACTTTTTCCCGCAGCAGGATCTGCAATATTTTTTCCGCATTCCCCCGGTCGATTGTCAATTGCGATAACACTTCCTTCGCCGATGGCACGGTCAGGCCAGCCCTACGAAAGGCTTCTTCCATTTGCGCCTTCGCTTTCGCTTCCTCTCCGGTCAGGGTAACTTCACTGCCCGGCTTCTTGACCAAGTCACCTTGACGAACCAACTTCTTCTCCCCGACCAACTGAGAGAGTGCGCTCTGAAAGGTTTCAGGCCTGACGCGCTTGCCGAGCGTGGCTCGCAATTCCTCACGGGCTACCCCCGGCAGCAACGGGTTGTCTTTGTGAAATTTGTCGACACGCGTCAGGAGTTTCTGGCAAATCTCCTCAAACCGTCCCGCTGAAAAGAGCAGTAACGGCTCGCGCGAAACGATCCGGACTCCGTTCTTTCTGGCGAGCGCTTCGGCAGAGTTCTCGATGTCCTGTTCGGGCCAGCCCGTTCGCGCCACAATCTCGTCGATTTTCATGCCCAGTACGTTTCGTTCGGTCATGGCGCGCAGAATCTCGTCCCGTGCCCCCCGGCGGATGGTCTCTAGGAACCGGATATGTCCTGTATCCTTCTTCGCAGGCCGCCTGGCTTGTGGATCGAGCACCGTGCCTCCGCCAATGGTCGTGACGGGCGAAAATTGACGGAGAATGAAGCGGTCCCCAAGAACGAGCACCGCTTCGTTTTGCAGCCGAACGTGCGCGAATCTGCTTTCTCCGGGCAAAAGTTCAGTTCCTTCAAGCAGCAGAACTTCCCCAACCACCTCCGAGGTTCCGGAATGGAAATGGACCCGGGCGCGGTGTTTGAGCGGCCGCGCGGACGGCAATAATTCAAGGTAGACATCGACTCTCCGCGACGGGCGAAACGTGCCAGGTGTCGCGAGCGTCATTCCGCGCCGAATCGCGCTGTGCTCGATCGCAGCCAGGTTTACCGCAGTCCGCTGGCCTGCCTCGGCGCGCGGGACAGCCTTTCCGCCGGTCTGGACTCCTCTCGCGCGCAATCGTGCACCTGAGGGAAGCAATTCCACTTCCTCTTCAGCCCGGACTCCTCCGGCTGCGAGCGTCCCGGTAACGACGGTCCCGAATCCTTTGACCGAGAACGAGCGATCGATTGGCAAACGAAAATAGTGTTGCGGGTCCTTCCGGGGGATTCCGTCTGCTGCTTCCGTGAGCGCGGCCTTCAGCTCGGTGAGTCCGGCGCCTGTCTTCGCGCTCACCCGGACAATCGGAGCGTTCGCAAGAAACGAACCCTCGACGAATTCCTCAATCTCAAGTCGTGAAAGTTCGAGTGTGTCGCCGTCCACGCGATCTGCCTTCGTCAAGGCAATCACACCGCGTGAGACCCCTAGCAGCCGGCAAATGTCGAAGTGCTCGCGGGTCTGGGGCTTGATCCCTTCATCGGCTGCAACGACGAGCAGGAGAAGATCCATGCCCCAGGCTCCGGCCAGCATGTTCTTGACGAACCGTTCGTGGCCGGGCACGTCCACAAACCCGAAGCTCACGTGTTCGTCCTCAAGGAACGCAAAACCCAGATCAATGGTAATGCCGCGGCGTCGTTCCTCCTCGAGGCGATCCGGATGGGTACCCGTCAGGGCTTCGACAAGGGACGATTTGCCGTGATCAATGTGTCCGGCGGTTCCAACAATGACGCGTTTCTGTGCAGAGCTCACGGAAGTTCAGTCCAGATCATTCCGAACGGGATTCTCGAAACAGAGTCGTTGATGCCAAGGCCATCGGGAGACACGCGTTACGATTTTGCGGTGGCGATTTCGTCTACCATTTCACTCGCCGCGCGACGTGCGTCCGCTGCCGCCAGGATTGGCCGACCGACGACAATAAAATCTGCCCCTGCTTGAATGGCTTCGCGCGCGGTGGCGGTGCGCGCCTGATCATCTTTTTTACCGGATGCGCTCTTCTCTTTCGGACGGACGCCGGGCGTCACGATGAGGAATTCCCGGCCGCAGGCCTTGCGAATCGCTTTCGCTTCCTGCACCGAGGCAACGACACCGTCCACACCGCTCTTCTTCGCAAGCCGCGCCAGGCCGACCACGCGTGCAAGCGGGGTCCCGGCAATGCCTACTTCGCGCATCGATTTCTTGTCCATGCTGGTCAGAAGCGTCACGGCGAGCAAGCGCGGTCGATCTTCACCCATCGGCACGCCTGCGCTGATTGCCTGCACCGCAGCCCGCATCATGGCCGTTCCGCCAAGCGCATGGATATTGACGAGCTGCACGCCCGGCAAAGCTGCGGCGGCAAGCACGGCGCCGGCGACGGTATTTGGAATGTCGTGATACTTCAGGTCGAGAAAAATTCCGGTGCCGAGCTTTGCGACCTGTCGCAGAGCTTCGGGTCCGGCTGAGGTGAACAGTTGTTTGCCGATCTTGAACATGCCGACCAGATCAGCGACTTGCTCGGCAAATTTCAAGGCAGTCGAAAGGGAATCAAAATCCAGAGCTACGATGAGGCTGCTTCGTGGATGGGCGTCGAAGGTCACAGTTTCAGGGTTTGCCCTGAAGCTTACTTCTGGCTGGATTCTGTCTGGTTCGGCTTGGGCGGCAACAGCAGCAGTTCGAGCCGCACCTGGCTGACACCAGAATGGATCAGGCCAATCTTCCGGGCTACTCGATAGGATACATCAATTTCCCGCCCTTCTTGATACGGGCCCCGGTCATTAATACGTACAAACTCAAATTTGCCATTTCGTGGGTTGACGATCTTGACCCAGGAATTGAACGGCAGGTTCGGATGGGCGGCGGTCAGGCTCTCCGCGTCGAACTTCTCACCGTTGGCGGTCTTCCGTCCATCAAACTCCGGCCCGTACCAGCTGGCGTTGCCGACCCAGGTCTTGATAGGCTTCACCGGTTCGCTCAAATGAGCAACCAGCGGAGCTTCCATGACCGGTGCGATCAGGAACATCAGCGGGATCCAACGGATGGCAGCCCAAGCGAGAAAGAGTGGTCGTCTCATAGTGTGTTCTTTTTGCTACGAACCATTCAAAAAGTGTAGCTAAATGACCGCGTTATGTCAACCAAAAGTTACCGCAAGTTTCTCCATTAACTCACTGATAGTTAACACGTTAGCCTCAGTGACGACTCTCGCGAGACCTGCCGACAACGCCTCACTGATCGCTGGGTCAGTGAAACTGGCCGTGCCGACCTGTACTGCCGATGCTCCAACGGCAAGATATTCGAGGATATCGTCCACGGTTTCGATCCCGCCAAGCGCAACGATCGGAATTTTCACGGCTTTCTTCGATTCCCAGACGAGTCTGACCGTAATCGGACGGATCGCCGGGCCCGATAAACCTCCGGTCATATTCCCCAATCGGGACTTTCCGGTCCTGAAATTGACAGACATCGCCGGGTAGGTGTTCGCCACGGTCAGCACATCCGCCCCGCCGGCCTCCGCCGATTTGGCAATAAGTCCAATGTCTGTAACAAGAGGCATGAGCTTCACCCACAGAGGACGCTTCTTTGCAACGCTTTTCGCCGCCCGGACGACTTCTTCTACCAGAGCAGGGCTTGTTCCGAACTGCATCCCGCCCCGTTTGACATTCGGGCAGGAGATGTTCAGCTCGTAGGCGGCAATGCCTTCCGCATCCTCCAGTCTCTCAATTACGCTGACGTACTCCTCAAGGCAATACCCGAATACATTCACGATGACGGTGGTGTTGTATTTACGCAACAGTGGGAGCTTGGTCGCGGCGAATGCTTCGACCCCAACGTTCTGGAGACCGACTGCGTTCAGCATGCCTGAAGGGGTCTCGCAGAGTCGCGGGGAGGGCGCACCATCGATCGGTTCAAGCGAAATACCTTTCGTGACGAAGCCGCCAATCTCGGCGAAATCGACCAGATGGGCAAACTCTAATCCGTAGCCGAAGGTTCCACTCGCGGCCAGGACAGGATTTCGGAGACGCAAGGCGCCCACCTGAACGCTGAGGTCGAGACTCGTTGCGGAGTTCACGTCGCGAGAGGATAGCACGAAGCCTCGGGAGCGCTAAGCGGAAATCCGGCCGGTTGGCTGTTCAAAACGTTTCAGGTGCGCTCGTCTCTACTTCGCCTGTGCAGGCTTTTTGAGCGCTTGGGCGAGCGGGTGACCGTCGCGGGTGGCGAGAGTGACGCCGGTTAATGCGCCAAGGGTTGGGGCAATGTCTGCGGGAGTGGCCGATTCAAAATATTCTCCCGGCCGGATCCCAAAACCCATCAGGAGGATGGGCACGTGCTGGTCGTAGTTATAGGGTGTCCCGTGGCCTGTGCCGGTATGCCGCCCGGTTCCCTCGGCCGAGCCCGTCGTCAGCCAGTATGGTTTCTGCAGGACAAACACGTCACCACTTCGCCCGGGAAAATAGCTGAGCTCAAACGCTCGGCGCGTGGCCGACAACGTCAGATCTTCCGCGCTCACCTCCTCGGCACGAAACACCGCTGCAACACCCGTCACGTTGCGCGCCGCGGCCAGTGCAGCCTCGGCAGCCGCCTGGTTCTCCTTCAGTTGATCGTAGACACCGGGCGCAAAATAAATATCGTTGCCGGCCATACGCGCAACCGCCGGTTTCGCAAGACGGAACGGTTCAAGAGCCGTCTCGATGCGGTCTTTCACAGTTGGCAGGCTCAGTACGCCCGCATCGACACCCATGGTCGCCATTTCAAGGGGAATCGGAACGACACCGTGATCGGCCGTTAACGCAACGGTGTAATTGCCGCGGCCAAGCTTTCTGTCGAGATGCGCAAAGAGCGTGCCCAGATCCTTGTCGAGGCGCACGAGCACGTCCTGGATTTCCCGGCTGCGAGGTCCGAAGGTGTGGCCAACATAATCAACCGAGGAGTAGCTCACCCCGAGATAGTCTGTCGAAGCGCCCTGTCCCAGGCCCAGAGAGTCAATCGCCTCCCCGGCCAGTTCGGTAAGATACGTGTCGGCGAAGGGACTGGTCGCCCACTGTTCATAAAACGTCTCGTCGGGCCCGGTGCTTTGGGCCTTGCCCTTGAGCGCATGCGGAAAGCCCGCGGTCCAGCCATCGACATCGGATGCTCCGACGGCCTTGTCCTTATAAAGGTAGGCGGATTTCGGAAGCGACAACGTCCAGATTTTCCCGAAATCGGCGGCCATCGGCTGCTTCCTCAGGAAGGCCTCGACAAAGGGCATGGTGCTGTAGGGCGAAGAGGTGACCCACGCGCCTGTCGAGGTATCGAACCACGTGGCCGCGTCCGCTTGATGTCCCGCGAGTATAATGGCCGCCCGGGCCTTTAAGGAAAACGTCACCACCCGGGTTGCTCCGCCGGTCTGATATTTGAGTTCTTCCGCAAACGAAGGCAGGAGCATCCGCCAGGCCGAGTCTCCGCCTGTTGTCGTACCTCCGGCATACGCCGTGTTCTGTACGGTGGGATCGCTCGTGCACGTCACCATTTTTTGCAGATCACGGTCCCACCATGTATTTGCAACGATACCGTGCTCCCTAGGGAAGGCGCCGGTTGAAACCGTGGCGTGACCGACGCAGGTTTCTGTCGCTGCATAGGGATACGCCGCGTCGCGGAACCACGCGCCTTCACGGATCAGACGCTTTAATCCTCCGCTCCACTCCCCCTGGAACTTGTCGACATAATCGCCACGCATCTGATCGACCACAATCACGACGACGAGTTTCGGCCGCGTGGCAGCGGGGCGGGACACCTCGATCGAGGTCGGCGGGTCCACACGTTGTGCCGGGGTTGCACTCGCGGCAATGAGGAGTGCAATCAGCGGACAAAGGGTACGCATCTGGTTCATCGGAGTTTCCTTGACGGAGGGAAAAAACAGGCGAAGTTCCCACGAGCGTGAGTCTAGCATGGCGTACTCGGTTCGTGATCCGCTTGCATTATCAATCGTTGGGACTTGTGCTAGCATTACGCGCATGCACATCGTTGAAAAATCGCAGCTCATGTCCGCAGCCGAAATCGACCGCACGCTGCAACGGCTGGCGCACCAGATTGTCGAGAGTAGTGGCGGAACGCGCGACCTGGCGCTGATCGGAATTCGCCGCCGCGGCGTGCCACTGGCCGAGCGCATCGCGCACGCCATGCGCGGAATTGATGGGGTTGAGGTTCCCGTGGGTACGCTCGATATCACCCTCTATCGCGATGATCTTTCGAAAGTCGCGCCGCAAGCGGTGCTGCAATCATCACAAATTTCCTTTTCCGTCGATCGCATGGACCTGGTGCTGGTCGACGATGTCCTGTATACCGGCCGCACCATTCGCGCGGCAATGAATGGACTGTTTGATCTGGGGCGCCCGAAGCGCGTTTCCCTGTGCGTGCTGATTGATCGCGGGCACCGGGAGATGCCGATTGAGGCGCAGTTCGTGGGACGGAACGTGCAGACCAGTGACACCGAGATCGTCGAGGTTCGCTTGAAAGAGATCGACAACGAAGAACGCGTGGTGCTCGTCGATCGGGTCGGTCCCTAGGGAGCGGTCACCCCGTACCTTTTTTCCTCAACCGCGCGTTTTGCGTCGCAGCAGTTCTCCGCGTAGAATATCCAGCAAGCACAGTGGCGAGCCGAATCTGCGCAAGCCGCTCCTAGGCACTCGAGTACAAATGTGACTTACCGTTTCAGGGATCTCTTGGCGCTTGAACCGCTCTCCGCGGATGAACTCACCTTTATTCTTGACCAAGCAAAACCATTCCAGGAAATCCAGAAACATCCGCTGAAGAAGCTGGCTACCCTGCGCGGCAAGACCGTGGCACTCGCGTTTTTTGAGAATTCCACGCGGACCCGCTTGAGTTTCGGGACCGCCGCTTCGCGCCTGGGTGCGGACACCATGAACCTGCAAGCCGAGGCCTCGAGCTTGAAAAAGGGTGAGACCCTGCTCGACACGGCCAACAACCTCAATGCCATGAAGCCCGATTGCTTTGTGATGCGCCACGCGTCGTCGGGCGCGGCGGACTTTGTCGCAAGGCATCTGGAAATTCCGGTGGTGAATGCCGGTGACGGGACGCACGAGCACCCGTCCCAGGGATTGCTCGACGCACTGACGATTCGCGACCGCAAGGGTTCGCTGAGGAATCTGAATGTCACCATTCTTGGCGACATTGCGCATTCGCGGGTAGCACGTTCAAACATTCATCTACTGGGAAAATTCGGCTGCAAGTTTACATTGTGCGGACCGGCCATGTGGGTGCCGCGCGAACTCGAACAGATTGCGCCGGGGACACCGGTCCGCTGCGCGTATCGGGTGGAAGAAGCGCTTGAAGACGCGGACGTGATCATCGTGTTGCGCGTGCAGACCGAACGTCTTCACGAGCCTTCACTTTCACAAAGCGATTACATCCTGCTCTATCAGTTGAATCAGGAGCGCATGCGACTGGCAAAAAAAGATGCGTTGATCCTGCATCCCGGCCCGATCAACCGCGGCACGGAAATTACCCCCGAAGTTGCCGACGGTCCGCAATCGGCAGTCCTCGAACAGGTCACAAACGGGGTTTCCGTGCGGATGGCCATTCTCTATCTGCTGATGGTTGGCGCGTCCGACGGGCCTCACCCGGCACTTGAAGGCAAACCCCAGTCCACGACCAAGGAATCCGCAAATGCTTCTGATTAAGAACGGGCGCGTCCTCGATCCGGTATCGAAAACCGACGCGACGCTCGATGTACTCATTGACGGTGAACGCATTGTCGAAATTGCGGCGGCTGGCAAGCTTCCGCGCGGCAACGACGCCCAGGTGTTTGACGCGTCAGGACTCGTCGTCGCCCCCGGATTTATCGACATGCACGTACATCTGCGCGAACCGGGACAGGAAAATTCCGAAACCATCGAAACAGGAACACTGTCAGCCGCTCGCGGAGGATTTACCGCCGTCTGTTGCATGCCAAATACCAAGCCAGTCAATGACAATGCCGCAATTACTCGCTTCATTGTCGACCGCGCCAAGGCTCACGGCCATGTTCGCGTCTGGCCGATCGGTGCCGCGAGCGTCGGCAGCAAGGGCGAAGCGATCGCCGACATCGCTGCCATGCGGGAGGCAGGCATCGTTGCCGTGTCTGACGATGGCAAACCCATCGCAACGGCCAAGTTGGCACGTCAGGTGATGGATTATTGCCGGTCGCTCGATCTGCCGGTCATTGAACATGCCGAGGATGTTTCGCTGGCGGCGGGCGCCTCGATGCGCGAAGGCCTGGTGTCTACACGGTTGGGTCTAGCCGGTATGCCTGCCGCGGCCGAATCGGTTTGCGTGGCGCGGGATGTACAGGTTGCCGAATTGACGGGCGGCCGCTTGCATATCGCCCATCTTTCCGCCAAGGGTTCGCTCGATCAGGTTCGTTATGCGAAGGAAAACGGTTTGCACGTGACCTGCGAGGTGACGCCGCATCATTTCACCCTGATTGATGAAGATGTCACCTATGATTCGCGTTTTAAAATGAATCCACCTCTGGCGGCGCGCGAAGACCGCGAGGAGCTCTGGCGCGGACTCGCGGACGGAACCGTCGATGCCATTGCCACCGATCATGCTCCGCATGAACCGGCGTTAAAAGATGTGGAATTTGACAAAGCTCCGTTTGGCATTCTCGGATTCGAGACGGCGCTCGGACTGACACTCGAGCAGCTGGTGCATACGCGGAAGATTTCCTTGCTGCGAATGGTGGAACTGTTTACAACGGGACCGGCACGCGTTCTTGGCAAAGAGCGGAAGCTCGAGGCAGGGGAACTCGCCGACATCACCATCTTTTCGACCGATCGCCCGTGGACCTACAACGTAGCCGAGACCGCCAGCAAGTCACGCAATTCGCCCTTTGACGGAAAGTCCTTCAAGGGCGGACCCGTGGCCACGATCGTCGGCGGAAAATTCGTTTACCAATCCTGAGCGGGGTCGCAGAGGCGCGTTCGAGGTTACCGCGTGGCGATTCGCTGGACCCGGAACGCGTCACCGCGCGGCCACTTCACGTGTATTTTCGCCTTGCAGTAGGGACAGGTCGTCGTTCGTGCAACTTCTTTCGCGAGCCCAGTCGATCCGACAATCCGCATTCCGCGTTTACAATGCGTACAACGAAACACCTTCTGCATACACCCTCCTCCTCGCGACGCGACCTGGAGGAACCGAAACAGGGCCAGCCGTTTCGCTCTCTAGTGGGTTGGCTCCGCTGCCGGGTGCAAACCATGTTGAGGAACTTCGTGTGTTCCGCGTGCCAATGGCTCAATCTTCATTCGATAGAAATGGTCGAGGGGAACGCGTCCCTTGCCGACGGGGTACGCCTTTTCCATGGCCTTTACGACATAGGCTTTCGCAAGAGTGATCGCTTCAATCAGCGAGCGGCCCGCCGCCAGCTGAGAGGCAATGGCGGATGCGAAGGTGCAGCCTGTCCCGTGAGCGTTTTCAAGCTTCACGCGGTCGCCGCCGAGCTGGTGCACCTCGGTGCCGTC
Organism: uncultured Acidobacteriota bacterium; assembly: GCA_963831545.1. Classification (GTDB taxonomy): domain Bacteria; phylum Acidobacteriota; class Terriglobia; order Acidiferrales; family UBA7541; genus Acidiferrum. The sequence continues at coordinate 53,443 of CAWHQX010000014.1, forward strand.
AAAGACCACATCAATCGCCCGATCCATGTGGCCGCCCTTCACAATTGCGGCTCGAGCGCCCATCTCGACAAGCTTGCGTGCGGCAGCTTCCATGTCGGCAACGTCCTTGATCACAATGCCGGTCAGGATTTCAGCTTCAGGAACATTCGGGGTGATCACACTCGAGCGTTTCAACAACTCGGCAACGATGTAGTTGATGCCGCCGGTATCGAGTAACTCTGAACCGCTTGAGGACTTCATGACCGGGTCATGCACGACATGCGGAAATTGATGGGCGTCGAGAAATTCCGCCACAACAACCGCATTGCCGCGATTTCCGAGCATGCCGACCTTCACGGCTGCAATTTCCGTATCCGCGGCCAGAATGTCCAGCTGCTCGCGTAACTCGGCGCTCGGTGTGTTGTGCACCGCTTCCACTTTTTGCGTGTTCTGGACGGTCAGCGAGGTGATCGCCGCTACTCCGTAGCAACCGTGCGCAGAAAATGTCTTCAAATCGGCCGCGACTCCGGCGCCGCAACTCGGATCGAATCCCGCGATCGTCAGCAGGATCGGTGGCGCAGTGTAGTGATTGCTCATTGCTGTTCGTGCCTCAATCCAACAGAAGAAAATTGCCGGTCACGCTCCTCAGCGGTGAAGAATTGTCACTTCACCTCGAAAAACGCCCGGCATCTGCGAATGTACGCGTCTTGGATTAGGTCGCGCAATAGATATTTTTGCGCGAACCACTGCGGTTGAACAGGAGGGAGTGAGGATCTGCCTGAACGAAATGTTTTTTAGAAACTTACGGGAACAAGCCGCGGACCAGCGTTGCTTCCGCGACGCGCCCGACGGCCAGCGCCATGGCGGCAGCCCGGGGCGGCACGTGATGCTTGCGCATCATATCCAGCATTTCCTGGAATGCGCGCTGCATGATTTTCTGCAGACGGACATTCACTTCGTTGGAATCCCAGAGCAGACCTTCCTGGTTCTGCACCCATTCGAAATAACTGACCGTCACGCCGCCGGCGTTTGCCAGAATATCCGGCAGAACCGTAATGCCGCGGCGAGCCAGAATTTCGTCGGCATGCGGAGTCGTCGGGCCGTTTGCCGCTTCGGCCACAATGCGCGCTTTGACGGACTCGGCGTTCTGCAGGGTGATCACATTTTCGAGAGCCGCCGGAACCAGAATGTCGCATTTCATGGTCAGCAGATCATCATTGGACAAGCGCGAAGCGCCGGGCATACCGACAACGGTACCGGCCCGCTCCTTGTAACGGATGGCCTTGATCGGGTCAATCCCGCGTGAATTCGTGACGCCGCCCCGCGTGTCGCTGAGCGCGATGATCTTCGCCTTCTTTTCAGAAAGCAGCCGCGCGGCAATGGCCCCGGCATTGCCGAACCCCTGAATTGCAACCGTGGCACCGCGCAGTGAGATTTTTTTCACCTTGCAGGCTTCTTCGACGACGTACACCAAACCCTGCGCGGTTGCTTCGCCGCGTCCAAGCGATCCACCAATTGAAATCGGTTTACCGGTGACCACTCCCGGTATGGTGTGCCCCTTCATCATGGAGTACGTGTCCATGATCCAGGCCATCGTCTGCGAATCGGTGTACACATCCGGCGCGGGAATGTCCTGGTCCGGTCCGATGAGTGGCAGAATTTCACTTGCATAGCGGCGCGTCATCCGTTCGAGCTCGCTCTTCGACATTCGCTTGGGATCGCAAATTACGCCGCCCTTGGCGCCGCCGAACGGCACATTGACGACGGCGGTCTTCCAGGTCATCCACGCTGCGAGCGCCTTGACTTCATCGAGCGTCACGTTCGGGTGAAACCGGATGCCGCCCTTGCCCGGACCACGAGCCACGTTGTGCTGCACCCGGAATCCCGTCAGCACCTTGACCTGACCGTTGTCCATTTTGGTCGGCAGCGAAACTTCAAGTATCCGTTTCGGCGTCCGCAAGACCTGGCGAAGTCCCTGATCGAGCTTTAGAACTTCAGCCGCCATATCAAATTGAATTTGGGCAATGCGAAACGGATTCAGCTCTTCGCGGGGAGCCACTCGCGGCACCATCGGGGGAACCCCGCTCGGGCGAGTTGTGATTGGAGGTTTTGCGACCGTTGCCATCTGGATCGGTCCTTTCCGTTGCGCTGATTGCTTGCCTTCTCTTGCAGGGGATACCCGGTCGCCGCATCGCAGAAACGTCAGCGACTACGCGTTCGCGGCTAACTTCTGGATTCCCTTTACATATTTATCGCGACACTCCATTGAACAGAAATGGAGTACTTCATTGCCATCGCTCAGGGGAATCGCAATCGTTTCCGCCAGGTGCGTGCCGCAGACCGGATCGCGTACCAGTTTCCGCCCTACAGTTTCATGCGGCACAAACACGTCAGGATGCGTCGCGGGACCCTTGGTCGCCATCGTCCCGACCAGTCGGCTGAGAAGCCGAAAGGTCCAGGAAACGACAACGACCCAAAATAGATAACGAAGCATACGCACTATGAAGCCCATAACCCGTACCCAGCCCCGGGCTCGCCGTAAATCCCGGAAATCTATACTGAGGGGAGTGTATGCAGGGAACGGAGGGGCGTCAAACGAAAATGTGTGAATTCAACAGCTTGCGAATCGTAAGGTTCACGTGAAGTGTCGCCGATCGCCTCACTCACCGGACCTTAACGCGCTCATTATACACACGTTAAGAGAAAGCTCCGGCTGGGTTAGCGCGCAGGGATCCGGTCGATGCCCATATACGGGCGCAAAACCTCTGGGATCAGAATCGACCCATCCGCTTGCTGGTAATTCTCAACCACAGCGATCCAGGTGCGGCCGACGGCCAGTCCCGAACCATTCAGTGTGTGTACAAACTCACTCTTACCGCCCGCCTTCGGCTTGTAGCGGATACCGGCGCGGCGAGCCTGGAACGCTTCGCAATTTGAACAGGATGAAATCTCGCGGAACTCCTTGCCGGAGGGCAACCATACCTCGAGGTCGTAGGTCTTTGCGGAAGCGAATCCCATGTCCCCGGTGCACAGCAGCATTGTCCGGTAATGTAACCCCAGTTTTTCGAGGATTGTTTCGGCGTTGCGCACCAGAGCTTCATGTTCACTGTAGCTCTTGTCGGGACGGGTAAACTTGAACAGTTCGACTTTTTGAAACTGGTGCTGGCGCAGGATGCCGCGCGTATCTTTGCCTGCCGCACCTGCTTCCGAACGGAAACAGGCTGTCCAGGCGGTGACAGGAATCGGCAACTCGTCTTCGGTCAGGGTTTTATCTCGATAGAGATTATGTAATTCGACTTCCGATGTCGGAGTAAGCCAGAAATCCGTGCCTTCCAGTTTGAAAAGATCCGCCGCGAATTTCGGCAACTGGCCCGCAGCCATGAGTGACGCCGTATTGACGAGGAATGGCGGCAGTATTTCCGTGTAACCGTGTTCCCGCGTGTGGACATCAAGGAAGAAATTTGCGAGGGCGCGTTCAAGGCGTGCCCCCCAACCCTTGTAGACGGCGAATCGAGCGCCGGTGATGCGAGTCGCAGCTTCAAGATCAAGAATGCCGGCACGCTCCCCAACTTCCCAGTGCGGCTTCGGCTCGAAATCGAATTTCGGCACCGTACCCCAACGACGAATTTCCTGATTGTCTTCGGCACCCTTGCCCGAAGGGACGCTCTCGTGCGGGAGATTTGGGATCGTAAGGAGAATTTCGCTCAAGCGGGCGTCGAGATTGCTGAGTTTGTCGTCGGCTTCCTTGATCTTTTCAGACACCGATTTCATTTCCGTGATCAGGGCCTGGGCGTCCTGCTTTTCTTTCTTGAGGCGAGCAATCTCGTCGCTGGCCTTGTTCCGCTGCGCTTTGCGCTGTTCGTTGGCGGTGATCAGTTCGCGCCGTTCCTTATCGAGCTTGACGAAGCCCTCGAGATCAAGTGTGGTATTCCGTCTTCTCGCCATGTCGGCGAATTCACTGAGATGGTCACGAAAATAATTCAAATCATGCATGGTCTTCAAAGCATATCGTATTGCCCCCCTCCGCGTGTAGAAGAACGCCCGCGGAGGGGCGACCGAACGTGGTACGTGCGGCCAGTATCCGAAGTGCCAGGGCGAAGTACCGGTCAGATTGAACCCAGGGAACTAGTGACCGGAAAGAACGATAACAGCAGAATGATGGTGTTATCGGGAGTTGGTTTCGGCCCGAGAGGCGGGTGAAATGATCGTTACGATCTTGCTCCTGTGCGTCGTTCTTCTGCTTCTGAGCGCAGTTGAACGGCCAGCGCCTCGGAATGACGGCGGGTCCGACTAAATTCCGGATACCTTCTACCCCCACGCCAGAGCGGCCGGTGCCCCCACCGGCCGCTCTTCTTTTTGGCAGCTTCATTGCCACACAGGAAATACAGCGGTAGAAGTCAAAGTGGAACTTCAGGTCGTCCCTTCGGGAAGGATCGGGTGAGGACAAAAAATAAAGGGGGCTGGTGCAAGCCCCCTTGTTTAGAATCGACCCCCCAACAACCGGCAAACTCAGTCGAGGTTGAGTTCCGGCCACCCCGGGAAGCCAATATCATTCGTTATTTCGATAGGTTGCACGCGCTTTGCCAACATCTAATCGAAACCGACTAGAAATCTTTGTCATTGAAAGCAAGGCGGTTAGCAGAGAATGGACGCCGAGTGCGACATCCCGCCCACTTGAAAACTACAATTTTCCACAGTGTTTGCCCGTCACGTCTACAGTCTTTAGAAGATGTGGCAACGACGCTCATCGGAATCCAAACGATTTCCAGGTTTTTGAACCCAGCCGTAATCGATTACGATTTTCCCATTCCCTTAGGCACGCTCGCGAAATGAGAATCCCCGCGACCGTCTCCACAAAAACCGCGCGGGCAGAATCAGGATCACGAACCAAAGCAGGATCGACGGTCCATAGCTCAGGCAGAAAAAGAGGATCGCTGTCAATGAGTCCGCGGCACCTTGAAATCCCGAGACGACGGCATTCCTCAGCCGATTTAAAAAAGATGGTGTGCCGAGCTCTGCACGAAATTCTTCATCGATTCGAAGATCGACAGTTGCAAAATCAACGCGGTGCTCGAGAGCCTGCTGGTCTGCTTCCATCTGTTCGATTTCGCCGCGAACACGCGAGATCTCCTGTTCAACCTCAAGTACGTCGCTCATTTTTCCGGTGCGCTCCCGTAGTATGCTCTGAAGGCGCTGCTCGGTTTCCCGCGCATTCTTCAATCGCGCAACGAGGTCGCTGTGCTGTGTGCCGACATCCTCCCCTTTTTGCGATTCAGTTTGGATCCTCCCGAGCGATTTCAGTTCGGCGAGCGCACCTGCCAGTTCTGCAGCAGGAATTCTGAGGGTTGCTTCAAGCGACTGGGAATTCTGTCGCTCGGAGTTGACGGTCAATTCGGCAGCGTATCCGCCGTGCCGGACGAGGATCTTGTCCATCATCATCCGGGCCCCGGCGAGGTCCTTCGTCAGGAGAGAAAGCGAAACGCTTCGAGCAATCATGGGCGCGGGGGAGAATTCAGTGCCCGGGGCCTTTAGAGGTCGTTGAGGGGCGGAAGTTGCCAGTTCTTGCATCACCGCCTGCTGCGCCTTCCCATTCAGACCGGCGACACGGGCCTTGTCCCTGCTCACGATTCGCGCTTCACGAAGACGCGAATCCGCGGGACCAGGCGCGGCAAGGAACTGCCTCGCGGAATCGCTCGGGCCGCTTGGCATTCTGTGGCGAACGACCCAGAGATAGAGCAGCAGCAATGCCGCGACGGAGAGAACGAAGAGGGCAATTCGCGGAATTCGCGCGAAAGGAAAAAGTGCCGGGCGACGCCCGTTCCGCGGGTTTTCAGGCGACTGCTCGACTGTCTCTGCTGTAAGATCCGTTCGGCTGGGGTCGTTCCGTTTCGCGTTCATGGCTCGTGCGCTCGCCTCCACCATTAGAACGGAAGCCGGCGCAGTTCTTGCAACGCAAAACGGGAAATGGATCCGGGTGGGCCAAATCCCTGGACGTTAGGCTCCGATCGCGGTGCGGAGAGCTGTGGCAATGGACTCGGAGAAGCGATGGACATCCGTTTCGTGCTCCGCTTCGACCATCACGCGGGCGACGGGTTCCGTACCTGAGTAACGGAGAACCACACGGCCGTTTTCACCCAGGGTCCGTTCCGCTTCGGCGAGCGCGCTAGAGACCGCAGGCAAGGTTTCAAGTGGAGGCTTGTTCTTCACCTTCACATTCACGATCACTTGCGGATAGTGCTTCAGGCCTTCGACCAGTGAATCGAGCGATCCGCAGATCGAAACGAGGGAGGTGACTTTCACTGCGGTCAGCAGGCCATCACCTGCCGGACTATCGTCGAGAAAAATAATGTGACCGGACTGTTCTCCGCCAAGATTATTTCCCGACTTCAGCATCTCTTCTAGAACGTAGCGGTCACCGACCGCGGCGCGCGCGAGCGTAATGCCTTCGCGGGCCAGGGCTCGCTCGAGTCCGAGGTTCGACATCGACGTCGCCACGACCCGGTCGTTTTTGAGCGCCTTCCCGGACTTCAGATAACGGGCTATGGCTAACAACACTCCGTCGCCATTGACTACCCTTCCATTGGCACACACAAACAGAGCACGATCCGCGTCCCCATCAAACGCAATCCCCAACGCGGCCGATTCCCGGATGACCCGTTCCTGCAATCCCTCGAGATGCATCGATCCACAGCCGGCATTGATGTTGCGCCCGTCGGGGTCGACACTCATCGGAATCACGTCAGCGCCCAGCGCACGAAACAGTTCCGGTCCCAACTGATACGCCGCTCCGTTCGCGCAGTCGAGCACTATCCGAAATCCATTGAGGTGCGCGCCGGGAATCATCCGGCTGCGAAGGAAATCGAGATACTCCACATGCAGCGCATGACTTGCTCGGAGGGCACGGGAGGTTGCCCGTGCCGGTTCCGTCCGCAACGTGAGAATTTCACTCTCAATCGTCTCCTCGACCGCGTCCACAAACTTCATGCCTGCATGTGAAAACAGCTTCACGCCATTATCGTGAAAAGGGTTATGCGATGCCGAAATGACAACACCTGCCTGAAAATCATTCTGCCGCACAAGGCACGCGACGCCCGGGGTCGTGAGCACCCCGGCAAAGGCGACCGTCGCTCCGGCTTGATCGAGACCGGCAGCCAGCAAGCCCGCGATATGCGGTCCAGACTCGCGCGTATCCATTCCAATTAAAACGTGAGCCCCGCCATGTTCCTTCTTGAGATAGCCGCCGACGGCGCGGCCCATCGCGTATAGGGTTTGATCATCGAGCGGATAGGTCCCCGGCACTCCGCGGACTCCATCCGTTCCAAACAGTAGTTTCCCCATGATTTCAGGCGTCTCCAGGACAGCAGGTACAACGTGGCAGTCTAGCACGGCCTAACCTCGGAGTCCGTGCGCGCGGCGTTCGCTTTTAAGGTTGACACCCTCCGGATCCTGGGCTGTGATGATCGGCAGCAACGTAGGCCTGAAATTCAATCGACTGTGTTACCTTCATTGTCTCAAGAGGTGGGATGTGTCTACGACCGAGAGTCCGTTGGTTATGAGCCCGTCGACTTCAAACTTCGCTCAACGCCTTGTCGCGGGCGCGATCATCCTTGTCTTTCTCTATTACGCCGCGGGCGTGGTCATCACCCTTCTGCTTTCGATGCTGCTGGCTTATTTCCTCGATCCGGCCGTTGAATTTCTCGAACGGTTTCGCATCCCTCGCGCGGTCGGCTCGTTAATCATGGTTCTCATCCTGATTCTGTCTATCGCTGCAGGGGGCTACGTACTCTACGATCGCTCGAGCGACTTTGCGGCGGACTGGCCCAAATACAAGGGTACCTTGCGACAGGCCACGGGACTCATCCAGGGCAAGATCAGCGGCATTGAAGGCAGCGTCAATGAATTGACAACGACCGGGCCTCCAAAACAGGCTCCGGCCGCGACGGCCGATGCAGGCACGGTCCATAATCTGCTTGTTCGCGGAATCGGTTCTTTATACGCGCTGGTGCTTGAAGCAACCTTCGTTCCGTTTCTCGTCTTCTTCATGCTGGCCGGGAAGCGTGAGGTCTGGCACGCCACGCTGCAACTGTTTCCGGTAAACCGGCGAACGCAGGTCAAGGAGACTCTGGACGATCTGCGGGACGTACTTCGGGATTATCTGATCGGAATGAGCGTGGTTACACTCGTCGTCATCGCGCTCAGCAGCATGTTCTTTCTGGCAATGGGCCTTGATTATCCGGTCCTTGCCGGAATCGCCTCCGGGCTCTTTAATATGGTGCCGTATATCGGCGCGGTACTCGCCTGGCTGCCGGGGTTTATGCTCGCCATCATCAAATGGCATGCCGTCAAGAATTTTGCGTTGATTGCCTTTGTACTGACCGCCATTCATGTGATTGCCCAGAATTTGATTGCACCTCAACTGGTTGGCCGTCAGGTTCGCCTGAATGCCGTGGCCATCACGATTGCCTTGCTGTTCTGGGGATGGGTCTGGGGCGGCATGGGACTGATCCTGGGGATTCCCATTACCGCCGCCCTGCGGGTGATCTGCGATCATACGGAATCCGGAAAGCCGATCGCACGCTGGCTTGGGGCTTGAGAGAGCTCGCCGCGATCCGGGTTCTACTCGGAATCTCGCTCCCGCGTCCTGCGCGCAAGTGACTTCAATTCGGAGTTGTCCGTTCCTCGCTGTACTTTCCGCTCCTGGGAGATTGAAATGTCAGAAAAAACCCTGCTCCGCTCTCTGCTCGAGGAAGGTTATCGACGAAAGACCTGGCACGGTCCCAATCTCAGGCAGTCGCTCCGGGGCCTGACTGCCAAAGAGGCTGCGCGTCGCCCAAAACCTGGCCGACACAATATCTGGGAACTGGTCCTTCATTCGGCCTACTGGAAATACGCCGTGCGGCGGCAGCTCGATGGGGGAAAGCGCGGATCCTTTGTTCTCAAAGGAAGCAATTTTTTTAAACGCCCCGACAGGAATCACGCGGGCGAGCGGGCGTGGCAGGCAGACCTCGGGTTGCTGGATCAGGAACATCGTTTGCTCGAGCGCTCCATCTCCCGGGCCCTCCGGAAACCCCTCCGCCCAAAAGACCTTCGGATGATCTACGGCGTTTGCTTCCACGATATCTATCATGCGGGACAGATCAGGCTCGTGCGCCGGTTGATGGCAAACTAGGACCTGTCGTCGTTCAGTCCGTCAGGACGAGACGCTTGACCAGACGTTCAAGATTCTCCGCATCCTGAAAAAGGCGAATGCCGGCAATTCCGGCCGCCCCGTGTGCATAACACTCCCTGGCATTTCGCTCGGTGATGCCCCCAACGGCCAGCACCGGAATCTTGAGTGCGTGACAGATCTCTCGGAGGCGGCGGAGGCCTTGCGGCGGCCCGAATGAAGCTTTTGAGGGAGTGGCAAAAACCGGACCGAAAATCACGTAGTCCGCGCCCTGGGCCTCGGCAATCCGGGCAGAGGCGACGGAATGTCTCGAGGCACCAATGAGCAAGCGCCCAAGCCCGTGTTCGCACACATACTGTCTTGCCTCTCTGACAGGAATGCTCCTCTCGCCCAGGTGGACGCCTGCGGCCCGGACGGCACACGCAACATCCAGCCGGTCGTTGATCAGAATGCGGCAATTCGCTCCCGCGTTTGCAATCGCGGTCCGTGCAAGCAGGGCCAGCTCGGCGCCCTCGAGCTCTCGCTCGCGAATCTGAACAAGATCGACACCGGCCCGGGCGGCGGCTGCAATCTTTGCGGCCAGTCGTTCCGATTGTCCGATGGTCGATCGGGAAAGCCCGCGACGATCGGTAACGTAGCAGAGGAGCGGCGCGTTACGAGTTGGAGGAAGGAGGGACACGGGCAGGCGTGGGACGCGGATTAAACATTCCAAAAGCCAGCAGAATATCGAGGACGCCAATTCCGCTGACGATTCCGCGAACCGAAGGATGCAGCAGGATGGGCATTAAACCAGGAATCTGATGGAAGAAATAGTTCTGTTCCCAGAAGGAAGACCAGGGTAGATAGAGAAGGAGTGCACCCATCTCAAACAACAATACGACCGCTAATGCCCGTAAAAGTCGATTCATTCGATGTGGAGCGACCCCTATTTGCAGGTGGTCAAGAGATCAGACTGCCGGCTTCTGATGCGCAGCGATTCGATCCGCTACGTCCCGGTAATCAATATTCACGGCATAGACCTGAGAGAAACTCTTGATGGCTGCTTCCAGATCGCCGGCCGACTCCTGGGCCACTCCCAAATCATACCGCAATGCGAGTTTACTTTCCGAATCGATCCCGGGCGTCTGCAAGGCCCGTTCATACCAGATTGCGGCGATCGCTGGTTGCGCTTTTTCCATGAACGCGAGCCCCAGCAAGGTGCAGCATTGCATCGCGTAACGAAACGCTTTCCCGCGGTCATTGGCCTTGGCTACTTTCTGAAATTCGCCAATCGCTTCTTCAAGCAACCCCATCTCACGGAAGGCAATTCCCAAATTGTAGTGGGTTTCAAGATCCTCGTCTTCGGCACCCATTTCACCGAGTTCGGCACGGAACTCTTCAAAGACTTCCTTCAAAGGCCCGGATTCCAGATCGCCATGGGTCGTGGCCGGCGTTTTGGCGAGTTCGCGTGCGGAATCGGTATGCGAAGTCTTGTGTTTGGTTTCGACAATCTCGCCGAGACCCAGTTCATCGATTTCGTTCGCAAGATCCGCCAGGAACTGTTCCGAGGTGAAGCTCGTGCCGTTGACCCGCGCGGCACCTTGTTCGCCTTCGCTTTCGATCGCGTGCAGTTCGGCAACTTCGGTGGCGGGTTCCAGAGGACGGGGGTCAATCGGAATCTCGGCCAGCATTTCGTGCGCGGGTACGACCGACTCCGGTTCAAGAACGAGCTCAAAGTCCTGGTCGAGCTCAAAGTCAGGCTCAGGCTGAGGCGGTTCCGGGAGAGCAGCGACCGGGAGCTCGAGCGCCGGTTCGGGGCCTTCCGCAGCAATTTCGCTGTGTTCGGGAACCGGCAACGCCGTCAGCTCCTCGTCAGGCAGCAGGGATTCAGATGCATGCTCTTCGATCACTTCTTCTGCGAGAGGAGCAGACTCGGGAACGGTCGCGAGCGATTCTTCCTGTAATGAACCCGGGAGTTCGGAGGAAATTTCGGCGAAGGCCGCTGCCGGTTCTTCGGCGGAAATGGATTCGACGGGAACTTCAAACTCGTCCGATGCGGCAGGCTCGGCAACCGCTTCGGCGGGCGCTGCTGGTTCCGGAGTGTGTGGAACTTCTCGCGCGACCTCAGGCTCGGAGGGAGGAGCGGCCAGTTCCATTTCACTCATCGCCGGCGTTTCAGGTGCCGCAAGCACTGCAGGTTCGTCGACGACCGGTTCCGGAGGAGGTTCCTGTGCTTCGGCAACCGGTTCCTTGGTTTCTTCAAGCAACGACGACCACTCGGAGGAAAGATCGACTTCTTCCGTCACCGCCGCCTGAGGGGCGCTCTCTACGGGCTGCTCGATAATTTCGATTTCCGGTAAATCCAGAACCGCTTCCGGCCGAGGTTCGACACCCGCCTCGGCGGTTTCGATCGCCCCGACTGGAATGTCCGGAGTTTCGCTCGCCGGGGCTTCTGCGGAAATCTCAGGAATCCCGGTCCCCGCATCCCCGGGGAATTCTGCGGCGGGATCCGCTTCGCCTGCCGCACCTTCCTCAAAGGGAACCGCTTCAACCGGTTGTGGCATGGCGGCTGCGACTGCTGCAGCAATCTCTTCATCGCTAAGCCCGGCAGCGCGCTGGAATCGACGACGCAACTCACCAAAGCGTTCACCACTGCGCAGATCACCGCGCTCGGCGTGAATGTGTTCGAGCTGGCCGGCAAGTTCAGCCGTACGACGGTCATCGCCTGCGCCCAGCACGAAATCCAGAAGTTTTTCGAGTGTCGGCGTGTGCATCGGGGCCCGGCGCAGAATCGCTTCCAGCAGGCCGATGGCTTTTTGTGTCAATCCGTAGCTCGCAAAAAGATCGACGTCGGTCAACGATTGCGCGATAAATTTCTGTGTTTCCTCATCGAGTTCAAGTTCAATCGGGGCCGAGGCCGGATTTTGCGCGGCAACTTCGGGTGTCTCTTCCTGCAATCCGGGGCGCACTTTGGGCGCCTCGGGCCGCGCTAACTCGGCCTGCAAGGTTTCCGGGATGCCCAGCTGGTCGGGCACGACCATGGGCACGGCTTCGGGTTCGAGCAAGCCCAGTTTACGGAGTACATCATTCAGCTTGCGCTTGGCGGAATCACTTTCCGGTTCGCGCTCCTGCAACTGCTCAAACACTTCCTTGGCACGATCGAGCTTTCCTGCCGCAACCAGAGCATCGCCCAAATTCGCGAGCGCGTCCGGCAAGCGGAACGAATCGCTCATGCGTCCGTAGGTGTCGACGAGCCATTCAAGCGGTTCGAGGCGTCCTGCCAACCGCCCGGCAAGCTCGTTCAATAAATGAACGACGCCTTCATGTTCGCCGGCATCAATCATCGGAATACGGATGCGGGAAAGCAGGGACATCGCTCGTTCACCCTGCCCCTGTTCGAGCAAGGATTCCGTAACTTTTTGCGTAGCGCCGAAGTTCTTTTCATCCGACGCGAAAATCTTTAACGCAAGCGCAGTGGCTTCGTCCCACTTCGAATTCTTGAGGTACAGATCGAGCAGCAGTTCCGCCGGTTCGCCGCCCTTTTCCAGGTCAGCGACCTGCTCCAGGATTTGTGCGGCGTGCGGAAAGTTGCCAACCGAGGAGAAGGAACGCGCTTTCACGATGATTGCGTCAAGATTCTTGGGACTGATCTGCAGGCCCTTGTCGGCAAGGCGCTCGCATTCGGCCTGATCGCCCCGGGCAAGTGCCCGCTGTGCCGCGGAAATGTAACCTTCCAGTGCCTCTCCGGATTGGCCCATGGCCGCATACAGATCCGCCAGGCGAACCTGAATGCGCAGGTTGTCGGGTTCGGCGAGGAGCAGCTTTTTGAGCAAAGCGACTGCTTCGGGTTGCTTGTTATTTTTCAGATGGAGTTCGGCGAGCTGCAGGAACAGCGGACGCGCTTCACTCATCACACCTTGTTGCACGTAAAGGTCAGCCAATTTTTCCAGTGGACGAATCTCTTCAGGCGCAAGCTTGGCAATCCGCTTGTAGACCGCAATGGCTTTGGTGAGGAAACCGTCACTCACGAATAATTGTGCAAGCCGCTCGAAATAATCGATGGCCTGAAATGTTTCTCCCTGTCGAATATACAGTTCCCCGATGGTCATCAGGGTGACCTGGTCCCGGGGCTCGTACTTCAGAATTTGTTGATATTCAGCGATGGCCTGCGCCACCTTGCCTTGATTCAACAGCTTCTGTGCCGCTTCGACGTATTTGCTCTTGTTATAGGCCATGCGCAACTGGGACAGCTTTCCCCATGAAAGCCATCCGCGACTTTCTCCTGGCGTGTTGCAGGCACTGGGACATCTGCAACCGTACAATTCACGCTACGCCCGGGAGAGAGGGGCGTCAACGAATGCGGGACGGACTGTGAACAGGCAGTTATCCCCGTGACGCATACGATACCTCGGGCGAATAAAAAGAGAATGCGATTTTTGGCGTTTTCCTTACGCTTTGCTCGGCCAAAGATCGAGTGGCAAGTCTTCCTGCACTGCACCGGCAGCCCAGCAGCGGGCGTTTCGTACGGGCAGGAACGACTGCCGATGCAAGGGCGTCGGACCGTGCAGCTTGAGCGCCCGAAGATGCTCTTCGGTGGCATAGCCTTTGTGCTGGCCCAGTCCATACTGCGGGTAGATGGAGTCCCATTCGCGCATCCGCTCGTCGCGATGCGTCTTTGCCAGGATCGAAGCGGCAGCAATCGAGACGCTGCGCATGTCGCCCTTGATCAGGGATTTCTGCTCGATGAGGACATCGAGTACCATGGCGTCCAGCAGCAGATAATCCGGCTGTACGGCAAGTTGCTCGAGTGCCGCGGTCATCGCCTGCCGGCTCGCTTGATAAATATTCCAGGCATCGATGCGCTGCGCATCGACTTCCGCTACGGCCCAGGCAATCGCGTGCTCGCGGATCCGCACGGCCAGCTCTTCGCGTCGTTCAGGAACAATTTTTTTCGAATCGTCCAGGCCGACGATCCGTCGCTTGGGGTTGAGGATGACAGCCCCGGCCACAACCGGACCAAACAGCGCGCCCCGCCCGGCTTCATCGAGACCCGCAATGCGAGTCCAGCCCAGCTTGCGCGCGGCTCGCTCAAAACGGGAACAGCAAAGTCGCGTCATAGGGAAAGAGTGATCCCGGGCAGTTTAGCATGCGCGCAGCGATGCTCGTCATGCTCTTCGAGCGGGATGATTTCCTCTCTGAGGACAGTCGCCGGGTCCGTGCTGTCTAACGCTTGGCCGATCAAAAAAAAAGACCTGCCGAGGCAGGTCTTTCGAAAGGAAAAGAGAACTGATGCGTGCAGTTTGATCTATGCCTGGGCTGCGGGCGTTGCCGGGGCGTCCTCGCGAGCGGCACGCTTGATTCGGGCGGCTTTGCCGCGCAGGGTGCGGAGGTAGTACAACCGCGAACGACGTACACTGCCCTTGCCGACGACATCAATCGAAGCAATCGAAGGAGAGTGCAGCGGGAAAATGCGTTCAACGCCGGTACCGAAACTCACCCGGCGAACGGTAAAGGTGGCGCTGCTGGCCCGGCCCTTCTTTGAAATGACCACACCTTCAAATGTCTGAATGCGTTCCTTGACCTTCTCGCCTTCACCTTCAAGCAAGCGAACGTTCACCTTGACGGTGTCGCCAGCGCGAAACTCGGGGAGGTCTTTGCGCAATTGCGCTTCATGCAACTTACGAATTACCGGATTCATTTCACTATTTCCCTGCAGACCCACTCAGGCGGGGCATGCACATCTAAGACAAACTGTAATTATAGCGGCAATGCGGTCGATTGCCTAGCCGTTTTCTCGAAGTAAATCGGGGCGGTTGCGGCGGGTTTTTGCTAACGCCTGCTGGCGGCGCCACTTCGCGACCTCGGCGTGATTTCCGCCAATGAGCACGTCCGGTACCTTCCAGCCACGATATTCGGCAGGGCGGGTGTAGTGCGGGTAGTCGAGCAGCACTTCGCCGGACAGCGACGGCCGCCCGACCGGGGCACCTCGAGGGTAGTCCTGAAACGATTCGTTCTCTGTCGATCGTTCGTTGCCGAGTGCGCCCGGGAGCAACCGCGTGACCGCATCAATGATCATCGCGGCAGGCAGTTCGCCGCCACTCAATACGTAATCGCCGACAGACACTTCTTCAGTGGCGAGGTGCTCTGCGACGCGCTCGTCGACACCCTCGTACCGGCCACAGAGGAGGATCAGGTGCTCGAGCTCTGCGTAGCGCTTTGCAGTTTCCTGGGTAAACAGGCGGCCCGCAGCGGACATCAAGACGATGGCCGTGCCTGGCTCCCTTAGAGCGGGTTCATGGGCATCGCCAACCGCACGGCCCAATCGTTTTTCGACGGCCTGAAACAGCGGTTCAGGCTTCAGCACCATTCCTTCGCCACCGCCAAAAGGACGGTCATCGACAGTGCGATGTTTATCTCGTGTAAATTCCCGCAAATCCTGAATGTTGATTTCGGCAATCTGCGCTTCCCGCGCGCGGCGCACGATACCGTGGTCCAGCGGACCCACAAAAAATTCCGGGAAGATGGTGATGAGGTCGAACCGCATGGATATGGAGTTTAGCAGGGTCCGGGGCACGGGACCCATTCCCGGTTGCTGTCAGTCACGAACGTTCTGGCTGCGCAAGCCTTCGGGCAGAATGACTTCGATGCGTCGGGCGTCGACGTCAATCCGTTTGCAGATCTCCTCGGCCAGTGGAATCAGCAACTCCCCATCCGCCGAATCGACCTCGAGGAGAGGCGTTCCCGGTATGCCTTCGCCCGGAAAAAAAACATCGCGGACGTTACCGAGTGCACGAGGCGCCGTTTCCGCGGCACAAGGCGGAGAGTGGAGGACGGGCTCTGTCGCGGGCAATTCAAACACCGTGCAGCCGATGAGATCGGTTACGAAATACTGGCCAGCCGGCAATTCCACACGAGAGGCGAACGGCAGCAGCACATCGAGTCCACGGAATTTTTCGGCATCTGAAATCGAGGAGGAATGTTCGAAGTGAAATACGCCCTGGCCAGGATGGTTCCGGTCCATCCAGAATTTCGCGAGGCGGACGGCTCTGGGCTCTTCGCCCTCTTTCCCGAGATAGACCTCCGGGAGTGTCGCGAGCCTTTCCGGAAAATCCGTCAACAGTTCCGCGGCTACCTCGCCCTTATTCCCGCGGGAGCGAAGTACTCGGGCGATCTGGATCCAGCGTGGTTTCTCTCGGAGGGGGTTATTCAATCTTCGAGTATCTCGAGTGTGAATCGCTTGTGAAGTTTCATCCCTGCGGCACCGAGCAGCGTTCGAATCGCCTTGGCCGTACGTCCCTGGCGGCCAATGACCTTGCCAAGATCTTCGGGATGGACACGCAGTTCAAGGACAGTCACCTGAGATCCTTCAACTGCCTTGACCTCTACACCTTCCGGATGGTCAACCAATGCTCTCGCGATATCCTCAACTAATTCCTTCATGGGGTCCCCCGCGCGAACGTTCACCTGAACGAGCAACTGCCAGCGACCCCTCCCCGATCCGCCAGAGGACGCGCGATTCACCTCGACAACGTGACCTGAACAAAGAGACCTAAGAACGCGAGCTACGCTATCTTCTGAAGCTTAATAAAGCTGCGAACCGTATCGCTCGGTTGTGCCCCAACGCCGAGCCAATACTTGATTCGTTCGGAATCCAACTTTACTTCCGCGGGCTTCTTCAATGGATCGTAGGTTCCAACCGCTTCGCGCACGCGTCCGTCGCGAGCACGTGTCCGTTCAATCACCACCACTCGATAGAATGGTTTCTTCTTCTTGCCAATTCTGGCCAAACGAATAGTTAACACTAAACACGTCCTCCTAGAGATTCACCATTCTAGCGTGAGATTGCGGCCCCGGGCAATCCTTCCCTACTAAGTTCAGGAAGATAATTGCTTTAGGGCAGGACCCGGGTCCGTGTACCTCGGTCGAGCTGTGGCAATCAGCCCAGGCGGTTCAGCCCGTTAAAGGCAGCGGCTTTATAGCATTCGGCAAGCGTCGGGTAATTGAAGACGGTCTGGATGAAATAGGTCATCTTGCCCTTCAGCAGCAGCACGGCCTGACCGATGTGCAGCAGTTCGGCCGCATCTTCACCGTAGATGTGAACACCCAGGAGTTCCAGCGTTTGCCGGTGGAAGAGAAGTTTGAGGCGCCCTTCCGTGTGCCCGGTAATCTGGCCACGGGCAATCTCCCGATAGTAGGCCACCCCAACTTCATAGGGGACATCTTCTTCCGTCAGCTGCTCCTCGGTTTTACCGATGAATGAAATCTGTGGAATGGTATAGATGCCGTACGGATAGCCTGCCGGGTCGGACTCGGACTGCAGGCCAAACGCCTTGGCCGACGCAATGCGGCCTTGTTCCATTGAAACCGATGCCAGACTCGGGAAGCCGATGACGTCGCCCACGGCAAAAATGTGCGGTTGTCTCGTTCGATAGTCCTCGTCCACCTTGATCCGGCCGCGATCATCGGCTTCAATTCCGGCAGCAGCGAGGTTCAATTTCTCGATATTTCCCTTGCGGCCCACGGCATAGAGCAGGGCATCACCCACGATACGCTTCTGGCTGACAAGATTCGCGGCCACTTTTCCGTCAGGCAATTCCTCAACACTTTCCACTTCTTCATTGAGGCGCATCGTGGCGCGGCGGTCGCGCATGTTGTAGCTGAGCGCTTCGACCATTTCGGCGTCGGCAAATTCGAGTAACCGTGGCCGCTTCTCGACGATGATGACGCGGACGCCCAGTGTTGCGAACATGCAGGCGTATTCGACACCGATGACGCCACCACCGACCACAATCAGGACTTTCGGAATCGCGGGCATCGACAGGATCTGGTCACTATTGACGATGTTCCTGCCGTTGATGTGAACTTTTGGATTGGTAGCGGGTTTTGTGCCGGTAGCGATGACAATGAACTGCGCTTCGAGTTCGCTGTAGCCGGTCGTGTTTTCGACGCGGATGTGATGAGGATCGGTGAAGGCACCAATGCCGTGATAGAGGTCGATTCCATTCCTGCGAAGTTGATCCTGGAGAACGGCCGCTTCGTTTTCGATGACGCGATTCACGCGAAAGAAAAGATCGTTCATGGTGATGCTTTCTTTCGGATGATAATTCGCCCCGTAAAAAGCCTGGTCGTAAAATCCGGAAAGGTGCAGAACGGCTTCGCGCATCGTCTTGCTCGGAATGGTTCCGGTGTTGATGCACACGCCGCCGATCATGCTCTGTTTCTCGACAACGGCCGCGCGCTTTCCTGCTTTTGCTGCCTGAATGGCGGCTCTCTGGCCGCCGGGTCCGGAGCCGATCACAACAAGATCATACGGTTGCATTCAGTGAGTCCTGTAATTCGAGGTCAGAGTTTACCGCGGAATCGGAAAGGGAGGTTACCGCTTGCTCGCTCGCATAAGACACCTTGGCACCGGCCTCGGGTGACGTGCCCGAACCGTTCACCGGAATGCTTGCCAGGTCCATCAGGTGTTGCTGCACGGAAAAGCCTTTGGCGCGTTCCGGACGAGGCACTCTCCGGTAAATGCCGTCCGAACCGAGGATTCTCGCTTTGCGGTTGTCTGCCAGATAGGCAGGCAGAATCTCTTTGACAATCCGCTCCATTAATAGGGGATCCCGGACGGGAAAAAGAACTTCGACGCGTTCATAGAGGTTACGCGGCATCCAATCGGCGCTGCCCAGGTAGATTTCAGGATTCCCTCCGTTTTCGAAATAGAAGATACGGCTGTGCTCAAGAAACCGGCCGACAATGCTGCGCACGTGGATTCGGCTGCTGATGCCGCGCAACCCGGGAACGAGCGTGCACTGCCCGCGTACAATCAGGTCAATATGGACTCCGGCTTGCGAAGCCCTGTAGAGCGCCCGGACCACCGGCGGATCGACGATGGCGTTACATTTGGCGATGATGCGTGCGGGACGGCCGCGTTTGGCGTGCCGGGTCTCGCGCTCGATCAGCGCGAAGCAGGTCTTCGCCAGATCTTTTGGAGCGACCATCAGGGGCCGGTAGTGAGGTTTTTCCGCGTAGGCGGTCAGGTAGTTGAACACATCGTTTACGGCAGAGGTGATCCCGGGATTACTCGTAAAAAAGCTGAGGTCGCTGTAGAACCGCGCCGTCGACGGATTGTAGTTTCCCGTGCCGAGATGCGCGTAGCGGCGGATCTTGCCATCGGGATCGTTGCGCACGACCAGGGCGAGTTTGGCATGGGTCTTCAATCCGACCACACCGTGAAAGACCTGTACGCCGGCATCTTCAAAGCTTCGCGCCCAGCGAATGTTGGTGGCTTCGTCAAAGCTCGCTTTTAACTCAACGACAACGGTGACTTCTTTTTTTCCAGCCGCTTCAAGCAGCGCATGGGCCACGGGCGAATCGGAGTTGGTCCGGTAGAGGGTCTGCTTCATCGACAAGACCCGCGGATCATGCGCAGCGGTCCGCAGAAAATTCACAACAGGATCATAGGAGTCGTAGGGATGATGAAGCAAAACATCGCCACGACGCAGTGTTTCAAACAGGCTGTCGGCATCATGACCGATGTGGATCTGCCGGGGAGTGAATTTCGGATACTTCAGGTCCGCCCGCGGGGTTTCATCGTACAGCTGGAAAAGGCGCTGCAAATTGACGACACCGGGAACGCGAAATACCAGCGATTCGTCCAGATCAAAGGTCGAGACCAGACGGTTGATAATTTCCGGATGAGCGCCAGCTTCGATCTCCAGACGCACGGCGTCGCCCTTGCGGCGTTGCGCCACCTGCGAGTCAATCGCTTCAAGCAGCGTACGCGCTTCTTCCTCTTCGAGATACAGGTTGCTGTTTCGGGTGATGCGAAAGGGAGCAGAGGCCAGAATTTCGTAACCGCGATACAGTTTTTCGGCGTACTCGGAGATCAGGTCCTGCAGAAAAACGTAGTGAATGTTGGCGTCGCCGTTTGGCACCCGGAGCAAACGCGGCAAGGCGCGCGGTACTGTCAGCACGCCAAAAAAAGGAGCTTCACTCCGGCTTCGGCGGCGGCGCAGCAGGAACGCGATGCACAGCGCCTTGTTCAATACATGAGGAAAAGGATGCGAAGGGTCAACCGTGACAGGCGTCAGCATGGGATAAACGCGGCGATCGTAAAACGCTTTGGCAATTTTCGCCGCCTTGTCATGCAGCTGATCGACCGCCAATACACGGATTCCGTGTTTCGCGAGCTGCGGAACCAGTTCTTCGTTCCAGCATTTGTACTGGTCCCTGACAAACACATGCATCGCGGCCGAAACCTGTTCGAGCTCTTCCGATGGCGTGTGGCCGTCGGGACTGATGTTTTGCGAGCCATGCTCGATTTTTTGCAGAAAACTGGCGACCCGGACTTCGACAAATTCATCGAGGTTATTGGCGGTGATGGCCAGGAATTTGACCCGTTCGAGCAACGGATTGCTGTGGTCGCGGGCTTCTTCAAGGACACGCTGGTTAAAGGCCATCCACTGCAGATGGCGGTTGAGATAGAGGCGCGGATCCTTGAGGCCTGTCTTAGGCATATTCATCCTTGTGTTGGTGGAGAGGATGCCTTGAACTCCGTTACAGCCAGATAAACGGGTGAGTCCGGTGGTAAGCTGCCATCTTACCTAAAGGAGTGCCATGCGAGCCAGCTGGGACAGTCTCCTTGTGCTTATCTTTGCAGGTTGGGTAGCGGCGGCCGGATCGTCTGGTGCTGATTCTGCCAATCGTGCCTCGCCGCGGAAGGAAATCGACCGACTGATGCTCGCGAGCAGCAGGCCCGAGGATCCCGGGTTTGCGGTGCTGGTGAAACAGGGTGCTGAGACCATTCTGCTCAAAGGGTACGGGGTTCGTGAATTTGGCAAACCCGGAAAGATCGAGCCGGATACCAATTTCAGGCTGGCCAGCGTCACGAAGCAGTTTACGGCAATGGCGATTATGCTTCTGGTCAAGGACGGAAAACTCCGGTATGAGGACCATCTGACCGATCTCTGGCCGGATTTTCCGCCATATGGCAGGTCGATCACCGTGCGCGAGCTGCTGACGCACACCTCCGGTCTCAGGGACTACGAGGATCTGATGGAAGCGGAGGGAAAAGCACACGGGACGAAGTGGTCGGCTGAGCGGCAGATCACGGATGCTGAAGTGCTGGCTCTCCTCAAAGGACAAACAAGTGGCGTCTTTCCGCCAGGAACAAAGTGGGAGTACAGCAATTCGGGATATGTGGTTCTGGGGTTGATCGTTGCAAAAACTTCGGGAATGTCTTACGCCGAATTCCTGCAAAAGCGGATTTTTTCGCCACTGGGCATGAAAACGACACTCGTCTACGTCAAGAACACGAATGACGTTGTGAACCGCGCATACGGTCACACCAAAGAAGGAGACGGCTTTAAAGTGACGGATCAGAGTTCAACCTCGGGCACAGAGGGAGACGGAGGAATCTATTCAAACGTCCTGGATCTCGCGAAGTGGGATGAGGCCCTGGCGAACCACACACTGCTCGGCGCGGGCGAAATGGCGCTCGCCTGGACACCGGCAAAAACGGCAGAGGGAACACCCTATTACTGGCCTAAAAACAAGAACCAGGACGACGACCGGGTGATCGAATACGGGTTTGGCTGGTTCCTCGATCCCTACAAGGGGCATCTACGCGAGTATCACGACGGCGAGTCCGTGGGCTTTCGCTCAACCAACGAGCGCTATTTCAAGGACCATCTCACCATCATTATTCTGAGCAACCGTACCGACACCTCGCCCCGCGAACTTGCCGAAACAATGGCCGGAATCGTCTTTGCCGCGCAGTGACAGGCGGATTTTTCGCACACCTAGCCGAGACCTGCGAGTTTGCCGAGGCCCTTCATTTTTGCGCGGGCTGCGAGCGCCCCGTATTGCTTCATCATGGTGCGCATCTGCAGGTACTGCTTTACAACCTGGTTTACATCCTGAACGGAAGTGCCGCTGCCCTTGGCGATCCGCTTCCTGCGCTTGCCGTCAATCACGTTATGATCGCGGCGCTCTTCGTTGGTCATGGAGTTGATGATCGCTTCAACCTGCTTCAGTTTCTTTTCATCGACCTGAGCGTCCTTGGGCATATTCTGCAACGGGCCAATTTTGGGCAGCATATCGACGAGTTGCTCGAGCGGTCCCATCTTGCGGATCTGCTTCAACTGGTCGCGGAAATCTTCAAGCGTGAACTCTTCCTTGCGCAGCTTGCGCTCGAGTTCCATCGCCGCTTTCTTGTCAAACGCGCCTTCCGCCTTTTCAATGAGCGACAGAATGTCGCCCATGCCGAGCACGCGCGACACAATGCGCTCCGGGTAGAACCCTTCGAGCGCATCATATTTTTCGCCAAGGCCGACAAATTTTACCGGTGCTCCGGTGACCTTGCCGATCGAAAGCGCCGCGCCACCGCGCGCATCGCCGTCCAATTTTGTGAGAATGACGCCAGTCAGACCGAGTCGCTTGTGGAACTCGCCTGCCGAACGGACCGCGTCCTGGCCGACCATCGCGTCTGCGATAAACAGCATCTCGCTCGGCTGCAATTCCTTTTTGAGTGTGCTGAGCTCGTTCATCAGCTCATCGTCGATGTGCAGGCGGCCCGCGGTGTCCACCAGCACGACATCGCTCGCTGAGAGCTTCGCTTCCTTGATCGCTCCGCGCACAATTTCAAGCGGTTTGTCCGTGCCAGCGGCCGGCCAGACAGAGATTCCGATGGACTTTGCCACCTGCGAAAGCTGCTCGCGTGCGGCGGGACGGTAGATGTCCGTTGAAACGACAATGGGCCGGTGGCCGTGCTGCGTTAGCCACTTCGCGAGTTTTCCCGTCGTGGTCGTCTTGCCCGAACCCTGCAGGCCAACGATCATCCAGACCGACGGAGGGCGCGAGGCAAACAGCGGTTTGGCATGCTTGCCAAGTAAATTGAGCAGTTCGTCGCGGACAATCTTGATGACCTGCTGATCGGGCGAAAGCTGCAGCATGACCTCAGTGCCGAGGCCCTTCGCCTTGATATTCGCGAGCAGCTCGTCTGCGACACCGACGTTGACGTCGCCTTCCAGCAACGCTTCGCGTATTTCAGCCAGCGCCGCATCCAGGTGCTCGTCGGTGAGCTTGCCCTGCCCGCGCAGATTCTTGAACGTCCGTTGCAGCCGATCGGTCAGATTCTCAAACACAAATGTTCCTGCCTTTGGTCATTTTCTCTATTGTACCTGTGGCGAGGGGTTGTGTCGCCACCCGGAAGCTCGCCTGGGTCCGGACTCCCAACCCGGACCCGCTTAGACGTGCTGCAGGTGCGTATCTTTAAAGACAGTAGGGTACTTCAGCCCGTAGCCGAGCATGCGATCAAAGCCAATGTGCGAAATCCAGATCAAGGCGTAGGGCAGATAGGGATCTCCCGGCAGCAGGCGAGAAACAACGAGCAGCAGAACCGGAATCGTGAGTGTATGGACAAAATTGTACGAACGGGCACCCCATGTCGCATTCTTCAGATAAGCAAGCATTGCAAGATCAGGTCCGAGGAAGTACAGGGCAAACAGCCACCCTCGAAAGTGACAGGAACGATAGATGTATGCCGCGAGCGCGAGCGTCGCAGCGCCTTCAAGATGCAGCAACCAGCGCGGTCTTGTCAGCATGCCAGCTCACCTCGTCTGTTATCGTAGCGGACCTGACGTAGAAAGCGAGCGTGACGCCCGAGCAGGCGGCGAACGGCTTCCCTACGGCCGTCTCAGACGCGAACATTCAGGCAGGGAATTGCACCTGGCTTCCCGGATTCAAGATAGAATCCCCGGGTGAGGTGAGCGAGAAAATGGTCGACCGGCGAGAGTTTCTCTCTTCGTTTGCGGGGGTGGCGGCGCTCGGTGGAGCGGGGGTGAACTTCCCGGCGGTGTGCAAGGACATCCTGGGCCAGGCACCCGACAAGCTTCCCGACAGTTCACTCTATGAAAAGAATGAAGAGGCGTACTGGACCGAGATCCGCAAGCAATTCCTGATTCCGGAAGACGAGGTGTATTTGAATAACGGCACGGTCGGATCGTCGCCTGCGCCCGTTCTCCGTTCCGTATTTGATGGATATCGAGATTCCGAGCGGCTCAATGAGAGCGACCCTGAGGATTATCCGATCTGGGGCTATGCGAAGTGGAATCAGTTTCGTGATCCGCTGGCACAATTTGTCGGATGCACGCGAGATGAACTGGCACTGGTGCGGAATGCAACGGAAGCGAACAGCTATATCGCAAACGGAATCGACCTTAAAGCGGGCGATGAAGTCCTGATGACCGATCAGGAGCATCCAGGCGGCGAACAGCCATGGAATTTACGGGCGAAACGGTACGGCATCGTGGTGAAGAAAGTAACGCTGCCCAAACCGGTGAATGACGCGGCGACGGTTCTGAACCTATTTCACGACGCCATCACCCCACGCACCCGGGTCATTTTCTTCAGTCACATCAGCACGGTTACAGGCGTTGTACTTCCCGCAAAGGATCTGGCGGCACTCGCGCGTTCGAAGGGAATTCTCTGTGCGGTCGATGGTGCGCACGTGCCGGGAATGATGAAACTCGACATTCAGGGGATCGGCTGCGATTTTTATTCCTCGAGTCCGCACAAGTGGCTGCAAGCACCGAAAGGAACGGGTTTCCTGTATGTGCGCGAGGATCAGATCGACCGCCTGTGGAGCACGATTGCGACCGAAGGCTGGGACGACAAGAAAATCCGTGCGGAACGCTTCCAGCGTATCGGCAGTTCGAATGTTCCAGCACTGTGCGGATTGCGGGCCTCAACAGAATTTGCGAATCAGATTGGCATGGAGCGTATCGAAAAACGCCACCGGCAGATGGCCGACTACATTCTGAAGGAGATGATGGCGCGGGGAGCGGTGAGCTGGACTTCGCCTGATCCGGCGATGCGCTGCGGCATCACGACGGTAACCGTGGCTCCGGTAAAAATGCCAGACTTCGAGCTGTGGCTGTGGAAGGAGAAAAAAATCAGGATTCGCGGAGCGCAGCCTTCAAAGATCCGCCAGTCTACTCCGTACTACCTGCTGCAGAAAGATGTAGACCGATACCTGGCGGCTTTCGATGAATATCGCAAGACAGCCTAGACCGGTCCCGCGATCTACGTTGCTCGTCTTGGCGCTGCTCGTTGGCTCTGCCACTTGCTCTGCGCAGAGCCAGACCTCGAAGTTTGAGATGGGCGGAGAATTCAGCACGATTCGGCAAACGCCCGTCGGCGGCGGAGGCAAGAATTTTCCCGGTTTTGGCGCGCGGTTTGATTGGAATTTCAATCGACGCCTGGCGTTTGAAACCGAAGTCGATTATTTCCCGGAACACGCGGCGCCAGAATTTCTGGTGCAGGGCGGCCAGACGCTCGAGGCCGTGTTTGGTCTGCGCGCGAAGGTCATCGAGACCCGCCGGCTGTCCGTATTTGGTTTGATCCGGCCCGGGCTGCTCCACTTCAACGGTGTCTACGACTTCAGGAGTCAGACAATCGCGCCGACCTATTTTGTACTGAATCTTGGGGGCGGCCTTGAATATTACCTCTCACCGCGCTGGGTACTCCGGGCAGATATCTCGGGAAATCCATACCGTGTCGCAAATGAAAGTTTCACCGGTGTGAAGGGTGAGGCGGGTCTTGCCATCGGAAAGATCGAGGACACCACACGGCTGAGCTTCGGTGTAGCCTACAGACCGGGCGCATTGCGCGATAATCCGCCGGAGACGCGGGTTTCCGGAAACTGGGAGTTTGGTCCGCTTTTCAGCACACTGATGAGCGTGCGCGAAGGATCGCTGAACGGTGTGCGTACGGATCTTGGACTCGGAGGATTTGCCTCCTACCGGCTTTGGGGCGTGTTTTATCTTGATAGCGATGTACTGTTTTTCCCCGAAAGCCACTCGACCGGTGGCCCGCACGACGGAGGCGAAATCCTGCAGGGACTGTTTGGGGTAAAAGGAGGAATCCGGCGCAATCATTACGGATTTTTTGGAAAAATCCGGCCCGGATTCAACAGCTATTCGCAGGCCATACGGAGCAGTACTACCGGCAACGGAGCGCCGTCGTATACCTACGGCCGTTCGACAAACGTTGTGCTCGATTTGGGAGGAATCGTCGAATTTTATCCGGGCGAGCGGAGCACGTTCAGGTTCGAAGCGGGCGACACGCACGTTTTCTACGGCGATCGCACGGTCGAGGTAAATGGCGTCGCGACCGAGTATCCGGGCGGTAGCCTGAAGCACAGCATTGAATTCATGCTCGGATACGGGTGGCGATTCTGACTCTGACACGGACACGAAACCTGACGCGGGAAGGGAGATCAGGTTTTTGAGCTTGCACGATTGGCTAGCAGAACGAGGAACGATCCTTACAGTCTGTCAAAAATAAGAGAGGTACCGGTTGATGACCCAGGAACTGTGGACGGCGGTCGACACATATATTAAAGAAAATCTATTGTCCGAAGACGCAGTGCTGACCGAGGCACTACAGAATGCGGTCGATGCCGGGTTACCGGTGATTGCGGTTTCACCGACACAGGGAAAGTTGCTGCACCTTTTGACGCGGATGTGTGGCGCGCGGAAAATTATGGAGATCGGGACGCTCGGAGGCTATAGCACGATCTGGATGGCGCGAGCGTTGCCTGCCGGAGGCAGGGTCGTCACGCTCGAGCTCGATCCCCGGCACGCGGCTGTCGCCAGCAAGAATTTTGAACGGGCCGGCCTCGCAAACGTCATTGACCTCCGACTGGGGAATGCGCTCGATTCCTTACCGACGCTTGCTGCAGAAGGACTCGGCCCGTTCGACCTCATCTTTATCGACGCCGACAAAGGCAACATCCCTGCTTACTTTGAATGGGCCCTGAAATTGTCGCGTCCCGGAACGACCATCATCGTCGATAACATCATCCGTGATGGCCAAGTGCTCGACCCCACAAACGAAGACCCGAACATTCAAGGCGTCCGGCGCTTCAACGACATGCTCAAAAACGAAAGACGAGCAAGTGCCACGGAAATTCAGACGGTGGGTGAAAAGGGATACGACGGGTTTGCGCTCGTGATCGTAAACGAGTAACCGGCAGTTCGCGAGAAATCGCGGCCGCGCGGAAGTTCAGGTCGATGGATCGAGCATGTGGACGGCCGAAGCGTTCAGGCCGTTAAAAATGTTCTCGTAAACACCTTTCTCTGAGGCCAGGCGAAGACCCTTCACATTTTCGACGCAGATTTCCTTTACGTCGGGCTGCGCTTTGAGGATGGCCATGACTTCGTCGATGAACTGCGCGAGCGGCATGGCACGCGGGTCATCTCTGCCATCAAGCAAGTCGGTCGCGACATAGGGAGGGATCAGTTCGACGACATCGATCTGCGTCGACCGGAGTTGATGGCGAAGTGATTGTGTATAGGAATGAAGAGCGGCTTTGGTCGCGCAGTACGTGGGCGTGGTGTGTAGCGGAACAAAGGCCAGGCCGGAAGAAACGTTCATGACGACGGCCGCCGGCTGCGTGGCGAGAATAGGGAGCAATGCGGCCGTCAAACGAATCGGTCCGAGTAGGTTCGTCGTTACGATTGCTTCCGCATCCCCGAGATCGCTCCGCTGTTTCTGCAGATTTTCGATCCGCATGATGCCCGCATTGTTGACGAGCACGTTCAGTGCGGGATAGTCGCTCGCGATCTGTGCCGCAAACGAGCGGATGGCTCCCGCCTCCAAAATATCGAGCACCGCGGCCTTCATCCCCGGGTTCGCGGCAACCGTTTCTTCCAGTGCGCTTTTCCTCCGGCCCGCGATGATGACTTGATTGCCCAGTTTGTGAAATTGGGTGGCGAGGCCGCGCCCGATGCCGGAGCCGCCGCCGGTGATCAGAATCGTATTCCCCGTGAGTTTCATAGGTTTCATTCTAGCCGAAGTGCTCAGGTAAATGACGACGTTCGGCTACGTGCGGGACCTGAAGTCATAGAACACACGAACGAGGTTGCCATCAAGATCGGCGGCCGTAAACTCGCGCAGCTTCCACGGTTTGTCCTGGGGTTCGGAGACGATCTTCGCGCCCGAGGCCTTCCACTCGGCGAAAAGTTCGTCAACCTCGGCCTTGCTCGCGAGATTGAGCCAGATCAGGACAGGACCTGCGTTGCCGCTAGACTCCCGGAAGGATTGATTTGTGATAAACAGTCTGCAATTGCCCCTCGAGACGCCGCCAATGCCACCTTCCTCATCGCCCCAATCGAAGGTGAAGCCCAACGTCTTAACGTAATAGGCAGCGGCGTTCAGAACGTTGGCCGCCGGAATCTCAGGTACTGCAGCGGGGAACATCATGGGGTCGATGCTACCACGGGCAGTCCGCTTTGAAACCCGCGAATCTCCCGAATAGAGTCCAAATTCCCAAAAGCTACTCTCACCTTTTCTTGACCCTAAGTGGCGGTGGCAAGTACACTTATAGATTCGAAGAGCTGCCGAAAAACGGACAACGGGCTTGACGAAAACGAACCCGAGGTCATCGCGTAAATCGGGGATGGACCGGGCGGCGAAGTGACTTCGCGCGATAATGGCCGCGACTGGCCGGAAATCGATCGCAAGGCATGTTGTCGTTGACTCAAGATCTGCCAGTACACCCGGACTTTATCGGCCGTTTCGGAACTAACTAAGGAGAATTGTTTTGCCAAAGCGTACATTTCAACCGCGGAAGCGCCGCCGCGCCAAGACTCACGGATTCCGTTCGCGCATGAAGACCAAGGGTGGCCGCAAAGTGCTTGCAGCCCGCCGCAAGAAGGGCCGTCATACACTCATACCCTAGCGCCGGGTTGGGACGCCGGGACGAATCCCGATGAAGGACCTTCAGAAGTTTCCGCGCGAAGCGCGGCTGGTGCGACGCAGTGAATACGATGCGGTTTATCGCGCCGGAAAACGCCGATCCAGTTCGCATTTCACCATCTTCGTTCGCCCCAATGAACTGCCGCTGAGCCGCTTCGGTTTCAGCATCAAAAAAGCATTGGGAGGCGCCGTGGTGCGAAACCGCATACGACGCCGATTGCGCGAGATGGTCCGCTGCCACCGCCAGGAGATACCCGCAGGATGGGACTTCGTGATGCACCCAAAGAGTTCGGTGGCCAAGGCATCTCTGCCTCTGCTCGCGGAGGATCTGTTGCGTGTGGTGAAAAATCTGTGAGCCCCTCGGTCGATCCCTTGCCAAATCATCTCGAAGCCGAGCGCGCGGAGAGCGTCGGCGTACGGGCTGCTCTTTTCCTGCTGAGTTTTTACAAGTCGTACCTGTCGATACTCTTTGCAGGCAGCTGCCGGTTTGAACCGACCTGCTCACGCTACATGTACGAGGCGATCGAACGGTTTGGGGTTACGCGAGGAATCTGGCTGGGTGTGAAGCGTTTGCTGCGCTGCCAGCCGTTGTCGCGAAAGTTTGGATTTGATCCGGTTCCGGAGAAATGGGAAACGATGCACACGAATTGCCAATGCGGAAATCATTCCGAGACACGCGGGGCACGCTCTTGAGTACTCCACCGATGACTCCCTTGCCGCCAGTCGGTGGAAAGAAAGACAAGTTCACGCCAGAGATGCGCATTCTCGTCGCGTCGTTACTGTCGATGATCGTATTCCTCGGCTGGACGAAATACTTCGGGCCAAAGCCACCGGTCAATCAGCCGTCAGTGAATCAGCCCGTGGCGACCGGAACACCGAGCCCTGCCGCATCAAATCCCGGCACTCCCTCCGGCACAAAAACTCCTGCGACGGTTACGGCGGCGCCCGCTTCAACCGCAGCCCCTTCCTCCATTCCGGTCATTGCAGATTCAGAGGAACGAACTGTCGTCGTCGAGAACGCACTCTATCGTGTGGAGTTCTCAAATCGCGGCGCAATGGTGAAGAGCTGGCAACTGAAAAAGTACAAGGACGATTTCAAGGACGACAAGGGAAAGTCACAGCAGCGGGTGCTGGACCTCGTCAACCCGGGACTTCAGCATGAAGCGGAGCGGTGGCCCTTTTCGCTGATCTTGGACGACCCGCAACTTGAAAAAACCGCCAACACCTCACTCTACAAGGTTACGGGCGAAGGCGGTCCGGACCTGAAATTCACGTTCAGCGACGGCCATCTGGAAATTACCAAAACCTTTCATTTTGACGGGACCTATGTTGTTAACGTTCAAACAACGTCGAGCAACAACGGTTCACGTGTGTTGTCCGGCCTGGCATGGCGCGGATGGTTTGGCGATTGGACAGTGACTGATCCTGCGCCCGCGACAACAATCAACACCTTTTATAGCGAAAACGGAAAGCTCTCCACGTTTCTGGCCAAGAAGCTTGACAGCCCGGAAAAGTGGGGAAATGTCTGGCAGGGCGGAAAAACGTTCACCGGTATTGAAGATCGATACTTCACGGCCACGTTTCTGGCCCCGCAGAGTGCCATGACCACACCGCTTGAAACGCGCTACTGGAAGGTGTGGTCAGAACGCAAGGTGAAGGACAAGGAACAGTCTGAACCGATCCCGGAAGTCGCAACCGCAACGTCGGCGGAGCCCATGGAGCTGCGTGTCTATGTAGGGCCCAAGGACTACGATGATCTGAAGGCGATGCACCCGCCGCTCAATTCGCTCGTCTCCTTTGGATGGATGGAATTCATTGCCGATCCGCTCTTTCACGGCCTCAAATGGCTCCACAAATACATCCCGAACTGGGGATGGACGATCGTTGTTCTGACCTTAGTGATCAACATGTTGCTGTTCCCGCTGCGCATTTCGAGCTACAAAACCACGATGAAAATGCAACGGGTGGGGCCGGAAATCAAGCAGATCCAGGAAAAATATAAGAAATACAAGTTGAATGATCCGCGCAAGGCCGAAATGAACAAGGAAGTCATGGCCATCTATCAGCGCGAAGGAATCAATCCGGTCGGCGGGTGCTTCCAGATGTTCCTGCAGATGCCGATCTGGTTTGGTTTGAATACCGCCCTGCGTGGCGCAATCGAATTACGGCATGCGAGCTGGCTGTGGATCCATGACCTGGCTTCTGCGGATCCTTATTATATCCTGCCGGTGGTCGTGGGCGTGACCATGTACCTTGTTTCGAAGATGACGCCCATGACCACAACCGATCCGCAGCAAGCGCAGATGATGAAGATCATGCCCATCAGCTTTGCGATTATGTTCGTCGTTTTTCCGTTTTCAAGCGGTTTAGCGTTGTATATTCTGACCAGCAGTCTGGTGGGTATCCTGCAGCAGTGGTATCTCAACAGGACCCATCCGCTCCCCGCCCCGGCGAAGCTTGCGCGCGCAAACGCAAAGAAGTAAGGATGCCGTTGGTACGTAGATGGATCGGGCGTGAGCCTCTACATGCCTGTGGGTCCTGTGGTTAAACGACGATGACAAAAGAACTGATTCACGAGGGAAAACTCGATCGTGTTCGAGCTGCTGAGGCGGTTCGCACCTTCCTTGAAACGATTGTGCGAAGCAGTAAATTTGATCTGCACCTCAAGCTGCGCATGGTCGATACGGCGGAACCAAATGAGGCCGAAATACTGGCGGACCTCGACGGTAAGGACCGCGAACTGTTGCTGGCTCGCAATGCGGAGGTATTGAAGGCGCTCGAACATCTCATGTTTCGCGCCCTCGGACTTGAGCCTTCCTTTCACGACAAGATCCATCTCGATAGTGGCGGATACCGCGCGTTGCGATTTGAAGAGCTCAAGATGACAGCGAAAGTGGCTGCCGAACGGGTCGGAACTTCGAAGCAGGCTTTTACGCTAAATCCGATGTCTTCACGCGAACGACGTATTGTCCACCTTGCGCTGAAAGACATGCCCGGGATACGGACGGAAAGTGTCGGCGCGGGCGAAGAACGACAGGTGGTGATCCATCCGGTCAAGAGCGATCCCGGACCCAAGCGGTAGAGAAAACGAAACTTAAATCCCGGCGAATCGCCAAACCCGGAACTTCCCGCCCGTAACCCAGAACACATCTCCGTCTGTGACCTTTGCCTAGCGTGTTACCCACCCCTGCGAGAGCACGGTCCCGTCCGTTGAAAAGCGAATGCGGTAGGTGAATGACGCTGCACGGTCGCGACGCGTTTGCGGAAAGCGAAGATCGGAGATTTCAACAATCGCGTCCGTGCCCTCTTTGTGAAAACGCGTAACCGGAAATCGTGCGAACCACATGACTTTTTGAACTTCGGGCAAGGCTCGCGCCTCCTCGATGAACTGATTGGGGAATGCGTCGGGATAGTATTTGTGCTCGAAGACTTCAGGATTTGTCTCGCCGGTGCCCAGCAGATTTTCCGAAAGATCCATGCGCAATTCGTAGACGCCGCGGGAAGCACGGACAAGACCATCCCAGTGAACAAGCGAAGGGGGCAGCGGAAGTGCGCCGATCGAATTGACGTCGATATTTTCGCGCCTCGCAAACTCCCTGACGCGTCCGAGGGCCACATGGTGAGCGAAGAGTGCGACGAGCAAATACATGACGGAAAGGACCAGCCCGGCACGATTCCAGGAAGCGTAGGAGAGTTCAATGCCTCGACCGCCCACGACCGGCCCGAGGAACAGCGCAGCCACGACGACCGTCGTGAAAATGGTGGCACCGACAGAAATCGGCGCGCCGGCAATTTGCGCAAGCCGGGAGACCAGGAACGGAGCGGGAATGAAGACGAGCGCCATGGTTAGCGCACGCTGTCGCAAGCGGACCGGATCTTCAAAAATCCAGGCGAGCAGCTGCGGAACGAGAAGAATGGCCGTGAACGTGAAGTCGATGATGAAGAGAATGTCCCAGGCGGGCCGTCCCCAGTCGATGGGAGACCAGATCATGGTCCCGAAGGTAGTGAGCAGATCGAGAACAATGTGGCTCGCGATGCCAACGCCCCAGATAGCACAGAGCGCCAGGAACGAAGGCGCATTCCATTTTCTCCACCTCGCAACCTGAAAGGTGAGTGCGGCGAGAAGAAGCGTCCAGATCGGAAGGCAAACGAGCGAGTGCGTGATGCTGCGATGCCAGGTGAGCATCAGCAGTTGGTCTTTCGAGAAGAGATCGCGGACAACATCGCTGTCCGGAAAAATGGCAGCCAACATCAGGGACCAGGTGATGACCCGACGCTTGGTGACAGGTGTCAGCGGAAACAGATCGTCGCCGTTACATGCTGCTTTCGCAATGAGCGCGCCTGCGATACCGTGCGTGATCGTGTCCATGGATCCTTCAGAGGTTCAAGCTCAGATTACGGAAATCAGTGGTGACGTCTTTCGAAGAACGCGGCCAATTCTTGCGGCGGTGATGCCCTCGCTCAGAAAAAGCTCGATCGCTCGTTCTGCAAAATCTGGAGCGACGGCGACGAGCAACCCGCCTGCAGTCTGCGGATCAAACAGAAGCGCACGGTTTTCTTCGGGAATGCCCTCCGCAAACGCGACGCAATCGCCAATGAAATCGCGGTTATTGTTGAGTCCACCGGGAATCATGCCGTCACGAACCGCTTCTAGCGCTCCGGGCAAGACAGGCACGGCCATACAGGAGATTTCAAAGGATACCGGTTCTAACCCATTCAGGGGATCGCC
The DNA here is from genome assembly GCA_963831545.1 of uncultured Acidobacteriota bacterium. Classification (GTDB taxonomy): domain Bacteria; phylum Acidobacteriota; class Terriglobia; order Acidiferrales; family UBA7541; genus Acidiferrum. Next base: position 87,048 of record CAWHQX010000014.1, read on the forward strand.
GAGCGCCATTTCTCTGGCGTGTCCGAGCAGGCTGAACCCCGTCACATCGGTTACCGCGTGAACGCACTGCGTATTGGTCTCGATCTCAAGCGAACGTAGAGCCCGCGCGGCCTCGCGATTCAAGGTGGTCATCGAACGGATGGCCGCATCCTGAGCGTTCTGGGCGATCCGGTTATTTTTTGTGGCGGTTGAAAGGACTCCGGTTCCGATGGATTTGGTGAAGAGCAGAACGTCATTTGTGTGCGCGCCGACATTTCGCCAAATTTCCTTCGGGTTGATGAGTCCCGTTACGGCGTAGCCAAAAATGATGTCGTCGTTACGGATCGAGTGACCGCCGATAACGCTGCATTGCGCTTCGCCCATCTTGTCGAGGCCACCGCGAATGATTTGCTCGAGAATTTCGACCTTGCCCTTTGCCGGAAACCCCACAAGAGAGAGTGCGGAAACTGGTTTGCCCCCCATGGCGTAGATATCGCTGAGCGCGTTTGTTGCAGCGATCTGGCCGAAGGTGAACGGGTCGTCGGCAATCGGAGTGAAGAAATCGACGGTCTGCACCATCGCGAGATTCTCATCGATCTTGTAAACGCCGGCATCATCGTTGGTATTAAACCCGACGAGAACATTCAGGTCGCGAGGCCGCGGCAAGCCGCGCAAGATCGAATCGAGCATGCCCGGGCTTAGTTTTGCGGCGCAACCAGCGGCTTTCACCATGGCCGTCAGCTTCACGGTTTCACTCAACTCGCACCTCCCGCCTTCGAGAAAGAGTATACCGGGGCGGTTGCCTTCCTGCTCGTCGCCACCCGGGAGGTGGCCGTCGGGACAACTTGCCAGAGCGCCGTGATAATGTTCTTATCGCAAATGCCCTGGGACTTCTGGCTTATTTTCGCATTTCTGCTCGTCGTGATTCCATGGAGAGGCCGCGTCCGCTTGCGTCATCTTCTTGCGCAGGATCGCGTCCGCAGCAAAGAAAGAATCGTGCTCTACGGCACAACCATCGCATTCCAGTGGCTCCTCGCATCGATTGTTGCGTGGCGAGCAGTCGCCCGAGGATTCACTCCCGAGGAATTGGGGCTTTCCCGGCTGGGCTCGAGCAAGGCTCTCTTGCCAGGTGTCTTCGGAGCGGTTTTACTCGGGGGTCTGCACTGGTTGAATCTTCGCCGTATTGCGGCGGCAGAAGGAGCAGCCGCGGACACGCTCCGCTTGCTCGCAAGTCGCGTCCTCCCGCGGTCTTTTCTGGAGATGCTTCCCTATTTCACTTTGGCGCTCACCGCAGGAGTTTGCGAAGAATTCCTCTATCGAGGCTTTGCGATGGCGGCACTGTCGACGGCCGGGTTACCCACGTGGCTCGTGGTGCTGCTCACATCCTTATTGTTCGGTCTGGCTCATACGTATCAGGGCAGAAGCGGTGTTGTGGGAACGACCCTGTTCGGACTGGTTTTGGGCGGGTTCAGGGTTCTGCTGGGGACGATTGTTCCCCTCACGATCTGGCACGCAACGATCGATCTGGTGGCCGGTGTCGCTGGGAAACGATATCTGCTGAAGGGTCTGACAGAGTAAGAGTAATTAAATCATAGACTTACAGGATAATAACACCATGGCCACGGGCGCAGAAAAAGCTCTCTCGAGCGAAACCATCCGACAGCAATTGCAGTCCTTTTCGATCCAGATAAATGACGAACAAGTCGTTTGTATTCAACAATATATAAGGATTTTGCTGCAATGGAATGAGAAGCTGAATCTGACTGCGATCCGCGATCCCTTGGAAATCCTCGTTCGCCATTTCTGCGAATCGATGTTTGGCGCCGCTGCCATCCCCATAAAATCGGGTCGGCTCGCCGACATTGGCTCGGGAGCCGGTTTTCCTGGGATTCCGATGAAGATACTCTACCCCGAAATCGAGCTCTTTCTTGTCGAATCCAGCATCAAGAAGGGTACCTTTCTCGCGGAAGTCATTCGTGATATTGGACTTAAGAACTCAAGAGTGCTGATTTCGAGGTACGAGGAGCTCGACGAGGACCTGGCCCCTCTGGACATCGTCTGCTGCAGAGCTCTCGGTGACTTCGAGCCCTTTCTTAAATGGGCGGCGTCCGACAAGCTGTCCGCCGGCAAGGTAGTGCTCTGGATCGGGGGACGTGATCTCGATGAGGCCAGGAAGTGCGAATTCTGGGACTGGGAAGAGGCGATCGCCGTGCCACAATCCCTGCGACGCTATCTGCTTGTTGGAACCAAAAAGCCAAAAATGTCGGCGTAACAACAACAAAATAAAGGCGTTGATTCGAAGTAGATCGCCAGGCCCAGCTTTGAATTTCAGTTTTACCGTTTCTGCGGACGATCTATTCCGTGTGGAACCACTGCCACTCCTCTGCGTTTCCGTCCTCTCCCGAGTGCGAATTGTTCCACGTGGAACAAAGGACCACCCTGACGGATGTGTGCGTAGCACGGGGATTCCGAGTTGATGAATTTGCGCCCACTGTTCCACGTGGAACAATTATAGCGCTCGCCCCGGTGAGTGTGTTCCACGTGGAACAGTCGGTCCATTGATATATAGCTGCGCTCCAGGGCGGTTGTTCCACGGGAACAAATGATGAAAAGATCGGAATCAAAGGACAGATTTGCGTTCGCGATATGTTCCACGTGGAACGTTCATCACCACGTCTCACCGGGACCAGGCTCGATTGGTGGGTGTAGCCAGTGATGGATGTTACGCACCTTACTCCGATCGTGTAAATTACCGCTGAATATGTTCCACGTGGAACATATCCAGCCATCCCATTGATCCTGCAAATGTTATTGACCCCGAATCAAGAGCGCGCTACAAAAGCCATCAGAGCCGGGGAACGTTCTAAGGCCGGGAATAGGGGACGCTCTCTCGCAGTTCTGGCTGAACCAATGGTTTTGAACAGTTTTTCGTTTCGTTCTGCGCTGTTCCACGTGAAACAACTTGCGTATCCAAATCAGGTCTGCTATTTTCCGACGGTTGGGGGAACGTCTTGGCCCGGGTCATCGCGATTGCAAATCAAAAAGGTGGAGTAGGCAAAACCACAACCGCAGTAAATCTTGCAGCCTGCCTCGCAGCTGCTGAACAGCCGACATTGCTCGTGGACTGTGATTCCCAGGCCAATGCAACGGCCGCCATCGGATTCGCAAAAGATCCATCTCGCCGCACTATTTATCATGCACTGATCCTGAATGAGCCTTTCGAACGGATTGTTCAAAAATCGCAGGTTGAAGGCTTAGATGTCGTCCCCGCCGACAAAAACCTCGCAGGGGCTGCCGTAGAGCTCGTTTTAGCCGAAAATCGTGAATATAAACTCCAGGGATTTCTTAAACCGTTACGCGATAAATACAAGTTCATTATTCTTGATTGCCCGCCCGCGCTCGATCTCCTGACACTCAATGCACTTGTTGCTGCGGATGCGGTCATTGTTCCGATTCAGTGCGAATATCTGGCGCTCGAAGGCGTTTCGGAACTACTCGATACGCTGATGCGGATTCGGCGCACCTTGAATCCGAGTCTAGAAATCGAAGGCATTGTACTGACGATGTACGACGAGCGGCTGACGCTGTCGCGTCAGGTTGCCACGGACTTGCGCAGTTTCTTTGGTGCCCAGGTGTTTCAGAGTCTGATTCCGCGCAACGTCCGTCTGGCGGAGGCGCCTAGTTTTGGTAAGCCTATTATTTTCTATGATATACATAGCAAGGGCGCGGAGGGTTACACCCAACTGGCCCAGGAGGTAATTAACAATGCCGAGAAACGCCTTGGGACGGGGGCTCGGAGCGCTCATTCGGGAGCCTGAAGCTGCAGTTCCTGTCACAACAAGCTCGAGCGGAGCAGCAACCGGAGTAGCGCCCGCGCCGATCCAGACGCCTGCGGCCCAAGCGCCTGCGATTTCCTATGGCCCACAAGAGGTCGATATTGATCTGATCGAGCCCAGTCCGTATCAGCCGCGGACCACATTTCGCGAAGAAGCGCTCGATGAGCTGGCGCGATCGATTCAAGCAAGCGGCATCATTCAACCTTTGGTTCTGAGACCCATCGGCGACCGGTTCCAGTTGATCGCTGGCGAGCGCCGCTGGAGAGCTGCGCAGCGCGCGGGTCTCAGAAAAGTATCCTCGATCATCAAGAATGTGCCAGACGAGTTGGCGCTCGAGATGACGCTTGTCGAAAATATTCAGCGCGAAGATCTGAACGCCATGGAACAGGCGCGCGCGTTTGAACGGCTGATGGACGAGTTCCAGTTGACCCAGGAGACCGTTGCGGAACGGACCGGGAAAGACCGCACGACCGTGGCGAATGCGATTCGACTGCTGAAACTTGAAACCACGATTCAGGAATGGATTGAAGAGGGGAAGTTAACGGCTGGACACGGCCGTGCTCTCTTGGCAGTGGCAGAATCGCAGTTGAGGATGCGTTACGCCCAACGGGCAGCTCGCGGTGGGCTGACGGTCCGGCAAATCGAGCGCTTGGCTTCCAGGCGCTCGCGGAATGCAAAAGCGGCGGCGGCCGAAGTTCACGTCGACCCGAATGTTCGCGAAGCGATTGAAGAGTTGCAGCGGCATCTTGGGACAAAGGTCCTGCTGCGGGAGAAGACCAAGGTACGTCCGGGCCAGTTGGTACTCGAATATTATGATGATGCACAGTTGATGGGAATTTACGATCGGCTGATGAAGTAGGATTGACGAACATTTCATGGAGTAGCTGCACCTTCGTTCAGGGCGCTCATTCGACAACTGAAGCAGCATCGTCGATTGACTTCATCCCACACAGGACTAAAGTGGAATAGGAATCACCGGGGGAAATTTTCATGGCGTGGAAGTGGCCTGGAACTTCGCAGGATAGTGGAACTGAAGAGTGGACCGGATTCATCGATCAGGGTGTGACCGTTGAGGGCACGCTGACCGTCACGGGGACGTTCCGGATTGACGGCCACATGAAGGGCAATATAATTTCGGAACAGACGGTGATCCTCGGCGAGAATGCCAAGGTTGAGGGTCAGATTGAAGGAAATCGGATCGTCATCGCGGGACGATTTGACGGGGTTATTTTTGCAAAGGGACGCGTCGAAATTCAGCCAAAGGGTGTTGTGACCGGAGAAGTTCATGCGCCATGCATGGTCGTCGATCCTGGCGGAATCTTTGATGGACGCTGCCATATGCTTGCATCGTCGGATGCCTCGGCAGGAGTCACGATACCCATCCGCGCCATGGGCCACGCTTAACTAACTGTCAAAATCCATATCACAGGTTAGCTCCAAGGGGCGTCACGCTCCGCACGACCCGCCATTTTCCGAGGAGTTTTCTTTCGTGCGGCGGCCGGCCTAGCACGTCAAACCCATGCTTGACCTTCTCTCAAGCGACCGACTTCGGACAGGCCGAACCACACGATCTGCGCTCCCCGCATTCTAAACCTCAGCTCGTCTTGCCCGTCACAGCCGGCCGCAGACGGACGACGGCAGATCAGAGCCTCGACTTATTATAAAGTTATATAACGTATCGGTAAATACACTTGCTCCGGGCAGTAGCGAGCACCGAGGGTTTGACACGGTACTGGGGTGCGACTATCGTTCGAGAAGATGAAAGAAAGGACGTCAGTATGAAGGTCTTGGTGATTGGTGGCGGAGGAAGAGAACATGCGCTCGTCTGGAAGCTCGGGGAGAGTGAAGGCGTAAGGAAGGTGTGGTGCGCCCCCGGGAACGGGGGAATCGCTGGTGAAGCGGAGTGCATCCCCGTCGATGTCGGGGATGTCCAGGCGCTTGTGGCGCTCGCGGAAAAACTTGGACCTGATCTGACCGTCGTGGGGCCTGAGATGCCCCTGGTTCACGGCGTGGTCGATGCGTTCGAGCAGCGCGGGTGGCCGATTGTGGGGCCAACGAAACAAGCGGCGCAGCTTGAAGGAAGCAAGATCTTCACAAAGGAATTCCTCCAGCGACATCGGATTCCGACCGCGGCGATGTACGGTGCGTACGATTCGCCGGGAGATGCCTACGGCGCGCTATGCGCTGTGGAATGGCCCGTCGTCGTGAAGGCCGACGGCCTTTGCGCGGGTAAAGGTGTCGTGCTCGCTGGCGACCCGGATGAGGCGACAGAGTTCATTGAACGCGTGATGGAGCGAAACGAACTGGGCGAAGGCGGCAAACGGGTCATGCTCGAAGAAACGCTGAAGGGCGACGAGCTGTCCTTCATCTTGCTGACGGATGGGGAACGATACGCAACGCTCGTACCAACCCGCGATCACAAACGCGTTTTCGACGACAATCAGGGTCCGAACACCGGCGGGATGGGGGCGTATTCCTCCGATGAACTGTTGCCAGAAGCTCTGCGGCAGATCATTACCCGAAAGATCGTCGAGCCGACCCTCAATGGATTGGCGCAAGACGGCATCCGCTACAAGGGATTTCTCTATGTGGGATTGATGCTGACCGAGCAAGGACCGAAAGTTCTCGAATTCAATTGCCGGCTGGGCGATCCTGAAACACAAGCGATTGTGGCGCGGATGGACTTCAATCTGGCGGAAGTGCTGGCCGACGTGGCTGCGGGAAAACTGGATCCCGACAAGCTTGAATGGAAGCCGGGTGCGAGCGCGTGCGTGGTGCTGGCGTCTGGCGGCTATCCGGGGAAATTTGAGACCGGAAAGGTGATCACGGGCTTGTCAGAAGCGGAGAAGGTTGAAGACGTGAAGGTTCTGCATGCGGGGACCAAACAGGATGGCGCCAATATCGTCACAGCAGGAGGTCGCGTGCTTGGAGTTACGGCGAGTGGTGCCACGCTGACGAGCGCAGTCGAGAAAGCCTACAAAGCCTCTGAGCTGATTTATTTCGATCAGATGCATTTCCGGCGCGACATCGGAAAACACGCAGTGCAGAGTCTGGCCGCAGGAGATGGGCGCCGTGGCTAGGGTGTTGCACCTCTTCCGGGCGCCCAAACGACGCGCGCCCATGGAAGAACTCGAAACCGCAAGCGTCATCGAAAACGCAGGATTTGCTGGATGCGCGCACGCGCGGCCTAACGGGAGCCGGCAAGTGCTGCTGGTCCCTGCGGAGACGCTGCGAAAAATGAGATTGGAGCCGGGGAGTATTCGCGAAAACATCACAACGGAAGGGTTCGATGTGAACGCATTGAAAGTCGGCGAGAAAGTGCTCGTGGGTGAAGTCGAACTTCTGGTGAGCGCAGTGTGCGAGCCGTGCGAGCAGATCGAGAAACTGCGACCCGGACTACAGGAAGCGCTGACGGGGCAACGCGGGATGCTGTGCAAGGTGATCTCCGGGGGAAGTTTGCGGCCCGGAGACGAAATCCGGCGGGAGACAGAACCCTTGCTCGAGGGATAGACACGGCCGATAAGAGAGAAGCGAAGACCACACGAATCGCTCCGATAGATGCGGCTCGGACGCCCCGCATCAGGCGAGAATCTCCGCCTAATGATTCGGATCTGGACGGCGGCGGAGAGATGGGGCGTCCGGAGGGCGATTCTTGTCATCGGCTTTTTGTTGTTTGGTGACTGGCTCATCGGGAGGAACGACCCAGCGAAAACCGGAATCTTCGCCCAAGGTAGCCTGGATGAATTTTGCGTCTCCGGCGATCAGAGGGACAACGGCACGAAGGAAATCGGCGGCGTCCTGGGTGGCGGATCTTTGTGCCTGGCCATGCTCGATTTCCAGCATTACCTTGGCGAAGCGCGGGTCAGATGAACGCAGGCGTGCAATGCGCGGATCATCCCCTTGGATTAGGCCCGCAAGCGGAGTGACTTCGAGGGTATCCGGGAAGCGAACCTCGACAAGTGTATGAGCTTCGTGTTTTTCGGGCGGGTAGAGCTGCGTAAACCGTGGGCGAAGGATATGGGTCTGCAGATACTCGTCGCTCGCCCCTGGTTGATTCTGCTCCACGCGATAATCAATCAGCCAAACTTCCGGGCCGTAGTTTTTAGGAGCGTAGCCGACGAGAATGAGCTCGAGGATCGGCTCGTCGGGCTTCAGGTCAATCTTCCGGTGAAGTTGGGCTGCAAGGGGACGGAGTTTTTCAAGGAAAACCACACCGATTTCTTCGAGGTCACTCTCAGGACCTCCGGGCGCTTCATAGCGATGCTGCGCGGGCGCGATGCTCTCGATATTACGGTCCAGACGAATGGGCTCAGGAGCCGCAGGTAACTTCCATTCCGATGCACCGAAAAAGATGGCGATGTGCCCTTTGTCGATCTCAGCGACTCGGGGAGGGACAGACGTGGCCTCGAGCGGGTGGTCGATCGCGGCAAAGACAATGGCATCGCGGGTAACCTGGATGATGACCCGGCCACCGGCAAGGTTGGCAACAATCTCGTCGACCTGCGCGCTGGCCGTTGCGGCAAGCAAGAGGAAAGCACCCAGCAGAACGAGCCAAAAACGCATCAAGACAACTCCACCCGGCGACGGCTAGTCTTTGAGACTAACATATTCCGTGAGCGAGCCACGGCATCGAACGAAGCGGCAGCAACTGAATAGAGAGGGACAATGAAAGTGATCCTCTTTGGGGCTACGGGCATGGTAGGGCAAGGGGTGTTGCGGGAGGTCCTGCGGGACGGGGAGATCGAATCGGTGCTGACGGTCGGACGAACCGCGACCGGCCAGAAGAACGTGAAGCTCAGCTCGCTTGTGCACAAGGATTTTCTCTTGTATGCGGCGGTTGAGGACCGCCTCAAAGGCTACGATGCGTGTTTCTTTTGTCTCGGCGTCTCGTCGGTCGGACTGTCAGAAATAGACTATGAACGCGTCACCTTTGATTATGCGCTCGCCGCGGCCACCACGCTCGCGCGGCTGAATCCGCGGATGACCTTTGAATATATCTCCGGAATGGGTACCGACAGTTCGGAGAAAGGAAAGCGCATGTGGGCCCGGGTAAAGGGCAAAACCGAAAATGCGTTAATGAAATTACCTTTCAAGGCCGTGTACGTGTTGCGGCCCGGCTTTATACAGCCAATCGACGGAATAAAATCAAAGACACGGCTGTATCAGGCGCTGTACACGGGATTGGCACCGCTCTATCCGCTGTGGAAGGCGCTCCTGCCGAACTACATCACGACGACAGAAGAACTCGGCCGCGCGATGATTGCGCTCGCAAAGAAGGGTGCCTCCGGACCGATTTTGGAAGTTCGGGAGATCAATGCGCTCGGTCGCGAGAGCTAGGCGCCTCGCGGAAGAGGCACGAAGGTAAGAGCAGAGGAGCAGGCTCGACAGCCGGTATCGGTCCGCCGGGAGTTCCGGTAGACTTTAGGATTACAGAGGAGGAGAAAGAACTGACCATGGGACTGAGGAAACTCGGCAGTGTCAAGCATAACGGGAAAAGTGTCCAGGCGATTCTTGAGGCGCACACGCGATTTTTTGCAGGAAAAGAAGATGGAGTGCGGGCGAACCTTGAAGGAGCGGATCTGTCGCGCGTTGATTTGAAGAAGGCGAACCTGGCGGGGGCGATTCTGCGTAACGCCAATCTCACGGAATGCGATTTGCGCGGGGCGCGGCTGCCTGGGGCCGATCTTTCGGGAGCGAACCTGCGCAAAGCGGATTTGCGGAATACCGATCTGACCGAAGCCGTTCTGCCCGGCGCCGATTTACAGGAAGCGCAGGCGAGCGGCGTGGAATTCTTTCGCTGCGATCTTTCGAACACAAATTTTCAGAAAGCCCTGCTGCGAAACGCGAATTTCCGCAACGCGCTCGTAGACGGAGCGAAGTTTACTGGCGCGGACATGGGGATTACGATTCTGCGCGAAACAGATTTGAGCAAGGCGGACCTCAATGGTGTTGATTTAAGCACGGCATTGCTGCCGGTCGGTTACGGAGTAAAGGCAAAGTAAGTCGCCCGACCAGAGGTAACGCGGGCGGCTGGCACGGGGGCGTTACAAGGACAGAGCGACCGCTTCGGATCAGCGGCAAAGGAACGGCGCTCGCGCCGGATGGTGGTAGAAAAAGCCTATCCCTCGTGTTAGCCTCTCCGAGCGTTCGGCCGAAAGGAAAAAGCGGCACGACCTAGTGGCAACAACTCTCACACAACTCGATGTTCCAGGCGTCCGGGAGCGCGTTTTGGACGTGGTGCGCGGACTGCTTGAAGAACTGGGCAGCCACGGCGCGGTAGCGGAGCTCAGTGTTACCTCGAATCTGGACCGCGATCTTGGATTGGGCAGCCTCGAGCGAGTGGAACTGCTGACCCGTCTCGAACACGCGTTTGACTTGCGGCTGCCGGACACGCTGGCCGCGGAAGCAAACTCTCCTGAAGAATTGATTCAGGCGATCTTGAGAGTGCCAGGCACGGCACTGGGCGACGATGAAGAGATTCGTCTACCCGAGCACTCCGTAACCGGCGAAACACTGCGGGATTCTGCGGATTCGATTATCGGAAAAGCCCAAACCCTCGTCGAACTCATCCGGCATCGCGGCATTCATGATGCGACGCGCACGCATCTGCTGATCACCGAGGATCGCGACGACGGCGAACATCACTGTGCATTGACCTTTGCGGAGCTGTATCTGTCTGCGCAAAAGTGCGCCGAGTTGCTGGCCCGGCGTGGCGTGCCGGCGGGCGGACGGGTGTCACTGATGCTGCCGACGTCGCGGGAGTTTTTCGTCTGTTATGCGGGAATCCTCCTGGCCGGGGCCATTCCCGTGCCGATCTATCCACCATTTCGTGCCGACCGGATTGAAGAGTATGCAGAGCGGCAATCGGCGATCCTGAATAATGCTGAAGTTTGTATGCTCATCACCTTCCGGCGGGCGGAAGCCGTGGCCAAACTGCTGAAGCCGCGTGTGAAGACCCTTGTCGAAGTTGCTGATGCGAGCAAATTGCTCGATGCAGCGGACAAGATCCCACCTCCGGCGCCCGGTGCGCTGCCTTCTTTTTTAAGCGGAAGCAGGGTACGGAAGGGGAGTGATATCGCCCTGCTGCAATACACGTCGGGATCGACAGGTGATCCAAAAGGCGTCACTCTGACAAACGCAAATTTGCTGGCGACCATGAGAGCGATCGGAACATCGCTGGAGATGGGTCCAGGGGATGTAGGCATCAGCTGGTTACCGCTGTATCACGACATGGGATTGATCGGGGCCTGGCTATCGCTGCTGTTGCACGGCGTACCGCTCGTGGTGATGTCGCCGCTGGCGTTTTTGACCCGACCCGAGCGATGGCTCGAGGCCATTTCCAAACACAAGGGAACCATTACCGCGGCGCCGAATTTTGCCTATGAGCTGTGTGTGCGCAAGGTGTCAGACAAAGCCATGGAAGGCGTTGACTTGAGCTCGATGAAAGCCGCGCTGAACGGCGCTGAACCCGTCAATCCCGAAACCCTTGAACGTTTTCATGAGCGCTTTGCCAAATACGGATTCCGGCGGGAGGCCATGATGCCGGTCTATGGATTGGCCGAGGCCTCGCTCGCGGTGACAATGACAACCGTGTTGCGCGGGCCGCTTGTCGATCGCGTAGAACGAGAGACGTTTGCGACCGAGGGGCGCGCCGTGCCGACCGAATCGACCGGGGACGAGACGATTTCCTTTGTCTCCTCCGGATGTCCGGTCGACAAGCACGAAGTGATGATCGTCAACGAGCACGGCCAGGAACTGCCGGACAGGTGCGAAGGCTACTTGTGGTTTCGCGGGCCATCGGCGACCGGCGGTTATTACAAGAATCTGGAAGCGACGGCGAAGTTGTTTCCGCGGGGGATCGCCTGTGACGCGACCGAATATGCCTGGGTGAATTCGGGGGACCGGGCCTACCAGGCCCGTGGCGAGATCTATGTAACGGGGCGCGTGAAGGACATCATCATCAAGGGCGGCAGAAATCTCTATCCTCACGAAGTGGAAGAATTGGCAGCGCGCGCAGAAGGCATACGAAAAGGTTGCGTGGTCGCCTTCGGTTTGAAGGATCACTCGAACGGGACGGAAAAACTGGTCATCGTTGCGGAATCACGTGCCGGCGACAGCGCCAGTCGGGCGGCGATTGCGGCTGCCATTAACGAGCAGGTATCGCAGGGACTGGGCCTGCCACCGGATCGCGTGGAACTGATTCCCCCGGGAAGCATTCCGAAAACATCGAGCGGGAAATTGCGGCGCGATGAGACAAAGCAGCTCTATATTGCGGGTACCTTGTCTGCCGCGAAAGCCCCGGCGTGGCTGCAAATTGCGCGACTGGGATTCGGGACGTTTACAAAGAACGCGGTGCGCGCCGTTCTCCGGGGAATCGGTGCCGGGCTGGAAAAGATGTATGGGGTGTATTTCATTCTCGTTTTTTTTCTGTGGATCGTTCCGTCGTGGTGCTGGGTGCGCCTTTATAAGGATCCGCGGGCGGCGGGAAGATTTACCTCACGAGCCTTACAGGTATTGTTTGCGCTCACCGGGATCCGCGTGACCGTAATCGGCAAGGAATTTATGGATACCCCGGGTCCCAAGGTGTATGCGTCGAATCATGCAAGTTATTTTGATGTCTTGCCGCTCATGTTAGGTCTGGGCGTGCCATACCGCTTCGTGGCCAAGGGCGAAGTGAATACGATGCCGTTCATTGGAACATTTCTGAATCAGATGGGTCATTTGTCATTTGACAGACACGATTCGAGTGCACGGTTGAAACAGGCCGATCAGATTGAAGAGGTGCTGCGTCAGGGTGAATCGGTTTTCGTTTTTCCGGAAGGAACGTTTGTGCCAGAGGACGGCGTGCGGCCGTTTCAGCTGGGCGCATATCGCGGTGCCGTGACGACGGGCGCGCCGGTCGTTCCGGTCTCCTTGAAGGGTACCCGGGCATTCTTGCGTGATGGAACGGTTCTGCCACGACCGACCGTCGTGACAATCACCGTGTCACAGCCGATGTATCCGGCAGGTGCCTACGCTCCGGGCGATCCCAGGCATCTGGCAGAGATGGTGCGGTTGCGGGACGCGTCGCGGGCAGTCATTGCGGAGCATTCCGGAGAGCCCCTGTCCCTGTAAGCCTCACGTTGCTCTACTGCCCTGCGGTTCACGGGTTGAGCGTATAGATCACAGTAATATGAGTGTCGATTTCGACCGCCTGGCCGTTCAAGATTGTGGGAGTGTATCGCCAGCGACGGACTGCCTCGACGGCGGATTGGTAGAACAACGGGTCACCTGAAAGAATCTCGAGCGATTCGATCGAACCGTCCGTTGAAATGATTGCGTGAAGTTCGACGCGCGTTTCTCGGCGCAGTTGCAGACCCAGCCCCGGATAGATCGGCTCCACGCGGTGAATGAGGCGTGCCGCGTCGATCTGGGCCATCTGCAAACGACGGATTTCGGTAACTTCCTGGCCAGAAGGTTTCTGAGGACGATGTTGCGAAACTTCGATGCCACTTAAAACGCCATCCGGTATTCCGCGCGGATCCGTCCCGATTCCCGGAGGTTCGTCAAGGGTGGAACGAGTTCCGGTCGAATGTTGCACGACTGCTTTTCCGGGCCCGGGCGCAGTCTTGCAGAATAAGCAGGGCTCGGCCGGTCGATTCCTTCGTGGCACAGGTCCAGGACGATCCGGAGAATCGGCGCCACGACGATACGGCGGCCGCTCGGTAAAAATGCGGACGGGAAGGCGTTCGCCCTGGCCAATCAGGGGAAGAACGAGGAGCGCGGCGACGACGAGCGATTGAAGAAAAACCGAAAGTGTAATGGCGCGGCGATGGAGTTTTCGGAGGCCACCGCAGTCTGCCGGATCACTCTCTATAAGACAACTGCTGATCGAGCCCGTCGTTTGAGACACACCGGTAGCGTCGAGATTCATAAGGCATTCCTCCCGCAGTTCGTTCCGCAGTTCGGGAAACGATTCCGCATCCCTTCTACCGTTTGACACCAGCGGGAACGGCAAGTTCCTCTGGAAGCGTGGGCTGGTGATCGAACCGTCAGAACCTCTGAAAGGACTGAAAGGGATCACCGTTGGTACCGATGCATCTAGAACCGCGATTCCCGCATCGAAGTTTCAGGACGTGGAGCCAAAAGGAGAAACCCATGGAAAGGCATATACCCGAAACACTAGGGATTCGCCGGACAGGTTGGGCTGCTCTGGACCGCGATCCGCAAGAAGACACCATCGAGTTTCACTGTCCTCATTGCGGGGCGCGAGGCCAGAAGAAAGCCCGGCGCGAACGGTCCGAATATCACTTTACAGATGGATTCATGCAGGATTTACAGGGGGAAGGACTGCAGTGCCATAATTGCAAGCATTCCTTACGAGTGGTACCGGTGGTGTTACTGCACGATCAGGAAGAAAAGCGGCGATTTGAAGCGATGCGGGCGGAAGAAACGGAAACAGTCCTGGGCGTAGCGCACTGATCCTCTGAACTCATCTTGAAATGAAGAAGGGCACTCTCGCGGAGTGCCCTCTTTTTTTGCCCGTCCCAAAGGATTGAGCAGGCGGCCGGAAAATTAAAAAGGGTGCAGTACGGGCTGCACCCTTTGGTGAAATCGATCACGCCCGATTACTTTTGCGGGTGGTCGTGATCGTGGCTGTGATCGTGCTCATCCCAGTCGCGGTCGGTGTGCCAGCGGTGATCGTCCTCACTCCACCAGCGGTGATTGTGCTCCCAGCAGTAGCTGCGCGCCTCGTTGAGTTCTTCGCGGTATTTAGCCGCCTGGGGACTGTCCCAGCCGTGGTGTTCGGCTGCCTCATGAAGTTTGTGATCCGCTTTTTCTACTCGTTTCTGGCAATCGTCGTCCGCACGAACCGTGGTCGCGCCAGCCAGAAGCAGCGAACCGGTCAATGCCGAAAGAGCGATCGCGTTGCGGAGGGAAAATGAGCTGAAGTTGAAGTTCATTGGTTCTCCTTTTTCCGTACCTGGCGGGGCTGACGACCAGACGATGTTTCTCGAGATGACCTCATTGCACGATGAAAGTCTGGATCGAAGCGCGAAGGAGAGGTATCGGGAGAAGGCTGGAGCGGAAGCTAAAAAAACCCCACAGAAAAAATTATCCGGACTATGAAATATTTATCCACCCGGGAATGATCAGTACGCCTGCAAAAAGGGATCAACCTGCATGTGGTATCTTTCCAGGCCCGCGCGGATCTTGTCAAAGGCTTCGTCGACCGTATCGGCATATTGCAATTGATCGAAGTCGGCCTGATTGATCGTGCCCCAGCGCAGCATACCTTTTAAATTCATGATTTCGTTCCAGTATTTGCGGCCGTAAATCAGGATCAGCGTGTTCTTGGCCATCTTGCCGGTCTGCGACAGGGTCATCATTTCCCAGAGTTCGTCCATGGTGCCGAATCCACCGGGAAAAACGATGAGCGCCTTGGCGATTTGCGCGAACCACAATTTGCGCATAAAAAAATAATGAAAATTGAAACTGAGTTCCGGACTGATGTAGGGATTGGAAAATTGTTCGTGCGGAAGTTCGATGGAAAGTCCGATCGATTTTCCACCCGCTTCATAGGCACCCCGATTGGCGGCTTCCATAATTCCGGGACCGCCTCCAGAGCAGACAACGAAGCGCCGCGGACGCGGGCCGAGCGAGAGCGACCAGGTGGTCAGGCGATGCGCCAGCTCGCGTGCTTCTTCGTAATACCCGGACATTTCAAGCGAACTTCGCGCCTCGCGCAGAGCCATGCGGTGAAGCTTCAGCCTCGGGGGCCCGAGTTTTGAGGTGTTTGTGCCTTTCAGGCGGGCGTAATGCGTGGCGGCCTGTTCGCGGGACACGATGCGGGCCGAACCGAACATCACGATCGTGTCGCCGATCCCCTCTTTCTTGAGCTGGGCCAGTGGGTAAATATATTCGGCGAGGATGCGGATGGGCCGCGCGGGAGTGCTGCGCATGAAACCGGTGTCTTCATGAGGTACCTTCGGGGCGTGCTGCGGCTTTAAGCGCTTGGTAGCGGACTTGGACATGTGCTTTCTCCGTTGTGCGAGCTTTGATTGTAGGCAGGGCGCTCGAACTTCGGCAACGTCTTTGGGGTGGATTGCGTCGAATCAAGTACACGGAGAGTTGTTGACAAGCCAGTGCACATACGTTGCCTAATCCGCTCCGGCCTGCTGTGTTGCGCCATGATACTGCTCGTCTCTGCCGCGCGCACGGGCGCGCAGGAATCACCTGAAGGGCCGATTGTGCCGCAGCCCGGCGTTCCTGTTCAGACCGGACCCCCACCTTCCCGAATCAAATTGCAAACGATCCTGGTAAGCACTCCGGTCACGGTGCGCGACGGCAAAGGCGAGATGATCCACAGCCTCGAAGAGCGAGACTTTCATGTTACGGATAATGGAGTCGAACAGAAGATCAGTCACTTTGATCTCGGCAGTGATCCGATGTCGATTGTTTTGCTGGTCGAAACCAGCGGGCGGCTGACAACGATTTTGCCGGAGATCCGGAGGACAGGAATCGTATTCACACAGGCGGTGATGGGACCGGACAGTGAAGCGGCGATCATCGGCTTTAATGATTCGGTCGATACGCTCGAGGACTTTACATCAAGCGCGGACGAAATTGAGGGGAAGATGGCGCGGCTCAAGGAAGGAAGCGACGGCATCCGCTTGTATGACGCGATGAAAGCAGGCGTGGAACTGTTGAGCGGCCGGCCGGGAGCCGGTCGTGACAAACCGGGCAGGCGAAGGGTGATGCTGGTGCTGGCGGAAGCGGAAGACCAGGGCAGCGACGCGAAACTCGGAGAAGTGCTCCGGCAGGCGCAGCTTCAAAACGTCACGATTTATAGCGTAGGGATCTCATCAGCGCGTGCCGGATTATCGAAGAAGCAGGAATACAAACGGCCGGTGCAGCCAACGCCTGAAGGAACGTTCGGGCAACCGCCAGCTCCAGGAACGGTCCAGACCCCCACGAGCGAAGACAATCGAGCTACGGGGATTGATTTGCTGGCACTCGCGGTTTGGGCAGTGACCCACGCGAAGGCGCAAATCACGGAAAATCCGCTAGAGATTGCAACAACCGCAACCGGCGGTGCGCATCTTCGGACCTGGAAGAATCCATCGATCGAGAAAGCGCTCGATGAGGTTGGCGGGGAGCTGCATTCGCAATACACCCTGTCCTATACTCCGGTCGGAACGGATCTTGGCGGGTATCACGAGATAAAAGTGGATGTGGATCGCAGGGATGTCACGGTGCGGGCGAGGCCAGGATATTACCTGGCCGGGCCCGTCGGTTTAAACTGAGGTTCAGCAAGAACAGATTCGCTCATCGGGAGAATGCGTTTGCCAGATCCGGCGAGACACTACGAGTTGCGATTGGCGGTTGAACGAGATACGGCAGCGCTCAGGGAGCTGATCGAGCGCTCCGTACGGGTATTACAGAAAGGGGATTATTCGGCCGAACAGATTGATGCCGCTTTGGGAACCGCGCTCGGCCTAGATACGCAGTTGATCGCGGATCGAACGTACTATGCGGCGGAAACGGAATCGGAGTCCGGTCGGAAGTTCATTGTTGCCTGCGGAGGCTGGAGCCGACGCAAGACACTCTTTGGTAGCGACCACGGGCCGTACCGGGAAAGTGCGTTGCTTGACCCGCGAACCGATGCCGCGCGGATCCGGGCGTTTTTCGTTGATCCGGATTGGGTCCGTTTAGGCATTGCGACAACGATATTAGAGCGGTGCGAGAGCGTAGCGATGGCCGAAGGATTTCGACGGTTTGAGATGGGTGCCACGCTGACCGGGGTGCCCCTCTATCGGGTGCGCGGGTATTCGGTACTGGAAGAGGTAGAAGTGCCTTTGCCTCGGGGCTTGACGCTGCCGGTCGTGCGGATGGGGAAATCGGTCGTTTAACAAGCGGACTGCGTTGCTGCTGGGAGGATCGAGATCCGAGAGGCGCAATTAGATGAGTTGTTGCCAGAAGGTGACGTCGCGAGAGGCCAGCAAAGAATCTTTGCGGGCATCCCAGCGCAGGAAATGGGGCGTCTTGGTGTGAGCCGTATGATGCGCGCGGCTTGCCCAGACCTCATGAAGGAGAAACTGGCTGGGGTGCTCGAGCGAATGATGCAGATCGTATTGCAGACATCCCTCCTCCCGTCGGGTCGGCGAGAGCAGGGCGCGGATTTCCGCTTCAAGCAACAGATGCTGCCCTTCCTTCGAGCGCAATAAAACAACCAAGGTGACGGCTTCTTTCGGAAGTTTGGTCATTTTACGGGCTAGGGACTTCGCTTTGGAGGTTTTGCGGCGTGCGGGCTTCTTCGCTTTTCGTTTGACCATATCGGCGGGGATTGTATCGCACTTTGGCCCCGACGCAACGGCTTTTCGTCGAAAAGGCGAACCGGCACGAGCCCCGGCTTGTCGAACCCGGATTCGATTACTTCCTTTTCAGAAAGACGATACAGATGGGCGACGGAGTCCGCGTGACTGCGCCTGTCTGCGTCAGCTTTCCTGTGGACGGATCGATCTTGAATTCAACGATCGTGTCGGAGTTCTGATTTTCGGCAAGCAGAAAGTGCCCGGAAGGATCGATGACGAAATTTCGCGGCTCTTTGCCACCGGTCTCGACGTCCTCGACCGGAGTGAGCGTGCCTTTGGCCGGATCAATCGCAAAAACGGCGATCGAATCATGCCCGCGATTTGAAGTGTATAAAAATTTTCCATTCGGAAGAATTGCGATTTCGGCGGCGTCGTTGCGCCCCTGGAAATCCTTCGGCAACGCGGAAACCTGCTGGACGCTGCGAAACCTTTCGTGGCCTTCATTTTCAAAAACGGTGACGGTGGAGGTAAGTTCGGCGAGGACATACATGAATTTTCTGTCGTTGCCGAACGCGACGTGGCGCGGGCCGGCGCCCGGGGCGACGGCAGCCGAAAACTCGTCGACGGGGGTACCCGGCGAGAGCGTGCCGTTGCTTTCGTCAAAGTGGTAGAACAGAACCCGGTCAACGCCCAAGTCCGCGACAGAGACGAAATGATTGTTGCCGGCCGGTTCGATCCAGTGCGCGTGAGGTCCATCCTGGCGCTTTGTGTTGGGCCCCGGAACCCCGGGGTCGGTTTGGAGGGCAGTGTGCTCGCCCAAGCTCCCGTCTGGTCCGATCGGGAAGACCACCACATTTCCTGAAGTATAGTTCGCGACAAGAAGATATTTGCCCGTTTGATCGAACGACAAATAGCAAGGATCCTCTCCGAGTGCCGGAAGCTTGTTGAGCAGAGTGAGCTTGCCGGTCTTCTGATCGATCGAAAATGCGCTGACCGTACTGGCTTTTCCGGATTCGTTGGCAGCATAAAGAAATTTCCGACTGGGGTGTATCGCTATCCACGACGGATCTGTCGTCTCGCCGGCGAGACCCTTCGCGGTGAGCTGCCCGGTGTCTGGGGAAAACTCAAAAAGATAGATTCCCTTGCTTTCGGTCTTGGCCGTGTAGTTCCCCACATAGACGAAATATGTTTGCGCGGCAGGATTCTCCGCTGCGCGTAGGGTGTGGACGAGGAAATAGGGAGACAAGAGGGCACAAAAAATAAGGAGGCGGATGGTCGTTTTCATCGGGCTAGTGTATCGCAGTTGACAGGAAAAAAAATGGCAGACTGGCCCATCCGGCAGCGCCACGCGTCCGCACGATCAGGAACCCGGAACTTCCCTTCGTGTCGTGAAGGTCAAAGCGGTGCGGTGCAGCTCCTACTTCTTTTCTTCTTCCTCGGCTTCCTGGATGATGGCCGCGGCCGCAACCGAGTCGTCGTCTTCAAGACGCAATAGGCGAACTCCCTGTGTCGAGCGGCCGGCTTCGCGGATCTCGTTGGCATGAACCCGGATCACTTTGCCCTGTTCGGTAATGATCATGACATCCGATTCCTCGGTGACTTGCAGTGTCGAAACGACCGAACCGTTGCGATCGGTGGTCTTGATATTGACAACGCCCTTGCCCCCGCGGGACGTGATCCGGTATTCGGCAAGAGGAGTGCGCTTGCCGTAACCCTTTTCAGCGACGGTCAGCATCAGCGTGGTGAGCGAATCCTTGATCTGTTCATTCTCGAGTTCTTCGAGATTGGTCGTCGTGGTTTTGTGTTCCTTGGCAATGATCTCAAAGTCAGGCTGAACCGCGTCCATGCTGACGACGTAATCCTCCTTGTCAAGATCCATGCCGTTCACGCCTCCGGCGTTGCGTCCCATGGGGCGGACTTCCGTTTCGCGGAAGAGAATGGCCTGACCTTCGTGGCTGGCAAGGAAGATCATCTGCTTGCCGTCGGTAAGTTTGGCGCCGATCAGTTCGTCCTTCGCATCGAGATTGATGGCAATGATCCCGTTTGAGCGGGGATTGGAAAATTCCGTGAGCGCCGATTTCTTGACGGTTCCGCTCCTGGTGGCCATGAAGACGTAGCGACCCTCTTCTTCAAGATTGGTGGCGGCGACCAGCGCGGTCAGCTTTTCATCTTCCTGCAATTTGACAAGGTTCGAAATGGCCTTGCCCCGCGTCGCGGCCGCGGCTTCGGGAAGTTCGTACACCTTTAGCCAGTAGACCCGCCCCTTCGAGGTAAAGAGCAGGATGTAACTGTGTGCCGAGGCAATGAACAGATGTTCAACGAAGTCTTCTTCCTTGGTCTTTGCTCCGATGCGGCCTTTTCCGCCACGTGACTGATGGCGGTAGGTTTCAACCGCCGTTCGCTTGATGTAGCCCGCATGGCTCACGGTGATGAGCATGTCGGTATCCGCAATCAGATCTTCGAGCTTGATTTCATCGACCTTGTCGACGATCTGGGTCCGGCGATCGTCACCGTAGGCTTTGTGGACTTCCTTCAGTTCGCCGATGATGACCGACTTCAACTTCTTGTCGCTACTCAAAATCTCGCGCAATTCGCCGATCAGATCGCGGATGGACTTCAATTCCTTCAGAATTTCGTCAATCGAGAGTTGCGTGAGGCGGTGCAACTGCAGTTCGAGAATGGCATCGATCTGGGCGTAGCTCAGTCCGGCATCGGCAGGCAGGCCGTACTTCTTGCGGTCAAGAACAATGCCATTCAGTTTCTTGTTGGAGCCGTTCTCGATGATCGTGACGGCTTGGTTGGTAAAATATTTGAAGAGATTTTCTTTCGCTTCGGCGCGGCTGGTCGATCCGCGAATGATGCGTATGACATTATCGAGGTGGTCGAGGGCGATCTGGTAGCCGAGCAAGATGTGTTCGCGTTGTTCGGCTTTCTTCAGTTCGAAAATGGTGCGGCGACGAACCACATCGACGCGGTGCTCGATAAACAGCTTGATCATCGGGATCAGGCCGAGCTCGCGAGGCTGCCCGGCGACGATGGAAAGCAGGATCATGCCGAACGATTCCTGCATCTGGGTCTGCTTGAAGAGATTGTTCAAAATGAGCTGAGATTCTTCGCCGCGCTTCAGTTCGATGACGATGCGCATGCCTTCTCGCGAAGATTCGTCGCGAACGTCTGAGATCCCTTCGATCTTCTTGTTCTGAACGAGTTCGGCGATGCGTTCGATCAGCCGCGCCTTGTTGACCTGGTAGGGAATTTCGGTGATGACGATGCTTTCGCGGTCTTTCCCCGATTCTTCGATGGCCGCTTTGGCGCGCATGATGAAACTGCCGCGGCCGGTGCGGTAGGCGGCTTCAATGCCTTCACGGCCGGCAATATAGGCGCCGGTCGGGAAGTCCGGGCCGGGCACGATCTTCAAGACTTCCTTGAGCGTAGCGTCGGGCTTTTCGATCAGAAGAATGGCGGCGTCGACAATTTCCCGCAGGTTGTGCGGTGGAATGTTCGTGGCCATGCCGACGGCGATACCGCTCGCGCCGTTTACCAGAAGATTCGGGATGCGCGAAGGGAGAACCACGGGTTCTTCGCGGGTCTGATCGAAATTGGGAATGAAGTCGACGGTCTCTTTTTCGAGGTCGGCGAGAATATCTTCGGAAATTTTTGCCAGCCGAGCTTCCGTGTACCGCATGGCCGCCGGTGGATCTCCGTCAACGGAACCGAAATTCCCCTGACCGTCGACCAGCATGTAGCGCAGGTTGAAGTCCTGCGCCAGGCGAACCATCGCGGGATAAATGACCGCTTCACCGTGCGGGTGGTAATTGCCGGAAGTGTCGCCGCAGATCTTGGCGCATTTGCGGTAACCGCGATTCGATGCGAGACCGAGGTCATTCATCGCGACAAGGATGCGGCGTTGAACAGGCTTGAGGCCGTCGCGCACGTCCGGAAGTGCACGCGCGATGATGACGCTCATCGCATAGTCGAGATACGACTTGCGCATTTCTGCTTCGATATCGATCGGAAGCAGTATGGATGTGTTCTGTTCGTCCGCCATGTGTCCTCGCTCTGCTCTATAGAGCCGCGTCTAGTGCGGCCCGGAATTCGCTCTTGTGACTGCCCGTGCCTGGCTCTAGGGTCCCGCTCAGCACCAAAAACCTAGGACTCGCTGCCAGCCAACTCGACGGCATACGCCTTTACCGAGTCGAAAGCGTCTGCGGCGTTTGTGAAACGGCGCGCAGCAAACGTTGCCTCGAGCTGCTGCAGAACGCGGTCCCGCTTCCGGTCGTCGGCCAACTCCACGGCGACGCCTTTTTCATTATCGGGAGCAGTCGTTGCCGTCAGACGGAATTCACTGACTCCCAGACCACGCAAACCCGGTAATGTTGTCCAGCCCAGCTGATACATCGGCATTGGTTCACCGGAACGTTTCTCGCGACCGTTCCCGAGGTCGACCCTTCCGAATTAAATATCCAGGTTGACGACTTCAAGGGCGTTGTCTTCGATGAATTTGCGACGCGCTTCGACGTTTTCGCCCATCAATGTGGTGAAAATATCTTCAGCCGCAACGGCGTCTTCCAGTTTCACCTGAAGCAGGGTACGGGTATCCGCGTTCATCGTGGTCTCCCACAACTGTTCCGCGTTCATTTCGCCCAAGCCCTTGAATCGGGTGATGGTGAAATCCTTTTTCGCGTCTTCGACGATGTAGTTCAGGACATCGACAACCTTTTCCTTCGAGACCTTGTCGCCATTGCGCGCAACGACAAACGGGGGGCGGTTGAATTCCTCGATCTGCTTGGCCAGGCCCCGCAGTTTCTTGTAATCGGCGGTGGAGACAACACCCCAGTTGATTTTCTGGTTGTGAGGAGGCCCAAACTGAATTTCATAGAGGCTGTGCTCTTCATCGAACACGACTTTTCCTTCGAGTTTGAGCTTGGCCTTGTCGATTTCCTTCAGCAGTTTCTCGACTGTTTTCTTTTCTTCAAAGTCGGTTTTCTTTTCAATTCCGCTGTCAACGAGCAATTCAACCAGGGCGATATCGCGCAGGCGCCGGCCAAGCTTTGCCGCCGCCGCTTCATACTCCTGAACATTCAGCAGGAAGGATGTGAGCTTTGCGCCTTCAAGCGATACCCCTTCCTTGGCCTTGACGACGTGGTCTTCCGTGGCGCGCTTCATCAGTTCCCGGGCGAAATCGCGTTCATCGCGGATGTATTTCTCGGTCTTGCCGCGCTTCACGCGATAGAGCGGCGGTTGGGCGATGTACACGTGACCGCGCTCGATCAGTTCCTTCATGTGCCGGAAGAAGAACGTCAGCAGCAGGGTGCGGATGTGGCTGCCGTCAACGTCGGCGTC
Source organism: uncultured Acidobacteriota bacterium (assembly GCA_963831545.1). GTDB lineage: Bacteria > Acidobacteriota > Terriglobia > Acidiferrales > UBA7541 > Acidiferrum. Next base: position 110,500 of record CAWHQX010000014.1, read on the forward strand.
GGTCATCAGGATGATCTTGTGATAGCGGAGCTTGCCGGCGTCAAAGTCGTCTTTGCCAATGCCGGTGCCCAGGGCGGTGATGATGGCACGGATTTCCTCGTGACCGAGCATCTTGTCGTAGCGTGCTTTTTCGACGTTGAGGATTTTACCTTTGAGAGGCAGGATCGCCTGGAACTTGCGGTCGCGCCCCATTTTTGCCGAGCCGCCTGCCGATTCTCCCTCAACGACGAACAGTTCACAGCGGGCCGGATCGCGTTCCTGGCAATCGGCAAGCTTGCCGGGCAGTCCGCTTGAATCCATGGCGGACTTGCGGCGGGTGAGTTCGCGGGCCTTCCTTGCGGCTTCACGGGCACGGGCGGCGTCGATGCATTTCCCGATGATGCGGCGGGCGACCGTCGAGTGCTTGTCAAACCATTCGCCGAGCTTTTCGTTTACCAGCTGCTCGACATCGCCCTTGATGTCGCTGTTCAGTTTGCCCTTGGTCTGGCCTTCAAATTGAGGCTGGGGCAAGCGGACGCTGACGACAGCAACCAGCCCTTCACGAACGTCGTCACCCGAAATGGTAACTTCATCCTTCTGCTCCTTGAGCATGCCCTGGTTTGAAGCAAAGTTGTTGATGGTGCGGGTCAGTGCCGAGCGAAAGCCTGAAAGGTGTGTGCCCCCGTCGACGGTGTTGATGGTGTTTGCAAAGGCAAACACGTTTTCACCGTACGTGTCGTTGTACTGGAGTGCGATTTCAATTTCAACGTTGCCGCGCTTCCCTTCCATGTAGATTGGCGAATCGTGGAGTGTGCTTTTGCCGCGGTTCAGGTGCTTTACGAACTCGGCAATGCCGCCCGTGAAACGGAACTCCGCTGTTTTTTCCGTACGCTCATCGCTCAGCGTGACTTTGAGGCCCTTGTTGAGGAAAGCGTATTCGCGGAGGCGAGTGGCCAACGTGTCGTAACTGAAAACCGTTTTGTCAAAAATGGTCGGATCAGGATGGAACGTGACTTTCGTTCCGGTTTTACGGGTTTTTCCCGTCTGCTTGAGCTTGGTGGTGGGCTTGCCCTTTTCATAGGACTGCTCCCACACCGCGCCATCGCGCTGGATTTCGAGCTCAAGAAAATCGGAAAGCGCATTGACGACGGAAACACCGACGCCGTGCAGACCGCCAGAGACTTTGTAGGTGTCGCTATCGAATTTTCCACCCGCGTGGAGAACCGTGAGAACGACTTCCGCAGCAGGACGCTTTTCTGTCGCATGCATGTCCACCGGAATGCCGCGGCCATTATCAACAACCGTCACGGAATTATCGGCGTGAACGGTAACATTCACTTCGTCCGCGAACCCGGCCATGGCCTCGTCAACGGAATTATCCACCACTTCCCAGACCAGGTGATGCAAACCCATTTCACTGGTCGAACCGATGTACATTGCCGGGCGCAGACGAACGGCTTCAAGACCGCCCAGGACTTTAATGGATTTCGCGTCGTACTGATGACCAGACTTAACCGTTTCTTTATCGCCCATTGAATCTCCTGACATGCAAGCCTCTGGCAACCGATCCCGACGAAGCCGGGCAAACGGCCGAGCTTCCGGTAACGATCGAACAGTGAAAAGTTTGAAGCGAGGAACGGCGTGAAGTGTGAAGACCTCATGCGTCGCCTGACCCTTTGACCTCGATCGTGCAAGAGGCTCGTAGGGTTCCTGCTTCATCCCGTCTCGCGCTACGAGACGTGGCGAAGACTTATCTTCTCCAGGATCTGACGGCCCTCTGGCGCAGGGGTTCAAGCGTCAAGTGATCCTGGCGGACGTGTCGAGATGGCGGAAAAACCACGGCTCGACAACAGCTAAATTCTACTGGAATTTGGGTATTTTCTCAAGTTTGAGGAAGGGGGCTGTGGATAAATAACGCTATTATTTACAAATAGTTAGGGACTGAGAACCGGTCAGGAAGCCGGCTCCTCGTCCGCAATCATGGTTCGGAGAAAGGCCCCCTGAGAGGCGACGGGAAAAAGTAATTTCGATCCCTCGGCGGCGCGCCCGTCGCCGGTCCCCAATCGTTTTGCCTTTCGGGGGAGGCTCCGTTGCCCCGGGCGACCGGTCAGATCCGCATGGGCATGATGACGTAGCGATAACGATAGCTGTCATCGGCGAGTGGCCGCATTTGTCCCGCGGATTGTTCGTCTTTCAGTTCAATGCTGATCGGGCCGTCGGCCGCAGCGGCAAGAAAATCGAGTACATAGCTTGAATTAAATCCGATCGAGATGGCGTCGCCCTTGTATTCCTTGTCGATGGTTTCCTTTGCCTCGCCGTACTCGGGGCTCGACGCGGAGATTTCAACACCGTCGGGTGTGACGGCGAGCTTCACGGCATGCGAACGTTGGTCAGCAAGTTGTGAAACGCGGCGGACCGCATCGCTCAGTTCGGTGCGCTCGAGCACAACTGTCTTGTTGTTTTCGCGCGGAAGCACCGCTTCATAGTTGGGGAATTGACCTGTGAGGATTCGCGAAATCAGCAGGCGATGTTCAACCTGGAAGAACAGGTGGCTCTCGTCCTTGGCAAATTCCAGATGGGCTTCAGCTCCGGCCGCGCTTGAGAGTTTTTCGACTTCGTCCATGGCTTTTTTCGGGATCAAAACGCGGACTTCTCCGTTTAAGCCTGAAAGTTTTTGATCGGTCTCGGCAAGAGCCAGGCGATGCCCATCGGTTGCGACCATGGCAAGCGTATCCGGTTTGATGATGAGCAGGCCGCCATTGAGCGTGTACCGGGATTCTTCCATTGAAATTGCAAACTTTGTCTTGGCAATCAGGCTTTCAAGCACGGCTGCTGGAATTTTGACAAGCGTATGCGGCATGGCCGGCAGAGCGGGGAAATTTTCCTTGGCCATCCCGACGAGCTTGTATTTTTTCTTTTCACTGACAATTTCGATCCAGTGATTGTCAAGCAACTTGAATTTGATCTCGCCTTCAGGAAGCAAGCGGACGAGCTCCAGTAATTTCTTGGCAGGGATGGTTCCCGCGCCTTCTTTTTTGACTTTCGCTTCGCACGAAGTGCGAATGCTCAGCTCAAGATCCGTGGCCGTGATCGTGAGGCGGCTGCCTTTGGCCTCGACGAGCAGGTTGGACAGAATGGGAATAGTGGTCTTGCGCTCCACAACGCCTTGCGTGGTGGTGAGCTCATTGAGTAGAGCCGACTTCGAAACACTGAATTCCATCGATTGACTTTCCTCGCGTGCGGTTCCCGTTGTTGCGGCCATGTAGTCTCCGGTCCGAATGTCTACCGCTAGCGTACTGTACTCGTTTTTTCGCAAAGTATAAAGTGCGCAGGCAGGAGAAGCCGGAGGAGATCTGTGGAAATTGGTGATTCGTTCAAGACGTTCGTCCTTGGGCCTGAGATTTCCTCGTTCCGGCCGTTTTTCACAACCACAATCATCAGAGCAAGAATTCGAACTGAATACAGATAAAAACAACCTTGTTGTGATGATGACTGCTGTGGATTGGTGGAAAAGCCCACGAAATCGACGCCTGGTTAAGAGTTTCTCATCACGTGGTCAGTGAATTTTTCTGCGAAGTTTCGGATAACGGGGCCGAAGTGCCTGGCCGTCTGAATTGTTCCATTTCGATGAACAGGTTGTCCGCAAGTTACGCAATGCTTGTACACAATTTCTCCACAGTGTCAGAGTGCAACAATCGTCTGAGCCCCGCATCAAATGGGCAGGTCTGCCGATGTCGGATCTCGACCCGTTCCTGCTTCGGGACTTCTTTTCGAGCGATCTAAAAGGCGAATACAGGAGAGTGGAATGTCGAGAGTCCTCGTGACGGGCGGGAACCGCGGATTGGGCCTCGAATTTGTAAGGCAATACGCCCGGGACGGCTGGGAGGTCTACGGGACGGCGCGTGATCCCCGGACAAATGGCGAGCTGCAGAAGTTGGCGGCGGAAAATCCAAAAGTCAAGGTTTGCGCGCTCGACATTGCAAGTGACGAATCTGTCGAGCAGTTGACCGATGTGCTCGATGGCAAGCCTCTGGACGTCTTGATTCTGAATTCGGGCATCTATCCCCGGGAAGGACAGAAGATCGGCCAGATCGACTATGAAGGCTGGCGAGAGGCCTTTGAAACGAACGTGCTGGGCACCATGCGGGTGGCCGAAGCTCTTCTGGGTAATGTTGCAGCAAGCGAACGGAAGCAGATTGCCGTGATCAGCACCAGCATGGCGTCCTTGCGCGGCGTGCAAGGGGGCTCGGTCGGGCAGGCGGGAACGTCCTATCAGTATCGAAGCACGAAAACGGCATTGAACATGACCATGTCAATTCTGGCAAAAGAACTGGCGCCACGTGCGATCAGCGTGGTGCTGTTTGATCCCGGCTGGGTGAAAACGGATATGGGTGGACCACACGCAGTCCTTAGTCCTGAGGAGAGTATTGCCGGCATGCGCAAGGCGCTTGCCGGGGATCCTCTGGCAATTTCCGGAAAATTTCTGGGGCATGACGGATCGTTGCGACCGTGGTGAAGGTGGTCCGAACCTCCAGGGCAGATTCGTCTGGGTTGACCCCTACAAGCGAGCTACACTTTTCCCGTTACGAACCGAGCGGGGCTCGCAATCAAAGCAACGTCCACGAAGGCAACGACCAGATTTGACGGGATCGACCTGCTGCGCGGTTTGTCGATCGTGGCCGTCGTCCTCCACCACATCAACCTTCGTTTTGTCCTGAACCATCTGCCGCTCGAACAGGCACTTCCAGCCGCGCTCGGCAGGATACTGTTCTGGAATGGAGCGAATGGTGTCACGGTGTTCTTTGCGATCTCGGGATTCCTGATTACCACGATGTCGCTCGGTCGCTGGGGTTCGCTCGCTACGATCCAGTTGACAGAGTTCTACAGATTGCGCTTCGCGCGAATTGCGCCCCTTCTTCTCGCACTGCTCGTCGTTCTGAGCGTGCTGCATCTGGCGGGCGTCCGAGGCTTTGTGATTTCACCCGAACGCGCGAGTTTGGGCCAGGCACTTTTTGCGGCGCTGACGTTTCAAATCAACCGGCTGGAATCAGTCGTTGGATATCTACCTGCAAGCTGGGACGTGCTGTGGTCGCTTTCAATCGAAGAAGTGTTCTATTTATTTTTCCCGCTGCTTTGCCGGCTGACCAAAGGAGGATGGTCGCTCGTGGCAGTTCTCTCTGGGTTCGTGGCCATCGGTCCCTTTGCGCGCACCGTCCTCACAAGCAATGCGTTGTGGGCTGATTACGGATACCTCTCCTCGATGGACGGCATTGCGCTCGGATGTTTGACGGCAATGCTGCGGAACGGGTGGAGGGCAAGTCCCGGGCAAGTGCGGGTTCTCCGGACGAGCGGGACGCTGCTCGTCCTGCTCGTCATGGTCGCGAGGCCCGTCGCGAAAGGGCTCCATCTCTACCAGCTGGGCCTGGATTTCACAGTCCTCGCCACAGGTACGTGTCTTTTGATGCTTGCGATCAGAGAGCCCAGGAAGATGGGGCGTTGGCCCATCGCTCCCCTTCGCTGGTTCGGGAGGCACAGTTACGAGATCTATTTGACCCACTGCTTCATCATGATGTGGGGGATCGAGGCATATCTCGAACTGGGGATTTCACCCGGGTGGGCGTGGGCGTGGTATCTGATCATGCTGGCCTTGTCGGCCGTTTTAGGATGGGTGGTTGCGCGCTGGTATTCGGAGCCCGTGAACCGGTTTCTACGGAAGGGATTGCAATTTCGGACCGTCCGGGCCTAGTCCCGCGACGCGGGGCGCACTGCCTGAAGTCGCTTCACCGAGGACGGAACTACTGCAGCGCGTCCATCAGACGAGTGATCGTGCGGTTCAGTTCCTTGTCGGATCGGCGAAGCTCTTCGATCTTGTTGATCGAATGCAGAACGGTTGTGTGATGCTTGCCGCCAAACTGCCGCCCGATTTCAGGAAGCGAAGCGGTGGTGAGCTGCTTCACGATATACATGGCGACCTGGCGCGGGAAGGCGATCGCGCGCGTGTTGCTGCGAATCTTGAGATCCTGTTCGCGAAGATTGAAGTGCTCGCTGACGCGCTTCTGGATCAGATCGATTGTGACCCGCTTCTCCTGCGAAGCGATGATGTTGCGCAAAACCTGTTGCGCTGTTGCAAGCGAGATGGAAGTACCGGTCAGTGAGGCGTAGGCCATCAAGCGCGTGAGCGCGCCTTCGAGCTCGCGAACGTTCGATTTGATCGCGCGCGCGATATATTCGGCAACTTCATCCGGCAAGTTGAAGCGATCGTTCTCCGCCTTCTTCTGCAAGATGGCGATCTTGGTCTCAAGATCCGGTGGCTGGATATCAGCGATCAAGCCCCATTCGAAACGGGACCGCAGCCGCTCTTCAATCGAGTTGATATCTTTCGGAAGGCAGTCGGAGGAGATGACGATCTGTTTTTGTTGCTCATATAGGGCGTTAAACGTATGGAAGAACTCTTCCTGGGTGCGTTCCTTGCCCGCGATGAACTGGATATCGTCGACGAGCAACACATCAACCGTGTGGAAGCGATCGCGGAAACTGATCATGCGATCGAAACGGAGCGAATTGATCACTTCGATTGTGAACTTTTCCGCACTGACATAACTGAGCCGCATGGCCGGGTTGCGCTTCTTGATGGTGTGACCAATGGCATGCATCAAGTGGGTCTTGCCCATCCCCACGCCTCCATACAGGAAAAGCGGGTTATAGGACTTCGATGGCTGTTCGGCAACTGCACGAGACGCGGCGTGTGCGAACTCGTTCGATTTGCCGACGACGAAGGAATCAAACGTGTAGCGGTTGTTCAGCTGATGATCGCTGCTCTCAAAATCGAGCTTGGATTGCTTGGCGGCTGAAATGGCAGGAGTCGCCTGTACCGGCTCTTCTTCCGTGCAGACGTACTGTACCTTGGTGTTGGGCGTCCCCATCTGATGGAAGACGGCTTTCACGATCTCGCCGTACGTACGTGTGAGCACCTGCCGGAAGACCGCGCTGGGGATCTGCACGAACAGCGTGTCGCCTTCGCCGCGGTTGAGCCGTGTAGGCTGGAACCAGGTGTTGTAGGTATTTATGCTGACGCGGGACTTGATCAAATCAAGAAACTTGTCCCAGGTGTTTTGAATTTCGTGCTCTCTGCCAAGTTGAGTGACGGTCGTCATCGTATTCGAAAAAACCAAATCCCGGCGAATTTCCACAGATGTGTAAATGCTGTGGAAAGCCGTAATGCCCTAAAGCTTCTCGCTTTGGAGTTCAAGCTCGCGCCGGGAATGAACCGTTTTGCCCCGTGGATCCCCGTGCGGCCCCTTCAGAGTTGCTGGACCAAAACTCGCATCTGTAAACTGCGAGGATTCTCGCGCACTGTTCGGGTGGGGGCAAGCGAAAAGTGAGAGAGCACCAGTAGGAACGTTCACACAACATGCACAACTTTTCCACAAGCACGGGAATTGTGCAAGTCCTTTCAAAAACCGCAGAATTCCCAGAGATTTCACACTGTAAAGATTCTGTAAAAAAGCTGGATTGCCTAATTCTGGTGCAGTTGGGGCTGAGGAAAACTAGCCCTGTTTTCTAATGTTTTCGGTCAGGGCGCGGGAATTCAAAGATTCCCAGGGGGTCTGAGCCGATCAGCAGGCGATCCTGCTCGACAAGAAGCACATTGCCCTCCAGGCGAGCGTTGTCGGTGGTATAGATTTGATATTCGGAACGGCGATTTCCGTCTTTATCAAAATGAAGCAGGGTGTTGTGGAGACACATCCACACATCGCCCTCGACCGGGTCCACACCGAAGGCGGTCAGGATCGGATTGAGCCTTGGAGGCTCGGTGCGATTGTCCTGACGGTCGATTTCCCGCCGCGCGGCACGTCCTTCAGACCATGCGCCCAGACCCGTGAACTCAAAATCCACTCCGCCGTAGCCGAACCGGTCATACTGGCGGACGCGTGGTTCGGGGAGATAGGTATATCCGTAATAGACGCGTGCCTGTGTGTCCGAAGCGAGACGGCCCTGGCTGAGGTAGCGATTCAGATCGGGACGAGAGGAAAGATCTTCGGGATCGCCAAACTCCCGCACCACGCGGCTCGCGGCGTCATACACCGTGATCAGGTGCGGACCGCGGAACGCGGTAACGGCGACTTCGCCGTCCGGGAGCGCCAGGACAGAAATCGGCGCATTCACGGGAATGGAGCGGAGGAGTTTTCCGTCCGGTGCGAACTCATTGACCTGGTTCGAACCGCGATCGGCGATATAGAGGTTGCCCTTTAGATCGACATCGCAATCCTCGCCAAAGGCAATCAGCGGATGCGCCGTCTTTATCGGGACGCCGTCCTCCGACTGAGCGCCGATACTCGAGATTTGCCTGCCCTTCGGGTCAAAGGTCGCGAGGCCAACCGTAGGCGTGGCTAAAATGTAGTACTTGCCATCCGCGCCGCGGCGAAGCGCACGCAGACCGGGGCCGACCGGTTTGAACAGGCGTTTTGTGGCGGTCAGCTGCTCGTCCACCTCCGGTTCCTGGGCAGCAGAAACAAGAACAATCGCGGTGAGACAGAGAACCACAGCAGCGCCAATGAACTGGGCTAACGATCGTTGCATGGTCTTTCAGATTACAGAAAATCCCTGTCGGTTGCCCGAGACACGAGGCCAACCAGAGGATCGTTCTGGTTTGACAACCTTCCGAACTTCCGATATCTAGAAGCCACCGGAGGATCGATGAAACGCAAACTCATTGTACTGTGCGCGATGGTATGGATGGTTTCAAGTCTCGGCGGGCATTCCCTTTTTGCCAATACAGGAGCGGTCGAGAAGGAGATTCGTACGCTTGAGAAGACCATGAACGATGCATATGCCAGGAACGACCTTCCCACCTATTTTTCCTACTACGCGGCGGACTTTCTGCAGTGGCTGCCCGAAGGTCGAACCGATCTCGCCAAATATGAGAAGGACTGGACCGACTACATCCGGGCGGGCAACTCGGTTGAAGGCGTCGAAATTCGGCAAATGATTGTGAAGGTGGACGCGGCCGGAGACAGTGCGGTTGCCAGCTATCTCTTGTATGTGAAAACGAAATTGGCTGACGGCAAGATGACCGAGGAGGAAAACCAGGAGACCGATATCTGGTTCAAGCAGAACGGGAGCTGGAAGATTGTGGCGCTGCATTACTCGCCCGCACCAAAAAAGTAGAGGAATGGGTAAGGCAGGGATCCCGCGAAAAAGCCCTAATCAATGCGAAGACGAATGCGCTCGATCGATTTCGAACGGAGCCTGCCAGACTGGTTGCGGGACAGCGAGTCGTCTGTTTCAATCAGGACGGCATTCAACTGCACGTTACCGCTGGCAACTTCAAACCTCGAAGGAAGGGCATCGATAAATTTTTTCAGCACGCCCGTGCGTTCCATGCCGATCACACCGTCATGCGGTCCGGTCATACCGACATCGGTAATGTAAGCGGTCCCTTCCGGGAGGACGCGCTCATCGGCTGTCGTGACATGGGTGTGCGTGCCGACGACCGCCGTGACTCGACCGTCCAGATACCAGCCGAGAGCCATCTTCTCGCTGGTCGTTTCCGCATGCATATCCACCAGGACGAACTCGACCTCTGGCGGTAGTGTTTCAAGGAGAGCGTCGGCTTTCTTAAACGGATCATCGATCGCCGGAAGAAAGACGCGGCCCTGCAGATTGAGGACAGCGAACTTCACCTGATTTTTCGCTGTGCCAACATACAGGCCAGAGCCGGGATTTTGATCGGGGAAATTTGCGGGACGAAGCAGCCGCGGCTCATGCGGCATGAACTCCATGATTTCCTTGCGATCCCAGCTGTGATTGCCTCCGGAGATGACGGCGATGTCCAGAGCGAGGAGTTCTTCGACAATGCGCGGGGTGATCCCGAACCCTGAGGCGGAATTTTCGCCGTTGGCGATGACGAGCTCGATACTGCGTTGCTCGACAAGGTCGGCCAGACGGTCGTGAACGATGCGGCGGCCGGGGGAGCCAACAATGTCACCAATAAAAAGTACCTTCATCGAGCGGAAGAGGGCCTTTCGAAATCAACACTCGGGCACGACACAAAAACAAAGGAGCGGAACTGCTTGGCCGTGGGAGGCTAGGCCGTGAACCTCTGAAATAGGTGGGCACCGCGAGCCAACCATTAGGCTTTCCTGCCCCGTTCACCGGTTCTTCACAGAACCTGCGAACGGGACAGGCCGTGCACACAAGCTGGCTTTGCGCAGCACCCCAGAGATTCGTTACGGTTCAAACGGCTTTCGCTTCACACCTGCTTCGAAGTACCGCTCCAGGGATATTATCCTACCTGCAGCGGTCGGCGTCCAATTCTGTGGCGGTACCTGAACCGGCGTGCTTCCCTTTGGGACTGGCCGGCCGCTACAATGTCCATGCAGTGTCAGGAGAATTCGATGAAATACCGGCGGTTCGGGCGAACGGGGTGGAACGTCAGTGAAATTGGATACGGAATGTGGGGACTGGCCGGCTGGACGGGCTCAGACGACCGCGAAACACTGGCGTCGCTTGGCCGCGCGATCGAACTGGGTTGCAACTTTTTTGATACCGCCTGGGCCTACGGCGACGGGAAGAGCGAGCAGATCTTGGGACAGGTACTGCGCCAGCACAAGAACGGCGCGGGCACCGGAGGACCGGACAAACATCTCTATTTCGCAACGAAGATTCCGCCAAAGAATCGGAAGTGGCCGAGCCAGAGGAGCTTCACACTGGATGATTGCTATCCACCGGATTACGTCCTGGACTATATCGAACGAAGCCTCAGCAATCTCGGTGTCGAGACCATCGACCTGATGCAATTTCACACCTGGGAAGACCGCTGGTTAAATGACGAGCGCCTGCCGCGCTTGATTGAAAACATGAAGAAGAGCGGGAAAGTACGGGCGTTCGGGCCCAGCATGAATCGCTGGGAACCTGCAAACGGATTGCGAGCGGTACTTGAGGGCTACGCCGATGCCGTTCAGGTGATTTACAACATTTTCGATCAGAACCCGGAAGATGCCTTGCTGCCGATTTGTGCGATGAAAGATGTGGGATTCATCGCGCGTGTGCCATTTGATGAAGGAACGCTGACAGGAACGTTGACGCTCGACTCGAAGTGGCCGGCCGGTGACTGGCGCAGTACCTATTTTGTGCCGGAAAACCTGAAGTCGAGCGTGGAACATGCGGAAGCACTGCGACCGCTACTTCCCCAGGGAATGACCATGGCGGAAATGGCCCTGCGGTTTATCCTGTCGAACAAGAACGTCGGCACGATCATTCCGGGAATGCGCAAGAGCAAAAACGTGGAAGCGAATGTGCTAACCAGCGACAGAGGGCCGCTCCCGGCCGATTTGTTGAGCAAACTGCGGGCACACCGTTGGGATCGCAATCCGACTTCTTGGTCGCAGTAACCGAGGCACCGATGAGCCTGGCCATTAAAGTACAAATCTTCGGGCAGACCTACACGATCAACGGCGATCTTGAGGAGACCTATGTGCGCGAGCTGGCCGCGTATGTTGATCTCAAGATGAAGGCAATTTCAGAGAACACCTCGACAATTGACACGCAAAAGGCGTCGGTGCTGGCGGCGCTCTCGATTGCCGATGAACTCTACAGCCTGCGAAAAGAACGCGGGAACCGCGAGGAACTTCTCAAAGAGCAAGCGGAACGTTGTCTGACGCTGGTCGAACGGGCGATCAAGCAGACCGAATAGCGTTCGCGCCCGGCCGCAGGAACAGCAAATCAGGTGGCACGAAGTGAGGCGCCCAATTTTTCTTTGAGAGCGGCGACAATCCTTGTCGAAAAATCGGTGAGCTGGGTATCGGTGAAGGTGGCTTCGCGGCTCTGGAACAGTACGCGGACGAGCAGAGAGTATTTTCCCTCCGGAACGTTTTTTCCGCGAAAGAGGTCGACGGCCTCGATCGAGGTGATTTCCGGAATCCCGAGTGCGGAGATCACCTCGCGCACTTCCTCGAAGCGGACGCCATCTTCAAGCATCAGCGAGAAGTCGCGCTCGACTGCAGGGAAACGCGGGAGCGGATCGTAGCGGCGACTATTTCTGCTGCCGTAGAACATGCAATAGACCGGGCCAAGCTCGATTTCCGCGAGAAAAACATCCTGACGGAACTTCAGCTTATCGGCAATGCGTTTGGTCAGAAGGCCGGCCGCACCAATCGCCTGCTTCGACTCCTTGCCGAGAAAAAGCGAGCCCCGTTTCGCACTGTGCAGCCAGTCGGGACCGCCTTCCTGCCACAGGAAACCGCCCGAAAGGGCACCGATTGCGTCAAGATCCCCTTTCATGTCGGCGAAATTGTATTCGCGGGCGGGGTCGTACAAACCCTGCTGACGTGCCAGGCCCGTCGCGCCGATTGCGAGCACGCGGGTCTCTACGGATTTACCGTCGACAACAAAATAGCGATGGCCGATTTCAAAGAGTCGCAGATTGCGCTGCCCGTGATTGAGATTCCACTCAAGAGCCCCAGCCATCGTGACCACGCCTGTCGATTTCAGAACGCCAGCTTCTTCAGAAAGCGGGTTGGCAAGCTTCGCAGTCGTTTGGTCGGGGGCGCGGAACAGGTCGTTGCGCTCTGCCGAGACGTGAGGAATGGTGACGATTTCGTGGTAGCCCAAGCCGACGAGCCGCTCGCGCAAAGCGGATTCTGCTTGGTAATGCGGCAGACGCGCTGCGCCAACCCGTGCCGCGGGCAGACGGGGGGGAAACTGATCGAGACCATAAATGCGGGCGACTTCTTCAATGAGGTCGATCTCCCGTTCTACGTCTGCCCGCCAGGAAGGTTGGGTCGTTTCCCATGCCGCAAGCAAATTGTTTTCTGCCCCGCGGTTGTGGTCAACGCGCTTCGGCGCAAAACCCAAAGCGCCAAGAATCGATTCGACTTCCCGGTCAGGAACATCGGCGCCCAGGATGCGAAGGATTTCAGCACGGGTGAGGAGAATCTTTTTCACCGTGCGCTTGCCGGGATAAAGATCAACGAGTCCCCGAAGCAACGTGCCGCCAGCCAGCTGCAAAATGAGTTCGGCACAACGGCGTGAAGCGACTTCCGCCATCTCCCGATCGGCGCCGCGGCCGAAGCGCGTACTGGCTTCGGTGTGAAGCTTGAGCAAGCGGGTGGCTCGGCGAATGGCAATCGGATCAAACCAGGCGCATTCGATGAGGACATTTCTCGTCGCGAAGGAAATTTCGGTTTGGGCACCACCCATGACGCCGCCGATCCCCACCGGGCGCGTGCCATCTCCATCTGAGACCACAGAGATCGCGGGGTCCAGGGTCCGCTCGAGGCCGTCGAGTGTTTTCATTTTTTCGCCTGTCGTGGCGTGGCGAACGACGATCCGGTGATTTCTGACGAGGTCGTAGTCAAATGCGTGCAGCGGATGACCGAGTTCGAGCATGACGTAATTGGTGGCGTCCACAACATTGTTGATGCTGGTTACGCCAGCGGCTTCAAGCCGCTGCTTGAGCCACGCGGGCGAAGGCTGGACGGTTACGCCCTTGATGACGCGAGCGGTAAAACGTCCGCAGATGTCCGGAGCGTCGATTACGACCTCGACCGCGTCGCTTGCGTTCAGGGATGCGCTTTCCGCGGGTTTTGGCGAGACCCCCCGGAAGGGCAAGCGATAGATGGCGGCGACTTCGCGGGCGATCCCCAGCATTCCGAGGCAATCGGGGCGATTCGAAGTGACTTCGGCATCGAGGACTGCGTCTGCCGTATCCTTCTGAACCCCGGCGATATTTGTGCCGGAGTTCGCCATCCTGCTCGCGAGCTCGTCTGGCGACGCCGGAACATCGACAAACTCCTTCAGCCAGTTATAGGAAACTTTCATGTGCCATGTCCTGTCTCGCGTAAATTTCCGGCAAAAATCCTGGTGCGATAGTTGAAACGAACAAAACCGTCACGTTCGTACGCGGTGAACATGTGCTTGAGCTCGTTCATCATCTGCGAAAATCCCGACTGATCGGGCGTAGGAGCATAGGAGCTGCTGCGCAGACGTCCGCTGAGGCCGTCAAAATCGAAATCCTGACTGTTCGGCACATCGTGCGCGAGAAACGTGTCGAAAGCGAAGAAACGACAGAGTTCCTCATGCCGCGGGTAACTGTCGCTCACCCGGGCGTAATCGGTTCCGTAGCGGCGAAGCAGGGCTTCGTAGTCTCTGAGAAACGGGCTCGTATCGGTCTCGCGTTCGTTGCTGATGACGACGACCCAGCCTCCGGGTTTCAGGATACGCGAAAATTCCTGGCGAGCGGCCGCGGCATCAAACCAGTGGAAGGACTGGCCGGCGGCGACGAAATCGATGCTGTGGTCAGAGAGCGTGGTCGCCTCAGCCGAGCCCTTGATGCTGGCAAATCCGGGATAGGAGTGCAGAAATTCTTCGCCCGCAGCCTGCATTTCACGGTTGGGCTCGATACCGTAAACGTGATTTCCATTTTCCAAAAACAGTTTGCTGAGCAAGCCCGTCCCCGAGCCGATGTCGGCAACAATGTGACCTGCGTGCAGCCCACAGGTTTCCGCAAGATAGCGGAGAACCTCGGCCGGGTAACCGGGGCGATAGCGGACGTAGTCCGCTACACGGTTTGAGAAGCGCTGTTTGGCGTTGGCGAAGGTCATTTTAGAATGAGTAACGATCCCGTCGGGGTTCTGACTCACATCGCATCCGACGGCCTCGAAAACGGTTTACGGAAACTGCTTCAGGAAACGAATGTCGTTCTGGAAAAAAGTCTGAATGTCGTCAATCCCGTACTTCAACATGGCCAGACGGTCGATGCCGATGCCGAAAGCGAAGCCGCTGACCTTCTTCGGATCGTAATTCACAAAGCCGTAAACGGCAGGATCAACCATGCCGGCGCCAAACAGTTCAATCCAGCCGGAACCTTTGCATTTACCGCAGGTGCCACCGGATCCTGCGGTCCCACTGCCGCCGCAAAAGACGCAGGAGGCGTCGAATTCAACGGAAGGTTCGGTGAACGGAAAATAGCTCGGACGGAAGCGGCTCTTCACGTTTTGCCCAAAAAACGTTTTGATAAAGTAATCGATCGTGCCTGCGAAATCGCAGAAGGTGATATCGCTATCGACCGCCAGACCCTCGATCTGGTGAAACATGAACGAGTGCGTGGCGTCGGGATTGTCGCGCCGGTAGACCTTCCCGGGGGCGATGACCCGCACCGGAGGTTGACGCTTCTCCATGGTATGGATCTGCACGGGCGAAGTGTGTGTGCGGAGCAACAATTGTCCGGGCACGCCTTTGGCGAGTTCGAGGTAAAACGTGTCCATGTCGTCACGGACAGGATGATATTCGGGAATATTGAGCGCTTCGAAGTTGTAGTAGGGCGTTTCAATCTCCGGGCCTTCTGCAACAGAAAAGCCGATGGAGAAGAAGATATCCTCGATTTCCTGCATGACCTGGCGGATCAGGTGGTGCGTGCCCACGGGGCGGACGACCCCGGGCAGCGAAAGATCGACCCGGTCCTTGACGCTCGCTTCCGTTCCCGCACCAGAATCCTGTAATGCCTGACGCAGGGCGATTCCGGAATCAACATGCGCGCGCAACGCATTCAGTGCAGCTCCGACCGCGCGTTTCAGATCGGGTGCCGCGGGCTTCAGCCAATGATCCGTAACGAGCGTCAGCACGCCCGTCTTGCGGGCGAGCCAGCTATCCCTGAAACGCTGGAAGTCGGCCTGGCTGGTTAGAGCCGCAAGTTCCGAATCAAAGCGCGTGCGCAGTTCCGCGAACAGCGATTGAACCTGTTCGGCCGAAGAGATATCGAGCGCCGCGAGAGTTTCTCTGAGTTTCGATTCTGAAGTCGTCATCGTTCATTCAGGATTCGGCGCGGGGCACGAACGAGCGCGCCCCGGCCGGGAAAATCACGAATTCATCAGCTCTTGCGCGGTTTTTTGCTGGTTTTCACTTGTGGAGGAGCTGCAGCTCTGGCCTTCTCGGCAATTTGTGCAAAGCCGGCGGGATCCTTCACTGCCATGTCGGCAAGAACTTTGCGGTCAATCGTGATACCCGCGACTTTCATGCCGTTGATGAGCTGGCCATAGGTCAGACCGTTCAAGCGAGCGGCGGCACCGACGCGCTGAATCCACAAGCGGCGGTATTGACGTTTCTTGACGCGACGATCGCGGAACGCATAGCGGTCTGCGCGATTGGCTGCTTCCTGAGCGGATTGGTACAGCTTGCTCTTTGTGAGGAAAAAGCCTTTTGTCCTCTTGAGATACTTCTTGCGCCGGGCTCGGCGTTTGGTGCCGCGTTTTACGCGTGGCATGGGTTTTCTCCTTCAATTTTCTCTGGAAACAATACGGTCGCGGAGAGACGCATCTACGGCAATGCGAATCACGCAACGGGTTTGTTTCCGGTGTGATGTGTAGTTGGCCCTGAGGCGCTGGCGGCTTAAGGCCGCCCTACATTCGTTTCCCCGCGTCTTACGAGCGGCGAAACATGCTCCGTCGTGCGGAGCGAACGGCCGGCAGGCACCCGTGAAGCGCTGCCTGGCACGTTTTGCGGGTTTTTACTCCGCAACTTCATTGTGAGAGCGCGGTCCTTTGCGCTTTCACGAAGACCGAACGACTAGAAACTGTACGGCATCATCTGCCGAACCGCGTTGACGTCCGTCTTGTCGACCTTGGTCAACTTCTTGAGCTTGCGCATCCGCTTGGCAGCTTTGGTACCGAGCAGGTGGCGTTTGCCAGAGTGCATCCGGACGATCTTGCCATTGGCGGTAATCTTGAAGCGCTTGCGCGCGCCGCGGTGAGTCTTCAACTTCAGTTTTGGTTTCAGCGAATTGCGTGGCATTGCGTTCTCCATACGGACCGAATCTCGGCCACTTCTAGATTTCTCAGGGAAGAACAGTCTTTTGCGAGTCCGCCTCGTCCCTAATTCCTGCTTACTACGCGTTCTGCTGAGCCGACGTCGCTGGCTTGCTGATCGGCGCTCCGCCCTTTTTAGGAGCGAGCAGCGCGACAAGAACGTTGCCTTCCATGCGTGGCATCGTTTCGATCTGCCCCTGTTCGCCAATTTCCGCCAACAAACGGGTCATCTTGGCGCGGCCCACTTCCTGGTGAGCCATTTCGCGGCCACGATGAAAAATCATGGCGCGAACCTTGTGGCCCTCTCCGAGGAACTTCAGAATCTGGTTCTTGCGAACCTGAAAATCGTGCTCCGCGGTGGCCGGACGAAACTTGACTTCTTTGAGCTGCGAACCACGGCTGCTTTTCCGCTGCTCATGGGCTTTCTTGTTCTGCTGGTACAAAAACTTGCCGTAGTCGGTGATCTTGCAAACCGGTGGATCTGCGGTTGGCGAAATTTCGACCAGGTCGAGACCCTTTTCACGGGCCATGCGCACGGCCTCAAAGGGCTGCATTACCCCGAGCTGGCCACCTGCATCATCAATCACCCGGACTTCTCGAGCGCGTATTCGCTCGTTGATACGAATACGGTCGGCTTGCCGGAAATTCCGCTCAGCGATAAATCCCCCTAGACATAAGAAAGGCACCCACGATGGTCCGGGACGCACTCCGTTTTGAACAACCACGCCTCAGCCGCGAAAGCAGAAGAGGCAGGCTATAAAGTATAGCACGGCAAAGGAATGGGGCAAGAAGCGAAGAACCTTAAAATCGAAGTGAATCGAAAGGTGCCGGGAATTCCCGCACGAGACGCCGTCCGCAGAGAACAAATTCGCCGGTCTTGCCCCGGATCGTGGCGCGAAGTTCGACACGAGCGTTGTGGGTTCGCGGGGATTTGATGCTTTTGCCGCCTCGCTCCTGCTTTCGGTCGGGCTCGAGTTCACCGGCAGATTGAAACTCGAGGAGATGGCACGCTCCGGGAGCATTGCGGGCGGGATGGCCCAGAGCAGGGTCCCATTCGATATAGAACGGGAGGGTTCCCTCTCTGTCGTCGACAAGGGTCACGGTCCGCCAACGCAGGACGTCGCCCTTTGGCGTTGTCCGCGAACCCGCGGCCGGGCCCACGACCGGGATGCCTCTTGCCCGGAAGGAAGCGGCCAAGCGCTCGAGTTTTGAAGCCTTGCGTGCCCAACCGACGAGACGCGGTTCACGGAGTTCCACAATGTTCTTCTGCCATTGGAGATCCTGCTGTTCGGGGTCAGGTGCGAGAATTTCAAGATAGGACGTTGGTCCAAGGCTGAGGAGGGCGTTCCGGGTCCCCCGCCCGGGATGGGAACCGCCGAAGGCCGCTCGGTAACCGGAGAGCCGTTCGACGTAGGCGATCCCTTCGCCGAGATCGCGACAACCGAGAATGAGGTGATCGAGCTCAGGGTTCATGAGTCGGCCTGACCGGAATCGACCGGAGTGTACGGGAACCCGGTTCGAAAGCGTTACAGTGCGCGGGTCGAGATTTCAGTTTGCAAGTTTTCGATCAGCTCTGCGACCGGACGCGGACCCAGATCGCCTTTCGTGCGATGACGGACGCTGACCGTGCCGGCTTCGGCCTCTTTGGGTCCGAGGATCAGCATGTACGGAATTTTTTGAAGCTGCGCGTCGCGAATTTTCGCCGGAAGCTTTTCATTCCGCTCATCGAGATGCACGCGAACACCGTGACTCTTGAGCGTCTCGAAGATGTGGCGGGCATAGTCCTGCACTTTTTCGCTGACCGGGCAGATTTCGACCTGCACCGGCGCCAGCCAGAGAGGAAACGCGCCAGCGTAGTGCTCGATGAGGATGCCAAAAAAGCGCTCGACCGAGCCAAGCAGCGCGCGGTGCACCATGAGAGGTTGGTGTCGGCCGCCATCTTCGCCGACAAATTCGAGTTTGAAGCGTGCAGGCAGATTGAAGTCGAACTGTACCGTGCCGAGCTGCCAGGGGCGCCCGATGGCATCGATCAGCTTGATGTCAATCTTCGGGCCGTAGAATGCGGCTTCACCTTCGATCCGCTTGAACGGAATCTTCATGCGGGTCATGGTGTTCGCGAGGGCATTCGTGGCGCGAGCCCAGTCCTCGGGCTTGCCGGTGTAATTTTCCGGATGCTTCGGATCCCAATCGGAAAGCTCGACTTCGAACTGATCGAAGCCAAAGTTTTTCATGACCGCAAACGCAAAGTCGACACAACCTTCCACTTCGGATTCGATCTGGTCCGGCGTGCAAAAAATGTGAGCATCGTCCTGGGTGAAACCACGAACACGCAACAGGCCGTGAAGCACGCCGCTGCGTTCGTAGCGGTAGACCGTGCCGAGCTCGGCGAGGCGAACCGGGAGATCGCGATAACTGCGGAGCTTTGACTTGTAGATCAGGATGTGACCCGGGCAGTTCATGGGCTTCAACTGGTAGTCGGCCTTCTCCACTTCAACCGGGCCAAACATGTTGTCCTTGTAAAAGCCGGTATGGCCCGAGGTCTTCCAGAGATCGAGGCGCATGATGTGCGGCGTGAAAACCATGTCGTAACCGCGCTTCTGCAACTCCTCGCGCAGCCAGTTTTCAACGACCGTCCGGATCAAGCCGCCCTTCGGATGCCAGAAAATGAGACCGGGGCCGGCTTCTTCCTGAACGCTGAACAGATCGAGTTCGGCGCCGAGCTTCCGGTGATCGCGGCGTTTTGCTTCTTCAAGGTGATGGATGTACGCGTCCAGCTGTTTCTGGTTATAGAAGGCAGCAGCGTAGATGCGCTGCAGCTGGGGATTTCCTTCCTGTCCTTTCCAGTAGGCGCCTGCGACGCTCATTAACTTGAACGCCTGAATCCGTTTGGTCGAAGGAATGTGCGGTCCGCGGCAAAAATCAATGAATTTTCCGGTGGTATAGAAGGAAACCATCGGTTCATCCGCTTTTTCCTGGATCAGTTCACATTTAAAAAGCTGCTTTGAGTCCTGATACAGCTTGAGAGCTTCCTCTTTCGGAAGCAGCTTTCGTTCATTCGACAAATCCTGCGCCGCCAGTTCATGCATCTTTTTCTCGATTTTTTCGAGGTCTTCGGGCACGAACGGCTGCTCGCGCAGGAATTCGTAGAAGAATCCATTTTCAACCGGTGGCCCGATGCCGAGCTTCACTTCGGGATAAAGCTCCATGACCGCAGCGGCGAGAAGATGGGCGGCCGAATGGCGGAAAACATACAGGGCATCGGGATCCTTTTCCGTCAGAAGCTGCAGCGTCACGTCCTGCTCAAGCGGCCGGCGAAGATCGAACAGCAAGCTGCCATCTGCGGCAGGGTCGACTGAGTTCGAGAAAATTCCCGTTTTTTCCTTGGCGCCGTTACCATCGGTCGCGGAGACCTTGGCGACCAGAGCCGCATCGGCCAGACGGGGGGAGATGGATCTTGCGATTTCAAGCGGTGTCGTGCCCTTCGGGACTTCCTTGACACTGCCATCGGGTAAAGTTACCTGAATCCGGTCCATGGGACGTCATCCTGACAGGCCGAGTATCTGCCTTGTATGTTAGCTATTTAGAGTATCGGCGGGTGGGGTGCGGGTCAAGCGCGGGACCATTCGCCGCTTTTAAACGCCGCACGAAATCAGACTTCGATTGAACTGGTGGAACACGGTACACTGCAATGCTTGCTCGAAACACGGACAGGGGATGAGATGGGCCGCTTGAGACTCGTTTGGCTGATGGTGGGAATACTGCTGGCCGTTCCGTCCTGGGGACAGGCGCCGCAGGTCGTTCGTGGTGCAGACGACCGGTTCAAGATGGACATTCTGGTCGTGGTGGCGCACCCGGATGACGAGGGTGGCGTTACACCGTACCTTGCAAGAGCGATCGACGACCTTCACAAACGGGTCGCGGTCGTCTACGGCACCCGGGGAGGGAGCGGCGGAAATGAGTATTCGCGTGAGCGCGGACCGGCACTCGCCGACATCCGCGAGACGGAAGCGCGTGAAGCATGCACAAGGCTTGGCATTACCGATGTATGGTTTCTGGATGGCAAGGACACGGCTTCGCAAAACGTTCTGAACTCCCTTTCAAACTGGGGCCACGGCGAGAATCTCGAAAAGCTCGTGGGCCTGATCCGGCTGACCCGGCCGGAGGTGATCATTGCTCCTCTGCCGGGAATGTTCATCGGCGAAAATCACGGCGACCATCAGGCTGCCGGCGTTCTGGCGACAGAAGCGTTTGATCTCGCGGGAAGACCGGCTGTGTTCCCTTCACAGGTAGCGCCGGCTTCGCCCAAGCGCGAAATTTACCTGGGGAATCTGAATCCCTGGCAGCCTAAAAAACTGTATTTCGTTCCAGACGCCCAGGACGAGCGGCAATTCGCCGGAAGCGGACCGGCGTATTCGATCACGGAGATTTCGCCCTCGCAGAAAAAGCCATACTGGCGGCTGGCGCTGGACGCGGCGATGACGCACTTGACCCAGTATCCGGGGGAAATTCACGCGCTCATGAAGCTGAGTGACGCGGACGTCGAAAAAATCATGAGCGATCCCGATCGTGGCTGGTGGAGCAATCCGCAAACGCTGATCTTTGGGAAGTCCGCTTACGAAATGAGTCCCGGACAGGTGAAGGATGACGTGTTTGCCGACCTTGCCGGAACACCCTTCCTCTGCCCGTTGGTTCCGCAAGAGCTCCCGCGAGCAGACGGCATACTCGTGGCACGCCTCGGCGGACCGTGGGAATATTATGCGCAATTTCGTGCCATGCACTGCACGGCCGCCGTGCCATCGCCCAAGATGCCGGAAATTGCCATAAAAAATGGAAGCACGCTCACGATCCCGGTCACGATCTACCACGACCCGGACAAAGCCAGGGAAGTTACCGTGAATGTCGTCGTGCCCCCCGGGTGGAAAGGCGCGGGTGGGGCGGGAAAGCTGATGCTGCCGGCTGAAGCGAGAAGCCAGATCCAGGTCCAGGTTGAAACGCCGACCTTAAGCGATGCGGAACTCAAGGTGGCGAAGCGCGAGAAGATTACGGTCACTGTCGGCGGAGCCGGGCAAACTCCCATCGAACTCACTCTCACCGTCATGCTCAAGAGCTCCGCCTTGCCGCAGTAGCTCCGAGCGATTACTTATTCAAGCGAGCGGCTTCCAGTTGATCCCAGGTCGCTTCAGGCAAGAGCGCAAGGTCGTTGAATTCGCCGGCACCGCGCAGCCACTGACCGCCATCGATAATCACGCACTCGCCGTTGATGTATTCCGCCATATCGCTCAGGAGAAAAGCAGCGAGACTCGTCAGTTCTTCGTGTTTGCCGAAGCGCTTCATGGGATTTTTGCTGATGGCATGTTCTTCAAACTGTTTGCTCGGGATGAGCCGCGACCATGCGCCCTCGGTCGGGAAGGGTCCGGGAGCGATGGCATTCAGGCGAATGTGATATTTGGCCCATTCGACGGCGAGAGAGGTCGTCATCGCGAGAACACCCGCTTTTGCACATGCCGAGGGCACGACAAATCCGGAGCCCGCATTGGTGGCAGCGTAGGTTGTCGTGATATTGAGAATGTTTCCACCCAACTTCTTTGCGATACGGCGACTCGCGAATGCTTGCGTGCAATGGAACGTTCCGTTGAGCACGATGCCCACAACAGCATTAAAGGCGTTTGGGGAAAGTTTCTCGGTTCGCGCCATGAAATTTCCTGCGGCATTGTTGACGAGCGTATCAATTTCGCCAAACTGGTTGTCCGCAGCCGTGAAGGCCGCTTCGACTGCGGAAAAGTCGCGGACGTCACAAAGGGCGTACGCTGCCGCGCCGCCACTCTTGTGAATTTCGCCGCACACCTCCTCGAGCGGTTGCCGCCTGCGGCCCACGACAAACAGGCGTGCGCCAAGCTTTGAAAAATGAAGGGCCATGGAGCGGCCGAGGCCTGTGCCCCCACCTGTCAGGAAAATCGCGCGACCCTTCAGCAGATCCGGTTGGAACATGGGGCACCGCCTTTCAAAAACCAGCAGCATTGTAGCAGCGGTACGCGTGTTGCTGAAAAGGATAACCGAAGGCCGGAGAGGCAATGGGGTCCCGGGAGAGAGAAGTCGAAAAAGCAGAAGGCGGAACGAGGACCAGGTCTCATTCCGCCTTCGGGCGCGGTTCAGGAAATGACAACCGCAAGGAAACTGTGCTTGTCGAACGCCTGAGCTTTGTGTTGAACTGCCGTCCCCACGATTTTATGGAAGCGCAGCGACAAGCGTATCGACCGCGTGGACCAGGTCTTTCCAGGCAACTTCAACCGCTTCCTGGAATTTCTCGAGTTCGCGATCGTCTGCGAATTCAAGGTCCTGGATTCTGCGCTTGAACTCGGCAAACCCCGTACGGACGTATTCGAGTTCCCAGTAATGCTCAAGCTTCACGCTGACACGCTGCCGGGCAAACCGACTCTTCAGTTCGGCCACCCGGGTGGCCAAGTCTTCCACTTCGTCAACGACACGTTCCAAGGCTACTTCTTTTAGTTCCACCTGCATGATCAAACCCTCGCTCTCCACGTCGTCCCTGCTGGAGCGAAGCCGAACTTCGCACAAGCAGGCAGAAAGCAGGTCGCGAACCAAAGGAGGGGCTCTCTTTTATACTGAAAACAGGACACTTGAGACCCGGAAGTAAGGCTGGTTGGGGCCAAATGGGTGGGAAAACACACTTTTCAACAGGCGGAGCCGAGAAATGACCCAGCCCGGGCTAATTTGCAGGAACCAGGATCGCGGGAACCGGCCGACCCATTGCCTTGGCATACTCGGCCTCGTAGACGCTGTTTCCGGGGAATTCTTCCGTGAGCTCCTTGAAGTTCTTGCGCGCGAGCTCTTCGTTTTTCTCGCGACGTGCAGACAGCCCCAAAAGAATCTTCGCGAACGTTTTCAGGTAATTGCCATTCTCGGCCGTTTTCTGAACATCGCTCATCCCGAGCGCCTTGTCGCCGTGAATGCCTCCGAACCAGAGCATCATCCGTGCCGACGAGGAGAGCGAGCCGATCACGTAGTTGGCAACACCGGGAGCCACATACGCGTCGTAGGCATCCGGGCGCTCGGCAAGCAACATTTCTCCATTCACGTTGGCTTCCTTCAAGTGCTTGAGCGCATCGAGATGTTTCTTTAAAAGCATGCTGTCTGCATCAGACTGCATGCCGGCGCACAGCGTCAGTGCGAACAGTCCCTCGGGATCTTTTGGATGTTTTTTGAGGCGCTCAAAGGCCAATTGCCGGGCTTTCACAACCGCAGCGTTAAACTTATCAATGCGGGTGTGATCGGGAGATCCCTCGATGCCGCCCGTGAACCGTTTGTCGTTCAGGAAATACTCGCTGGTCAGCACGCGTTGCAGGTAGAATTCTTCAAAAAGATAACTGGCGGCAAGCGATACCTGACCGAACGGCTGCGTGGGATTGGCGGCAGCCCATTTCTCAAACACCACGCGTGCATCAGCAAACTTCTGCTCGTAGAGAAGCTGGTAGCCTTCGTGCAGTTCGGCGACCTCAGAAAGGCCCGGGGTATCGGTTTGTGCAGGCGAGCCCGTGCACGTCGCAAACAAAACGAGCACAAGGAGAAATACCAGGAGCGAAAAGCGCATTTTTAGTTAGCCTCAAAAAAGTCCCGGCAAGAAACGTGGCTTGCCAGCCATGGCGGCGCGGTATTTGGCATCGGAAAAGAGTACACGTTCTTCGGTTGTCAGTCGCTCGGAAAGTACCAGGATATGGGCGAGGGTGCCTAGGATGGCGGTGATCCAGGCGGTATGAATCAACGGCAAGACCAGCATTTCAACAAAGACTGCTGCGTAGTTCGGATGCCGGACATAGCGGAACGGTCCGGTGGTGATGACCCCGAGAGATGTGGAATCCATCACCTGCACATTCCAGTGATTCCCGAGCGTCCGGATGACCCACCAGCGCACGGCGTTCGCGGCAAGAAAAATAACAAAGCAGATCCCGCCGAAAATCGGGTAGAACGGCCGATCGAGAAAAACCACTTCGACGGCAGAACCCACGAGCACGAAGGTGTGGACCACGACCATCCACCGGAAGCGAGGCTCGGAAACCCTCGACGCCCCCTCTGAAACCATCCTCTGTTGATGGCGTCTCGAGATATGAAGTTCGTAGAAGCGCAGCAGCGCGACGACGACCAGAAGGCCCAGATAGAGCTTTACACTTAGGTCCATTGAAGGAGAAGGAATTCAGCGCTGAAACCAGGGCCAAACGCAGCCGCCATGGCGTGTTCGCCGGCTTTCAGAGGACGCTTGTCGATCCACTCCTGGAGAATGAAAAGAATGGTCGCGCTTGAAAGATTCCCGACATTGCCCAGAATGTCCCAGGACGGTTGCGTATCGCACTTGCACAGGCCAAGTTCCTCTTCAACGTTGCCGAGCAGGCGCGCTCCGCCCGGGTGCAGAATCCAGCCCTTGATGTCGCTCTGTTTCTTGCCGTTGCGCGTCAGAAAGCCTTCGACGAGCCCCTTGATCTTTCCACCGATCATTTCCGGAACGTCTTTGGCGAGGAGGATATGAAAGCCGGAATCGCGGAGGTCGAAACCCATGGCTCCGAGCGAATCCGGGAAGGTATAGGTTTCGGTGACAAGAATCCGTGGGCCCGGGACGTCGCGGCCGGTGACGATGACGGCTGCTGCGCCGTCACCAAAAAGAATGGATGAAATCAAATTGGCCTGGGTGATGTCCTTGCGTTGAAACGTGAGCGAAGGAAGTTCGACCGAGATGATAAGTACATTGGCGCCGGGATGAGCGATCAGGTAATCCGCAGCGCGGGAGAGCGACATTGCGCCGGCTGCACAACCGAGTTCGGTGAACGGCATACGGTGAACGTTTGAACGGAAGCCCATCAATTGGATCAGATGCGCATCGAGAGAGGGAATCATGAAGCCGGTGCAGGAAACGGTGATAATCAGATCAATTTCGTCGGCGCGGAGTTTTGCCCGTTCCAGGCATTTTTCGGCGGCTTCGCGGCCGAGCTTCACCGCATGTTCAATGTATTCGTTGTTGGTTTGCGAAAGCAGCCGTGGTTCGATGGTGTACTGGATGGGGAAGATCGAATGCCGCTGGTGGACCTGGGCATTGTCGACAATCGACATCATCGCTTCGAGGCGTCGTTCGGGGATATCAAATACCCGGCCCATGTAGTACTTGACGTCGTCTCTGGTGATCAGATGAGGCGGAAGCGCAGTGGCAGTCGCGGCAATTGTGGCATGCGGAGCATGGCCATTTGAACCTGGAACCGAAGTATTCACAAACACCGTCCTAACCACCAAGAAGTCAAATGCTCTCAATTACAGCCAACTATTAAGGATAAGAGATTCCTGAGCTAAAAGCTATGCGTGAAGGTTACTTTACATCAGAATGACTCTTCTGCAAATGACGAGGTGCCATGAAAAAGATCCTTGTAGCGATTGCGATACTCTGGGTCGCCCTGAATGGGGCAGGGTCAGGCGACGCACGTGCACAAAAAAAAGAGGCTGCGCCGCTTCTGGTCGTGATCTCGATCGATGGCTTGCGGCCCGATTACGTAACCGAAGCGGACGCGCATGGAGCAAAAGTACCCAACTTGCGGAGATTTCTTAAAGAAGGCACGTTCGCCCAGGGAGTGACCGGAGTCCTTCCTACGGTCACCTATCCCAGTCACACCACACTCGTGACCGGGGTCTGGCCGGACAAGCACGGCATCCTTGCCAACACGATGTTTGACCCGCTGCAGAAAAACTATCAGGGCTGGTATTGGTATGCCGAAGATATCCGTGTGCCGACACTATGGGACGCGGCGCGGGCGGCGGGACGAACGACGGCCAGTCTGCAGTGGCCGGTGACGGTTGGAGCGAAAATCACCTGGAATAT
Organism: uncultured Acidobacteriota bacterium; assembly: GCA_963831545.1. Classification (GTDB taxonomy): domain Bacteria; phylum Acidobacteriota; class Terriglobia; order Acidiferrales; family UBA7541; genus Acidiferrum. Next base: position 137,155 of record CAWHQX010000014.1, read on the forward strand.
TCCAGAACTGTGGCGAGCGGGAACGCCCGAGGACGCGAAACTGCTTCACGTTGTTTCTACTCCGGGATTACTCGAAGAAGCCACGAAGGCAATCGGAGAGTATCGCGGCGGAATTGACACCTCAGGCGACGCGGATGAAATTCGCGGAAAGTATGCAGTCTGGATCCTCGAGAATAAAAGACCGGACCTGCTCACCCTGCACCTGACGGCACTCGATCATACGGAACATGAAACCGGGGTGTTTAGCGCCGAGGCCATCGCGATTCTGGAACGGCTTGACGCCGTCATTGGACAGGTGCGGGAGGCAGCGGACGAGATTGCGCCAGGACGCGCGTACGTGGCGGTCGTGTCAGACCACGGATTCACGAAGTATGACGCGCAACTGAACCTGTTTCCCGCATTCCAGCAGGCAAAATTATTCACGGTGGATGATCATGGATCGATCACCGACTGGAAGGCCATGCCGTGGGTGACCGGCGGATCCGCCGCGATTGTGCTGAAGGATCCGGGGGACGCGGTGACACTCGAGCAAGTAGACGCGTTGCTCAGGACACTCGAGAGAGACCCGGCGAATGGAATTGATCGTATCCTGGACGCAAAGGAATTGCACCAACGCGGCGGATATCCGAACGGAGCGTTTTTTGTAAATCTGAAATCGGGCTGGCGAACGGGGTCAGGACTGAATGGACCGGTACTTTCGCACGTCAAACCGGGAGGCACCCACGGTGAACTGCCTGACATGCCCGATCTCCGAGCAGCATTTTTTCTCGTTGGTCCGGCCGTGCCATCCGGCAAAAATCTTGGTGTGATCGACATGCGGGATATCGCGCCGACTCTTGCAAAAGAAGCAGGTCTGGCGCTCCCAGGCGCGGACGGCAAGCCGCTTTTGCCCTGACGGGGAGCTACTTGGCCGATTCCTGACTGGCGCGAATTTCCTGCCAGCGGCGCGGGCGCTTGTTGTATTGCAGAACTTTCTTGCGCAGACGAATGGATTTGGGAGTGATCTCGACGGCTTCGTCATCAGCGATGAATTCGATCGCCTGCTCCAGACTCAGTACCCGGTGCGGAACCAGACGGATCGCTTCGTCCGCCGAGGAAGAGCGCATGTTTGTCAGTTTCTTTTCCTTGGTGACATTCACTTCCATGTCTTGCTCCCGGGAATTCTCGCCAATGACCATGCCCTCATAGACTTCAGTCGAAGGACCGATAAACAGTTCGCCGCGCTCCTGCGTGCCCCAGAGGGCGTAAGCAGTCGAAACCCCGGGCCGGTCGGCGACGAGCGCACCCGTCGGCCGAAGGGCCATTTCACCGCCGTATTCCACCCAACCCTCAAAGATCGAGTGAATCAGTGCTGTGCCGCGCGTGTCGGTCAGCAATTGGCTGCGCAAGCCGATCAGTCCGCGTGAGGGAATCTTGAAGTCCAGCCGGACGCGGCCAGAGCCATGGTTGCTCATCTTGACCATTTCTCCGCGACGGCTTCCGAGCGTTTCCATGATAATGCCAATGAAATTGTCAGGGATATCGATGACCAGGCGCTCGAGCGGCTCCAGTTTCTTGCCGTTTTCGCTGCGAACGACGATTTCAGGCTTGCCAACCATGATTTCAAAGCCTTCCCGGCGCATGGTTTCGATCAGGATGGCCAGTTGCAGTTCGCCGCGGCCGAGTACGCGGAACGATTCCGGTGTATCGGTATCTTCGACGCGAATTGAAACGTTGGTCAGAAGTTCTTTGGCCAGACGATCACGAAGATCACGCGAAGTGAGATACGTGCCTTCACGTCCGCACAAGGGGCTCGAATTGACGCTGAAAATCATGGCGAGCGTCGGCTCGTCGATGGTCAGTGGTTCGAGCGGTGAAGGAGTTTCCAGCGAGGTGATGCTTTCACCGATCTGGATGCCTTCAACTCCAGCAATTGCCACGATGTCGCCGGCAACCACGGTTTCTGCTTCGTCACGATCAAGCCCGCGAAAGGTATAGAGCTTGGTGATTTTTGTCGAGATCAGCTTGCCGTCAAGCTTGCTGATACCGACCTCTTCGCCGCGATGCAGGGTGCCGTTAAAGACGCGCGCGATCGCGATGCGGCCAAGAAACTCGCTGTAATCGAGGTTGGTGACTTGCAGTTGCAACACGCCGTCGGGATCGCCCGTGGGCCGAGGAATCTTGTTGACGATCGCTTCAAAGAGAGGAAGCAGATCCTTGGACTCGTCGCCGATCTTGCGGTGAGCGATTCCAGCGCGCGCGTTGGTGTAGACCACGGGGAAATCAAGTTGGTCTTCGGTGGCATCAAGGTCGATGAACAGATCATAAATTTCGTTGAGCACTTCTTCGCAACGGGCATCGGGCCGGTCGATCTTATTCAAAACGACGACCGGTGGTAGTTTTGAGGCCAGAGCCTTTTGCAGCACGTAACGGGTTTGTGGTAGCGGGCCTTCGCTGGCATCAACCAGCAGCACCACACCATCCACCATTCGCAACGCGCGTTCCACTTCTCCGCCAAAGTCGCTGTGGCCGGGAGTGTCGACGATATTAATCTTCGTGTCGTGGAAAAAGAGAGCGGTATTCTTCGCGAGAATCGTGATCCCGCGCTCGCGCTCAAGATCGTTTGAATCCATCACGCGTTCGACAAGTTCCTGATTGGCACGGAAGATGCCGCTTTGCCGGAGCATCGTGTCGACGAGCGTGGTTTTGCCATGGTCAACGTGAGCGATGATGGCGATGTTGCGAATATCGGTGGTCATGATGTTTAGTGCGTCTTCAGACAAAAATGGCTGCTGAGACACCAGCAGCCCGGAAGAACCCCTTCTTCAGTGAATTCAGGTGCGGTCAAACGAACTCCTAGTTTAACAGAGGCGGCCCCGTCCGGCCAGAAAAACCGCAAAAAAGGCACATAAATAGAGGGTCAGGACAGAGGTGTGGTATTCTCACGAAACTTTGACACTGGTAAAGGGAGAAATATGAAGAGATTGCTCGGGAACGCCAGAAAAGTGGCGGTGATTTGCCTGTTCGTACTGTCCGCGCTCGGCACGGTTGCGGGACAAGAACCCAAAACCGAACGTCCGGACCTGACCAAATTATTTGCAAAGCAGGAGGTCATGATCCCGATGCGAGACGGCGTGAAGCTGCATACGGAAATTTACACGCCGGTTGGAACCAAAGATGCCCTGCCACTCTTGATCGAACGCTCTCCGTACGGAATTTCTGCGGCGGACAAGGGCCATAGCCCGATTCTCCTCCGTTACCGGGACCTGTGGGCCGACGGTTACATTTTTGTGTTTCAGGATATTCGGGGACGGTACGGGTCGCAGGGCAAATTTGAGATGAATCGGCCGGTACGTGCTGCCGATGATCTGAAAGGAGTGGATGAGAGTACGGACACCTACGACACCATCGAATGGTTGACGAAGAATGTAGTGGCGAACAATGGGCGCGCAGGGATCGCCGGCATTTCCTACGGAGGGTTTCTGGCGGCGATGGCCATGGTGAATCCTCATCCCGCGCTCAAGGCAGTTTCCGAGCAGGCCTGTATGGGCGATGCGTGGCTCGGTGACGATTTTTTTCACAACGGTGCATTCCGTCTGAGCTACGGATTTGAATATTCGGCTCTGATGGAGACCTCCAAGGAGAACTACAGTTTTTCTTTTGACTCTTTCGATTTGTACGAGTGGTACTTGAAGCTCGGTGTGCTGTCGAACGCGAATGCGAAATATTTTCACGAGAAAATCCCCACCTGGAACAATTTTGTGAAGCACCCGACCTACGATGATTTCTGGCAGAGACATGCGATTGCAAGTGCCCTGAAGCACACCACGGTGCCGAATCTGAACGTTGCCGGCTGGTGGGACCAGGAAGATTATTTCGGGCCAATGACCACGTATGCAAATCTGGAAAAGACCGACGATAAACAACTCAACTACCTTGTTGTAGGGCCCTGGAATCATGGCGGCTGGGCGCATGGACCGGGCAACGCACTCGGACAAATCCCGTTTGATTCAGAAACGGGAACATTTTACCGGCAAAAAGTCGAAGCGGCATGGTTTGCCTACTGGCTGCACGATAAGGGAACTTTGCCCCTGAAAGAAGCGCTCACCTTCCAGACCGGCAGCAACGTGTGGACGAGCTTCGATGCCTGGCCGCCAAAAGAGGCTCAGAAAAAGAGCTTGTACCTCGCGGAAAACGGGACGCTGTCATGGGAAAGGCCAAGAACAGAATCGACGGAAGCATTTGATTCCTATCTGAGCGATCCGGCGCATCCGGTGCCCTACCGCCACATCCCCGTGGATATGACGTATCCCGAAGATCATCCGGGAGGTTGGTACACCTGGTTAGTCGAGGATCAACGGTTTATTGAAGCACGGCCGGACGTCCTGACGTGGGAGACCGCTGAGCTCAAGGAGGATGTGACTGTGGCTGGTCAGGTGACCGCAAAATTATTTGCCTCGACAACCGGAACCGACGCCGATTGGGTCGTCAAACTGATCGATGTCTATCCACAGAAGATGGAAAAGGACTGGAAGCTTTGGGGCTTCGAGCTGATGGTGGCTGATGAAATCTTTCGCGGGCGTTATCGCAATTCGTATGAGAAACCAGAAGCGATTGTGGCTGGAGAAGTGACACCGTACACGATCGATTTGCACACGACGAACCACGTGTTCAAACAGGGACACCGGATCATGGTGCAGGTACAAAGCACGTGGTTTCCCGTATACGACCGCAATCCGCAAACATTTGTGCCGAACATATTTGAAGCCAGGGAAGCGGACTATCAGAAGGCAACCGAGAAAGTCTACCGCAACAAGGACTATCCTTCGAGTCTCGAGGTTTCCGTCGTGCCGAACGGCGCCGGAGTGATCGAGCGGAAATGAGTAGGAAGAAACATTGATGCAACGGCACGGTGCGATGAGCTAGTAGCCTGACGGTAGGATTAGCTAGAAACCAAAGGTGGGTCATGCCCCGCGAGCCGCGAGTCGCACTGTTTTGCGAAACGTTTCATGAGATCAACGGAGTGGCGTTGACGGCGCGGCAGCTGGTGGACTATACCCGGCGGCACAATCTTCCGATGCTCGCGATTCACGGCGGCAAGCAACCGGCAGTGGAAAATCGGGGAGCTCTGCGGCGGGTAGCACTTTGCCGGGGCCGGATGAGTATTCCGATCGACAGCGATCTTGAATACGATCTGTTCTTTTGGAGATATGTGAAACAGATCCGCCGGGAAATTCTAGCCTTCAGGCCCGATGTCATTCACATTACCAGCCCCGGGGAGTTTGGACAGATCGGCATCTACCTTGCGAACCGTTTGAAAATCCCCCTGGTGGCGTCCTGGCACACGAATTTTCATCAATTTGCCGCACGGCGAATGCAGAAATTTCTCGGCATCTTCCCGGATCGATTTTCCGTACCGACTGTCGCGTGGTCCGAGAGTCGGGCGTTGCAGCTTCTTCTCTGGTTTTACGGGCACGCCCGGGTTACGCTCGCGCCAACGCCTGAGCAAGTCGTCTGGCTGGAACAAAAGCTTCACAAGCCATCGTTCCTGATGCCGCGCGGTGTTGACGCGGACCTGTTCCATCCGGGCAAGCGGACTCTTGAGGATAATGTCCTGCGACTGGGCTTTGTCGGAAGAATTACGCCTGAAAAAGGTGTACGCCTTTTCGAACGTGTTGAAAAAGCACTCCTCATGGCGGGTTGCCGGAACTTTCAGATTCTATTTGTAGGCGCCGGCAGCGAAGTGGATTGGCTCGGAGAAACTCTGGCACACGGGGAATTCCTCGGCGTTTTGCGCGGCGAAGAACTGGCCCGGGCTTACGCCAATATGGATTTATTTGTTTTCCCTTCAAAAACAGACACCTTCGGCAACGTGATCCAGGAAGCGGCCGCTTCCGAGGTTCCATCGGTTGTAACGAACGAGGGCGGACCACAACATTTGGTTCTTGGCGGAGTGACAGGGGAGATCGCGGACTCGGACGAGGAATTTGTCAGAAAAGTTGTCGAAATGAGCGGTGACCGAGAAACGCTCAAAAGGATGGGAAAGGCTGCACGACAAAAGGTCCAGGGCACGTCCTGGGACAATGCGTTTGAAATGACCTACCGGGCGTACCGGCACTGCCTGCCGCCCGACGCATGAATCTAGGCCGATCGGTACCTGGCCTCCGCCTATTTTTGTCCGGGGGCGGCTTCGTTCGAGGAAAAGGTGGTCCAGGGACCGGCCTTCATGTCATGAAGATACGGCTCCTGATAGGCGTATTCGGGATGGGCCTCGAGAAAAGGTTTTGCCAGGAAATCCTGTCCGCATGGATGGCCCATGCGCGCGGTGAGGCGCATTTCTTTTGCCATCGCTGAGTCTGCTGCCTTGCCTTGTACTGCGCCACCGGGATAAGAGGGACCCCAGGACCAGATCGCCACACCGCGCGTTGACGCGTCGACGTGCCCGCACAGGGTACGTTCGTCTGCCTCTTCTTTTTTCTCAAATGAATCCACATGATCGCCGAGCATTTGCTGCGCGAGCGCCACATCAATTTTTCCTTTGTTCTGATCGAGTAGTTGTTCCCAGCGGACGCGACGGGCGTTCGGAGACGTTTCAAGGTTACCCGGATCAAACTGCGGAGCGTCTTCCTTGATGACTTTCGGATCGCGCGCCCAGTTTGAGCCAGCCAGAACTCCATCTTTCGTGCGCCACAGCTTGTAGGCCTTCAGTCCCAGTTCGAGTTGCGCGATTTCTCCGGTCTTGCGATCACCGAGCAACCAGTCATTCGCGTAACCACCGTTGTTTCCATCGAGCATGATCTTCGTGTACTCATCGATTGTGCCCCCATATTGCAGTGCTTTTCTGGCGCGCATGAATTCCGGCTTGCCATTTGAATCCCAGCCTTCGAACTGGGTGATGGTGGTTTCCGTCACCATCAGGCCGTCGCTGTTCAAACCGAAATCATCATCACTGGCGATGACACCTGGAAAACCGTCCATCAGGATCCGATATCCGTTTTTCGGCTTTATATCAAAAATGATGCGCCAACGTTCACCGTTCATGTAGTTGGTCCAATTATTATGGGCAATCACGATTTGCCCATCTTTGGTCCAGCTTCCCGTAGCGACAAATGCGCTGCAATTACCGGGGCTCTTGAGGTTTGCCGGGTTTTGGACCTTCTGCTGTTTTTCAAGCCAGGGCACATAATAATCAGGAACTTCTTCAAAGGCATTGAGCGCAACGATGTCATAGACATCCAGAGCGGATCCGGTGCGTGCGTTCAAGCCTTCCGCGATTCCCTGGAGCTCCTGCTGGTATTCAGGATCAATTCTGGGCCACAAAATTTCGCGCGCAACCTGCCGGAAAAAAGGCCAGTCGCGGTGGGTCGAATGCATCATATTGGTGCTGACCGCAGCAAATCCGTCTTCAATCTCCGGCGCCAGCATGTAACCGTGCTGAAAACCGATTTGTGCAGGGTCGCCTTCCAGATGCACGTAGACCCAACCGCCACGTTCAAAGCTGTAGGTAGCGGCAAGTCGAGGGTCATTTGAAGCGGCACGTTCCCGGGCGTAGGCGGCAGTCGACTCCAGTTCGGTTTTGGCAGCCCCGGCTTCCTTGTACGCATCGCGTGCCAGCCAGAGAAGTACCGCTCCTGTAGCCAGCACCAGCACAGCAACGATCCTTCGCATTCCGTTCGACATGAAAAACTCCTCTGCTCACCCGGGACTGACAAAAATAGACATGTTCACGACAATGAAATTGCCTGCTGAAGTTTACTGGGAAAAATCGTGACTCACAAGCTGAGCGGAAAATTGCAACGGTCTGCAATTCAGAGTCGTTCTTTGATAGAGTCGAATCATGTTGACTGCCATTACCCGCGCTGTAAGTCCGGCGTTAGTGAACTGCGAACTGAGTTTTATCGAGAGAAAACCCATCGACCTCCAAAAGGCAAGGGCCGAGCACCACAACTACGAAGCATTGCTCGGGAAATTGGGCGCTCGGGTCATCTCGCTGCCGGAAGAGCCGACCTTGCCGGATTCGATGTTTGTCGAGGATCCGGCAATTGTCCTCGACGAAGTCGCGATTATTTGTCCGTTGGGAACGGAAACCAGGCGAAAGGAAGCGCCCTCGATTGCAACGGCTCTTCAAAACTACAGGAAGCTCGCTCACATCAAACTTCCCGGGACGCTGGAAGGCGGAGACGTGTTACGGATCGGGAAACAAATCTTTGTCGGAATCACGCGACGGTCGAATCCGGAAGGCATTCGGCAGTTAGGGGTGATTTCGGCAGCCCACGGATATGAGCTGACGGCGGTCGCCGTTACTGGATGTCTGCATCTGAAATCAGCCGTGACCTCTGTCGGCAGGAACACGTTACTGGCGAATCGCGCCTGGTTCGACTGGAAAAGGCTCAGTGGTTTTGAATGGATCGATGTCGATCCGCGTGAACCGCACGCCGGGAACGCATTGCAGATCGGATCGAGCGTTGTTTTCCCGACATCGTTCCCGCACACAGCGAGAAAAATGGAAGAAAAAGGACTTCAACTGGAGTTACTCGAGATCGGCGAATTGCAGAAAGCGGAGTCCGGCCTGACCTGTTCAAGTTTGCTGTTTGAGGCGTAGTCTTCCGAGCTCGGAAAGGCAGGAACGGACCATTCTGTCGATCCGCACGTTATGATCCGCCGTTGATTGTTCGAGGTGATCAGGACGAGCTGCCCTTACCCGGTTGTACACCATGCAGATCGCTCCGCTCTTTTTCGCGGTGATTCCCTGCATCGGTATGCTATCCTCTCCTCTATGTTGCTTGCTTTCTCCAAGCCAAGCGTGAGAGCGGTGGTCCTGCCGGTCGGGACGACTACGACTCCCTCGACGACTACGGTCACTACGACGGCTTCAGGCGACGGGAGAAACGGCTAAAAGGCAGCCAAAGGTTTCCAACCCACCGCCAGACGCGAACCTGGTGGTGGGTTTTTTAGTTTTAGCCTGCCGCAGGGAGTTCTGGCGGAAATCCAAGGAGCGAAGTGATGAACGGGCACGGTCAGAACGAGCGGCAAGTGGTGAAGACAACCGGAGGTGTAGCGTGACGGACACAACGAATCCGAAACAAAAGTGGCGTGCCGGGGTACTGGGTGCGACGGGAATGGTCGGGCAGCGAATCGTCAGGATGCTCGTGGATCATCCGTGGTTTGAACTGACCGAAGTCGTTGCCTCGGAGCGCTCCTCGGGCAAACGGTACAGAGACGCCGTGAGATGGCATCTTGAGGGACCCGTGCCGCAGGCTGCAGGTTCGCTCGTTGTCAGAGACCTCGAAGCGACCCTCGATTGCGACTTTCTGTTTTCTGCACTCGACTCTGCGGTTGCCGGTCCTGCGGAAGAAGCGTATGCGCGCGCAGGCTATCCCGTTGTGAGCAATTCGAAAAATCATCGGATGGATGCGGATGTTCCGTTGCTCATCCCGGAAGTGAATGCGAGCCATCTGAATTCCATCGCGCTTCAACAGAAAAATCGCGGATACGATTCCGGATTGATTGTGACCAACCCGAATTGCTCCACAGCTGGATTGGTTGTGGTGTTAAAACCGTTGGCCGACTTGTTCGGAATTGAAAAACTGTTTGTGGTGACCATGCAAGCCGTGTCCGGTGCAGGATATCCAGGCGTTCCGTCGATGGACATTGTCGGGAATGTGGTGCCGTTTATCTCGGGCGAAGAGGAGAAGATGGAAGAGGAGCCTCAGAAACTGCTTGGAAAGTGGGATGGCTCGCGGTTCATCGGTGCCGGGCTCGGTATCAGCGCACATTGCAATCGAGTGCCGGTGATCGACGGTCACATGGAATGCGTTTCGGTGCGGCTGAAGAAAACAGCAACGCTCGAGGAAGTTCGGGAGGCGCTGCGGAATTTCACGGTATCTGAGGAACTCGCCTCGTTGCCAACCGCGGTGAAAAATCCCGTCGTGGTCCTCGATGAGCCGGACCGGCCCCAGCCGCGGAAAGATGTGAATGCAGGCAAAGGGATGGCTGCAGTGGTAGGGCGAGTACGTGAATGTCCATTGCTCGATGTGAAGTTGACGTTGTTGTCGCACAATCTGGTCCGTGGGGCTGCGGGAGCTGCGCTGCTGAACGCGGAATTGCTTGCCCGGCAAGGCTACCTGCGGAATGCAGTGACACCCGCGAGGCCGGTCGGAGAGGCCGTTTCGCGGTAAGTCCTCGATCGGGGAGCGGGTTGCCTCAGATAGCCTGCTCTCGCTCGACTATCTTGCAAAGTAATAGCGTACGACGTGAAAGAAAATCGGGGCCGCAAAGCAGAACGAATCGATGCGGTCCAGAATGCCCACGTCCCCTTCAATGACCACGCCGAAATCCTTGATGCCGATGTCCCGTTTAATCGCGTTCATCACCAGGCTTCCGGCAAACCCCAGGATACAAATGATAAAGGAGATGGCTGCCGACTCGGCAGGCGTGAATGGCGTCACCCACCAGAGGGCTGCGCCGATGATGGTCGTAGTCAGCACTCCGCCTGCAAACCCTTCCCAGGTTTTGTTGGGACTGACACGCCAGGCGATCTTGCGTTTGCCAACGAAATAGCCCCAGATGAACTGCAGGACGTCGCTCAACTGGTCCACAATCACTAAATACAGCAGCAAGCGAGCGTTCCTTCCATCGAGACTGGGCATGTGCAGAAACAGCAGCGCCGGCAGGTGGCTCAGGCAATAGACGCAGACCATGATTCCAAACTGGATTTTTGCCACGCGTTCGAGGAAATGAGACGTGTCGCCTTCGATTGCAATACTGGTCGGGATAAAGGCAAATACGAAAAACGGAAGCACGACCACGAAGGCTACGAACCAATGCATGCCCAGCATGAAGTACTGCAACGGCATGATGACAAAAAACGTCCAGAAGAGCGTCAAGTGATCGCTGCGGTGCGTGGGCACCAGCGTCATATATTCCCGCATCGCCAAAAACGAAATAATGCCAAATACAAAAAGGGCTGCGACGCGCCCGAAAAGCAGGCAAAGGAGGAAGACGATACACATTTTCCACCAGGCGCGAATGCGAGAATTGAGATTGTCGACCGTAGAGCGAGCGGAATCAGAAGTTGACCGGGCCTTGAGAAAATTGGCTACAAACCGCAATGCGACGAGAAGGGCGATTGCGGCTCCGAAGAGAATCATCATTTTCTGATCGTGGAATGCTTCAAACATCAGGAGGATCCGATCCGGCGCAATGAACTGACCGCTTCACGCGCGCGTTCGAGAAAGCGCTCCTTATCTTCGTGCGCTTCTAGCCGAACGGGTTTGCCAAAGGTCAGCAGGCTCAGCATTGGAACGGGCAAGACTTCGCCTTTCGGTAAAATGCGATTCAGGTTTTCAAGGTATGCCGGAACCAGTTCGACTTCCGGGCGGCGCTGCGCGAGGTAATACAGGCCCGAACGAAACGATCCGACCCTCTCTCCGTTGCCGCGGGTTCCTTCCGGGAAAAGGATGAGAGAACTCGATTGATCGAGCGCCGTTGCCAAGTGCTCGATCAAGGAACGGTTGGCAAATCGTCCGTGCTCCGGATTTTTGGCTTTACCCATAATCCCCCGCTCGACCAGCACGGCCTTGAACACATTCGCTGCAAGATAACGACGCAGGGCCGTTTCTTCCCAATAATCCTTTGCCGCAATGGGGCGCGTTTTTGCGCGGATTTCAGAGGGTAGGGCGGACCAGAGGACAACGAAATCCAGGTGGCTCGTGTGATTCGCGAAATAGATTCTCTGCTTTTCAATCGGCTGGCACCCGGCCCACTGCACCTGGATCCCGCTGATTCCACGCGCCACGGCGGCCAGTAAATTTGCGAGCGGATGGATGCCGTTGCTCATGGTCTCTCGAGTTACAAGACAAGGGAAGACTGAATGACCGTGCCGTTCGCGTAACGCTCGAGAAGATCCGTCATTCGTTGGCACGACGATTCCAATCCTTCTTCGCCGCCAAATGAGACAAAGATGGCAGCGATCCTTGTCGTCGCCGGGGTAACCATCGTGCGCTCGGAGTCACTTGTGGGGCTGCCATGCGGCCCGGCTGTATCGCAGAAGACGGGAAGGCCCTCGAGATTCAGATCGTACTTGCCGATTCCTTTGTAGGATTCAGCAGCTCGGCCCACGCGGAAAATGATATCTCCCTCAATGTGATCAAGATCGTAGAGCCCAACGGGCAGGCGACTTTCAACAGAGAGTAGATTGATGATGTCGACGACGTTGTTGATCTCGGGGAAGGACTTCCCGCCAATGATGCGTCGCAAGAGAGCTTCGGCCGATCCACGATAACGGGAAGGGTCTTTTCCGAGAGCCTTGTAGCCCCGGCGGGTGGCAAGAATTCTCGAGGACTCGAGGACCGCCTTTGGTTCGGCGAGTTTCAGTATTTCGTTCTCTCTGGATTTCAATTCAGCTAGAAGCTCTTCTGACGAATTCTGTATCCTGACGTGGGCCGTTACGAGACCGAGAGCCGTTCGTGGTGCCGTCTTTTTCAGTTCGGGATCAATTGTGATTTGCATGAGTCTAGGCTGGAACCGGTTTGAGACGCGCGCTGAAATGGCGCAAGAACGGCGCCTGGTGCTCGATCTGGTAACCGGGAATGTTTTCCCTCCGCCGCCAGACGTCGAGAATCACTTCGACAACATACTCGATATGGCTCTGGGTATAAACGCGGCGAGGAATCGCCAGGCGAACCAGATCCATTGTGGCATGCTCTCCGAACATCAAGCTCCCGATCTCGACCGAGCGGATTCCTCCTTCAAGATAGAGCTCGACGGCAAGCGCAACGCCGGGAAATTGTGAAGTGGGGATCTGCGGCAGGAACGCCCGAGCATCAATATAGATCGCGTGGCCCCCGGGAGGCTGGACGATGGGCACGCCTTCTTTTGCAATGTGATTGCCCAAGAACGCCGTCGAAGCGATGCGGTAGCGCAGATAGTCTTCATCAAGCGCTTCGTTTAGCCCGACTGCAATCGCCTCAAGATCACGGCCCGCCAGACCACCGTAGGTTGGAAAGCCTTCGGTGAGGATCAGGAGGTCTTTTTCCTGTTGCGCCAGGAGGTCGTCATTGGTGCAGAGAAATCCTCCGATATTCGCCAGGCCGTCTTTCTTGGCCGACATCGTGCAGCCGTCTGCGTGGGAGAAGATTTCCTGGGCGATCGCACGAGGTGATTTTCCGGAATAGCCCGGTTCACGCAATTTGATGAAGTAGGCGTTTTCCGCAAAGCGGCAGGCATCGATATACAGAGGAATGCCATGACGGCTGCAAACTTGTTTTACTTCCCGGATATTGGCCATCGAAACCGGTTGACCGCCGCCTGAATTGTTGGTGATCGTCAACATGACCAGCGGGATTTTTTTTGCACCTTCACGCTCGACGAGGGCCCGAAGGCTCTCTACATCCATATTGCCCTTGAAAGGATGCAACTGCCCCGGGTGCTTCGCTTCCGGAATCGGCAAGTCGAGGGCCGTGGCGCCGACGAATTCACAATTCGCCCGAGTGGTATCGAAGTGCGCGTTGTTCGGAACGATATCACCCTTCTTGCACATCACGTTAAAGAGGATGCGTTCCGCGGCCCGTCCCTGATGCGTAGGGATGACGTGGCGCAAACCAAAGATCGACTGCACGGAATCCCGGAAACGGGTGAAGCTCGGCGACCCTGCATACGATTCGTCTCCGCGCATCATCGCCGCCCACTGCTCCGTCGACATGGCGGACGTGCCTGAATCGGTCAGCAGATCAATCAGGATGGCTTCAGACGCGATCAGGAACAGATTGTAGCCGGCTGCTTCGAGAAGTTTCTGACGCTCGTCGCGGGTCGTGGTATGAATCGGTTCTACGCTTTTGATTCGAAATGGCTCTATGATCGTGCGAATCGACATGTCAGGCGCGGACTCCTTCGAGACACTAGCATACTACCCTCAGGGGGCAGAAAAACGCCTCAACCGGGAAAGACCATCACTCAAAGCATTCGATGGGACGCGAGAAGGGAAATCGCTCTCTTCCGGGTTGTCAGTCGTCGCCGTGGGCCGGCTCTGTTTTTGGCTCTACCTCTCGGAGTTCGTCTCGCGCGTCGGGATTTTGCACCAGACCGGCGCGTTCGAGCTGTCTGAAGTACCCGGGACGCGAGTGACGATAATGGTCGGCGGAGATTTTACCGTCAAGCCAGGCGGTGTCCATCGGATAAACCATGGGATCAAAGATCACCAGATAGAAGTGCCAGATCAGAATGGAGAACGTGGCCAGCAGTGCTTCATACCAATGCACAGCCGTCGCCGCATCGCTCACCCATTTCGGAAAATGGCGCAGGGTGAAATTGTTGAACCACAGCAGGAATCCGGACACAGCCATGACCACCGTCCCCCACATGAAGGCCAGATATTCCATTTTTTCGGCATAGTTGAACTTGGCGAATTGGGGTTCCTTGTCACTGAACCCGAGGTTATAGCGGAACACGTCGAGCATGTCCGTTGCGTCTTTCATGGTTGGAATCATCGCCCAAAGAAACGAACGATCACGTTTCTTCATGCCCATATGCAGGAGATGGAAAACGGTAGCCAGAATCATTACGATCGCGGCGGTTCGGTGAAGGCCGCCGCGTACACCGGTGCTTGATTCCCAGAGGAGCAAGGGGCGCGCCCACCAACTGTCGGGATATTTCAATGCGAAGCCCGTCACGACAAGGGTCGGGAAACTGGCCATGATTCCCCAATGAGCGATCCGGAACCACAAATTCATGCGCAACACGACTTCGCCCGTTTCATGGCGCGGGCGGCGGCGAATGAGTTTGCTCAATAGATCGAGCAGATTGTGCAGCAGCATGAAACCGAGCGTTACAGGAATGAGTACCCAGTAGGTCCAGCGAATCCAGGTCACGACCGGGTGATTTGGGCCTGCACCGGTTTGAACGTGAATCGGGCCCACGACGTAGCGTGATTCGGTCGCACCCTGATGGCATTGACCGCAGGTTTTTCCGAGATTTGCCGCGCTAACGGTGGAACGCGGGTCGCTCGACTTGAAGATGTTGTGCACCCCGTGGCAGGAGGCGCAATTTGCGGCGGTGAGTTTTCCGCCCTTGAGCGCAAGACCGTGGTAGCTGTCGGCGTAGGATGGTACGCGGTCGGCCGGCAAGTCGTAGAGCTGCGCCATACGAGCGCTGCTATGGCAGCGACCGCACGTTTCTGAAGAGATATTGGCGACGTTGACGGGAGAGGCGGGATTCTTGGGGCCGAGGATCAGATGTTCGCCGTGGCAATCGACACACACGGGGGCATCTTTCACTCCGGATTTAACTGCATCACCGTGGACACTTTCGTTGTAGACCTTGGCGATTTCCTTGTGACAAGAGCCACAGGTGTCAGCGATCTTCCAACGATTTACCTGGGAACGCGCATCCCGCGCCGGATAGATGTTGTGGTTGCCGTGACAGCTGTTACAGTTTGCCGCCTTGTCACTGCCAGCGGCAATGGCGCGGCCGTGCACACTCAGCTTGTAGGATTCGACCGGGTGAGCAACGGGAATCTTGTGTCTGGAAAGAAAGCCTGCGTCGCTGTGGCATTTCGCACAGGTGTCGGCCAGTTTTTTTTCCGCAATGAGCGAATCCGCTTCGCTCCCCGCCTTGATCTCATGGATTGAACCGTGGCAGGAGAAGCAGTTTGGCGCGTCGGGATCGCCATTCTTTGCCGCCGTTCCGTGAATACTCGAATCAAACTCGCTCACTTCCTGTGCATGGCATTCCGAGCATTTTTTAGGCAGGAGCGTCTTGGCCGCCGTTAATTCGTGGGCGCTGCCGTGGCAATTCGCACAGGCGCTGTCGCCAAGCAGAGAATGCACGCTGGTACTGAACGACTGGACGACGTCCTCATGGCAGGTCTTACACTGGACCTTCGCAATGTGCGCGGGATGGGGAAAGTCCTTGATATCCGTATGACAATCCGTACATCCCAGAATGCCGTGAGAACTCGCGGCGTGTTTGGCAGGATCGACGGTGATGTTTTTTCCCTTGTCGGACTTCATGCCGGCGGTGCCGTGGCATGCCAGACAAGCTTCGTCCTGCTTCTGCGGTTGAACTTTCTTTACATCAGCGGCAACGCGAGTGGGAGCGAGCACCCACGCCAGCACGATAAGCAAACCGGAAACGAAGTTCCGTGAATGCTTATGCGCTCGATTGGAGCTCATAAAGCGCTACCTCCGGGTCTGACGAGACCCTCAAGTTTTCAACTACTCCCTATTTCAATCCAAGGTCCGTAAGTACCTTGGGATTTTCCTCCTGAACCGCCAGCAAATTGTGGCAAGCGGCGCAATCATTGGAAATGGTCTGTCCGTCAGCGCTCGTATGCGAGCCATCGTGACACCGGAAGCAGCCCGGAAAATCGTTGTGCCCGAGATTATTGGGATGAACGCCCCAGGTTACTTTCATATCGGGGAAAATGTTTCGGAGGTAAATCGCTGCCGTTCCGTCGGCAGCCTGTTCAACGAGTGCCCGCTTGCTGTTGTAGACCTCCGGGTAATTTGTGCGGTAGTAGGACGTTACCCCTTCCATGATTTTCGATTTCGCAGTGTCGCGATCGGGATAATCGACTTTCAATAGCGCTACAGCCTTCTTGCGGATGAACGGCAGTTCCGGACTGATGACTCCACGCGACATGCGCTGATCGACGGCGTTCTCTGGCAGCTCAAAGGCATGCGTTGGCCGATTATGGCAGTCGATGCAATCCATCATGCGTTTCTCGCCTTTCTCGAGCTGTTCCTTCGAGACCTTGATGTCGGTAGAAACGTATTCCACGGTCTTGCCCTTGTCGTCGGTGTAGTACACGACGGGAATGACCTGACGGCGCTCGTCTGTCGAGATGTAACGAATACGCGAACCGTCATCGAGGTGCCGACCGTGAATACCGACGGAGCCGTCCCGGGTATGTCCACCAATTTTCACGATGAGCGCTGTCGTCAAGGGAGTGTTCTTTTCATCTTCCTTGTAATTGGTCCGCATGATGAATTTATCCCCGGAGAAGCGTTGCGGCCAGTGACACTGCTCACAGGTGTCTCGCGCGGGGCGGAGATACTTCACCGGTGAAGGAATGGGGGTTGAGTATGTTTTGAAGGTTACGGCATAGACTTGCCGCAATCCGGACAGTTTCGATTTGACAAACCAGCCGGCTCCCGGACCGATATGACACTGCACGCATTCTACGCGTGCATGCGGCGAATTCTGATAAGCGGAAAACTCCGGCTGCATGACGGTGTGGCAGGTCTGACCGCAGAACGTGGTGCTATCCATATAGGAGACACCGCGATAGGAGGCAAACGCAAAAATCAGGATGTTCAGAAAAGAAGCGAGCGCGATGAAAATAAGGCTGTTGCGAACCATCGGCAGCTTCAGATCAACTGCGGGATAAATCGTCGGAAGTTCTCCGGCGGCCAGAAGCTTGCGGCGCCGCAAAAAAATGCCGATCGGAATCAAAAGCAGTCCGAGAACGAAGGAACCGGGAAGCAGCAGGAAGATGAGGATGCCGACATAAGGATGCGGAGGACCTGGCAGCATGAAATCGTAAATCCAGAAGGCGATCAGAGTTACGGCACTGCTGGTGGTAATGACCACGCCCAGCAGGCTGATGAAATTCTGGCTGAAGAAATAGAGTAGCCGCGTCCAATCGCGGACAGTGTTCCGCTCATTCATAGTTCAATTAACTCCACGGTTTCGAAGATCAGCTTCCCTTTAAAAAACGAGCCCCAGCGGACGACCGCCGGGGCCTGTTCAAGTGCTCAATTTTTGTGAGCCTGAAGGATGGGACAGGCGCACCGGCGGTAAATTACTTGATAAGAGTGCGCATGTAGGCGATGACGTCTTTCACCTCTGCGTCAGAAATCTTCTTATCGTAGGACGGCATCTTGTTCTTGCCCTTGGTGATGATGTCCGCCCAGGTTGCGTCGGATTCTTTTTTCACTTCGTCTGAGGAGAGGTCCCGAGCTTTAGTGGCTTTGCCTGCTGCCGTATCACCCTTTCCATCTGGGCCATGGCAACTGACGCACTTTGCCTTAAAGACTTTTTCCCCGTTTGCGACATCTTGTGCACGCACGACGCCGGCAGCCAGACATAGAACTGCAAGCACTGCGATTGCTGAAAGCAACTTCTTCATCTCAATCCTCCTATTTTACTCTCTGAATTGCACGGAAGGCGAAGGAGCGTACGCATTCCGTGCCATAACGTTTCAATCTTGATGATTACTTCTTGAGCGAACGAATGTAGGACACGAGATCCTTCACCTGATCCGCCGACAACGTCTTGTAAGGAGGCATCTTGCCCTTACCGTTCGTTATAATCCCGGTCAGATCTGCATCGCTCTGTTTCTGAACGTCGGCTGAGCCCATATCGCGAGTGTGCATCGCATCCTTGCCAGCCCCGTCCGCGCCGTGACACGCTGCGCACTTGGCCTTGAAGGTGGCTCCGCCGGCGGCAGCGTCAGCCTTTGCCATGCTGCTAAACAAGCAAGTGCCTGCCAACAGGGCGCCCGCGAACACGACTGCACCGAGGTGCTTTTTTGTCATCTTCATTTTATTTTGTCTCCTGACGATTTTTCGGACTGAGAAACAACACTGTCTCTCTGTCCGGTCTTACAAAGTAAATAACGTACATGAGGAACCCCTGCATTGCCCGTGAAGGATCGTTGGGCAAACCGGTCCGAACACGCCGTACGGGCGTATTCATCGCTACCGTCATAATCCCAGAAGGCAGGTTCTGTCCAGTAGATAGAACATCGGCGAGCGACAGGATTTGGACCGCGTGTGGGAGCTGCCATTTTTCTGTACGTCATAGAATCGAGGTTTCTGCCAATCAAGCTCGCAAAAATCGTCCTGAGGTCCCTGCACCAAGACTCATGCGACCGCCAAAATAATGGTTCATTGATGAACAGTTCAGATCGGTGCGCAGAGATAAAAGCCGCCTGACTGAACGTCAGGGGAAGGTCGAAAGGATAGCTTAAAAATACAACAACATGCACTGGAATCAAACAAAAATCGTCACAGGTGTGGTGGTTTGCCAACCAAAATGCGACTAGTTTGGTCGGAAATCACCACGCGAGCCGCTTGATGCTGAACCGAGCCCCTGCGGTCCTACCAGCAACCGCGGCTTACGTGATGGATTTTGACGTTGCGGGCGCGTAACTCAGCCAGCAGCTCTGCCACGGGAGTCGATAACGGCCGGTCACCAGGAACGACCACCGCCCATTCAAGATTTTCCCGGAATTCCTTATCCCGGAGATGCCAGGCGTCAAAACGAGAAGACGTCGGCTGACCAATTCGGACAAGAGAAAAATGCCTGGCGAGGGCCAGTGCCTGGTCTTCAGCGGGAACCGGGCCACTCAGGATAAAATGATTGTTTCCGTGCACCAGAATTCCGACCACGCCATTCACGATGCGATCTGAAATCCATGCGAAGCCAGTGGCGGCCCCATCGGCAAGGAACGCGGGCGAATTCCAGTCACTCCGAAGATGGCGTTTGCGAGGGCTGGAGCAATGCCAACAATCGGGGCTTCGCCGGCGCCAACCGAAGGTCGATCTTTCCGGTCTAGCAAGAGAACCTCGATCGGTGGGATATCGCGGAAGCGAGGTACACGGTACTTCGAGAAAAGATTGTTCAGGATCCCGCCGTCTGCAAATTCAATCGCTTCAAACAGTGCCCCGCCCAGACCCATGATATTCGCGCCAATCAATTGATTGCGTAGACCATCCGGGTTCACGATGGCTCCACAATCGAACGCGGTCAGGACACGCTCAATCTTGATTGATCCGCTTTCAGGTTTCAGACCAACTTCGACGAAGGTGGCGACGTAGCCCAGCTTTTCAAATCCGCCTCCGACACCAAACCCCCGGTTCGCCTTGCGCGGATTGTTCCACCCGAATCGCTTTCCACCTTCCTCAAACACCGCGCGCAGTCGTTCATCTTTCAGATTTTTCAGCCGGAATTCCAGAGGATCGATCTTCACGGAAGTGGCCAGCTCATCCATATGGACCTCGCGGGCAAAGTGATTTGCCGTCGCAGCCAGGCCTCGGTAGGAACCCTGGCGAAGCGGGGAATCCACCGGATGAAATTGAATGCGTTGATTGGGAATATCGTAATAGGTGCGGAACCCCGCCGTTCCGGAATTATAATTGTGAAATTCCCAAGCGATCATTTTTCCGTCGGCATTGACTGCACTGCTGATTTCAATGACTCCCGCCGGACGGAAATAGGCCCAGGTGAATTCCTCTTGACGCGTCCATACAACTTTTACCGGACGCTTGGCTGCCCGTGCGAGGCGGGCGGCTTCAAGGGCCGCATCGCCCGTGTGCTTGCCGCCGTACCCGGAGCCAGTGTCCGGCATGAGCACCCGGACTTTTTCCTGCGGGAGGTGGAACGCAGTGGCAAGCTCTTCCCGAACGCCGAATGGCCGTTGGGTTCCCGTCCAGACCGTGAGTTGATCGTCGTCCCATTTTGCGACAGCGGCGCGCGTCTCCAGCGGAGCGTGAGCGATATAGTTGACGCCGAAAGCAGACTTCAGCTTGTGAGTCGCGGAGGAAAAAGCGGCATCAACATTGCCGACCTCGTAGCGAAACTCTTCGCTGCGCTCTTCAGCGTGGTCGATGTTTTTTCTGAGATCTTCAAACAAGTTCTGATTGGAGGGTCCGGGCACGGACTTCCATTCTGTATGAATCGACGCCGCTGCACGATCCGCTTCAGCTGACGTGGGTGCAGCGACAGCGAGAAAATTTCCATCGCGGGCTATAACGACACCGTTCATTTTTTCTGCTTCGCTGGTATTCGCAGCGAGTAAGGTGGCACCAAACCCGGGCGGCCGAAGGACCTTTCCGTAAAGCATGTCGGGCACGGTATGGTCTGAGGGATAGCGGTGGCGCCCGGTCACAAAATCGCGGCCGTCGACTTTAGGAGTCGATTTCCCCGCAATTCTCCACTGAGTCGCGGGAATCAAGGGATCTTCTGGCGGAAGCAATTGGCTGATCTGCTGCCCTTTGACCAGTTCGGAATAGGTGACCGATCGTTTTGTACTGGAATCCAGAATTTTGCCATCGACGGCATTCAGTTTCACCCGATCTGTGTTCCATTGCTTTGCCGCCAACGAAATCAGCTGGTCGCGAGCCGCTGCTGCCACCCGGCGGAGCTGCAGATTCATGACAGGTGTCGTGCGGCTGCCAAAGGTGCCCAGATCGAAAGGCACGAGTTCCGTGTCCCCCATGACAATCTGAATGGAACCCAGAGGAACGAAAAGTTCCTCGGCAATCGCCTGCGAAAGAGAGGTACGGATGTTCTGGCCGACCTCCACCTTTCCGGTGAACGCTGTGATCTGGCCGTTCTCCCCGATGTGCAACCATGCGTCGATCTGTTGCGGAAGGTCATTCTCGCTGCTCCCATGCGCCCCGCCCGACTCCTGAGACCGTGCCTTTCGGGTCGCACAGATGATAAAAATTCCCGCACCAAAAAATTTGAAGAAATCACGGCGATCCGTTTCAAAAATGACCGGTCCAGGGGGCGTCAGTTCATACCGTTCCGGTTCTGTTGTCCTTGTGAGATCAGACTTCCGGCTCATCGGTGCTGCTCCCTCAGGAGGACGCCGGCTTTGCGGACCGCTTCAAGAATTCGAGGATAGGTTCCGCACCGGCAGAGATTACCTTGCATAAATTGCATCATTTCCGTGTCGGATGGATTTTGTTTGTTCATGAGGAGGGATACAGCGGACATGATCATCCCGGAAGTGCAATAGGCACACTGCATGGCCGATTCATCAAGAAATGCCTGCTGTACGGGATGAAGATGCTCTCCCGTTGCAAGCCCTTCAATCGTTGTGACTGATTTGCCGGAGACGGCTGAAACCGGCGTGATACAGGACCTCTGAGCGCGGCCGTCAATTAAAACGGTGCAAGCTCCGCACTGCCCCTCGCCGCACCCATATTTTGTGCCCGTCAGATCGAGCTGTTCACGAAGGACCGAAAGAAGTGCGGAACCGGGTTCGGCCGTAACGGTCAAAGAGCGCCCATTAATCAGAAGCGTGTATCCGGTCGGCATGATCTTGCCTCCCTAACTCAGTTTACGACGATCGCCCGGTCCGAACAAATGAGGCGAATTCGAGCGGCCGATCGCGGGTTCTCGGGATTATTCCTTTCACCAGGTGCGTGTTGTGTACTCTGCAACCTAACCGCTCACGGATAGGAAGCGGCCGTTCCGCCCTCCGCTTTGATTTAAGCGCGCGTGCGCCGTTTCAAAACTGGGATCCCGGATCCTCTCTGCGTGAGCAGGAAATGTGTATGGAGTCGACTGCCGTTTTCAAGAGCATTGAGTTTATCGCGCTCGGCATGGAGATTGTGGGCGTTGCGGTCATTGGACTCGCGTTCCTCTACGCCACGCTCCGTGCACTGGTAGAAATCAGACAACGGGACCCGGACGCATACGAGAATCTGAAAATTTACATCGGTCAGAAGGCTCAACAAAGACCCGAGTAGCGTTTCCTGATCATTCCTTGCCGCAGTCACCGCCCGTTGGGGTTCTGGCGTTCCCGAGAGCGCCCGGATTTCGCCATTCGCTCCACCGCATATAAACGACGCCCGCCACGAGAAAGCCGGCAAAAAGATAGGGAGTCAACTTGTAGGGCCAGGGCTGTTCCGGGAAGACTGTAACAAAAAGTACGGGAACGAGCGCCAGCGTGGCAACCCACGGAGCGACCAGATGCTGCCAGACTGTGAATTTGGCTGGATGTTCGCGGCGCATGTAGCGCGTCAAGGCAAGGTTTGCCATCACATAAAGAACAATCACGGCCAGCGTAGCGATGGTTTCCAGAAAGCCAAAGATCGTATCGGGCTCTAACAGCAGCCCAACCAGCAGGATGGCCACGAGGCCAGAGAGCTGCACAAATGCAATCGCAAAGGCCGGCGTCTGATGCACTGGATCGATGCGCCCGAACCTCCCGGGCAACGTGCCTACCCGACCCATCGTGTACATCACGCGTGAGGCAGCGTTGGTGCAGGCCAGACCGACGCCGACTGCACTGTTGATAATCGCAAGCACGACGAGCCACCAGCCGCTTCCCCATAATGCCTGGCCAAGGACGTAAAACGGGTTCGGATTGGCCGCAAAAGCAGCCATATCGCCCGTTCCCCAACCGACCGCACTTGCGTAGGACGTGAAAATATAGAAAATTCCAATCGCAGCCAGGGAAAGCGTAACGGCCCGGCCGACGAACGTTGCCGGCTTCTGCGCTTCCTGCGCGAGGGGCGCGGGAGCTTCGAAACCGCTCAATGCCAGAATCGAAAAAACCATTCCAGCCAGAACGCCGCCGAAGTGGTTCGGAGAAGCAGCCGGAACGAGAGGCGCGACGTAGGAAGAATCTTTACCGGGATGAATCAAAAAGGTGATTGCAAGAGTCAACATGATCAGTACTTCGAGCCCACCCAGGATCGCCGTGACACGAGCCGATAATTGAATGCCGTGATGGGTGAGCGCCCAGATGAGAGCGGCAGTAGCAAGAACGAAAGACCACCACGGGATGTTCACGTGGAATTGCAGGCGCAGCATGTCTGAGACAAGGTAGCCAAGAAATCCCGTACATCCGGCCGTTCCCAAGATTTCATAGATCAGATAGCTCCACGTGGCCATGAAGCCGCTGCGAGTTCCGAGTCCCTCGGTGGCGAAGCTGTAATACCCTCCGCTTGACGGCATGTAGCGAGAAAATTGGGACACGGTGTTCCCAATAAAGAAGCAGATGATTGCCGACAACAAGAAGGAGAGCGGCATCGCCGGTCCGGCTTTTGACGCGATGATCGGGAAGGTGAAGACCATGTTTGTCGCTGGCGCGATGTGGGTGATGCCCTGAAATACCAATTCGGAAAGACCGAGTGAATTGCGACGAAGCTGGGGATCTCTGGAAGTGATTCTGTCGGCAGCGCTCAAGATAGGACCTCGGATGAAACCATAGCGTCAGGCTTCGAGCGCCAGCACCGTGTTGGGTCTCAGAAAGAACGGCGGCAGAAGGCCCGCGGTGTTAGAGAGAGGCAGGACCTCTTCGGGTAGCTCGAATCCAAGCGTACTCGTCATAAATTGGCGCCTGCTTTGGCACCGGGCATAGCAGTCGGGGGCAAACGATTTTAATCTCTCCCGGAGGTCCGCATCTGCGATCACCACACCGTCCTCCATTCGTGTCGAAAAGTACGCTTGGGACTGGGGGATGATGTCCACTTGAATGTCCATTCCCGAAGCAACTGGAATGGTCGAACCCACATAAAACGGGGAGCTAAGCCACTCGTCGAGATGGATCAGATGGCCCGGATTCAGGTAGATTCCGAATTTCTCAAATGGCAGCCGTTCCTGAATCATCTCGTAAACTTCATGTCCAGGAGTGCCTATTTTCATGAGCGCGAACCATTCATCCATCGTTTCGAAGTAGGGGCCAGCGAAGGCAGCGACATAATCTGCGGCACTCGGAGGCAGGTCTCTTGCATTCGCTGCAATCCAACCGGCTCTGCAGATATTGCTTCCCCAGTAGGAGACGTTGAAGGAAAGCGGCTGGCCGCATCGGATGAATTCTCCCGAAGGGCCGCAAAGCCCGAGACGGGCTTTGCTTCCGGTTGCGAACGTTACGTGGCACCCGAGCGGATCACCATTGAGACGTGCCGACTCAATCACCGAATGGTCCGTGATCCCTTCTTTCAACGAAAAAATCATTCGTTTCACCGCTTCAGCCGCCTGCACATTCGCATATTCGAAATACTCAATCTCAGAAACCGTGCAGCGAGCACGAAGGCCATGGCCCGGATCCATGAGAAGGTCAGTTGCGTTGACTACATTCTCTGGTCCGGCGAGTTGCCGTAGAGCGTCGGCCAGATAAGAAGGAAGATCCAGAGCGTGAACCGCCGTTCCGTGCTCCCATTCCGAAAAATACTTCCACCCGACACATCCGACTCGTGATGTCCGGCCGATACCTTCGTCCGCAAAAATCTCGCCAAGCGAACGGCTGCGTTCCCGGGGTTGATTGAGGAGCGAGAAGGAGGGGAATCGCTCGTGGCGCATCCGATTCGATATCTGAAGTGCACTGATGCCCAGATAGGATTCACACTCGTTTCCAACAAGAATTAGTGGTGTACCAGCTCGCCGGAGAATGACTAACGATTCTTCAAATCGTGGATCGAAACCAGTAAGGTACGCCACATTGGCGAAATGCTCGCGATCCCCATAGACGACGATATGGGTCAGCTTCTCGTTGAGCATGAGTGCTCTGAGGCGATCAAGCCTGGCTTCCAGTTCGTCGACGGTGGGCCCGGACGGACAGAGGCCTCCGCCGAATTGCGGCCATTCAATTTCGATCAAACGATGTCGACGTCGTTTGTGGATCATCTGGCAGTTTCCTTTTCTGTTCGAAACCGTAGTGCGGCAGGCGAAGCGTATCTGACCTTACAGAATCTTGCCGCAGTCAGGAAGCAAATTTATTCTCTGACCCTGAACGTGTCGAGCAAGGCTCAAACATCAGGGTCCTGTATTCGAGCCTGAAAACAATACGGTTGTCCAGAATCTAGACTCGGGAGCAGGTGAGCGGCAAGGACTCCGACGCTAACGTGCTTCAGATGAATGGCTTCTGGTCGATCGCAAACGAGTTCAGTGGCCACCGGCATGCGTTAAGCCCAGGAGGGAACGGGGCTTCGACGTTTGTCTCACTCTGCGCGCCCCCGTTCAAAGTCCCTGCACGTGTGAACTGATTGAGGGAGCCGGGAATGAAACGCGAACAAACGCCGTCGGAACCAGAAACAGAACCAAGGCGGAATCAATTTACGCGCAGGCAACTGCTGATGACGGCCGCAGGGGTGGCTGTAACGGCGAGCCTGTATGCCCGAACGGGTCTGGCGTACCCGAGCGCGGCGAGTGGTCCGACGAGTCATGCCACAACCTCTCCCGATTCCTCTAACGATGGTCTGGCAATTCCGTTCCACTCGAAGTCGTTTGGGACCGGCAAAGAGCGAGCCATTGTTTTGGGTGGAGGTGGAGAATATTGGGTTGCCTGGATGCTCGGTTATCTACGTGCGCTAGAGACCAGCGGGGCGAACGTGGAACGAGCCGATGCGTTCATCGGAACGTCGGCTGGTTCACTGGTTGGCAGTGCCGTTTCCGGCGGCCAGATGGCGCGACTGACAAGAGAGTTCGACTTTTTTGGAGACTTCCCGAAACTGCTTGCCCGGGTGATTCCCACAACGCAGCCAAATTCGAGCCAGCTCCGGACGAAGCAGGTTGCAGAGGCCTGTACCTCTTCGGACGTGGCAACCATACAGCAACTTGGGCGGGCCGCCATGGCATCCCGCAATTTCGACGTGACCAAATTAGAGGACATGATTCGTGTGCTGACCGGAGAAAGCAGTTGGCCGTCTCCGAAAATGCATACCACGTCTGTCGATTGCTATACCGGCGAACGATTGGTCGTTACAGAGGAAGCAGGGATTCCGATCAAGGATGCGTGCAGTGCAAGCGCTTCAGTCCCTGGAAATTTTGGGCCGACCTGGCTCAAGAACCGTCTTTGCATGGACGGAGGAATGTGTCAGACCTCAACGCACGGTGATCTGGTTGCCGGAGTAAAAAAACTTTTTCTTCTTTCGCTTACCGATGGACGTCCGGGCAGTCCGCGGCTCTCTAATATGCCAAACGATATACAACAGGAGATCCGATCACTGAAGCAGTCCGGTTCCGACGTCTTTTTTGTCAGTGCCAACCCGGAACCGGGGACAAATCTCCTGGATCCCATGCGGATTGCACCAGCGATGAAGGATGGGTTCGCGCGTGGCCAGTCAGAGGCCCCAGCGTTCAAGAAATTCTGGGCCTGAACTGCACAGGATTGACAGCTTTATCTGGAAAATCCGCAAAGAGCAGGGAGCGCAGCATGAGCAAGCTAGCCGAAGCACAAAGGAAGGACCACCTTGAGGAGAGGTCTCGACCGGCGGGGAAGGAAGCCTCCGAAACCTATACCGATGGGAAGCCGTTCGACCATATCCAGTATCTCGAAGCAAAATTGATTCTGAAGCCGGACAGGTTTACCTCCGTTGAAAGCTTTCGCGATTTTGGCAAACTCGTGAAGAAGTGCGCCAAACACGAAGACGTGGGTTTTCTTCCGGATGAGGAAGCGGGTTTGCGACCCAACATCCGCGAGATTCTTTTTTTTGATACTCCGGGATTCCGCTTGTATAACAATGCCTTCATTCTGCGTCGCCGGATCGCGTACGTGGACGGATTCCCCGTCGGAGATCCCGAAATCGTTTTCAAATTCCGCCACCCCGACGAGCAGGCTGCAGCCGCAGTGGATGTGCGCCCGAATATCGCCGGTAAATATCGCATCAAGTTCAAAGCCGAAGCGCTTCCGCTTAAAACCGAAATCGGCTCCTACCGGATACTCTATTCACACAATTGTGTTTTTGGCATGAGTCAGGCGCACGATGCTGACCGCAACTCGATGCTGACCTTGACGCATGTTTTCCCGGCGCTTGGCATTCTGAAGAAAACATCCGAGGAACGAGTCAGTCTGGTAAGCGAGGCGATTGTTGAGGAAGTGCTGTTGAAACTCGGACAACTGGATTTCGGCAAGGGACAGGTGGCGAACTGCGATGTAGCTCTATGGCGCACACGGGGTGAGCACCAACCACTCGTCGGTGAATTTGCGTTCCAGGTAAAGTTCGATCACCGCGAAGATGTACACAAGAAAGCCAAGAAGCGCTGCGAACAGTTTTACATTTCGCTGCAGCACGAGGTGGAGGACTGGTTGTCATTAGGCACGACAAAGACCGGAATGGTGTACCGGCTCAAAGGCAACGCTCCCCAGAGCCATGAGTAGCACAGCTGCCAAATTCCCGATTCCGCTTGCGGCACGGCCGATTGCT
Source organism: uncultured Acidobacteriota bacterium (assembly GCA_963831545.1). Taxonomy (GTDB): domain Bacteria; phylum Acidobacteriota; class Terriglobia; order Acidiferrales; family UBA7541; genus Acidiferrum. The sequence goes on from CAWHQX010000014.1 coordinate 165,018, forward strand.
GTGCCGGGTCAGGTTTCGCTGATCGTGATTTTTCTGGAATTCCTCCTCATCGGAGCCACGAGCTTCGGAGGCGGAGTCGTTGCCTATCTTCGAAGCGGCCTGGTTGGCAAGCGACAATGGCTGAATGATCAGGAATTTGTCGAACTGCTCGCAATCAGTCAGACGCTTCCCGGTCTCAACGCAACAAACATGGCCATTCTCGTCGGTGACCGGATGAAGGGAATCGCCGGGGCGATTGCCGCCGTCGTCGGGATCTGTCTTCCCGGAGGGCTTTTCATGCTTGCTGCGGGAGTTGTCTACCAGATGCACGGGGAACGTCCGCTCGTCACTGCCATGTTGAAAGGCGTCGCGGCAGCTGCCGTCGGATTGATTCTCGCAACCGCAATACAGCTCGGTAAGAAGTCGCTGACTCATGCCTATGATCTGGTGTTTATCGCAGCCACGGTGCTGGCCGTGAACGTCTTGCATCAGTCTGTTCCGCGAGCTCTCTTGTCGGTGGGCTTGCTTGCCATCTTGTGGTATCGCCCGCGGCTTCGACAGAAAGCGGTCAGAAACCAATGAACCAGATACCGGCGCTCGTGCGCGTATTCGCCTATCTTTCCCTGCTAACGGTGGGCGGCGGCATGGCCGCTTTTCCCGAACTCAAAATTCTGACAGTCGATGTCCATCACTGGCTCAGCTACCAACAACTGATTCACCTCTATAGTCTCGGGCAGATGGCGCCCGGTCCCAACATGATGATGATCGTTTCGATCGGTGACCGAGTCGCCGGGATTTCTGGCGCACTGCTGGTGGTGCTGGCCTTCTTTGGACCGACAGCGGTATTGGCATTGTTCATTGGACGTCTTTGGAAACGTCTCGACGCGTGGCCCTGGAGGACGTCGATCCAGCGTGGGCTCGCGCCGGTATCGATTGGCCTGCTTCTGGCGGGTTGCCTTACATTCGCCAAACTCTCGGTAACCAATTTGCCCACCGCGGCAATCACTGTCGTCGTGCTCTTTATCTTGCTTCGCTTCAAGGTCAATCCCGCCTTATTGGTTCTTGGCGGCGCCATTGTCGGCGCAATCGCATTTTTCCCGCTTCGCTGACGATCCGAGAGTAACCGGATCAAAATCTCAGGAAAACTGACACTGTGCCTTCTGGATTTTCTGATCGCAACCGCACTTGTTCCAAGTTTCTGCCCCGCCGTTTTGGCGCAGCCAGGGTCGTCGGACACAGAAGCGCAAGTTTGGCCAGAGGTCGATGCTCATTTCGAATTGCAGCCGCGTTTGCGCTTGCTCCTGTTTTCCGGAGTTGGAATTCTAGAACACCATAATCACAGGAGCGAACCGCTGCTGTACTACGTTTCGTTCCTGCTGCAACTTTGCGAATCCGGGCCCTTGCCTGCAGGTGGTATCCCGGAAACCTGCTGCTTCGATCTCATTTCGCGGAGAATTCTTAAGGGAGCTGCCACTTTACTCGCAGCTTAGCGTATTCGCTCTCTGGCAACTGGACGAGAATCGGTTTCTTCTTGCGATCGAGCCAACCAAAGAGCAGCAGAATGTTTCCTTCTTGCATTGCCGTACATCCCACCGTGCCTTCACTTGGTCCTTCCCAGATGTGCAGAAAGATGCAAGAACCAGCGCCTGGCCGGGCCGGGTGCGAATTGTGCGAGACGAAGATTCCCCATTGATAGAAATTGTCGTTCCTCAGCATGACCTCAGAACTGACCCAGTCTTTTGTTACCTTTGATCCGTCAAGTAGCTCGTTGTAATGACGGGAATTGCTGTCGTCAACACATTCGGAAGTGCTTGTCACAGGGAAATAGGGAAGCTGAGTTTGTCGAGGCGGTTCTGCGGCGTAGCCAAAGGCGCTCGGAAGCGCAAAGATTCCCGCAGGTGATTTTTTGTCGCCTTCTTTTTTGACAGGGCCATCCGTGATATCAAGATCCGAAGAGCGGATGCCAAGCCCCCAAGCAAGTCCCGTTTTACCGACTACGACAGCAAAGGGTGAACCGACGTTCTGAAATTTCGTCCCCTGAATTTCAAGCCTCTGTGCACTGCCTAGAACGGTGTCCCAGCCTTTCGTCGTTACCAGAAGAATCTGTTGCGTACCGGGTGGAACCTGCGCGAACAGCGGGGCTGTCGAAAGCCCGGCGAAGGCAATCAGGCTAGCAAGGAATGCAGTACGTCCGATTCGCCATGTCATGCTCTTCTCCCGCGCCAGGCTCGTTCGATACGGACTGACTTGCTTCCCTGGCTCTGAACTGCGGGCCGTTGCCAGACTCATCGTACCGCGAGTTCAATCTGACATCGTACAACGTTTCCAGCGCCTTCAAACCGATCTAAACATGAGGAGCTTGAAGTCAGAGACTGTACACAGTCGGCGGTTGTAAAAAGCAGGATGGCTTATCTAAGGACAATCGTGTTCTCCGCAGTATGGCGAGTAGCACTTGATCGTCCCGACCGCCTCAAGAGAAGTGCAAACGGGAGCTTCCGTTTCTCAGGTTGCATGGAATTTCTGCCCCGGGCGCGGGGTGGGGCAGAAATTCATGAGGAGGTTCTCTGTCAGTTCCTACGCTCGCTGGTCAAACCAAAAAACAATCAGTGATTTTCGCAACAACCGCCGGCAGTTTTGGCCGGCGGAACGTACGGCGCTTTGGCGTCCACCTGATAATTTTCGCCATATTTGTCGTGATGCCGCACCCAGGCCATGCTATGGGCCAAGCCCTCTTCATCGCGTCCCCTTGGCGTGATGTCCAGCCAATTGTAAGCGCCGATACAGATGTCCAGTCCCCGGCCATAGGTTGAGTATGTGTGGAAAATGTTCCCGGAGCCATCCTTGTAAAATACACTGGCTCCGGGACGTTCGTCGGCCGGAAACTTCTGCATTCCGTAGTTGTAATACACTTCGCTCTTACCTACTTCTTCCTTTGCGAGTGACACATGATAGTCGTAGTTGAAGTCGTTGGCATTCGATGACACCCAGTGAAACTTCCAGCCCATTCGCTTTTTGAAGGCTTCGATCTCCGCGAGCGGGGCCCGCGATACCGCCATCAGGCGCACGTCTCTTGCCGCCAGATGCGGAAGACTCCCGTCCATATGGTCAGAGATGAACGAGCAACTCGGACAACCTTCCTTCCATCCGGGCCCCAACATGAAGTGGTAGACGATCAGCTGGCTCCGGCTTCCAAAGAGGTCAGCAAGCGTTTCTTTTCCTTGAGGCCCATCGAACGTGTACGACTTCTCCACTTTTTCCCAGGGAAGCTCCCGGCGCTCGCGGCTTATTTCATCGCGAAGTTTTGTGAATTCCTTCTCCTTTTTCAACAATTCCTTACGCGCGGCAAGCCATTCGTCCGGGGAAACTACCTTTGACTGATCGATCGCTCTAGTTGCCATGTCCATTTCTCCTTTTTCATTGCCCACATTCGGGCGAAACTATCCGTGCATTCGATCGGCTCCAGGCGGCAGCCGTTTCTGGGCCGGCCGTCGAGAGCATTCCTTCGTTTGATCGGGACCTTCAGACGAATGGATTTTCGTCTGCACTGGGGCCGTAAATCGACGGTACTGGGACATCCAGAATCCGTAGATAGACCGAGAGCTGCCCGCGATGGTGATAGTTGTGGTTCATGAGAATCGAACGAAGGAAAGCGATTCGCGGAAGAGACATGATGACCTTTCCATTTTTCGTCACACTCCAGGTGGCGTTCAGACGAGCGTCATCCATTTTCTTCAGGACCTCCTTCGCACTTTCCGTGCTCTTGGCGAAAGTGTCCAGGACCTCCTGGCGGCTCTTTGCTTCCGGGTGCACGAAGTCCGGCGCTTCCATGCTGTCAGGAACGATCGCCGCGGCGACACCACCTGGCAGCGACGCAATGTGCAAGGCGAGCTCACCCAGTGAAAACGCTTTCGGGTGGGGTCTCCAGGAGAGTTTGTCGTCCGGAATTCGCTCCAAGACGCGCTTCGTGGTCTTTGTTTCCTGATCAAGCTCCATCAAAATGCCGTCCGCAAGCTTCATCATTGCTCCTTTCCGATCGTTGTTGGTACGTAACTTGTTCACCGCTGCCGTGGCTAATCCGCCGACTGAGAAAACACTACCGGCGACCAGTGCCGCGCTGCCGATGCAAAATGGGCACATTCGTTCCTCCTTCGCGCGGTGATCACCGCGATTTCGCCGCTTCCGCCCGCTTCTTCACACCACTGTTCGTATATCCCCATCCACCTGTGACGCCTTTCCGATGCTCTTCCTGAATCAATCCCATCGCCGCGTGACAAAATTGAATCAGTGTCCCGCCATCCACCTGGCTCAAGCGATATTGGACGTTCGAAACGACCGGGTAGGACATAAACAGCGGACCCGTGATTTCGAGAAGAGTCGGCCGTTTGATGGCTTGCACCATTCCCCAGAAGTGGCCATTGCCGTCGCCCAAATCCCGGTACCAACGACCACCGGGCCAGGGCTCAATCTTCATGGGCATCGGTTTATCGTCTGCGACAGCGTTAAATGGTCCGAGCTGTTCGAGCAGTGCATCGAAGGTGGACTCGAGCGACGCGCGGACGTGGATTTCTTCCTTCACACGCAACATCAGATCTTCAATTCTTGTTCCTGTCGAAATCATCTTTCCTCCTTGGAATGAAGTCCGTCGCGCCCGGATCGCTTTGCCGCTCGGCACGTTCTTTTACCCTGCTTAATTGATGACGCCAGAATCGTTCGAAGGTTTCCGTCCATTCATGAAGCGGCCGGATCGCTTCCGCATTGGTTCGATACAGCATTCGCCGCCCGTCCCGCCGCACGTTCACCAGTCCTACCTCCAACAAGACACGGAGGTGCTTTGACACCGACGGTTGCTCCATCCCGAGCGAATCAACAATCTCCCCGACGGGTCGTTCCTCGAGTGCGATAAAGCTCAGAATCTCCCGGCGACGGGGTTCTGCCACCGCATTGAACGCGTCCGAGGTTGTTGCTGCCCTTGCCATGCCTCAAACAATACATTCCTATATGGGAATATGTCAAGGGCTTTTTTAAAAGCCGATCATGGTTTCTTGAGGAAGTACCGTTCTTCGGAGGCCCGCGGGTGCGGTTGCTCTCTCGTCCCCTATAGAATGTACGGCACTAAGGCCGACACTTTTCGGGAATAGGACTCATACGCCTCACCGAACTGCGCCCGCATCCATCTCTCCTCGAGCCGCAGTTTCAACCAAAGAACGGCGAAGACCAGAGCAACCGCAAGAAGGCCGCGCCATTCTCCTCTTGCGACTGCGGAACCCAAAAATCCCAGTAGTAGTCCGGTGTAGATCGGGTGACGGACCAGGGCATATGGACCACTGGTGATCAGCTCGTGACCTTCTTTTACAGTGACCGCCTGGCTCCAATTATTTCCAAGATGACGACGCCCCCAGATGGAAAAGAGCAAACCGGCCCCGGTAATCGCGGCACCACTCCAGAAACACCAACCCCCGGCCGGAACAAATCTATGGTTGAGCACGGACAGCGGAACGCTCGGAAGGAATAGAAGGGCTGCCGCGACGAAAACCGCGATCATTCGCGCAAAGCGCGACACGGAGGACTCGCTGCGCTCGGTTTTTTTGACATCCTGCGACATCGCCCACCAATATGCCGAATAACCAAGCCACATTGCCGGGAAAAGGAAGTTATAAAAGAGTGATGCGGGTATCTTCACGATTCAGAGAAGATCAGTCCTTCCGATGCCCCGTAGAAACCGGGAAAAGCGTTTCGGGCGTTCCGTTGCAGTCAGTTTCAGCGCGAATGCTAGCACGAACGACCGGGTCTCAGTGTGACGTGAGGTGCGGCCCAATACCACCTGGGCGTTCCGCAAGTTCAAGCCATTCCAGGCCACCAGCTACGCTGCCCGTCGTTACGAGCAGCTGCGCCAATCGAGCTCTCAGCTCCGAAGAAAACGTGGACATTCATAGTGGTCTCGCATAAGCTTCTCCCGTTTTGCATGGACTCCTGCCCTCGGGCTTCTGCCCGTTGTGCCGGAACGGAGAAATGAAGTTCCCGCGAGGACGGCCTCAGGCTGCGAGGCGGCGCACATGAATCCGAACGGTGGTGATCCCTCGACGGCTGTTCATGATGAACTCTCGCTCGTGCGCGGAGGGCCGTTTTACCGATTGCAGCGATCCGTGGGCCTGATACATCCGGATCGATGGAACCTTGCCCGTCGAATTGCCGTGCTACTCGTAATCGGCTTGCTACCGGTTATCGTGATTACTGCAATCTCGAATCCCTCAGGGTTGCGTTCGCTGCTGACCGACTATCGGGTCTATTCGAGGATGCTTCTCGCGATCCCAGCGCTTAGTCTTTGGCGAACTCCTGATGGAAACGCGCTTCCGAACCGTATTGCGACATATCCGCGAGGTGGGCTTGCTGGATTCCGCTGATTCGGAATACATGGCCGGGGTCATAGCGGCTCTCGTTCGCGTTCGAGATGCCTACATTCCAGAGCTCGCCGTGCTGGTGCTTTTGATCGTTCACACGGCAACTTCCTATCAGGGATTGATCGACGCAACACCGTGGCTCGCGCACAGGGTAGGGGCAGAACTGCAATTAACGACTGCGGGAATGTATACCATCATCGTGACCGCACCCCTATTCCAGTTCTTGCTGGGCCTCGCATTCTGGAAATGGCTCCTTTGGACCTACTTTGTCTTTAAGCTCTCCCGCCAGAGATTGCGATTAGTCGCGACTCATCCGGACGAACATGGGGGACTGGGCTTTCTGGGTTTGACCGCGTCAGCGTTCGCGCCGACCGCGTTTGCGGCGAGCTGCGTCATCGGCGCAACCTGGCGTGAAGAAATGCTTCATCACGGCGCCCGGCTGATGGACTTCAAGTTTCCCGCGCTCGCGCTGGTCGGAATCGTCGCACTGGTCGCGTTGGGGCCGCTGCTTTTTTTGTTCCCCGGCTGGCGGCATTACGAAGAAAAGGGATTTTGGAATATGGGATTCTCGCGCAGATTCACAGCACCGAGTTTCATGATAAGTGGATCCTGCATCGGGCAGGACACGAAAGCGAATTCTTGGGGGCGCCTGAAAGCAGCGCACTGGCAAATTTCGGCAATTGCTACGAGAAAATTGAACAAATGAAACCCTTCCCTGCCGACCGAGGTTCGCTTTATACGCTGGCGGCTGCCGTTGCGATTCCGGCTTTGCCCGTTATTCTCACGCAGATCCCCGTGGCCGTCGTCTTAACGGACCTATTCAAAGCCCTTCGTTGAATTGCCAGCAACTCCTGCAAACACCGTGCGCTCGGAGCGACGCGACCTTACTCGGTAGCTCGTGATTCTTTCAGCGTCAGTTTATAGGCAACGTAATATTTGTAAATGTTGCTGACATACTGAACCGTTTGTTGTCCGATGTCTCGCGCGACGGCGAGTTCTACATTCCCGAACCAGACGTTTGGATTAAGGCCGTCGGACGCCGCCTGTTTGCGCAGATGCGCAATCCTGGTCGGTCCCGCGTTGTATGACGCGAATACCATGAGGGTTTTGTTCATGGGATCAAGAGCGGGATCATTAAAGTACGTGTCTGCGATGTTGCGCAGCATCTTTGCCCCCGCTTCGATGTTGTACTGAGCGACTTCCACATTGCGAATGCTGATGGGCGGGGCGGCCGCATATTTGGGAATCACCTGCATGATTCCGACTGCACCGCTCGGGTTGGTGCGGTCCTGGTTGAGCCCGGATTCCTCGTATCCCTGCGCAACCAACATCAGGTAATCAAAATTGTATTGATCCGCGTACTTCTGGAAGTAGTGAACATAGGACTCAAATTTCTTCATTTCTTCAGGGGAAGTCGATTCTTTCACCCATTTCGTGTTTTCGAGATAGCGGCGAATGAGCGTGTTGCCGAACGAAGTACCGACTGCGCGGTCTTTAATAAATTCATTCAGAAGAGTTCTGAGCTCCGGACTGTCTTTCCGAGTGGCCCAGGCCAATTGGCCTTCCTTCTTGATCACAAGATCCGAATGAACCTTCAGATGAGGCAAAACCCTCGCCCAGAAATTACCGCGAATGGCGATGGTTGCGGTTGCCGGGATCAATCCGGCGTTCACCATCTCGAGTAGGTCTTCATCCGTGAGATTGGGGTCAGCAGCTCGGACGAGGATCGGCGGCTTGCCGGCCTGCTCGAGCGTGTTGTTCAGGTTTCTTAGATTCTGATAATAAGCGCTCAAGGGATTGGCATAGACTTCCTTGCCGCTCAACTCTTCCAGCGTTGAAACGGACGCCAGAGCAGTACCGGTGACAATGACCTCCGTGACATCCGGATCGATGGGTGCGGTAAACATCGCGGCTTGCTGGCGTTCCGTGGTAACGATCGTAGGGTATCCGATTACATCGCCCGATCCGTCGATGAGGGCTTGTTCGAGTTGCTCTGGACCGACGGGGAGATAGGTGACGCTGATCTTCAGGCTGCCGGTTTTGTACTTTTGATTTACAAACCGCTCAAACTCGTTGAATGCTTCGTAATAAATTCCCTGCGGCCGGCCTTGATCGTAGAAAAAGCCGGACTGACTGGGGACGACGAGCACGCGAATCTCACCCCGCTTACGCATGGCATCCAGATCGCCCCGATGCCGCTCAAAGGTTAGCGGCAGTTCAAGTGAAGGATTTGAGTGCGCGTTCGTTTTAGACTGAGGACTCGCAATAAAGCTGGGCGTCGTAAAAGCGGAAATCGCCGCCAGCAATACGCAAGCCCTGAGCAGCCGAATGCGAGAAGTTGGCATCGCTCGCTTCCTAGCGGACGCCCGGGGTGCGTCTTAGATACGAAAGCAAAATTATACGCGAGAGGGTCCGTTCACGCGAACCCGGCCCCGGGAATCGGAGTCGGAAGGCTGTGAGGTAGCCCTGTCATCGAACGGTCTAGAGCGTCAAGCACAACCAGTGCCCGCCAGGGTCGCTCTTTCAGAAAAATCTTCGCAAAACGGCCTTCCTTCGGAGCGGCAGTTCTGACGAGATGATTCTGATTGAGCTAACCGCTTCACTTCCGGTCAACATGAACGATTTCAAATTTCCGGCTGATGTAAGGAGGCTCTGTTCCACTGAGCGTGCATCCCAGGAGTTGTTTTGCTCCTCTCGCGAGCGATACGTCCCCGTCGCTCACGCTTGTCTGACCTGAAACCGTAATACTGATTTTTAAGGTGACTTTAATCTCTTGGTCCGGCAAATTATTTTGCAAAGCAGCCATTTGACCTCCGACAGCACAGCTTTTGTCGGCATGATAGGTTAGCCGCGCATCGTCTAGAGGCAGCGCAGCTGCGAACGCGACAAAAATAAGCAGCCCAATTCTGAACATTTGAGACGCTCCTGAGACTGACATTAGCACAGCCTTGAGCGCCTCAGACCAGCGATGTTTCCAGTTTCTACGGAGCGAAAGGAATTTGCAGATTCGAGGGACCTTTTGAGGGGTTTGATCGATGCGATCGGGTGTGTCCACAACATCTAACCAATCCCTCCTGCGTACAAAGGTTCGCGTTGATTTGTCGATTGACATTATTCTATAGTTCTGCACTTATCGAAATATGAAACGAGTTGCATCCGCGCATGCCTTCCGCAATGCTTTTATAGCGCTGGACCCCCCGAATCGGTCTCTTTCTGAGCCTCTCGTTCTCAAGTCTCGACAGCCTGGCGATCAAGAAAGAAATCGACCGCATTGGCAAGCAATGACCATGGCAAGTCGAAGGATCCGAAGGTTTTCAGGTTCGTTTCCCGCCTGAACGGGACCACTCCGTACCATCCTTATATATAAGGCATATATAAGGACCAATCGTCTGCGCTAATCCACTGCGTCCTGGCGCTCTTCAGACAGAGTCTGAAATCCATACGACTGTCCGGGATTCGGACCGGGAACCGAGCGAAATCGATCACATCGACGCAAACCTGTGTCTGCTGAACACCTTACGACCCGCCAGGCAAACAGTGACTGGTCCCCGGAATGCTCAAACCTCTCTTGGGGCAAGTCCCGTCCCCCTTTTTAGTGTGTCGTGCTATCGCTCCGCTTCGGCATGAGTAGGTGGACTCTTCGAGTGCAGACGCTCCATAAAAGACGCACGCCGAAGTAGGCGCTCCGAAGCCTCCTGACGAGGTTTGGATTGCGGTCATCCGTTTCGGCCAGTCACGCGAAGGCGGTCGCACCAGAATTTGTAGGGAGGGAGCAACTTGATGAAGGGCATTATTTTCATGACGGCCGCTTGGCTGATCGCACCGAGCTTGATCCTTGCGCAAGCACAGCCTCAGACCCCGGCGTTCTACGAGGCTTCGAGTAAGATCCGTCCGGACGGAAGGTTGGGACAGATTGTCAGCGAGGAGCCGATACGGATCAGTGTCGCCGGTTCGCGGGCGTGGCGCATCGCTTACATTTCCTCGGATGTTGCGGGTCGGAAGACCATCGCCACGGGGCTCGTCGTAGCCCCGCTCGGGCCGCCGCCCGCCAAAGGTCGGCCGATTGTGGCGTGGGCGCACGGCACGACGGGGACTGCTGAAAACTGCGGACCGTCCCAGCTACTGAATCCGGCGAAGGACCTGAATGAATACTTCCTCATGAATGGTGATTCCTGGACCGATTACGGACTGCCAAGCGTCGAGGCCTTTATCAAAGAGGGCTACGTGGTCGTCGGTACCGACTACCAGGGGCTCGGCGGTGGGGGGCGCCATCAATATGCTGTCGCTGCTTCCCAGGCACGGGACGTTATCGATTCCATTCGCGCAGTCAGTTCCATGAAGGAAAGCGGCGCGGGTAAAAAGGCAATCGTTTACGGCTGGTCGCAGGGAGGCGGCGCGACCATCGCTGCGGCAAGCCTGCCAGATTATATCAACCAGCAAAATACAGCATCGGACAACATCGATCTCTTGGGATTTGTTGCCCTGGCCCCGTTTGACACTGCTGTGTTGACTGCCGGAGTGACGCTGGACCAGCAGACTTCGGAAAAGCTGATCGGCCAGCTGACGGCCAGCTTTTCGACAAACGTATTCGATTTCACTCATTTTGCGATGAATATGTGGGGAACACAGGCTGCCTTTCCCGAACTCCGTCTGGATGACCTCTTTACCGATGATGGAGCGAAGGTTGTCGACAGGCTGTTCTCAAACAAATGCATGCACGCGGCCGCTGATACGTTCAACTACACGTATGGGTCCGAATACAAGACGTTGCTGAGCCCGCAGCCGAAAAGGACACTGACATGGATGCAGGCGCTCATTCGGGGAAGTGTCCTTCCCATTAAACCAGTAGCGCCTGTTGTGATCTACTGGGGGACGAACGATACGGTGATGCCGCCCGTGATGGGAAAGATGTACCAGGAACAAATGTGCAAGCTCGGAGGCAATGTGGCCCGCGTGCAGCTCGCGGGAGAGCAGACGCATTTTTCAACGCCAGGTGCTGCCGCGCCGTTGTATCTGCCTTGGGTGAGGGATCGCTTCGCCGGTGTACCGGCGGCGAGCGGCTGTCCCGTGTCCTGAGAGACAGCTCGGCATTCCGGTTGATTTCGACCGCACCTTCGGCATCGCCGTTAGATCGCTGCCCGTACCCCCATAAGTCTTGACAAAATGTTATATTAGATTTATTCCAAGTGTATGGACGCGCAGGCGATTAAACGGTCCTTGGAGGACGGAGGGCTGCGGTGCACGCCGCAGCGCTACGCCGTGATGGCATTCTTGATAGAATGCAACAGGCATCCAACGGCGGCACAAATCTATAAAGCCGTGAATCGCGTGGATCCGCGTTCTTCAAGGGCCACCACTTATAATAATCTGCGGGATCTGGTGCAGGCGGGTCTGGTGCGGGAAGTGGCCGTCGAAGGCCGAGCCGCTCGATTCGATGCGAAGGGCATGAAGCATCACCACTTTATCTGCGACTGCTGCGGCAATGTTGAAGACCTGGAGTGGTACGACGTGCCCAAGCCTGCCTCGCGCTCCCTTGGCAAGCGGATCGTTCGCGAGTGCGAACTCATTTTCCGGGGGCTCTGCCGGAAGTGCGCTTCGCGACCTGCTTCCCGTTAGTTCCGAGGCCGAGTGGATTTCGCAAAGATGACGCCCGTTGCGCGAATCACGAAAGCCAGCACGGCTTTAGAGATCGTCACAGTTTCTTGACTCTTTCGAAGGAAGGTGAAGATATGGAAAAAGAACTGAACACCTCAGCGGGAGTTCCCGTCTCCTCTCATCAGGAACAACACCCGTCAAACGGTTCCAAGTGTCCGGTGTCGGGCGGCGCTCGCAGACACACGAACGAGGACTGGTGGCCGAATCAACTGGACCTGAAAGTTCTGCACCAGCATTCGCCGCTGTCCGATCCTATGGACAAGGAGTTCAATTACAGGGAGGAATTCAAAAGCCTCGACCTCGATGCCGTGATCAAGGATCTTCACGCCTTAATGACGGACTCGCAAGAGTGGTGGCCTGCCGACTTTGGCCACTATGGACCGCTGTTCATCCGGATGGCGTGGCACAGTGCGGGAACCTACCGCATTGGCGACGGTCGCGGCGGGGCTGGGGCCGGCCAGCAGCGCTTCGCGCCTCTGAACAGCTGGCCCGACAACGTGAATCTCGACAAGGCGCGCCGCCTGCTGTGGCCGATCAAGCAGAAATACGGCCGGAAGATCTCCTGGGCCGATCTCATGATTCTTGCAGGCAACGTTGCCCTCGAGTCCATGGGCTTTAAACCGTTCGGTTTTGGCGGCGGGCGTGAGGATGTCTGGGAGCCCGAAGAGGATATTTTCTGGGGACCCGAAGGCAAATGGCTGGCGGACGAACGCTACAGCGGCGACCGGGATCTTGCGAATCCGCTTGCTGCAGTGCAAATGGGCCTGATCTATGTGAACCCTGAAGGGCCGAACGGCAACCCGGATCCCGTAGCGGCGGCGAAGGATATTCGCGAAACGTTCCGCCGTATGGCAATGAACGACGAAGAAACGGTTGCGCTCATCGCTGGCGGTCACACCTTCGGCAAAACCCACGGCGCCAGCGATGCGGCGCTTGTCGGCCCGGAGCCTGAATCCGCCAGCATGGAAGAGCAAGGCCTAGGCTGGAAAGGCAAATTCCGCACGGGCATCGGGGGCGATACGATCGGCAGCGGCCTCGAAGTCATCTGGACCTCGACGCCGACAAAGTGGAGCAACAACTTCTTTGCGAACCTCTTCAGCTACGAGTGGGAGCTGACAAAGAGCCCGGCCGGTGCACATCAGTGGAGACCGAAGCAGGACGCGGGCGCCGGTACGGTGCCGGACGCGCATGATCCATCCAAGCGTCACGCGCCTTCTATGCTGACGACAGATCTTGCCTTGCGCTTCGATCCTGCCTACGAAAAGATTTCACGGCGTTTCTACGAGAATCCGGAGCAGTTCCGCGACGCGTTTGCCCGCGCGTGGTTCAAGCTGACGCACCGAGATATGGGCCCGATCGTTCGTTATCTCGGTCCGCTCGTTCCGAAGGAGACCCTGTCGTGGCAAGACCCGATTCCCGCTGTATCTCATCCACTCATCGGGGAGCAGGACGTCGCAGCTCTCAAGGCGAAAATCCTGGCTTCAGGGCTGTCTGTTTCCGAACTGGTCTCGACCGCTTGGGCATCGGCATCGACGTTTCGCGGCTCTGATAAGCGTGGAGGCGCGAATGGCGCACGCATTCGTCTCGCACCGCAAAAGGACTGGGCAGTCAACCAGCCGGCTCAGCTCGGGAAAGTGCTGCAAAAGCTTGAAGCGATTCAAAAGGAGTTCAACGCTTCACAGTCCGGTGGCAAGAAGGTTTCGTTGGCTGACCTGATCGTTCTCGGCGGCTCCGCGGCGATTGAAAAAGCCGCGAAGTCTGCGACAGACGAAGTGAAAGTGCCCTTCACTCCAGGGCGCATGGATGCGTCACAAGAGCAAACCGACGCCGAATCCTTCGCGCCGCTTGAACCGACCGCGGATGGATTCCGCAACTATTTCCCCTCGAAGCAGCGCCTGTCGGCTGAAGAGCAATTGGTCGATCGCGCGCAATTGCTGAGACTGACTGCGCCGGAGATGACGGTTCTTGTGGGTGGTCTGCGTGTCCTCGGTGCAAATGCCGCGGAATCAACGCATGGCGTTTTCACCAAGCGACCGGAGACGCTGACGAACGATTTCTTTATCAACCTGCTCGATATGAACACGAAATGGCAGCCGTCTCCAGGCTCGGAAGGCGTATACGAAGGCCGAGATCGGAAGACGAACGCGGTCAAGTGGACTGGCACCCGTGTCGACCTGATCTTCGGTTCGCACTCGCAGCTGCGGGCCCTCGCCGAAGTCTATGCGTGCGCGGATTCCCGATCGAAGTTCGTCAAAGACTTCGTTGCGGCGTGGACCAAAGTGATGAATCACGATCGCTTCGACCTTGTCTAGGCCCTGCGTGTTCCCCCGCGTTGCGGGACGAGACCGGTAAGGGAATCTCGTCCGGGGTTTCACCCCCGGACGAAAGATTCAACGCTCAAGCTTCAGCCCCGGCGGTTATTGCTGGCAATCTTTGCCGCCATCTGGAGAAGCAACTCCCTGTCTCGTCCGGACATTTTCTGAATCGCTCTTTGCAGTTTTAAGAAAGTGCGCCTGCCTTTTCCTCGAGAAGCCCAATCTTCCGTTTCTCGCATGTGCGCATCGGGCAATTCGGTAACTGAATCTCGTTCATAGAGAATTTGATACAACGGTATCTCGAGCGCCCGCGCGAACTTCTCGAGAGTTTCAAGCGACGGGACAGTATGCCCGTTCTCCACCCGCGAGATATAGCACCGATACATGCCGGTAAGTTCTTCAATCTTGCCCTGGGACAAACCTTTTAATTCCCTAAACCGTTTGAGCTGGTCTCCTACGTCCATTTCCGCTCCTTTTTCTCTGTGTCGTCTTAAGAGTGCTACCGAGTGGCGCTCCTTGTGAGCGTCGTCTGAGGAAGCCTACGTACCTGCACCGAATGGAGAGACACTCCGCTGCAGGTCGGATAAGAACCTATTTATGGGAAGAATGCTTGGCTTGCTGTACTTCTAACACCGAAGATGGACAGCGCGGATCGAACCACCAACAAAATTAGTGGGAAGCAACGGTGTGCTCTCAAGGCAGATTTCATTACGGCTCGTGAAAAGACTCAAGAGTAGAGGCGGAGCCGAACTCGGCGTTGATTCCGTTTTTTCGAGAGAATCCTGTATCACCTGAACCACGCAGGTCGGAAGATGCTCGCAAGCCAGGTCCTGAGACTCGTCGTAGGGAGTTTCCGGCAAATCTTGAGCCTGAAGGGCAAACGACAGGCCAAGTAGCGAGATTCCGAGCAGGAGAATTGCGACTACGGACTTTGTCATGAAGGGATCAGCATAGTCGCGACGTTTACTCCCGTCAACCGTGTTCGACTCCGCATATATTCATAAGTAGTAATGTACAAGACAAGCATCGTATGTACAGCGAGAAGACCCGTCAACCCACCGTGGAACCGGTGTGCACTCACTGCCCAGTTGTGCTGCGCGTCCTGTCCTTGCAAACAAAAAGCTGGCGGCCGTAACCGAGAAGTGCATTGATGTCACTGAGTCTGTTTCTGGTATGAACCTAAAATATTCGCAAACTGGTGGCTCATTTCTGCTAGATTATCCAACTTTGGAAAGGCAATTGTCCGGAGGAACAGCGACCAAAGTCGGCAGCCCAACCCGGAAGGGTGCGAGATGCTTGGAACATAGCGCGATAGACGATGGAAGCCACAGAAACATCAATCGAAATCACAGCCTGAAAAGGAGATAAATGCATGAGGAAGGATCGGAGGGTAATCGGCGCGAACGTCGCTATCCTGGTGCTCACTCTGGGAGGGTGGCAACAATCTGGAGCTGGCGACGTAAAAACGATCAAATCCCGAGATGGAAGCTGCCAGGTCTCCGTGCCGGGTGACTGGTCGGTGGGGGAGCTTGGGGGAATGGCCGACTCTCCAGACAAAAAGAGTGGAGTTGCGGTCAGCTCCCCGAAAATGGTTGATTCCTTCGCCCAATTGAAAGAGAACGCTAGAACCGTTTACAAGAACAGCAAAGTAATCAAGGACTCGGCTAGCGAGTTTGAGATGGAAGGCCAGTCCATAACCGGGCAGCCGGACGTTTATCGTGCGATTCCGATCGCTGCGGGGAAGTTTTGCATTACAGAAGTCACTTACAAAACGGGCAATCCGGACCAGGCGAGAAAGATCGCCGCATCCCTCGCCGCCGGCCGATAACCGGTCAAGGTGGTGCGGTCTGTGGCGCTCGGAACGTTGCGTGGAAGGATAGAGTTATGAGGATTACGATCTGGCTGTTCATGTATGCAGCGTCATTGATGTGGGCACCAAAAGCCTCGGCACAAGACGAAGCTCCGAAGGACGCGGAGGGTTGCAAGGACTCGCCTTTAATCACAAGGTTTCCGGGCAGTATTATCAATTCCTGCGACAACAAGGAATTCGAGCAGTTTGATTTTCCACTGGGGAATGACAAGGATGGCAACGCTATATCGAAGCATGTTGAGGGGGAATATCACTCCTGGGATATCGCGACGAGGGAGGGAACGAGCGAGCTGCAGGTGTACCGCAATATGGAAACTGCGTTGCGCACGGCAGGCTTCAAAATTGACTACGGGCAGTCTCCCAACTTCCTAACGGCACATAAGGGTGACACCTGGATCCAGATCGACAGCAAGGGCACCTACTACTACCAGACGATTGTCGCGGCCAAGGAAATGAAGCAAGAAGTCACAGCTGACGCTTCAAGCTTGAAAGACGAAATCGAGAAGACCGGGCACGTGGCGGTGTACGGAATTCACTTCGACACTGGGAAAGCGACCATTCAACCAGATTCCGACGAGACTCTCAGGCAAGTGGTCACATTGCTACAGGCGAACCCGGACCTGAAATTGCGAATTGAAGGCCACACCGACGCTCAAGGAAACGCTGCGGCGAATCAAACGTTGAGTGAGAAACGAGCACAGGCTATCGTTGCCTGGCTGGTGAATCACGGCATAGACGCCGGACGCTTAAAGACGCAAGGGTTTGGTCAGGGCAAGCCGGTTGCCGATAATTCAACGGAAGACGGGCGCGCAAAAAATCGCAGAGTGGAACTGGTGAAGGAATAAACTCTGAGCGCGAGGCCCACCGCATGAGGGGCCCAGCGTATGCCTGCGTTTTGCTCAGTTTGTACTCTGCCCGGCTCACGATCATCGCTACGGCAAATCCTGCGATCGTTCCGCCCGACTGTGCCACACTCGTCAGATGGCGCTCGGGTTTTACCTGACCATGCTGCAGGGGTTCAGCGAAGGTACCTCGCTTGATCCTCCGCGAGACCGCCTCGTAGGCGTTCTGCTGAGTGTCGTCGTGATGGGATTTGCCTTTGATACCCTTTGGCCGACTTTGGCGTCTTCGCGCATCCGGGTTGGATTCGCCGGGACCCTGCGGGAAATGGGGAAGTTCGCCGCACTCATCGCCGAGCGGATCGGGCCGCGGCCGGCCCCCAGATCGCCTCACTGCGGGAGACCATCAACACCGGGTTCGCAAATACGCATAGCGATGCGGATTCCATCAAATTTGAATACCGGCCGGAAGTCGAAGCCGACTGAGCGTTACGCGAAAGCATACTTCGGTGGCAATCGAGTGCCAGGACTCTTTATCTGCTCGAGCTGAGCCTCGGGCGTTACCTGGCGATTCAAAGCGAAGTACATGCCGTTACACCTGCGATTGAGTCGGCCTACAAGGATTTTTGCGAAACGACCCGGAAGGCCCTGGAAGCTCTGGCCGATCGAGTTGACCGAAAGGAATCGGCCGATGTGCCCGACCTGAAGCATGCACTGGCCCATCTGGAGAATGAGCTGTCGACATGGTTTGGAGCGCATGCTGGGAAAGACACAGCCGACCGCGTCTCAAGCATCCTGGCGACGGCTCGTCAGATCGCCGCTATGGTCCAAGCCGGAACCGCTGATATTCCGAACGCGGCGACTGCGGCGACTGCGACGAGTTCAGCCTAAAGGTGCAGGCGTATCGCTTGGAGACCGTAGACGCGTGTCCAGATAGTGAGCAACAGCTGCCCAGTCTCCGGACTTTGCCGCGAGGGCCACGTATCCGTCCGGCCGAACGAGCCACAAGCCGCCCTCCTTGAACGGGGGGCGCACTTCGGATTCGACCACCGTTGCGTGTTTCCGGAACAACTCACCGGGTGCACCGTCTGGTTCGGCGAATAAGGCGAAACGAGGCGTGTCGCCGGCTCCGACTGGCTTGTCTGTGGCGCGAACCGGTGCGCGATCCCCTGCCGCAGGACCATGTGGCGCCTCTGTCGATTTTTCGTTGAGCGAACTCGCGGAGTAGCCGACTGACAATTCGGTTAAGGCAGTAGCAACCGCGTGTCTCACGGGCGGCAGCCCGAGAAACCAGTGAGCCACCATATCGCGAATCGATTGCTTTACCCGGCCGCGCAGGACAGCCATTGCCGTCGCCCTGCCTGTAGCTTCGAGCACGCGTTTCGCGACCGGGCTGCGTTCCTCGCTGTAGCTCGAGAGCAGCGGTTCCGACGCGCAGAGGCCGCGCGACACGAGTGCCAGCTTCCAGGCAAGATTGAAGACGTCTTGCATTCCGGTGTTCATACCCTGTCCGCCCGCGGGACTATGGACATGCGCCGCGTCTCCGGCCAAAAAGATCTGGCCGGAGCGATAGTCAGAAACCTTTCGTTCGTTGATGCTGAACATCGAGAGCCAGACGGGATCAGAGACCGAGACACCACCGGGGCCGCGCGCGTCCAGGAGTCTTTCTACATCGGCGATCGTTGGGAGAGGTCGCTCGGCTTTGTCGACCTCGCCCTGTGATTCGCCCACGTCGGCAACCACGCGATAGCGGTTGCCCCCGAGCGGAAAGAGAGCGAGCACGCCTTGCTCGTTCCAATAGATATCAATGGACACCGAATCCTCAAGGCCGCTGAGATGGACGTCAGCCAGTACCCAGTCCGTCAGCGAGGTTTCGCCACGAAACTCCATGCCAAGCGTGTGCCGGACGGTGCTGTGCGCCCCGTCGCAGCCGATGAGCCAGCCAACTTCCATTTGCTGGGTACCGCCATCTGAATGAGTGAGTGTGCAGGAGACAGCGTTCTTGCGCGACGCGAACTCCGTTAATCCTGTTTGCCTTTCGACACGAACGCCCATTGTGAGTAGGTGTTCCTCGAGCAGCCTTTCCGTCTCACTCTGCGGGATCATCAGGGCAAAATTGAATGGAGAGTCGATTTGCGTCAGGTCGATGTGAGCGATCTCTTCCTTCCCTGCCCGGATCGTCGTTCCTGCCATTTTGAGTCCAACGGCGATGAAGCGCTCGGCAAATCCCGGGGCCATCCGGTCGATCAGTTCGAGGGTCCGCGGCCACACAATCAGAGCTTTCGATTTGTCAGTGCGCTGCTCGTTCTTGTCGATGATCCGCGCTCGCAGACCATATCGAGCCAGCTCGCATGCAGCCGTCAATCCCACGGGACCAGCCCCGGCGACTAAAACCTGAGTCGTCATTTCTCCTCTCCGAACAGAGCGTTCACTGCGGCGGTGTCGAAGTATCCTGTCACCTCGGCAATCTTTTCCCCTTCGATCCGCACTACCCAACAGTAGTCGTTGCTGTAGCCGCCGCCGTTTGCCAGCGGAGTCTCACCGTGCCACTCCACCACGACGACGTCGCCTTCTGCGACCAAACGCCTAACTTTACAGGATGTCGCGCCTGCGAATACGCCTTGCAGGGGAAGATACGTCTTCTTCATGTACTCGGCTTTGCTTCGTGAAACGCCAGAGATGGGTGTGTGGCCGATCGCAGTCCACACGACTTCATCCGCAACCGCCGCAAAGAAGCCGGTAGAATCGCCGCCCTCCCATTTTTTAAACAACTCTCTCACGAGTGCCTTCGCGCCCATGTCTCTCCTCCTCTTCCGTGACGCCGTGCGCGCAGCCCGCTGGGCCGCGATGACTGCCTGAACGCATGACCAAGTCTAGGCGAGCTGGGCCGCGAAGAACATATAGGTTGCTACACGAAGAGGCGTGTGGTTCCACACAGGCGGAAGCGAAGGGTTTGTTTCTCCGTTTGATTTTTATCTCGTTCGACCGGGGTGATAGCCGGTTGCAGCCGTTGCGATCGGAATTTTCTTCTCGGGCTTTTTCAAGAAATGTTCAACCACCGGGATCACTCTCTCGGGTTCGGAAAACAGGGCGAAGTGGCCGGCGTTGGGGATGACCGCTAGCTCGGCGTTGGGGATGAGCTTGAGGGTCTCAACCGCGTGTTCGAGACGGACAAAATCGTGATCTCCGATGGCGATGAGAACCGGCGCTTCGATTGAAGCCAGCTCTTCGTTCGAAAATCCTCCCCATTGAATGCTGCAAACCTTGCTCCAAAACTTGGGCCAGTACTCGGGATCGGGAGCCACGTTCTTGTAGTTTTCTCTCTGAAACTCGAAGGCCCTCGAGTCAGAAGTCGGCGCGACCCTCGTGCGGAGCATTTCCATATTGAGAGCAATCTGCGGAGGGCCAAAACTTGCTCCGTACGTCGCGACGCGACCGACAAGCTCGGGGTGATGAACTGCGATCATGGTCGATATCACGCCGCCATAGCTTTCGCCGAAAAAATCGGTCTTCGAGATTCCAAGATGTCTCAACAAGCCGACCATGTCGTTGGTGTTCTGCTCTAATGTCATCGGACGCTCTGGTACATCCGCGGTGTGGCCATGTCCTTGAAGATCGGCGGTAATGACCAAATGGTTTTCAAGCAGCGCCGGAAATGACTTCAACCCTGCGTATCCGAAGACGGGGGGAATATAAACGAGCGGATCGCCGGTTCCCGCGATCTCGTAATACATCTTGAGACCGTTCACGGACGCATATCCGCGGGTGTTCTTCGTTTCGTTGTTACGTGCGTTCATCATGGATCGCCTAGCTTCTCCTCTGCGAAGCACCGGCGAATTGCTGAGGGAAGTTGTCGAGGAAGTAGTTCCAACCTTTCTCATGGCCTCTTCCACCGTCGGTCTCAGGAAGGCCGGAATGCACAAGCGTCATCAGAGTATCTTCCCCCTGTTTCTTAAAGGTGAGAGTTACGATCGATTCCTCCCCCAGGGTGTTGGGTGACACCCAGGTATGCTGAATTCGACCTGGCCGCTCCATCTCCGTAAATCGCCCGTAATGGGGAATACCTTTGGCGTTCCAGTAAAAAAAACCATCTACCGTTGGGTTCAGGAGCAGCTTGTCCGCGATATTCCAGGGATTGCCAGGGATCTTTGGATTCAGCCACCCATCAAACACCTCATCGGGAGGAGCGGGGATGGTTCGTTCAACCTTAATTTCAAGTGTATTCCTAGAGTCCTTCATCACTTTTACTCCTTCTTTTTAGTGTCCTTGAAATACTGCTGAAACTGGTCGAGGCGTTCATTCCAGAACCGCTCGTATTCATGAACCCACAGGGCCACCTCGCGAAGTGGTTCACCTCGAAGTGAAATGAAGACTTCACGACCCTGTTTCCTGCGTTCAATAAGCCCGGCGCGTTCGAGCGACTTGAGATGCTTCGTCACCGCATTTAACGCAGTGTCGAATGGCTTTGCGATTTCAAGGAATCGAGCCGGCCCATTTGCCAGCTGTTCGATAATCGCTCGCCGGGAAGGATGAGAAATGGCTGTCAACACATCTGTCAGTTGCCCCATGTCAACATTACACCATAAGGTGTAATGTATGGGAAGCGTTTTGTGGAGAATCAGAGCGCTCCCACAGCAACTTCTTCGACGCAGGTTGATTTGTCCTCGATCGGCGACCGATCCAGACGGAGTTTGTTTGGGAGCTGGACAAAACGCTCTAAGTGGAAACGATGCTGGACCGTAGGGACTCGGATCTCTACCGCGCGAGCCTGTCGTGAACCGGCATTTGAGGGTGACCCAAACGCAGCTCGTGGCGAGGCGAGGCCTTGCGTGCGGCCTGTCGCAGGCGCATTTTACAGAGAAAGCTGAGATCTGGACGGATTCGAGGTAGGAAGGTACGGCGGATGAACTGATGCTTTGTCGCCCCGCACTTCCCGATTGAACGCTTTTTCTTTTAATCCAAGGCAGTGGCTCGCGCCGGCCTATTTATTTCGCATGTTCCGCCGCGGGACCTTGCTGTGGGACGTCACCGGCCGTGATCGTTTTGTTTTCGACGTCTTTCCGCGCAAGGCCCGCCGTGTTGCCGTGGCAAGTTTGTTGTGTTTGAGACTTGTTGAAGCCTTCTTTTGGATCTTCTTTACGAGAGTCTTGCTCTTGCGCACGAATTTCTTCCCTTCAGCTTGGGCAGTGTGCGACAGGTGACTGGGGGAAAGGACTTCAGTGACGTCGCCGGCGTGGGCCGCAATAGACCCCATGGCGCTGCCAATCGATTCCGCCACACTCGTCATAAACCTGTGGCTCCTTTTCTGCTTATGGTGTGATGACATTTTTGGCTCCTATTCAAGTTCGACTTCGGCTTAAATCCTCTACAGCAGGAAACTCATAGTGCGAGGGACCTTGCAAATTCATCAGTGGACAATGGATCACATTCTCTGAGGCCACCCATTTGCTTCCCATACCGTTTCCCCTCGATGTGAGTCGTGAAAATTACCGTATAAGAGGCATTCTCCACGATCGAGAAGGATCCGAAACCTCATCCAGGCCTTGTGAAAACAGCGAGATTCCCGGCTGTTTGCAGAAGTGGGAACAGGCTACCGAAGTCCCGTGCAATCTGCGGGAGCGGCTGAGTGACAGAACTATTTTGGATGCAGAAATTAGCGCTCGGATTTGAGGTAGGGGACAAAACCACGTGTATGGGTGCGTAGTCTGTAGACTGAAGTGGTCGCGGTAATGTAGAGCGTACCTAGATCCGCATCTCCCCAGGAAAGATTGGCGGGTTGTTCGGGCAGGAGGATGGTGCCAAGATGATGGCCCTGCGGATCCCACACCCAGATGCCTCCCGGGCCGGTCACGTACAGATTTCCATTCCGGTCGAGTTTGATGCCATCGGGTACTCCATCCCCTTTTCCTCCGGGCTCCTCGCCAAAGACTTTGCCACCGGCCAGAGTGCCGTCACTGTGAAAATCATAAACGCGAATATTCCTCTGCTCGCTATCGTCGACATAGAGCTTTTTACCGTCGGGCGAAAACGCCAGGCCATTTGGCTGAGTGAGTTCCTTCGTGAGCAGTCGCACGTTTCCCTTCTCATCGAGCCGGTACACGCCCTGAAAGGGAATTTCCTGGGTTTCGCCTTGCGGCAAGTCGAGCGTGGGATCGGTAAAGTAAATCGCGCCATCGGGGCCGATGACCACGTCGTTCGGACTGTTGAAGCGTTTGCCTTCGAAACGGTCGGCCAGAACTGCGTAGTGCCCATTTGGCTGGATGCGAATGATCGCGCGCAACACGCTCGCGCAATCGATCAGATTACGTTGGTGATCATACGTATTTCCGTCCGGATCGCCGAGCGCGATCAATTCTTCACGGTGGCCGTCGGCGTAGACACGGTAGATTTTGTTTTGTTCCTCGTCGCTCACGTAAAGGAAGCCAGCGGGGTCCCAAACAGGACCTTCGGTGAATCCGAAACCGGTTGCAACTCGCCCAAGCGCCGCATCTTTGTCAATCAGATCCCAAAAACGCGGAGATTCGGCGTGAAGAGCGTATTGGCGCGGGGAGTGATCGGTTTGCCCGAAAGGAGAAAGGGGGGAGGGAGTGAACGTGACGAGAAATAGAAATACGTAATATGCATTTTTCATCTAGATTGAGCTCCCGAATGCCGCAGTTTCTCCATCCATTTCCGGATCCCCCTGATTTGCCATTCATGCGAAGACTTCGTTATCGCTGTTTCGGCCTGCGCTTGAACGTATCCACGATTCCGCCGCCTTCACGGATGGTAAGGATCTGGTTCGGCTGAAGCTGCGTAATGCGTTCAACATTCTGCGTTGTGGGCCATTTCACTTCAATCGTGTCGACGATCCGGGCTTGGCCGAGGCCGAGGCCGAGGCCGAAATGCAAGCGAAGCTCGGATTGGTTGCGACGATGAATTGCTTGTGAGCCAGCCCACCCCATACATTGCTCGGTAATGGCCGGTCGGCTAGTTTTCGTCACGATCTTCAGAATTATTTCTTGGCTTGCTCGTTTTCTCCGGCGCTGCCGTGCGGAGCAGATAACTTACAATGTCGTTCATCTCCGCGGGGGACAGGGTAGTTCCGTAGTTTGAAGGCATCGCGGACTTACCAAGGTAGGTTTGGGATTGAATGTCGACTTTGTTCAGAAGATGAAAGGCACCGTCGGGCGTCTGCAATTGCAGTGAAAAGTTGTCTTCGTTGCGAACCGTCCCCGAAATCGTACCGGAGCCACGAACGACGACCGTAACCAGGCCGCGGCGTGGATCGAGATCCTTGTCCGGATCAAGAATTTTGGCCCGGACCTGTTCAGCGTCCAACCTGGCGGCGTAGGTCGAAAGGTCCCGTGCAAAAAATCCGCCCTGCCCGTTGACCATGTGGCACCCGGAACATTTTGCCTTACCAAAAAATAAAGTGTGCCCTGCTGTGGGATTTCCTGGCAAGGAAGCCCCCGCCCCGCGACCCTGTAACGTCCGCAGATAGGCAACCAATTCCGCCCACTTGGCCGGACCGAGGAAAGAAAATGCCGGCATGCCCGTTGCAGGTTTCCCTGACTTCAGAATTTCGGTGAGTTCCGCATCCGTTTTATGGACAACTTCGGGTCTGGACGCGATGTCCGGTCCACGCTCTCCTCCGCGCGCATCCAGTCCGTGGCATGACGCACAAATGCTGTCAAAAGACGCCTTCGCCTCGGCCTGGCTTCCTGCTTCTTGCGCCAAGAGCACCGCCGACGCGATCAGCAAAAGGCAAACAAACGCAAATGCAATCGAGACCACCACCGACACATCAGATCGTTTCTTTCTTCGTCCTCGAGCCATAGTCCCGCAATCGATCGTATAATTTCCCGACCGATGATAATCAATTCGCCCTGCGGTATCAAACGAAGTTCAGGGTGCATCAGGGTCTCTTCCCTGTTCCTGAAGCAGACCGAGGACCTGACTATCATCGAAAGTCACTGGCTTGTTGTTTCGCATCTGTAGTATAGGAAGCTGGCACTCAGACAAACGAGTGCGACGTTCGGAAGGGTTAGTAAAAGCCGATTATACAAAAGGACACAAGAACCCAGCGATGACTCCATGGCGAAAGATTTCCTCCGTTTTTTTGTTTTTGCTTCTAAATTCGGCGCTATTCGCGCAGAACACTCAGACAAGTTCGTCCTCTGCCCTCATCGACGTGCAAGCAGAGCAGTTGGTTTCGAAGCCGGTATCCGGGAACTGGGTTTCCTATAACGGTGACTACACCGGCCGCCGCTACAGCTCCTTGCGCGAGATCAACGTCAGCAATGTCTCAGAGCTCCGCACGCAATGGACTTTTCACGTACCGAATTCCGACCGCCTGGAAGTCACGCCGGTGGTTGTTGACGGCATTATGTTCGTTACCTCGGCCAACGATGCTTACGCACTCGATGCGCAGACGGGGCGGACGCTCTGGCACTACGCGCGGCCGATCACCGAGAGACTCATTGATGACGCCTCGCAGCATCACAACCGCGGGGTGGGCATCTGGCATTCCCGTATTTACATCGAGACCGACAACGCGCATCTGCTGTGTCTCGACGCACGTTCCGGCCACCTGCTCTGGGACGTAGCCTACACGGACGGTAATCCAAACTACGGCGCAACCAGCGCGCCCCTTGTGGTGAAAGACAAAGTGCTCGTCGGAACGTCTGGTGGGGATGACGGCGTGCGCGGCTTCGTTGCAGCCTATGACGCTCTAACAGGCAAGGAGGCTTGGCGATACTGGACCATTCCCGCGCCAGGGGAATTCGGTTCGTCCAGTTGGCCCGGTGACAGCTGGAAGCTCGGCGGGGCAACCACATGGATGCCCGGCACGTATGATCCCGAACTGAATCTGATTTTCTGGGGCACCAGCAATCCCGCTCCCGATTTCGACGGAGGGCCCCGGCCGGGCGACGATCTTTACTCGGATTGTCTTCTTGCTCTTGATGCGGATTCCGGCAAGTTGAAATGGTATTTCCAGTTCACCCCGCATGATCTTTACGATTACGATGCCGTGGAAACCCCGATGTTGGTGGATGCCAATTTTAGAGGAGTGCCCCGGAAGCTGGTCGTCGAAGCCAATCGTAACGGCTTTATTTACGTTCTTGATCGCACGAACGGCAAATTTCTGTCGGCGACGCGCTTTGCCGAAAAACTGACTTGGGCCACCGGCGTTGACGATAAAGGCCGACCTGCTCCTACGGAGTTGAAGCCCAGCGAGACAGGCACGCGCATTTGTCCGGGGATGGAGGGTGCCACCAACTGGAACTCGCCGTCTTTTAGTCCCGAGACGTCCGAACTTTACTTTCTGGCGCTTGAAAGTTGCGACATTTACTATCTAAAGGCCCAGAAATTCGCTCCCGGCCAGACGTATTACGCTACCGGAACGCACCATAGCGAAGGCGATCACAACCAGAAGATTCTCCTGGCCTATCCACTTGAGGGGGACAAGCCGAGCTGGCGTTATGTCCAGGCGGGTGAGGGTCGTTCGATGGGAGGAGTCATGACGACGGCGGGTGGGCTCGTTCTCTTCGGTGACGATGCGCATTCCTTCGAGGCCGTGGACGCACAGACAGGCAAACCACTCTGGCATTTCAATACCGGACAAAACATCGCCGCCTCTCCAATGAGCTACGCGGTTGGGACAAAGCAATATGTGGCGATCGCCGCAGGAAGCGATGTTTTCAGCTTTGCTTTGCCCTGAAAGCAGGGCAGCCGTCAGGAGCCTCCCGCCTGAGGAAACCGGGCGCGGGAGTGGCTGACCCCCGGGTCTCAGTTTCCTTTTGTTTCTTTTCATTTCTTTTCTTGACGAAACGAAACATTCCGCTTACACTGCGCGACCATGCGTTGGGGGTGTCTTGATGAAGGGTTCTATTCGTGTCATCGCAGTTATTTCAATCGTCCTGATTTTGCTTGGGAATGCCGGAAGTCTGCGCGCCGATGTGACCGGATCGATCTCGGGCACAGTAAAAGACCGCTCAGAGGCATCGGTGGCTGGTGCCAAAATTGTTGCGACCAACGTTGAAACCAACCTCACACACGAAAGCGTGTCGGGTGCCGACGGTTCGTTCAGTATCCTTGCGCTTCCTGTCGGAACCTACAAGCTCACCGTCACTGCCAAAGGATTCCGCCCGCTCACCGAGACGGACGTTGTGGTGAAAGTGAATGACAAGCTGCACTTCGACCTCACGCTCGACATCGGCACGGCGACCGAGCAAGTTGAGGTGATGGCCAACGCCAACCAGGTGCAGACGGAAAGCACACAACTGGGCGACGTCATCGATTCCAAGAAGATGCTCGCGCTACCGCTCAACGGGCGCAGCTATATTGATCTTCTGGGCCTGCAGGCCGGCGTGGCGCCCGGCACGTCGGAGTCGATCCAGCAGGATCGTCCGGTTTCGGGCACCTTGAATGCGGGCAATATCTCCGTCAATGGCCAGCGTGAAACTGCAAATGCGTTCCTGGTGAACGGAGGAGACGTCAGCGAAGGCCGCAACAACGGAGCTGGCTTTGTCCCCAATCTGGACTCCGTCGAAGAATTTCGCCTCATCACCAACAGCTTTGACGCCGAGTATGGCAAGTTTAGCGGCGCGATCATGAACGCCATCACCAAATCGGGCACGAACAGTTTTCACGGGGACGCCTTTTGGTTCATGCGCAATGACGCGATGGATGCCAACAACTACTTTGCGAATGCGGCGGGTCTCCCGAAGACCACACTGCAACGCAATCAATTTGGCGCAGTTGGCGGCGGGCCGATCTTGAAGGATCGCCTCTTCTGGTTTGCTGACTACCAGGGCACGCGGCAGACGCAAGGCGCCGAAACCACCACGACCTTGCCAACCGCAGACGAACGCATGGGCAACTTTGATCCCACGTTATTGACCGGTACAGTCGACGGTCCACCGACCGGCTCGGGTGGTGCCTCGAGCTGGGCACAAGTGCTTTCCCAGCGTCTTGGCTACGCCGTAGCGCCGCTCGAGCCGTACAGTTTCCCGGGGTGCAACAGTACCGATCCAACCAAGGGTTGTGTTTTTCCAGTCAATCCGGCCACAGGCCTTGCGCATATTCCCGGGCCGACGGATCCGACCAATTCGTGGGCGGCGCCTGCGGTCGGGATCCTGCCCTACATCCCGGCACCGAATCTTCCCGGCTCCGTACAGAACTACACGGACAACAGCCAGACGAATACGTGGAATGACGACAAATATGGTCTCAAGATCGATTTCATCAACAAGTTGACCGGAAACTGGTCGTGGTACTACTCGATCGACAATGACACCGTCGACAGCGCGTTACCATTTGCGACTGTGCCTGGTTTTCCTTCGGTCACTCCGTCCCGGGCCCAGCAGTTTGTGATGAGTAACATCAAGACGATCGGGGCCACCGCCGTCAACGAGGCCAGATTCAGCTTCTTCCGGACGGCGCTGCATAAGGACAATCCGGCGGGGAGTTTCGCCAGCCTGTCGTCGCTTGGCTTTAATAACTCGAACGGGCTCGGCATCATTCCTTCGACGACACCGGGTTATCCGGAATTTGTTCCCCCGATTTACTTCACCCAGACAAACTTCCAGATTGGCGTTCCCACGCTCAACACCTACCAGCCGAATAACACCTTTATGGTGAGCGACGTCTTCTCCAAGGTGAAGGGCAAGCACACCATCAAATTTGGCGGCGAATTCCGCTACCTGCAAATCAACGAACGCAATTACGCCAGTGCCAACAGCAACTTCGTCTTTGACGGCAGCGCGACCGGCAACGATTTTGCCGATTTCTTGATTGGCGCGCCGGCAAGTTCGGGTGGATACACGCAGGCGGCCTTGCAGCTTCTGGATTCCCGCACGCGTTACGGCGGCGCATTTATACAAGACACCTGGAAGATTACGCCCAGCCTGACGCTCAACCTCGGTTTGCGATGGGAAGTGAGCATGCCGTGGTACGACACGCAAGGCAAGATTCAAACATTTAATCCGGGGCAACAGTCTACGGTGTTTCCACTGGCTCCCGAAGGCACTGTCTTCCCGGGCGACAAGGGAATTCCAAAGACCCTGGCTCCAACCGACTACAACAATTTTGGACCGCGCCTCGGTTTGGCGTATTCTCCGGGCTTCACCGACGGGCTTCTCGGTAGTATCTTTGGCGGCCCTGGCAAGAGCAGCATCCGGGCCTCGTTCGGCCTGTATTACACTTCAGTCGAGGATCTGAACCTCTTCTACGAGGTGGCAGATGCCCCTTTCGGTTTGTATTGGTCAACACCGGCCCCCGTCATGTTTGACGAGCCTTTCCGTCTTCGCCAGACCGGACAGTCGCTCGGCCAGCGTTTCCCGTTCACCGCGCCGACACCAGGCGCCGCCGCAAATCAGGACCTCAGCTTTGGTATCTACGAGCCCTTTACCTATTATCCCGGCTACAACATCCACAACGTGCTGCCATACGCCGAACACTTCAATCTCTCCGTTCAACGCGAACTAACGAAAAACACGGTGATGACTGTGGCTTACGTCGGAACGGGCGGCCATCACCTCATCACCCAGAATGAGGCCAATCCGGGCAATCCCACGTTGTGCCAGCAACTCACGGCGCAAGGCGCCTACGACGTAACCTCGAGCTCCCCCGGCTGCGGATTCTTTAATGAGAACGACGTGTTCCAGCTTCCGAAGGCTGGCGTTCCGTGTGACACAGTGAGTCCAACAGCCCTCCCGGGATGCGTTTACGCCACTCGGAGCGCGATCCTGAGTCCCAACTACTGTCCCGAGTCAGCTCCCACGCTGGTCTGTTACGGTTCGAACAATACCAACACGCTGACCACCGCCAATTCCATCTACAATTCCGGCCAAATCAGCGTAGAGCGCAGAGCGAACGATTTCTCATTCCTCGTGGCGTACACCTTCGCCAAAGGACTCGATGACTCTTCAGCCTTCAACGACCTGGTGAACTTCGAGAACCCCAGGTTGAGCCGCGGGCTTTCAACCAGCGACGTCACTCATAATTTTGTTGCCAGTTATGTCTGGGTGCTGCCGTTTGACAGGCTATTTGGGAATGCGCCCAAACGTCTGACACAAGGATGGCAGATCCAGGGGATCACGCGGCTCTCGACCGGTTTTCCTGTACAGATGAACCAAGCGAACGGTGACTACACCCTGTGGGGGAGCTCGGCTACGGACATGCCGAATCGCGTCGGTCCAGTGCAGATTCTGAATCCACGTAAGCCTAATCCCGATTGTCCCACTGGTGACAACACCGGATGCTACTTCATCCCGCCACCCCAGACCCTTGCAACCCCACTCTTCCCGGGGGATTCGACAGAACCAGCCTGCCTGCGGAGTGTGGGTGCATTCGCGCTGAACTGCGTTCCGGGAACCTTCGGGACCGCCAATCGCCGCTTCTTCCACGGCCCTGGTTTCAACAACACCGATTTCGGCATGCTAAAACACACCATGATCAACGAGAATCTGGCCTTCGATCTCCGGATCGAATTTTTCAATATCTTCAACCACACGCAGTTTACCAATCCCGGGGGAAACATCAGCGACTCGTCATTTGGAGTCATTGGCAGTACTCGTCCACCGCGGATCGGACAGTTCAGCATCAAGTTCTACTGGTGATTTGACAACGACACTCTGTTGGCAACTCTGCTGCGCTTCAGGGGGTTCCTGTCTACATGGTAGGCTGTCCACATGAAGCGCGGATGGGCAGATCAGTTACTTCACGGCTACAGACGAGGTCACTTCGTGTCCGCACTGGCACTCACGCTTACTCTCGCTGGAGTCACAGCAGCGCAGTCGGCAGAAAGCTATCGGCAACAGGCTGCAGAATTGGTTCGTTCCAAATCATGGGATGAAGCCATCGTCGCCTACCGCAATGCCCTGGAGCTCTCTCCGAACGACCCACTGACGCACTATGAGCTGGCACTTGCCTTGCGATCGAAAGGCGACGCCCGCCCGGCCGTCGACGAACTGGAGGCTGCCATCCGGCTCAAGCCGACCTGGGCGGAGGCGCACTACGCCTTGGGAGCCACCTGGTACGATCTCCGCGATCTGCCCGCAGCGTTAAAGGAACTGTCTACAGCAGTACAACTTGATCCCACGAATGCCGGCGTTCATCGTCTTCTCGCGCGCGTGTACGCGGACCAGAGCAATTTTTCAACGGCTCAAAGCGAAATGAATCGGGCCATTGCGTTAAAGCCGACGGCCGAAATGCACTTCGAACTGGGAGAGATCGAAGGACAGCTCGGCAAACTGGACGCCGCCGCAACGCAATTCCGCGACGCAATCCGGCTCGATCCAAGACTCGCGCGGGCACATGTCATGCTCGGAATCACGCTCCGCCGCCAGGGTGATCACAAAGAGGCGCTTACACAATTTCGCAAGGCCGTCGAAATCAATCCCGAAGATCCAAACGCGCAATTCAACTTGGGCAAGGAATTGAAAACAGGTGGCGACACGCCGGGCGCGATCGCTGCGTTCCGGCGGGCCATCGAGTTGAAGCCCGATTTTGAAATGGCGCACTATAACCTCGGAATTGCGTTACGTTCCGCGGGAGAAACCGCCGCGGCACACAAGGAACTCGATGAACTGGAGGCATTAAAGGAGTATCGCGCGCGCCTCGCGCAGGCCAAGCTTTCGATCATTCAGGGAGTAGACGCGCTCAAGAAGCAGCAACTGGATGAGGCGCTGTCTTTTTTTCAGAAAGCCATCGAACAAAGCCCTGACTTTCCCACCGGCTATTTCTACCGTGGAGTTACTTGGGAACGGAAAGGAGACCCTGCGCGCGCCAAAGAGGCCTATCAGAAGGCACTGGAGCTGAAACCGGACTACGCACAGGTTCACTCGAGCCTGGGACTCCTCTACTGGCGCTTGAATGACTCTGCCGATGCACTCGAGCAGTTTCATCAAGCGGTCATGTCCGATCCCGACCTTCCGGAAGCACACTACAATCTTGGCCTGGCGTTGGCACAATCGGGATCGCTCGATGAAGCCGCTCATGAGCTGAACGAAGCTGTAAGTCTCGATCCTGGGTATAACGATGCGCGCATCCAGTTGGGCTTGGTGCTCAGTCAGAAGGGCGACGCTGCCGGGGCCACCAGCGTTTTCCGCGAGCTCACGCGCCGCGACCCGAACTTCGCTGAAGCACACAACAATCTTGGCTTGGTGCTATTACAGGGTGGCGATCTTGGCGCGGCCAGGACGGAATTTCTCGAGGCGGTGCGCCTGAAACCGCACTACGCGGAAGCGCACTTCAACCTGGCACTGACCCTTCAACGGCAAGGGAAGGAGGCGGAGTCGCGTGCAGAGTTCGAAAAGGCTTACGAAATTGCCCCGGAATTGCGAAACGCGCCACACCCCTAAATGACCTTGAAACGAGTGACTCTAGTTCTGTTTCTGCTGGCGACCGTCTTCGTCATTGGCAAGCTGTCTCGCGATGGCACAGCTGCGGCCGCAGGAACAGCCCCACCCGTCGAGCAAGGCGATTCCGCTGCGAAAGTCTGCGTGTTCGCACCACCCGGAGCTTCCTTTACTGTTCCGCATGTGGCACAAGCACCGGAACTGAACACCGATCCACAGTCAGCGACCTGGGCGCACGCGGCGTCCACCTGGATCACGAAAGACTGCACGCATCAGTTCGACTATCCGCAATTAAAAACCGAAGTCCGCGGATTTTGGACCGACTCCGACCTGTACCTCCTTTTCATTTCTCCCTACAAGGAACTGAATCTCTGGCTTCCTGCGGATAATAGCAAAGATCGGTTAAAGCTCTGGGACCGCGACGTGGTTGAGTTTTTCCTCGGCGATGATTGGAGCAATATCCGCCACTACCGCGAATTTGAAATCGCGCCAACCGGGGACTGGGTTGATCTCGCCATCGACCTCGACCGCGAATCCTATGGTGCGGATTGGAATTCCGGTTGGCAGCGCCAAGGCCGGATCGATCTGAACAGTCACATCTGGTACGCAGCAGCGCGTGTGCCGCTCAGCTCAGTCGGCGACCTGAGGGTCAAAGAGGGTACGAAGTGGCGTCTGAATCTATACCGTATTGATGGACTGGGCCCGGATTCCGACCGCCATTTCATGTGTTGGCAGGAAACCTGTGCGATCAACCGCGATCCAAACCACGTACCGGAGCATTTTGGAACCCTGATTTTTGGAAAGTAAACGCTTTTCGGGAGGATAGGCATGTCAATCGCGAAGGAATCGAACCGGCGGAGTTTTATGAAAATGTTGGCCGCTTCACCGCTGATGGCGCAGATCGCAGCGCAAGGACTCTATGCGAAGTCCGCCGCCGCAATTGGCGTCGACGTGAAAGGAAATGTCTATAGCCGCCTGGGCGTAAAGACCGTGATCAACTGCCGCGGAACGTGGACGTACCTGAGCGGCTCGTTGCAGTTCCCCGAAGTCCGTTCGGCGCAAGACGAGGCCGGCCGGTACTTTGTGAATATGGTGGAGCTACATCAGGCCGTCGGTCGCCGGTTGGCGGAATTGACCGGAGCCGAATCTGGACTGATCACCTCGGGAGCTGCGGGTGCCATGGCAGCGGCGACAGCCGGCTGCATCGCCGGCACCGATCCCAAAAAAATCTGGCAACTGCCCGATACCACAGGCCTCAAGCATGAAGTCATCATGGTTGGAGGCCGCAGCGCCTTCGATAACGCCATCCGGCTCACTGGCGCGAAGTTGGTCCTTGTCGAAAAGGCCGAGGATATTGCCAACGCGATCAATAACAACACGGCGATGATCTACACGACGCATCTCGGCGATAAGCTCGAGCGGGAAGATTCGATTGCCAAGCAACACAATGTGCCGCTACTCCTGGACGATGCCGCCGGTATCCCTCCCATCGACAACATCAAGCTATACGCGAAGATGAAGCTCGATCTGTACACGTTTTCAGGAGGCAAGGGGCTGCGCGGTCCGCAGTGCAGCGGCGTCCTCCTCGGTCGCAAGGATCTGATTGAAGGCGCGATGAGGAACTCCTGTCCTTTTGAGGGTTCCGTTTGTCGGCCCATGAAAGTTGGGAAGGAAGAAGTGATCGGTTGTCTGACGGCGGTTGAAACGTGGCTCAGTCTAGATTCCAAAAAACTTTACAGTGAGTGGAACGCGCGCGTGGATCGCATCGCAAAACTGGTGGAGACGGTTCCAGGGGTGAAAACCGAAATCTATGTCCCGGACGACGGGAACCGCTACCCGACCTTGCGCATCTCCTGGGACCAAGGGAGCTGGGGCTTCACTATCACCGATTGCGTCCGGAAACTACGTGAGAGTGATCCGGTCATCGAAGTCTTGGGCATTGACAATCCCAGTCTGGTCAGTGCGGTGCGCGAAGGAGTCGAAAAGCCGCTGCCCAAAGAACTCAAAGAACAAAATCACATTGAGCTGGTTTCGATGACCATTCAGCCTGGCGAAGAGCTGATCGTCGGACAGCGCCTGAAGGAAATCCTAACGGCAGCGCGCAAAGGGAAGGCTGCATGAGGCACTCTTTTTCGGTTGCCGCAGGTGTGGTGGCCATTGCGCTCGCCTTGCCTTCGCACTCCGTTCGGGCGCTGCCTGAAGCCAAGACGGCTCCGCAGGGATCGGTCCCGCGCGGTGTCGATGCCGGCGATTATGTTTACGTTTCCGGTCAGGGCCCTCGCCAGGCCAACGGCACGATTCCCGAGAAATTCACCGACCAGGTTCGACAGGCTCTCGACAACGTAAAGAATGTGGTTGAAGCCGCGGGTCTCACGATGGATCACGTCGTCTACGTCCAAGTGTATCTTGAAGACACCCATCGCTCAGGAGAACTGGACGAAGCCTTCCGAAACTATTTTCCGAAAACGCCGCCCGCGCGCGCTGTCTTAGGTGTCGCGAAGTTACCTCAGCCTGGCGTAGAGATAACGGCAATTGCCGTCCGCGACCTGAAAGGGAAAGAACCGGTATCTGTGCCGGGGTTCGCGCCGAGCAAAGCCTACTCCCTGGGAATGCTGACCCACGACCAGTTGTTTGTTTCGATGATGCCCGGCCGCGATTCAAAAACGGGGACCGTGCCCGGAGACCCCGCGTCGCAGGTGAACTTGGCGCTTGACGGCATGAAATCCGTAGTTGAAGCTGCCGGTCTCCACATGGCCAACATGGTTTTCGTAAACCCCTATCTGACTGCTGAATTTCCGTCGCAGGTCATGAACGTTGAATATGCGAAGCGATTTGAGTTCGGGAATACGCCGGGGCGGGCCACCATTGAAGTGTCAAGCCTTCCTGACGGCGCACAGATTGCCTACACGGGAGTGGCCGTTCGTGATCTGAGTAAGCGTTTGGCCGTCCGGCCAAAGAACATGCCGCCGAGCCCGACCGCCAGCCCCTGCGTGTTTGCCGGAGATATCTTGTATTGCTCTGCAAAGAGCGGATTCATCCCCGGGCCGAATGGTGGAATCTTTACAGAGTCCACTACGGACCAGACCCGCCAGACCATGCGCAACCTGCTCGATAATCTGGAAGAGGCAGGTATGAATTTTGACCAGGTTGTCTACACCACGGTTTACCTGGATGATCTGTCAGAGGACCCGATGTTTTTTAAGATTTTCAGGAAGTACTTCAGTGGAGGTTTGCCGGCACAGACTACGGTCCAGCAGCTGTCACCCGGTAATCGAAAAGCGAACGAGGAAGGGCATTTCCCGACTCTCGAGCAAATGTCCCTGATTGCCGTGCGCGCGCGACCTGGCGCAAAGCCACGGTCTCTACCGTGAGTGGGCTCGAAGCCGATGCAATTCATGGGTTCGATTCCTCAATCCCTTGCCACAACCCGGAAGAATGTCCGTTTGTTCTTAAATCGATTCAAAAGTGTTTCACGTGCCGCACGCTGCGGTGATACAGTCCTCTGCGTCGGGAATCGGGAGGTGTCCATGAAGCTCTTTTCCACGCTCGCCCCACGCAGCGCCGCCCGGAAAGTTCTCCTCGCTTGTGCGGCCCTCGCCGCGCTCGTCTTCGCCTGGACGCCCCTCTCGGGTAGACCGCAGCAAGCTACGCTCGAAAATACCGGTTCCTTGCTGGAAGCGTTCCGCCACGTAGAGGTCGCGTCGGTTTCCGATGCGCTCGAGCAGATCACCGGACGAAAGATGTACATGAGCCACCAGATGCGTCCGATCTTTCCCACAAAGTTTGCCGGGTTCGCGGTGACGGTCCTTCTGAAGGCCGAGGAAAACAAGGATCCCAACGCTCTGAATGGCATGCTTGCTGCCATCGACCAGGGCACCAAGGATTCGGTGTACGTCATGGTCGTAGAAGACGGCGCGAACATTGCCGGCATGGGTGGTCTGATGGGTACCGCGATGTATTCTCGGGGATATGCCGGGGCGGTAATCGATGGTGGGGTACGCGACGTGGCTTACCTGAAGAAAATTGGCTTCCCGGTTTATGCTCTGGGAATTGTTCCCTCGACATCCATCCATCACTACCGTTTTGCCGGCTCGAATATCCCGGTCGTCTGCGATGGCGTTACCGTCAATGCTCAGGACATCGTGGTCGCGGATCAAGATGGTGTTGTCGTGGTTCCACGTGCCGAAGCCGCGAAAGTTCTGGAATTGGCCGAGGAAATGGACTTCAAGGAACACTCGATGTACGCCTATATCGAAAAACTCAAGTCCATCGTGGAAGCGGTGAAGAAATTCGGGCGGTTGTGATCGTGCGTAATCGAAGGCCAGGTTTGCTGCAGTTTTTTTAGTTTTGATCTAAATCAAGGGAGGAAAAACGATGTTCAACAATCTCAGTTCTCGCAGGAGTTTTGCGGCGCGTCTCGCTTCACTTTTCACCGGAGTGGGAACAGTGAGCCTGCTTTCGGGTGCGGCGCCCGCAGCGGCGCAAGCGCCCAGCGGAGTACAGAAGCTGGACTATGAAGGGAAGACCGCCGGGAACGGTTTCATTACACCACTGATCATTCACAATGGCGTGATCTACATTGCGGGGCAGGGGGCGCATTCACATGACTCCAGCGATTTCCCGATGGACATTGAGACGCATACGAAAAAAGTAATGGAAAATGTAAAAACTCTGGTGACGGCGGGCGGCGGCACGATGGACAGCATTCTGCAGCTCACCGTGTACCTTGCCGACATCGATTTCTACGACGGGATGAACAGCGTGTTCAAGACGTATTTCCCGAATGGCGGCCCCGCCCGCACCACGGTGGCGGTGGCGGCTCTGCCCGGAAAATCACTCGTCGAGATCAACTGCACGGCTGCAGTGGTGAAGAAGTAAACGAACCAGAAAGGGGAAAACCTCGTGGGACTCGATTTGAAATGGACACGGCGGTCGTTTATGGGGATCGTCGGCGCCTTGACCGGGGCCGCACTGAATCCCAGGAGCTCTTTAGCGTCCTCTTCTCAGGCGGCCGGCACGATCACAGGATTCGGATCGACCGGAAATGTTTACGAAGAACTTGGCGTTACCACGGTAATCAACGGCCAAGGAACCATGACCATGCTGGGCGGCTCGCTCATGCGCCCTGAAGTTGAAGTCGTGATGGACCAGGCGGGGCGACACTTCGTCAGCATCCCGGAGCTCGAGGTGGCGGCGGGCAAGCGCATTGCCGAGATGCTGAAACTTCCTCCAGGGTATACCGCGCTCGTCACTTCCGGAGCGGCCGCCGCCATGCAATCGGGTCTTGCCGGAATTCTCACCGGAGACAATCCGAAGTTTATCGAACAAATTCCGGACCTTACGGGCATGAAGTCGGAGGTCATCATTCAGAAGTCTCATCGGAATCCTTTCGATCACCAGCTGCGCACGACGGGAATTAAGCTGGTAGAAATCGAAAGCCGTGACGATTTGCGAAAGGCCATTAATCCGAAGACGGCCATGATGCATTTTTCGAATTTCGCGAACTCCGCCGGGCAGATCAAGGTGGAGGAGTGGCCCAAGCTGGCGCAGGAATACAAGATCCCGACATTCATCGATGCCGCCGCAGACACGCCCCCGGTCTCTCATCTCTGGGACTACGTGAACATGGGCTACGACTTGGTGGCATTCAGCGGTGGAAAAGCAATTCGCGGGCCGCAGTGTGCGGGACTTTTGCTTGGACGAAAGGACCTGGTGGCGTACGCGCTGCTGAATAACAGCCCACATGAAGACACCATCGGACGCAGCCAAAAGGTGGGCAAAGAAGAGATCATCGGAATGGTGAAGGCGCTCGAAAGTTATTTGAAAGAGGATCATGAGGCGCTCGACAAGGAATGGCGGAGCCGCCTGGAACTGGTTTCGGCCGAGATCACCAAGATTCCCGGCGTGACGACCACATATTCGGTTCCGGACGTGGCCAATCACGTTCCGCATATGGAAATTCATTGGGACAAGAGCAGAATCGCGCTCACGCCGCGCGAAGTCGTCGCGGCCTTGCGCAGGTCCAAGCCTGCGATCGTTCTGTCCGCAGGAGAAAATGGCGAAGCTCTTTCGATGAATTCGTTCATGCTGCAACCCGGCGAGGACAAGATTATCGCCGATACGCTCTCTGCCTTCTTGAAGGCTCACTCAGCGTGAGCGTTAAGGCGTGCATGTTCGAAGTCGCGGTCAAACCAGGGTCGCGTGTCAGGCGCGGTTCCGGTTGCCCAATCCGGTCGCGGTGCAATCATGAGTAGCGATCGCGTGGGCAGAGTGCGCTGGTTTCTGGTCTTCTGGCTATTCGTGCTGAGTGCTGTGTCCTATCTCGATCGCGTCAATATCTCGATCGCCGGCAACGCCATCTCGCAAGAATTCCACCTGGGCACCCTGCAACTCGGCTGGGTGTTCAGCGCCTTCCTCATCGGCTATGCACTCTTTCAGACGCCGGGCGGCTGGCTCGCAGACCACCTAGGGCCTAGAAAAGTGCTCACGGTTGGTGTTGTCTGGTGGGGAATTTTCACCGCGCTGACAGCTACGCTGTCTCCCAAGTTAGCGGGAGGGCTCTTCTTTTTCGTTCTGATCCGTTTTTTGCTCGGGGCTGGTGAGGCAATCATCTTCCCGGCCTCCAACCAATTCGTATCGCGCTGGATACCGAGCCAGGAGCGCGGGGTGGCAAACGGATTGATTTTTGCGGGCGTCGGTGCGGGCGCAAGCTCCGCGCCCATTCTGGTTACCTATCTGATGGTTCACTACGGCTGGCGTTGGTCTTTCTGGGTCAGTGCACTTCTCGGTTTGCTTGCAGGAGTGGTCTGGTTTCTGGTCGCGCGAGACAACCCGGAGGACCATCCCCGGGTTTCGAACTCCGAACTGGCGCATATTCAGGCTGGCGTCTTGCCCGCCAGCAGCGCAGCGTCCATGACCGGTGATCTCGAGAAACAGATTGCCTACAAACCCACTCATCGTCTTTCGTGGACGACGATTCTGAGTAGCAGAGACGTATGGGCCGTCACGTTCAGCTATTTCTGCTTCGGATATGTGGCATGGATTTTCTTCAGCTGGTTCTACATTTATCTTGTGAAAGTTCGTGGGCTCGATCTGCGATCGAGCGCCTTTTATACCACGCTCCCGCCGATGGCGATGGTTGTCTGCAGCTTGCTGGGCGGAGTCGTCAGCGACGCGCTGACAAAATCTCGTGGAAAACGCCTGGGACGCTGCGGTGTTGCTGTATTCGCGCTCGTTCTGGCAGCCATGTTTCTCGTGCTTGGTTCACGGGCAGAGAGTGCGCGCGTTGCGAGTTTCGTGCTCTCCGGAGGAGCCGGTGCATTGTATCTTTCACAGAGTTCCTACTGGTCTGTGACCACCGAGATTGCGGGTGCGAGCGCGGGTTCCGCATCTGGATTCATGAATATGGGCGCGCAACTCGGAGGTGCGTTGACCGCCTCGCTTACACCGGCGATCGCTCTGCACTATGGGTGGACGACTTCCTTTTTTGTGGCAGCAGTTCTGAGTCTGATGGGAGCTATGGCCTGGCTGATCGTCGATCCGGAACGCAGCTTGGTTCACGTGGCAAAAACGGCTCCCTGACAACAGCGGATCGTGCCGAAAATCAACGCGACAGAATGCTGCGAGAGCTCCTCGAACTGAATGCTGCTTCGGCGGCACGCGCAGATGCGAATGGCAAAGGTGCACTGCCCGGAGTTCCACCCGGTTCGTACTATCTGATGATCTCAACGATCTACAATAAGCAGATGCTGTCGTGGGGCTACAAAGTAGAGCTCAAGCCGGGCGCGAATACGATCACACTCGATACAACGAACGCGACAGTCGCGAAATAAAAAATATCGCGCACTCATCATCTGCCTCGCTTGGGTTCAGATGAAGGTGTTTGCAACTTTGATAGGTGCAACTGAAACCTCAAGACGAAAATCATCTGAAGGCCCAAGTGCCGGATGAAGATCGAACACCGGTTCGAGGGTGAATCGTTCAGTTGTGGGATCTTTTACTCTTTCGTTTTAGAGCGATGCAGCTGAACTGGTTGTTTTGCTGGTCGTCATTTTCTTTGCGTACTCTTGCACGCCCATGGGATGAACGGCCGGGAATTTGGCATTCATCAGTGGTCCGAGCTTTCCTTTGCCGCTCAGCATTCCGCGCCAATACATCAAAGGCAGCCAAGCGAACAGATTGCCGGGTTCAACCTGCAGCCTTCGCGTAACCTCCGCGCTCATATCTTCGAGACTGCCCAGTTTCTTGACGGCGATAGGACGCCCGAGTCCCTTGGCCGTCGCGTCGACCAGCTCCTGAAAAGTAAGTGAATCCCCAGCGACGAAGAATTCGCGTGGCATCGGTCCCTTTGCGAGAGCCACTTCTGCTACATAGGAGGCGGTGTCTTGATAGGTCGTGAACTCCATCTTCTCTTTGCCGTCACCCCACAAGTACGCTTCGCTCTTTTCCAAATCGAACGCCCCGAGGAATCCAAACAATACGCCACGATCCAGAAACGCCCCGTTCATGATATGGACTACTTCTACGGGTCCAGCTTGTTCGGCGGATTGGCGAGCGAACTCTCGCCGCCAATCGGAGTTAATGTTCTCTTGATCTGCCAGGCCGAAGAAGTTGTAGCTGTAGTCGGACGGGATGAATCGCTTCACGCCCGCCTTCCGGGCGGCGGCCAGCCATCCGAGCTGCGCCGCAATGATCGTTTCCGGACCGCCTTGCACTGCCGAGACCACGGATTCAATGCCGTTGAACGCTCTCGCTTCGTCTTCGGTGATCTCGACTTGCGCCGCGATTTGAGGATTCAGCTTAGCGCAGCTCGCTGCGCGCACCAGCACCCGCAGCTTGGCCCCGCGTTCCAGAAGCGCATGGGCAATCATGCCTCCAAGATTCCCCGTAGCTCCCAACAACAATACATTTTTCATAGTCTCCCCATTCTCTTTTTCTGCGCCACGGCGGCGATCTCGTAGGATCGTCGCAGCAAGCCGTCATTCAGCTAGGGCGGACCGCTGTAGCGCAAACAGGCAACGAAGATGCGAATTGCCTCTCGACGGCAGAAATTCCAGGAGCTGAACAATATCTCATTTCATTTTGAAATGCGTAGTCGACAACCCAGTGTTTAGAGCCAGGTAATAACAAAGAACGGCCTGAAGGTAAGATCGAAAAAGTGTTCCATGTGTTCCTCGTCAGATCTGAGAGGACGCTCATTTAGTTTCTGGCGCCAATAGCCAACAGCAACTTTCTAAGGTTGGCGGGCTGGGCCAATCTGCGGTGCACGGACGGGTTTGGCCATACCGTAAAACACAACCATTCCCTGGCCTCCGCATCGGGTCGAAACACCCTCATCGGGACTACCGTAGCATGAATTGTAATCCTGCCAGTTGTTGGACATCCACACGTTGCCCGCAGGATCGATCGATGCATCGACCATCAACTGCATACCGCCGCCTTTGTATCCGACGCCTTTCGGGGAAATCGGATCGCCGGTTTTCATGCCTGGCGGACAGGTCTCGGTCCGAGCACCACACAGCTCAGTGAGACCGCCACCGGGCGCGAAGTTGGAAACCCAAACATGGTCGTTACCATCGATGGACACCGCCCAGGCTCCCCAGATGCTGCCACCTCCGTGGAATGGGGAACCAGGCGCTTGGCTGCCATCAGGTCGTATCATGGTGACACTGCCCTGGCCGGGATGCGAAGCCAGCCAATCAACCATGACGTGATCGACGTCCGACAATTTGCCCGACAACTTCAATTCCAAAAGATGTAACTTGACGTTGAGAGGGAGAGCATCACCGGCCGTGTTGGTAATCCACGCATTGCCTTTGCTGTCGATTGCCATACCTTTACCGCTGGCGCCAGCCTTGAAGATTTCAATTTTACTCGGATCGCTCGCGGGAAAGCGCGTGACGGTGTCGCTGATGGCGTTGGTAATCCAAATTCGGTCTTGCTGGTCAATCGCCAGATGGAACGGACCGTT
The DNA here is from genome assembly GCA_963831545.1 of uncultured Acidobacteriota bacterium. Classification (GTDB taxonomy): domain Bacteria; phylum Acidobacteriota; class Terriglobia; order Acidiferrales; family UBA7541; genus Acidiferrum. Next base: position 207,388 of record CAWHQX010000014.1, read on the forward strand.
CAATTTGCACGGGCCGTCTTTGCTCGGAGTACCTGCGGGAGCTTCGCAGTAGAACTTAGCCTTACTCGGGTCACCCTGCGGCATGTAGACAACCTTGTCCTTGCCGAAGTCGAGCGCCCAGACATCTCCGTTCGGTGCGACGATGATCCCTTGCATGACACCGAGTTTGCCGCCGAAGTTATAGCCCTCCGGTGGCGAAAGCGGTTTGCCGGTCTTGTCGAACAGTGAGATCGTCTGACCGGCAGTGCTTGTAAACCATATGCGGTCATTGGCGTCGATTGCCGTTCCGAACCCGGGACCGATTAGACCGCCGCCCGTAAATCCGGTGGTCATCGGCGATAGGGGCCGTCCATTCGGAGCAAACTTCGCCATGTTACCGTCCCACAGCGCATCATGCCCCTGGCCCCCGACAAGGAAATTAGCACCGCTCCACGCATTGCCCTCGCTGTCGAACATCACTTTGGCACCGCCTGCGTAGCCGCCACCTGCGAACTTGAGTGGCAGAACCCAAGCGCCGGGCGCAACGCTCAGATAAGGCATGTAGGGGGTGGCGCGAAGGTGTTTCCCCTGCGGCACTGGATAAAACTTATCCAACAACGCAAAGACTCGTTCAGGTTTGAAACCAGAGTTACGAGCAATTGAATGCGCCGCAGCCAGCGTATCAGACGGCACCGTGCCTTCCGGTCCGGTCGCGGCAGCGAAGAGACTGTTGCAGGCGTCCATCTTTACGCGGGTGACGCAGCCAGCCAGCACACTGGAAAGTGTCGCGAAATTCGCCATCGTTGGCGTTTGCGTGCTGTTGAATCCGTCTTGAATCATGACACCGTAGCCGCCCGTCGCGAGGTCGACGAAGTTAGGCACATTTCCGGCAGCGATGCGCAATCCGAGTGAGGTACCGCTAATCGCAGTTCCATTAAGGAACTGATTGTTTGTCCATACCGATGCCACGGTTGTCATCTCGTTAATTGTGACAATGGACGGGGAGGTGCTACCCAAGACCGTAAGCAGTGCGATCGCGGGATTGTCTCCCTTAACTGCGCTCCCTGTTGGCTCGCCACCCTTGGCAACGAGATAGAGACTTGTATCTTTGTCGGAACTCCCAGCCAAACGAAGCTCGAATCGACCATCAGCGCTCGTTTGTGTTTGTCCCACCTGCTTGGGTTCGCCTGCGCTGGCCGCCCACAAGGTCACTGTCGAATTGGCGATCGGTGCACCGCCTCCAAGCACGAGACCTACAACGCTGCCGGGAACCGGTGTCAGCTTGGGAATCGGAGCACCGCTGGGCACCTGGCCCGTCGGGGAGGGACTTTGAACTGTGGCGCTTGGACTCTCTGGAACGGATTTCTGCGGCCCGCCGCAGCCCTGAATACAAATAAATGTCAATGCGAGCGCCGAACCAGCGAGGATCAGAGGTGTCATTGGCAACACCCCCACTGACCTAAATCGAATCCAGCTGGAAGTGTTCATCTGTGCCTCCGCGTTAAGTTGGGGTGCCCAGAGTACGGGCCACACAAAATAAGGTCTATTGTCAAAAGTGACAGACGAGCGTAGTTGGTTGGGTCAGCTCCTGATAATCTTTGATCCATCACCCGCATCACGCTGAAATTCCAGAAGTTCCACCGGAGCGCCGCTATCCAGGATCATCGCTACCATGACGCCTTTCGAAGGTGAGTTCGGTTCCGTTCCGTAAGAATCTGCTTTCCTGCAATCGCAGATTGCAGATCGTCCACTTCGAACGCGATGTGCGGGACGGACTTGATCAACGCGTCGACTGGGCTGTCTTCCTCGAAGCGCATCCATTGAATCCCACAAGGACTGGTCTCGAACGCCGACACGTACATCTTGAACCGTTCCAGGTAAATCTCGTCGGACGCTGTACGTCAGTCGGAATCCCGATGTGGTGATACCGCCAGCCGCACACCGCAGTAGCCACCGGCGGCTCGTGGCCCTCCCGGCGAGTTACCGGCCCATCAGACCGGGCTTCTGTACACATGATTTCTTCCTGACTAAAACAACACGCCCTGCGCGGAGCGACCGCAGAAACTCAGAAGAACTACTGTTTGAATTTCAGCACAGGTCCGCTTACGACTTTACCCTTCAGGTCGACAATCACTTCCACGCGGTCCGCGATTTTCACCAGCGGTATCCCTTTGTTCATCCCGTAGTCCTTGTGGTTGAACGCCATTGTCCCCTTAATCTCCCCGGCAGCCTCATCCTCTTCGCCCGGTTAGCGTAAACGTCAGCTTCTCCGGTCTGGTCACTCCGCGTATCGTGAAGTCGCCGATGAAATCGAACGTGTTTGGACCGGTCTGTTCCGTCTTCGTCGAGTGAAACGTGATCAACGGATTGTGCTGAACGTCGAAGAAATCTTTGCTCTTCAGCTTGCCGTCTTTCATCCCGCTTCCCGTGTCCACACTCGCTGCTTGTATCTTGATGTCCAACACGGCCGATTCCACATCTGCAGAGGTCATCGTTATCTTGGCGTCCCACTTTTCGAACGTTCCTTCCAGCGCCACCGACGCACGATGACAACGCCAGTGCAGTTTCACGCCAGCAATCCGGCGAACTCTGGTTTACCAGCGCACCCATTCAGGCTGGCAAATGATTGCCTACGCCGTTGCAATTATTCCTTTCGCCAATTTGCAGCAATGGCGGTCGTTTGGCAGTTTCTTGACACCTAGACCGACGTCTGGGCTTCTCCGCCAGCTGACCGACGGTCAGTCATACCCTGGCGGGCGGCAAACTCTTGTCGCAGGAGTCAATGGAAAGTGCCATCGTCAAAGTCCGGCGAACCCTGTTTCTGACGGGTGTGTCTGGAACAATCGCGGTTCTCTTTTTTGCCATCTTATCGTGGGGCAGAATATTTCTGTTTGGTCCAGTCCCGACGGTACTGTTAGCGGTCTTCCTCCTGATGGCCCTTTCCTCCCGACTCGGAACAATGGTCGGACGGGACATGCAAATAGTCCACGATTAGGAGCGTCCACGAGCTAGTGTGTTGTCCCGGAAGTTCGTTGTTCTATCTTTAGGAGGCCGGGGCTTTCAGCGCCGGCGTAAGGCCTGAGAATTGAATTGGGCTTCAGAGTCTGTGTGAGAACTCGTTTTTGCCACCACTTATTGAAAGCGACATTTCGAACGCTACAATATGTTGTGGTCACAAGCTGCAAAAAGTGAGTCATCACCCAGACTCTTCAGCCCCTGAAGAGTCCGAACTTCATCGATCTATTTTCGGGACGCGGCACCCCTGTCCTCCGTTGCCTCTCTAATTCTCAGCTCTCGTGCGGATGCGCCAAATAATGCTGCCGGAGCAAATCTTTTCCGTAGTCGTTTCCATTCGGCGTCCGCACCACACAATGAATATGTTGCTGCGTCGGCACGTTGGGGTCTTTTGCAAATCCCGCCAGGTTCGCCGGCCGTTGGTGATCGAACTCTACCAGCACCACCGGACTCTGAATCCGGTAATAGAACGCGCTGTCATCCTGCGTCTCGCCAATCCACGCGAACCACGTGTTTTCGATGTGCTTCTCCACTCCGCTCATCTTCACTTTTGCGTGCCCGTCGTTCATGTTGCTCACGTACAATCCCGCCAGGTCGCGCAACTTCTTCTGCGCCGCGCTGTCCAGATCCTTCGCCTGCAGCTCCGGCATAATCCAGCACTACGTTGTCCTTGAAGGCTTCCGTCAAGTTGTTATTCCCGTTCTTCGAGAAACTCAGGATCGCTTTCTTCTGCGCCGCCGACTGGCAATGCCCTCACCATCTGCAGTCCTTCGTTTTGCTCTTCCTGCAGCACCACCACGCCTTTGGCTGCCCGAGGTGGCTCGCACCGGCTCCGACCCATGGAACAGCGGCGTCATCACTACCTGGTCGCCCAACACGAAAAAATTGATGATCGCGTGATGCCCGAACTGCCATCCCCAAGGCTCCGTGGCCGATGGTCTGCCAAAAATCGCGACGAAATATAGCCACTCGCCCAGGAACACCGGATCCTTCGCCAACTCCGCCAGCGTCTCGTTCAACCGCATACGTTCGCGGTTCAAACTCCAAACCCGCGCGTGCTCAACGACACCCGCATCATCCCGAACGCCAATTCCCGTTGCGACTCTGCCATCTCCTGCATGCTGATCCCGTCGCGCACATAAAAATGTTGGTTCATCCATTTGCGCCATTGCACATCGTCCACGGGAAACATGGTCTTCGCCAGTTGCACGTTATTCAGCGACGCAACGAATTTCTGCGCCGCGTTGCGAATCCCCTCCTGTCGACACGCCCGTCGGGCGATCTCGAACAGTCCCGGCAATACTTCTCGATTCGTTGTGATTCCGCGAAATGGTTCCGCCAGTCCTTCTTTTTCATATTTCTCCGACATGCGGCGAAACTGTTCGGCCATGCTCTCGGGGCTCTTATCGTCGCCATATGCATACGGCAGCAACACGCAAGCCGACACCAGTGACGCCAGAAACGCGCGGCGCGAAGCCAAATCCCCCTTGCGGAATTCCGCCTTGCCCACGTCGTCATGGTGGTGGTGATGACCCGCGGAATGATTCAGTGTTTGCCAGCGCTCCGGATGGGTATGCCCCTCGGCCTCATTCTTCTCACACACGTTCCACCTCCCATTAAGCTGCCGCAACGTATCACACCGGTCCCTCCTCAGCAATCTCCGCCCTCATGTCAAACCCGGACCCCCAGTTTCCGATTTCCTGGGTGAAGCGGGCACTGACACGGACTTTGGTTTACAATCACCAACATGCGGGCACTCCTCCCAGAGAAGCGGGGACTCAGGAGATGTTGGATTGCAATCATTTTCCTTTGTCTCGTCAGCCCGCCGATATTCGCGATTCAGTTGTCTCAGGTACCACAGGAGCAGACTCAACTAGCACCGCAGCAAACCGGCCGCATCGACAAGCCGTTGGACACGGATCATCTCATTGAAGACCTCTCCGAAGGAGCAACTGTTCGATTCGAGGTCGCGCCTAAACTTTCGCTCTTTACCTTCAGGATCATTCCCAATGTGCGGGACGATGAGAATGGGTTTCCACAGTCGACGGTGC
>CAWHQX010000015.1:0-180914 GCA_963831545.1 uncultured Acidobacteriota bacterium
AATTATTGCTCTGTTGCCGCAGATGTGCAGATGTTCTGGCACCCCCAGGGCACCTACCTGGCGGTCCAGGTCGACCGCTTCACCAAGACCAAAAAGTCCATCTACACCTCCTTCGAGCTGTTCAGCCTCAAGGTGCTGCTGCACTGGTTTTCGTGTTTTTCACGCGCGAGATGCCTGCCGGCACTTAATCGGACTGAAGGACCGCTAGAAGTGTGATTGCTTGTGTCACGCTACAAGTGCTTCACCTTGGCATCGTGGCTAGCCTGGTCGTCAGCCCTTCCGCAGAATTTGTCTCCCGTGTGCAGTGTGGGCCATCAACATGCTGGGCATCGGCAGTTCACTCACGTTTGCTGCATGTGGGTGTACTGCAGGAGCGATCAGTCCCCGCGGAGGTGCTGGAGCTGCCGCAGAAGGGCGACCGCATCATCCACTTCGCCTGGGAGCCGCACGTGCGTGGACTGCACCCTCCTGAACCCTGTGCTGTCATGCTCTGGCATCCTTGTGAGCTGGTTGCAGTAGACTCAGGGTGCAGCCTGGAGGGTGCAGCTCATGCCACTGCAACAGATTGCCGTCATTTGTGGCCAGACTCCCTGTCGGGCAGTCTCGACACACTATCTTTGTGTGCACCCTGTGATAACATTGATCTGTGTACTTCTGCTACAGGGCACGCGCTTCGCCATCCTGCACGGCGACGGCCCCAAGCCCAACCTGAGCGTGTACGAGATGAAGGACGTGCGTTCGGCGGTCAAGGCAGTGCAGCCCGTGGTGCACAACCCCTCGCGCCGCCAACGTCATCCACTGGTCGCCCACCGGCAAGAACATGGTCCTGGCCGGCCTGAAGGTGAAAGAAACATGGGCAATACTGTTTTGCTGAAAGTCTGTGCATTGTGACAGTGGCGGGCGCACGCGCGGGAGCGGGCGCCTGGCTCCAGCTGCAGCCCGCAGGGTTGCAGCTGCCGGTTGTCCACCTTCGCAGCAGCTGATGCAATGCAGCCCCTCCTGTAGAAATCACAGCATCCCTGCCGGTGCTGCTGCGTACTGAGACGCAGATGGAAGAGTTGCAGGTTGTGGCTGTGAGCATACCAGCGTGCACACCTCCATTCTAACGTTGGGCTGCTCGACCCCGTAGCAAATGAACGGGCAGCTGGAGTTCTACAACGTGGAGGAGGCGGAGACGATGGCGACAGGCGAGCACTTCATGTGCACAGACATCGAGTGGGACCCGACGGGGCGCTACGTCGCCACCGTCGTCACCAGCGTCCACCAGATGGAGAACGGCTTCAACCTGTGGTCCTGGAACGGCAACCTGATGTACAGGTGGGCAGCACCCAGTTGCATTTTGTGGCGTCTGGAATGTCAGCGGCGCCTGCAGCGGCGGTGTCACATGATGGAAGCTCTTACCAAAGCGGCCTCTTCAGTTTGGACGTGTGCAATGAAACGTGTTTCCCGATGTCAGTCTGTCCTAGTGCACAGGGCAGCTGGCTGGACATCTCAAAGGGTCTTTGGCCTGGCATGATGGCATTACCTGTCAGTAAACGACACCCTGCTGCCGCCTGCCAGCTTGACAGTACCAGCAGAGGTATCGGGTGGCAGATCCACCTACAGCTTCGTTTGATGCGCTTCCGCAGGGTGATGCGGGACCGGTTGTCCACAGTTCAGCTGGTGGCCGCCCGCCCAGCCTGCTGTCGGAGGCGGACCTCAAGGAGATTGCCCGCAACCTGCGCAAGTACTCGGAGAAGTACGCCAAGGAGGACGACGTGCTGATGGCGCAGGTGCAGCGTCTGTTTCCGCCCTGGGGGTTTTCATCGATATTTTGTGAATGTGCGCCTGGAAGGATTGCAGGTCGGCAAACCGCTGACAGAGTGGCCAGCATGCAGCAGGATGTATGCAGACGACACTTGTCAGGCACTAGGAAGTAAAGCCCGCTTACAGCAGATTATGTGACTCGCAGCCTGCCCTGCAGCTGGCTAGCAAACTGTGTGCAGGCTGTGTGCAGTCCTTTGCCCAGCAGATGACGCGTGGCTTCAGGAGCAGCACCTTCAGGCGTCCCTGCCAGTCCCATGCTTGTCGGCGGATGCCATGCTGACGCACATCTGTCCGTCCTCAGGCCGACACGGACCTGCTCAGCGACCGGCGCGCGCGCATCGAGGAGTGGCGGGAGTGGTACGAGGGCAAGCGGGCGCACCGGGAGCAGATGGCCGCCGCCGCGCACAAGATCATCAGCCAGCGCTACCCGGAGCTGGTCAACAAGCCCGACGACTACACCATCGAGCAGGCGGGGTCTCGATGTTTTGAGATAAAGGGCTCTCGCAGCCTATGCATCTGTGTGACGATCAATAATAGTGCATATCCATGCAAAGCTGGGAGCCACACAAATGTGGATGGAGGCCGTTTAAATTGCACGTGACACACCTCATCACGGGACGTTGTGCATCATCCGGATTGCAGGAGACGGTGGAGGAGGTCATTGGCCATCAGGAGGAGGTGTGGACTGGCTGAGCGCAAGATAGGATGGGGTGTGTCCCGGTTAAGCGGCTGGTATATCAACGCAGGTGGTGGATGTGCCCCAGCAATGCAGCCACTGCAGCCGCTCCACAACGCTGCAAGCACCACTAAATCGTCTAGGTTTTGCGGTTGTGAGGCGGATATGCTGCTGACCTTGTTGTGTAAAGATGAACGGCTATCAAGTCAGTAAAGGGTCGGTTACAAATATAAGGGAAAGATTCGTGGTTGACACTTGGCAATAAAATCACAAATCGACTCTTCAATTGCGAACGATGAACGTGCTGCTAGACACCATGCCTGCATGCTGCAGTTCTGGTGCCAATCTGTTGTGTATGGTAGCCGCGATGACTCCAATGTCCCAATTCAACGGATGGCTCTGAAACCGTTCACTAATTCAAGGCATGCCACTGCATTGCTTACTTGTCTCAGGGAATGCTCACCGCAAAACGGTGTTCAGACGGAAAAAAGATGTCCTATCGTTAGATAGTACACCAGCATCCTCCCATGCGGTTGCGCCCGGGTATAAGCGTTCGTTCAGTAGTATTGGGCCACTACCTTGGGTGGAACCTGCACATGGAAGTTGAGTCCGTTTGCTTGTACGTGGTTGCTTCGTCATCAGCAGTATGTTCCACCCAGGCACACATTGCTTCTAGGATGCCAGCCCTCTGATAAAGCACAATGTGCTGTCGAAGTTTTAATTGATCAAGGATTTGTTTGGAGCACACCGGCGATGACGAGACACGATCCATCTGCAATCAAGCAAAGACACAGGTTCTACACAAATGGCTTCGCTCATAACGAAATGCAGCACCCGGCATCACCATGCATGCATCATCATACAAGAAAGCTCATGCAAATATTTGTTCGGAAAGGGGTTTGTCAAGGTTCGTGCAGCGATTTGCCTGGTAATGATAAAGCCATAGCGGCGGACCGGGCCTGCAAGCAATCCCCATCATGTACGGTTGCTTCTTACTTTGTGGTTGATGCGGGCCCACAACAGACATGTCACATTGTGGACTCCACCCGGGACATGTTGCGCACAGAATATTGCGGCAGTTGCAAGCATACTCAGACAGGTAGTAATGCCAAGACCCATGACATATGTCAAAAGCCCACCACATGTAGTGGTGCCGTCGCATTCCAGACCAAATTCACTTCATCAAATACCTGCATGCCAGCACGAATGAACGACATGAGCCCAGAGCCCTTTTCACCACGTACTCCATTCCTTTGGTTGTAATCAATGATGACCAAAGCTGGGACAGTAATGTGCATGAGCATATGACGACTCGGAAGCGTACGCACGGTGGCAGCCTTGAGTGCCAAAGTGTTGCCGTGCATGTGTGCATCGCGACAGATCGGCACTTATCAGAACGGCAAAGAAGCAACAGCAGCATTGCACGGCAACATGCGTGGGTAATGATCTCGGCAAATTGCAAGACCCTCCTATCGTGTCACCTGGACAGTCTTGACATCTTGGCTTGTGTTGTCGTCGCCCCCTATTAAGTAGGCACTCGCACCATTGTTGCAGGTGGCGAGTGCTGCCCTTGCCAATGGCACCTAACATCATACAAATACAATGGCAGCTCAGCCAACCACCCACACGAAACGAGTCTGGATGTTGTACCACCAAGCAATTAGCATTAACGCATCTGGCGCATTGTGCATGATTGTCAAACCGACCTGAGCTGGCACAGTCAACCAGATGCTTGCCCCTTCTTTAAGCACAGCCGGCTGCACCCAAAGTCCCCTGTTGTATGCGCTTATCACAAGAGTGCCGCTAAAGCACCGCCTGCGTGCCGGTCACTCGCCTTTGAGAACGGAGCAGCAAGTGTAGCTGATTGGTGTGCTGCAAATTGCCAATGGACGAAAACATATTTGTTCTTTGATAGTTAAGTGCTGACAGGTATATGATGTTAGAGATATACCAAGCTGGGACTTTCTTCGTTTGAGAAGCCACTAGGCAAGCTTGCAAATGGCTCGTACTGTTGCGTCAAAGGGATTGAACAGCTCGCAGCTGGTACGAACGTCCGTTGCTGCGAAATCGTCTCCACCGCAATGTAGCGGCTGACCCTGCGCACATGGCACAGTCGCCTACATGTGAAGCCTACACGTCTCGTACAAGAGCATACAACGCTTGTTCTGCAATCCAGGCCACGAGTCACGATTTGCATTTGAGCAACAAATTGTCTTGGACGCTAGCCGTTGAATTGCACCTGATAAAGGGTGCTGACATGGCCAGAGCGTTTCTTGCTCATTGATGGCGCTGGTGCCCATGTGTTGGTGCTAGCTGAGTAGACCTGTTGCATGACTTTGGCAATTGCCGGTCAGTTTATGGTCATATTATGATGACAACGCACTACTGTTCACTTGATTGACGGCTGTGGACAATGATTCGATGCTGTGGACAAACGAGTCGGACTAGTCGGTATTGAGCTAGCTATAGTGAAGACAACTGAAATACTTTCACAGCATCGATCTCACCTCACAGGTACCAAGGTAATCTTCGCCGATGCCTCCACAAGCGAGTGCTGAGCCATTCCCTGTTGTGGTGGACGCCATGGATCGTCACAATTTTTGGGTGCTAAACCTTGTGTTGCTCATGCGGCTGCCATACATCACATAGGCATGCACAGCTCATCCGGTCATGCATGCATGGCAGCGCAGTTATGACAGGCAAGCAGCTGCATGCTCGAATTTTCAGGCAGACATGAACGTGGCTGGGTCTGCCATGACATGTGTGTAGCTAAGATTGAGCCAACCTGGAAGCGCCAACAGCGTAAAGCTTGTGCGGCCAGCAGCAGCCACGAAGGGCCCTGCGCGGCAATTATATGGTACATCTTTCAGGCACAAAACACATCGCCGTGCTACAAATATGCTTTTGCTCTGTCAAGTTGCACAATCAAGACATGTAATTCGCCTGTACCTCAATTGAGGCATGCAGGTGCATCAACACATTGCGGTCATAGCGTCGGCCGTTACACACAATCCGATTACCGACTGCTTAAGCATAACACTTTGGATGAATGGGGCGTAGCACATGCATTTGATGTCGCACCTGTTGAGGTCCACAACCCGGTGACACTATTGAAGACCTGCACAAGCCAACACGCAAAGTTGCTTGTCAAACCCACACGGGGCTCATCATGCCCAAGGATCAAAACATGCAAGTCGCCAAGCTTGCCGCCCACAAGCAAGGCAGGCGGGGCAAAATGTAGTGCTGCTGAACTGTGCACGTGTGCCCACACTCAAACAAGCATGCATGGGTGCATCGCAGGAGACGAAGACGAGAGGGCATGACGCATGCCTCGGAGGTCGAGAGCAAAGAGTTAGATAGATCAGTACCACCAGCCCACAGGACAAGTGAGCCTTCTAGCTTGACCTGGCCAGGTACAACATCTACTTCAGCCTTGTATCTCCTTTATTTGCGACAGCAAGGTGTTAGGCCAACATCGAGGATCGCACAAATTGTGACGTACTAGTGCCGCAGACAGGCGGTAGCCAGATGGCTGCGCAATGGTGGCGTCCCATTGCATAGGTGATGTCGATTGCTGGTACTCGGCCTGCGGTGGCTGCTGCTGTGCGTCATTGCCACCTGTGAACGGAGACATATGGCGTTGTGCTTCCATGGATACCAGCCATCCAGGATGTTAGGGTCAGAGTGTTTCGCCGAACACATCCGACATCCTTCCCTTGTAAGTGCGGCTAGGGGTCAGCATGGTAGTATTTACTGATTCAAGTGCAAATGCTGTGCCATACACAGTGGGAAAGTTCCAGCAAGGTGGGCATAGCTGTGGCGCCATGTTCACATCATACGCTAGTCATCAGCCTTTTGTTAGCCTACTTTGCCGCCGGTGAAGCTGCCACGCTGTGGAATAGGATTAAAGCAAGGTACAAGGCTGTTGCCCGAGCAACATGCATGGGACAGAGAGACAGGGCGACGGCGGCGGCAGCGTACGGGATAGAACTACGGGTATGGAAGTGGAATGCATCGCCTCTCACCAACAATCAGGACGCCTGCAAGCTGAGGCGGGGGCGGCGCGGTTGGTGGCGGACTCGGCGGCGGACTGGGGGGCGGCTGCGGCGGCGGGCTGGGCGGTAGTCGGGGCGGTGGACTCGGCGGAGGCTGGGGAGGCGGACTCGGCGGCGGATGTGGCGGTGGACTCGATGGCGGCGAGGGAGGCCGACTCGGGGGTGGGTGGGGTGGTGGACTATGGGGCGGTTTGGGGATGCGGGCTGGGCGGTGGGGAGGGGGGCGGTGGCGATGGCGGCTCGCCCTGCAGGTTCAAGGTCATACCATGTATGCCATGTATATGTGTAGTAACATGCATGCTGACTATCTACAAATTCATCCGATACACACACCATGTCTGGCCAGGCTATTCTGGAGCAGTGCAAAGTGTTCGGCAACACACATGTGTGACACAAGTCATATGGGTTGGCCAGCCTGGCTGAGGCCACAATACATTGCATTGACAGCCATGCATGTAAGCAACGTGCACAACAGACCGTGAAATGAACAAAGGCACTGTAGGTGGTTGTGAGCCCAGGTACGGTAAATCGCATGCTCACTGCAGGTGGTGCGTGCAGCATTGGCTGTGAAGCCATGGGGGCACAAGGCGCAGCGCTTTTGGCCCGCGCTTGCCGCGAAGCGCTGGCGGCCGCCGGTAGATCCAGTGCATGGCTGACACCGGAAGTCTCCGCTTCCAGCTTTTGCAGTTCCTCCTTATGCATTTGCGCAGGGCTCGTGCGGTACGTGAGGTATCTATTGACGGTTTTAGTGGTGACGAAGGCACAGGCCCGCCATTCAATATGGCCGATGCGAGTCCCGACCCCGAGGCCACCTGCATGCGGCGAGAGGAGGCGCGGATTTTGTGGATCGCGATCAGACAGCTGACCCCGAGAGTGCGGAGCGTGCTCGAGTTAAAGGAATTGCGAGAATTATCGGCTCGAGAAACGGCCCAACGCATGGGTCTCTCGGTCTCGGCTGTCAAAACTCGGGTGTTCCACGGGAGAAAGGAGCTGCGGAAACACATTGCAGTTGTAGGGTTATCCCGAAAGTCCGAAAGGGTTTTTCAACGGTCGTGATAATCGGAAGGGTTTTTCCATTGCAGTCCATCCGGCTAGGCCGCAAAGGAACGCAAAGAAGCAGAAAGACTTCTCATCCCAATCGGCTCCGCCTGTCCTGCCTGCCACGCCTCCGCCCACGGTCGCGGTCCATTTCGATCAGCCTTCTAAAGTACAGCTAACAATGACCGGCGTAGCTGGTTTTGACTTCTCGGCCGAATCCGTTCCTCGCCTATTGACCGCAACATTCAGCCGTGACCACGAACATTTCCGTCCCCGAAATCACAAAAGGCCTCCGACATACGAAGTTGCTGGCAATGTGCACCTGCCATGCGACGCTGCCCGCATACCGGCAGCGCAGTAAGGCCTACTACCAGTTCTGGTCATCTAAATCAACCACTTGCAATGCGCGTGAATTGGTATGGGACCTGCACTACTCGCAATCCGAAGCAAGCAGCCATGTGGATATCGACAACATTAGATATTGGCGCTGTCCACATTTCTGGTGAAGCGATCCTTCGATGATTAGCTCAATGAATAACTTAAAACTGCAGCCACACAGCTCGGATACTTACCATCACGGGGACTTGCGCAGAGCGCTCGTTCAAGCCGCGCTTGAGCTCGCGGCGGAAGAGAAAGATTGGAACTTCTCTCTACGAGAGGTCGCGCGCATGGCCGGGGTGAGTCACAACGCGCCGTACAACCATTTCCCTCACAAACGAGACCTGCTGGACGCCGCAGCCGCAGCTGGTCACGACCTGCTGCGCAGTGAATTAACGGCTGCCGTCGCGAAGATCGCTGATCCTCGCGCAGCTTTGTCGAAAATGAGTTCTGCGTACGTCAGCTTTGGCATTAAGAATCCCGCGCTTTATCGCCTGATGTTCAGTGTGGTGCCCAGCAACCCTGCCAGGCGTCGCGAAGAAGTCCTGAACGCGTGGGTGGCTTTGCGTGCTGTTCTGGAGAACATTCTCCGCCGGGGCGCCCGCATCGGAATCTTCGGCCCCGCACTCACCCGAAAGTCGGAATTGCAAACCGCGGCGCTCTACATATGGGCCGTAGCTCACGGCCTAACAATGCTTTCAATCGATGGCCTCGCCAACGTCGAGCATCTCTCCATCGAGCGCATTGCGCAAAAAGTTGTCACGATGACTTTTCGAGGGCTTACAGGAAGGGAAGACTCAACAAACGGATCAACAATATGAGATTTAAATATATATCAGTGATCTTTCTCGCGTGCGCTCTGGCATTGCCGATGGCCTCATCAGCCCAAGAGCAAATATCGAATGCCGATACTCAGGAGCCCATCCTCACTCTCGATGAAGCGGTGACTCTAGCACTCCAACACAATCGACTTGTGAAGAACTCGGTCCTGGAAGTTCAGAAATTTGACTTCCAGGTGAGTACGGCGCGTAGCCGGCGGAAACCACAATTTCAATTCACGATGCTGGGCGGCGAGCTTTTGCACCCGTTTGACTTCACGTTTCCCGTCGGTTCGTTCGGCACATATCCGGGAATTGGTCCGATCCCATCTACCAATGCCAAAATCCACACGCCGGCGGTGTTTACCACATACATTACCGCCAATGCCGACCAACCGCTTACACAACTATACAAGATCGGCCTCGGCATTCACATGACAGAGCTCGGACGCGATATTGCTCGCGAAGATGTCCGTGCTGAACGCCAAAAGATCGCTGCCGAAGTCCGAAATGCGTACTTCAATCTTTTTGCGGTCCAAGCGGGTGTGGATGCCGCTCGTGAGGCGGTAAAAACATTCGAAGAAGCGCAACGTGTCACGACCCAGTATGTTTCAGAAAAGACGGTGCTGCGCGCAGATGAATTAGACGTCGACGCCCGCCTAGCCAAATCGCGCTATGAGTTGTCCGTCGCAGAGAATGGGCTGGTCACGCAGCGTGAGGTGTTAAACCAACTCCTTGGGCGTGACGTTACGATGTCCTTTCGGGTTGACTTCATTCCGGAGCAAGACACCAGCGATTTGACCCTCGATTCCGCTCGAAACGCAGCTCTGGTGAACCGCCCTGAGTGCCGGCAAGCGCACCTAAAGGAAAAGCAGGCCGAATATGACCGGCGTCTCGCGAAAGCCGAATATATTCCGGACCTCAGTCTCTCCCTGCGCTATCAGGGTCTGTTTAATGTCCAAGTTCTTCCACAGAATGTCACCACGGCCGGCTTTCTCCTGACCTGGGAGCCATTTGATTGGGGGCGTCGCCACAACAAGGTTGTCGAGGCAGCGAAGACTATCGACCAAGCACGCAACGGGATACACGAGACGGAGTCGAAGGTCGTCGTAGAGATTGGTGCGAAATACCGAAAATGGCAGGAATATTCCTTGCTGCTTAAGGCTTCTCGTACGGCCCACGAAGCGGCTGCGGAGCAGCTTCGCGTCACGGGCAACAAATACAAGGAGCAGGCCGCACTTCTAAGAGACCTTCTCCAGGCACAGGCTCAGAGTTCCGAAACCAATTTCCAGTATCAGCAAGCGCTTTCCTCTTATTGGAGCGCTTTTGCCGAACTGCGCAAAGCGATGGGGGAAGAGTAACCGATGAGAGCAAAAATTATTTTGGGCGCGACAGCCAGTCAGGACGGAGTTCGAGAGGGCGATCGGAGAGGAGTGGACTTTATGAGGAACATCAGGAAACGAGTGAGGCCAATAATAGGCGGTATGCTTTTCGCCACGATTGTGTCTATAAGTGGCTGTCAGCAACCCACGAAAGTCGCAGCTAATTCTCCCACACCCGTTCATGTAGTGGATGTGGCTTTGTATTCGCCTTCAGAAGATTTGCGCTATTCGGCTTCGGTTCTGCCGTTCGCGGAAGCGGTTCTATCGTTCAAGTCCGCAGGATATGTGACCGAAATTAAACAGGTCGCGGGTGCTGACGGCCGGCGTCGCAACATAGGTTCGGGAGACTATCTTGCTAAGGGCGCCGTTCTCGCCCAGATTCGCCATCAGGACCTGAAGAATCAGCTTGACCAAGCGACCGCAACTCTACGTCTAGCCCAAGCGCAACAGATCGAGGCAGCGAAGGATTACGAGCGCGCGAAGACGCTTTACGCCTCAGAGAGCTTGACCAAGCCTGATTTCGACCGAGCGCAAGCGAAATTCGATTCGACCCTCGCGGCTGTGGATCAGGCCAAGGCAAATGTGCAACAAACGCAGTTGGCTCTCCAGGACGCGGATCTGACTGCGCCTTTCTCGGGGTACATCGTCACCCGGAACATTGAACTAGGGAACCTCGCGGCACCCGGAACTCCGGCCTTTACTATCGCCGACACGAGTGCGGTCAAGATCAGCTTCGGCGTTCCCGACTATGCCGTAAGGCGCCTGCGCTTGGGGCAGCAATTCAGCATTCATTTGCAGGAGGATCCGAAAGAGTATAACGGGCTGGTCACGAGTATTGCCACGAGCGCCGATGAGAAAAATCGCGTTTTTGCCATCGAGGTGACCGTCCCCAACCCAAAATCGTCATTAAAGCCCGGGATGATTGCTTCATTGAGCTTGTCAGGCGTTCACAAGGCCCCAGTTCCCTCCGTCCCTCTTAGCGCAGTTGTTGCCGACCCCGGCTCAGCCGGACACTACGCGGTTTTCGTCGCCAGCGCGCAGGGCGGCAAATGGATCGCGCATTTGCGCCAGGTCGCACTTGGAGAGACCCACGAGAGTGATGTGGCAGTTGAAGGTGTAAATCCAGCTGAGAAAGTTGTCGTCGTTGGAGTTGCTGGTCTGAAGGACGGCGACTTCATCCAGGTTATCCCATAAAGGTATAAAACAAATGGCACTCGCACACGAACAAGAGATCAGTAATCGCCGCAATGTCCCAAGGTTTTTCGTCGAGCACCCGCACATCTCCTGGATACTTCTCCTTGGAGTGCTCATTTGGGGCTGGTTCGGCTATACATCCATGCCGCAGCGTAAGGACCCGGACATTCCCGTGCGTCTCGGCGTCGCGGCTTGTCCATGGCCCGGAGCCACAGCGCAACAAGTTGAACAGTACATTACCCGTCGAATTGAGGACGTTGCCGCTGAGAATAAGACCATCCATCCGGGAACGGATGCAGACTACGGAATTAAGTCCATATCTATGCCTGGCTATTCGTTTGTCACCATTCAACTGGATGAGGGCATCACCGATACCAAGCGGCAATTCAGCGATATCAACCTCAAGCTGAATGCTCTAAATTCTCAGTTGCCTCAGGGCGCCGGCCCCATCAGTTTCCAAAGCGATTTCGGAGACACTGCCGCCCTCATGTTGACCGTCGCGAGCCCGAAGGCGGACGACATCGAAATTGCAGCTCGTGCCAATTCCGTTGAAGTAGCGATTCGCAAAGCTCGTGACGCCAAACATCAGAATCGCAGCGGCCAACTCGTAACAGTAACTGTAGTGAACTCTTTTCCTCAATCGATTTCGGCGCGTGAGGTCCTTGACAGCGCTTACTTGTTTCAAGAAGAAGCTCAGCGGGCCGGATTCATTCGAGATTCGCAAATCATTCAGGGAAGTGGATTTATCGGCGTTGATGGTGTTTCCGAAGCAGATGATAGCTCCATCCAAGCGTTCATTCAACGGTTTATCTCCGAGCGCCTAAAGCGGTCCGAGTTGCATCCCGATTCGTGGGACCCCGCGATCATCCGCGACCCGAAGGAAACACGAACGAAGCTGGCCAGCGTTGCCGGCGACAAATACAGTTATGCCGAACTCGACAATTTTTCTGACTTGATTGGCCGAACGCTACAGGGAGCTCCCGAAGTTTCCAAAGTGGAGCGCCGTGGCGTTTTGTCGCAGACCATCTATCTGGATTACTCGCAGGATCGCCTCGCAGCCTACGGCCTGCGTCCTGCTGATCTCTCCAAAGTGCTATCGGCTCGGAACATCATCGCGCCGGGCGGAACTGTTGAAAGCGGCGAGCGCAGGATCACTCTCATTCCCTCCGGACAATTCGATACCGCAACAAGCATCGGCGATGTGGCGGTATCGGCCACATCAGAGGGTACCCCCGTATATTTGCGGGATCTCGTCCAAATCAGCCGAGGCTATCAGGCTCCTGCCCAGTATCTCAACTACTACACTTGGCGGGACACAAATGGCTACTGGCAGCGCAGCCGCGCGATCACCTTAGCAGTGTACATGCGCGATAGAAAGCAAATCGCGCGCTTCGGACAGTCCGTGAATTTAAAGCTTTCTGAGCTTCGCCAAATCGTTCCCGCCGACTTGATTCTCGCGCACACCTCCGATCAACCGCTACAGGTTAAGGAAAACATCAACCTCTTCATGCGGGCACTTTTGGAAGCCATTATTCTCGTCGTCTTGGTGTCGCTGATTGGGTTTTGGGAGTGGCGGCTGGCGCTGATCATGGCGCTGGCCATACCGATCACACTCGCGATGACGTTTGGCATCGCGTATATGTTGGGAATCGATCTCCAACAAGTCTCCATTGCATCGCTGATTATCGCGCTGGGCCTTCTCGTGGACGTGCCGGTGGTCTCAGGAGACGGCATCAAACGTCACTTGGCGGAAGCGTTTCCGCGCAACATTGCCTGCTGGCTTGGCCCGACGAAGCTCGCCACAGCGATCTTTTACGCGACAATCACGAATGTTATCGCCTACCTGCCATTCTTGATGCTCACTGGCAATACCGGTGAGTTCTTGAAGAGCCTCCCGGTGGTGATGACGGTTTCGCTGCTGTGCGCGTACTTTGTCGCGATGACCTTTGTTCCGTTCCTGGGCTACTACATCTTGCGTGCTCCGGCAAAGCGAGAACCGACCATCGAGGAGATGCGACACCGGGGATTTTACGGTTTTTACAACAGACTCGTCGGCAAAGCCATAAAACACCGTTGGGCGGCCCTCGGTGCGTCCTTGGTTTTTCTGATCGGAGGCGGGCTGTTCGGTTCTCGGCTTAAGACCCAATTCTTCCCCGAAGACGTCCAGTATTGGTTTTATTTGGATATCTGGTTGCCGAATGACACACCCTTGGGCGTCACCAACGATGCTGCCGTGCAGGCCGAAAGAGTCGTCCGACAAGTGATTGACAATTCGCCTGACGTCACTACGAAAGAGAACCGCGGGCATCTCCTTAAGTCACTAACGACCTTTGCCGGCGGTGGGGGACCTCGCTTTTGGTTTTCAGTTTCGCCCGAAATGCCGCAGACCAACTACGCGCAGATGATTGTTGAGGTCACGGATAAAGAGGCTTCGCCAAAGTTGGCTCGCCCCATCCAGGACGCACTGGACAAGGAAGTACCGGGCGCGTGGGTTACGGTTCGCCAGCTTCAAACCAATCCTGTGGACAACCCCGTCGAGTTGTTGATCTCTGGGCAGGCCGACGTTGACGCGAGAAATGAAGCTAGCGATATTCGCACCCTTCGACAGATTGCCGCGCAGGCTCAGGACATCGTCAGGCAAGCTCAGGGCATCGCCGTCCTTCGTGATGATTGGTTCCCTGATAATGTTCAGCAGAGGATTCAGATTGATCCTGACCGCGCCAACGTGGCAGCCATTACCAACGCCGATGTGGCAGAGGCATCAGCGACAGCTATGAGCGGCGCTCCAGTGGGCATTTTCAAGGAAGGCGACAAGAACATTCCCATTGTGGCGCGCCTTCGCATGCAGGACCGTGCTCAACTCGCCGACATCAAGAACCTCTATATTTATTCCTCACAGACCAACAACCGCGTGCCGCTGCTGTCGATCGCAACGGTCGGAAATACTTTGGAAACGGGTCGCGTCAGGCGCCGCGAGCATTTTCGCACTATTTCCATCCTGTGCTATCCCCAGCCTGGAGTTCTCGCCTCTGAGGTGCTTAACCAGATCCTTCCAAAAATACAGGAATTTCAGAAAAATCTCCCGCCGGGTTACCAGCTCCGCATTGGTGGCGAACGGGCCAAACAAATTGACGGATTCGAGAACCTCAAACTTGTTCTGGTGATCTCTTTACTCGGGATTTACCTCGCGCTATTGGTTCAATTCAATAACGCCGTAAAACCTCTTCTGGTGTTCGCCGCTGCTCCCTACGGAGTGGTTGGCTCTTTGGTCGCCCTCTCGGTAATGCATACACCGTTTGGATTTATGGCCTTTCTGGGCATCGCCAGCTTAATCGGAGTGATCGTAAGCCACGTCATAGTGCTCTTCGATTTCATCGAGGAAATGCATGAGAAAGGGGAGCCTCTGGAGCAGGCGCTTCCGGACGCAGGCATCCAGCGTATCCGGCCCGTGATGATCACTGTACTAGCGACCATCTTGGCCCTCTTCCCGCTGGCGCTTGAAGGAGGGCCCCTATGGCAGCCTCTTTGTTATGCACAGATAGGGGGGCTTGCCGTCGCAACATTTATCACGTTGCTTCTGGTGCCGGTCCTTTACAGCATCTTCGTACTCGACCTGAAAATCATTCGCTGGGAGGCGAAGCGCCCCGTGGCCGAAACAGAAGCTCGCCCGGCACATGAAATGGTGTCACACACCAGTTGATGACATAGGTCAGTTGGATTGTCACGGCCTTGCTCGCCCGACTGGGGCGTCAAGGCGAAGGGAAAGACGCTCGAATGAAACAGCGAGCATGTTTAGTTCGTTGAAGGCTTTTGCGATGATTCTTTTTAATCAAATTGCCGCGGCTTTTGTTCTGGTAAGTCTCACGCTCAGCGTGCAGGTTGTCGGTGTAGTTGCGCTGATCGAGTGGCTAAAACGAGTTTTAACCCGCGACAATCAAAACTTTACTCCGATCCACGCTGCCGCGCTGGTCATAAAATCATCCGTCGCAGTGATCGTTCTGCACGGTCTCGTGATTCTTCTCTGGGCGGGTTGGTACCGAGTGCGTTGCTTTCCGTCGTGGGAACTTGCCTTTTACTTCTCCGCGAGCACTTACACCACAGTCGGATGCGCGGATGTCATACTTCCGTCTAACTGGCGACTTCTGGGACCCCTGGAGAGCATGACCGGCGTGTTGATGTGCGGCATATCCATCGCTGTTCTGTTTGCCATAGTTACCCGATCGATCGCGATACACGAGCGTCGCACAAACATCAAGAGTTCAGTCGCGCACTCGAGGGAACACAGTCATGACTAACGCCCACATCCAAACTCCGGATTGGCTTCGCCAGATGGAGAGTATCCTTGAAGAGCTCAACGAGGGAGTGGTCATTGTCGATGATCAGCTTCGTGTAGTGTTCGCCAACGAAGCGCTGCTCCGGCTGGGATTGTATAGCCGTGAAGAAATCTGCGGCCGAACGCCCGATGCGATTTTTCCAGCGAAAGATATTCCGCATCTCCTGCAGCAACATGAATCAGGCCACCTATACGGACGCAGTCGAAGTGAGTTCTATTTGCCTCGCAAAAATGGCGAAAGGATCCCAGCAATCTTCAGCGGCCGCTATATTCAGGGACCAGACGGACAGGAATACGTACTGCTCCTCGTGACCGACATCGGTGAGCAGAAACGGGTTGAAGAACAACTTCGCGAATCCAACGGCCAACTCGAAAAACGACAGATGGAAATTGAGGCCGAACTCTCACTCGCTGCTCGTGTTCAACAATCGCTGGCACCGCAAAGCATGGTTTGGAACGATATCTCGGTGGAGGCCTACTACAGCCCGGCGCGTACTATTGGCGGGGATTTTGGCGTTGTATTTCCACACGATAACGAAGCTCTAACTATCCTCATGTGCGACGTATCCGGTCATGGTATTAGTTCGGCGCTTATGGCCAACCGCATTTACTCCGAAACACTCCATACACTTGAACGCAAAGCGGGGCCGGGTATCATGCTGCGGCGCGTTCACGATTTTGTGCACGGCCGTCTTGAGACGGACGGCTTTTACTTCACCATGGCCGTAATGCGTTTCAGTAGGTGTGGCCGCCGTGCCACCTTTGCTGCCGCAGGCCATCCCCCGGCGATCCTGGTCTCAAATGGTTGCATACGCCTGCTTCAGTCGCAAAACGGGATCCTCGGCTGTCTCGCCGAAACCGCGCCAACCGAGTCCGTGGACGAAATTGAGCTCAAATCTGGTGATCGCTTCATTCTCTACACGGACGGGCTCGTCGAGGTTTTTAATCGTGACGAAGAGATGCTTGGGGTCGAAGGGTTTTCGCAGTTAGTTCTCGATTCGGCAAAACATAAATTGCCGGGAATGCGTCATGCGATCCTCGACGGTGTCGCCGCGTGGAGTCACGGCCCTCTCACGGATGACGTTTCGCTAGTCATTGTCGAAATTCACTAGTCCGGGCGTCACCATGAGGGTCCACGTGGTTGATCAGCGCTTTCCGTTCCCGGGAGGATCTCGTCCTTGAGAAAAACTCCATTCCAAGCTCCGCTAGACTAGCTGAGGAAAAACTTAACGAATAAGGATTTCGAGATTGGACGATAATGCCACAGTGGAAGTGTAAGACTATGGGTTTCAGATCGTCGACGGCAGAGTCCCAACCTGATGAACACAAACTTCGCCGGAAATACCGCTGGCGGGTGTCACTCTTCGCTTTGTGCGCGATTATGACCGTCATTGTCCTCGGCGCGGTCTACGACGCTATTGAGACGTTGACTCGCTTGGAGACTGTGGAACGTGAGCGAGATCAATGGCAGCGTCCAGGAGATGCAATACAGGAACTGAATCTTGAAGACGGAAGCATTGTCGCGGATCTTGGTGCCGGTGTCGGATATTTTGCCTTGAAGCTCTCCGTTAAAGTGGGCCGACCAGGAAGAGTCTTGGCCGTCGATATTTTGAAGTATCCGCTATTCGTGTTGCGAACAAGGGCCTTTATCCTTCATCAACATAATATCAGGACTATTCTCGGTGACTCGGATGATCCGCATCTGCCTGTTGGAAGCGTCGATGCTGTCCTGATTGCTAATACGTATCATGAGCTAACGGCTTCGAAAGCGGTTCTAGCTTACTTGCACCGTTCCCTCAAACGGGGAGGACGTCTGGTCATTCTGGACCATGCTGCCAGGTTCGGAAGCAGCAACTCTCGTCAGAGCGAGGCTGTCCATCACGAAATCACGCGGGCTGAAGTCGAAGACGAACTCCTCGGCGAGGGTTTTGAGATTCTCAAGCGCGATGACCGTTTTGTGGATCGAACTGACGAAGACCATGTCTGGTGGCTTATTACAGCGCGCAAACCATAAATGTGGTTCCGAAATAACAGATTTGTATCCGTCGAATGACCTAAAATATCAGCCGGAGAAGCGACGTGTCGAGTCGGCGTCCATTCCGAGTGTTTGTGTGCTTGATCGCTATTGGTCTAGTTACGTTTGTGGCGTACGGCATAATCCCCGTGAACGCGACGACAGTGGGATTTGCCTACGTATTGCTTATCCTACTGATTGCTAGTACCTGGGGATTTCTCGAAGCGGCTCTTTCTTCATTCTTAGCTACGCTCTTATTTAATTTCTTCTTTCTTCCCCCAATCGGTACTTTCACAATTGCCGATCCGCAAAACTGGGTGGCTCTGTTCAGTTTTCTCGCATCATCGTTGATTGCGAGTCGGCTTTCTGCACAAGCCAAAGCACGGGCTCTCGAAGCAATCGAACGACAGCGAGATCTGGAACGCCTGTATGGATTCAGCCGAGCAATGCTCCTGATTGACAACAGCGCTCCCTTTGCAGGGCAACTGGCAGTGAAGTTGACGGAGATATTCCATCTCGATGCAATCGTGCTCTACGAACGGCACACGGGCCAATTCTTCACTGTCGGGACGCAAAGGTCCAGTGGGATTGAGGACGAGGGGCGTTGCAAACCTGGTCGCGATCGGCCTCGAGCGGGCGCAAGCGCAAGACCTGGCCCAACAAGTCGAAGCTGCAAGGCAGAGTGAACAGCTGCGAGCAACCCTAGTTGATGCCATGGCCCACGAATTCAAGACCCCGCTCACCCTGATTAAGGCTGCCACGACCTCGCTGCTGGCCAATCCCGACGTCTCTGCGGAAAGCAGAAGGGAGCAGATTACGATAGCGGATGACGAGGCAGAACGCTTGCGGGAGCTAATCGACGATGCAATTGAAATGGCGCGCCTCGACAGAGCCCACATCGAAATTCACCCAGAATTGGCAGACCTGCGGGATACTCTGCAAGATGTGGCTGCTTCTATGCGAACGGAACACGGTGAGCATCCGGTCCACATTCTGTGTAACCAGCCACTGCCTCGAATGCCATTCGACAAACGCCTGATGAAGCTCGCGATTCGACAACTTCTGGATAATGCTCTCAAGTACACTCCCGCAGACACCCCAGTCGAAATAAGCGCGCAACTGAAGGACGGCGTGCTCACGCTGGAGGTCACGGACCACGGGGAGGGCATAGCGGCGGATGAGCAATTGCGGATCTTTGAAAGGTTCTATAGAAGTCCATCGGTCAAACATCAGATACCTGGTTCCGGTCTTGGTCTCAGTATTGCTCACGGTATTGTGAAAGCCCATCACGGTGAAGTGAGCGTTTCGAGCGAACCGGGACGAACCACATTCCTGATCACTCTGCCAATCCAAAGACAGGAGGTTGCGTGAGTGCGGGACGCATCATGGTTGTCGATGATCAACCGAGGATTCGGCGGTTCATGCGCACCACGTTGGTCGCGGAGGGATACGAGGTAGATGAAGCCAAGACCGGCGAAGAGGCGCTCGAGACACTTCGGGGATTCCACCCGGACTTGATGGTGCTCGATATGAATATGCCAGGAATGGGGGGACTGGCTGCATGTCGCGCCATTCGCCGGGACACCAATATAGCCATCATTATGCTCACGGTCCGCAATTCTGAAGAAGATAAAGTTGCCGCACTGGATGCTGGCGCGGACGATTTTGTGACCAAGCCCTTCAGCACTCCAGAACTTATGGCGCGGATACGCGCGGCCCTCAGGAGGGTCCCCGGTGCCCAGTCCGTTCGCATGGATGGGGATTGAGCTGAAGTCGGGACATTGGAGGCGGGGCAATGCTGCGCGAAACGTGCGTCGATTGTGACGCGCTGTCTAATACGTGACAGCTTATTCTGCGAGCGCTGTGCCATAGTCCAAGTGTGCCGCTCGCGCTGGAGGAGGTAGTGTTTGAGGAGATCCCTCACGAGTCGTGAACATCGGCGGCTGATGCGATTTGCCCGGATGGCCGGCGGCATAGAGGAAGGCCAGGAAAGCACTGAGTCCTGGAGAAATGATGGAGTACGGCCAGACGAAGGGCGACATGATGGGCATGGCCGAATTTAGTTAGACACTGGCGCAACTAATGAGGAGGACCCGTGATAGAGAAACTGACAGATCTCCCGAATGGAATCGATGGCGTGAAGGCTCTCGGAAAAATATCAAAAGATGACTACGAGCAAGTCTTTGTGCCGCTTCTCGATGAAGCGCGGCGCGAGGGGCGTCGTGTTCGATTTCTGTATCAGCTTGGACCGGAGTTCGAGGGCTTCACTCCCGGTGCTGCATGGGAAGATGCAAAAATCGGCCTTCATTACATGCGGCTCTTCGATGGCTGCGCCATCGTTACTGACTTTGCTTGGATCCGAGAAATTACGCGGCTTGCCGGGTTCCTGATGCCGTGTCCTGTCCGTGTGTTCGACAATCAAGAACGTGACAGGGCCATCGGCTGGTTGGGGTCGCTTCCTGAAGGCGCGGCTATTTCTCATCGTCTTCTTCGCGATGCCGGCGTGATCGTGGTCGAGGTCAAGCAAGCCTTGCGCGCTCAAGATTTCGACGCGCTGGCGTTCACCGCAGACACATGGATTGAAGCGCATGGCAACCTGCAAGGGTTGGTAATCCATGCCCGCGAATTCCCCGGTTGGGAGAATTTCGGGAGCTTCCTTCGGCACGTGCGATTCGTTCGCAATCATCATCGAGAGGTAAAGAGGATTGCAATTGCGGCAGACGGTAAGCTTGCTGGCTTGGCACCGGGGATCGCCGAACATTTCGTCAAAGCTGAGGTGATGAGCTTCGGTTACGATGAACTCGACGCCGCAATCGCATGGGCAGCCGGACCTGTCGCCCGCGGGGCGTCCACACGCTAGGTTCATCACACTCCGGGACCGCCGCGAGAGTATGAAGTGTGGGTAATGGCGAACTACTTAAGTTCCGGTACGTATCCGCCTGCACGATCGACGTAAAAACAATCTGAAACTGAGGGAGACCGTACAACCCAGCCCTGCATTTCCGCCAATGTCTCTCTTTACTCCCTGTCCGCTATTAGAACTTAAGGCCGACCGGAGTGGTTCTGTTCTCTTTTGTACAGTCGTGCGGAGCTCCTATTGGTAGCGTGAATACGGCGGCGGAACGCGCACATCGAGAGGGTGCTTCGTGTTGCCTTGTCATCCAGAAATTAGAAC
The DNA here is from genome assembly GCA_963831545.1 of uncultured Acidobacteriota bacterium. GTDB lineage: Bacteria > Acidobacteriota > Terriglobia > Acidiferrales > UBA7541 > Acidiferrum. Next base: position 20,870 of record CAWHQX010000015.1, read on the forward strand.
TACTGCATGAGCCGCACGCGGAGTATGGGTTACCCGATGGTTTCCACGCCTTTATGCTTGCGCGCAACATCCGGATGGAGGAAGAGCTTGATCGATCAACTCTTCAACTCTAGTGAAAAGCGTCTGGAGTGAACACTTCTACTTCTGGCCCGCTACGGGGAACAGGAGCAACCCGACCACATATTGCCAAAGGTTCCCACGCAATCCTTGTGGACATGGTGGGAGCTACGCGTTTGCGTTTGAATGTCTTCATGAACAAATGTAGAGCACAGCGTATTATTCAACCGCAAAATCAAGGCCAACTCGTCGTTGTTGACGGTTGTCTTAGAGCAGCAAGGAGGCAAATAGTATCGGAAAACCGGAGCGTATTCCGGATGTGGCAGAAAAATCTGATCGTCAACGCACGCCCAATGCAAATAGCCCTTTAATGCCAATGCGGTGATTTCTCCCGAGCGCCGTCCATTCAGAAGAGTTCGAAATGTCGCTGCCAGAAATAATGCCTCTCGCAGATCCCATCCCGCTAATTGAAGTCCACTCGTTTGTATTGGAAGAAGAGCCACAGTGGCGCCCGTACTGCCACGCGCAGTACTGCCGAATAGAATCGCAGTCGTGGGGAATTATGTTCCCCGACGTTGTGGAGTTCCGTCCCGAATCAGCGACCACGATGAGCAAACCATCAAATCGCAGTAGGAAGGTCAAATCTCTTACGATCCGGAACTGAACAGGAGATAAGTCATGAGAATCCTTCTTGCAGTCGATGGTTCTAAGTTTTCAGAGGCGGCAACGCAGACCGTTATCGTACAAGCCAGGCCAGAGGGCACCGAAGTGCGCGTGTTGAACGTCATCGACATACTAACCAATCAACTCCCTGAAATGATTTCCTATTACCCCGGAATTGAGCACGGGCGAGACTCGGAATGTGTTTCAATTCGCTCGTAATTTCGCAATCAAAAAGTAAGCCACAATGCTCGCTGCCAATGCGATCGCCGCAACCAACTTCACCTTGTTAATCTTTTCCCTGTCTTCCAACATATCTCCAATGGAAGAACTCAAGAAATACACCTCTATGCCGGTCGCGATACTCGCTGCAACTTCCACCAGCGCGAACTGACGATACAACCCAAATAAAAAAGTGGCTCCGCATGCGATCGCTGAAAGCAGAGCCACTATCACCATCCCCAAATTACGATGCATAATTTCCATATAGGAACCGCCTCCCCGAATGATGGGCATTCAGTGTCTAATTGCCCAATGTCTGCAGTACATCCTAACTGGACTTGCGGTCCCTCATTTTGACGATTCACCTGCATGGAAGCATTCTTCCACTTTTGGTCGCAATAGATAAAAGAGCAACGCACCGGCAATTGAGACTCCTATCGCACCTTTTATCACCTGCCCCAAGAAGATGTTAATCAAGTCGCCGAAAATCTGGGTCGTAATCACTGCCACAGCTAACCGCCATCCCCAAAGGCGGCACTTGAACCAGCCGATTGCTGTGGCAGAAGGAACTCCAGCCAGTAACATAAATAAACCTCCCAAGGCTCCGCCTGAAGGCGCCATCCGACTGTACGCGCCCGGATTCATTCCTATCGAGAAATGTACCTGGCTTAGCTAAGGTGACCTCAGCAAAAAATGCAATGAAGGCTCCGATGAGCAAAAAGGTACCGATGGCCTTCATTCCTCGTGGAGAGTTTTTTGTTGGAAAAGTGGAAGGGGAACTCATGTTGTGACTATATCTGGAATTCCGCCTATCTATCGCCAAATCAACTCCCCATTAGAAGAAGCCGGCGCTGGAGCAACAGATGCCTAACAGCTTTTTCGCACCCTGTTGTAGCAACGTAATTCTGTCACCCTAACGGCAACATAAATCTGTCACCCCCCTGCAAACTGACCCATTAACAGCTTTTTCGCACCCTTGCTCCCTGTATCGCGCTGCGATACACTCATTGTCCGACTTCCATCCGAAAAGGTAAGACGAGAGGACGATACGAAGGGTGTAGTCACTTTTCCTTATCGGAAGGGACCTCTCATGAGTTGGAAAGTATCGATTCTATCCGACCCGTTGCCTCGCGCTGATCGTTTCACAAAACCTCACCATAGATTTCCGGAGTCGTCGACGCAATCTAAGTGGAACGATCCAAGGCACGGAACAAGCCGCGTCGGGACCGGGCGCCGCTAGTTGACCGTCAGTGGTGCCGAAACAGTGCCCAAGGCGCCGGTGAGGTTGTTGCGCACCAAAAAGCGAACCTGATAATCGCCCGGGAGTAGTTCCAGCGCATTATTGTAAAAGATGCCCTCGGCCTTGATTTTGGCGAGCGAGGCGGCCGGAATTGCTCCTTTGATGGTCTGTCCTTGATGGCCCGCAAGGGCACCCTTGCTAGTCGCTTGGGCAATGAAGTCGACATCAAAGCCGTTCTTGTCGGCTTCGTCGATGACACTGATTGCCGGCAGGTGAATCGCGAATCCGATCTTCCTTTTATCTCCTGCTGCGGTGACCGCTTTCCACGCGACCGTCACCGGAATTCCGGTGCTGTCAAACGGTGAGTTCAGAGCGAAAGAGAGATCGGCCTGATGCGTTGACTGGGGATCCGTGGTCGTCGTCGTAGCCAGATAGCCACTGCGCGTGCGCACCTCCGCGTCTTTGCGGGAGACCCGAACCTGAAGCTTTCGCCAGCCCGGACGGCGGTCCTCATTCTCGACGTAGTAGCCCAGCATGTAGTAGGAGCGCGAATCTTCCGAAGCGCGATGGAAGCCCGCGACCAAGTCGTTGCTATTGACAAATGCGCGGCCTCCCGTCATCGTCGCGAAATTTTCGAGACTCTTCACCGAAGATTCCTCCAGCCAGCTGCGCCCCGCAGCGTAGCTGCCATACTCGGGGCCGCTTAGGCTGCCCGAATAAGCCATGTCGGTGGTAGGTGCGGTCGCGACCAATCCGCGGACATCCACGGGATAGACGGAAATCTGGGCTTGGTTCAAGGCCTGCATGGTCCGCTCATAGAGCTTCGAGAGTTTGTCGCCGGGCAGGTCCGAGGGCGAGTCCAAGGCAAACGGAAAACCGCCGGTAGCCCAGATGAGCGACTTTCTGCCGGGAATTCCGGACAGCGACAAAGCAATGGCCAGAAAAGCTCGCATGGTGTCTTCAACGGCGCGCTCTTGTTGGTAACTGCTCTCCAGCGCATCCGCGTTTACAATGAACTGGCGCATCTTGGCCGTCAAATCCTCTCCCTGCGAAATTCCGCCTGTCAGTTCGCTCGGCGGGCCGTCAGTGACAGCGGAGACCTTACCTTCGGTGCCGTACATCTCCAGGGGAGACAGCGTGCTGGTAGCTCGCTGAACTGCGGCAACCAGGGTTGCGGGATCGCTGCCCAGCCCGCTAAGCACCTTCAGGCCCTTGCTGCTAATGACCACGAGCGCCATCACCTGCTCGGAATCGAGGTTGTTCCCGAGATATTTGAGTAGCTGCTTGCGCCCAAAGGTCTGGTCGAGGAAAGGGGTATTGATCGTGTCTAAGGCGATGACCGTAACCGCGACCTGTTGTCGCCCCTCGACAGTGGCATTGCTGAAAGTACCGGCGGGAAGCGGGGCCTGGGCAATGTGCCCTCCGCTCGCGATCACCTCATTGCAGATGGTGATGCGTTCCGGCTTGCCGTTTTCGAGGATTTTGAAGTCGTCTTTGGTCAGATTGTGAACATGATTGCCGCTAGCGTCGGTGACCACGGCCGGTACTTCCACGAAGACCGTGTGCGACCGCAAGACCAACCGGCGTCCTTCTTCGGCCGCGAGAGAGCCTCGCCCGCTCGTGTCGGGAAGGCTTACCGCTGAGGTCGGGTTGGCTGGCTGACCAGTGTAGGGATCCGTGCCCTGCTGTCCGAGCCCTTGCGAGCGAGCCTGGATCGCGAAAACACCGAGGCAGCAATACAACACGACTGCTCGATACCGGCACATGATCTGCTCCTTACGGAAGGCCAAAAACAGCCGCAAAAATTTCTGTGCCTCCGAATGTGCATCTTTCTGCTCGTTGTACCGTATCAGGGAGAATTCTTCAAGGATGAAGACGAGTATATTGTGAGCGAAAAAGTACAATTTCCCACTCGCAAAAACTTTAGAACTTCAGGCATTAAACTACCAATATCTGGCGGTCTTCGGCCGCGCATTGTCGTAAGCATCTTTCAGAAGTCGTTTCACTGCTGCGTTTTTATTCAATTCATCATCGGACACGCAGAGTACTTAAAGGGTGGGTGGAAACATGATTGCAATGGCTGACTATCAAAACCAGCGCTACACCGCTGTGCTTAACGACTTGGTGGTGCGCGGACACCTGAACCGGAAAGAAGAGGAATATGTTGAGCTGCTGAGTTTGCCCATTGAGGCATTCGAGGAGGAGCGCTACTCGATTCGGGACGCCTCGCCCGTCGAAGTTATTAAGGAATTGATGGCGGCAAACAATCTCCGCCGAAAGGGGCTGATCACCACATCCGCGGGCAATAAGGAGGGATAGTCCCTTTGACTGTAACGCCCGCAACTCCTTTTTCCATCTGGGATCTGGTAGCTCAAGTAGCCCAACTGAGGGACCAAAACTTAGTTTCTCTCCCGGTAAGCGACACCAACTAAGGCATTTATATTTAGCATTCCCTTGCTGTTAACCGAAGGGTTGCTAGTTCGAAATCTAGCCCGGGGAGCCAACGTAATCTACGGTCACTTAGTCAGTTAAAGCGACTTTCCGCGACTTGGATTTTTGCCGTTTTGGTAGCCTGGACTTTCTACGGTCGTAATCCCAATCCAGCGTTCTCTGGTACTTCTCTGCTACTTCTCCGCGCCACTCGACATCTACTTTTGGGTGATCCGCATATCGATCGGTTACCTCGCGATTAGCGTGACCGAACCAGAGTTTTTGCAAGTCCCACGGCACGAGTTTCTTTCGCGGGTGTGCGGTTCGAAATCGACTAAAAGCGAAGGCAAGGTTAAAGAAAATAGGCACATAGAACTGCCGACGGGTGGGTCGCCTCGCCTTTTTTCGAGTGGTTCACGAAGTCGTGCCAAAAACATTCGTATCCAGGAAATCGTTTCGGAACTTGCCCTGTGGATCGAATTTTCGGCTCAGCTTAATAAACTCTGGCAACTTTTCGTAGGCTGAATGGAGCTGCGCCCGAGAGATAGCGAAAAGTTTTCCCCAGTGCGGCCGCGGGCGGAAGGGGGCAAGTTCTTTCTCGATCACTGGCAGCAGCTTGCTGACCGCCGGCCAATCTTGCTTCCAAGTGAAATGAATCGTCACGCTGGGTTGCTCGTAACACGGGCTCATCCAAAGTTCGTCCGCGGCAATGGCGCGGATTTCCGTGATCATCAGGTGGGGCCCCAGCCGATCGCCCAGGCGCTGCATCGCCAGAATTGCTTCCACCGCGTTGTGTCGCGGCACAAAATACTCCGACTGCAGTTCCTTCCCCGCGCTGGGCGTGAAACCCATTCGGAAATGCGGCAACCTCTCATACCACGGGCCGGGCACGCCCATCTGCTCGGTGCAGTTTTCCGCGGAGAGCTCGATGATGGGGTGAACATTCCGGGTAGCCCTTTTCGCACCGTAGAACTCCGCGGGCGCGTCAAACTTGGGCTCATGATCCATGCGGCATTTCAGCCAGACCTCGTTGATACGCGGCTTTTGCCAATCGGTGAATAGGCTCACGCTGTAGGCCGCGGATTCGATGGCATCAAGGTGGCCCTTCAATTCGCTCAGCGGCAGGTCTTCGTAGACGTATTGTTGCATCTGAAAACTGGGCTGTATGTCCAAAGTAATCTTTGTGGTCACCCCCAGCGCGCCTAACCCAACCACCGCACCCTGGAACTCTTCCTGGTTCTTCCCACGCAATAACTGCACGACTTCACCTGCTGCGTTCACAATTTCCATCCCCGAAACCGCGGTGGCGAGGTTGCCGTTCTTTTCTCCGGAGCCATGCGTTGCTGTAGTGCAGGCTCCGGCGACGGAAATGTGCGGCAGCGATGCCAGGTTGTGCAGCGCCCATCCCTTGCTGTCCAGATATGGACACAGATGCCCATAGGTCATGCCGCCCTCAAGCGTCACGGTGCGGGCCTCGGTGTCGAGCGCGACTACTTTATCCATTTCTTTCAGTGAGAGAAATTGATGGTTACTGTCGGCGATCTTGTTAAAGCAGTGGCGCGTGCCGAGCACCTTCATGCTGGCTTGTTTCTTAACGAATTCACGGACCTGCTCGAGCGAGACCGCGGTATCCAAATTATCCGTGCTGTACTCGAAATTCCCAGCCCAATTCTTCAGCTTTTCTCCGGGTGCCCATGCGGCCAACGGCTCGACGACCCGGTTCGCCATGATTGCGGAGCAAAGTTTAAGAAAGTCTCGTTTGTGCATGGGGTTAATTCTCCCGCGTTCTAACGCGTCCGGCGCATTCCAGGAGTATAGTGCAAAACTCGGGTAGGTCAGTTCCTTTGACATCTGTTAAACCATCGGTCAGAACTGTTGCCGCATCGAAACTCGGATTTGGCCGGTCCCCGAGCGACTCTCTAGCTTTCTGCTTTCGGCCAGATGTCTCGAGATTGCATCCGATTGACTTGTCTTGCAGGGAAACCTAACATGCCTCATTCCGCGGGAACGCGTCAGCAGGGGCGGCGTTTCCGGATGCGTCGTATGGTTCAATTCCGGAGGAGACCAGATGTTCGCAGGCTGCGCGAACCTCGTGTCTTCCTGCTGGGTTTACATCTCAAGAATTGGGCTTCTTTTTCTAATCTGCGTTGTATTCTCTGTAACCGCGCAAAGAACCGCGGATGCGCCGCCATTGATCATCGCCATCGGCGACGTGCACGGTGACTTCGATGACTTTTGCCTGATTCTGAAACGGGTGGGCCTGGTTGACGAAAGGCTTCACTGGGCAGGCAACCACGCAATTCTCGTCCAGACGGGAGACCTTCTCGATCGGGGCCCGAAGGAGCGCCAAGTCCTGGATCTCGTCAGGTCCCTCGAAGAGGAATCAGCAAAGAAATGATGAATCTGATTGGAGATCTGCGCTACGTCACGCCAGATATCTACGCAAGTTTCTCCGCTCCCGACTCAGACCCACGGCGCAGGGCCGCCTACGATGAATTCGTCAAATGGAAAAAAAACAACGCTCAATTGCTGCAAGTGACGCGCGATCCGACGTTCGATATGACGGAGTCGCAATGGATGGCGAGTCATCCCTTGGGATTCATCGAACAGCGCCAGGCTTTTGCGCCTAACGCCGTTTACGGCAGCTGGGTGCGAGGGCGACCGGCGGTAAGCAAAATCAGCTCTATCCTTTTCGTTCACGGCGGGATTGCTCCTGAGATCGCCTCACTTACGATGCGAGGACATGAACGGGCGCATTCGGGCCGAGATGGAGCTTTTTGAGGAGATGAAACAGTACCTCATCGCAGAAAGACTGATTCTGCCTTTTTTTACGCTCCAGGAAATCACAGCGATCGTGAAAGACGTCTATGTCGCCGGGAAAAAATCGAACACGCCTGCCGACGAGAAGCGTATGGCAACGTTAGCCCCCTATCTGAAACTAAGCACTTGGCTTTCTATTCGCGAAGACGGTCCACTATGGTTTCGCGGTTACGACGAATGGTCCGACGCCCAGGGCGTTCCGCAAGTGGAAAAAATACTGTCGAGCTACGATGCCTCGGAAATTGTGGTGGGCCACACGGTTCAGAAGGTGGCGCACATCCGCTCGAGGTTTAACGAGCAGAGTTCTACTCATCGATACAGGCATGGTGGCAAGTAGTGCGCGCGCGGGCGCGGCTTCCGCACTTGAAATCCGAGACGCGGAAAAATTCACCGCCGTTTATCTCGCTGGACAGGAATTGCTGTTCGACCGCGGGACAGCGCACTCTGTTCCAAAGAACAACTGAGCGCTCTCTTCGCGGCTGGTAGGAACAAAATCTGCGAGAACCGGGCGGGTCACACGGGAAGGAAGCGCGGATGAAGGGCTGGCTGCACCGCATTCTTAACATCGACCCGGAAGATCTGGTGCGCGGGCTGCTGTTGAGTTCGTGTCTGTTCCTTGTCATCAGCTGTTACGTGATCGGGAAAGTCGCGCGAGATGCGTTGTTCCTCGAGCGTTTCGAGGCCGTACAACTCCCGTATGCAGATATCGCCAGCGGCATTCTCGTAGGTTTTGTGGTTGCCGGCTACTTGCGTTTGGGACGTCACACTTCGCTCGCCACTCTTCTCGTCGGCAGTCAGCTTCTTCGCGCTTCAAACTGTGCGGCCTTCTGGGTACTCGCCCATTTCTATCATCCGGTCTGGCTCTATCCCGTGTTTTATATTTGGGTAGGCACTTTCGGTGTGCTTGCCCCGACGCAGGTGTGGACGCTGGCAAACTATTTGCTGACGACGCGCGAAGCAAAGCGCGTTTTCGGAATGGTGGGCGGTGGCGCGATTCTGGGCTGGGTTTTTGCCGGCTTTGTCTCGAAGTCGGTAGCGGGTGCGTTTGGTACAGAGAGTCTTCTATTGTGGATGATCCCGCTTCTGGTGGTTTCCTCCGTGTTGATCTACGTTGCATGCAGAACGGGCAAATTCCGGCCCTCCGGGTCTCGGGAACCACCAGCGGAGACGTTCGATAACGGGCAGAGGGACGTTCATGGCAGCCTTCGTCTGGTACTTTCCTCGAGGTATCTTCGCGCTCTGGCCGCAGTCATCTGTATCTCTTCGTTCGTAACCACGCTTACCGGATGGCAGTTCAAAGCGATTGCCAAAGACTTATTCGTAAACAAAGACCGTCTTGCGGTCTTTTTCGGGGATTTCTATTTCTACGCCGGAATCCTGGCTTTTGTGTTCCAGCTCCTGCTCACCACACGGCTACTGCGGCGATTCGGGATTGGAACGATGCTGTTTGTGCTTCCAATCACCGTGCTACTTGGATCGAGCGGGTTGCTTATCTGGGGTACTCTTGCCGCGGTGGTCGTCCTCAAAGGCAGCGATCAGGTACTGCGATACTCGCTCGACAGATCGACGGTGGAGTTGCTTTACCTACCGCTGGAGCACCGGGTGAAGCTGCAGTCGAAATGGTTTATCGACACCGTCATCTGGCGCTTGGGAGACGGCTTGGCGGGAGTTGTGGTGCTCATTTTTGCGACCTATCTGCGCTTTGCGCCGCAACAGCTAAGCTGGATCGTCCTGCTGCTCATCGCTGGATGGTTGGCTGCGGTTTTCGTGGGTGGACGCCAATATCTTGGCGTGCTCCAGGAGTCGATCAGCCAGCACCGCCTGAGTGCCGCGCAATCATCCGCGCTGGCGCTGGATCGTTCCACCTCGGAGTTACTCGCGCGCAAACTGAACGTTCGAGACCCTAAAGAAATTCTGTATGCACTCAGTTTCTTTGAGGTGGAACGTGCCCGGGCGCCACATCCTGTCATCCGCAATCTCCTTGAGCACCCCTCTGGTGAAGTGCGGCAGAAAGCGCTGGCCATTCTTTCAGCGTCCGGAGACCACTCGATTTTGCCCAGAGTGGAAAACATGCTAAAAGACCGGGAAATCTCTGTGCGAACCGAAGCGATGCTTTATCTCGTGCATCATGCACATGTCGATCCTCTCCTGCTGCTTCAGGAATTGAGTGAATTTGAAGATTTCTCGGTTCGCTCGGCGGTGGCCGCATATCTTGCGCGTCCGGGCGAGGCGCAGAACCTTCCGGCCGCGCACAAAATATTGGAACAGTTGGCGCAGGAAGAAAACGAGGCCGGGCAGAAAGCGCGCAAGGAGGTCGCACGGCTCCTGGGCATACTTCCAGATTCCTTCGATCCTCTGCTTTCGCGCTTGCTGAGAGATCCCTCAAATGAGGTTGTGAAGGAAGCGATTTGCTCTGCGGGAATGTTGAGAAAAGAGAATTCGACGGCGCAATTGCTAAAGTTCTTGTCGGATCCGGTATTTCGGGAAGAAGCGGCGCAGGCTCTGGTTGCCTTTGGAGATCCGATCGTAGGACTTTTAAGCGACCACCTTGGAGATCCGAGCGTGTTGCGGGAGGAACGTCGGGAAATCCCAGCGGTTCTGGCGGGAATCGGAACGGCCCGGGCTGCCCAAGCCTTGTCGCGGAACGTGATGGAGAGCGACACGACTCTGAGGTTCGGAATCATCAGTGCGTTGAACAAGTTGCACCGCGATCGCCCGGAAATCGCTCTCGACTTTCCTATGCTGGAGACGGTTCTGGCGGCGGAAATCCTCGGTCACTACCGGACGTATCAGATCCTGGAGGCCATCTCGGTTCCAGAAAGTGCTGACGACACGGTAATCAAGGCGCTGACGGACTCGGTTCAGCAGGAATTGGAAAGGATCTTTCGGCTGCTGGCCCTGTTATACCCTCGGGTTGATTTGCACGCGGTGTACCTTGGGCTGCAATCCCAGGACAGAACGGTGTATGACAACGCTCTGGAATTCCTGGACAACGTTCTGAAATCGCCATTGCGGTCGACTCTCTTGCCGCTGCTTGATGGGCGTGTGACCCGGAAAGAACGTGCTCGATTGGCGGACCGCCTGGCGCCGACGAAGCTAGAGAGCCGGGAGCAGGCGATCCGTGAACTCATTTCGAGCGACGATCCGTGGTTAAAAGCTTGCGGCGCTTATGCAATTGGGGTATTTCAAATACACTCCCTAGTGGGAGAACTGGACCGCTGTTTAGGCCACACAGACCCGCTTCTGCGGGAAACGGCGCGCGCCGCAAAGCTTCGCTTCAAAACGGATAACGAGAAGTCGTGAACAGATTATAGAATGAAACGCGGCCGCGGCCGGGACTGCCTACACGACACGAGAGGCTGCAAATCGGCGCAGCAACTCGAGATGATTCCCTCCGCGAATCTAACGCGGCAGGCGAAGATCGATGCGAGACGCGTGGAGTACGCCTTTTTCGTCGATCTTGCCGAGGACAATCACGAACGAACCTTCCTTAAATTCGCTCTGCTCGGCCGGCTTGCTCTGCTTGGTCCACTCTGTCGAACCATCAAAAGCCACTTTAAGCATATGAGTGTCGTTCGCAGTGGCGCCGCCGCGGATCTCCATCATCGATTGGTCTTTGAGCATGTGGATGATGGTGCCTTGCCATTTCGATTCCTTCGCCGCGGCGGGCGCACCTTGCTCTCCGCGTCCAGCAGATAAGGGTTGAACTTCAAGCAGCATTCCCGCAAAGCACAAAACCAGCATTGCCGTCAGCAGTCGCATTGCACCCCTCCTTAGAAAATCATTCCTAGAGCCGGGGAATCAAGCCCGTTTCGAGGGCCAGGTGCGTGAGCATAGACCCGGCGGAAGAGGGAGTAAAGACAAATCTGTAGCCGGCACGGGATCCGGGATTGCGCTGGAGCGATTCGATACGGATGGGTGCAGCGCCGCGCGCGGCGGGCTCTGCACAGAATTAGTCTTGCAGGAAAGGCGGAGATGAGCGTAGATTCTGGGCCTGTTTCGGCGGAGGACACATGCGCCTACTAAAATGCATTTTTGTCCGGCTATTTGCCCTTGCCACGATTTGCCTGCTCATTGTAGCGACGGCGCGGCCCCAGGCACCAGGGGAAGCTCCATTAACTAAGGATCAAATCAAACAATTCCTCCTGACTGCCAATGTGATCGCCAGCAAGGAATCGAAGAAAGGGGTGACCCACACGACGCGGCTGACTCTCAGCGACGGGACGATCACGCACGACGCTTCCTACCAACCCATCGATGAGCACAAGTCGGAGAGGAAGCTTGAAAGCGGCACCACTGTCCTTAATTTCGTGGATTCCTACAAGTTTAATATTGCCGCATATACGTTGTCCGAAATGTTGGGCATCGACGACATGCTGCCGGTTTATGTCGAACGCAAATGGCAGGGTCATGCTGGCTCGCTCAGTTGGTGGCTCCCGGTGAAAATGGACGACGAGGATCGGGTGACGAAAAAAATCACACCCCCGAATCAGGACGCATGGAACAAACAAATGTACAGGGTGCGTGTGTTCGACGAGCTTATCTATGACACCGATGCCAACCTCACAAACGTTTTAATCGGCGCGGACTGGCAGGTTTGGCGGATCGATTTCACCCGTGCCTTTCGCACCAACAAAGACCTGCAACATCCTCAGGACCTGGTGCAGTGCGAACGGCATCTCTTTCAGAAGCTAAAGGAACTCGACGGCCGCGAACTGGAAGAAAAAACGCGCCACTACCTGACCAAGGAAGAAGTGCAAGCAGTCATGGCACGGAGGGACAAAATTGTTTCGCGCTTCGACCAGCTGATCAAAGAAAAAGGAGAGAAAGCAGTACTCTACTGAGAGGGTCAGATAGGGCAGCGGACGACCAATGAGAATTCCGGGCCATGTCTGATCCCTGGTGTCCTCGACAAGAGCGCGTCCGGAAAGACTCCATAAGACAAGAAGCACGTGCGTCGACCTTGAAGGCGACGTGTGCGGTCGATCGAAGGCGAGGCATCTGATGTCCTGCTTTGACGAGCCGGTTCGTAGACCTTGATGCTATCGCTCTCTTTGAGGCGTCGACGAGGTTGTTAGCCAGCGGGCCATCAAAAAAGACCCGACTGAGAGAATCACCGAGCTACTGAACCGTAACAACGATCTGGGCAGCGTGCTGGATGGTTCCTGAAGAGCCGGTCACGGTGACTGTGTAGTTGGTTGAATTCTGTTTGCCACCATTGTTGCTGGCCACGGAACCGCACGCTACAAGGAAGAGCACGATAGAAACAAGCAAACCACTGGGCACCCAGCGTCGACGCTCCCTCTTAGCTCCAACGATCAGCGTGATTCCCAGTGTTGTGAGCGGCAAACAGGATGCGTAAAACAATCCAGAATAATGAGGCCGCTTCGAGGGCTCGAACGCAGCTAAGGCTCCTGCTGCTATCGTGAGCGTCGAGGTGGAAGAACCGCTACCGGGTGTCACGCTCACAGGCGAGAGCGCACAAGTCGGAATTGGCGCTGGCCCGGTCACCGCGCATGACAGTTGCACCACACTTCCGAAAGCTCCGTTCTTCGCTGCAATCGTGATAACGTCGGCCCCTTGTCCACCGGACTGCAGAGTCAGGCTTGGCGAGTTGGCGCTGACGGAAAAATCCGACGTAGGTAATGTGTAAACTGCGGTGGCAACAGCGCTATTGGAATAACCGGAGGCGACTGCGATCGCGTTGATGGTTTCAGAAACCGTGACCGTGAATTCCCCTGTGTATTGGATCGAGGAAGTAGTGGGTGTTGTTCCGTCGGTTGTGTAGTAAATGGAAGCGCCGCTTGTCGCGTCGGTTATCGTCACGGTCTGGGCCGACGGATACGCACCACTAACCGGGCTGATGCTTGGCGTAGCGGCCGCAGAGAGGTTAATGGTGTAGATGCTGCTCGCCACCGGACTTTGCGTATAGCCCGGGGCCACGGCAATGGCGTTGATGGTTTCGGATGCCCTGACTGTGATTGCTCCTGTATATGGGGTAGAGGAAGTGGTGGGAGTTGTCCCGTCGGTTGTGTAGTAAATCGAAGCGCCGCTTGTCGCGTCGGTTATCGTCACGGTCTGCACCGAAGTATACGTGCCACCCACTGGGCTGAAACTCGGCGTAGCGGCCGCAGGAGGGTTGATTGTGTAGATGCTGCTCGCCACCGCACTTTGCGCGTAACCCAACGCCACCGCAATGGCGTTGATAGTTTCGGAAGCATTGACCGTGATTGGACCTGTGTATTGGGTGGAGGAAGTCGTGGGAGTCGTCCCGTCGGTTGTGTAGTAAATCGAAGCGCCGGTAGTCGTGTCGGTTATGGTTACAGTTTGTGTTCCCGTGTACGTCCCTTGTACAGGAGTAAAAACGGGAGCAGCAGCTGTTTGTCCGGCGGTCGAAGCAAAGGTCCAGCTCCCGATCTTTTGACTGGAGGTTTCGCCGCCCGTGCCTCCGGTGAAACCGACATAGGCAGTGGAGCCGCCAACCGCAGCCGGGATGTTCACCGTCCAGCTGGTCGTGTATGTGGTATTGGCCACAGGATCGGTGATGAGCATGGTCAGGGTGGTACCGTCGTATGCCAGATGCACGGACATCGTGTCGTCACTGTGCAGATCGATGCCGGTCGTCGTGAGATCGATCGAGGGCACGGTCGGCGAAGCGCCACCGGTATAGAGACCTGTCGAGTCATCCCCTTCGCCGTCGTTGCTGTAGGTATCGAACTTGATCGCTACGCTGTTCGGAATTCCACCTGTGCCGCCGGGCGTATCCGGCCCATAGCCAAGTCCTCCACCGTAGGGCCCGAGCGCGGTTGGTCCATTTCCTTGAATGGTAAAGGTAATGCCATCGGCTCCAGCATTGGATAACTGAAATGTGAAGTCGGTGGTGAATTTCTGGATGTTGACCGGAGTGTTATAGAACGCGCTTCCTGCTTCGTTTGTCCCGCCATGGGTCAGTTGCAGACGCGTGTCGTCAAGATCTGTACTGCCGTTAAATGTCATGCTCGAAGCAGCGGTGGCGAAACCACCGCTGAAATCGGCTCCGCTTCCTGCCAGTGTAATCGTATAGAGAGCCGAGGAAACAGGACTGTTACTGAGGCCGCTGGCAACTGCGATCGCCTTGATCGTGGTCGTCGCATTCACCGTGATGGGCGCCGTGTACTGTTGGGTCGAACCGGTATTCGGGGCCGGGGTGCTGCCATCCAGGGTGTAATAGATTTTGCTTCCAGCCGTTCCATCCAGAATGGAAACAGTTTGCGCCGTGGTGAAGGAACCTGCGGCGGGAGAGAACGTGGGGGCGAGGGTTTGAGTTTGCAGCGTATAGGCCGCGCTCGCGGCAGCACTCTGCAGGTATCCACTTGCGCTTGCGATGGCCGTAATGGTTTCCGTGGTGTTTACAGTGATTGCGCCAGTGTAGGGGGTAGACGCTGTCGTAGGCGTGGAACCGTCGGTCGTATAGTAAATAGTAGAGCCAGCGGTGGTGTCGGTCATCGTCACCTGGATAGAGCCAGTAAATGTTTCACTTCCGGGACTGAGGACAGGCGATGCCGCCACCGGAGTCGATCCGCCCAGCAGTCCGAACACGCTCAACTTTGATTGCGCACCTGCATAGACTTTTCCATTCACGACGGTCGGAACACTAAATTTTACCGGGCCGCCGGGGTTGTCGCGGGAGGAGTTGGTCGAGCTCGAGTAGAGATGAGTGGCCACGTTCGAGGCGTCGAATGCGTCAAGGGTCTCCGGATTGGTATCGCTCGCGATGGTCCAGACAATCCCGTTCGTTGTGCCATTGGCACTCACCGAAGGAGTGGGGCTATATCCCCCGTTGGCCTTGATGGTCGAAGTGGAAGTTGGTGTTTTCGATAAGACACCGTCAGCAAAAGAAAAAGCTTTTAGATAATCGCTGTTACCCCAGATGTAAACACTTCCATTCCAGTAGGCGGGCATGCCCCAGAGTCCGCCCACTTGTCCGGCCACTTCCTCGACAATCTTATCGGTCGGGGTATTAAACCCGGTCATGCTGTCCCGGTCGACCAGATAGATCTTTCCCTCTTTCCCGAGTTGCAGCAGAAGGTGTGTATGTCCTCCGCTGCTCTGATCGGGCAGGACCAGCACGCCACCTGAAGCAACATCCATGTCCGCACTATTCAGACTTGCCTGATTTTCCGGTGTAAAGGAATCCTGAACCTTCATGACCCCGCCGGTTAGGTCCAGGCGGAGATGACTATCGCCATAGTCCATGTTGTTCGTGTTCGGGGTGGTGGCGTCAAAGGAACCATTGCCCGTTGCCACAAACATTCGTCCGTAGGGAGCGGTCACCAGGTCCGCGGCAAGTCCGGAACCTGACATCCACATCCCGGCTCCTGTTCCATTCGGAGTCGCACAATAGGCGCTGGTCTGTTTGAGCGTGGTTGCGTTGTAAGCCAGCACCCAGCCGTGCCAGGGGCCGTTGTCGCCATGCGCAGCAAATCCGATGTACACAATTCCATTCAGCAGCAGCAAGCCTGGCCGATGATTCTCCCACAAGGCGTCCCAATTCAGAGTGCCGCCGGAACTGCCGTTGCCCGTGCCAGAAACAGAACCCGACAGAACAACCGGTCCGCCAAATTTTTCATTTCCGGAAGGAATGTCTAACGCGTGCAGACGCTGCACGTAGGAACCGTTTTCCTTTGTCTTTCCCACGACATAGATCGTCTGCGAGGCCGGATCGATAACCGGAGTGCCGGTGATTCCAATCTCCGGAGCAATGTCCCCGGAATCAACATCGCCATTCGGGACCGTTGTCGCGCCGGATGCTGCACCGTGCGCTGCATCGAGTAACGTGATGTGCCAGAGCGGAGAGGCATTCGCCCCGCCATTGGTGTCCGCGTCAAAGGCATAGACGCTGTCGTGCTCGGTTGCCACAAACACCACGTTGTGGGTCGTGCCGGCCTGGGCCGTGCCCGTGCCCATCTTCACGCCGGGCAGATACAGCGGCTGAGCGTAAACATAACCGTCAACCGACTGCGAAAACAGCTTTCCGAACGTGCTGGCGTTCACGTTGGACGGCGTCAGAATGGTTTCACTCGTATTCGCGCCAGTGCGGCCAATGTCATTGTGCTGGGTCGTCACGCTCGTCTGTGCATAAAGGCCTGCCGCAATTCCCAGGAAAAGTCCGAGGATGAGTTTCAAACGAATCAAATCATGGAGCGTTTTAGAGGACCGTGTTTTATTCAGCGGGCGGCTACTCTCGTCCGGAACAGACAAGTTCATGGCGAAAATCTCCTAGGTAGTGTTCACACAACAATTGCGGACAGAAGCTTAGGACGCTCGCCTCAGATGTTTATCTAGTCTTTGTTGCAGGCAACCCGCCACAGGTGCGCTTGACTGGGTTGGTCAAACTTCGAAGCACCCGTTTCGGGACTGCCAGTATACCGGCATGTACAAATAGGAGACAACCGTGAAGTGTTCCTCAATCCAAGTTTTTCGCTCGAGTACCACCAGTACCTGCTATCCAGAAGCCAAGAGCTAAGATCAGATTCGGAGTCATCTCACCCGGCAGACGAAATGGCGAGTCACTTCCAAGAAAATCCAGTTCCAAAACGAATTCCGGTTAGTTTGCTTCGCAGCTACATCGTCGAGCAGGAACTGCTCTGAACTGCCGTGCCATTAACTTGGTTGCCGGACACCTTTGCCCACTGACTAAAGCGTGCCATCTCTCCCGATTTCATTTAATTCGGCACAGCTCGGTGGCCCGTCATCTTGTCGATTTTAACGCGATAGAGAATGGGGGCCGGTCGAATTTCCTCGGGACGGATCTGCGCACTCGCGATTGCAGGTTCCCACCAGAGTCGTCTTTTGTCCACGAGATCGTGAGCCGACTGCCGCAATTTGGCATACTTCGGAGTATCGGGCATTTCTTCATATGAACCAAAAACGAGTACGCAAGACCAGTTATCGGGTGCAACAACTTCGTCAACCTCGATACAAACGAGCGGGTTCGATCGCATCCACTCAATTTTTTGTCCGACAGTTGAGAACCCGAATAGATACTCGCCTTCGGAAGCGAAATAAATCGGCAGAACATAGGGCTGATTCTCGCGCGCACAACCGAGCCTTCCAAATCCTATCCGGGTCAGCAGTTCGCGACACTCTGCGTCGTTCAAATTTTGTAACAGCATTTGGTTTCCTCCGATCTTTTCGTCAATGCTGGCCCAAGGTCACGCACTTCCCCGGGCGCTCGTCTACTGATCAAGTATCCATTGGAGCGCTTCGGTTTCCTGTGCCGTGTCATACGCTTTTACCTCCGGATGGAGGAATATGCGGACCGCACCAATCAGCCAGTGCTGCCAATCATGTGAAGCGATCACGGCGA
Source organism: uncultured Acidobacteriota bacterium (assembly GCA_963831545.1). Lineage (GTDB taxonomy): Bacteria > Acidobacteriota > Terriglobia > Acidiferrales > UBA7541 > Acidiferrum. Next base: position 38,647 of record CAWHQX010000015.1, read on the forward strand.
TGCGCTCTATCTTTTGCTGATGTGTTTTTATGAAGCCTGCGTGATGTTCAAATGCGGCAGCATTTTCCCAGCCGTCGAATCCCGAACCATCGATTAACAGTCTGATTTTCCCATAGCGGCTGATAATGGAATCGATTTGCGGCGCAACCTGGAGGAAGTCGTCTGCTTTCAATTTCTTAGGAACAATGATCTTCAATACATTGCCAGAGACAATTTCTGTTTTGATCATGGGTAACCTATCTTCTGTGCCGTGGAGGCAAGCCGCTTTACTCTTATATCACCTCAACTGTGTAGCAGCATTGCTTAACAATACTGTGCCAAACAGAACAGCGCGGATGGAATTCATCCTTTAGGATGCACCGGTCAATGAGGCCCGGCATGCCCGGCCTTTAATTCCACTCGCTGGCCAATCGTTCTGATTGCTGGCAACGGGATAGTAGGGCAATGGCAGGTGAATCGGTGCCTTCGTAAGTCTGTCGGAGCAAGTCCAGTGGGAGTAGAATTCCCTTGGACTGAGCATTAACGGAATCTTAAGAACGAGATTTCGAGGAATTGTCTGTAACCTTCATGAAAGCGATTAGCTGACGCTGGAGAGGTTTATGCAAGCTAGACATGACGCACACCGCGCTATCGTCTTGTCATTGATAGGGCTTTTATCTGCGGCGCTCCCAAGCTTCGGAGCCAGTGGCAAGAAATCAAATTCTGACAAATCAAAACAATCTCAGGTGACGAAATACGCCCGTCCGACCGATCCATCGCTCTACGTCGGGTCTGAGACCTGCAAGACATGTCACGAAGAGATTTACAGCGGATTCGCTTCATCGCCGCACTTCGCTACCACTATGGATGCGAAACTTGATGCCCACAAGGGACCGGAGTGGCATGGTTGCGAAGCCTGCCATGGCCCCGGAAAAGAGCATGTCGAAGGGGGCGGCGACAAGTCCAAGATTTTCACGTTCAAAGGTGTCGCACCAGCTGACAGTAGCGCACGCTGTCTGGACTGCCATCAGAGCAGCCACGATCAGACCAACTATGGTCGATCAGCCCATTTGCAGAGCGGCGTCTCCTGCATCGACTGCCATTCACCGCACCATCCAAAGGAAACGCAGTTTCTCTTGAAAGATGCTTCGCCGAAGCTTTGCTACGGATGTCACCTGGACGTCCGTGCACAATTCGCTCGCCCGTTTCATCACCGAGTAAACGAAGGGTTGATTCAGTGCAACGATTGCCATAATCCGCATGGTGGGTTTGATAAGCACCAATTGCGCCTGGCAGCGGGGACGGACGAAGTCTGTTACAAGTGCCATGCCGACAAGCAAGGGCCATTCGTTTATCAACACGAAGCGAAGATCGAAGGCTGCACCGTCTGTCATTCCCCCCATGGCTCGACGAACGCGCGGATGCTTAACCAGAATCAGGTCAATCTTCTGTGTATGAGTTGCCATTCGCTAAACGCTGATCTTGGTCCTTCGGCTACCCCAAGTTTCCATAATCAGGCGCAGAAATATCAGGCGTGCACGTTGTGCCACACGGCTATTCACGGCTCAAACTCAAGCGCCGTTTTTTTTACCCCGTAGGAAAGGAGGAATACGGCCATGACGAAAAAGAATTGCGGAAGGGTCAACCGGAGCAGTTCCATCTGGAACCTCGTCTCGCGTTTTCTTCTGTCTTTAACCGGGGCTTTAGGCCTGGCAGCTTGCTTTGCGGGCGCGCAGCAAGTCGATGACCAAAAGGGAATTGATCAAGGCAACTACAACATAAAGCAGTCAATCGAGTTCGGGTATCGTTTTACGAGCCTAAACGGCAGCGTTCAAACATACGACACGATGGTGAACCTGCAACAGGGCCCGCGGTTGCTAGGTTTTACGACCGAGATGCGCCCGCTCGACAACCATGGGACGCTGTTTGACCATTTCTACTTGAGCAGCTTCGGTTACGGCGGCGATCCGAACGACGTTTCACAGCTTCGCATCAGCAAGAATCACTGGTACTCATTCAATGGAATGTTTCGGCAGGATCAGAATTACTGGGATTATTCCTTGCTGGCCAATCCGCTGAATCCGATCACGCCAGTTCCCAATGCGCCAGCGAATTTCAACCCGATTATAAATGCCCCTTCAAATGTCTTAGGAACTTCCCTGATCGGAACCAGCCCACATGCATTTTATACGCGCAGAAACATGCAGAATTACGCGTTGACCATTCTGCCGGATTCGAAGGTTCGCTTCCGTTTGGGCTACAACCAGAACACCGTGTACGGACCAGGTGATAGCACCATTCACCAGGGAACCGAGCAGTATCTGCTGCAGAATGATTCCTATCATGTGAGTCAATATCGAATCGGCGTGGATTTCCGGTTTTTGGCGCGGACGACGCTGAGCTACGACCAAATCTGGAACTACTATAAGAACGATACCGGTAGTAGCGATGTGAACCAGCAATTTTCTCCTGGTTCCGGAGTTCCCCTCGTAGACTTAGGAGTGTCGTGGAATCCGGGTGCCAGTCAGCCGTGCAAAAATACCTTCTCGGGCGGAAGCGTTGTGAACCCCAGCTGCAGCGCGTATTACGGCTATTATGCGCACGGAGCCGAAAGAATCAGCAGTCCCACCGAAAAAGTCAGCATGCAATCGACGTATTTCAAGAATGTCGATATGGCTGGAATGTTCAGCTACACCGGTGGCAACATGAATATTTACAACTATCAACAGAATTTTACGGGACTGGAGTCCAGATCGGGGCTCTCGAATTACGGAGAAACCGGGCCAGTCGAAGGACGTCACGTCGCTACTTTTGGAGATTTCGGAATTACATGGCACATTACCAACGAGCTGAGCATCGTCGACTCTTTTCACTATAGTAGCTGGAAGGAACCCGCACAATATACGTCTTCGCAGTGTTCGTTTTTCAGCAATAGCCTGATCATACCCCCGAACGTTTTCTCGACAGCGTTGTCGACCTTTCCACAAGCGTGCGTCCCGCCTGCCAACGGCATTCCGAATGCCGTACCAATCCATTCGACAAGTTCCGGCGCGGACATCTTGGTGAATTACGACAGTAATTTTCTCAAGCAGCAGGACGTCACCAACATGATTCAGGCCCGGGTGAATATATCGCCAAAGGCCGCCGCGTACTTCGGCTACAAGTACCGGAATCGCATCATTGCGGACAACTTTTTGAACAGCGTCAGCGCGATCTATTATCCGACGAACGCGGCACGTGGAAATTGTGCGCTCCTGGATCCAACAGAGCCCCTGATTCAGGCTAATCTTCCAGACGGCTGCTTGTTAAATCCGGCCGATGGCTCGATTACATATTCCGCAAACGGAGTATTCGGTGAACCGGGTCTCACGTACATCAGCGAAAATCACGCGATTCTCGGTCTTTGGATACGTCCAAACAAGAATTTACGATTCAGCGCTGACGGCGATATCATGAGTGCGAACAATACTTTCACTCAGATAAGTCCATCGACCTCGCAACAGTTCAATTTTCAGGCGAATTACAAGTCTTCTGCATGGTTCAGCGTGAACGGCAATGTCAGCCTGTGGAGTTCACAGAATCCCGCTTCCGACTACAATATGCATTCCGATAGCTATGGAATCAGCGCGCAAATTGTTCCCAACGAGAAAATAAATGTCAGTTTGGGCTACAACTTCAGTGATATTTCTTCACAAGTGCTGATCTGTTTTGTGGCAACAGGTTCGCTCCCTGGCCTGCCGGGTTGTCCAGGTGTTTCCGGACTGGTGCAGGAGCTTTCACCGTACTCGAGCAAGGTCAACACTGCCTTTATCGATTTCTCCTGGACTCCGATTCGAAGATTGACGCTGCACGGTGGAGCAAACCTGGCAACAGCTCGGGGAAACGAATTGAACCTAACGCCAGAAAGTGCAATCGCAACACAGGTTCCAGGTCCCCTGAATTCCAACTGGTATCAACCGTTTGGTGGCATCGACTATCAATTATCGAAGCATTGGAGCGGGCGGGCGATGTGGGATTATTACGGTTACCATGAAAATACCAGTACGGCGTACCAGGATCTTCTCGCTCAGCGAAACTTCCAGGGCAATCTGGTGATGCTCTCTGTACGGTATGCGTTTTAATGGGCCGCTATCTCCTGAGTGATTACAGAAGACAAATCGCACTGGGACGCAGAGAACTCTTACTAGATGGCTGTCCCTTCCGATTTCCTGTGTGCCTCTTGTGCAATCTCGTAAGCCTTGGCTGAGTGTTCTAAGGCCTGACGTGAGTATTCCCGCCCAGACTTGTGGTCACCCTTACCGTGGTGAGTGGCAGCAAGTTCATGTGAGTGCGCAGCGAGGTTGTGCAGTTCCGCGGCTCTTTGGTGAGAAGCATTCGGCATATATTTCTCCTGAATCGTTGGACTTTCGTTCTAGGGTATGCGAGTTCCTTCATAGTAATGAAGGCAGAATTCATCCTAAGTGGTTCCAGTCGAAAAACCTGTTCTACTCTGCACATTCGGACAACCGGGTGTTGTTAAGAATACTTTCAACCTGTCCTTAACTGTACAGCTTTGTGCTTTCAGACGGACTAGCATGGGGCTGCATTAAAGAAGACCTTTCGCCGAAGTTTACCGCAAAGAGGTTCCCCGCGATTCTTACAGGTCTGAGAGTTTCGTCGACAACTTGGAGAAATCGGCCACCGGACGCAAGTGCAGGCCTTTTGGTTCGAGGTGCTTGAAGATATTTGGCGAACGACTTAGAGGGAGAAAATAGTATGCCGTTGATGCAAGTTCTAATAGCCCTGATTGTTGTGGGCGTTTTGTTGTGGTTGGTGAACCGATATATACCGATGCAAAACACGATTAAGTCGATCTTAAATGGCGTCGTGGTGATTGCCGTGGTGTTATGGCTTCTGAACATTTTTGGGCTCTTTCACTCCCTGGCGCAGATCCATGTCGGGGCATAGAGACGGACAAGGAATGGTGTTTTTCTGAACCTGGATGGACAAGGCCAAGGTTAACGAATTCGAGCGCAAAAAAAGCGCATGATCGTAACGCGATGCAAGACGAGGTAGTGGAGGAAAGAAGATGAAATCGATTGGAATTCTAAGCACGTCGGCAGTGTTCGTGCTGGTCGGATTGTCGGTCCCGGCATTGTCCCGTCAGGAACCTCAAGCGAAAACACAGGGTGTCGAGGAAACCGGAAAACTCCCACAGCAACCTGAGGAGAAATCTGCTCCTAAGCAGGAGCGACAAGAGCCTTCAACAAAGCCTGTCCAACAGGAGCATCCGGCCCAATCCAAGCCCGCCGCGGCGCCAAAGCAAGAACCGCATGCCACGCCCCAACCAACGCCACAGCATTCGCAGCAAACGAAAACGCAGCAAGAGCCCGAACAGAAGCAGCAGGCAGCCAAGTCGGAGAAGCAGCCCGCGCAGCAACACACGCAGCAGCAAGTCAAAGCTCAACAGGAATCTCAAAAACAGCAGCCAGAAAACTCTGGGAATTCACGGCGCGAACAACAGCAAGCGACTGTGAGCCAGCCGCAACAGAATTCAAATCCGCAAGGACCGCATCGCTCCCAGCAGGATATCGACCATCAACACGCCCAGCCTGCACTCCGTTTGAGTTCGAGAGGTAGCGGCCATATCCCGGACGAGCGCTTCCATTCGAACTTCGGTCGAGGTCACGAATTCCACATGGGTAATCCCGTCATGGTCAGCGGATATTCGCGCTTCCAGTACGGTGGATATTGGTTCGGCTATGTCCAACCGTGGCCGACGGACTGGTATTACACCGACGATGTCTACATTGATTACGTAGATGGCGGGTATTACATGTTTAACCCCTACTATCCGGGCGCTCGATTTGCCTTAACCGTCGTCATCTAGCGTCAAGACATGGGCCTACCTGCTGCAATATTCGGCCTGGCGAAAGTCTTTAACGCTGGGCCGAAAGAGGGTGGACCAGAAATGACTTGGGAAAAAGGAGCAACATGCTTGGAACCATATTGATCGTGATTCTGATCCTTGCACTCTTGGGAGTGTTTCCCCGCTGGTCGCATAGCCGCGATTGGGGTTATGTGCCTTCAGGCGGAGTGGGACTCGTGTTGATCATCGTCGTTATTCTCGTGTTAATTGGACGGATTTGACCTCGAGATATTGTCATGGATGAATACAAGCGGCTTCCGGTCGTTCGGGCACTTGCACTATTTGTCGTCCTGCTGCTCTGCAGCAACCGCTCCGCTGCGTATTCAGTGCTCACACACGAAGAAATCGTTGATCTCTTGTGGAGTGACGAACTGCGGCCAACTCTTCTGAAGCGATTCCCATTGCTCAGCGAAGAACAATTGAAAGAGGCTCACGGTTACGCGTACGGCGGAGCCGTAATCCAGGACCTTGGTTACTATCCTTTCGGTAGCGTTGAATTCAGTGACCTGTTGCACTACGTCCGCACCGGCGATTTTGTCTGTGAGTTGTTATTACAAAGTCAGGATCCCAACGAATATGCCTTTGCCTTGGGCTCTCTTGCGCATTACGTCTCAGATGTCATCGGTCATCCTGCCATCAACGGGGCTGTCTCGATTGAGTATCCGAAATTGCGGTTGAAATATGGAAATTCCGTCCGCTACGCGCAGGATCGCACAGCCCATCTGAAGACGGAGTTCGGGTTCGACATGTTGCAAGTATCGAAGAAACGGTACGCGTCGCAGCAATATCACGATTTCATCGGATTCCAGGTGTCGACTGGACTACTGGAACGGACTTTCCGGACAGTCTACGGAGTTGAACTCAAGGACGTGCTGACGCATGAGGGTATGGCGGTCGGATCGTATCGTTTTGCAGTGAGCCGTATGATTCCGGAAATGACCCAGATCGCACTGCGGACGCACAAACAAGACATGATGAAAGAGACACCCGACTTTGCAAAAAAGAAATTCTTATACAGTTTGTCTCGTTCCGAGTATGAAAAGGAGTGGGGAACAGATTACACGAAGCCGGATTTTGGTACGCGAGCCTGGGCAGTGGCATTGCGGTATATACCGAAAATTGGTCCATTCAAGGCGCTCGCTTTCAATAACCCTACGCCGCAAACAGAGGACATGTATCTCAAGAGCATCAACGCCACGGTCAATCAGTATCGAGTATATCTACGGCAGGCTCGTTCGGGATCTCTGAAACTTGTGAACTGTGATTTTGATAGCGGTGAGCCCACGAGCGCAGCCGAATATTCGTTGGCCGACCAAACCTATGCGAAATTACTGGCTCAACTTGCAGCGAGAAAATTTGATCTGGCATCATCGGAGTTACGAGACAATATTTTGGCGTTCTACTCAGACCTCAGGGCACCTGTTGAAACCAAAAAGGACAAAGCGCTCTGGCAAAGTGTACTGATTAATCTCGACCAGTTGAAATTGGTCACATCTGATCCGGCCTTACGCTCGTCTGCTGAAGCTCCTTCTAAATCCAATATTGTCCGCAAATAAACAGGCTTGAGAATTCAATGGGTCTATGATAAGTCAGCCCGGAAATACGAAATCGGTCGCCATTTCCTGGTGCGGCACAAGCGCTCTCTTAGCGAGATTCTTGTGGGATCGGATTTAATGCTCTCTGGCTGCTGGGCAGGCGCGCAAGTATTGTCAAAGGTGAAAAGACAGCAGTGCTAGCAAATGGCCGCGAACTCCTTAACGTGCGAGAAAAGAGTGTTCAGCGAAACGAATCGAACCACGCCGTTTCAAACAAATAATTGAACCGCAAGCTCGCCGGGGAGCGATTTTCGCGGCAAGAGCGGTGCCTATTCGTGTAAGACTACGGTTAGCAGAGACTTGTTTACCTTAATTATTCCGTTGTACTCGATGAAACCCAGCTTGCGGAACTTGTTCATGAAGAAATTTACGCGCGAGCGAGTTGTTCCAACCATGCTGGCTAATGTCTCTTGTGAGACTCTCGGCAGTACCCCATCTGGTTGTGCCTGTTTACCGTATCGCGCGAGAAGCAAGAGCGTGCGCGCCAGGCGTTTTTCACTCGAATTGAACAGTTGGTCGACCAGATCCTCTTCGATCCGGATGTTATGTGCCAGCATGTAAGCAATAAAATGATCGGATAATTCCTGTTCTTCGTGCAGTACCCGGAGTAGTTCATCTTTCTGCATGACAAGAAGTGTCGTGGGCGAAACGGCGCGTGCTGTGCCCATGCGAATCGTCTGGCCTGCCATACATCCTTCGCCAAAAAAATCTGTGGGTCCAAACATGGCAACAACGGCTTCCTTCCCCGAACCGTTCACTACGGACAATTTCACGCCGCCCTTCTGCACGTACATGACCGTTGATGCCGCATCACCCTGGGCGTAAACAGACTCGTTTCGCCGGTATTCCGTCATCTTTCTGGCCACACCCGCAGTGTCCAGAAAGACCTGTGCATTGAATGCATTGTTTCCTCGGTGGTCGGTTTTCTTTGGGTTCATTGGAGTACTTTGCGAGCGCTGACTCGGAACGTTACAGCCTACCAAGACGAATTGTCGAAGACTGTACAAAAGTGAACATCACTCCCCCGAAGCAACTGATAGTCTGTTCACCAGACTGATCGAACCGCTCTCCGTCTGCTCACCGCTTGGCCCAAAGGGACCCCCGAAAACGAGTTCCGGCTCAGACGAGAAGGCAACCGAGTCAATTCTTCGACCGAGTCGGATGCGATTTAATCATGGAGGTTCAAAGAAATGACACTGAATATCACTCCTCTGCATGACCGTGTTCTCGTGCGCAGGTTAGAAGAGAAGGAAACTGCAAAAGGTGGAATCATCATCCCTGATTCAGCGAAGGAAAAGCCGCAAGAAGGTGAAGTAATCGCAGTCGGTGCAGGGAAAATGGAAAAGGGCCATCGCGTTCCACTTGACGTCAAGGTCGGCGACCGCATTCTGTTTGGCAAGTACACCGGGAACGAAATCAAGCTGGATGGCCAGGAATATCTGATCGTTCGCGAGGAAGAGATTCTCGTAAAAGTGCGCGAAACTGCGAAGGCCGCTGGCGGAAAAAAGTAACGTTCTCATATCCGTATTCGAAGGGCTTCGGTTGATGTGATGTGTCCGATCACCCCAGGAGGGTGAAGTCTCATGGCAAAACAAATTGTTACCGGTGCAGATTCGCGTCAAGCAATTTTGCGCGGAGTGAATGTCCTGGCGGATGCCGTCAAGATCACGCTCGGTCCCAAAGGGCGCAATGCGGTGATCGAAAAGAAATTTGGCTCACCTGTCATCACCAAAGACGGTGTGACAGTGGCCAAGGAAATTGACTTGCAAGACCCGCTCGAAAACATGGGCGCGCAAATGGTACGCGAAGTTGCCTCAAAAACGTCCGACGTAGCGGGCGACGGGACTACAACGGCGACCGTACTTGCTCAGGCAATCTTCCGCGAAGGTGTGCGAACGGTTGCTGCCGGCGCAAGTCCGATGGCACTGAAGCGCGGGATCGATAAGGCGGTCGAAGTTGCAGTGAGTGAAATAAAGCGATTTTCCCGCGAAGTAAAGGGCGACATGATCGCCCAGGTAGGCACCATCAGTGCCAATACGGACAGACAAGTCGGCAACATTATTGCGGAAGCGATGAAAAAAGTCGGCAAAGACGGCGTGATCACGGTTGAAGAGTCCAAAACGATGGAGACGACGCTGGATATCGTGGAGGGCATGCAATTCGATCGTGGCTACCTCTCACCCTATTTCGTGACGGATCCGGAGCGCATGGAATGCGTCCTTGAAGATGCCCGCATTTTGATCCACGAGAAAAAAATCAGTTCGATGAAAGATTTATTGCCACTTCTCGAGCAAACGGCCAAATTGGGCAAGCCGCTGCTCATACTTTCTGAGGATATCGAGGGAGAAGCGCTAGCCACCCTGGTAGTCAATAAGTTGCGCGGAACCTTGAAATGCGCTGCGGTGAAGGCACCGGGTTTTGGTGATCGCCGCAAGGCCATGCTTGAAGACATCGCTATTCTTACCGGTGGAAAGGCCATCACGGAGGATCTTGGAATCAAGCTAGAGAACGTGAAACTGGAAGAACTGGGTAGCGCCAAGAAAATCACCATCGACAAGGACAACACTACGATTATCTCAGGCGCAGGAAAGTCCAGCGAGATTGAGGGCCGCATTAAACAGCTACGCGTCCAGATCGAAGACACGACTTCCGACTACGACCGCGAAAAGCTTCAGGAACGCCTTGCCAAGCTTGTTGGAGGAGTCGCTATCATTAAGGTCGGGGCCGCAACAGAAACTGAGTTGAAAGAGAAGAAGGCGCGCGTCGAAGACGCGATGCATGCCACTCGCGCGGCAGTGGAAGAGGGTATCGTCGCGGGCGGAGGTACAGCGCTCGTCCGTTGCTTGCCCGCTCTCGACAAGTTGAAACTCCAGGGGGATGAAGCTGTCGGCGTCAACATCGTGAAGCGTGCGCTCGAAGAGCCTCTCCGCCAAATTGCTCTAAATGCCGGTCACGAAGGAGCAGTGATCCTGGGCCGAGTTCGTGATTCGAAGGATGATCATTTTGGTTTTAACGCTGATTCCGGTGAGTTTGAAGACCTGGTAAAGTCCGGGGTCATTGATCCGGCCAAGGTTACGCGGCTTGCCCTGCAGAATGCTGCATCGATTGTCTCGCTGATGCTGACGACTGAGGTCTTGATCGCTGACTTTAAGGAAGATGAGAAGGCGTCAGTGGCCGGCGCAGGTTATGGCGGCGGGATGGGTGGATCGTATTGATGCGGTCCTACTCACCATGCCTTATTTCGTATCTGGATCCGCATTCGCTCGGTTCGCTGAGGACGTTTCATGAGGATTGACTCCAAGGTAATTTTGGGCAGTGATTTGCGACCGCTCTGTTCGCGCGACGACCATGTCATGCGATACGAACCGCATGGGTCGCGCGCGAACACCGGAAACTACGATTCTTATCACTGTTCTTCATGCGGATGCAGCGTTCGCTACAACACGATCGATGGATATTTCACACTCTTGGGAATTTCCGGACAAACGTACACGATTAGCGAGCCTGGCGTGAACACCGTACAGTGTCCTGCAGATGGAAGCTGGTTATACCGCCAGGCAAATCCGAGGAACAATAAGGGTATCCAATGGAATTGTGGTGTCGAAGGTTGCGACTACATCTACGAATCAGAAACAAAAGGCGAATGGCTCAGAGCGTAAAGAAGACGGTCAAAGATGATTGATCGCTTGATTTATCCAATTCATTAGACGTCCACAACATCGACGTCACGCACTCGAGCCGTTTGATTCCAAGGCGAGCGCCTTCTTAATGTCGTGGGCCAAGGACCTCCCAACGGGGAATGGCAGGCGCGCAACCTTCACTGAATACACCGAAGACCAAATTCTAGGATTGAGATCGACTTCTAACGACTCGAAAGGCACGAGAACACCGAGAAATCGGTCCCAACGAATCACGCCGAGGCAAATCCTCAACTTTCCTCTGTCACATTTTTTCAGCCCCTGGATTTCAATCCGGTGGACAACGCGAGCGATGCCACGCCAAAGAACCAAACATCGGAACTACCTTATGTTGACTGGAGCGCTGCAGCACAGCAGTCTCGCCGCCGATGAAGATCCACGCCGTTCGGCTGTGCATTTGGCAATGAGTAAGATAAGATGTGAATTACGCTGCGCCTCAGGCGGCGCGGAAAGCCCCTATTTTGTTGTACCTATCCAGTCTGTCGGGCAAAGGATCGACTCAGGGGACAACCTGCTGAGTCACGGCGGATTGCTCTATAAGGGTCAATGCCCTGTAGTCTGTTGCGCCGTATCCGAAGCTAAGCTGCCTCGAATCAATGAGCTGTGAGAAAGCGTGAGAATTGGATACCGGAAGCAACGCTTGGACGTTTAAGCGCATACAGTCAATGAGCATATTTGGGCCGTGCTGTTGGCCCGGCAATGCGGAGGATGAGGATATACACAACTTCATTTAAGGCGATTCTGGTACGGGCTCAGGGGCCGACTTGTACTATAAACATTTGAGGTGTTGCGAGTGGTGACGAGGTCGGAGTGGCATCGAACAGGGCCGGATCAAGTGCTCGTGGGCAATCCGCAGTAAATTTGCCCGCGACTTTCTCCCTTGACTAGCCTTTGCCTCATGCTGCCATAAATGGCGTTGAAGGGATTTCTGAGATTCAAATTTCCGCAGGGGGTATTTTGCGAGTGATGTTGGGGAACGCTCATACAACTCTTAGTCGTCAATCCAGAAAATGGATGGTCCTTTTCCTGCTACTCCTCTGCGTAATCTCTTTTGCTGCCGCGCAAGAACAGGTACCAAATCTCAGACGAACAACGCCCCCTCCTGACGTACCGGTTGCGTCTCAGCAGGTTGTTTCTGAACTCGCGAAAGACAATTTGGATCGTGTTGCGGCTTCTGCAGGGCAATTGAAGGCGGTGTTCGCTCTAGACGCTGGCTTACTTGTCGAACTCAAGCGGTGGATGGCCAAGGAAGCGAGTGATAACGGTCAGATAATTTCTGATGACGATTTAACTGACGCAGCGGTTTATCAGCGGCTCAGTACGGATGTAAAGTTTCGTTCCGTGGCAACTCGATTGGTACAGAGATACGGTTACTTACGTCCAAGTCTGAATCCTGATTCCAACATGGGCAAGGAACAGGATTACATCCTCAAAGAGCGTGCGAGAAAGCTCGTCCAAATTGAAGCACAAGAGGATTCTCAGTCAACCCAATACCAGCGCGCGAGCCGCAGTAACACTCGTCCGACTCCGTGCCGCGACGACCTCAGCTCAGAAAATAATCCTGGAGATTCTGACTGTACGGATTACGGCCCCGCCCGGACAGGTGGTACAACGAACGCACCAGGCGGGACAAATCCTCGAGGCGAACCCCAGCCTTCGCTGCCAGATCAATACAACCAGCCTAATTCAGGTCAACCTGTTTTGCGCACACAAACCGGCAATCCAGAAAATGTGCCGGGAAATTCTCTCGATGAGTTTGCTTCTCCTCCACGCGGTACCGATCAGTATTCCCCCAGCGGGACAAGGCGTGAGTCCGATTCTCTGGTCGGAAATGGTTCGAGTCTAGATCAGCTAAATCTCGCCTCTATTGATCCCAGTCGTCTCGGCGGAACGCAAACGTCCCAAGGCCAAAATTCCTTGCAAGATCTCTCCGCGACGAACAGCGCCAACCGCTCTGACGGCTCCGCTGGCGGTGCCGACAGCTACGGTTATTCTTCGCGCTTGCCTAGAAATAGAGAGTTAATTCGTTCTGAGATCGTGCACGAACCGAACCCTTACGCTGATATTCCCTCGCTCTATGATTTATACGTTCAAGCGCCTTCCAGAAACGGGGCACCGCAACGGTTTGGAGCTCAAGTCTTTCGAGATGGTTTGCGTAATCTCCGCGCTGTTCCGATGGATATTCCAGTTGGCCCCGATTACGTTGTTGGTCCTGGTGATACGCTCTCGATTGATATGTGGGGCGGAGTTTCCAATCGCTTCGTTCGTGTGGTTGATCGTGAGGGGCGAGTTGCACTTCCTGAAACCGGACCGGTCGAGGTCAGCGGCCGGACTCTCGGTGAAGTGCAGCAGATGGTGCAGAAGGCGCTCTCTTCGCAATTCCGGGATGCCTCTGCTGATGTTTCTGTCGCTCGTTTGCGTACGGTCCGCATTTATGTTGTGGGCGAAGTGACAGAACCAGGCGCCTACGACATCAGTTCGCTGTCGACACCTCTCAATGCCTTGGTAGCATCCGGGGGAGTGAGCCAAAACGGCTCGCTTCGTTTGCTAAAACATTATCGGGGTCGACAATTGATTGAGACGGTTGACGCTTACGACTTGTTGCTTCATGGGGTCACTCCGGACGCTAAAAAGCTCGATAACGGTGACACATTGATGGTGCCTCCGATCGGCCCACAAGTAACCATAACTGGGATGGTACGTCGGCCCGCGATTTATGAACTGCGCGACGAAAAGACTCTTGCTGAAGCCTTGGACCTTGCCGGGGGAATTCTTCCAGCAGCCACTCTGAAGCACGTTGAAGTGCAACGGTTGGACGCGCATGAAAAACGAACAATGCTCAGTCTCGATCTTTCATCAGATGGCAACGCCAATCCGGAACTCGAGGCATTTAAAATAAAGGATGGCGACGAAATTCATATTTTTCCGATCGCTCCCTACAATCAGGACACAATCTATCTGCAGGGTCACGTGCTTCGCCCTGGAAAATATTCCTACACCGAAGGAATGAAGCTGACCGATATCGTCAGCTCCTACCAGGATCTTTTGCCGGAACCAGCCGCGCATTACGCCGAAATTATTCGTTTGAACCCGCCTGACTTTCATCCAACGGTGGTCAGCTTCGATTTGTCGGCCGCGATGAAAGACCCGTCCGCCGCCCCTGTCCTGCAGCCACTTGACACTCTTCGGATCTTCAGCCGTTTTGATTTCGAGCCCGCTCCCGTTGTTTCTGTGGTCGGTGAAGTCCGCTCTCCAGGCACGTATAAGACTTCCGGGCAGTCTTCCCTGCGCGACGCTGTATTTCTCGCTGGGGGCCTGACATCGAACGCCTCTCTTGATAATGCGCAAGTGTTTCGAATCAACTTGGATGGTACGTCCAAGATTTTCAGTGTAAACCTGCGCGAAGCGCTCAACGGCGTCGCGACTGACAATATTTTGCTGCAGCCGCGGGATCGATTACTTATTCATCGCAACTCTTTGCGTGTTGATGCGAGCACTGTGGAAATAACGGGTGAGGTGTCCAAACCCGGTCGCTATCCTTACACCGGAAACATGCACGCGGAGGATTTGATTCAGGCAGCCGGCGGGCTTAAGCGGAGCGCAGATACCAATCTGGCTGATCTCACTCGATACTCCGCTTCGGGAGGAGTCTCTGAACATCTTGAAATATCACTCGCCTCGATGGCCAACGGAAATCCGACGGAAGACGTACCCTTAAAAAGCGGTGATGTACTGGCAATTCGCCAGGTCACTGGATGGAAGGACATTGGGGCCTCGGTTAAAGTCAGCGGCGAAGTCATGCACCCGTCAACGTATGGAGTTAGACCGGGAGAAAAGCTCAGCTCCGTCCTCGCTCGAGCAGGGGGCTATACTCCCAACGCCTATCCTTATGGGGCTTTGCTAACCCGACGGGACGTCCGTGAAATGGAGCGGCAGAATCAATTGGACCTAATCTCTCGGATTAAGACAGAGCGGATTCAACTCAAGGGATTGCCCGAAGGCGACACGGATCAGAAAAATGCCAAGCTCACGGCGATCGCTGAAACAGATGCCACGCTAGAGGAACTGGCAACGCGTGAACCCGCAGGTCGAGTCGTTGTACACATCCAGAAAGATTTCAATTCATGGAAGGGGACCGACGCCGACATCACGATCCGGGACGGCGATGAGATCTTCATCCCAAAGAATCCAAGCACCATCCTTGTGACAGGGCAGGTTTTTAATCCAACCGCGATTAGTCTTCAGTCGGGTCGCTCTGCGAAATGGTACTTGAGTCAAGCCGGTGGATTGACTCCAATGGCTGACAAGAAGGCCGTTTTCGTTATTCGCGCGGATGGGTCAGTGATTTCAGCAAAAAACAATAGTAATGGATGGTGGATGGGTGATCCGCTGAGCGCTTCGCTCAGGCCTGGAGACACGGTTGTCGTGCCGGAGAAGGCGCCCAAGGTCGGTGGGCCAAATTGGGTGATGATTATGCAGGCTGCTCAGTTGGCTGCTTCGATTGCTTTGGCGGTTGCCTATATTCATCCATGAGTTTTTATTCGCAGAAAGGTTTCTCGAAGTTCCTTGCGCTGTCGTTGTTGCTGGCTTCTCCGGGACTCGCGCTCGGTCAGGCGGCATCGGATACGACGGATAGCAAGGCAGGGGACAGCAATACCCCCCAACAAACGGCAAAAGCAGATCCACAGCTTGGTTCGACGTCCACAAATGCCGTCCCAGTTGCCAAACGGAATTTTGCCGTGCAGTTCATGAAAGACCTTGCCGGAGACCAAGCCAGTATCTGGAGCAGCTCGAAGAAGCTCCGTGTTTCTGACGCTTCATGGATCATCCCGTACGGCGGAATTACCTCAGCCCTGATTGTCACGGACGCTGATTACAGCGCGCACATTTCCCATAATCCCACTACGATGTCGCACTACAACACGCTTTCCAACGTGACCATAGGTGCGTTAATCGGTGGAGCAGGGGCAATGTGGGTTCTCAGCTATGCAAATCACAATTCTCACTGGCGAGAGACGGGATATCTTTCCGCTGAGGCTGCTATCAATACATTCGCACTCACGGAAGTTGGAAAATACGCCTTCGGCCGGGAGCGCCCTATTCAGGGAAATGGAAACGGCAATTTTTTCTCTGGAGGCGTTTCGTTTCCCTCAGAACACTCCTCGATCGCGTGGGCTATTGCGGGGGTGATCGCCCATGAATACCCGGGCCCGCTGACCAAGATCCTAGTCTATAGTGCGGCTGGCCTTGTGAGTTACTCGCGTATGCGCGCTCGGCAGCATTTCCCGTCGGACGTTTTTGTCGGCGGTGTTTTGGGCGACATGGTGGCACAGGATGTCTACAGCCGGCACTATGATCCAGAACTAGGTGGCGAAGAATGGCTTTCAATTAGCCAGTACTTCAGGAATCACCTGCATCCATCTGCTGAAAGCGCCGGTACTCCCTTTGTCCCACTGGACAGTTGGGTCTATCCAGCGATCCAGCGTTTAGCCGCTCGCGGCCTCGTCCATACGGATTACCTCGGGCTGAGGCCTTGGACCCGCATTCAGTGTGCGTACCTCACGAACGAAGCTGCCGAAAGCCTTCAGGATCGAGCTGAGACAGGGCAAATGGACGAGATCGTCGCTGATCTGCGTGCCGAGTTCGCAACTGAATTTGCCGCGTTTGAAAATGGTCCGGTGGCCACCGCGAAGGTGGAATCGGTTTACACCAGAATAATGGGGATCAACGGGCGCCCTCTCGACGACAGTTACCACTTCGGACAGACGATCATCAATGACAATGGTCGTCCTTTTCAGGAGGGAATAAACAACGTCACAGGCTTTTCTGGCTACACCACGTTTAGCCGATTTGCCATTTATGTAGATGGCGAATATCAGTACGCGCCATCGGCACCTGGCTATCCTCTCTCGGTACGCCAAATCATTGCAAACGTCGACCAAAACCCCCTGCAACCGTATCGACCAGTTGATACAACGAATCAATTTGTAATCCAGCAAGCCTATATCAGCACGAATATTGAAGGCTGGGATTTCAGTTTTGGTAGGCAGCAACTCTATTGGGGGCCAGACTACGGAGGCGCATTCCTCTACAGTGATAACGCTCTGCCGATGTACACATTTCGCCTTAGCAAGATCACTCCATTCTATCTGCCCTGGATTCTCAAGTATCTGGGCCCCATGAACATTGATTTTTTCTTTGGTCGGCCGCAGGGAAATATGTTCCCCACGCGTCCCCTGATGCACGGCACAAAAATTGCGTTTAAGCCAACTGAAAACGTGATGCTGGGCTTTAGCGCAACCACAACATTTGGCGGAACGGGCCGAGCGATGACCCCGTCGGCAATTTTTCACAGTTTCTTCGCCTACAGCTCTTCGGTCAATTACGAATCTTGGGACAATCCTGGTAAACGAAATGGTGGCTTCGAGTTTTCCTACCGACTGCCGTTTGTGCGGAATTGGCTAACTCTGTATGCGGATTCCATGACTCCTGATGATCCTTCGCCGGTCGATGCCCCGCGCCGTGCGGCTGTTAGTCCCGGTATTTATCTCAGCAAATTTCCACACTTCAACAAGCTCGACCTGCGCGTCGAAGCCCCCTATACCGATATAGCGACATCGCGGAGCAACGGAGGGCAATACATCTATTGGGAATTGTTCTACCACGATCTGTATACGAATCTTGGCTACATTGTCGGTAGCTGGGTCGGGCGCGAAGCGCACGGTGTGCAAGCGTGGTCCACGTACTGGTTTACTCCGAAGACTAGTCTACAATTTGGATACAGAAATCAACGGGTCTCGAGCGATTTTATTCCGCATGGTGAAACGATCCACGACGCGTCCGTCAATCTCAATCTGTGGTTTAAGAAAGAGTGGAACATCACTACCCTCGTACAATATGAGCAGTGGAACGCCCCTGCTCTCGCGACTGGTCTGCAGCGGAACTGGACATCTTCAGTTGGAGTGCAGTATTGGCCGGAAAAGTGGAAGAAGTAGCGCATCTTTTCTCTGAGGGGGAGTTAGATCGTTAGATGGCTCATTTAAAAGGGGATAGTGGAATTCTGCCGCTGGAGGCCCATCGCTTATTCGTCGCCGTCTCAGTAGCACATGGTATTTTGCGGCATGGAGATTGAATCTATCGTGTTTTTGTTGTCATCCGCTTGCGCGAGAGTTGTTTGTGTTTCGGTTGCCCAATCTTACGCGAGAGGTAAGGCTAGGAAGAGCACAGTCTAATAGAAACACTGTAAGTTGTCCTTTGTTCGGATTCACCGACCTCAGCGTCTCAGTTTGAGAGGATACCTCGTGCGACATGTGATATCTTCGTATAAAACAGTTCTGCCGGCCACGTTCGGGTGGAGGACCTTGATTTTGCAGCAAATCGATTCTGAGGAATGGCTCAGAGCTCGGATTACTTGACCAGTGACTGAGATAAGCGAAAAAAAACATCGGGACATAGTCCTTCTGACTGCGCAGGGGGCCGTTGTATCCGCCGATGTCCTGCAACCCGACAGGAAGTCAGAAGTCTTCGCACGAGCCAACTCACTTTGGAGACAGAGGCAGGTGTTGAAGAGGTCTGCGCTCGTGGGCCTGCTTGCCGGAATCGTCCTCGCTTTCTCCATTCCAAAACGCTACGAATCGACGACCCAACTGATGCCGCCGGACAACCAATCGGGTTCTATCGCGATGCTGGCCGCGTTGTCGAATAAAGCCGGTAGCGGTGCAGGAGGATTAGCCCCCTTAGCCGGAGACTTACTCGGGGTTAAAACTTCAGGCGCACTCTTTGTGGGAATTCTTCGCAGCAGTACCGTAGAGGATCGACTGATTGATCGGTTCAATCTACGTCAGGTGTATGGAATCCGCTACGAGCAGGATGCACGTCAGAAGCTCGCTCAGAGTACGGGCATCGATGAGGATCGGAAGAGCGGAATCATTACCATTACTGTTACAGATCGCGATCCGAAGCGTGCAGCGGCCCTCGCCCGTGCCTATATCGAGGAACTGAATCAGCTGGTAGCCCAGTTGTCTACTTCTTCTGCTCACCGCGAGAGAGTGTTTCTAGAGGACCGACTCACCGGTGTGAAACGGGATCTCGATCAGGCGTCGCAGGATTTCAGCCAGTTTGCGAGCAAAAACAAGACCATCGATCTCAAGGAAGAGGCCCGCGCCATGTTGCAGGGTGCCGCAACGATTGAAGGTCAGCTGATCGCTGCAGAAGCGGAGCTAAGAGGATTACAGGCAATCTACACCGACAGCAATGTGCGGGTTCGAGCAGTTCAAGGGCGAATAAATGAATTGCGTGCGCAGATGGAGAAGCTCGGAGGGACTGCGTCCGAGAAGTCTGGTTCGGTATCTGACTCCTCGGACTCGACGCATCCCTCCCTCCGGAATCTGCCGCTCCTCGGAGTGACGTATGCTGATCTTTACCGGCGGGTCCAGATTCAGGAAGCAGTGTATGAGTCGTTAACTCAACAGTTCGAGCTAGCCAAGGTTCAGGAAGCTAAGGAAATTCCCAGTGTCAAAGTACTCGACCCGGCCAATTTGCCCGAGCGCAAGTCATATCCGCCACGCTTGGTGATCATATTTATGTCTACATGCCTAACGATCCTTACCACTGCCGTGTTTCTGTTTGGCCGAGAACTCTGGGCCGAAGTGAATCCCCAAGAGCCGGGAAAACTTTTTGTCCAGGAAGTTTTTCGGACCGTTGGCGCGAGGATGCCATGGTCACCGCCCAATGGTTCGCGGATTAACGCATGGACGAGTCGCGTGTGGGTGAAGCTCACGCGTCAGAATGGCAGCGATGGGGAGATCCAGAATAAAGACCAGTTGCCACGAATTTGAGTGCAAGCAGTTGTAAACAAATAGTTTAAAGGGGGATTGCCTCTGTGGGTGACGGGGCGAAGCTGTATCCAGTGGTCCTCTGCGCTCCCGAGTTACCAATTTTAACTGATCTATGACCGTTGCTGCGACGCCAAAAAATTTGCACCTCACGAGCGGCCGAGTTTTGGCGCGCAACACGGCATGGAATCTGATTGGTAACGCGGCACCGATGATCGTGGCGGTGTTTTCCATTCCCATTCTAATTCACGGGCTTGGGAAGGATCGTTTCGGAGTGTTGGCACTGGCGTGGGCTGTGATCGGCTACGCTAGCCTTTTTGACATGGGTCTCGGGCGTGCCCTGACGCAATTGGTAGCGAGGAAACTCGGTACAGGGGAGGAGCATGAAATTCCCCAACTGGTATGGACGTCGCTGGCGCTCATGCTCGCTTTGGGTTTTGTAGGTACAGCAGCCATTCTTGGAATATCCCCTTGGTTGATACATCGTGCACTAAGGATTCCGGAAGAATTGCAGGCCGAAGTCTTAAAGGGGTTCTACCTACTCGGTTTTTCAGTTCCAGTTGTAATCAGTACCGTAGCCCTGCGTGGTTTATTAGAGGCGTATCAGCGATTTGGGATCATAAATGCATTGCGCGTTCCGATGGGTGTGTTCGGCTATGCGGGGCCATTGTTGGTCTTGCCATTTTCTAAAAGTCTTTTGGCCGTCGTGGCTGTTCTGCTTGCGGGTCGTGTCGTCGCTTGGGGCGCTCATTTCACGGTTTGCCTTCGTGTCATCCCGAGTTTACGGCACCGCATCTACTTGCAGCGTGCGGCGGTAGCTCCGTTGCTCCGCTTCGGTAGCTGGCTGACAGTCTCTAACGTCGTCGGTCCGCTGATGGTGTCCTTGGATCGGTTTATGATTGGATCACTCCTTTCTGTCAGCGCGGTGGCCTATTACACGACGCCGTACGAAGTGGTAACAAAGTTCTGGCTCATTCCGGGGGCGTTGCTGGGTGTCTTGTTTCCGGCCTTTTCTACAAGCTTTGCGCAAGACCGCAGCCGGACAGCTTCGCTTTATGCCCGGAGTGTAAAATATCTTCTGCTTTCTTTGTTTCCGCTCATTCTACTTGTTTTTGTTCTGGCCGGGGACGGCTTAAAGCTTTGGCTCGGAGCCGAATTTGCACTACATAGCAGTCGCGTTCTCCAATGGCTGGCCGTCGGAGTGTTTATCAACTGTTTGGCAGCGGCGCCATTCGCGGTTGTACAGAGTGCAGGGAGACCAGATCTGACGGCAATAATTCACCTAGTCGAATTGCCGGTGTACTTGGTTGCCTTATTCTGGCTGATCAAACTCCGGGGAATTGAAGGTGCCGCGATAGCTTGGACGGGACGAGTTGCCATCGACGCCTTGGTCCTCTTTGTCTTCGCAGAGCGGTTGCTGCCTATGCAGCACTCGGTTCGATCTCAGATGCTTCTACTATTTGGGGGCACCCTAAGCGCATTTGCGATTGCCAGTATGCTTCACGGTTGGGAGGTGAAGGGCTTGTTCGTATTGTCGACAATATTGGGGTTTGTTTTAATCTCCTGGTTTTTAGTCCTGTCCCCAGAAGAACGTGCGATGGCACAGCAGTTTCCCTAGAAATCAACGCGGAATGGAATAGAGCCTAGAGGAATGAAATTCGAAGGCAGCTTAACGGTTCGGACTGTCGCTGCCCTCTTCGTCGAAACGAGTATTGCTACATTCTGGTGGCGCCAAGATGACTCGGCAAGAAAACTTACCTGAAAACTCCGTCCGTTCCGTTGAGACTGGAATGCTGGGACATTCCAGCGCGAGCTCGCGGTATGGGGATGGTAATGTCAAGCCTGGTGATGAATACGACCGATATCGCATACTGTTGGAGTGGGTTGGTGAGGGGAAAAGAGTACTCGAAATCGGATGCTCGACAGGCTACATGTCGCGCGATTTGGTTGGACGAGGCTGTTCTGTAACCGGAATCGAAGTCGATCCTGCTGCGGCTGAGCTGGCGCGAACTTACTGCCGCGCTGTCCATGTACTGGACCTAAACGAACCAGGTTGGATTGCACAGCTTTCAGAAAAGAACTTCGATGTCGTACTTCTCGGGGATGTGCTGGAGCACTTGGTATTGCCCAACAGGACGCTGCTTCTTTTGAGAGAGATTCTTACCGCAGATGGATCGTTGGTCATTTCCCTGCCCAATATAGTTCATTGGATCACCCGGCTGAAGATTCTGTTTGGAGAATTTAATTATCAGCTGGGAGGTACCCTGGACCATACTCATCTGAGATTCTTCACGCCCAGGACTGCGAGAGCTTTGATCGAGATGTCTGGCTACCGCATTGCTCGATTTCATCCCGCCATTGGTGGAAGGTTGAATGGACATGCCAGGCCAGCCTGGCAGTCACTCGCCTACCTCTCTCCCGGCATGTTTGCCTATCAGATGTTATTTGAAGCCAAGAAGAAATAGCTCCTGTAAGCCTTGATGTGGATGTCCATCCATTGGCCGAGCTTCCTGATTTCGTTATGAGGCGCAAGACTCTGTGAGAGTCGAATTAGGCCACGCTATTTTTCTCGGCCGGCCACAAGAACGGAGCAATTCCCATGACTGACAGAGTCCTCCTATGTTGCTCCGTGATAGGCGTACAGAGTTAAACGGGAATGCTATTCATGCGCCAAGCCGGGAGCGAGTAGTTATTATGTTGGACTGTCCTTCAGTCAGCTGGTGGGATTCAAGGTTAGCGCGACGGATTCAAGCTCTGGTGGGCGTTGCCGCGATGGTGGTTGTATGTAAGATTGCACTGGAGGAGGACCTTTCGTGGATTGGGTGGGTCATGGCAGGAGCAGCGTTTTTTTCCCTTATCGCCGTTCGCTGGCCTTATGGAGCGCTGCTTGCTTTGATCGGATCAAGTGCCACGCCGAGGTTTTTTGTCTCGATCTTCGGTTGGAATGCGCGACCGGAGCACTTTGTTTCCGGGACCCTTGCACTGGTTATGGGCATCTGGCTCGTGCTCCGGAAACGAAGTAGCACCCTGGATAAACTGGATTACTGGATTTTGGCCTATGTGGTCATCAACTATGTGAGTTCTGGATTCGGCTCCTCATCACCGGCCACAACGATACGTTGGGCGTTTCAGAATAATCTGGCAGTTGCTCCTTATTTTCTGGTTCGATTTCTTGTGGACGATTTGAAAGTACTTAGAGGCGCTTTTCAGATTTTCATGGGGGTTGGGATTTCCGAAGTGGTTTACGGGCTGCTTTGCTACGGATCGCATCAGATGTTCGGAACGTCGACGGGCATGGAAGTTGGAGCGTACCTAGAGAAGGTGGCGGCCCCGTATGGCACGATGTTTGAGCCAAATCTATTTGGCGCCTATTCAGCTTGCATCGCGGTCTTATTCCTTGCCCTTTATCTGACGTATGGGAAGTACCGGATTATCTCTCTGATCTGTTTCCTTGTCGCTACGGTTGCCGCGATAAGCAGTTTTTCTCGTGCGGCTCTCGTCGCACTGATCATCTCGATTGGCTGGGTATTCTGGAGAACACGCCATCTACGGCAGGACCGCCCCTATCGATCAATCGTCTTCGTGATGAGTTTAGGGCTCATTCTAGTGATCGCGTATTCTGCGGTTGGCGGTGTCATGCAGGAAAGGATCGGTGATCTCGTCTATCAGGGCTTGACCGAAGGAACGGCCATATCACGCGTACTTGTCATCCACGACGCCCTACAGGAAGTACCAAATCACCTTCTGTTGGGGAGCGGCACGGCCAGCTTCAATCTGTCATTCGACTGGGCGAGATACATCCCTGAATGGTCAAGCGACAAGACCTGGATCGGAAATGCACCTCTCCGAATTCTTCATGACGTCGGACTGATCGGGCTGACCGCTTTCGTTGGCTTTCTGATTACCCTCTGTTTGCGGATTCGCCGAAACCTGATCAGCTCGAATCCGGGATTTCCGATACTGCTAGGCCTTTCGGCGGGCGCGCTGGTTTATGGGATCTCCTTTCAGTCGACCGATGGCACGATTTTGGCCTTTTTCTGGGTTCACCTGGGATTTCTGGCGTCCGCCTCGATTCTTACGAGTAATGCTAATTTGGATTTAGAAGCGTCAGCACAGTAAGGGGAACGCACTCGATATGCTCAACGGGGCTCTGACAAATGTCTAACTGGAACGTGTTGGCGAAGCTTGACCCGCTTTGGACTATTCTCTCCGATCCGCAGAAGAAATTTGGGAAATGGGAACCCGAAGAATTCTTCGCCACAGGGGAACGCGAAGCTGAGCGTGTTTTGGCGATGTGCAATTCTCACCACCTCAAGATTGCCCGTGGAGAGCTCCTCGATTTCGGGTGCGGCGTAGGGAGAATGACAAGAGCATTCGCAAGCTCTTTCAAGTCCTGTACGGGAGTAGATGTTTCAGAGAATATGGTCGCTCTGGCCAGGAAATACAATGCCGATGTCCCGCACTGTAAATTCGTCACAAATAAAAGCGCAGTGCTTCCGTTTGCTGACCGGAACTTTGATTTCATCTTCACAGTGCTTGTTCTGCAGCACCTCCCCACGAAAGCAATCATCCGGAGCTACATTGCCGAGTTTATTCGGGTTGCCAAGGACAATGGCGTGGTTGTGTTTCAGCTCCCGATCGAAGTTCCGATTCGAAGGCGCATTCAACTCAGAAGACGAGTCTGGGCCCTGCTCGCTTCGATTGGAATTCCGCAGTCTTGGTTGTTCATGAAGTTGGGACTGGCCCCGATACAAATCAATGGAGTTTCTCGAAGTCAGGTTGAGAGATTTATTTCCACTCACGGAGCGCGAGTGGTGGCGGTGGAGCGCTACGATTCCTCCGAAGGCCGATTTCACAGCAACTATTATTTTGTAGTTAGAGATGGCTCAAATGCTGCACAAAACGTAGAAGGCAATTTGTCGATGGGAGAAGCGAAATGAGGTTGCGCTCCCGGAAACCCGTTCAAGCTCATCCTAACGTGCCGATTTTGCGGAGAGCATTGCTTTGAAAAACGTGGGGACTGCAAACTCTATCGCTGTCGCTGCCAAGCAGCCTGCAATCTTCGGAGGACAGATGAATCCGGTAGCCAAAACGCTCTTGGTGTTTTTCTTCTTGACCCTCCTCTCGTTTCAGGGTGCAGCGCAGTGCACGAACGAGTCAAATGGTTGCACTCATCCGATACCGCATCTCCTTAAATTCGGCGGGACCTTGAAGAACTTCTCGTCCGTCCCGCCGACGGGAGTTGTGGCGGTTCAATTCGTCATCTACGAAGATTCAACCGGTGGAACTCCGCTATGGCAGGAAGTGCAGAATACGCAAGTGGATGCGCAAGGGCATTATGACGTATTGCTCGGAGTGACAAGCAACGAGGGAATTCCAGTCGAGCTATTTAAGTCGGGGGAGCCCCGTTGGTTGGGAATACTGGCGCTGTTGCCGGGACGAGAAGAAGAGGCAAGGGTAAAGCTTGTCAGCGTGCCTTACTCGCTCGAGGCGGAGAATGCACAGACTCTCGGTGGCTTGCCGCCATCCGCTTTTGTGAGGGCCATTCCAGGGGGTGCGCTCACGGGTCCAGCTCCCGCTTACGCTCCGCTCGGCGTAGCGGGATCTACCGCTGCTGCAACGAACGCAGCTACCTTTGCGTCGAGGGCGGCCGGGCTTACCTCAGCAGGAGAAACGATCAATACGATACCGAAGTTTGCTGGAGCCGGAACCCTGTCAGACTCGCAAATCGTGGATCAGAGCGGTTCTGTGAGCTTGCAGAATCTCTCGAACGTCCTGTTTGCAGACCGATTCTCCGGCGGAGTTTCAGCAGCGATAACCGCCTGCCCCTCGAATGGTTGCATCATCTATGCGGTTGCTCCTAATGTGAACCTGAATCTGGGGAATATTGATCCCGGCACGAAAGCAATCACGATTTACCTCGGTCCATACACGTACACCGTGAATCAGGTCATGTTGCGAAAGTCTCTGAAGATTATCGGAATGGGAGGATCGGGGACCTTTGTCGGTAACGGAACCATCCTTCAGTCCGTCAACGGCAACAATCCGGTCTTCGTGATCCCGCAGACAAACAATGACCCGGCCACGAACGTGGAGCTGAGCGGTTTCCGTCTGTACGGATCCGCCGGAAATACCAGTGAGGACGGCTTTTTTCTAGACACCAGTTCGACCGTCAACACGGGATTATGGTATTCGACCATTAATGATATTAACCTCGAGGGTTTTGCGGGCATCGGAATCCACGTTAAGGGACGGACCGATAATTTCGGTGCAGCCTCTCAATGGCTGCTGTTTAACAATGTCGTTGTTTATCGAACACCTGGAGGAGGCAACGCCCTCCGGCTGGAAGGGGCGGTTTTTGAACTGCGTTTCAGAAATTGTCAATTTGACGGACAAGCGTTGGGAGACGGCACCAATATCTACATGGGCGGGCTTGCCGGTGGGATTGTTGGTTATCCAATCAGCATTGTCTTTGAGGGTCTGGTATCTCAGACAGCTGGTCTAGCGGTTCAGATCGATGGCGGTGTAAATCTTATATTTTATGGCGCTCATCACGAGAAACTTTGGGCTGGCTATCAAATAACCAATAATACCAATATCGGCACCCATGGCTTGACGATCACCGATTCCTATTTTGCTGGGAATGTGGGCGTCAATAGCGGAACTGGATACGATCTGAATATTATGACCACAAATGCCGAGGGGATCGTCTTTGCGAACAACGAATTGTTTGGCAATCCCGATGCGGTCGTGAAAGCGATGAATTTTGCCAGCGTGGCCTATCGGGATAATCTATATCACCCGATGACTTCGAACGTCCCACCTACTTCCGGACTTACCATGCAGGTCGCTCCCGCAACTACAATCAATATTCAGGGCGTCCATTCGGTCGGCCTGAATCCTTCTACCACCCCGATCACTACAATCCAGAGCAGCTTGGGTCCCGGAGAGATGGTTACGTTCTTTACGTTTGCCGGGCCAGCGGCGTTTGGGTCGGGGGGAAACATCGATTTAATGGGGATGAGTTCTTTGACGGTTAACGGAACGGTAACCCTGATTCGAACCGACCTTGGTGGGCCTCTTTGGAAAGTAGTGTCGCGATGGAGTCCAGCTTTATCCGGCGGGTCGCAATGATCCGCTACGATCTGGCCGTAGCATATCGGATTTACCCTGGACTGGCACGCACTGCAGTCGGACTTCCTTTCAGTGACGATAAACTCCAGCTTTCAGAAATCTGTCTTCGGTCGTTTAAGGAGTCACTCGGCACATTACGTGTCAAGCTTTGGGTGCTGCTCGATGGGTGCCCGGAGGAATACGCGCGACTCTTTGAGAAATACTTCGATCCCGAGGATTTGGTGCTTTGTCGGCTGAAAGGAGTGGGTAATCAGCCGACATTTGCGAAACAGATAGAGATTTTGCTCGAACAAGAGGAGAGCGAACTGGTCTATTTCGCAGAGGACGATTACGTGTATTTGCCGAATCAACTCTCACGGATGCTTGAATTTATGCGTTCCAGCGAGGATGTGCACTTCGTCACTCCCTATGACCATTTAGACTGTTACACGTTAGAAATTCACCGGCGTGCGACATGGCTGAGGGTTAGCGGCCAATGTCACTGGCGAACTGCGGCTGCTACGTGCCTGACATTCATGACGCGTAAGCAAACGCTGCAGCGAACGCGTCAGGTGTTCCAGAGCTACAACAGCGGGAATTTCGACTGCAGTTTGTGGCTCAGCTTGACCAAGCAATCGCTTTTCAACCCGGTCCAGTTTTTGGGATTCGCAGTCAAAGACACACTCTTTGCAAAAGTAATCATAAACGCATGGAGATTCGGCTGGCGCCAGATTTTCTTCGGGGAAAAGATGAAACTCTGGGCGCCTGTCCCCGCAATCGCAACACACCTGAATTATAGCGCGCTGGCTCCTCTAACGGATTGGCCTGCCTTGATGCATAGATACGCCCGTGACATGCATGCGGAACGAAGCCGCAGCATGGAAGTAACGCGACAGGCATGAGCCCAGACTGCCCTCAAGCTGCGACCGTTTAGAGTTCGCAATGCAAGATTCGTTTGTGTTCGTAACGCAGGCGAAATCAAATTCCTGGACAAAGTAGGCCGCAATTCGAGAATTGTCCCCATGAGTATTCCAACACTTTCAATTCTTATCCTGACCCACAATGACCAGAAATACATAGAAGGATGCCTGCAATCGATCCTGGAGCATGTTTCCTGTTCGTTCGAAGTTATTTTGATCGACAACGGTTCTTCGGAACCCGTGGACGAAGAAGTTCTAGATCGATACCCATGGCTGCGGTTGATTCGAAGCGAGAAAAATCTTGGATTTAACGCGGGGAATAATCTGGCGGCAAGGAATGCCACGGGAAAATATATCCTGCTATTAAATGTCGACACTCTCTTGCTCTCAGATTTGGAGTCCTCTGTTCGGTTACTTGCCTCTGACTCAAGAATCGGCGTAGTGGGAGCGGAAGCATACACGGCTTCACAGGAATTGCGTCCTTCCGCCGGCCATTTCCCCGCTTGGTGGCGCCTTTGGCTGTTTCGAAACCTATGGACCAAGCCCCAAGTGACCTACGGACCACGTGAGCTAAATGCGTTCAAGGTGGACTGGGTTGAAGGTTCGTTCTTAATGACCAGCCTGGAAAACTGGAACAAAATCGGAGGCTTCGACGAAAAGAATTTCCTATTTGGGAATGATGTGGATTTCTGCCGTAGCACTGCCGAGCGTGGTCTTGCCGTCGTTCAGTGCACGGATGCTCGATACGTCCACTTCTGTGGCTTCGGGATAAGTCGAATGGGCAATCTTTATGCTGGATTTCGCAGCTATCATCAAAAGTTCTCGGGACCCGCAGAGCGCCGAATGGCCAACTTTGTTCTGCGATCCGGGCTCGTTGCGCGGATTCTGGCCTATGGGTTGTTGTACGGTGTAACGCGGAACGGGAAAGTCGGCGACAAGTTTCGGCGGTTTTCCGAAGTACGTCGTAACTGGGCTCACCTGACGCCGTAACCCCGCCGAGGATTTTAGGAATGACTGACGCTGTTTACAGCAGTTTGGATGCGCTCCTGAGCCGTTTCAAGGGACACGAATATCGGTTGGACCGATCAGTTCCTCTCAGCTTGCTCTTAGCAACGATGCTTCGTCGTTCCGTCTGGTTGATTAGGGGGGCAACGAAATGCCTCGTGCTGCAGCGAAGATTTGGGTTTGTGTATATGGCTCCAAACGTGAATCTACGCAATGCCGCATTGATCCGTTTCGGCAAAGGGGTGACGCTCGAGCGCGGAGTAATCATTGACGGACTTTCAAGCGAAGGTATTCAGTTCGGAGAAAACGTCGCGATCGGTGCGTATTCCATTGTGCGCGCCAGCTCGCCGGCAAATGTAGGAGCTGGGGTTCGGATGGGCAACAATTCATCGGTGGACGCTTATTCCTTCATCGGGGCATCAGGACTTGTCGAGATCGGCACGAACGTAATTATGGGGCAACATGTTTCGTTCCACGCCGAAAGCCATAACTATGAGCGGACGGATATTTCCATCAAACAGCAGGGTACGCGACGGCAGGGAATTGTCATCGAAGATGATTGTTGGGTGGGATCGAATGTGGTTTTTCTGGACGGCTCACATGTTGGTCGAGGATGTGTTATAGGAGCGGGTTCTGTCGTTCGAGGCGAAATATCTCCGTATAGTGTAGCTGCCGGGGTTCCCGCACGGGTGCTCAAGTCAAGGATGAGGGCGGAATCTCAGTCCTAAGTGATTCCTGAAATTGTGGGATACCTCGGTGCGACAACCTCGGCGCAGGATCAAGACCTGGAAGCTTGGCGCAAATCCGGGTTCGGTTAGAATTGCGGGATCGGAGAATTTCCCGACCGCATCACTCCATTCGGGCGCAACACCCTAACGTAAGACACCTCAAAGTCTAATTGAAGTCTCTACCGTTAGTTCAGGACAAGGAATTGAGCTCCAAACCTCCCCTTTCTCATAGAGGCAATGATCTTGCTGCCCGTGCGTCCCTCGTGCGGTACGGGCCGGTGCGACTTTTTCTTAGCTGGCTCTTTGAAAATCTGTTGCGGCCGCTTCTCTACATTACGGATCGAAAGCATCATGAGTTGCCAAAAGAACCGTTGAACATCCTCGTTGTGGAATATTGGAACTTGGGCGACTTCATCATGATAACGCCGTTTCTAAAAAACCTCCGGTTGCATTTTCCCCATGCACGCATCGTGCTGCTGGCCAGTCCTCGCACAGTGCCCATGGCCAAAGGGCAGGAATTCATTGATGAGATAATTCCGGTTACAGTGCCATGGGCGTCGCACATGTCGCGATGGAAAAAGTATTTGTCTAAAAACTGGATAGACTTGTTTCAGTGTCTACGACTATTGCGAGCAAGAGAATTTGATTTGGGCTTCGTGGCTAGGGCGGATATTCGCGAGTCTTTCATCCTGTGGGCTGGCGGAATAAAACGCCGGCTGGGATACGGATTTGCACACGGCGGATCCCTGCTAACAGATGTCGTTCCGCCCGACCTTTTGCGGCCGCATTACTCGGAACGATGGTTGCACCTGCTCGAGTATTTGAATAAACCGATATTTGACAGGCAACCTGAACTAAAACTTAGTGCGGCACAGCGTGAGGGGGCGAAAAAGCGCTTACAGGAACTGGGTGTGGAGCAGGGAGAAGTTCTTGTCGGCTTCCATAGTGGTGCGAGGAATAAAGTTCGGCAGTGGGGAGACGACAGATTCTTAGAAGTGGCACGAAGGTTGAGCAGGAGCTTTCCCATCCGAATCCTCTGGTTTCAGGACGCAGGAGCGGAAGAGGCTCCAAGTCTCGAAGGATTGATTCCTTTGCAGCTTCCGTTGCAGGATTTCTTGGCGATGCTCGCTGAATGCAGAGTCCTTATCTGTAACGACACTGGGCCCATGCACATGGCCAGCGCGATGTCTGTACCCGTTGTTGCGGTTTTCGGGCCAACCCAGCCGGAGTGGTTTGCGCCCGTCGGCAAGGATCATCAAATCGTAATTCGGCGGGAGCTGTGGTGTCGACCGTGCTTTGATTACTGTATCTTTGACCAACCGTACTGTTTGCGATTGGTGTCAGTGGATTCGGTATACCATGCAGCAATGGGGACATTAAACCTAGTTTTTGGCACAGCGTTGAACAAGAATGTCAGGGAGAAGGCGCCTGAGCTTCTGAAAATTATCTCCGGACAGCAGGACAGCTCGGAAGGAGCCGCAGAGTGAATTGCGCAATTTGTAACTCATGGGCCTTACTGAGCGATCTGTGCTGTCGCATTCGAGGAACAGCTCGGCGTGAAGCTCTATCTAGTCATTCAATACATCCAGGATATCTAAAACGATAATCAAAAGAGAATCGTAGTTGCCAGGAGATCTGTGCTGAATATTATGCAACGAAAACTCAGGATCGCAATGATCGGAATTAAGGCAATTCCAGCGCAAAACGGAGGTTTCGAGACCGCCGTGGATGAGATCTCCCGCGGATTGGCGAGGCTAGGTCATGAAGTTGTGGTGTATAACCGTTCCGGGATGAGTGAATATCCCTCTTCCGATTACGAGGGGGTCCAGCTCGTCACGCTGCCTACGTTGAAGTCCAAGAATTTAAGCACGATCGTGCATGTCTTTTTGTCTACGATTCACGTTGTCTTTCACCGGGTGGATGTTGTCCACTACTTTATAACCGGTTCAACTCTCTTTGCGCCAATTCCTCGCCTCCTGGGCATGAAAGTAGTGTGTTCTGTCGATGGGACGGATTGGCAGCGCAGTAAATGGGGGGCATTCGCGCGGTGGTACTTGAGAAATTCAGAGCGCCTCGCCGTTTGGTTTTGTCACAGATTAATAGGCGATTCACGGGAGGTTGTACGTTACTACCGCGAGGTCTATGGAGCATCAACTGCCCTAATTACCTACGGCATTCGTGAAACAAAGTCGGATGGGCTGGAGTGGCTGGACCAGTTCGCACTAAAACCTAGAGAATACGTCCTTTTTGTCGGTCGCCTGGTGCCTGAAAACAATATTCATCATCTGATACGCGCTTTCGAACAGACTCATACGGACAAAAAGCTCGTCGTCGTCGGCCATGACCCGTGGGAGAAAGCGTACGTTCGGTCATTAAAATCGACACAGGATCCGCGTGTCATCTTTACGGGTGGAGTCTATGGGGTCGGCTACGCGCAACTTCAACAGAATGCCTATTTATTTGTTCTGCCAGATGAAGTCGGTGGGACTCACCCTGCTTTGGTCGAAGCTATGGGATTCGGAAACTGTGTTCTTGTGAACGATACAGCGTCAAACCTTGAGGTAATTTCGGACGCCGGGTTCAGCTATCAGGGAAACGATGGGCCGGAAGATCTACGTCGACAGCTGCAGGTCCTTCTCGACAATCCCGAGGTCGTGAATGATTTCCGCAAGAAAGCGGAGTGCAGGGCGCGCTCCAACTACAGCTGGGAGCAAGTGGTGCGAGAGCATGTCGGGCTTTACTCGCAGGTGTTGAGAGGACAGGAAGCGGTTGAGCCTCTTGGCTCCAATGCCGATTGATCGCATCCCTGACTCTCCAGAGTATTCTCGATCGGCCAACGGAAAGCGCTTTGTGGAGTAGGCAGGAACGCCTGATTCCCACGACACCGCAGGCTCGCTGGTTCGTTCTCCACCGTTGTCATTCCTATAGGAGCGCCAGATTTTTTCCTTTCGCTACTATTGACTCTTTTCATATCCTGTAGATAGATAGTGCAGGCCTGGTTTCGACAGGAGATCAATGTCCACTGCTGCGATGGCGCCAGCGCCACTGCACCCGAAAGCAAACGGAACTCAAAGCAGATCGAGACGATTCAGCTACCATCGTCAGGCGCTTTGCGCCCTTTGTCTCGTCCTTGCTGACGCTCTGGCGATTCTTGCCTCTTTAAGGGCAGCAATCTTTCTGCGGGCCTATTGGCTGCCGCTCGTTGACGCCCACGTTCCGCCTTTGAAGCTTTCGTTAAGGCATTATTTGAGTTTTGGTTGGCTGTGGCTCTTGCTCGTTCTTTTTCTTGGGGTTGAGGGGCTTTACACCCAACGCCGTACACTGTGGAATGAAACCGGTCACCTCATCAAAGCAACTGTCTCGGGCTTGATGGTGATTTTTGCGGCGATCGCCTTACTTCAGCGCAGCCCGGTCTTGTCTCGATTGACGATCCTTTTGACGGGGGCGATCCTTCTTGTGGCATTACCGATGGCGCGCTTTTGGAGCAAGAAGGCCCTGGGCGCGATTGGCCTCTGGCGCAAGCGGATTCTAATTCTTGGTGCCACCGGAACGGCAACATTGGCAATTCGCGGGCTGACTTCCGATCCTGTTTTGGGGTATGAAGTCGTTGGCGTACTCGATGACAATCCACTCAGCAGGAACAAATCTTTCAGTGGTTCCAGCAGTAAGCAACCCATCGTCGTTCTTGGCAATCTGGGTGACGTTTCTGAGCAGTTGGCCAAGACGGGGGCGCGGGACGTTCTGATCGCCATGCCCTATTTGGAAGACGAACAGTTGCTGGGCCTTGTGCATGATTTGCAGCCCTACTGCGAGAGCATCTACGTTGTCCCCCAATTGTGGGGACTGCCCTCGATGAATTTGAAGATCGACGGTTTTCTTAGCGAGCGGTTAATGATGCTGAAACTCGCAAATAACCTCGCGAAACCGTGGAATAGTTGGCTGAAGAGGAGTTTTGATCTCGTACTTGGCTCTGCAATCTCACTGATGGTTCTGCCGTTCTGTCTGATACTGGCTGTGTTGGTCAAGTTGGATTCTGGTGGCCCGGTTCTGTTCCTTCAGGAAAGGCTTGGTCACAACGGGCGCAGCTTTCGCTGTATCAAGTTCCGCAGTATGCACGTTGATTCTGAACACGTCCTGTCGGATCATCTTGCAAATAATCCATCCGCAGCTGAAGAGTGGCGCAAGTATGCCAAGCTCCGGACTCATGATCCCCGTCTGACACGCTTCGGTCGGTTTTTGCGCCGATGGAGTCTCGATGAACTCCCCCAACTCCTCAATGTTCTAAAAGGGGACATGAGTCTGGTCGGTCCGCGGCCATATTTGCCTGAGGAACGCGGTCGGATCGGTGTTTCGCTACTCACAATTCTCTCTTCGAGGCCTGGTATAACCGGCTTCTGGCAAGTCAACGGCAGAAATCACCTTACGTTAGAGGATCGAGTCGAACTCGAGGCGTGGTATGTGCGTAATTGGAGCATATGGTTCGACTGTATTATCTTAGGCAAGACCTTTAAGGCAGTTGTGTTTCCACTAAACAGGCGAGATGCACTAAACGATATCTCGACGGAAACGGCACGGCAAAACGACGAGATTCCACATCGAGAAGGAGCAGCTTGAGGTAAACATCCGACTCATCGTTAAACCGATAATGTTCCCCAGCCCCGCTGGGTGCTGCTCTAGTCGCTCCACTGCTGGCAAACGATTACCGAACGCCAATTGGATATTGATCCGAAATCAACTTGAATGATAAGGTGTGAAAACTCATGCGTCTCAGGGTCCTTGGAGATATTCCTTCACTCGTTTTTTGCACTTTCCTTGCTTGTTACGCCTTCTCTGCGTCCGGTTGTTCGCAAGTTCTCGTGATTAGCTCACAGCCATCCGACCAAACAGTTTATCGGTTGCAAATGGCTACTTTCAAAGTGACTGCTGCTGGTGGATCCCATCTCACCTACCAATGGCAAAGAAATGGGAGTGACATTCCTGGTGCCAATGACGCTGTGTACACGACTCCCCGAACTGCCTTAGCGGACAGCAATACTCAGTTCCAAGTCACTGTAACCAGCTCTGCGGGCGTCAAAGTCAGCAGTGCCGCCAACCTGACCGTAAATCCAGGCATTGATGTTTCAACCTACCATTACGACAATATGCGCCTGGGTCAAAATCTGAACGAAAAACAACTAACCAAGGAGTCAGTGAACCAACGCGGGTTTGGCAATCTTGGCTCATTTATGGTGGACGGCCTTGTGGATGGCCAGCCACTCTTTCTCTCGAATCTTTCGATACCTAGCATTGGAGCCCGAAACGTCTTGTACGTTGTAACTGAACATGGAAGCGTCTTCGCATTCGACGCCGACAGCGTGAGCGGTAGCACGAACACATATCTATGGAAGGCATCGACATTGTTGGCCGGCGAATCAACGAGCGACGACCGGAGTTGCACGGCAGTTTCGCCAGAAATCGGCGTAACATCCACTCCCGTAATTGATCGGAGCCGGGGCGCTATCTACGTCGTCGCCGCATCCAAAGATGCAAGTGGAAATTACTTTCAGCGGATTCACGCGCTTGACCTGACCACGGGCAAGGAATTATTCGGAGGGCCCTCGACAATCACAGCCGTCTATCCAGGTACGGGCGCAAACAGTTCCAATGGCAATGTTTCATTCGATCCCACCCGGTACCTGGAGCGCGCTGCTCTGCTTGAGGTGAATGGCACAATCTACACGACGTGGGCATCGCATTGCGATATAGGTGACTACACTTCTTGGGTGATTGCCTACAGCGCCGACACACTTCAGCAGACTGGAGTATTAAACCTGGTGCCGAATGGCAAGCAAGGCGGCATCTGGATGTCTGGTGCAGGGCCCGCCGCCGACTCAGCTGGCAGTATTTATTTCATCATCGGGAACGGAGATTTCGACACGGCACTGGACGCGAACGGATTTCCGTCGCTTGGAAACTGCGGAAATTGCTTCGTAAAAATGTCGTCGACGGTGCCACTGACCCTTCTGGACTATTTCACCCCAGCGAATACAGTCTCTGACTCAAACGAGGATCATGACCTTGGCTCAGGGGGAGTTTTACTCTTCCCCGACGTAGTGGATGCTACCGGAAAGACTCGGCATCTGGCAGTGGGTGCAGACAAAGACGGGATCATCAGTATTGTCGATCGTGACGGCATGGGCAAGTTCAGCGCCGCAGGAAGCAACATTTATCAGGAACTGGACGGAGCGCTGATTGGAGGGGTGTACTCGAAACCAGCGTATTTCAATGGAGTCCTGTATTACGGCGGGTCTAGCGATTCGATCAAGGCATTTCCGATCGTGGCCGGCAAATTAGCGACGGCTCCAACGTCAAAGAGCGCGGCCAAATTCTATTATCCGGGTGCCACTCCGACTATTTCGGCGGACAGTTCGGCGAACGGGATCGTTTGGGTTGTCATGAATAGCGCGCCCAAGACTTCCGTGGCTGAGCTTCTCGCCTACGACGCGACTGATCTCGCAACCGAACTGTATAATTCGAACCAGGCTTCAGCAGGCCGTGACCATTTTTCAGGAAATAAATTCATCACTCCCGTCGTCGCGAACGGTAGGGTCTTCGTTGGAACACCAAATAGCGTAGCGGTGTTTGGTCTTTTGCCGTGATCGGTCCTGGTTCCGACTCGGCTACTCGCATCTACTGTAATAGAAAATCAAATCAGACCAAGTTCAAGCCGCGCGCCTGATTCGCTGATCCCCTATGTTTTTTGCGCGCGCACCGTTGCGTAGCGCGGCTCGTGCTTGGAACAGGCGCCCTTTTGTCGCAGCAATAGAGATTCCCAATAGTTCGGCAGTTTCTTTGAGTGATCGCTCTTGGAGCTGATAAGTCTCTACAGCAACACGGACCCGCGGCCTCAGTCCGCTCAGTGCCCCCCGCAGAATCTGCACTTGTTCCTGAGCCGCGTATTCTTCCTCAGGACTCGGTGCACCGTCCTTAAATTGACACGAGCTCTGCTCGCTGCCAAATCGGTCCGGCCCATCGATCGCAACTTCGCGTGACAAGCGGCACCTGCGCAGTTTCATGAATGCTGCGTTAAGGGCAATCCGCGTGAGCCAGGTGGAAAAGCTCGATCGGCCGCCAAATTTCGGCAAATTGATAAATGCTCTCATTAAAGCATCCTGTAAGGCGTCTTCCGCATCTTCTCGATTCCTGGTAATTCTGCAAAGCGTCCGGTAGATCCGCGGCGTGGCTTGTTCGCAGAGCCTCTCAAATGCACCGGGCTCTCCCTTTCGCGCACCTCTGAGAAGTGCATTGTAATCAGGGACCTTCGTTTCTGGATCGAGTCCTCGCGATGCGTGGCCCTTTGTTTGACCCCCAAGCACGTTCGTGCGCGGCACCGGCATGTGATTTTCTCCCCTCATTTCTTTCCCTTCTTGCTTGACCAATCTCGTGGTGCGGACTATTTTGGAATTCCACCCGCTTTCCTTGTATCAATTCAAGAACCAGACAACCCCGACGCCGATTAGAGTCAGATCGTCCAATTGGATTCCGATCGAATGTCTTCCATTTGGATCTTTAACTCTTCTCAATCGCAATAAGAACGCACGCCAGCATTCGCCTGGCAAGGAACTGAAACCGGTTTTTCCTGAATCGTATAATTCCGCAGCACTTCCCGAGCTTCCGGAGACGTTTCCGGACGAAGGATCGCTTGAGGCCAACCGGATCTTCGCTACGTGCTCCTGGCGAATCAGGCCCGATTGGCCGAGAGGAATGTTTGCCGCAGGTGAACGTCTGACACTGATTCCTGTCTGCCGGCTGAGTTCCTGCAGCGTGCTGTCGGCGAGCATGTTTCGCTCCCGTCTATCATGCGAATATTCCGGGTCAAGAAACGTAAGGGTGGTTTGTTCCCGCGCGAGATCCCGGCACATGCATGATAAAACGGCACAGCGGACAGAAAGAGTTCTCCGGACAAGCTTCAGTCGTGGGGAAAAAGGGGGCCCGGGATTCCTGAGCGAGGAAATCTTCACCTGGAAATTCCTTTTTCACGATGCCTGCGTCCGACATTGCAAAGTAAAGCATAACTCCGGCCCTGTGTGTGTGAACGAGCAAAAATAATGGGCTTCAAAAATACAGGAAAACCTGTATACCTACGGAAGGGCTCTCGAACCATGCCTCGTCGTCTTGGCGATGTCGGCAAGCAGAAATATTCATTTAGCTAAACGAGTCGCGAACACGATAAAATAGGGTTTAGATCGACGGAGGAAGTGCATGAGAGCTGTGGTAACCGGCGGGTCGGGATTTCTTGGGTCTCATCTCTGCGACCGCTTGTTGTCGGAGGGATGGGATGTACTCGCGCTCGATAATCTGATTACCGGCGATCTCATCAATGTTGCCCATTTGAAAGAAAATCACCATTTCCAGTTCGTGGCGAAAGATGTCAACCAGCCCATCGAAGTGGATGGCAAAATTGAATACGTGTTCCACTTTGCTTCCCCCGCGAGCCCTCCCGACTATTTGAAATTCCCGATTGAAACGCTCAAGGTTGGGTCACTCGGAACGTTTCATGCGCTTGATCTTGCACTCGAAAAAGGTGCGAAATTTCTTCTGGCATCCACCAGCGAATGTTATGGCGACCCCAGCGTTTCGCCTCAAACAGAAACGTATTGGGGGAATGTAAATCCGGTCGGCCCGCGGAGCGTCTATGATGAAGCGAAGCGATTTGCGGAAGCCACAACGATGGCCTACCACAGGCATCAAGGTCTCGATACGCATATCGTACGCATCTTTAATACCTATGGCCCGCGGATGCGATTGAACGACGGGCGGGCACTTCCTAACTTTGTTTTTCAGGCTTTGAGTGGGCAGCAGATTACGATTTACGGAGATGGCAAGCAGACCCGCAGCTTCTGCTATGTCTCAGACTTGATTGATGGAATTTATCGGCTCAGTCAGTCCAATGAACACTATCCCACGAACATCGGTAATCCGGTCGAACTTACCATCTACGAATTTGCGAAACGGATCTTGAGCAACTTTCCGAACGCTCCCGGCTTAATTCACGAACCGCTACCGGAAGACGACCCAAAACAGCGACGCCCGGATATCTCCAAAGCCAAAAGACTTTTGGGCTGGGAACCTAAGGTAGGGCTTGAAGAAGGCCTCGGCTATACGCTCGAATATTTTCGCCGGCAGTTCGCACGCGAAACAGTTTCTTTCAAGTAACCAGACGCACGACGGTAGGCCTCAAGTGTGGGTCAGCGCTGTGGCCTGCCGAAGCAATGATAATCGAAATTGAGCTGCTGCATCTTCTGGGGCGAATACAGGTTTCTTCCGTCGATCACGAGACGTCGTGCCATCAGTTTTCCTGCCTTGTCCCAATCCAGTTCCCGGAAAATCTTCCACTCCGTGCAAACAAGTGCGGCATCCGCATCCTTTAACGCTTCATACGGATCGTCGTGGTAATGAATCGTCGGGAAGACTGTTCTCGTGCGGGATATTGCTTCAGGGTCGGTCGCATGTATTTCTGCTCCTTCCTCGAGTAGCCGTTTGATGATTTCAAGAGCGGGAGCAAAACGAATATCATCCGTATTCGCCTTGAAAGCCAATCCGAGGATGGCGACTCGCTTCCCTTTAATGACCCAAAGGGCCTTGTGAATTTTGTCGAAGTAGCGATCGATGCGCTCGTGATTCACATGCTCAGCGGCCTTGAGCATCTCGAAATCGATCCCGACAGAGGACGAGAGATGGATGAAAGCCTGAATATCCTTTGGAAAGCAGAAACCACCAAACCCCAGGCCGGCTTTGAGAAATTGTGTTCCGATACGGGGATCGAGTCCCATCGCGTGCGTCACTTCTTCGACGTCCGCCCCAATTCGTTCGCACAGGTCTGCGATGACATTTGCGTAACTGATTTTCAAGGCGAGGAACGAATTCGACGCATGCTTAATGAGTTCCGCGCTGTTAATGGTCGTAATCAGCAATTCGCCGCGATGATCTGCGGGGCACTTTCCGGCATGAATGGGGCAGTGAAAGGTTCTTTCTAAAATCGGAGCGTAGATTTCCCGTAGTTTCTTGGCAGAAGCCTCATCTTCTACGCCAACCACGATGCGATCCGGGTGGAAGAAATCGCTTACGGCCGTCCCCTCTCGTAAGAATTCCGGATTGGAAGCCACGTGAAACTTAATGCTGCCGCCATGCGAGTAGGCCGCCATCGCTTTCTGTAATTGTAGTCCGGTCAACGCGGGCACAGTGCTCTTTTCAACTACTAGCTTCGACGACTGCGCTTCCTGCGCGATTTGACGGGCAACATGATCGATGGCAGACAAGTCAGCCGCTCCGCTGCTCTTTGGGGGAGTGCCCACACAAATAAAAATGACTTCCCCGGCCTGAATTGCTTCTGCCGAATTGGCGGTATAGGAAATCTTCCCCTGGGCGACCGCGCGCTTGAGCACCTGGTCGAGATGTTCTTCATAAATCGGAACCTTACCGGCCTTCAATTGATCGATGCGATCGACATCTGTATCCGTACAGAACACTTCGTGACCCGCGGCAGCCAGGCACGCTCCGGTCACTAGTCCTACGTAGCCACATCCAATGACGGTCAAACGCATTGTCGATCTCCCTATGCTAGGTTCCTAAGAAATGAGTGACCAGCGGTACTGGAATTCTACTCAATTTGCTGCATCTGCGAGAAGCCTAAACCTGGGTCAAAACTTTGTCTTACTTTCTCCCTAACAGTAAACCGCGCAGTCCCATCAGCACCAGTTTGGGTTGCGTTCGAATTACGTTCCAGAGCAACCGTGTCGATTCGTCTCGATTGATTTCTCCTAACGATTCACGGGTGGAATCATTCAGCATATCAACCAGTCTCGAATAATCTGCCTGCTCGAAATAATGCAAAGTGCGTCGGATCAGCCAATGTGTGCTTAATTCCCGCCGCAATGCCAGCAATTCCGACTTGCCATTATGCAAGATGGCATCGGCAACTGCTTGGGCGCCTCGCAGCCCGGTCACGATTCCACCGACGGTGGAGACTTTCACCTGGGCAGCCGCGTCCCCGACCAGATAGACCTCCGCACTTCCTACCGTTTTTTGCACGGGAACCCATCGGCGATAGACCGGAATCCTCGCACCCTGCCACTCAATGGGTTCGAACCCCTTTTTGCTCAGAAAACGGTCAAAGCTGATTTTGGTGGCTTGACCGTTTTCGCCAATCACGCCGACCGCGGCTCGTTCTGAAGATTCCGGGATTAACCAGTAAAAATAGGGTGTGTCATCTGGAATAAACCAGACACGCGTTGTGTCCGGAGGACAATCTTTGGGTAACTTGATCACCGCCTGTACCAGGGGTACGGTTTCTACCGGTGGCCACCCAGCC
Source organism: uncultured Acidobacteriota bacterium (assembly GCA_963831545.1). Taxonomy (GTDB): domain Bacteria; phylum Acidobacteriota; class Terriglobia; order Acidiferrales; family UBA7541; genus Acidiferrum. The sequence goes on from CAWHQX010000015.1 coordinate 79,777, forward strand.
GCACGGGCCACGCGGCTTACAGCGCCGTCAGCGCCCACGACGCTCTGTGCGTGATATTCTTTGCGGCGTCCCGCTTCATCTGCTTCAACGTTCAAACCGGAGCCATTCGGATTTAATCCCAGGAAACGCGTATTGTAAGTCAGCTCGACTCCGGCCTGAACTGCTTCCTCGGACAGGGAACGGATCAAGCGGGAACGTTCAATGATCAGATCTGGTTTTTTGAGTGCGAACTGAGCAGAGCGTCCATCCGTGAATAATTCAAAGCGATTGATTCTATTTAATATGCAGGATTTTGCTTCCGGGCTGATCTGGTTTTGAAAGTGATCCGTTACGATCAAGGTCCGTGCCGATGCCTCAAAGCTCGGACGGGATTCGAGAACGCGAACAGACCTCCCCGCCCGGGCTAGACACCCGGCAGTATAGAGTCCCGCCGCCGACCCGCCGACGACCAAAATCTTTTCGTTTTCGCGGCCCTGCCGTTTTGCGCGTTCGTCTTTACCGTTGTTCATCTACCGTGAGTCGCTTGAATGCAAGGTTCAAGCCTTTCTAGCCTTCATTGAAAAAACTGGATGGGACCGACCGCAGACACAAACTAGCAGTATAGCCAAACCTCGGACTAGCCACAAAACAGCAAAGCCCACGAATTCTAGAGTTGAGGGATTGCCGTGAGAGAAATTTAGCCCGCTATCTTCCTGGTTTGCCGTTCGTACGGCGCCTTTTCAAGCCAAGCCACAGCGACAAGCATGCAAATCATAATGCTCCCAGCAAGGACGGCCGCACTGGTTGCCGAGACATAGGTGACAATCACGGCAGCTCCTCCGCACGTAGCGCCCACCAGGTACATCGTGAGTACCGCTCCCCGTTGTCCAAAACCCAGGTTCGCGAGGCGGTGAGCGGAGTGGTCTTTCCCAGGAGTCGCGAACGGAAGCAATCCACGCCTCGACCGGGAAATGGTGACGAGCGTGGTATCAAAGATTGTGGCACTCAGGATCAGAAGCGGAGCCAAAACGTTGGCCAGGGGCGTCGCGTACTCTACTCTCAATTTCAAGGCCAAGGTGGCCATCAGAAAACCGAGAAACATGGCACCACCGTCTCCCATGAAAATTTTCGCCGGTTTGAAATTCCAGCGCAGAAAACCAGCGGCTGCACCGAGTACTGCCGCTGCAAGCGTGGTGACTAGTGTCTGTCCGCTAAGGTAGGCGAGCAGCGCAAAGAACACCGATGCCATCGCGGCTACGCCCGCGCAGAGTCCGTCCATATGATCGAGGATGCTGAAGGAAGCTGTGATTCCAACGACCCACAGGATTGTGAACGCCGCGTCCAGCCAGTATCCGGTACGTCCGCCAATCAATGAGCTGAAAATTTGAGTGTGAATTCCCGATGCCAGAAGGATGACCGCGGCAAGCGGCATACCGACAAAGAGTTTCAGCTGATGATGAAGCCAGCCGCGATCGTCGAGGAAACCAACGGCAGCAACGAGTGTCGAGCCGGTTACGATGCCGATCACCTGGGCGCGCGCCGCTCCGTCAAAGGCGAACAGGATCGCGAGCATCACCCCTGCGTACATCGCTAATCCGCCAAGAAGAGGAATTGGTTTGAGATGAACTTTGCGGGGACCCGGGAGGTCCACCATTCCCACACGGAGGGCAAGCGCGCGAACCGGCACAACCAATAGTAGCGAAGCCGTCGAAGCGATCAAAAATGCCAGCAGACCCGCACTCATGCGCCCTCATATGCTCGTTCTGACGATACTGACCCGGGCGAGTCGGCCAGTGCGATCACAGAGACGTTGCCGGTTTGGGTTCCGGCTCCCAATTCAACCGCTCGTGACGCGGTAGAGAGATGTTGATTGCTGCCCAACGCAGCACAAACACCATAGCGCGAAATCGCATCTTCCGCTATCAAAATCACTCAGGATTTTGCTGTATATCTCACTAGATGACCGGGTTAACCACAAAGTACTATCAGTTTTTGTTCCGATCCGGTTTTTCGCTATCGATGGCGATGACGCGTCTGCACTTCCCGTAGAATTCCCGTTAATTTCGAAAGTTCCCGCTTTTGCTCAAATTGAGGGGCAGCCGTAAAGGCTGCTCGTCCCATGTTGCGTACCAGATCAGGATCGGCAGCGATTCGTCGCGCAGTCTTCGCAAACTCTGCGGCATTGTCGGGGTCGACCGAAAGGGAAAACCCCATGGTCTTGCCGATCGAAACGACATCACACCCTTCGGGAGCCACCGCGACGATCGGCTTCCCTGCAGCCAGGATTCCGTACATCTTGCTCGGAACGACAACTCCTTCGAGTCCACGCTTCACCGTGATCACGTGCGCGTCGGCGGCTGCCAGGACCGAAGGGATTTTACTGCCGGGAAAAAATGGAAGAAAGCGGATGCTGGCAATGTCTTTCGCTGCACTTTTCAAATGATCCCGTTGAGCGCCATCGCCGACCAGTACCAGGCCAATCCCTTCATTTGATAATTGTGCGGCCCCTTGTATCAGTGTTTCCCAGGCACCGTAGAACCCCAAATTTCCAGCATGCAGCAAAACAAACCGAAAGTCTTTACGAATGAGAGCCATCACTTCATGATCGAGAGGCTCCGGTTGCAAACTCGCATCAGGAATCTCCGTTCCATCACGGACGATCGAGATATTTCCCGGAGATACGCCCTTCGCGATTATGCGATCGCGCATGTCGCCTCCGAGGACAATCACACGAGCTGCGCGCTTCAGCGCCCAGCGATGCAACTTCTCCCAGACCCGGGAGAGAAACCCCGGACCGACGATGGCGCCGCCGACGGCCATATCCGGATACATGTCCCGTATGTTGTAAACAAAAGGCTTCACCTTCAGCAAAGCAACAAGCGCTCCCACAATTCCTTCAAAAGGCGGGTCGGTCATGGCCAAAACAACATCACAGGGAAGAAACAACGCACGTGGAACTGAAAGAAGCACGTAGGAAAGATAGTTCAACACGCGCTTGCGCATTTCGAGACGAGGATAGTCCGTCGAGCCGACGCGAATGATCGTGATGCGGCCGTCCTTTTCCGACTGATCAAAACGCCACGGGCGGCGTTCGGTTGGATCGTACGACGGCCTCCCGCACAAGACCGTCACATCATGCTCAAACGCAAGGGCTTTGACCACGGTCTGGGCCATTTTAGCAGTGGCGGAAGTATCGGGCGGGTAATAGAGATTCAGGAGCAGAACGCGCACGGTACGAGTGTACAAAAATCAAAATATCAATAGAAGCCGCCGAATCAACATTTAAGCACCCCGCTCCCTCACAGGAGGATTTGGACAGCTATCCCAAAACTGTTCGCTCGAGCAGTTTCGTGGGCTCTCGTCTCGATTTAGCGTGGAAGAGCGCAAAATCAGCAGATGGGGGCGTGGATGCAAAACAGCAAGCACCGGATACTGCTGTTCTTTCTCTTGTCTTTGGCCTTCTGCGGGATCGCAACGCGTGTCGTCGGGAAGCCGTCCGTCTTGCCGGATTCCGTCCTGACCGCTCATACCGTTTTCATCGACAATCAAACAACGTTCCCTGAACTGGAATACGCGGCCGTTCTGGAAATCAACAAATGGGGTCGATTCATGCTTGCAGAGAGGGACAAGGCTGATCTTGTCCTTGTGCTGAGCAGTGGTACCCACGTGCATGCCATCCCCGATGGGCAGTATCCTCGTACTACCGGATTAAATGCGTTCACCGAAGATTCCGTTCCCCCGGGCCACACCCGACTCACACTGCAAGACCCAAAGAGCGGATCCGCTTTATGGAGTGGAGTTCACAAGACTGAAGGTGGGAAGGTGAAAAGCGGACATCTGCTCGACGAACTTCGCCAGGCGTATGAAGAAGCGGAGAAAGCCAGAAGCAAGAGATAGCGGGAACAAGCGAACCGCTAGCCGAGCATCTTACCCAGTAGCTCTTTCAAAATCTTGGCCGCGACAGTGGCCGTCAAACCGGAAGAATCACGGACAGGGTTGAACTCCACGAGATCTGCGCCGATGACCGGTTCCGGCAACGCCTGTATATACCGCAGCGCTTCCCGAGTGGACAGGCCTCCCGGTTCCCAGTGAGAAACACCCGGTGCATAGGCGGGATCCAATGCATCGAGATCGAATGACACGTAGACCGGTGCACCGAGAGATAACGAAGCAGGTTCTGGCAAGTGATTCATGTCGAAGATGTCTATTCCATACCTCTGAGCCTGGGCCCGTTGATGGGCAGTTAAGGTGCGGATGCCGATCTGGACCAATCTCCCGACCAGCCGTTCCTCACAAATCCGCGCGAAGGGACTGGCATGCGAGTGCGGGTTGCCGTCGAAATCCTGGTATAGATCAGGGTGGGCATCAAAGTGAATCAGGGTGATTCCGGGAAATGTTCTGCCGATCGTTTGAAGGATCGGGTACGTGATGGAGTGATCTCCACCGAGACTCATGGGCCGTTTTTTGCTTTCCATTATTTCGCCGACGCTCGATCGAATGCGTGAATAGGCGTCCGGTGATTCCATGCCCGTGAGATCACCAATATCTTCAAACGAGCCCGAAGCACCGAGGTCCACTTGCGATTCTGTCCATTTATTCCAGGAATCGCAGTGCAACGCTTCCCGGATGAGGGGTGGAGCTTGTGCAGGTCCGCGCAGGTACGAAGAATTTTGGTCAAGCGGAATCCCGAGAAGCACCGGCGCTCCCCAACCTTGCAGTTTTGGCTGAGGAATTCTCATGAACGCCTGATCAGGAAATTGCCGAGAACGAGCGCGTCCATCTGGGTGCGCAAGAAGCAGTCGATCGCTTCTTCGGGCCGACACACAATTGGTTCGTTGTCATTAAACGATGTGTTTAGAACAACGGGAACACCGGTTTGTCGTTCAAATTCCGTGATCAACGCATGATAGCGCGGGTTGGCATCCGCCGTGACGGTCTGCAGGCGGCCTGTTCCATCGACGTGCGTTGGTGCGGGAATCTTTTCGCGCTTGTCTGGCAACACCGAATAGGCCAAGGTCATGAACGGCGATGGGTGCGATTTCGAAAACCACGCCGCCGTTTTTTCCGCCAGAATCGAAGGGGCGAATGGCCTGAAGATTTCCCGGTGCTTGATTCGGCGATTCAAGATTTCCTTCATTTCCGGCCGGCGGGGATCAGCGACAATGCTCCGGTTGCCCAGCGCGCGTGGCCCCCACTCTGCTCGCCCCTGATACCAGCCCAGAATTTTTGCTTCCGCGATGATCGTCGCGGTTTGCCGCATCAGTTCGGCGTCGGGCAATTCGGAAATGCTGAATCCACCTTGAGGAATCGCACTGGATTGGATGGCATGGCGAACCTGGGTTGCCGAGTAGCCCGGTCCCCAATACGCATGGTTCATGACAAAAGTCCGGGGCTTGCCGAGGGTCTGATGCCAGACGTGATAGGCCGCACCGACCGCAAGTCCGGCGTCTCCTGCAGCTGGGTGCACGTAAACGTGTTTGAACGGTGTTTTGTCGAAAATTTTCCCGTTGGCTACGCAGTTAAACGCCACGCCGCCTGCCAAACACACCGCTTTTGCGCCGGTTTGAATCGCAAGCTTTTTGAGCATGCCCAAATAGACCTCTTCAAGGCGCGCCTGTAACGATGCCGCGATGTCACGATGACGCTCCTCAAGCGGCTCGTCGGGATGACGCGCCGGTGCGCCCAGCTTCTGACCCATCTCGTCTGAAAACAGTCTGCCGAGCACCGGGGTCTGATCCGATTTCGCCCAGGACATTTCGGGCCCGGTGGTGTGATGAGTGAAATACTTCAAGCCGAGTCGAAAACCAAATTCTCCGCCGTCCGGATTAAACCGAACGACATCTCTCAAAGCGTCTGTGTATTTCGGTTCACCATAGGCGCCGAGACCCATTACCTTGTACTCATCCCCAAACTTCAAAAAGCCAAGGTATTGCGTTACGGCGCTGTAATAGAGCCCGAGTGAATGAGGGAAGGCGATGGAACCGTCAATCTGCATCCGATTCCCGCGGCCGACGCCCCACATGGAACTGGCAAAATCACCAAGGCCATCTGCAGAAAGAAGCGCTGCATGTTCAAAGGGAGAAACAAAATAGCTGCTCGCCAAATGAGCCTGGTGGTGCTCTACGCGGTGAAAGGATGCTTTGAGTCTCGAGGGATCGCTGTCAAATGCCGCCGCGAGCGCGTCTGGGATTCCTGTGAACTTGGAGAGGACTTTTGCCCGTTCTTTCGCAAATGACGGCATGCGGATCGCATAAAAGAGTTTTGTAGGCAGACGCGCGTACGGGTTTCGCGGAACAGCCACATGATCGATATCCCAAAGCTGGATGCCGGCTTCCTGTAAACAATAGCGGATTGCCGCTGCCGGGAATCCGGCCGCATACTTCACCCGGTTAAATCTCTCTTCTTCGACAGCGGCGATCAATACGCCATCGCAAACCAGCGCGGCAGAGGCGTTGCCATGATAGGCGTTGATTCCCAGAATATTCATTTGGTTTTACTAGCTTACCTTAAGGTAAAGGATCCGGTGACAGTAGTTCGGTCGTCAACCTAGATGCTTCCGGCACCATTCATTGAGTACGTAGAGCGACCAGGGGCGGGACCACGTCATTTGACCGTTCAAAAAATTATCCCACACCCGATGGACTCCCGCAGCATGCAAATGAGGTGCGAGTGAAGGCGCGAGATTCTGAAAACTATCTTCTAACTTCCTGCGAAGGGATGTTCGTAACCAGTCTTCCCAGGGGAGCGTGAAGGTGCGTTTCTTTTGCTGAAGGATTTCATTCGGCAATATTCCTTCTAGCGCCTTTGCGAGCAGGGCTTTCTTTTGGCCTGGTTTCACGCGAGCGGCATCAGGCAGGGCACACATGAATTCAACCAGCGGAGTGTCGAGTAACGGCACGCGAACCTCAAGGGAACACGCCATGCTCACAGAGTCGGTATCCCGCAGCAAGATACTATCCATGTATGTGCGCATCTCCAGCCAGGAAATTCCCGCGATCGGTTCCATGGATTGCGCTTGATCGGAGACGCGTTCAAGCCATGCGAGCCAGGTGGGATCAAGCGATTCCCCGTCCGGTCCGATATTGCTGCTGTGAAAAAGAGGCTCAATCAAGAAGTGCAATTCCGACGGAGGAAACAGCAATCGGACAAAAAAGTAGGGATGCGGAAATACATCCGGCATCTGCCATGCATCGGCCACTTTTTTTGCTGCGTCCGGTGAACTGCCGCGCGTCAGAATGGACTTCACCAATGGAGAGCTAACCCGGCGAAAAGGCCCAGGAACCAGATTCGACGCCAGCTTGAGTTTCGCTAGTCTGAGTGTGTCGGCAAACGACGAATACCCGGCAAACAGCTCGTCGCCGCCTAGCCCGGATAGGGCCACTTTTAAACCTACTTGTCGCGCAGCCCAGGAAACAAAGTAGGTGTTTATCCCATCCATCGAAGGTTGATCGAGCGCCGAAACCGCCTCATCCAATCGGCCGAGCATGTCAGCCCCGCGCAACGGAATTTCCGAGTGTTCGGTCCCCGTACGCTCGGAAACGATTCGCGCCAAGGGGGCTTCGTCGTACGGAGTGTCGGGAAAGGAGAGGGTAAAACTCTGAATTCCTTTCTGTGCCCGGGCGGCGAGCGCTGCGATGGCGCTCGAATCGAGTCCGCTCGAGAGGAAAAGGCCAACAGGGACATCGGCGATCAGATGAGCGCGGACTGAATCATCGAGAAGCTTCGATACTGCCTGCGCCGCGGAATCAAAGTCACGCGGGCGATGAATGTCAAATGCGGCCGGCGAACGGGACGGATCCCACCAGGGGCGGGCACGCGGAGTACGGCGTCGGTCAGGCAAATGCAATAACAGACGATGCCCCGCAGGCAGGGAAAATACGGTCTCGACCAGCGTTACAGGTTCGGACGGACTGCCAAAGAGCAGGTAGGACGTCAGTGCATCGGGAGAGAGTTTTCGCGGGATGCATCCGGAGGCGAGCATTGCGCGAACTTCTGAGGAAAAGCAGAACCCGTCTTTGGTTTGCGCGTAGTAGAGCGGCTTGATCCCGAGAGGATCGCGCGCGAGAAACAGAAGGGGCACGGTCGCAAAGTGATTGCGCAAATCCAGTAAGGCAAACGCGAACATCCCCCGCAATTCATGGAGTACGTCCTCACCCCATTCTTCCCACCCATGGACAAGAACTTCTGTGTCGGATTTGGTTCGGAAGCGATGACCTGAGAGGGTGAGCCGCTGGCGGAGTTCCCGATAATTATAAAGTTCGCCGTTAAAAACCACACATACATTGTTCGCCTCATTCCAGATCGGCTGATGGCCGCCAGGAAGATCGATGATACTGAGGCGCCGCATCCCGAGAGCCGTGCCGGGGCATCGCGTATCCTTTGCGAATATCCCTTCCTCATCCGGGCCGCGGTGCACCATCGCGGCTGCCATGGATCGGACGCGAGCCTCGGCTATCGCGTCGCTGGGTGCGTTGGCAAAACCGCAGATGCCGCACACGCCGCTATTTAATCTCCGGAGAAGTAAAGAAGGCTGCTGTGGCGCGAGCCAGATTTTCGCGGAAGTGAAATCGGGAGATGCGCAGCCTGTGATCCGCCACCCAAGCCAGCAACACCCGCATTAACATCATGAATAGCAATGCGTTTACGGAAAGGAACAGGTACAGAAAGGAGCGACGTTCGAAAAGCAGGCTCCAGTCGAGGTATTCATCCCATCCCGGAAAATAGCGATCCAGTTTCTGGCGGATCTGAAAACCATGGAACGGGAAACTCGAAACTCGGACGTGCGCAAAATTCTGATAGGTATACAGTTTTGTGTAGTTCGGGATCAGGTCGGTGGCTTCTTCAAAAACCGACGGATTCTGGAGGTCACGTCGGGTCAATAGATTGCCCTTTGCATCGCGAAGGACGGCGCGATACGCGGGATCGACGACGACCCATCGGCCGTCAAGGTTCACCTCGGCAACGACGTGCATCGTGGTTCGTTCCGGCGTAAGCAACAACAATCTGCGGGTTTCAAGGCCGGTACTGCGCGAAAGGTTTAAAAATGCGTTTGTAGCGCTTCCACAGACCTGCAACAGTTGGCGATAGTTCAATGTCTCTTGGGGATCGTGCGGCGAAACGGAAGATGGTTGGGTCAGTTCCAGTCGCGGAGGTCCGCTCCGCATCCACCCTAAAATCGCCTCGACTTTGTCGAGTGGACTGGCTGCCCCGGGAACGACGGCGTCCGAAAAACCCCTCAAATACTCTCGAAGGGAGAATTCCCACACGCCTGAAGCGATGCTGGCGATCAGGGCTACGATGAGCAAAAAATTGCCTGTCCACCAGATTGAGCGAAAGATCGGATGGGCCGTTGCACGCTTCTCAGAATTCTGCATCAGTTGTTGATTGTCCTACGACTTCCGAGTGCCTGCAAGAGTCTGGTAGAGGTCTTCCATGGCTTGAATCGGCTGTTCCCATGCGAGTGAAGTAACCGCAATGCTACACCCGCCTTTCAGCTTGAGATACAGCGAACCCTCTAGAAGCAGGCGCTGAAGTCCCTTAGACACGCTTTCCTTGTCACAATTGACCGCCAATCCCGCCACATCCGCAATCAGCGGTGCGATGCCACACTGCTTGGTCAGCAGAACCGGGGTGCCGGCTACGATTGCCTCGGCCGCTGTATTTCCAAAATTCTCGTTTTGCGAAGGAAGCACAAAAATGTCTGCGTCCCGATAGGCCGACCATTTCGATTCACCCGAGAGCGGCCCGACGAAATGCACGCAGCCTGACAATCCGAGCTCAGAACGTTTCGCTTCAAGTGTGGCCCGCATTCCAGTCTCATCCGGACCCACAAACGCCAAATGAAGCTCGTTCTCGCGGGGTCCCAATTGATTGACGACATCGGCGAAAGAACTGAGAAGAAGCTCGGGGCTTTTTTTCTTCGACAATCGGCCAAGAAAAAGAAGCAGTTTCGCATCGCTTCCGATTCCGAGCAAATTGCGAAACGCCCCCCGGTCCGGGAGCTTGTCGGGGACAGTGACCCCATTTCTGCGGATCAAGATCTTTTCCGCTGCAATGCCTCCATCCTGCAGTTCCTGCAGTTCCTGCTCGGAAGTTGCGATGATGGCGGCAGCACCAGCCAGGAATTTCCTGCCAAACAGACGGTGATACAGCTGCTTCAGTCTGACGCTGCGAACGATCGGCACAAACATTCCCATGGGCTCGACGACGTAGGGAATATTTCTCTTTCGGCATTCCGAAGCGGCGCGAATGCCGAGCAGGTCATACAATCCGAAAATGTGTACGACATCGAAATCGGCGATTCGAGCCCGCAGATACCGGCCGAGTGCCGGGTTCCAGCTGATTGCGCGATAGTGAAACCAGCTTGGTAAATAGATCGCTTTCACGCCATTCAGTTCGCTGCTCCGTCCGAAAGGCCCCTGCACTGCCGCAGGCTGACCATGACGCATGTCGAGTCTCTTCTCGAGACCCCAGTCCGCGGTGAGAACCGTGACCTGATTTCCTTTCGCCCGGAGCCCTTCTGCGAGCGCGCGCACTTTTACCGGCGGTCCGCCAAACTCAAAGAACGGGGCGTAACTCTGGGAAACGTTCAGGATCCGCATAACTCTCTTAGTATTTTCTTGAAGGCCTTCGCGAACACAGGGAAACGGAATTCGCGTTCCACTCGTTCTCGCCCCCGCTGGCCCATCTGTCGCCCCAATTCGGGATTCGATAGGATCGCATCGATGGATGTGGCCAGTTGAACGGAATCGCCATGCTGCACGAGGTAGCCTGTAACGCCATCCTGAATGACTTCCGGTGCGCCGCCGTGCGCCCCACCAATGACCGGTTTGCCCCGCGCCATCGCCTCGAGATAAACGAAGCCGAACCCTTCCCCCCGGCTTGGCAAAGCGAAGATGTCCGCCGCCGCGTAACACGCGGAGAGCTCGCCATAGGAGAGCCCCCGCAAAAAATGGACGTGCAGTCGTACGCCACTTTCCCGAGCGATTGCCTCGAGCCATTCGTGATCATCGCCGGCGCCCACGAGCACGAGTTGCAACGCCGGCCAGCGCAACAGTAGTCGCGGCAATGCAAGGATCAGCGTATCCATGCCCTTGTAGCGCTCGCTCGTGAGCCATCGTCCGACACTCAAAATCACAGGAGCGGGAGGGAACGAGTCCGGAAGCTGGGACTTCGAGGCCGATGCGTTCAAGGTCTCAAAGTCAGGATCGAGAGCCCAGGGCAAAACGCGTACCTTGCCTCGAGCCACGCCTTGCAGCGATTCAACAAAATCTGCCGTCGCGCGGCTGGGCGAGAGCACCAGATCTGCTTTTCGCAACGAATTTCGGCGCAGTCTTGACAGGGGTTCCCAAACTTCGACTCCGTGAGTGCAGACAATCGTCTTCATCTTTGGAGCGACCAGTTGCATCGTTCTGAGGATCGGAGCCAGGTTCGGATGGGCCGCTAGAACGATTTTGGGATGGCGCCGCGCTGCACGAATCGCAGTTGCCACGAAGCGCGCTTTCCCGCGGGCTGCTCCAGTAAACACAAACTCCCGATCCGACACCCGCATCCGCTGAAGTTCCTGCGTGTCGTTCAGGCTCAAAATACGGTACTCCATCTTGTGCGCCAGGGCGTATTCACTCAGCACAAATGCCAGATGACGCCCCGCGCGCTGAATTCCGCCAGGTGCGTCCAGCTCCGGAAAGAGGCCAATCAGCACGCGGTGAGTCTGACAAAGAAAAGAGCCAGAATGCAAGAACTCATGCTCGATGACTCGGCAAAAGAGCACGAAGCTCGTCGAGGCGATCGACGTATAGATCCGCTGGATTTGCTGCCCGATTGTAATTGCCGAACCCATAGGTAACGGCGACCGCAAACAGAGTTGCGTTTCGTGCCGTCTGGATGTCGACATCCGAATCCCCGACCATTGCAGCCTCATCTCCGCGGATGCCAAACTTTTCAAGAATCAGCAAGGCTCCGTCGGGGGCCGGCTTTTTTCGCTCGAAACTGTCCCCGCCATAAATTGCCTCGAAAAACCCGAGTAATCCCAATCCTTCGAGGATCTGCAGGCTCGCTTTTGTAGGCTTGTTCGTAAGCACGGCTTTTGGATAATCGGCGAGTGCCGCCAGGCCTTCACTCACGCCCGGGTAGACGCGGGTCTCGTCGAGATTATGGTTCTCATAGTGCGCCAGAAAGATAGACAGAGCGGTCTTCCTGTCGGTTTCATCCGCATCCGGTCCAAGCACACGGGCGATAAGCTGGGGCGCGCCATGTCCCACGTAGCCTGCGATTTCCTCAACGGGCAGTTCCTTGCGGCCGGTCTTCCGCAACATGACGTTCACGGAATGAACGATATCCATTTTCGAATCGATGAGAGTTCCATCTAAATCAAAGATGAAAGCCCGGATCGAGGGGGCGGGCAGGCCTGGCATAAGCTCCCATTGTAATACGCCTGTTGCGAACTTTTCACGAGGCCCGATTTCACGGGGTCGCCGGTTAGAGGAAACTGCCAACATCACGTAAACTAGTAGGCTGTACACACATCAAAATCGTCTCTGGAGCAATCATGGCCTTGGTCTATCCCTTTCGCGCGTACCGCTACAATCCGGAACTTGCCCCCATTGAAAAAGTTCTCACGCAGCCCTATGACAAGATTTCCCCGGCGATGCAGGAAAAATATTATGCTGCCCATCCAAACAATCTCATCGCGATTGAGAAGGGCCGCAGTTTGCCGGGCGATATTCCTCAAAACAATGTTTATACTCGCGCTGCCGCGAAACTCAAGGAATGGATCAAGAATCGCGTTGTAACGCAGGACCCTGCACCCTCGTTTTACGTCTACACCCAGGAATACACCGTGCCCGGCACGGCGACCAAGGCGATCCGTCGGGGTTTCATCGGAGCAGGCAGACTCGAAGACTATTCGGCCGGAGTGGTCTTCCGGCATGAGCAGACACTCTCTGGTCCGAAAGCAGATCGCCTCGAACTTCTCCGTCACACCCACACCCATACGGGTCAGTTATTTCTCCTTTATAGCGACGTGGAACTGAGAATTGACAAAATTCTTGAACGGGAGGAATCATCCGCTCCTCCGCTGACCCAAATGACGGATGAGTATGGAGTCATCCACCGTCTGTGGTCGATCTCTGATGCCACGCGGGTTGAAGCCATTCAGCAGGCCATGTCGGACGAGAAGCTCGTCATCGCAGATGGCCATCACCGATACGAGACTGCATTGAATTTTCGCAATGAGTCGCGCACCAAGGCAGGGAAGTTGATCTCTGGGGCCCTGTATGAATGCTCGATGATGACGTTCATCAATACCAAGAGTGAAGGTCTCACGATTCTTCCCACACATCGGGTCGTCGCCAATCTGCGGGATTTCTCATGGAGCGGAGTACGCCGTTATCTGGAACCGTGGTTCGCGACGGAGAGTTTTCCCTTTCCGACTGATTCCCAGCGGCCCGCCGCGCAGGAAAAATTTCTGGCGCGACTGGTTTCCGCGAAAGCGCAGCGCGCGATCGGGGTATATCCGGTTTCAGCCGATCCATCCACTCGGGCGTTCTACGTTTTGACCTTGCGCCCGGAAGCAGACCTCTCCCAGATTTTGCCAGCTGCGTCACCCCTGCAGCGGCAACTGGATGTCGTTCTGCTCCACCAGGGAATCCTCGAGGCTGCCCTGGGCATCACGGCTCATGCCGTAGCCTCAGAAGCAAATCTTAGCTACGAGCGGGAGGCCTCGGCGGCGCTGGATGCGGTAGACCGTGGTGCCGCGCAGGTCGCCTTTCTCCTCAATGCCGTTGATGTGGATCTCGTTATGAACGTTGCGACGGCAGGCGAAGCGATGCCACAGAAGTCGACTGACTTCTTTCCGAAATTAATGAGTGGGATAACCATGTATCGCGTTGAAGAAGAAAAGCAGGCATAAAAACGAAAAGGGCAGGTGATGGCCTGCCCCCCGTACACCAGATATTTTGCTCAGAAACCCAATCAGCCTTTGGCGAAGCTGGCGACGGCTTCCGCTTCCGTATTGTAGACCTCAAAAATGGTCATTAACTTCGTAATCTGCAGGACTTCCTGGAACTTGGTGCCCAGATGGCACAAGCGCAGTGAAGCACCCTGACCTTTGGCGCTGTGATGGGCCGCCACGAGCGTGCCTAGTCCCGCGCTGTCAATAAAAGTTACGTTGTCCATGTTCATGACAACTTTCTTTTTCCCTTCAGCGACCAAGGCCTTCACCTTCTCGCGCAGGGCATTGCTTTCTTCGCCCAGCACAATCCGGCCGTCCATAGCGATCACGGTTACGCCGTCTACTTCTCTCGATGTCATCTTTAAAGCCACAGGAATTTCCTCCTAATCGGTCGCGGATCCAGCTCGAACGCGGGCCGGAACAGCAGAGCATATACGCTTTTTAGATTTTCCGCAAAGCGGTGTTACTGCAAATTCTACAAACGTGGGCTACGCACCTTTAGTAGTAGTCCGCGCATGACATGTAGTACCCACAAACGTTGCAAACCAGTTTGCAACGCCGGGATTCCAACCGCTGTGAGCATACTGGACAAAATGTCGAGGCGTATTCCACGCCAGTGGATTTTTCCCCAGTCATCGCGAGTCCACTGGTAGGATCCACATCGGCGGTTCCCGGTTCGTTTGCGGGACGCGCTCCCTGATTCCAGGCTGCTTTCACGGCCCTCCGGTTATAACACAACCACCTGCATAGGGGAAAGCGCCGGGGTGGGAATGACCCACAGAGGGGATCCGGGTAACTGAATCACGGTTTTTCACGTCCAATATGATAGAAGTAGTGGGACGGCAAGAAATGAAGGTGAGACCATGAGTCGACGCTTCGTTCTAGAGACGAGTCTCTCAATCGTTGTCCTGCTTTCGCCCGCGCTCTTGCTGGCACAGCACGCAGGTGGCGGTGCTATCGGGCACGTTCAGATGGTCGCTCCGGTCCACATGGGATCGATGTCCGTCCAGCAGGGAATGCACCCTCCCGCGCATGCGTCGCAACCCTCCCGTCCATCATCGAGCACGCGTTCCGCAACAACCATAGCGCACACGACCCTGCCGCATTCCACTTCTCGGCCCGCGTCCTCTAAGTCAACCGCGCAAAGCTATCGGCCTCGAACTCTCAGAAACGATATGTACGGGGATCCCTATTCAAATGACTATCCCGCGCCGGGCTTGGGCTTCGACTACGTCCATTACGCGGCCGTGCACCCGAGCAACGGGCACAACCACGACCATTTCAGAGGTGGCGCGATTTTCCCGGTTTTCGGGGGAAGTTACTATTACCCGGGTACGGACTATGTCGATTCTGCGGCACTCGATCAACAGCCTGCCGAGCAAAACCAGAACGGGGCGGATGTTCAACCGCTCCAATCCGCCGATGCCCAACGACAAGTGGAAGAAGCGCCGGTTTCGTCTCCGTGGGCAAGACCCGTGCCCGTCCCTCCGAGTTCGGAGTACATCTTCGTGCGCCGCGATGGCAGCGTATTTTTCGCAGTCGCGTATTCATGGATCAATGGAGACCTGCAGTACATAACGAAAGACGGATTTCGGAAATTGGCTTCGGGGGGCACGCTTGATCTTGACGCGACAACCCAATTTAACGAACAGAGAGGCGTATCCTTTCATTCGCCCGCCTGAAGAGTGCAGGAATTGGGATGAGTTCGTTCGATTTGTTATTCTCAACAAAGTATAACTATGATTTGCATGCCGGCACAGGCATCACGTAACCAGACGTCGGTGGCAATCCTGCGCGTTCCAGTTGCACTGTCGTATGTTCGATCGAAAATTCTGACGCAACCTTGTTTTGAATCGCTGAAATAATTTTTTCGCACTGGTCCATATGCATGTCCGGGATTCTGGCGTGACAGCTTAGGGCATTATGACCACCGCCCAGGGACCAGATATGGACGTCATGAACCTCTTGCACATGTTCCACGCTGAGAATTGCATGCGCGACTGCGTCGACTTGGACCCCTCTTGGACGCCCTTCCAGAAGTATGTGTGTCGATTCCCGTAAAATGCCAATCGATGAATACAATACGAGAAATCCGATGGCTAAACCAAGAATAGGATCGATCCAGGGTGCGTTCACGTATCCCATGACGAGTGCGCCGATAATAATGGCAATATTTGAAAGGGCATCACCAAAGTTGTGCACCAGGATGCTGCGCAGGTTCAGATCAGCTCGCCCACGTACCAGAGCGAGAGTAATTCCCCCATTCACCAGCAGCGCTGCGATCGAAGTCCAGATCATCCAGCTTTCCACCGCCTGTACAGGGGCGCGCAGCCGCTCGATGGCCTCGTAAGCCAGCCAGAGCGAAAGAAAGACAAGGACGACTGCATTGGTGAAAGCCGCCAGAGTTCCTGCGCGATGGTAACCATACGTTCGGTCGGAATCTGCCGGCCGCTCGGCCCAGCGCATCGCCAGCCAGGAAAGCCCCAACGCCGGTACATCCGACAAGTTGTGGACGGCGTCGTTCAGCAAGGCCACCGAACGGCCGAAAATTCCGCCAAAAACCTCGGCGATGACCAGCCCGAGCGTTGCGACAATGGCCCATGCAAGCACCGATGGTTGCATCGCCGGGTGCGCGTGCCCGTGGTGATCATGCCCATGATTGTGGGCATGGTTATGGCCGTGCGCGTGGTCATGTTCGCGCGAATCGTCGTGGACGTGCATGGCTAGCCCCATTGTACGGGTTTGCGACTTTCGCTGCAGCCGGACGGCTGCTTGGTTATTGGAAAGTATGACAACAGTCGTCCGCGAATCCGTTGACGCCTCCGATATCCACTGCCAACATCAGAAATGGTCCCGGTGTCGGGGGAGTTGCTGGTTCCGGCTGGAGGCTCTAAGTCAGACCTACGGAGATGACAGGTCCAATCGCCAAATTGAGTTTTTGGGGTGTACGCGGCTCGACACCAACCGTCGATCCGGCTACCTGGCGCTATGGGGGAAACACGCCCTGCGTCGAGCTGATCGCTCCTGACGGAACACAGTTCATCCTGGACTGTGGTACCGGGCTGCGGATGCTCGGAAACCGCTGGGGAAGCGGTTTGAACGGGACGCACGCCGATACGCATATCTTTGTTACCCATTACCATTGGGATCATATTCAGGGGCTGCCGTTCTTTGCTCCACTTTACGACGAAAAAAATGAGTTTCAATTCTACAGTTTCCGGTCGAAGTTCCTTGGCCCCGACTCGCTTCGCCAGGTGCTCGAAAAGCAGATGGCGTTGCCGTACTTTCCGGTCGATTTTTCCGCGATGAATGCGCGCAGGAAATTCCGCGAGCTCGACGGCGGAGAAAGCTTTACGATTGGCGAAAATCGCATCAAGACCCGTTGGCTGAATCATCCTCAAGGATGCCTGGGGTTTAGGATTGAAACTCCGGCTGGGACTCTCGTTTACGCGACGGACAACGAACCGGGCGATGCGGCCCTAGACAAGAATCTGCGTGAGCTTGCAGCCGGCGCCGACATTTTTATCAACGACGCACAGTTTGCTCCGGCTCAGCTTGCCGGAAATCGCAAGGGATGGGGGCATTCGTCCTGGCGCGAGGGTGTCAATGTCGCCCGCGAAGTGAATGCCAAGACGCTGGTTCTGTTTCACCATGATCCGGATTCGAATGACCGGGGCATCGATGAAATTCTCCAGCAGGCGCGGGAAGAATTTGACTCCGTATTTGCGGCGAGTGAAGGAATGATCATCACCCTTGGTTCCGCAAACGAACCGGTGCAGGCACATATGCCCGGTTCACGTACCGCCCTGCGCAGGGAAGCGCAATTCCACGCTCGGGTCAGCGGTCTAACAGCGGAAGGACAAAAGTTTGATGAAGCGACACTGGTCAAGGACTTATCGCTTCAGGGCGCATTGATTACTCTGAAACACAGTCCACGGATGCAATCCGAACTGCAAGTGACCATGGAAACTCCTACGGCGGACGGACTCCAGGCCATGCAACTGCGCGGATACGTGGTGCGGATTGAAGAAGGCGCGGAAAAGGGAACGACCGCCGTCGGCGTCGTATTTACGGATTGAACTTCATCGAGGCGAACTACGGTACGAGTCTTCAGCCAACCTATTTTAAATCCTGAATCTTCTTGTCTAGGTGGGCCAGCGCTGCTTCTAGAGATTTCCGGTGATTGGGATTTGTAGCGACCAGGAGATCGTTTTGTATGCGAGTGCGCGATAGCTGTAAGTCACGCTTTTCAGTGTCGCGACGAACCTGCTCCGCAGTCTTTTGCGCTTTACTCTGTGCTTCCATTACCGTTTTCTTGAGTTCGACTTGTGCTTCTACATCCTTGCTTTCCCATCCTCTTGCCATAGCTACTATTTTCGCACAGTTAAGCCCCGGGAACACAGGTTCAATTCAGAATTCGTTCGATGGTTAAACGGTGGCGTGGCGTTTTAAGGCCGGTAGCGCGCCTGGAAGGGCGGCTCGTATGGACTCTTCCGCCAACCGCGCGAAACGCTCGGCAAAGAGCCCATCAAAGGAAAACTCAGCTTTGTGATCTTCCCACCGGATATGCAGAATCCAGCGGTCGAGCAGCGGGTCCACATACACAGCCGAAATCTCCGGTGTCGGAATGACCAGCAGCGGGTCGAAATTCTTGTCGAGCGCCCAGACATGGGCAGGAGAGATGAAGAAGCGAGCCTGGGTACAGGGCGCGTTGCCCGGTTGATAGTCCCCACCACTGACCATTGTGCTCGCGCCCAACTCACGCGCCTTTCGGTCCGTATCGGATTCAGGTTCCGGTGGAGGCAGGAGTATCGAAGCGACAAAAAGTACCATTCCGAGCACAGGCACCACGATACCCGTGACCCATCCCACCCAGAAACTCAGGGGCAGAACGACCAGCGCTGCGCCAAAACAGCCTAGAATGAACCGGAAGACCGACCACGAACTCTCGCTCCGCTGAAATTTCAGCAAACGCGGGAATCTTTGCACGAGCAGGAAAAGACCCGCTCCCACGGAATTTCTCAAGCGCTGGAAGAGGTTCTCCGTCGCTGTAGGGACGATCGTTGTGGGTGTCGTGCTCATCGGATCGTGCGACATATTCTACATCACCCGGCCGCGGGGTTCCGCATGAATCGCACATCAGGCCCATCCTAATCCAGTAATTGTGTGACTATCCCTTTTACGCCAAGCACTACCCCGGGTTTGGCGCCGGTTGCCTTGCCGCTCTCCCAGACGAGCGCCCCGTTTACGAACACCTTTTCAATTCCTGTAGAGAGCAGGGACGGATGCTCAAACGTCGAATGATCGATCACCGTATCGGGGTTGAATAACACCAGGTCGGCAAAAGCTCCCTCCCGGATGACGCCCCGATCCTGCCAATTGAGCCTCTTCGCAGGCAACGAGGTCATTTTGCGTATGGCTTCAGGCAGGCTCAGCCAGTGTTTCTCACGCACATATACCCCCAGTACGCGCGGAAAGGTCCCGGCGCCGCGGGGATGCGAGGAATTGATCCCTCCGTCGCTTGCCACCATGACCCAGGGCTGCTCGTAGAAGGCTCGGATGTCACTCTCAATCATGGACTGGCCGATGACCGTAGCTTCCGTATTCGACTGATCACCTTCGCGGATCAGCCGAATGTACATCTCGACGTCAGAAACCTTGGCGGCCTTTGCCAGGGCCGCCAGTGTCTGGTTTTCATACGACTTGTTGGGTGAAAATTCTGTGATCGTCAGATGCGAGGCTCCGCCAAGATCGTCCAGTGCTTTTTTGACACTCGACGGGTTCTCATATTGTTTGTCCGGGACGATCACTTTCAGATTTGATTCCCAGGCATCGTACGGATAGCAATCGGCCAGGAAATCGACACCATGCGATCGTGCGTCCTCAATTACCTTGATATATTGCGGCGCCTTTCCCCAGACGCTTACAGTCCCAAGCTTGATGTGTGAATGCTCGATCGGAATGTGCGCTTGTTCGCCAATCGCAATTTCTTCCCGTAATGCGTCAAACGACTTGTCGGCCTCGTCGCGAATATGTGTCATGTAAATTCCGCCGTGTTCGGCGGCGACCTTGGCCATGGCGACCAGCTCTTTTGTCTCCGAATAGCTTCCAACTTCGTACTCGAGACCCGAAGACAATCCGAGCGCTTGGTGATTCATCGCCTCACGCATGAACGCCTCCATCTGCTGGATTTCCTCTGGCCTGGCAGGTCGCTTGAAATCTTTGCCCATCACCCGTTCGCGGATGGTGGCGTGCCCCGCTAACACGCCCACGTTCGGCGCAGCCGGATATTGCACCTGCGTGCGTACCCATCCAATGAGGGGCCAGGGGGAGTCTCCATCCGCACCAACAACGAGTGTGGTGATCCCTTGTGAAATCTGGCTTTCCGCTAACGGATCTTTCTGCAACTCATCGGTCGAATGATTGTGGATGTCGATGAACCCGGGAGCTAAGACGAGCCCCTTCGCGTCCAGTGTCTGCTCGCCCTGCTTTGGCGCTACCTCACCAACCGCTACGATGTGACCGGAGGCGATCCGGACACTTGCCTTCCGCAATGGCGCCCCGGTTCCGTCTGCCAGCCGGGCGTTCACGATTAAAAGCGAGCGTTGTTGCTCGGCCAAGGGCAAGGAGACAAGTGGAATACAAAAGAGCATCGAGCAAGAGAAGATCCCAATCAATTTTCGATAAGCCATGAAACGCGTTTCCCCTTGAACGCCCGTGCTTGCCGCCGGACAAACGGCGAAAGCGAATAGAAGATAACACGGACCGAACGTCTCGGTGTTTGCCACATTTTTAGCTCAGATCATTGCATGAACCCGCCTCGCTTGTGGTAGGCTGATGCCGAGCACACCCCTTGGCCAGCATACTTTTTCAATGATTTTGTTCTTTAACTGAGTGTAGTCAGAAGGGAGAATTCCCATGAAAATCGGCCGCTCTTCGTCACTTTTTCTTGTCTCCGTTGCCGCGATCGTGCTCGCATCTTGTGCAACGCCGTATCACCAGCAAGAAGAACGTTATGTCTTTATTGCTTCAAATATCAATTTGCCCTACTGGCAGGAGGCGCAAGCCGGCCTTCAGGATGTTGCCAAACAAATGGGTGTAAAAGCGGAGTTTGACGGTCCTGAAAAATTCGACGCGCAGGCTGAACTCGACGCCTTCAAGAAGGCGACGGATTCCAAACCTTCCGGCATTCTGGTTTCTGTCGCCAAACCCGAACTCTTCCAGGATGCCATCAACTCCGCGATCGCAGTCGGGATCCCGGTCGTTGCGGTAGACGCGGACGCACCTGATTCCAAACGCGTTCTTTTTATTGGCACCGATAACTATCGCGCTGGCCAGGAAAGCGCCAAGCGTATGGCGCAGATTTTGCAAGGCAAAGGCTCGATCGTTCTCATCGTTTTGGGTGGTCAGCAAAATATCGAAGAGCGTTTGCGCGGTGTAACCGACGCCCTCAAGAAGTTTCCCGACATTAAAGTCGTACAGACGATTGATGACAGTGGAGATCCCCGCGTCGCCAATGACAGCACTTCGAACCTTCTCCATACGAAAACAAAGGTGGATGGGATCCTGTGCCTTGAAGCTTCCGGTGGAGAAGGCGCTGCAGAAGCCGTACACCGCCAGGACATGGATGGAAAAATCACGATTGTTGCGTTTGATAAAGACCCCGAAACGCTGGAATGGATTGAACGTGGCGTGATCACCGCCACCGTCGCACAAAAGCCTTACGTGATGGCATATTACGGCTTAAAGTTTGCCGACGATCTGCATCACAATGCGGTGCACGAGTTCAAGGATTGGCGAACTGCACCGACGCCGCCCAGCCCAACGTGGGTGGATACCGGCACTGCGATCATCGACAAGAGCAACGTCAAATCATTCCGCGACGCACTTGCGGCGCATCCAAAGCCAGTCATTTAAGCGCTCGCTGAATGCCGTTCCATTTTCCCGGCCAGAAATGCAGCAATGGCTACAGCACGACTTCGGTAAGCGCTTTATGCGCAACGCTTCTGGCCCCAGGTTTTCCGGCAAGCACCAGTTCTGCCCATTCAGACGCCGCCTGAGAAATGCGGACCGCCTCACTCGTAAGTGATTCCGGGCCACCCGAGTCCGAGTTGCCAAAGAAGATACGTTCCGTGGGTTCGGAAGCAATCATGCGGTTTTTCGTATATTGTCCGGGAACGGCCATAAACATGGGGTGTCCACGGCGGTAGAGACGGATCTCGATGGGATCTACGTTGAACGCCGGCAGACATCCCTGAAAATCCACTAGCACTTTGCCGGCGAGGGCCTTGCAACGATCCACTTCAAGCAGCGTCACACGCTCCGATTCGCGCAATGGAGTGTAAAACGTCAGTATATTGTATTTAGGTTTGTATCCCGGAGTATTGCGGATCGTCCAGTCTGCCACGATAAAATCAGTGAACGACTTTCCCGGGCACCAGTTGTCATATCCCCTTCGATACACCGGCCGATCAAAGATCATGTTGATGATGGGATACGGGGCATAACGCATTTCGAGCATTGCCTGCCGTTGTGCGGTCGGCAACTCCGGAATCATGCGCGCCGTAATCATTTTGGGCGTGCACATGATGGCTACTTTCGCTGACACGCTGAACGCCTTGCCATTCTGTATATAGGTTGCTCGGACACCACCAGCTTCTTCTCTGACCGCAACGACGGTCGCGTCGCTCAACATTCTTTCGCCGTATTGCGGTTTCATCACCTCCACAAGTTTGTGAGTGATGCACCCAAGCCCTCCCGGGAGAATTACGCGCTGATCGTCTGCCCCTGTCAGCAGGTAATAGGCGTCGAACATTCCGATAAATGCAGAAGTATCTTCTGTCCTCGCTCCCCAGTTTGACGGGCCGAAAGCGTTCCACCACTTCGTCAGCTCCGGCGTGTAGGCTGCGAGATATTTTGAAAAGGGTTCACTGTCGAGTTCCCGAATCCTCCCTTTGACGTCCATCTTCAAAACATCCTCGCGAAATTTTTTCAGGCTGGCGATCGCCTCCCTGGTATACGGGAGATGATCCAGTCCGGCCTTCCACGGGTCGGCGGTATAAACCCCGTTGTCGATCACCGGATCAGGCATCGCCACAAATGGCATGTCTACGCCAACTTCTCTGGCTAGCTTGTCTCCTTCATCTCCCCGGTACCCGTATGCCGAGCCGGTTCCATAAACCTGCCCTTCGAACTCCTCTTCATATGCGTTGCCCCCGAAGTGCTCCTCTTTCTCAAGTAATAACCAGTCCTTTCCGCGGAGGAAATAGGCCGCGGAGAGTCCCGCGACTCCCCCTCCGATGATCAGTACGTCCACGTTTTTTGAGGGTCCTGGTTTGGGGAAAGCGTGGCCGTCACGAAGTTCATGGACAACCTTGAAGTGATCGCCTTCAACCGTTACGGTAGGCGACTTGCTTTCGGGTTCGGCAAAAAGTGCCTTGTCAATGGGGCATCCGGCCGCAATTGAACCAGCGACTGTAAATTTGATGAAATCTCGACGGGTATTGGACATGGATGGAATTCCTCCTGAAATCTACGGTTGCTCGAGAAGTTCCTGGGCCTGTTCACCGATCGTGCGCACACGGATCTGATACCAGACGACAATCAACACCACGGAAACGGCAAAAATCAGAGTGGAGATGGCGTTGATCTCGGGCGTCATTCCCCTGCGCAGGCGGGCGAATATTTCAAGCGGAAGCGTATTGTCCCGGCCAATCAGAAAGAACGTCACTGCAATTTCGTCCATCGACAGCGTGAAGATCAGGAGTCCCGCCGCGACGAGCGAAAGCTTCAGGTTCGGTAGTGTGATCCGCCAGAACGTTTGCCATGAAGTCGCGCCAAGGTCGAGCGAAGCCTCTTCCTGAGCCCGATCCATTTTTTGCAAGCCTGCGAAAACCTCGGTCGTCGCCACGGAAATCAAGGCCGTGCCGTGACCCAGAAATACCGTCCACAGGCTGAGTTGCATCCCCCAGAAAACGGCAAACATCAGGAGCGAAAGTCCGGTAATGATTCCGGGCAAGATCAGGGGAAGCAAAACAACGCGGCGAAAGACAGCTTTGCCGGGAAAATCGGCACGATCAAGCGCCAGAGCAGCCAATAGGCCGATCGCGAGAGACAGAACGACTGCCCCGCCGGCCACAATGAGACTGTTCAGCACAGAATCCCAGATCGCACCGTCGGCAAATAACTGAGCGTACCAGGTAAGCGTGAGGTGTTTCGGAGGGAATCCCCCTACGCCGCCGCGGTTGAAGGAATACAACACCAGCACCGCGACCGGCAAATACAGGAACGCAAATACCAGCAAAGCATAGAGCGCCAGCAAGCGGTTTGGCCGAGAGCGTTGGGGATTCTTGCTCATGTAAATGACCACCGCCGTTCCAGTCGTTCCGTCAAAAACAGGAGTGAAACGGTCAAGAGCAGGATACAGACAGAAATGGCCGCGCCCAGCGGCCAATCGTATGCCGATCCAAACAAGTTCTGTACGATATTCGCGATCATGATGCTCGAAGGTCCGCCGACGAGAATGGGCGCCAGGAAATCGCCAAGCGACAAGAGAAACGCAAACGTTGCGCCCGCTAGCAACCCCGGCATCGACAGAGGAAGAATGACGCGGAAAAAGGTCGTCCGCGGGGATGCACCGAGATCGTGTGAAGCCTCTACCAGATTTCGCGGGATATGTTCGAGTGACGCGTACAGGGGCAAGAAAACAAATGGTGTGTAAATGTGCGTCAGCATCAGAACCACGGCGAACGGACTGTATAGCAGGAAGCCAACCGGCTCTGTCGTTACGTGAAAATAGTGCAAGAAGCTGTTCAGCACGCCCTCGGAGCCGAGAATCGTCTTCCAGGCGTACCCACGCACGAGGTAACTCACCCAAAGCGGGATAATCACGAGCTGATACATGAATTCTTTCCGTCTTCCGCTCTGAAACGACATGTAATAGGCCAGCGGATATCCAAGCATGAGCGAAAGTAGCGTGACGCTGGCCGCGATGCGGATCGAGCGAAACAGTACTTCAAGATAAATCCGATTGGAAAAGAGCTTGGCATAATTCTGGAGATTCCACTGATGGACGAGAATTCCGTCTCGAACCAGCCAAAAGCTGTGCAATAACATGAGCGCGTACGGGATCAGCAGAAAAACTCCAACCCAGAGCAAGGGAGGAATGCTGACGGCCAATTTGTAGGCGCGTGAGTGCATCAGCTGACAGCCTTGGTATGGTTCACGGGAACTGCGGAACCAGAGAGAAACGAGAATTCGTGTTCGCCCGTGATCAGTCCACGTGTGGGAATTCGGGCGCGGATCAGGAGCCCACCGCAATCGAGTTCCAGCAGTTCGCTCGCGCCGGTAAAAACCTGCTGAACGACACTCGCGCGGAAGGAAACCGATCCTGGCTCTGCGCGTGTCTCCGATGCCAGGCGGATCGATTCAGGGCGCAAAGAAAAGAGTTGAGCGCCGTCCGGCAGCTCTGTCGCCCAGGAAAGTGCCCCGCACAAAGCATGCCCGCCCTGAATCTCCGCTTTGATCACGTTCGTCTGCCCGATAAACTCCGCCGTGTAGACCGTGGCAGGTCGTTCGTAGATCTCTCGCGGAGAAGCAATTTGTTCCAGTTCCCCATTCCTTAGCAAAGCGATCCGGTCGGAAAGTACCATCGCTTCGTCCTGGTCGTGGGTGACAAACAGAAACGTAATCCCGAGTTCGCGCTGCAGCGATTTCAGCTCGCCCTGCATCTGTTTCCTCAGATTCGCATCTAGCGCCGATAGCGGTTCATCGAGAAGCAACAGTTGTGGCCGGTTTACCAGCGCACGAGCGAGCGCGACCCGTTGCTGCTGTCCTCCGCTAAGCTTCGCCGGCCGACGTTCCGCATATTCCGCCATTTTCACCATGCGCAGCGCGTCCTGGACCCTCCCGGGAATTTCAGCTGCGGCAGCTCCTGTCACGCGCAAACCATACGCAACGTTTTCCTCGACGCTCAAATGCGGGAAGAGTGCGTAATTCTGGAAGACCGTGTTTACTTTTCGCTTGTACGGCGGAAGCAGATCAAGTCGCGATCCTCCCATCCACACTTCTCCCGTGCTTGGATGCTCGAATCCGGCAATGATTCGCAATAACGTAGTTTTTCCCGAACCGCTCTCGCCGAGGAGAGTCAGAAATTCTCCGCCCGCAACATGCAAAGAAATGTCCTTTAGTACGTGTTGCCTGCCAAACTGCTTTGCCAGATTTCGCACTTCGAGTGAGCCTTCGATCGTGGCGTAATTCGCTGACGAATTGGGACTTGGTTCCATCACTGCGCAGCCTTTACCTCATTCCAGATCTCGATGTACTTTGCCCGACGCGGCACGTCTTGCCAGAAATAGATTCTTTGCATATAGGCATCCGGATCGTCCAGATGAAGGCCTTTCCTCTGCTCCGGGGTCATGAACTGCGCAGCCCCAGGATTCGCAGGCGTGTAATGCGTCACGTCGCTCACTTTTTTCTCGGTCTGGGCCTCAATCATGTAATCCAGAAACGCATAAGCGAGTTCCTTATGGGAACTGGCCTTCGTGATCATCAGGTGGTCGATCCATCCCGTTGTGTTTTCGCGGGGAATGGTTTCGCCGATCGGAAAATTGGCCGCTTTTAACTGATTGGTCATCAGTGGCCAGCCCATCGCCGCGATCACTTCATGATTCTCAAAGAGGTTGGTCAGTTCTCCGCCCGTCGACCAGATTTTCCGGATATTCGGTTTGAGCGTGATCAGTTTTTGTTTTACCGCGGTAAGCTGCTCATCATTGAGATTATAGAGTCCGGACGGATCAGGCTTGTCGTATCCCAGAACCTGTGCAGCCATGTAAACCGTCGACAGATCATCCCAGACGGAAAGCTTCCCTTTGTATTTCGGATCCCAGAACATCGTCCAGGAATCCGGCGCCTTCACAAAGGAAGTTGTGTCATAGAGCAGCGGATTCGGGCCCCACATAAACGGCGCTCCAAACGTTTGCCCGCCCGCTTTAACGAGCGGCAAATCCCGGAGTCTTGGTGCCAGTTCGATGTAGTGGGGAAGTTTGTTGAGGTCGAGCGATTCTGCGAGTCCCGTGTGCGCAATGGAACTGGCCACGTCGCTTGACGGCGAGATCACGTCGTAATTCGAGGCGCTTCCCCCGCGTAGTTTGGCGACGAGGTCGTCGCTCGACCCGATGTAGGAAGCGGTAACTTTGCAATGATGCGCTTCTTCGAACTCCCGAATGAAGGAAGGGTCCGCGTAGCCCTCCCAAACCAGCAGGCTCAGCGATTCCTCCTTCTTCTGGCAGGAACCGATGACCAGGGCGCAACATCCCAGTGCCAGGATCTTCCATATGCGGCTACTTGTTTTCAGCTTCATAAACAATTTTTCCGCCTACGATTGTGATTTGTACCTTGGTTTCACCGATTCCGTGGGGATCGATCTCGAAGATGTTCCGATCGACAAGAATGATGTCCCCGACCTTGCCCGTTTCAATGGAGCCCTCGCTCTTTTCGCGCCGACCTGCATACGCCGCATCGATCGTGTATCCCTGGACGGCCTGGGCTACTGTCAATCGTTCGGAAGGTACGAAGCCGCCGACTGGCTTGCCATCTTGTGTTTGCCGCGTTACGGCAGTTTGTACTCCTTCCCAGGGATTTAATGTGACGATCGGCCAATCACTTCCGAATGCGTAGCGCCCGCGATCTTCAGAAATACGTTTCCAGACCCACGCCCGCGAAGCCCTGTCCGGGCCCAGGTTGCGTGCCCACACATCGAGCGTGTCGGCATCCGGATAGGAGTGCAGCGGTTGCATGCTGGCGATCACGCCGAGCTTCCCAAATCGTCGAATGTCGCCGGGTTCAATCGTTTCGATGTGTTCAATTCGCGGGCGCCGGTCCTTGCTGTGATTTTTCTGTTGGGCCATCTCGTAGGTATCAAGCGCGGTGCGCACAGCGTAATCTCCGACGGCATGCGTAAAGAGTTGAATGCCGCGCTTGTCGAGTTCACTGACCGCGTAACGATATTTGGGCAATTCCCAGAAAAGCGCACCCCGAGTGGAAGGTTCGTCGGCGTAGGGGGTCAGTAGAGCGGCCGTATGCGTTTCGATCACCCCGTCGAGCATCATCTTTACGGCGTTGGTATCGATCCAGGCGTCGTGATATTTCTGACGTGCGGCGTCGATAGCCAGGAGATCTTCCTTACGTAGTTCGTAGGCGTCGAGCCTGTAGGACACATAAAATCGTACAGTGAGCTGTTTCTCCCGTTCGAGCTGCTCCAGCAGTGGCAGTACCTCAAAATCCCCGCCCGCACTATGCACCCGGGTGACGCCGTTCTCGTTCGCCCATTTTATTCCTGCGCGGAGCGCCTTCAGCTTGTCGACCTCTTCGAGTTTCGGTATTACTCTGGTGACCACTACATCTGCGTCTTCCTTGAGCGCTCCGGTAGGTTCGCCCGTCTGCAGGTCATGGACGATGAATCCGTTTTTTGGGTCGGGCGTATTCTTGTTGACCCCCGCCAGTTCGAGCGCCTTGGAGTTTACCCAGGAGCTGTGACCGTCATATCCTTCAAGAAATACGGGGCGATCCGGAAAAAGTTCGTCTAGATACCGCTTATCAGGAAGCGCCGTCTCACCAAAGACCGCATAATTCCACCCACGCCCCAGGATCCAGGACGTTCCCGGGTGTTCAGCGGCGTATAGTTTCAAGCGCTTTTGAATGCCGTCGATTGTGGTTAATCCGTCGAGGTTGACTTGTCCGAGTGCAACCGATCCCTCAAGGAAATGAACGTGGCAATCCGTAAATCCAGGGAGAACGAGCTTTCCGCCAGCGTCGATCACGTGCGTTCCGATACCTCTCATTTTACCGACGACTTCATCGCGGCCGACGGCGACGATTTTTCCGTGACGGATGGCCACGGCCTGTGCCCATGGCATATCCGGGTTTACGGTATAGACCTTGGCGTGAAGGATCAGAATGTCTGCAGGAGCAATGCGAGCCGATTGTTGCGCCGCACCTCGGGGAGTGACTGCGATCACTGCGACCGCGACACGTAACAGGGTATGAACCCACCGGTAGTCCATCTGCACCTCACGGCATGGCGGTGTCGTGCCGCCACGCAAAGACAAAATTCAAAATGTGGGTGGTGTATTCACCCACAGAATCCAGGCTTCGGAACGTCCTGGATTTCGCCAGCGATGCGGCGTCGTGCTTTCGAAGTACAAACTGTCTCCGGCTTTCAGCAGGTAGCGTTCTCTCTTGTCCAGGGAGATTTCGAATTCACCGCGCAGTACGTGAAGAAACTCTTCGCCTTCGTGAGAATAGGATTCCCCGCTGCCGCACCCCGGCTTGATTCGAAACAGGTGCGGTTCCATCGCCGTATTTCCCCACGCCAGAAGTTCCATACGGACTCCCGGCGAAGTTTCGAGAACCTTGCGTTGCGACGGCTTTACGTGCCGTTCGAAGTCGCCGTTGGTCTCAAACATCGGAATGATATTCGTTTTATAGAAGCGAGCGATCCGGCGGAGGGTGGCAATGGAGCATCTCATCTGCCCGCGTTCAAGGGCGCTCAGGAATCCCACAGAAACACCGGTCGCGTTTGCGACCTGGGCAAGTGAAAGTTTTCGGCGCAGGCGGATGCGGCGGAATTTATGACCGGGAACCTGCGGTACGTTTCCTGGCGCGGCGACGACTCCCTGTTTTTTCAGAACATGTACGATCGCCGTTGGATTGAGGCCGCGCGCACGTCGAAGGAAAATGGCCCGCTGGAGCAAGCGGACGTCCCTGTCGGAGTAGAGTCTGTAGCGGCTTTCTGTCCGCCTCGGAACGACAAGGCCCAGCGTCTCCCAGGCCCGTAAAGCGGAGGAAGAAATGCCCAGGCGCTGGGCAACTTCACTGATGCGCAGCAATCGGCTGGCTGACAATTTTTCCGATGCGCTCGACAAATTCTTTCTACTTGACACGGATCCCGGCTTTCTCTAAGTTTGCTGGATTATAGTAAGGTTTCCTCAAGGGTAGCAACAAAGAAGAGAGCATCCAGGGAAGCTTTCTTCGGGAATATAGGGGTGAGTTAAATGATTCGATCTCTGCGCCTGACGCTGTTGAAGTCCGTTTGTTGTTCTTCGATTCTTTTGGGTTCGCTCCTTGCTCTATCTCTCGCTCTCTTTAGCCCGACCTTGAGCGCCCAGAGTACGGGCGGTCGTATCCGAGGAACGGTTACCGATCCGAGCGGAGGCGCAGTTGCGGGTGCCGAAGTTTCATTGATCAACGAGGCTACCAATACCACGCGTAAGACGCAGACCTCTACCAACGGCGAATATCTGTTCCTTGAAGTGCCAGTGGGCAGTTATGAAGTGGACGTCAATCAGGCAGGTTTTAAGAAATTCGAGCGAAAGGGAATTGTCCTGGTCTTGAATGAAATCGCGGGCGTGGACATCGCCTTGACGGTCGGTGGTTCGACAGAGACTGTCGAGGTAAGCGGAGCGCCGCCGGTCATAGATACCACGACCACCCAGCTTGGCGCTGTGATGACCGATCAGTCCGTGCGCGAATTGCCTCTCAGTACCAGAAATACCTACCAGTTGCTGCAGTTGCAGCCTGGTGTTCAGTCACAGCTCGGAGCCGACCTGTTCTATGGAAGCGGCAACCCGGGCGTCGTTTCGGTAAACGGAGGCCGCGGTCGCTCTAACAACTATATGGTGAACGGCGGTGACGGAAACGATATTTTCGTCAATGGGCCAGCGATTCAGCCTTCGCCCGATGCAATTGAAGAATTCCGCGTGTTGACGAACACCTTTGACGCAGAATATGGCCGGAACTCCGGCTCGGTCGTCAACGTCGTGACGAAATCGGGCACGAACGCGATTCACGGAGATGTCTATGAATTCTTCCGGAATAGCGTGCTGAACACCAAGGGCTTCTTCGATCCAGCCGTTCCTTCCTATAACCAGAACCAGTTTGGGGCAACACTCGGTGGTCCAATCAAGAAAGACAAAACGTTCATATTTGGTTCCTACGAAGGCAATCGTCTTCGCCAGGGTATTTCGTCCGGTCAGGTTTTTCTCCCAACCGCAGACGAAGCTTCTGGAAATTTTACAAGTGTTGTTCCGACCGGGGGTTTTGGCGGGGCAATTAGCGACCAGTACTTTGCAAATGCGTTGAACAGCCGAGCTGGATGTGCGAGTGCGATCGGCGCGATTTCTCCGGGCGGCGCTGCAGCTCTTTCCGCCCTGGCAAATGGCACGTCGACGAATGCCGTAAATTACAGCACTCTTTTCCCGACCGGACAAATTCCCACAGCATGCTTTGATTCAACGGCGCAGGCTCTCTACAAGAACTATGTCGCACCTGTGGGCACTGGAGTTGTTTCCTATACTCCCAAACTTGTCGAAAACGATGATCAGTTTACGATCCGTTTCGACCACAATTTTTCGCCATCCCAGCGCTTCACGGCCTACTATTACTACAACAACGCCGATCAGACCCAGCCCTTTTCAAACTTTCAGGCGGCTGGCGCAAACATTCCAGGCTTCGGCGGCATCTTCGATACTCGCGTACAACAATTAAATGTAAGTGAAACGTCGACGATTGGCTCGACTGCGGTCAACGAAGTCAGGTTCAACTGGTTCCGCGAATCTCAGCCGAGCCTGAACCACCCGGTCAATATCCTTTCGAGCCTGCATGATGCCTGCGGGAGCTTGGTTCCGGCAACAAATTGCTTCGCCGACCCCAACAATCCCGCTTCGGGCATTACGACCAATATTCCCGGGCGAGAAGGTGTGCCATTTGTCAGCGTGGCCGGTGGATTTTCCATTGGAAATAACTTTGAAGGGGAACTGCCGCAGACCGGGAACACCTATCAGTTCTCCGATAACTACAGTAAGGTTTTGGGGCACCACAGTCTTAAAGTGGGGGCAGACTTCCGACTCCAGAAGTTCAATCAATTCTTGTACTACAACATCAATGGTGATTTTTCCTTTGATGGCGGCGGCTCAGGCGATTCTGTGACCGCCAACGACGCCTACCCGAACTACTTCCTCGGCGCCCCCACGTCCTACTCACAGGGAGCTGCGCAGGGCCTCAACATGACCAATTATGGCCTGTACCTCTTTGCCCAAGACAGTTGGAAGATTAAACCCAACGTCACTCTGAATTACGGTCTTCGCTGGGAACTGAACACGCCTTACACCGATTCAGCGAATCGTTTTCAGACATTCCGGCCCGGACAGGACACCACACAATATCCCTGCTGGCTTTCTGCTTCGAATGCGGCCGCTCTTGGTACGACGGCGGGTGATTGCGGCCCAACGTCAGCGAATTATGCCTATTTCCCAACGGGACTCGTCTTTCCTGGCGACAAGGGTGTTCCGAAGGGATTGACTACTACCTACTACAAGGCGTTTGCTCCTCGGATTGGCTTGGCATGGAGTCCAAGCTGGACGAGTGGAGTGCTTGCGGCGATCACGGGCGGGCCGGGCAAGTCCACAATCCGCGGCGGCTTTGGACTTTTCTATAACCCGATTGAGCAGTTGGTCATGGAGCAATTCAGTGCTGAACCGCCTTTCGGTGTCAGTGCCTTTACCTCGAGCCCCATGTTCAACACTCCCTTCATCGGGCAGAATGGTGTACAGGTTCCAAACGCGGCAGGCGGAATTATCACGCAGACTCCCTCAACTCCCTGTTTTGATCCCGCGGGGCCAGCTGGTTGTGTCGATTGGTCGGGTTTCCGCTCCGTCCTGCTCTTCGGGGAGTTTCAGCCGCATCTTCGCACCCAATATGCCGAGCAGTACAACCTGACACTCGAGCGCCAATTGACCGCTTCGATGCTGCTGCGCGTCGCTTACGTCGGGACGCAGGCACACCGGCTGCTCTCGTCGCAGGATCTGGACTACGGAAATCCGGCAACCTGCCTGGATATCAACAACATTGCTGGTACCGGTGGATGCGGCACCTTCAGCTCGGACAATGCGTATTCCTTTACCGTGCCTGCCGGCATGACGTTCCACATGCCATATATTCCGGGGCCCAATCCGACGGGTCCGAATATCCCATGTCCTTACCAGAATCCCCATAACCCATCCGGCTGCATTATTACAGGCGCCGCCGGTGGCACGCCGGTCACGCTTGTGGGTCTGCGCCCATATTCCTCGCCCAACTGTAATCCGTATACCGGCTCCGGCTGCCCCGCTGACGGGGTTCCCCTGTTCAGCAACATCTTCGCGGAAAATACGAATGCCAATTCCAATTACAATGGATTGCAGGTTTCAGTCGAGCGTAATTTCTCGAAGGGCCTGATGTTCCAGGCTTCCTACACCTACAGCAAGGCGATCGATCAAGGTGCCTCGTTTGAGAACGAGCTGAATCCGATTAATCAGGAAGCGACCCGAGGCTTGTCTCTGCTCGACGCAAAAAATCGCTTCGTTTTTAGCCCTGTTTGGCAGCTCCCGATTCCGAAGAAGGAAGGTTTCGCCGGGAAGATCGCGAATGGTTGGCAAGTGTCTGCGATCATTACCTATCAGAGCGGATTCCCGGTTCGGGTGCAGGACCAGAATGACTCGGAGCTTCAATCCAGCATTTTCTTTGAATCGACCAACACTCCCTATAATACACAGCCAATTCTCCAGAGGTTGAATCCAAAGACGACCTCCGGAAACTATTGGTTCAATCCGAACCAGTTCTGCGACCCCGTGGTTTCGACTTCGTGCCCGCAGGCTCTCGGTACCTTTGGCAACACTCCGCACTCTCTCTGTTGCGGACCGGCGCTCAGTAACACGGACCTGGTCATTGCCAAAACCACTCCGCTTTCAGACCGCTTCACCACGGAGTTTCGAGCCGAGTTCTACAATGCCTGGAACCATACGGAATTCAAGAATCCTGACGGTAACTTTACCAATTCGACCTTTGGTCAGGTTTTGCAGGCCCGGGATCCGCGTGTCATGCAGTTTGCCCTAAAGATCTTGTTCTAAGGCAACGCATGTACTGCGAAAAAGCGCAGTCCGGAAGGACTGCGCTTTTTGCTGCAAAAAAACAAAACGTCCTCCAAATCGCTCTTGGTCGACATGTATGAAAAACGCGGAAAGGCGTAGACTAGTAGTCGCAATCGCCTCACATCCGCGGAGTTTTCCTCGCTGATACTGACCGCAGGGAATAGACCTGCCCCAGATGACCTAAGGAAGGCCAAGCTGGACGGAGTACCAAAATGCACGAAACCTTACAGAAGGAACTCGCTCTTTACGAGAAACGCACACCCAAGTCCGCCGCCGCTCACAAAAAGGCCGAAAAGCGGATTCCCCTCGGTGTGGCCAGCAACTACCGTGCTTACGATCCCTATCCAATTTTTGTTGCGGAAGGTCGCGGAAGCAGGATCACCGACATCGATGGAAACGAATATATCGATCACAACCTCTGCTTTGGCACTCTCATGGCTGGTCACGCTCATCCAGCCATTGTCAAAGCGATTAAGGACATCGTGGACCGCGGCACTACATTTGGGATGCCGCATGGCATGGAAGTGGAGCTTGCTGACGAAATTTGCGCCCGCTATCCCGTCGAGATGGTCCGCTTTGGCTCAAGCGGCACGGAAGCGACGATGCATGCAGTCCGCATTGCTCGCGCCGCCACCGGGCGCGACATTCTCCTTCGGTTCGAAGGCGGTTATCACGGTTTACACGATAGCGCCCTCGTCAGTGTCAAGCCGAAAGAAGAAGATTTCGGGGACATCAACGCGCCAAATTCCGTTCCGGGCGGACTTGGAGTCATCAAGGCGGTCCTCGACAACGTCACTGTCGCAACCTACAACAATCTGGGCAGTGTCGAACATCGCTTCAAGCAGTTTCCGGGGAAAATCGCTGCGATCATTCTTGAACCGATCATGATGAATGTCGGTGTCTGCATGCCGCAACCGGGTTTTCTCGAGGGCTTGCGCGAAATCTGTACCAAGAACGGCGCTTTGCTGATTTTTGATGAAGTGAAAACCGGCGCTAAGCTCGGGTGGGGTGGAGCGAGCGAATTCTTTGGCGTGAAGCCAGATATGATCACCCTTGCGAAATCGATCGGCGGTGGCGTACCGCTGGCCGCGTTCGGGGCCAGTCGTCAAGTAATGGATTTAATCGTCCAGCACAAAGTGTTTCACGGCGGAACCTACAACACCAATCGCTTCGCCATGGCCGCCGGTCTCGCTACGTTCCGCGAAGTTCTCACCCGCGATAATTATGTTCACGTCGGCAACTTGAGCAAGAAATTGACCGACGGATACCGGACCATCGTCAAGAAATCGGGGATTCAGGGCTATGTTGCCAGTGCCGGGGTCAACGGCGCATTGATGCTCTATCCAGAGGAGATTCGCAACTATCGCGATTGGCTCAAAATCGACGTAGACCTCTGGCGGCAGTTCTGGTTCGGAATGGTCAACCGCGGTGTTCTCGCGATGCCGTACTGGTGGGACGAGCAGTGGACCATCTCGGTTCAACACACTGAAGCTGACATCGACAAGCACTTGGCCGTGTTTGAAGAAATCGCTCCAGGCCTTGCGAGAGCGCAAAGCGAACGGGGCGTTGCTTTTGTCGGCGCGGCAGGGCACTAATCCGGGAGCAATCGTTTGAGCAGCGAGGTCACGACGAATCACGGCGCAGTGGCTGGCAAGGATCCCCAGCCACATCTGAAACGCGTGCTTGGGCGGCGTGACCTCATCCTGCTTTTCGTCGTCGCCGTTTTTAACCTCAACGTTTTGCCTTCGATCGCTGCAAATGGCGGCGTCACCATCTGGCTCTGGATCATCTCCCTCATCCTTTTTTTCTGGCCGCAAGGGATCGCGGTCATCGAGCTGGCGCATCGTTATCCCGGCGAAGGCGGAGTGTATCTCTGGGCGAAAGAAGTGTTTGGCGACTGGCACGGATTTCTTTCTGGTTGGTGCTACTGGACCAACAACATGATGTACGTTCCGACCGTGATGCTCTATTTCGTTGGTGTTTCCGTATTCGTTTTGGGGCCCGGTCACGAAGCACTTGCCGACAACAAGACGTTCGCACTCGCTGCTTCCGTCGTTCTTCTTGCCATTCTGGTTGTGCTGAACGTCGTCGGACTCGGCGTTGGCAAGTGGCTAAACAATCTTGGGGCCATCGGTACGTTTGTCGCCGCTTTCCTCTTGATGGGATTGGGTGCCGTGGTGTACATGAAATTCGGCACGACCGTTCACTGGGCCGATTTCAAGATTCCCGCGAACCCCAGATTCGTGCTCAATTCTTTCGGGGTGATCTGTTTCGGGCTCGT
This sequence comes from uncultured Acidobacteriota bacterium, assembly GCA_963831545.1. Taxonomy (GTDB): domain Bacteria; phylum Acidobacteriota; class Terriglobia; order Acidiferrales; family UBA7541; genus Acidiferrum. Next base: position 115,952 of record CAWHQX010000015.1, read on the forward strand.
CGGTTTGGAGCTCGCGTCGGTTATGGGGGATGAAATCGAGAACCCTCAGAAGGTCCTTCCCGGGTCCGTTTTCTGGGGCGGATTGCTTTCCGGTTTGCTCTACATCGGTGCAACTCTCACGCTGCTGATTGCCGTCGACAAGAACAGTATCAGCGTTCTGCAGGGAATCGTGCAGGCGGTCAGTCACATGGCCGGGCAAGTCAACGTGCCATGGATCGTTATTCCATTCGCGTTTTTATTGAGCATTTCGATCGCCGGTATCGGTTCCGCATGGCTTGGCGGCTCCGCACGAATTCCATTCGTCGCTGGCCTCGATTCCTACATGCCGGCATGGCTGGGCAAGGTTCATCCCCGATATGCCACTCCCTATGCCGCTCTGATCGTGCATGCTTCTGTGTCCCTGATCCTTGTCATATTCAATTTTCTGGCGACAGGTGGGGTGCAGGAATCGTTCCAGTCCCTGCTCTCGCTCGCCGTCGTTCTGCAGCTCATTCCGTTTCTATACATGTTCGCGGCATTGCTCAAAATTGCATTCGCAAAGAATTTCGTTCGAGGTCACTACGGCCAGGGCGCATTGATTTTTGCCGGAATCAGCGGTCTCACGACAACGGTTCTGGGCATCGTTCTTGCTTTTTTCCCTGCACAGCAGATCAAATCTGTCGCACGTTACGAATTCTGGATGTTTGGTGGAACCATCGGGTTTATCGGACTGGCCGCATTTTTCTTTTATATCTACGGCAGCCGCAAAGCTGCACAGAAACTGGCCACCGCTTCCCGGGCGGCGTAGTCATTGAATTTGGAGGTTGTCCGTATGTCCAGCACAGCAAATGTAGCCGTAAAGACGTATCAGAACTACACGAACGGCCAGTGGGTGAGCAGTTCTTCCGGTGAGACGTTTCCCGTTTACGATCCTTCGACGGAAGAGGTCATCGCGCACGTGGCTTCGGCCACCGCAGGCGATGTCGACAAAGCAGTTAAAGCGGCCCGCGCTGCTTTCGACTCCGGACCCTGGCCCCAGACGACCGCTGTCGACCGTGGCCGCATTCTGTTCAAGCTCGCGGAGAAAGTTCGCCAAAACACGGCCAAACTTGCCGAACTTGAATCCCGCAACTGCGGTAAGCCCATCGTTGAAGCCGAGTACGACATGGCCGACGTCGCGAGCTGTTTCGAATACTACGGCGGTCTTGCAAACAAGGTTTCTGGCGCCGTAAATCCAGTCCCTGCAAATGCACTCAGCTTTACGCTGCGCGAACCGGTGGGTGTCGCAGGCCAGATCATCCCGTGGAATTTTCCGCTGCTCATGGCGGCCTGGAAATTGGCGCCGGCCATTGCCGCAGGCTGCTGCTGCGTTTTGAAGCCGGCCGAGCAGACTCCCCTGACCGCAATGGAATTTGCCCATTGGTTTGAAGAAGTGGGCCTTCCTCCGGGTGTCGTCAATATCGTGAACGGAATGGGCGAGGTTACCGGGGCCGCCATCGTTGCTCATCCCGGCGTCGACAAGATCGCCTTCACCGGCAGCGCGTCGGTGGGCAAACTGATTGTTAAAGGTGCTGCGGATACATTAAAACGCGTCACTCTCGAACTCGGTGGCAAGTCGCCGAACGTCTTTTTTGCCGATGCCGATTGGGAAGCCGCAGTCGATGGTGCTCTGTTCGGGGTATTCATTAACCAGGGCGAAGTCTGTTCGGCCGGGAGTCGTATTCTCGTTGAAAAGAAAATCTACAGCAAGTTTGTCGAAGCCATGACCGAGAAGGCCAAGCGCATCAAACTCGGCCCCCCTCTCGAACGCGAAACAAAAATGGGGCCGCTCGTCAGCAAAGAGCAGTACGATCGAGTCTCATCCTATCTCGCGCTGGGCAAAAAAGAGGCAAAGACCGCTTCAGGCGGTGGCAGGCCCAAACAGTTCGACAAGGGTTACTACGTCGAACCGACCATCTTCTACGACGTGGACAATAATGCTCGTATTTCGCGGGAAGAAATTTTTGGCCCCGTGGCTACGGTCATTCCGTTTGAAAACGAAACCGACGCCATCCGCATTTCGAATGATACTCCCTACGGTCTTGCCGGAGCGGTCTGGACGCGGGACATTTACAAGGCATTCCGTGTCGTCAAGTCCCTGCGCGCCGGAATTATCTGGGTCAATCACATGCAGCCGACCTATGTAGAAGCTCCCTGGGGCGGCTACAAACAGTCTGGCTTCGGCCGCGAGCTCGGTCCGTGGGGCCTTGAGGAATATCTCGAAACCAAACAGGTCTTCGTCAATCTCGATGAAGCCCCTATCGGGTGGTACTGAGAACGACTTCAATTTCGCCCAATTTTGAAAGGGAAGAACGACATGGCTACAAAAACGATTCAACTTCGAACTTCGATTCCTGGTCCGAAATCCAAGGCGCTTCTCGCGCGTCGCGAGGCCGCTATTCCTCGCGGGCCTCAACTGGTCACACCCATTTTCGCAGCAAGGGCGGAAGGCGCCTGGATTGAAGACGTAGACGGTAATCGCTATCTTGACTTTGCCGGTGGCATCGGTTGCTTGAATGTCGGACATCGCCATCCGCTCGTCAGCAAAGCCGTGCACGAACAGATCGATCGCTTTCTCCACCTCTGCTTTGGCGTTACTCCCTACGAGTCGTATATCGCTCTAGCGGAAAAATTAAACGCTCTTGCCCCGATCAGTGGTCCGAAGAAAACCATGTTCATCAACTCCGGTGCGGAAGCGGTTGAAAATGCCATAAAAATTGCTCGTGCCTACACCAAGCGTCCTGCTGTCATCGCCTTTGAAGATGCCTTCCATGGCCGAACCTTGCTCACCATGACGCTTACCAGCAAAATCGCTCCCTACAAGGCCGGTTTCGCACCGTTTGCCCCTGAGGTCTATCGCATTCCTTACGCCTATTGCTATCGCTGTTCGTACAGCAAGACGTATCCGTCCTGCGAAATGTTTTGCGCCAAGCACCTTGAAGACACATTTCGTCGCGTCGTTGCTGCTGATTCCGTCGCCGCTATCATCGCAGAACCGGTTCTTGGAGAAGGCGGTTTCGTGGCGCCTCCCAAGGAGTTTTTCCCGGTCCTGCGCGAAATCTGTAACAAGTACGGCATCGTTCTCATCGCGGATGAGGTGCAGAGCGGAATCGGGCGAACCGGAAAATATTTTGCGATCGAACACTCTGGTGTCGAGCCGGACCTCATTACCACGGCCAAATCCCTGGGTGGGGGCATGCCCATTGCAGGCGTGACGGGCCGTGCGGAAATCATGGATGCCGCTCTTCCGGGTGGACTTGGCAGTACGTTTGCCGGCAATCCTGCATCGTGCGTCGCCGCCCTTGCCTCTCTTGAAGCCATCGAGAAGGATGGTCTTCTCGCGCGCTCCACGGCGATTGGCAAGCGGTTCGAGGAACGTGTGAAAGGCTGGCAGAAAAAGTGGTCGCTCATTGGCGACGTCCGCGTACTCGGCGGAATGTGTGCCTTCGAATTGGTTCGTAATCGTGAAACCCGCGAACCTGCGGGAGCCGAAACCAAGGAACTTGCTCGCTATGCTTACGAGCATGGGCTCATTACCATCACCGCAGGCACCTTGGGGAATGTGATGCGCATCCTCGTTCCGCTCGTCGTTACGGAGGAGCAGTTTGATGAAGGCTTGGATGTGCTCGAAGCCGGGCTCGTTCATGTCGTCGAGTCCAAGCAGGCCGAAGTTTCTCACGCCTGAATCGCTTAGAGTCTTCCGTGGCGGCCTCATCTGGGCCGCCCATCTCACTACAAACCTCAAATATCTTTTCTCGTCGCTACATTCATCATCCCCGATTTGGTATATCATTCCTGCACAACAGGGGTGACGTCTAACCTTTCCGCTGCCACTCGTAGCTGGACGTATCCAGGGTGACGGAAGCCGCACTCTGCGGAGAAAAGGGAATCTCATACCATGGCAATGGTAACGACCAATAGTGGCCAGACAACGACCGGCTCGGGTGGGTCCGAAAAGTATCCCGCGGCGCTGGCGATGGTGACCGTTTTATTTTTCTTCTGGGGATTCGTCACGGTCCTCAATGACATTCTCGTCCCTCACCTGAAATCAGTGTTTGACCTCAACTACACGAAAGTGATGTTCATTCAATTCGCATTCTTCCTCGCCTATTTCATCTTTTCGATTCCATCGGCTAAGGTCGTTGACGCGATTGGCTACAAGCGGACAATGGTTGCCGGGCTTCTCACGATGGGGCTTGGAGCTTTCCTTTTCGTCCCCGCCGCGAGCGCTCTTTCTTATCCACTATTTCTTGGCGCGCTCATGGTTTTGGCTGCGGGCATCACGGCTCTCCAGGTAGCGGCGAATCCCTATGTCGCAGTGCTCGGTCCACCACAAACGGCCTCTAGTCGGCTGAACCTTACACAAGCTTTTAATTCACTAGGCACGACTGTGGGCCCCTGGATTGGTGGCCTTTTGATCCTTGGCACTGCCGTTGCCAATAAAGATACCGTTGCCAACATGTCTGCAGAAGCCCTGCACGCTTTCCGCCTGCAGCAGGCTTCCTCTGTAAAGTTCCCTTATATCGTGATTGGCATCGCACTGATTGCGTTTGCGATTCTGATCGGTCTTTTCAAGCTCCCGGCGATCCCTGAAGTTGAAAAACATTCCGACGGTCGCCATGAGGGTAGCATGTGGAAGTACCGACACCTGATCCTCGGTTGTGTTGCCATTTTTACCTATGTCGGCGCGGAAGTGTCGATTGGCAGTTTCCTCATCAACTACTTTAACCAGCCGGAAATTGGGAATCTTCCTGAAGTCCAGGGCGCCAAGCTGGTCGCTTATTATTGGGGAGGCGCTATGGTTGGCCGATTTATCGGTTCAGCGATCTTGCAGAAAGTGAAGACCGGCACGGTTTTGGGAATCGCAGCCTTCTGCTCTTGCGCTCTCGTGCTCATCTCGATGCTGACGACTGGTCAAGTTGCCATGTGGAGCATTATTCTTGTCGGGTTTTTCAACTCCATCATGTTTCCCAGCATTTTCACCCTTGGCATCGCGAAACTCGGTCCTCGCACAGGCGACGGTTCGGGAATGCTCATCATGGCCATCGTCGGTGGCGCCATCATTCCAGTCGCGCAGGGAGCGATCGCAGACCGCATTGGCGTTCACCATGCCTTTGTACTTCCTGTCATCTGCTACCTATATATAGCCTATTACGCGCTCAAGGGTTCGGTCCCAGTCGGTGTTGAATAATCCCGCGGCGATAGAGTCAGCGTGTGGGTCCTCGAGGGTTGCATCGGGCAATCGACTGCACCTGACGTAGGAAGAGGATCCCCTTCTGAGTACGGCATAGGCGCGTAAACCGCATCGAAGTGGTGCCGCGACTCCCGATTGGGCCGGAAATGGCTACTGAACATTTCGGTACCGGATTGCTCGTCGAGGAGCTAAAAAATATTGGCTGCTCCACGCAGTTCGCTAGTGATGGTCGCCGGGCCATTCTTTTCCAATCCCGCTGCAGTTGACATACACTTGAGAAATCTTCCGCGCCTCAATCGTCAGATAGCCGGCGCCAGTCGTTGATCCGGCATTGTAGAGGCCATTCTGGTTGGCCAACGCATTGTTCCTGCCGATCATTCCGACGACTTTGACCGTATGACCAAGCTTTCCTCTGAGGGAGGAAACATCGCCGGCCACAATACGGAACTGCTTCGGACCTGGCGCACCGCCGGTGATCACAAAGGTGCCCGCAGTGATCGAGAGACATCCGACTACCGTTCTGAGACCGAGAGGATTGTGCGCGTCGCCTTCTTGCTCGGCCGCCATCTGCATGGCTCTAACCTGACTGTCATTCGTCGCATCCTGAGGTGCAGCGCCCGAGCTGGCGAACAGCATGGCAAAACAAATTACGATAAAGCGCTTCATAAGTGACCTCCATAAATTTAGGAAAAGATTCTTCTCATTCCAGTGAATGACGCCTGACGTCTGCCTTTCTTCTCGTTGTTAGATGAAGCTCCAATCATTGCGTGGGGTCGGTCCGTCAGCGGATTTGAGCAGTGAGACAGAATTTCCGTCTGAGTTGCACGAGGGGAAAGCCAAACTTGTTCCGCAGATCGAGGAAAACGTCTGATCGTCGCGATCGCCGGCTATCTGGGCCTTAGTACGCACTCGTCCACTTTCGCGGCATCATGAGTCGCCGCAGTTTGGAGGCGTATTGGCTTCTGAATCGGTGTTTACAGTCGCAATTGCGGCTTACTCTGAGCTAGCCGTTTTCGATGCGCGCCTTTATGTCCACGTACGCCGCACCGATGAGAGTTCTGAGCGCTGTGGCGTTTACAGTCGCTCCGGGTCTCAGCTTTACGTGGCGCATAAACTTGCCGGCGCCTTGCAACAAGCTGGCCGGGTCAGGGAGTGCTGCGCCATGAAAGAACCCCACGTTTACGTGCGAAGTGAACACATTGACGTATCCGAAGGGAGCATCTCCCAAACATGCGACCGGGCAGCCGTCATGCAAAAGCTCCCGGACTTCGTCCCCGCAGTTTCGCATCTCCTCAAACCACTGATGCGCGACGGCTCCCAATTCGCCTGCATGACCATCCATCCACCTGTCGATGGCAGGATCTCTCGGGACCGTGCCGCTGAACCGCAGCAATTCTGTTCTCATCGTCGCTCCAGTTTCCAGTTGAGAGAATCGCCGTCACCCACTTACCAGTCCATAGAAAATCGAACGACGTCGAATTTCCAGATTGCAAGCCTACCGTAGATGTGGCCTGGCAGGTTAGCGCATAGCCGCGCTCTCAATTGACAGTGACTTACGCTGCACCATATACTTCCGTCCGCGCATGTAGGGTGCATCGGCACGGCGCCGAAGGGCAATGCCCACCTACCCGACCTCATTGTGGAGGCCTACGTGCCCAATCTAGAGAACCTTAAAAAGCAAGCCAAGCTCATCTTGCGTTTGCATCGACAGCGTCACTATCCTGTCGCCGCGCAAATCCGGGAACTTCTGCCCCGATTCCGGAACATGCCCGACCGGGAGATTCTTGCCGCGGGCTTTACGCTCAGAGACGCGCAAGAAATGGCCGCAAGACAGCACGGTTTCAATGGTTGGAACGCCCTGAAGACCGGACTTACCACTACATCCCGCCAGGTAGAGTCATCGCCATCCAGAGCTACGATTTTGGGTGCAGAACCGCAACTGCTCGTCACCGAGATCAAGAGAGCATGCGAATTTTTCCGTCAGAAGTTAGGTTTTTCGGTTGTGTTCACGTACGGCGACCCTCCCTACTATGCACAAGTATGTCGTGATGTTGCACGTCTCAATCTTAGGTGTGTCGAGGGGGTCGTGATCGAATCGAGGTACCGAAATCGTGAGGAACTGTTGTCTGCGTCTATGACCGTCGCTACAGCGGCTGAGATCAAGCTGCTATTTCTCGAGTTTCAGTCCGCTGGTGTTGTTTTTCACCAGACACTCAAAAAGCAGCCTTGGGGCGCCAGAAATTTCGTCATCAAAGATTTGGATGGGAATCTACTTCTGTTTGCTGGACCAGGACAGTAACGCGTAATTTGAAGAATGGGTAATAGTTGAGGAGTCAAGAAGTCCACCAGAACGGTCCAACTGACACCATATCCTGCGCATATTCACGAACTCTTTTCAGTGTAGTATGTTGTAGAGTAGCAGGGCTCGTAGCTCAGCGGTTAGAGCAGCGGACTCATAATCCGTTGGTCCCAGGTTCAAATCCTGGCGGGCCCACCAATCAAATCCATGCTGGAAACCAGGATGCGGTCGCGAAAAGAAATCAACTTCGCGATCAGATGCCATAGTTTGCGCGACGAAGCGCGGCATGATACGCCTCTCTCGCTTCGCTTGCTTTCGTTTGTGCGTCTTGCTCTCTGAAGCGAGCAGCATCCCACTTTTCCATTGCGATCATCGAGTGGTCGGGAACTGCAAGTGCTTCTTCATCGCGGATAGAGGAGACCCAGTCATCGACAGCCTTTTTGTAGGCGAGGCGCAACTCGCTTAATCCGGTATTCTTCATGACAGCTGTAGCCTAGGCCAAGCCCGAAGCATCGTCAACACGATTGCCAAATGTAACCAAAAATTAATCTTTGACGGAGGTACAAGTAGACAGCGGTAGCCGCGTACACAAGCCCAAATCAGGCAGCAGGAAAACCGACTGTAAACGAGGCAGTCCATGTGTAGCGACAAGGTATCACGGTCGGCCCATTCCCCGGATCTTATCGCGGCGCAACTTCCATAGACGTTTGCTGAGTGTCGCAGAGGGGCAGGCAGAGGCTACGTCCCATCGGAGGATTTTCCGCAGAATTGGCGGCCGCCACGACCATCGGTTTAGCTACATTCGCAGCGGTTCCGATTTCTACGACCCACGCGATTGGCGGAGCAGTCTCCGGTGTCGGTGCAACGCGTGGATGGCACGCTGTCCGTTGGATCTGGGGCAGACGCATCATTATTGCCTGGATTCTGACTTTTCCGGGCGCGGCTTTTATTGGTTCTTTGGGCTATTGGCTCGCGCACTTCGCTATTCAACCCTTTGTCGCTCCGTAGCCGTAGGGGAGCGGGCGCACGCCGTCTTGACACAGTATCGGTTGCGCGCAATGGTGGCCGACATCCTCGGTACGAAGTCCGTCCAGCACAAACGAAAGGACACCAGCCTTCTCGTTAGCGGTATCGATCAGCCTTAATCCGGGAATTCTTTGCAACGACTCTGTCGCGTAGGCCAGAAGCTCATGCTCGCAGCGGGCAACGTTGACCATTCCTATGCGATCGAGGCAAAAAAAGGATCGCCGGGCAGTCCGCTCGCCAATTCACTAACCATGCGAAGCGCCCGGCAATCCTGGGTGTTTAGTCAGAAGCCCTACCGCGTTTAGGTTCCGGCAATTCCTTTATTTTGCAAGATTCTTACCACAACTCTGCGATTCTCCGCCTGTCCTTCCACTGTAGCATTCGGTGCGACCTGGTCGGTCGTGCCCATCGCTCCCGGGGCCAAAACGTTCGTCAGGGGAATATTTCCGTCCTGTTCCATAATCGCCAGCACATTACTGGCGCGCTCCGCGCTTAGCTTCTGGTTCAGTGCTGCTGATCCAACAGCGGACGCATATCCCTGCACCTGAATAATGTAGGCCGTGATGGTCTTGGCCTTTGTCGCGAGCTCGATCAACTGAGGGATGTACTTCGGCTCAACCGTTACTTTGCCATTCGCAAAATAAACAGTTACCTCGCCAAGGATGTTGTACTCTCCCAGTTCTCCAAACCGCTTGTTCGCTGCGGCGATTGCAGCCTTATTCGCAGCAACCTTTGCCTGGTTCGCAGCAATTTCCTGTTGATGAGCCGCACTCACTGCCTGAGCAGCTGCGAGCTCCTCTTGTTGCTTCTTGATCTCCGCCGCATTGGCCGCTGCTTGCGCTGCGGTGGGCGCGATTCCTGCCTGCATATCTTGCGCTGCCTTTAAATCCGAGCCCTTGAACTTCACGGTGTCGGCGGCGAGCTGGTTCTGGGAATTCATGGACCCTTTGACTTGCACTGGAAGCCCCGGAATCAGCGCCGTCATCGCCAATTCCTTCTTGCGCAGCTTGAAGGCCCCTTCCACTTCTTGCACCTGTGTGGCTGGAGTCAACGCCACCACAATTGATTCCCCATCCTGCGTTTTCACGGTCATGGTTGCACCGCTTCGACCCGTGATGACTCCTTGAATCTGATTCTGGGCCGCAGCCAACCCGCTCCACAAACAAACAGCCAGGAGAAGCCCAACCACGTACCTCAGATTTCCAATGCGATGTTGCTTCATTTTTTCCTTCCTTTCTTTACCTCGATTTATCCGTTGTACAAAAATCTTGCTTCAGTTTTGGTGGATGTCTGTAAGCTACCGGCGGAACCCACCGCCACCCCCGCCCCAACTCCTGCCGCCTCCACCCCAGCCACCGTAACTATGACTTCCTCCGCTTCCACCCCAACCTCCGCCCGAGTGCTGGTAATGATCTGCTTGCGAAGATCCGGTCTGTCTGGCCTGCTTGTCCTGATTCATGCTCTGCTGAGAAAAGTCGCCGGAGGATTTATCCGAATTAAAAGTCGACTTATCCTGCTGGGCCGTTGCCTGGCTATTCGGGTGCGATTGTTCGTAATCTGACTTGTCCTGCTGCGAACTTGGAACGTCAGTCCATCCACCGCTTCCATTCGATTTCTGCCAGCCTGAGCCCGTATCCTTGTACACGTTTCCGTCGTGTCCAGCGTACATGTCACCATTGGAAGATTTCCCAACTGCGGTATTCCCGTAAGCGCTCGATGTACCGTAAGCCTTGCCTCCCTGCGAACCTTGCGCGGAAGCAACCGTCCCGTTCGCAGTGGAATAGTGTTGTGTATATGCCGATTTATTTCCTTGTTGCACGTATGAACTTCCCCACTGTGCCGTAGGACTCGAACCCTGGTGCGTCGCTCCGTACGATCCTGTGTACGGGTTATAGGCTTGCCCCACAGTCTGCTTCCCGTATGGCGTCGACACCGAGGCACTTCGTGTGGCTGTTCCTGTGTAAGGGTTGTAGGAAGCGCTACGAGTTGCTGATCCGTAAGGTCCGTACGCCGTTTGTGACACTCCGTAGGCGCCCGTTCCCGTGTGGTAGTAGGCTGTCGACCCGTAAGCCCCGTAAACTCCGTACGGCGTTGCGTAGGGATGGTATATCGGATAGGCACCGATTGGGTAGCCGATATACGGCGGATAGTAAAACCCTGTTCCGCAAGTCACGATTGCTCCTACCGCAGCGCCCATGACGAACGCTCCCATATAGCCGGCCGTGTAACTCGACTGGATGTATCCGCTCGTTGTCGTCACCTGAGTTACGTAGGTCACGTTATAGACAGGCGAACTCGGCGGAATTGTATAGATCACCTGAGGTACCGAGGAAGCCGTTGTCCAGGGGCCCGTTGGTGTGCTTGAGAGGAACCAGACACCCTGCAGGCACAAATAATAGACATCCCCAACCTGAATCACCTTATCCACAGTATTCGTCGCGTATTGCAGGGTCGTCCCTTCAATCGGAGCGAACAGGGGACTTCCGACGTAGGACACGCTCGCCTGCTGGGCCGCCGTCGTCGGGTTTAGCAGCATGGTTGTCGGAATCTGCGCGATCAGGACCGCATCTTTTGCCTGGGACGTTCCTGGGACCGAAGACAGTACTGCGCTCGCCGGGCTTGAAAGAGGAATTCTCGCGAAGTCCGGAGGAAGATTCATGGTCGCAAAAGTCCATGGGCCGTTCAGGCTCGGCGCGCTGAACCAGCGTCCTGCTGCCAGATAGTAATAGGTCATGGTTGTGCTGTAAAAAAACACCGGGCTGTCTGTATTATTTGCGTAAGCCAATTGTGTTCCTGGAATGTTTGTATAAGCGGGCGGCCCGTCAAATAAAATGACTTCAGCCGGAACCGTACTATAGAAAACCTGCGGAATTATCGGATTACTGACTTGGGGCGGTGGAACTGCCTGCAAGGCTGTCGCAAACTTCCCCGAGTTGGGGAGCTTCTTGAAATCCTTCGGCAGGGTTGTCGTTCGCGCCCATGGACCATGGAGATCGGGCGCACTGAGCCAGAGGGTATTCACCAGCAGGTAATATTGCGAACTCGATTTATCGAAAAAGAGAGGCCATACTGTGTTCACCACAAACTTCAAATCCGTTTTTGGCAATTCGGCTAAGACCGGTTCGCCGTCGACACCGAGAAGGATTCCCGGATTGTTGCTCACGAAAATGTAAGGCGGAGCATTATTGAGCGTAACCGTTTTTACGGACTGCGGTTTGGGCATATACGCGACGACCCTGTCTAACGATGCGTTGAGCGTCAATGGAATAAATGACCGGAATAACGTATCGAGTTGAACTGTGCTCGGGTTCGCCGGGTCACGGCCCGGAAAGTACGTGTTTAGCACCTGAATATTGAACAGAAATACCGTATGGGAGTCGGTGTTTACTTCCGTCGTCGCCTCAAATGTTGCGGCGCCCACGATCTGCTTGCCGCCAACCGGAGTCATCTGAAATGCCGAGCGCCACTTGATATCCGTGAAGTCCTGCCAGCTATCGACCTGAGGCTGATAGATCAGGACTTTTCCGCCGGAATTTGTGAGCTGCCTGGGCCAGCCCGGATCTTGAGCGCGCATGCCGACTGCTGATGTAAGAATGAGACATAACGTCGCAACCCAGAACTTTGCGTATTTCATTTCAACTCCTTCTTACGCATAGAAGACAACAGGCGATTGCCTTGCCCTTTGAAGTGGATCAAGGAACTCGCGCATGTCTCAGAGGTCTATGCCACTGCCGTAATCCCTCCGCCTTGTTTGTGACCGTCGGCCGATTCCCGGTATCCCGAAAAAGTTCAGAAATATAATTCCAGTCCAACCATTGGACCCTTCTGCGTCAAGTCAAGCCCCATCCTGTTCGAGCCGGCCGTAACATTCAACTTCGAGCCAAGTTGATATCCCGCGTTTAATGTCAGGTGGTTGTTGACGGTAACTCCCACCGATTCTGCGGTCGAAATGAAATTGCCGTACCCGAACAGATACATTCCGTAGACATTCCCTTCGACGAAGATTCTCCCTGAATCTGTGAGATACAAGCGGCCTTCCGGACCCGCGACCGGTATGGGTGCCAGCAAGGAGCCACTCGCCTGGTAGGCTCCGCTTTCACTTGTTCCATTACCGCCATTTACCGTTCCCAGCGCCTTGATTTTCGCGGTGGTATTAAAAATATCGACCTGCACGCCAAGCCCGATGTGACCCCGCCTCCGGCGAATGAAATCGTATTGGTAGCCGGGGGCAATCATGAATGCATGGAGGCTCGAATTGACATCCGCGTTCGCTGTGAAGGGAACACCTTGAAACGTGATATCTCGTGTCAGGGTAGTTGTCTTCGAACTATAGAAAGGCGTAATGTTCACGTAGAAATGGTTCTTGTGCGTGAATTTCCAGTCAATTTTTCCAGCGAATGTGGAGTACGAGCTGAACCCGAGGTCTTGCGTGAAATCGACCGGGACTTCATCGGATTGGCCATGCACTGAGCCGGTCGGGTTTGAATAGAACCAGAAGCCATCGAGCTTTAGCTTGTAATTGTCGTGCTCGTCGTTGTTTTGCGCGCGCGCTCCGCGCGGCACAGACAGCAAACAAAGCAACGCCAAGGGGATCAAGAACCATCGGGATTTCAATAAAGGTCTAGCGCAAAGTGTATACAACATTATAATCCTCTCATTATCGATGTAGTTTTTGATCGGGTAGCCCGGTCGTTCGAAGCATCTCGATCTGCTCCTCCACTCGCCGACGTCGTTACCGGGGATTCTAGTTGCCTGACGATCGTGACACCATGCCCCGAAAGGGTACATTGTCAAAAGTGACAGGCACCGTCGTTCATCGGGATTTCAGTGGAAACACCAGCAGGCGACCTGAGAAAGCCCGCTTACGTCCTAACTCACTTTCTCTGTCCGTAAAACGTAGTGTTTGCTCTTCCTATTATACGTGTTATACGTGCGTTTCGTCCCAATCGTGTTTGGAGCTCGGAGAAGGCCTGTTTGATCTTCAGCTCGCACCTACGTTGGGCCGGATTTTTCCGCCGTTGCCTTCACAAATGCCAGAACCGCCTTTTCCGCAGATCGCGCTGCGCGTTTGCGGCGGTTGTGAGGAACAAGAGGGCAATGAATCGGAAACTACCGCGCAACCGCAACGGGTAACGGCGCGAGGACATGGTTACCCTCGTGCCGTTCGAGCTAGCTTCGAAGTGGGCACGAAGTCGATCTGGAGGAGGCCGGACTAGACGATGATTCTGCGGGCGGCGCTATCAAACCGCCCGCTCCTGAGTACCGCTTTACTTGATCTTAAACGTAGCGCCGACGACCAGGCCGGGCATGCTGGCGTCGTAAACAAACTGCAAGTTATTATACGGCCGATAATTCACGCTCATGTACCGATAGCCCGCGAGCAACTTCCATCGCCTGCTGATCTGATACCCGAGCAATCCCGCCGCCTGCCAGTCCGACCGAGCCGCTCCGCCTCCCGCATCTCCCAGAATGGTTACAGAAGCTTTCGGTGAGAGCATCAGCGTGATTCGTCCGCCTGCAACTGCGTCCCCCCAGGTAGCTGACTGGGAGAATCCAGTCTGGAGCTCCCGTGGCTGCAATTTAAAGTCCGTATTAATGTGCCAGATACGTGCGCCGAATAACGCATCCACCTTTACTTTCTTGCCGTCCCCGATGCGGTATCCGATTGCTGGAGTGAGGATCGTCTCCTTCATCGTCGCATCCACCGATTCCGCTGCCATATCGTTCAACGGCAACGACCTGTTGTCTGAAAGCTTCAGCCAGATGAAGTCCAGCGGCATCAGCACGCGCCCGTGGCGTACCTCGAAGGTTCCCATCGCGCCAAGGTTCAGGTAATTGAAGATATCTCCGAAGGAAGCATGAACGGATGCATCATGCCCCAGTACTCCAGTCGTACCGTGCAAGCCAGAGAACCAGATATAGGGCGTGAAATCCATGTGCCAACCGGCTTCGGCGGGATCCTCCTGTTCAACCTTTGGCGCCGGTGTCGACGTTGTGCTCGTCGTTTGAGCATTCGCTTGCATGCCGAGGAACAATGTTCCCAATGCCAGAGCCATCAACGTTCTGCCTGTTTTGCCTTGCCAATTCATTTTGTTTTCCTTTTCCTTTAAAGTGAGCTTTGAATACTTCTTGCAAACTGAGTTCGCACCGCTGAACAGTTCCGATCCTCCCCACGGAATGCAGGGGCTCCGCCGCGTTCAATTCAGCTAGTCTAGTCTAATGTCCCATCGCCGGGAATTGTTAGAAATGACAGGGTGGCCAGCGCTACCCTCAATAGAAAAGGGCGGCCCTTGCGAGCCGCCCCTTTTTGGAACCTATCTTCGTTCCTTTTAGTTGCTGGGGCCGTGGGCTGCGGCTTCGGCTTCGGCCATTCTCTTAGCCATTTCTGCCTTGATCGCGTCGAGGTTGAAGCTAGCGCCGCGCTGCATCGGTGGATAATCGAGGAAGGTCTGGATGGCCTTGCCCATGACCTGTTGAACGAATACGAAGCGCCAGAATTCGTATTTGAACCAATCAAAGTATTGCTGGCCACCTTCTTTGGTTCCGTTGTTGGGCCAGCCCGCTCGCTCGAATGGATCGAGGCGTAGGTTGGTGATATAGGGAACGTCCGGGTGGGTCTTTTCCCCCAGCCAGCCTTGAGGCTGGTCGATAAAGCGGAATTTGTAGTCGTCGATACGGACTGCACCTACCGTGCTTTCGCCGAGATAGAAGATTTCATGACGCGCGGAAGGACCTTTGCCGGTAATGGCAGCCAGCTGGTTGTAACCGTCCAGGTGATTCTTGTAGGTACGGTCGCCAATCGACTTGCCCTTCAACAACTCCTCAGTGACGTTGGGATTGCCGGCGGCAGCAACAAACGTGGGCAGCCAGTCGAGTCCGGAGAAGATTCCATTCTGGACAGTGTCTGCGGGAACGTGGCCGGGCCAGCGGAGAATACAGGGAACGCGGAATCCGCCTTCGAGCACCGTGCCCTTGGATTGCGCGAAAGGTGTCATGCCTCCATCGGGCCAGGTAAAGAGTTCGGTGCCGTTGTCGGTTGTGAAGACGACAATCGTATTGTCATCCACCCCCATGTCCTTCAGTTTCTGCATCACCGAACCGACGATGTCGTCGATCTGTGCCATGCCAGCTTCCTGGATGGACCAGCCGTTTTCGGAATTACGCAACGCTTCATACTTCGGCGAGAGATGCGTGACGATGTGCATGCGGGTCGGGTTCAGCCACAGGAAAAATGGCTTGTTATCGCTGTGAGCCTTGTCGATGAACTTGACCGAGAGATCGAGAATTTCGTCGTCGATAGTCTCCATACGCTTCGGATAAAGCGTGCCGGCGTCTTCAATCCTCTGCTTTCCGACGGGTCCCCAACGCGGCATGTCGGTAGGGTCGGCCTTATCGGTCGCCCAGCAATGCACCATGTTGCGCGGGCCGACCACGTTCAAGAGATTTTGCGGATAGTCGGGGTGGGCGGGATCTTCCATGGCATCGAGGTGATACAGATAACCGAAAAATTCATCAAAACCGTGGACGCAAGGCAGGAACTCGTTCTTGTCGCCAAGGTGATTCTTGCCAAACTGTCCGGTTGCATAGCCCATCGACTTTAGAATCGTTGCCGTCGTGACGGCTTCGGCAGGGATGCCGATTGAAGCGCCTGCCTGACCGACCGTGGTCATACCCGTGCGAATCGGGAGCTCACCGGTAATAAAGTTCGCGCGGCCCGCCGTACAGCTAGCCTCAGCGTAATAGTCGGTGAACAACATGCCTTCCTTGGCCATTTTGTCGAGGTTTGGTGTTTTGCCCGCCATCATTCCCCGATGGTAGGCGCCGATATTCCACATGCCGATGTCATCTCCCATGATGACAACGATATTCGGTTTCTTCTCCTGTGCTTTCGCCGCCGGTGGGGCTGCCGCGCTAAATAGCGTGGCGACCGTTGCCAGAGCGATGCTGAATTTCCCACTCCACTTCATAGAAGTCCTCCTCATATCAATTCGACGTGCTCTTAAGCGTGATTCGAAGACCCTCAGACAAGCCGAAGATGCACTGATAAATCTGGCCAAAACGAGCCGCGAGCGGCATGAACTACCGGAGAGAGCCTTCAAGGACAAGGATCGTATGCCCGGCCCGGAGCGATTGTAAGTGTCAAAAGTACCAATAGCAAACGGACCTCTCCACCGAGGCGTTCGCCATTCCGCTAGAAATGGGTCATTTGGGGTGGCCCATCCAGGAATACTGCCAGGCTGCGGAAACCGTTTGGTAGTTCCCCCCATAGTTGATGTAAGCCCCGTTGCTGTAGCTGAATTTCAACCCCTGGTGTTTTGTGATGGGGATTGCCGCCGTCACGCCGACACGCGAACTCTGCTGCGTCGTATGAGGATTTGGTATTCCGTTCAGGCTCGTTTCTCCCCCGTACCAGAAATTTCCATCGAGTGAAAACCAGAGCCGGGGTTTTACGTCATAGCTCAGATGCGATTCGATTACACCCACAGGATTTTCCGACTGGGACTGTCTGCCGGGAAAGTACTTGTTATGGGAAAAAAATTCCTGATTGATCGTGTAGAACCACACCCCGCCGTAGACGTCGACCACCCAGTGTCCCCAACGCTCGGAGTATCCTAGCTCCGGTTTAAATCCCCAGCGATTATTCCCCCAATTGATGAGTTTGGTGGGGTCATATTGTCCTGTAGGGGCCAGTACTTTGAGGCTCACTCCGATCAGGAGTTTTTGCTTCCATTTTGAGAATTCCTGGGGTGTCATCGCCGGACCCCCTTTTAGATTTACCGAGAAACGATAGGCTGAATCGAGCAATCCTGATCGGTAGAGGTGCCCTTCTGCCCCCATCACGTGTCCTTGAAAATCTCCTACGGCATAGGGCAGCGCCGCCAAGATGTTCGCGGAGCGTCCAAAGAAATTGAGCGAGTGATAATAGGAGACGGAAGGAGTACTGCTGGTGGCTGTGGCCCCGGTAATCGGGACTGCGCCATCGAACTCGAGACTTCCGGAGTTGTACGTGTAGGAAAAAGTAAGCGCATTCCAATGAATGGGTGTAATTACGTAGGCTCGAGGTGAAAGGTCTTGCCCCCAGGCTACACTTGCCATGAACAGCGAGACCGAAATGGCGAAACTTGCTCGAATCGCCGCCAGTTTGAGAGGGAGTTTCACGGATACCGTATTTTCGTTCCTCATCGCGCTTGGGGTAAGTGTCAAAAATAACAGTAACGTGATCTGGTTAGATCATCCCCAGGGCAGGTTCCATGAGTAGCCTACCCCTGCGGGACGGGCTGTCCGTCCTGAGACGCTGGAGGTGCAGGCAGAATGACGAGCCGATTCAGTTTGTAGCGACGGAAAATCGTTGGCCAATAATCTTTAAACATATTTGCTGCAAACTTCCACGCGGTATCCGTGCCGTAGCGCTCGAGCGTCTTCCCCAAGGTCTGTTGAGAGACAGGCAAGTAGGCGTTTGCCAGGCTTTCTCCCAGCAGCGGACCCAGCAGCCCGGAACTATTGAGAACTTCTTTGCCCGCGTCATTCCGACTGATGACAATGGTCTTTGCCGAGTACTTCACAGCCTCCCAAAGTGTCGGACGACTCTGCGGAAAAAACCGGGGGTCGTGATGAAAGGCCGAAGCCAAAACGTAAGTGCTGAAGAAGGAATTGGACGAAGCTCGAGCTACCGCTGTACCATACCGGTCGCCGTACGCGTCCCAACCCTGCCCGTATGCTTCGGGATGATTTCTGGCCTGATTAAAGGCTGCACTGATTCCTGCGGCCACCAGGTAGGCAGGAGAAATACTCTGGTTCACGAACAACTTGAATTTCGCTCCGCTCGTCAGTGGTCCCGGGCTGGTCGCGATATCCGGGAAGGCGATCGACTTATTTGATATATAGCCGACGAACTTCGTCGTCGTGCCCACCACGGGATTAGCGTTGGCATCGTGCTTTGGCTGGGGCGAATCGGGGAGTGTGGGGTTGCCGGTTCCCGCCCCAGCGGGCTTCTGCGCCAGAACGAAGAACGGTGCACCGAGGGCCATCGCCAGGGATACGTACCGGAAGACCTGAAAAAACCGCGTACTCTTTGCTTGAGCCTTCATTGTAACTCTAGTTCGCTTCCTCATTTCCCGTCGTCGCGAGATACGTGCCGGTGAGCGCGAGACCCGTTGTGAATCCCGTTTGTTGGGCCCTAAATATACATTGTTTTTTTGCCGCAGCACCAGAAATTAACCGGGGAATCCGCCTCCCGACGACGGATTCGCTCGTGTTTCCCCGAACGCTGCCGGCTCCCGCACTGAATCCCGAATGCTCGCTGTGGACGTGGCGACGCGGCCGTTCCTTGCGGCGGGACGTTTTGTTCAGACGGGTTCGGGCGATTGGTTCTGCGCCAGGCGACGGCAGATGTCTTTCACATCGGCATCAATGTGGTGCCAATACTTCTGTAATCCGCTGCACAGGTAGTTCAATCCGGGTTCTCCGTCCTTTGTGCGGATCAAACGGTTTTTGGGGCATTCTCCGTTGCATGCAAACAGGAAAGCGCAGTCCCTGCACTGGCGGGGCAAGGAATTGAACTTGTTCATGCCGAATTTCTGCTGTTCGTCGGAGAAGACCATCCGCGAACTGGAAATCTCCATGATGTTGCCGAGCTTGTACTCCGGATAGACGTAATGGTCGCAGGAATAGAGGCTGCCATCATGCTCCATGGCGACACCTTTGCCGCAGAACTCATGGTAAATGCACAACTGCGAATCCATACCGCGCCACTGCGCAACGGCAGTCTCGAAATGGTTGACGAACACCTTCCCGATGTCGCGGTGATACCAGTCGTCCCATACCTTGCACAGGAAATAGCCCCAGTCATCGGGATCGATCGACCAATCGGTCACGACGGAATCGGGATGTCCAGGATGCGAACCGGGGGAATCCTGCACCGGCAGGGTCGCGGGATCCCACCTTTGCGGTGCGATCTCGCGGAAGACTTTCGGCTCGACACAAGGAATAAATTGCATTTGCCTTGGCCGCACTTCCGTTTTAAGGAAGCGGTAAACATCGAGCGGCCTCTTCGCATTGACCCGATTGATTACCGAGAGCGTATTGAATGGCACACCATGGCGGTGAAGCATCTGTGAGGCGGCGAACACTTTGTCGAACGTGGGCTTGCCGTCGTTCGCGATACGGTAATTGTCATGGAGCGCCTTTGGGCCGTCGATGCTCAAGCCAACGAGGAAGTTGTTTTTCCGGAGGAACTTGCCCCAATCCTCGTTGAGCAACGTGCCATTGGTCTGAAGATCATTTTCGACACGTTGATTGGGTTTTTTGTATTTCTGTTCAAGTGCGACGACTTTCTCGAAAAATTCAATTCCGAGCAGCGTTGGCTCGCCGCCCTGCCAAGAAAAGACCACCTCGCTGCGATCTTGTCCCTCGATATACTGCCGGATGTGTGTTTCCAGGATCTCGTCGGTGATGCGGAATTTCTGATCGGACCCGAGCAGTTCCTTTTTATGAAGGTAATAACAGTAGGTGCAGTCCAGATTGCAGATCGCCCCGATGGGCTTGATCATCGCGTGGTACGCGCGACGTCCACCGATCGGTGCTGGCCACGGAGACAACTGGACAATTGGATTGTCGTCAGGCATTTCCGAACAAGATCACTCCTCTTGAGCGCTTGTATATCAGAAACTCCGGTTCTTTGCAGTGATCCGGACTAGTGGGAACTGAAATGCGAAGTAAATTCGCGGCCGGCCAAGGCTTCATTCATTGCATGAACCAGATCGCTGTCCATCAGCACTTTGAGAACATAGGCAAATCCGCCAGCGGCGAAACAGGTAGCGACGATATCCGCGTCTTCGTGCACCGTGAGGAATACAATTCTTGTCTTACTTCCGCGATTCCGGAGTTCGCGTGCGACTTCGATGCCACTCATCCCCGGCATGGAGATGTCGAGTACGGCCAAGTCAGGGTTGATCGCCAGGATGCTGTCGAGGGCTTCAGGTCCATCGGAAACCATACCGATGATCTCAAATGATCCATCCAGTAATTTGGTGACCTCGCTCAGAACAGAAGGGAGATCATCGGCAATGAGAACGCGCCTGCCCTGCATTGGGAGCTCACTCCTGAGCGGTCCGGCAGTTTCAAATGGAAGACTGGAGTAAAGGGTCGACTTCAGAATGGTCTCCCACCAGCAATTGGTTATTTCACCAACCCCTGCGGATACACGATGCTTCCGTTTGCGTCAGTTGCCTATTGGCAAAAGTTACAATCCGGCGGAATTTGATCAGGCGCGGGAATCGAGCGCAATCAGATGGAAATGATGTGGTTTTTTATCGCGTACTGCACCAGCTCGGCGTTGGTTCTGAGCTGCAACTGCTCCATAACCGCGTACTTATGTGCGGCAACCGTTCGTTTCGTGATTTTTAGCGCGCAGGCAACTTCCTTCATGGAATGGCCTTCCGCGAGCAGTTGGATCACCTCACGCTGGCGTGGGGTGGGTTCCGGAGAGTGGTTCCGAGAACTGGGAGACTGCAGTGACAGCTTGGTCAGTCCCTGCGAAGCGCTTTGTGTAATGTACGTTCTGCCTCGCAACACCTGTTCAACGGCGTCGGTCAGTTCAAACGCTGCGCCCTGTTTGTGCAGGAACGCGGAAGCTCCTGCGTCAAACGCTTCACCGACAAGGTACGGGTCTTCGTTCATGGTCATGAAGATCAACTTGGCCCCGGGCATGCTCTTTTTTAATTGCCGGGCCGCATCAAGTCCGTTCAGTTCAGGCATGGCGATATCGAGAACGATCAGGTCAGGTCGAAGTTTGGACGCGGAACGGAGGAGTTCTCGTCCATTCCCCACGATGCCGACGACCTCGCAACGGGGTTCGAGTACCGCTTTGAGCGCGTCGGCAAGTAATTTGTGATCGTCCGCAATCAGCGCACGTGGGCGTTTCACGTTCTAGTCTCCGGCAACCTGTATTTTGTCACGCAACTCAGCCGCCCGGACCACGAAAGGCACTTCAGCCAGAATTTCAGTTCCCCTGTTCCTGTCCGTGTTGACGGCAAATTTGCCGCCGACGAGTCGAAGCCTCTCGCTCATTCCAATCAAACCGATGCCCAGATTCGAGCTCGGCGCGTCAAGATCGAAACCGGTTCCGGAGTCCCTGACGCGAAGACAAACCTGGTCATTTGAGACCGTGAGTGCAACGGTCGCCGTGTGCGTATGACTGTGCTTGACCGCGTTGTTCAAGGATTCCTGCGCCACGCGGAAAAGACACAGCGCCACATCTTTCGGAATGCTGCAGGGGAATCCGGATTCCGTGAAGAGCACCTCCACGCCATATTTATCTCCGATTTCTTTGCAGAGGCCCCGAAGAGCCGGAGACAGGCCGACGTGCTCGAGCTTGCTCGAGTGCAGCTGATGAGAGAGTGTATGGATATCGGAAGAAATTTCCTTTGCGTTTTTCAAGATCTCGAGAACCTTGGAACGCTGTTCCAGGTCGGATTCCGGAAGTTTTTTCCAGAGCTGGCCGAGCCCGATTCCCAGAATGGCCAGACGTTGGCTGAAATCATCATGAAGCTCTCGGGCAATGCGGGCGCGCTCTTCCTCCTGAGCCCGAATCAGGCGTCCACTCAGGTTGTGCAAGGTCTCTTCGGAAGTCTTTCGCTCGGTGATGTCGACGCATGAACCGATATATCCACAGAAGGTGCCGTCGCGCTCAAAGCGAGGGACACCGAAATCAACGATCCAGCGGTACTCCCCGTCGTGTCGGCGCAAGCGATATTCGCGCTCAAAATCAGTCCGGGCCTCAAAAGCGCTGATGTAGCTCCGGAGGCTCTCGGCACGATCATCCGGATGGACGGCCTGCGCCCAACCCTCTCCGAGCTCCTGTTCAAGCGCGCGGCCGGTGAAATTGAGCCATCCCTGATTGACAAAGGCAAACAGGCTGGTCGAATCTGCCATCCAGATCAGTACCGGGGCGTTGTTGGCGACCAGCCGGAAACGTTCTTCGCTTTCGCTCAGAACCTGTTCGGCGCGCTTGCGATCGGTAATGTCTCGCGCAATCTTTGCCGCACCCACAATCGCACCTGACGAATCCCTGACCGGCGAAATGGTCAGAGAGACGAAAATTCTCTTTTTATTTTTTGTGATGCGGGTGGTTTCATAATGCTCCACGTGCGATCCCGCCTTGATGCGCTCCAGAATGTGTTTCTCTTCGTCAAAGAGATCAGGAGGGACGATGATTTCAATCGACCGCCCCAGCACCTCATCCGGGGAGTATTCAAAGATCCGCTCGGCGCCCGTGTTCCAACTCTGGATAATGCCGTTCAGATCCTTCGAGATAATGGCATCATCGGATGATTGCACAATGGCGGTGTGACGAAGACGAGCCTCCTGAGCTCGTTTGCGGCCGAGTGCATTGGAAAAAATCTCAGCCAGCAGTTTCAGTTGGTCCGTAAGTTCTTCCGTCCACGACACCCGGCTCTTGACACTCGAAAATGAAATGCAGCCGAAGGACTCTTTGCCGGACTGAAGAGGGAAAATGGCAATCGAAGCCGTACCAAACTTCCGAAAATGCTCCCTCTCGGTTGAGGCATCTTCATCGAGCGCGGCCACGTCGGAGATCGTGAACATTCCACCATGCACGAAACGGGCGTTCCACCAGGGAATGTCGTCCATTCTCATTATTTCCGGAAGGGATACGACATCTTCTGCGTGCCAGGAGAACGTGGTGACGAGTTCCGTTTTTGAAAAATCGAACAGGGTAATACGGTCCAGTTTCAAGAACTTCGCAATTCTTCCGAGACAAAGCTCAATGGTTCGACCGATCTGGTCTTCAGGAAGATTGATGAAGGTAGTGGAGAGATCCGAGAGCATCTTTTCAAACGCCATCTGGTCGAGAAGAGACTGCTGGTAGATTTTTTTCTTGGAACGCTGCCACAGCAGTCCCACGATGAGCAGTGCTTGGATCGAGCAAAGAAGTACAGCCCCCAGCAGGTACCACTTGTAGGATTCCCAGAGACTTGGCTGCCGATTCAGGATTACCGTATCAACAGGCAGGGATGATTCGCGCAGTTTCCAGCGTTGCATCGCGCGAGAATCAAAAACGTAGGAAGTTTTCCCGATGGCATCGTCCGGATGGCCGCCTGCGAGCATCTGAATCCCCATCTCGCCAGCCTGCTTCCCCAGTTCATCGAACCTCGTGACGTAACCGCCGACCGTACCGTTACCCAGCTGGGTACTCAGGAGCACGTAAGTGGGTGCAGACGAAAGAACGGCAATTCGCGAGGCGACGTCAGCCGGAATAAAAGTGTGTCCTCGATTATCGCTACCCCAGGAAGAGAAGAGAACAATACTTTCCGGTCCCAGGGTCGAGACCCGCCCGAGGATCTCATCCAAGGAAAGATCTGAAAGATCGATGATGTTCAATCCTCGGTAGCCGGACAGTTGTCGATGAACTTCATCGGTTAGCGGCTTTTCAGCGGCTGAACTTCCATTGATCATCATAAGTTGCCGTGCTTGGGGATGGAGCTGCCGTGCCAGGTCGACCGTTTTCAGTACATCGCAATTCACCCAGAGACCAGCCGAATTCTGAATCGACGCCAATCGAGCGTGTAGTCCTGGTTGGTTGTTCAAGCCTACATACAGCAGAGGCACCCCGGGAAACAAATCAATCGGAACATCGCCAGCGGCAATCACCAGATCGAGTCTGGTGTTCGCGTACTTTTGCCGGATCCAGAGTGCGCGCTGCGACTGAATCCGCGGATCGGAAAAGTGCAGACGATCCATATGTTCGCTATAGACCAGGATTCCGGGTTCTGCAGTCCGAAGGGTGTCGCGTGCATTCTCGTAGAGCTCGCGGAAGATAGGCCAGGTCAGATCTTCCTGAAGGAGGATAAGCACTTGCTTCGATTCGTTTGCTGGGGCGGATGCATAGGGCAGAGAAGCCGCAGGGACCTCGGCGCAGGTGAACAATGCCAAAACAAGTACAAATAGCAGTGTTCGCACGTGGCCGGAGGATGGCGGAGCCAGGAACGTCTTGAGCGTTCGATACGTCATAAAATCAACCTGAGGAGCCATCTAGACGCACTCCTCCAGCATTGAGAGATTGACCGGGAGGCCTCGGGCGGGAAACCTCGATCACAAAAAAAACACGTAACTCGACAGACAAACTACGCGTGAGCCATCCGTTCAGACGGCGGCAATGAATCTACCAAAAGTAGGTTCTGATTCACAAGGGTCGCCGTGCTGCGCCTCGGAAGATTGTGGCCCGCCTCTCGGTGGGTGACGCAAGTACAATGTCCTTAGGGAGATAGAGGCTCGGTACGCCAAGACTGTTCATTTTGCCACTTCACTCCTAAGATTGAGTAGCGCATTATCGGAACGACCGGGACAGGATGGAAAACGAGCACATGATTTTTGACAGAACAAAGCAAAGCAATGGCTGTAGGGAACGTACAAGAAAAAGAAGCGGAGTCGCAGAGGACGTTTTTGCGCTGGTCGCGGTTTGCCTTGCGATTGGCAGCGCTGGCTGGAATGCCCGAACAAGCTCGATCGTACTTGCAGGGACACATTCGGCGGCAAGTGGCGGAGTTGAATTTGGGCCGACCATTCCGAACAAAGGAGCGGCCCCAGCGAAGACCCCGATCGGCATGGTTTGGATTCCCGGCGGAGAATTTTCCATGGGAGCCCAGGATCCCCCGGCCGGCGACATGGTTGGCATGCAGGCCACGACGGATTCGCGCCCGATCCACAGGGTCTATGTGGACGGATTTTTCATGGATAAAACGGACGTGACGAACGCGCAGTTCGCTGAATTTGTGAAGGCGACGGGGTACATCACTGTCGCTGAAAAAACTCCATCGGCTGAAGACTACCCCGGTGCACCGCCTGAAAATCTGTACGCCGGAAGCGTGGTGTTCACTCCTCCGGATCATCCGGTTCAGCTGAACGATCATTTTCAGTGGTGGAGATATGTCAAAGGAGCCAACTGGCGTCACCCGACCGGACCCAACAGCTCGATCAAAGGAAAAGGAAACTATCCGGTCGTGCAGGTTTCCTATCAGGATGCGCAGGCCTATTGCAACTGGGCACGCAAGCGGTTACCAACAGAAGCAGAGTGGGAATTTGCGGCACGGGGTGGGTTGGCGGGTAAGCCCTATGTCTGGGGTGAAAAGTTCAATCCCAATGGAAAATGGATGGCAAATACCTTTCAGGGACATTTTCCGAATAAGGATGCGGGAACTGATGGATATGTGGGTTTGGCGCCTGTGGCCCAATTTGCGCCGAACGGTTACGGACTCTATGACATGGCGGGCAATGTATGGCAGTGGACTTCTGATTGGTATCGCGTCGACTATTATACCGTGCTCGCGAATACGGGTGGAGTCGCGCGCAACCCGAAGGGGCCAGACAGTCCGTTTGATCCGGCCGAGCCTAGTGAAAAGAAAAAAGTGCATCGCGGAGGTTCGTTCCTGTGCACGGACCAGTATTGTTCGCGGTACATGGTAGGAACGCGGGGCAAAGGAGAAGTCAGCACGGGAACAAATCACCTCGGTTTCCGGTGTGTGTCGACCACCGGAGATGCAATGTAAGCAAGTTTTCTTTGATATATGATGCTGAAGATCTCTAAACGCAGTCGCTTGGCAAAGCTGCACGAATTGAGGAGAAAGACATGGAGCAAAAAATGATGAAGCGAATGGCGATGGTTTGTGTGGGCTTGATTCTGGCGATCCTGATGGGTGGCGTTGCCGTTGCACAGGATGTGACCACGAACTCGATGCCCGGAATCGATTTTTCGAAATATCACACGTACAAGTGGGTGGTGATTGAAGGGGCGGAAGTACCAAATCAGATTGTGGATGCGCAGATCAAGCAGGCCGTTGACGCCCAACTGGCAACCAAGGGTTTAACGAGAACGGACAGCGACAAGGCTGACTTGTATGTCGGTTATCAGGTGTCCGTCCAGAAGCAGGAACAATGGAATGCATACGGCATGGGCGGCGGCTATCGGTGGGGCGGAGGCATGGCAACGGCGACCAGTTCGACGATCAATATCGGGACTTTGGTCCTTGATATGTACGATCCAGGAACCAAGCAGCTTGTTTGGACAGGACGAGCGACCAAGACGATTGATCCGAACAATAGCCAGGAAAAGAAACAGAAAAATTTGAACAACGCGATGAAGAAGTTATTGAGCAAGTTCCCGCCAAAGCAGTAGAAAACGGTCGAAAGATATTGAAATCACGGTCCGGCGTCACTGGGCCGTGATTTTTTTGGTTCGTTTTGATTCATCGCGGCTGAGAAATCGGTCGCGAAAGGTTCAAATTCGAAACTCGCCCTGCCCCCCGCTGTCCGATCAACTCCCCGCGAAGCAACAGTAAGTCCCATGTTTACAGGGCGTTATGGCCAAACGAATTCATTGCGATACGCCCAGTCACGCGACGCACCGGTGAAGTCGCGGTGGGGATGCCGTAAAGGTTAACGAGTACCCTTACGGTACACATGGTTTTCCTAGGCGATGACACGCAAAGGTTGGTACAGGACACTCAAGGAAAAGGTATTTCCAAATTCAGAAAAATTTTTGGGGGCCTGACGATGCTCGCAGTTCGAGAAGAAGCTCGTTTTA
This sequence comes from uncultured Acidobacteriota bacterium, assembly GCA_963831545.1. Classification (GTDB taxonomy): domain Bacteria; phylum Acidobacteriota; class Terriglobia; order Acidiferrales; family UBA7541; genus Acidiferrum. The sequence goes on from CAWHQX010000015.1 coordinate 143,087, forward strand.
TACGTAACCGGGAAGTCGTTTCCCGCCAGATCGAGGGCGAGTTGGTCATCGTGCCCATCCGGCGCGGTGTGGGAGACCTTAATTCGCTCTACACCCTCAATTCGGTCGGTTCGATTTTGTGGGAGTTCATGACGGAAGAGCACACCCTGCCTGAGATGGTGAGCCGGGTGTGCGATGAATTTGAAGTATCGACGAAGCAGGCCAGAGCGGACATCCAGGAATTTCTTGGTTCGATGCTCGAAGAAAAGCTAATTCAGCCGGTGGCCTGAGGACGAAACAGCAGGAGTAGCGAATTGTTCGAGACTGCGACATACGGCGATTTTTCGACATCATTGCACGAACGGATGCAAGGACGACGCGCACCAATGGAAGTTTCCATTGAGCTGACGCATCGTTGCCCGCTCGAATGCCAGCATTGTTATAACAATCTTCCGATGAGCGATGCACTTGCGAGAAAGCAGGAGCTCAGTTTTGAGGAGCATGTGCGCTTGCTCGACGAACTGGTCGAGATGGGCTGCCTGTGGATTCTCTATACCGGCGGGGAAGTCTTCGCGCGCAAGGATTTTCTGGACATCTACGGAGAAGCCAAAAAGCGCGGTTTCCTGATCACGATATTCACCAATGGAACGATGATCACGCCCAAAATCGCGGACTATCTCGCGGAATACAGGCCCCTCTCGATCGAAATCACGCTCTACGGAGCGACGCGCGGGACGTATGAAGAGCTGACGCGGGTTCCAGGGTCGTTCGACAGATGCATGAAGGGGATTCGGCTGCTCCAGGAGCGCAGCATCCCCCTCAAGTTAAAGGCGGTTCCGACCACCATTAATTTCCACGAACTTTCCGAGATGAGGCAGTTTGCGGAAAGTCTTGGCGCAGAGTTCAAGTACGACTCGCTGGTCAATCCGCGAACCGACTGCTCGCAGAGCCCTCTTTCCGTTCGTCTGACGCCCGAACAGGTTGTTTCGATCGATTTTAGGGATCCCGTTCGCAAAGCGGAATTCAGGAAAATGGCAGAGGCAGAACAGGGCGCGGCGAACCGTTCGCACGCACGGCAGAAGTATACGTGCGGGGGCGGATTGAACGGATGCGCGATCGACCCGACCGGACAGATGACGATTTGTGTCCTGTCGCATCAGGACGGCGCAAATTATCGCGATGGCGGATTTAAACGGGGCTGGGACGGTCGCTTGCTCGAGATTCGGGAATCCACGCGAAAGCGGCAATCAATCTGTTCGAGCTGCCAGCTGCAATCTCTCTGCAGTATGTGCGCGGCGATGGGTGAACTTGAAAGTGGCGACGCAGAAACCCCGGTTGAATTCTTGTGCCAGGTAGCGCATTTGCGCGCGTACACCTTGGGGCTGCCGGTTCCAGAGCACGGAGACTGCCCTTGCTGCTTGGGCGGTGCGCAGTACGACGGCCTTGTCAATTCCGCCCAGCGACTCGGTAAAGAAATTTCTAGTCCCCTGAACATCATCCCGTTACACGCTGCGAATTCCATTCTCCCGGTGCTCAGTGCGCCCAAAGGATGTGGTTCTGGAGGCTGCTCTTCGTGCGGATCGCAGATGAGATGAGCTTTGAAAGAGACAGGGCCAATTAATGAAGGTGAAGCAAAAAACTGAGAATTCAGACCGAACGCCCTACCAGGCGCCGCTGGTCGTTCGAGTCAGTTTGCGGCCAGAGGAAGCAGTTTTGGGCCATTGCAAGGTGTCCGGGTCAGCTGGAGCCGTAAGTGCCAGTTGCCGCAGCGCGTTTGGTCCTTGTCGATCGCAGGGGTCATGAGCATGAAAACCGGGGCCGCAGGAGAAGGAACAGTGTCACAGGAATTCGCCAACACCCGATTTGCCGCCAGGAACACTGGCCGTTTCGTCGTCGAGATTGGCGACATTCGAATGGGGATGTGGTGCGAGCGGGATATGCCTGTTGCACTCGACAAGGAACACAACCCATTCATCGCAGACGATTCGAGCTCAGAAGCATGCGACATGGAGATGGATGTTTATTGGGCTGAGAACCTCGAGATGCCCGCCGCGGCGCCGTCGTTCGTTTCAGGCGGACTATGGTCTGCATTCGCCGGGCCCACGGGAACAAAATTTTATTTCTCCAGTCCGATTCTGGGGGCCGCTCCCTATAAGGCGGCATGGTTCGATCCAAATTTCGAGCGCGGACACATTGTCCTGCGACGTGACTGCTTTGCCCTCGACCAGCCCGTTTTTCCGCTGGAATATCCCATCGATGAGCTGGCCATGATGCACCGCCTTGCATTGGGTGAAGGCGTGGAACTACATGCGCTCGGACTCGAGGACCAGGATGGTGCCGGATACCTGTTTTTGGGCCACTCCGGAGCGGGCAAAAGTACGACGGCACGGTTGTGGATGTCTCAGCCGGGGGTCAAGCTCCTGAGCGACGACCGGATTATTCTCCGGAAGAAGAATAACCAGTACTTCATGTACGGTACACCTTGGCACGGGGATGCAGGGGTTTCCTCGGCCGGATGCGCCCCGCTTTCTGCCATTTTTCTGCTGGAACAATCGCCGACAAACGAATTTCAAGCGATGCCGCTGGCAAAGGCGTCGGCAGAGTTGTTTGCCCGCTGCTTTGTTCCGTATTACCTGGCGGAAGGGATGCAGTTTGCCTTGCGTTTTTTTGACGAGCTTACCCGCTCGATTCCTTGTTCTGTTTTCCGATTCGCTCCAACGGAAAGCGCCGTGGAGGCGATTCGCCATGTTCGTGCGTGAAACGCAGGTACGCAGGGACTCGAAATTATTCGTCAAGATGTGCACCGCCCTGCTCGATCAGGACTTCGCCGTGAAATTCAAGGTCGAAGGGCGAAGCATGAGTCCGAATCTCGAGGATGGCGACGATGTGTTGGTCAAGCGTCCGGCAAAGGGTGAACTATGCCCGGGAGAGATCGCTTTCGCAGAAAGTGAAGATGGTCTTCGAGTTCACAGAGTCAGTTCCATTGATGACGCATCAGGCGGCGTAGTTCTTCGAAGCGATACCGGGAGCGAGTCCGATAGAGCGACCAGACGGGTATTCGGGAAGGTCATCGCGGTCGAACGCGGGGCCCGGCACGAGATCCTGGGCCCGTTTGAGACGCGCTGGGTACATCCCACTCGCAGAATCGTCCGCCGCTTCCGAGTGGCGCTTGAAAATCGTGCTCGCCGTGTTCTACGGATCTTTACGGCCAGCGCGGTAGTGTTTCTGGTCAGTGCATTCATTCTTGCGCCGCTCATGCATGCGCAAACGGCAGATCTACAGTTAACACAGACTGCCTCTGCCCCGGCCGTTGCCGCTGGAACCGGTTTTGTCTACTCAGAAGTGGTCACGAATAACTCTTCCAGTGCAACGGTCACGAACGGAACGATCACGGTGTATATGCAGACGCCGGCCAACACCACGTTTCAGACATTTGCCGGAACAAACTGGACGTGTACCACGCCCACTGCAGGAAATACCGGACCGATCATCTGCACTTACAACACAACTCTGGCCAGTGGTGGTGTCGCCAGCGCGCTAAACGTAAATTTCCGGATTAATGCCGGAACTGCAGCAGGTACGACGATCCAAGGTTCAGCGAGCGTAACCAACTCCACGTTTGTTGACCCCAGTCCTGCAAACAACACCAGCATCACCTCGATCGTTGTTGAGCCTACGACATCGGCAGATCTTGCGGTATCGACTTCTGTTTCTCCAACACCCGTTTTTGTTTCTTCCACGTTCACCTACAACATCAGGGTGCAAAATCTTGGTCAGTCTGCCGCACCGGTCTCCTCGAGCGTCTTGAACGATACTCTGCCTGCGACAGTGACCTTTGCTTCGATCGTGATTCCTTCCGGATGGAATTGCACGGCTCCGGCGGTGGGCGCTACCGGTACAGTTTCCTGTTCGATTACTTCCGCAATGCCCGCTGCACCTCTTTCGGGTTCAAGCTCGACGTTTGCAATCACGGTAACGGCGCCAACAAGCGCGACCACGCTGAACAATACCGCTACGGTTTCACTAACCGGCGATCCCAATTCGCTAAACAACTCGGCGACTTCCTACACCGTGGTGCAACCACTGGTCTGCGCGAGCCCCGGTCGCGATGGCGCAGGAGGAACGATCACAGGAATTGTAAATGCCTATTACCCCCCTTCTTCGACAGGTACATTAGCCGCAAATTCCACATCCGTTGCACTTGGCGCTGCTGCGGCAGGGGGAGCCCAGAAGGCCATTGCTGCAGGCGATCTGTTGCTCATCATCCAGATGCAAGGAGCAACCATCAACAGCAATAACACGAGTTCTTACGGCGATGGGTTGCCGGGTGATCCCGGTTCTGGCTCGACAAGCCTCGGCAATTCAGGACTTTTCGAATTTGTAACTGCGACCGGTGCAGTGCCGACGACAGGGGGAACTCTCAATTTTAAAGGAACCGGCCCGAACAACGGACTGCTAAACAGTTATTCCTATGTCGTCGCGACGAGCGCCGTTGCACAGCGAACCTATCAAGTGATCCGAGTTCCTCAGTACACATCAGTAGCGGTCAGTTCCGGCCTTTCCCCACTGCGATGGAATGGATCGGTCGGCGGAGTACTCGCGATTGACGTTTCCTCGCAGTTGACGCTGGGTGGAACCGTGACACTGGACGGATTGGGGTTCCGCGGAGCAGGCGCACAGCAGTTGACCGGTGCAGCGGGAGCGCTTACCGACTATGTCACGGCCGCTCCAGCCAATAACACGACAACTTCGGGAACGAACGCTTCAAAAGGTGAGGGAATCGCGGGAACGCCGCGCTACCTGGCACCAGCAACCATTACCACGACCAGCACACCGATTGACACAACCAGTGGAACACCAGCGGATTCCCTGCCGGGCGGAAGCTACGCGCGCGGCGCTCCAGGAAATGCGGGCGGAGGCGGGACGGACGGCCATCCCCAGGCGAATGACTACAACTCCGGAGGCGGAGCCGGAGGCAATGGAGGAACCGGCGGGCAAGGCGGCTATGGGTGGAACAGTATGGCTGCTACGAACTCGACCGATGGAGGTTTCGGTGGCGTGTTGTTCCCCGCGTCGACAAGCGCGCTCGTAATGGGTGGTGGAGGAGGAGCCGGAACGACCAACGACGGTACCTACTACATTTCCGCTGGAAATAACGGAAACGGAAATGGAATTTTCAGCAGCGGTGGAGCAGGTGGTGGAATTGCAATTATCCACGCAGGCAGCGTTGTTGGCACGGGAACGATCACAGCGAACGGCCAATCCACTCTCAGTACATTAAATGACAGTACCGGTGGTGGCGGAGCGGGAGGATCCATCGAAGTGTTTGCCAATAGCGGAGGACTTGGAGGGCTCACCGTCTCCGCAGTGGGTGGCAACGGAGGCAGCGCCTGGCCGAATACGGCACCGGGTGGATTTCCTGGCCAGCGGCACGGCCCGGGAGGTGGAGGGGGTGGCGGTGTAGTTTTGCTGTCCTCGGCGCCTGGCAGCGTGAATGTGTCCGGCGGAGTAAACGGAAATACGGATACGGTTCAGGATTCTTACGGCGCGACGCCCGGCGCGGCGGGAATTGTGGCGACGGCCGACGTCATCACCGAAACTCCGGGCACGCAGCCCGGGGCCTATTGCGCTGCAGCGGATCTGTCAGTGACGAATGCCGGATTGCCGTCTGTGGTCAGCCCAGGTGGCACGATTACGTACACGCAAAGTGCCACGAATAATGGTCCACTAGACGCGCTCAATACGATCTTTAGTGAACCCGTACCAGCGAATACAACATTTCAATCGATCACTTCGCCCGCTGGCTGGACCTGTTCGACACCTGCGGTTGGAGCTACGGGAACAATCACCTGCACAATTCCGGATTTCCTGGCTTTGAGCACCGCGAATTTCACGGTTGCAGTCACGACAGGAATAGCAACAGTAAACGGAACGCAGATCGTTGATGTGGACAATATAACCTCCGGCACCTCTGATCCCAATCTTGCAAACAATTCCGCAACGGCAATCACAACCGTAGGCGTCGCGACTTCGGCAGACCTAGCAGTCACGAATACCGTTTCTGCTCCTACCGTCACCGCTGGCGCTACGTTCACTGTCACGGGCGCGGTTACCAACAACGGACCGGCGAGCGCTTCAACAGCGAGCTTCACGGAAGCGATACCAGCCAACACCACATTTCAATCACTGGCCACCCCGGCCGGCTGGAGTTGTGCCGTGCCTGCTGTTGGTGGAACCGGAACGATCAGCTGCACTTCAGCTTCTGTCGCAGCGGGAGCCGTCGCCAATTTCCCAGTTGTGCTTACCGTTCCGGGAGCAACACCTTCCGGAACGGTCATCACGGCGACGGCTAACGTGAGTTCGCTGACACCAGACTCGAATCCGTCAAACAACACGGCCTCGGCTTCGACCGTCGTTGCGACAGCGGGCCAGGCAGATCTTGCCGTTACCGCCAGTGGCACGCCGACACCTGTTTCGCAGGGCAACAACATCACCTATACCCAAACCGTCATCAACTATGGACCGGCGATTGAAACGAATGCGACGTTTACGGTTGCGATTCCGGCAAACACGACACTTGTTTCATTTACGCTTCCTGCGGCAACGGCAGCGTCATGGACGTGCACACCAACGATCCCTGTCGGAGGCACGGGCACATTTACCTGCACATTAAATACCGGGAAAACCATTCCTCTCAATGGAACGTTCAGTTTTCCGTTGGTGGTCGCAGTCAACGGGACGACCCCTTCTGGCACAACGATCACGGATACCCCAAGTGTTTCAAGCACGGTCGGAGACCCCAATTCTGGGAACAACTCTGCAACTGTCTCAACCATCGTGGCTGGTCCTACGCAAGCAGATGTCAGCATCGTAAAGACGGCCGCTCCTGAGCCGGTTAACCAGGGCACGAATCTGGCGTACACACTCACGGTCAAAAATGGCGGTCCGGCCATTGCGCAGGGAGTCGTGGTAAACGATGTTCTGCCCTCGCAGGTCGCTTGGGCGTCATCGTCTGCTTCGCAAGGAACGTGTACCTACACGGCGGCGACGACCACAGTGAACTGCGCACTCGGTAGCCTCACGGTGGGAAGTTCTGCCGTTGTCACGATCAACGGAACTGCCAATACCTTCAGCTCTGCCTCGCTCACGACCAACACAGCGACCGTCAGTTCCACGACCGGTGACCCGAATCCAGCGAATAATACGTCGACCGTAACCTCGACGATTCAATCGCCCACTGCGGTAGACATTTCGGGATTCCGTGCCTACAAGCACAGCGATGGCTCCGTAATACTGGAGTGGAAGACGCAGGAAGAATCGCGGAACCTCGGATTCCATATTTATCGCGAGCAGAATGGCGGACAGCAGCGCATCACCCCATCGCTCATCGCCGGATCGGCGCTGTTGTTGCGTGGGTCTTTGCCGCACCATGCCGCGAAGACCTATCGCTGGATCGATCCCCTCCCGACTTCTGACCCGAGTTATTGGATTGAAGACCTCGACATCAACGGAACGCGGACCATGCACGGACCCGTATCGGTCGGGAGTGCACCCGCCGAAACCATTGCGCCCTTGGCGACCGCCACCCCAAACCTGAAGCCGCAATCGTCCGCGCTCCTGCGAGAACTGCACAGCGCAGTTGTGGCGCGACAGAATTCAACCCGGTCGCTTGTGACACCCCGACCCGGTTGGCCGGTTTTCCCGGCAAACACACCGCGCGTCAATGTCGCTGATCAGGCAGCGGTAAAGATCGCCGTCGATTCCGAAGGCTGGTATCAGGTTCCATTGGCTGCGTTGCGCGCAACCGGGTTTGAGGCGGGCAGAGACCTTCATTTCCTGCACCTTTACGCGGAGGGAGTGGAACAACCGTACCTCTTTACGAGAGGCGGTAATGGCGAAGAGGTGCTCGAATTTTACGGAGAACGGCATCGACACGCCATTTTCAGCGAACCGGATTTATTGGCTGGTACACGGGAATGGACTTGGAAAGCCGGTCGTGTCTCTGCCGAGTGGAAGTGCCGGGAATGCATCACCACACAGTTTTCCCTTCACGGTGATTCGAGAGGATCGGTTTACCTATATCGCCGCACTCCTGAACGGGGTGAATAACGACAATTTCTTCGGCGCAGTGGTGACCACAGATCCCGTGGATCAGGACATGGAAGTTGCTCACTTCGACGCTTCTTCCGCAATCCCCGTGACCCTTGATCTGACCTTGCAGGGCGGGAACGACGGGCAGGCGCACACCGTAAACGTGCAACTGAACGGGGCAATGATCGGGCAGATGAACTTTACCGGTCAGATCTTGAGTGCGCAAACGTTTAGCGTAGAGTCATCCCTCGTCCACGACGGCAACAACGTAGTGACCTTAACCGCCCAGAACGGCGACAACGATGTCAGCGTCGTTCAATCGATCGCGCTTCATTACCCGCATACCTATGCAGCCGACGCGAACTGGCTGAAGGCGACAGCGGCGCCTGGAGCAGAACTGCACATCACGGGGTTCAGTGATCCCCAACTCCGGGTGTTTGACATCACCGATCCGCAGAATATTGCTGAATTGAGCGGGCAAATTTCATCGACTGCCGGAACCTACCAGATCGATTTCGTCGTCCCGAAACAGGGAAATGCGGAGCGTACACTGCTGGCATTTTCAGGCAGTGCAATTTCAGCCCCCGTTTCAATGACGCGAAACACGCCTGCTTCACTTGACAGGCAAAGCACTGGCGCGGACGTAGTGATCCTCTCCCATCCGGATTTTGTCGCGGCGCTTGAGCCGCTTGTCCAGCTTCGTGAATCGGAAGGACATCGTGTGCTTGTTGCCACAACCGATCAGGTATACGACACCTATAATTACGGAGAGCGCAGCCCCTTCGCGATTCAAAACTTCCTGAAAGACGCTTCGACACGTTGGAAGACAAAGCCCCAGGCTATCCTGCTGGTGGGCGACGCCTCAGTCGATCCAAGAAACTACCTGGGACTGGGCGATTTCGATTTTGTGCCAACGCGCATGATCGAGACCGCGGCCTTCAAAACTGCATCCGACGACTGGTTCACAGATTTTGCATCGACGGGATACGCGACGATCCCTACAGGCCGCCTGCCTGTTCGATCTGTTTCCGATACCCAATTAGTCGTGAGCAAGATCGTAAATTACGAAAAGGGTGCGGAGACGGGAACCTGGAATGGACAGGCGCTTCTTGTCGGCGACCAGAACACCAATGCCAATTTCTCGGCAGCTGTCGCTTCTGCACGAGCAATATTGCCGAATTCCCTGAGCGTTCAGGAGCTTCTGGCTGATGGCCAGGATCCCTCCACATTCCGTTCGCAGCTTTTGGCGGCGCTGAACAACGGATCGCTGATTGTTGACTATCAGGGGCACGGCGCGGAACAGCAATGGTCGTTCGTAAATTACTTCAATAGTGACGATGCCGCTGCTTTGACTAACGGCGGAAAATTACCGGTCTACCTGTTGATGGATTGCTTGAACGGATTCTTCCAGGACGTTTATGCAGAAAGCCTGGCGGAGTCTGTGCTGCTCTCGCCAAACGGTGGTGGGGTCGCGGTCTGGGCATCCTCTGGTTTCACCGAGCAGGCGCCACAAACGTCTATGAACCAAGCATTCCTTGCACAACTTGCGACTCATCCGAGCGAGCCGATTGGGCAACTCATCCTGCAGGCGAAATCGGGAACCACTGACAATGACGTTCGCCGGACGTGGATTCTGTTTGGTGATCCGGCGATGAAGCTGCATTTTCTGACGCCTCCGGGTTCAGGACACTCGGTTGGTCGTCACGGTTCGAACTGAATGGAGCCGGCTTGTGACCTTGGCGTGACCGGCAAGAAAGGAAAGCTCTCGGAATGAATCTCAAACGAATCCTTCCTGTTTTGGGGTTGATGTGTTTCGCAAATGCTTCCGCGCTTGTTGCGCAGGGAAACAAGGGAACCGCCCTGGGGCTGGTCGCTAAAGCGCAGAACGCGCAAGTGGACAAATCTGCCGCGAGCGAAGGCGCTACGATTTTTTCAGGCGACTATCTTTCAACCGACAATGGCGGATCGCTGCTGGTGCGCATCGGTTCACTGTCGCTCAATCTGGAATCCTCCTCCGGTGCGCATATCTACCGCACTCCGTATGGCGCGATCGTGGAACTCGATGAAGGCTCAGTGGTCTACACCACGATGGGTAACAAGGAAAATATCGTGGTTGTGGCCAACGACGTACGTGTGACCCCGGCCCTCTCGGTTGCAGATCTCGGGCGCGTTTCGATCAATGATCCGTGCAATGTGACGGTATACAGCCAGCGCGGTCAAGCCAACGTGCAGTCCGGTTCGGAATCACACTTTGTGGAAGAAGGGAAAGCATATCGAGTCCGGGGCGAGAACGAAGTGAGCTATCGCCAGTATGTGTCACCGGACGACAACGACTACCACAATTATCACGTGCATAAAGCGTGCGTGCCCGTCGAGCTGGCAAAAGGCAGGGCGCCGGTTGCCGCCGGGCAAAGCCGGTTTCTGCTTGTGACCGGGGTCGTCGCCGGAGCCGCAACTGGAATCGGAATCTGGAAAGCGTTTGAGAGTCCTGACCGGCCTTAGTCCTGTTGCCTGGTCAAGTTAGTGATTTCCGCCCGAGATCTCGCGGACAATCGAGCCCACAACATTCTTGGCATCGCCAAATAGCATCAGCGTCTTGTCCAGGTAATAGAGCGAATTATCGATCCCCGCAAAACCCGCTGCCATGCTTCGCTTGATGACCATCACGGTGTGAGCTTTGTCCACATCAAGAATCGGCATTCCGTAGATCGGACTGCTGGCATCTTCGCGTGCCGCGGGATTGGTTACGTCATTTGCGCCGATAATCAAGGCAACGTCGGTCTGAGGCAATTCACCGTTGATGTCGTCCATCTCCTGAAGCTTGTCATACGGAATATCCGCTTCAGCCAGCAGCACGTTCATATGACCGGGCATGCGGCCTGCAACAGGATGAATGCCGAAACGTACGTCTACACCACGCTTGGTCAGCACATCGTAAAGCTCGCGCACTTTGTGTTGCGCCTGGGCGACCGCCATTCCATAGCCCGGAACGATAACGACACGGCTTGCGGCGGAAAGAATACCCGCAGCCTCTTCGGGCGAAGCGCTCCGCACGGGGCGAGTTTCCTTTACGCCCGCTGCTGCGGCTTGTTCCTGGCCAAATGCACCGAACAGCACATTGGTGAACGAGCGGTTCATGGCTTTCGACATGTTCACGGACAGAATGAACCCTGAAGCGCCGTCGAGGGCGCCGGCGATGATGAGTAGTTTGCTGCCGAAAACGAAGCCCATCGCCGCTGCTGACAATCCCGCGTAGGAATTTAAGAGCGAGATGACGGTCGGCATGTCCGCGCCGCCGATGGGGATAATCATCATCACACCGAACACCAGAGGGATGATGATCATCAACGGGAACAGGTACATCCGTTCAGGATGCAGGACAAGCATGACCGCAATTCCGATTGCCATGGCCAGGATACCCAGGTTGACGAGGTTTTGGCCTTTGTAGGTGATGGGGCGCTGCGGAAGTATTTCCTGTAGTTTGCCTGCTGCCATCAAGCTTCCGGTAAAGGTGAGCGCCCCGAGAATGACCTCAAGGGACAAGACACCCATGAGGAAAGGAGGCACATCCGGGGCGCGCAGATAAAATTCTGCCGTCCCGACCAGGGTGACGCACAGCGCGCCGAAGGCGTGACTCAATGCGGTTCGCTGCGGAACGGCGGTCATCGCGACTTTTCCGAGCGGCACGCCGATCATTGTGCCGAGCACAAGACCAATCGCAACCCATTTGTAGGTCAGACCGTGGTGCAACAGGGTGCCGACGATGGCAAGAAACATCCCCGCTTCCCCGGCCCAAACACCGCGCCGGGCGGTCGCCGGAGAACTGAGCCATTTCAGGGCGAGGATGAAAAGCGCCGTGGCAATCAGGTAAGTGACTTCAATCAGAGTGTCGCTTGCGAGGAAGGTCATCAGGATTTCCTCGGGCCGCTGGATTTGAACATTTTCAACATGCGGTCGGTGATGATGAAACCGCCGACGATGTTACTTGTCGCTGCAACGATGGCGATGGTACCGAGTATCGTGGCGAGTGTGCTCTTGCCTTCGCCGGCAAGGATAATCGCTCCGACCACGGCGATCGCGTCGAGCGCATTGGTCAACGACATCAGCGGCGTATGCAGAAGGGGCGAAACTCGGCGGATCACTTCGAAACCGATAAATGCCGCCAGCATAAAAACGTATAAACCGGTCAAGAAATCCAGTTTCATCAGGCTTGTCCTCCCGCTGGGCTCGTTTCTAGAACTGGCAACGAGAAAAATTCACGCACTTTGGCGTTCACGATCTGGCCATCATGCGTAAGTAAGGTCTCGCGAATGATCTCGTCCTTCAAGTTCAGTTGAACTTTGCCCTCTTTGGTCAGGTTCAGGAGAAATGCAGTGAGGTTCTTCGCATACATCTGACTGGCATGGTACGGGACCGTTTCGGCCAGATTGTATTCGCCGATGATGGTTACGCCATGAATAACAAAGGTCTCATCGGGCTTCGTGAGCTCGCAGTTGCCACCACGTTCTGCGGCGAGATCGACAATGACCGACCCGGGCGCCATGCCTTCAACCATCTCTTTGGTGATCAGGATTGGCGAGCGCTTGCCAGGAATCACCGCGGCGGTAATGACGATATCACTTTCACCGACCACGCGACCAAGTAACTCGCGCTGCTTCTGGTAGAACGTTTCGTCCTGAGCTTTTGCGTAGCCGCCGGCGTCCTGTGCATCCTTCGCCTCGATCGGCAATTCCACGAAGCGGCCTCCGAGACTCTGGACCTGTTCTTTTGCTGCGGGCCGCATGTCATACGCGGAAGCGACAGCACCCAGGCGGCGAGCGGTAGCGATTGCCTGTAGTCCAGCCACACCTGCGCCGATGATCAGGACTTTTGCCGGAGCAATGGTGCCTGCGGCTGTGGTAAGCATGGGGAACATTCTTGGCAAGGTATCTGCCGCAAGAACGACTGCCTTGTATCCGCAGATCGTTGCCATCGCAGAAAGCGCGTCCATGCTTTGTGCACGAGTGATCCGAGGCATCAGCTCGACAGAAAACGAAGTGACGCCGCGGTCGGCGATGTCTTGGATGGTTTCGACCGTTCCGAGCGGCCGCAGGAAGCCGACAAGCACCTGGCCTTTGCGATAAAGTGGAACATCGGCTTTGCCCGTCTTATCGTTTGCTCCGTGTCCCAAGAACTGGACAATGATATCGGCGGTGGCGAATACCTCTTCGCGGGTTGCAGCCAGCCTGGCGCCTTTTGCTGTGTATTCCGCGTCGGGATATCCGGCCTGAAGGCCAGCTCCCGACTGCACCAGAACTTCAAGTCCAGCTTTTGTCAGATTGGGTATCACTGCAGGGACCAATGCTACCCGACGTTCTCCGGGATAATGTTCTCTGGGCACACCAACAATCATGTACCCTCCTTCCTTACTGGAATTTCCGATTGCGTAGATCTTGCTCGTGCATAAAAAATCTCACATGAGCCGAGCGTATTCACAGCCGTCCGCACGTCAGTTCCGGCCCGCGAATGACGGGCCGCAATTCCCATAGTACTCGACCGGAATGGAGCTGGAGCGATTGCCCCTCTCAACAGGAAAATAATGCAGAAGCCAATTTCATATTTCGCCGGATTCTATCTCTAAGTGAACCTCTTCCACAAGGACGTGCGACACGTGAGGCGAGTTACAACATGGGCAACTTCTCATAGACCGCACGGGCCTCGTTGAGCCGCTGTATCACAAGCTGCTTTTCTTCCACTGAATTCCAGTCAGGATATTGTTGCGTGATTTCGATGGTCCGGTTGATCCAGGCAATGAAGTATTGGGCATCTTCCTTCGAGTACGCGCGTTTACCGGCGATCTGGACGTACACGGGTCCGGTCGTTGCATAGGTATAGCTGTCCATCACCGGATAGCGAGCTTTTTCACTCCAGGCTCGAAGCAGGCACCAGCCACTTTCGGAGATGGGAAGGGACCCCGTGACGTCCGCCGCTTCGCCGGAGCCGGTGAGCTTCAATTCTTGCGCGACCTTTCCGTTGCAAACGATTTCCAGATGATCGACCGGAACGATCGAACGGAGTGTTGCCCTGAACGCGACTGCTTTCTGAACAGAATCGAATTTTAGTTCGCTGCCGACGATTTCGTCTCCCAACTTGAACTCGAGAAGAGGACCGTTGGTAGCAAAGCTGCGGCCCCGGCTTAAGGCCTCCATCCACGTCGCCGGAGGGGCGGGCCAGCCTGGCACGTCGATAAAAACGCGGTCCTGTCCGACCATGCCACGAATCGGCGCGGCATAATCGGCCGTGGCGTCGGTGCCCGCCCCTGCGGGAATCTTGAATCCCAGGTTCAGGAGCTTGTACCAGACGGCGGCGGTCGATTTGTGATCGCTAAAGCCCACGATTTCGATGTAGTCGAGTTTTCCAAACGCAACGTCAACAGGGAGTTCATCTGTGATTCGTTGTTGAGGCCTTGCGAATGGATCGGGGACGGTGTCGAATGGATGTACGGCGCCGACCAAAGCTCCCTGTTCGTGCGCCATGTCATACACATCCATATTCATGGGCATGAGGCTTGACGCAGCGGTGTTCGGATATCCGGCGTAACCCGGCAGCAACAGGTGACCTGCCAATCCCAGGACTCCGCGGTGCCCCCAATAACTGGTGTGAAATTCCTGTCCTTTGACAATCTCAACTTCAAAATCGCCCATATCGTTCAACTTGAGCGGCGGAACGAAGGAAATGTCGGGGAAACGCTGCTCTTTATTGACGACGAGTTCGTTTACGATGTTCAAGCCTTCACCGATGGCCTGTCGTTGCAGAAGGGTCGCGTAATCGCGGTAGGTTCCACCATAATTCATGTGAACGTGAAGATCCGCGGAGACCCACTGGCCTTCCGACGGCGGTAGCTCCAGACGCTCAAGATTGACTTCGATCTTTGCCGGTTTCGATTCCTGGATTTCGATTTCCGCATGCAGGGGTTTCTCCGTGAAGCCTCTGGAGACTTCGACCAGATAGTTCCCAGCAGGAAGATCAATCGTGGATTCGCCTGAAGCATAGAAATAGTGGCGCTCGAAAGCTCGTTCGTTGCGATCAAAAGCGTCATCGGCATAGATTGCCTCGTCGTTCGGAGCATAGAAGAGGCCATTCTTGCCCGTGATCGATACGCGGCAGGCTTCAATGAGCCATGGACCGCGATTGATGTTCAGGGTGAATTCCGATCGGGGGCGGAGATAAGTCCGTTCCGCAATCGTGAGATTCGTTCTCTTTCCACCCGGCATTTCCTGCCAGAAGATTTCTGTCAGGCCAGACTGGTTGGATATCGCGGCAATCTTTTTACTGTCAGGCGACCAGCGTGGGTAGGTTTCATCCCATTCGGAATAGGAGATGGGGAATGGGTCTCCGCCTCTTGCCGGCATGAGCCACAGGTTATGCCACTGCCGGCCGAGGTAAGAGCTATAGACCACGCGGGAACCGTCGGGCGAATAATCGGGACGAGCCTTCCAGTTTGTTTCTTCGTAATGAATTTCTTCAGGTTGCGCGCCCGGTTGTGCCTGCATTTCCCAGAATCCGCCGGTACCATGAATATGGCCCTTGTTCGAGACGAAGAGAATCTTCTTGTCATCCCGTGACCATGTCGGATTGATTTCCATATCATACGGGCTGTAATAATAACGGGAGAGGGAGCTCTTCGATTCGCCGGTGAGCCGGGTTTTATTTCTCACCTCGCCATTTACTACATCGGCGATAAAAATATGAAAGCGCTTGTTGTATTCGGTCGAAACCCAGACAATTTTTTTTCCGTCAGACGACCAGCGCGGTTCGACATTCACGGCACCCCCTTGGGTCAGAGCGTGGGCCTTTCCTGAAGGTAGATCCAGAAGCCAGAGCTCCAGGGCGTCCTTCTGATAAGAAACATAGAGAACGGACTTTCCATTCGGTGACCAGTCCGGCTGGTAATCGTACCCGGGTCCATCGGTGAGCTGGGATGCCGAGTTCGAGTCCAGTTTTTGTCGCCACAGCGACCCTGCCATGGAGTAAATCAGTTCCCGGGAATCGGGACTCCACGTGAGGGCGCTCGGACCACTGGTCAGCTGTGGCAGATAGAGTTCGCGATAGTAATACGGATGCGGTTCTTCGATCTGAGGAAGTACGGGTCGACGTTGAGCGTGCACTGCAGAAGCCATTCCAGCGAGAACGAGGCAGACGGAACCGACGAGGCGCTTCAAATCATCCTCCGCAGATACGCATGGTATCGCAAAAAAAGAAAAGGCGCCTGAGCGAGACGCCCGAGATTCGCCACGGGGAAGATCGCCGGAACGGCTAGGCCAGGCCCACTTTCGAAAGTGGCATTTCGCGGTAACGCTTCCCGGTGGCGGCGAAAATGGCGTTATACAATGCCGGAGCGAATGGAGGAAGCCCGGGCTCGCCGATCCCAGCCGGAGGCGCATCGGTTTGGACAATATGGATATTGGTCTCTTTGGGGGCGACGTTGATGCGTGCCACCTGGAAGGAATCGTAATTCGACTGGTTCACGACGCCGTTGGTGGCGGAAATCTCGCCGTAAAAGGCAATGCTCGTTCCCATCACGGCAGCCCCTTCAAACTGCTGACGCACCGTCGTGGGGTTTACAATCGTGCCGGCATCCAACGCCGTGTCCACCTGGTGGATGACGATCCGTCCGTCCTTCACTTCGGCTTGCACAACGGTCGCAACATACGTCAGAAAGCTGCGATGAACAGCGATTCCCATGCCAAAGCCATTGCCCAATTTCTTTTTTCCCCAGTTGGACTTTTCCGCAGCCAGTTGAACCACTCTTTTGTATCGCGCCGTGTCGAGCGGGTACTGCGCTAAATCGCTGTCGTAGTTCGTGTAGTCCTTTGGCAGTTCGCTTTTGGGGATGACGCGGTCGGGTCCGAGCAGTGCCAGGATGTAGTCCACCTCGTCTTTCCCTGCAGCGTGTGCACATTCGCCAACGAAGGAATGAATTCCGAAGGCATGATAGATGTTGGCCACCGAGCGAAGCCACCCGATCCGGGTATGAGCCTTTGCCGGCCCGTTCTCGGCGCGCTGGTTCGGAATCGCAAAAGGCACGTCACTAAAGCCCAGGCCAATTTCTCCCGCATCGGCGTATTGCGCGGTCGGGTCGAAGGTCGAAGCGATCGGAGGGAATACGCTACGCTGCAGCCATGCGGTCGGCATTCCGTTCGCGCCAAGAGCAGTCTTGAAATACATCGCGGCTACGGAGTGAAAAGAATCAAACTGGATATCGTCTTCGCGGCTCCACACAACCTTTACTGGTTTGCCTGTCTTTTTGGAGATCACGGATGCTTCCACAATAAAATCCGGGAATGATTTACGGCCGAACGCTCCTCCGAGCAACGTGACATTTACAGTTACATCTTCCTTTTTTATGCCAACGGCCGCCGCAATCGCTTCCTGGGCCCCTTGTGGATTTTGCGTTGGCGCCCAGACAACAACTTTTCCGTCCTGAAAATGAGCAAGCGCAGCGGGAGGTTCCATCGAAGCATGGGCCAACATGGGCGCGTAGTATTCCGCTTCGATAATCTTGCCGCCCTGAGCGAATGCCGAATCTACATCGCCTACTTCGCGTACGACCTTGCCGGGCTTTTTCGCAGTGCTTTCGAGTTCCTTACGGAACAGATCGGAGTTCCAGACACGATTCTCGCTCTCGGTCCAGGTCACTTTGAGTTTTTTCTTTCCTTGAAACGCAGCCCATGTGTTATCGGCGACAACGGCAACCCCACCAAGCGCCTGCATTCCGACAGGAGGCTTCCAGGGATCGAGTGTCATGGTCTGTTTCACCCCGCCAACTTTCAGGGTAGCGGCATCGTCAACATGTTGGACAGTGCTTCCATAGACCGGAGGATGAACGACCGACGCGTAGAGCATTCCGTCCATTCGCACGTCCTGGCCGTAGACGGCCCTGCCCATCGACATATTTTTCAGATCGTAGCCGGGGGTGGGTTTGCCGATAAATTTCCAGTCATTTCGATCTTTCAGCTTGAGATCTTCTTTTTTCGGAACGGGCAATTTGGCTGCGGACGCTGCCAGTTCTCCGTAGCTCAGCTTTTTTCCGCTTGGCTTGTGGATGACAAAGCTCGATTCGGTCACGCACTCGCTTACTGGAACCTTCCACGTTTGTGCGGCTGCACCCACCAGCATGAAGCGGGCGCTCGCACCCGCTTCCCGAAGGGTTTCAAAAAAACTCTTGACGGAATGCGAACCGTCGGTGTCCTGGTCCCCATATTTTTCGTTGCCAGTTCCCTGAATAACGGTAACCCGATTCCAGTCGGCATCGAGTTCGTCAGCAACAATCATCGGCAAGCCAGTGCGATTTCCACTGCCCATTTCCGCGCGGGCAGCCACGATATAGATCGTGTTGTCCGCTGCAATCGCCAGGTAAACATTGGGTTGGAGTGCGGCGGCAGACATGGGATCGCTCGCGATCGCGCCCGAGGCGCCTAGCAGTGTGCCCGGAAGAAACCGCGCGCCCAAGACAAACGCACTCGTACCGAGTACCCCTTTCAAGAATCCGCGCCGGCTGACATTTTCAATATAGATCATCGTTGCACCTGCCGCTCGTTAGACGAAAAACCGTAAGAATTCGTAGGGCCTGACCTCTATCCTACCCGCAATTCGGATTGTTGCAACTCTTCTGCCGAATCAGAAAAGTCATGCTGCTTTTTCGGAAACGAGGACTGTTTGCGGCATACCCGGAACAGGATGGCTGGTTGTTCGTGCGAACCCGGAATTGGTAAACATCGAGTGGTATTCGGCGAACGTATAGGCGTCACCGGCGGCAGTACTCGCCAGCATGGTGAGACTGAAGGCCGCAGGCGTAGGCGGCGAAACCCGGTCCTCGTTGGGGACAAATTCGAGGGTGATGGCTTTGCCGCCAGGCCTCAAGGCTGCGTGTACGCGGCCCATCAGTTTTTCGCAGGTGGGGATATCGAAGTGGTGAAAGATGTTCGTCAGAAACACGTAATCGTATTCCGTGCCAAAATCGGTTTCAAACGCGCTACCCGGGCGCACGGAGTAGCGGCTGGCAACGCCATGCTTGTGGGCTGTTTCTTGGGCCACTTCGAGAACGGCCGGCCAGTCCAGAGCGGTGATGTGCGCATTCGGATTGTGCGTTGCGAATGTGACTCCAAAAATGCCGTGACCAGCTGCAACATCGAGCACCTTGGCCGCTTTTCCCGATCGCGCATCCAGTAATTCGGCAATGAAGTGAGCCGACGGCGTCATCAGCGGTGCCATTGAGCGCGCAAACGGGACCCATGCCTCATCGTTCGGCTTTGTGTTGTCGCCATCTCCGTCGAGGGCCCCACCATGTCTGACGATATCGGTCAGCTTTGAATAATGACTCAAATGCCAGTTGTGCGAAAGAAAACCAATAATCGTGCCAAGGTAGCCTGGAGAGTGTTTGCTCAGAAAAATCGCCGATTCTTCCGACAATTGATATTTTCCGTCTTCTTTCTGCAAGAACCCGTGAATCACAAGGAAATCACACAAGACCCGCACTCCCTTTGGAGAAGCGTTCACGCGGGTGGCGATCGTTTTCGGCTCGTGGGCTCCATCTGCGATTGCCGTAAAGAGATCGAGTTCGATAGCCGCCTTCAGTGAAGCCGTCTGGTGATAGGCGTTTAGAGTCTCGAAGATTCTTGCGGGTGACGCCTGGTGAGCAGCATTCGGGTTCGCCATGAGCGCGTGGCTCCTTTCAAAGTTAGAGAGAGGTTTAGTGTACACGGTCAAACGGTTCTTCCAGAGTTCCTTTTCATTTGCCCGGAAGGGCTTTCGGCTGGCATACTCAAGCTCCTCGCACAAAGAAAGGTTTCCTCACATGAAGCGCGAATCTCATCGCTGGTATTCTCACCGGCTTGGACTTGACCTCGGGGTTGTGGTCTACGGGCACTGGGGATCCCCGATCATGGGATTCCCTACAAGCGCGGGCGACGAGTGGGAACTCGAAGGTCAAGGTATGGTCGGAGCGCTCGGCGAGTTCATCGATTCAGGGCGCATCAAGTTTTACACGGTGAATTCGATCAACGGACTGAGTTTTTACAATAAGGGTGCTCACCCGTTTCACCGCAGCTATGTGCAAACGGTGTTTGACGCCTATCTGACCGAGGAAGTCGTGCCGTTTATCTGGAATGATTGCCAGTCTCGGCAGGCGATCGCGACGATGGGAGCCTCCTTCGGCGCCTATCACGCTGCAAACACGCTGTTCAGGCACCCCGATGTGTTCAAGCGCTGTTTTGCGATGTCTGGCGTTTACGATTTGCGCAGCTTCATGGACGGAATGTACGACGACAACTTCTACTTTAATAATCCCGTGGATTATCTTTCGAACCTTTCCGATCCCTGGTTTTACGAGCAGCTGGCGTCCTGCGATATTCATCTCGTCACAGGTACCGGGCCATGGGAGAAGAGCGGCCCCACCTATCGGCTTTCGGAAATTCTATCCAGCAAAGGAATTCGCCACTCGGTCGATAACTGGGGGCCACAAGGCGGACACGACTGGCCGTTCTGGAAGAACGAAATGCGGGAATATGTTTCGAAGCTTTATTGAACCGCTACTGGGCGAGATCAAGCTGTTCA
The DNA here is from genome assembly GCA_963831545.1 of uncultured Acidobacteriota bacterium. Lineage (GTDB taxonomy): Bacteria > Acidobacteriota > Terriglobia > Acidiferrales > UBA7541 > Acidiferrum. Next base: position 163,751 of record CAWHQX010000015.1, read on the forward strand.
AGCTTGTAACGGCCCTTCTCAATCACCTGGTCCTCGTCGATCCACACATCGCACTTACGGGTCAGCACATCGACGTGGGTTCGCGATTTCCAGTCGGCATGAGTCTGACTGCCGTAGGGATCACCGAACGCGATATGAACTCCTGGAAACTTTTCATCCTGCAGGAGAATGCCGATCATGCGTGACAAACCCAAATTTGTGCCGAAAGCGAGTTCGCCGACGCGATCACTATTTTCATCGGTATGGCAATAAGACCAGAATTCAGCCTCGAGGTCTTTACGGGTGCATTCGGCGTGTACCAGACGCCCGGCTTTGATGGTCAGGACAAGCGGGGTATCCTGCAGATCACCGTACTTCCCGTTGAAATAATCTCCTGCAGTGGCGTCACACACGAACGTTCCATCGACTGTTGCCGGAGTGGTGAAGACTTCGCCTGCGGGAAGATTCGACCAGTACCGCGGGCTGATTAACCCGCTGGTCTTTACCCAATCCAAACCCCGGTCAAACTGTGCTGAGAAGGATGTGCCTGCCTCGGTTCTCACGGTCAGGGAAGCGGCTCTCAGCATGCGCTCGCGGAGTTTGTCGCTCAGTTTGTCCACGAGTCGGTAATCCGCACGCATGCCTTGCTGCATGATTTCGGGAGTCACTCCGACCATGTGCGCGTAGCGAATCTGCCGTCGCTCGACCACCCGCACGATCGCCATTCGTGCACCAAGTTCTCCCGGCTGTGGAGTCATGCACAGGATGCCGACATCGGCTTTCTCAAGAGCCTCCAGCGCCAACTCGGGAGCATTGCCCATGGGCCGAGTCGCAATATCTTCAAGCAGCAGGCCGATCGACGTCCCACCACGATCCGCAATTGCCAGCTCGAGGCTCGCAGCCACGCTTCGGCTCACCTCATCGGCGATCAACGCAACCTGCTCTCCCGGGCGAACGCCCAGGCAAACGTCGACGGCGTTTTTAGCGCCGGGCATCAACTCAGCAGGTGCGGGACCAAAGGACATAACCTTCCTATTTTACCAAAATTTGTGTTTCTGCCAATTCTCGTACGACAAATGTGCTCTTTTTCCACAGGAACCCCCCAAAGTCAGTTGAAAATCAGATGTAAGGAAATACTAATTCCGCTAGCATCCACGCGCGGCGAGAGTGCTATACTTTCGTCGGTTCTACTGGGTGTCTAAAATCGCTCAAGCCCCAGGACCACGCCCCCAACATGCAATTACTCTGAGCCTACGTGCTCCCCATAGGATGACGTTTGACTTAAATGTTTTATCGCACGAAAGCAATCGCTGTTTTTCTGTTAATCGTGACTTTAGTCTGTGTGAGTAAAGCCGGTGCGCAGGTCCCCGTTGCGGTCAGCGGTGGCCCGACTGATTCTTTTTATCGGCAATCAGAGATGCTGCGCTCCTTTGACGATGCCTGGCTGCCTTCCTCCTCGAGCAAGACAGTTCATAACTCTGTTTTGTATACGATTCCTGAGTCAAGTTCGACCGATAAGAGCCCGGATGATCCTTCCTCAGCTGGCGCAGACGGCCAGAATACCCCCCAGGACTTTCCCTCTCGTTCAAAGCGCTTCCACTGGTATCCCGCGATTATGGAGTCTCTGCTCTATACCGGGATCATGCACTCCTTTGACCTCGGGACAGAAGCCGGAACGCGCGACACGCTGAACGGGCACTGGTTTCAGCAATACACCCGATCCGTGTCTGAACTGCGGGGCTGGAGCGATAGCGACAGATTTATGGCACCGTATGTCGGGCATCCGATCGAAGGCTCGGTTTTTGGCTTCATCGAACGACAAAATGACCCCGCCTACAACATGGTTCAATTTGGGGATGGCCGGGAATACTGGGTCAGTCTGTTGCGTTCGATGGCATATTCCGCCGTATGGCATACCCAATGGAAGATCGGTCCTGCGAGCGAAGCGTCGATAGGAAATGTGATGCTGCACGCTTCACCCGGCTTCATCACGCTTGTCGATACTCCCACACTCGGTTTTGTCACGATGCTCGCGGAAGACGCCGCCGACCGCTACCTGATCATGGGACTTGAGAATCGCACAACGAATCGCCCCGCGATTATCCTGGCACGCAGCTTTTTGAATCCTGGCCGGTCCATGGCAAACATGATGGCGTTCAAAGTGCCCTGGAAACGGTATACCCGCATCGGATTGTTCGGCGAGAACTACGAGCTACGGAAAATGTGGGTGGAAGATTTTAAGAATGGTTCTGGCGAAAAGCCCTTTGAGTTTCAAAAGAACGCCTTCCTGCCTGCCGGGGTTGAATTTAAGCATGTGTATCCGAAAGAAGCGCCGGTCGAGCTGACGGCGTTCCCCTACTACGAGACATTTCTCGGTGGCGGGAGCTGTGTCGGTGGTGGCGGGACAGGTGCCGCCCGCATTAACGCCTCGTTTCAGGTGCTGGCAGAAGTGAACGGCTGCCTGATCATGCATCAGCCGGCGTACAACATGAGCGCGGATTCGCTCTCCTACTCAGGGGGATTGCGATGGACGCCGCTGGCATCTCACCGATTCTCACCCTATGCGCAGGTGAAGTTCGGCGGAAGAAAAGTGACCTACGAAATTGATAATCCGGAACTTCACGAGCAACTGAAAAAGGACTGGAACGACGGGAACGGGACGATTCCGCATTTCCCGACGCGCAGCGCGTGGTCGACGGAATGGGCTGTCAATGGTCCCATGCTTTCAGCAGGTGGTGGACTGGATGTCGTGATCACCCGGCCCTTCGCCTGGCGCGTCGTCAACATCGAATATAACCATACCTGGATCGACAATATTGCGGGGATCCATTCGCAGAATGGATTACTCATCGCCACGGAAGCCGTGGTGCGGATCGGCACCTGGTAAACCGGATTTTTCTCGTTCGATTTGAATCAGCCTAGAGGTAACCGGGCAAAGAGGCTAACGATGCGCTATCGTGCGTTCGGGAAGACTCCGTGGAACGTCTCTGAAATCAGTTTTGGTGCATGGGCGATCGGGGGGTCCTGGGGCAACGTTTCCGACGAGCAATCGATGGCCGCATTGCACAAGGCCATTGATCTTGGAGTCAATTTCATTGATACGGCGGATGTTTATGGGGATGGAAGAAGCGAAAAGCTGATCGCCAGACTGAAAAGGGAACGAACGGAAGAAATCATCGTGGCCACCAAGGCTGGCCGCCGCCTGCCAAGGCAGACCGTTGAGGGTTACAGCAAGGAGAATCTGACATCGTGGGTGGAGGACAGCCTGCGGAATCTGTCGGCGGATTCCCTGGATTTATTGCAGCTGCATTGCCCGCCTACAGAGCTTTATGAAAATGGCCGGTGCTTTGCGATTCTGGACGATCTGGTGCGAGCCGGGAAGATTCGCTATTACGGCGTCAGCGTAGAGAAAGTAGAAGAAGCTCTGAAAGCCCTCGAGTACCCAAACGTTCAGAGCGTGCAGATCATCTTCAATTGTTTTCGGCAACGGCCCGCGGAGAAGTTTTTTGCCGAGGCAAAGAAGAAGCAAGTGGGTATTCTCGCTCGCGTCCCGCTGGCGAGCGGTCTACTGACCGGCAAGCTCAATCGCGCGAGCACGTTTGCAGAGGACGACCACCGCAGGTTCAATCGGCATGGCGAGGCGTTTGACGTCGGCGAGACGTTTTCCGGCGTGGACTACAACGTCGGGCTCGAAGCCGTCGAAGGACTTCGAAAATTGCTGCCTCGGGGAGTCTCCATGAGTCAGTTCTCACTCCGGTGGATTTTGATGTTTGACGCCGTAACGTGTGCGATTCCCGGCGGCAAACGTCCCGAACAGGTTGCCGAGAACTGTCTCGCCTCGGATCTGCCGCCTCTCACGGAAGAAGCAATGAAGGTCGTCCAGCACGTCTATTCCGCCAAGATTGCTCCGCTTGTCGGCCATCGCTGGTAGTTGAGGCCGTCAGTTTTTTTTACGCTTCTTCGCTTCCACACGGTAAGAAGGGATTTGCCCTCCCCCGCTGGTTACATTCGCCAGGTCGGTAGAGCTCAGGCGGGTTAAAAAACCTGCCAGTTTCCCGCGAAACAGATACGGCGCAAAATCCACCAGCATTTTCTGGAATTCCACTTTGCCACCAGCAAGGATGGTCGGAAACGGCTCTCGCCGCATGGGGATTTTTTCCTGTACGATCCAGCACGAGTGTGCTTCGTCCGGTTCCCGACCGGCTAAAGCCTGCTCCATTGCCTTTTCCCATTCCCTGGCGCTGACTTTCCATCCGAGCGTCACGCCTTTCCCTCCATACTCATCGCTGGGCTTCAAGACCAGATTGTTCCGGCGTTTGCGGACATAGTTTAGCAATTCGATGGAATCGCCGTGATAGTCAGATTTCACGTCTTCAACGACCCGGGTCCACGGCACGTGACGGTCGATCATCTCACGTTCTTCTGAGGAGAAAAAATTGGCATTCCTGCCGTCAGTGAGTACGGCAAAAAATGCTTTTACATGCGGGATTTTACAGCGGAAATTGTTTGCTACACAGGTATGGCCTGCTTCATACCCTCTGACAAGCGCTTCGCATTCCTTGGGCCGTCGGATGATGTCATTCATGAGCACCCGGCGATACAACAGGTCGATTTTCTTCCCGTGTGCCGCCAGACGTTTGCCATCGAATTCCAGTTCTTGGGGACTAGCCAGCAAGACGGGAATCCCCATTTTTTCGAAGCGCTCTTTGAGGATCTCGAATTCACTCCACGTGGGCACGTCCTTCCAGTCCACAATGGCCATCTGGGGTTTGTGCGTCGTGCCGCCCCAATCCACATAGGTCTGGACGAGCGCGTCCAGAAGTTTCGCAATGAGCGGATAGCTGTGAATCTCGAAACGCTTTTCGAAATCCTGCATCACGGGAGTGTCTCGGAAAATATCCGAAAGCGTTTCCGAATAACCCGCCCCTGCAGGCGACTCTCCGTTGTATTCCGTGAACATCAAGGAATTGGGTAGAAGGAACGCGTCGAGCCTCGAGGAGGTGCTGGCGGGGCCATAGCCGGTGGTCATTCGCGCCAGTCGGGCTTCCTCTGGCCGCAAATGAAATTGATTGAACAAAGCTTCGTCCTGGAGAGCAACGGTTGTCAGACGTTCGGCCAGAGCGGCGATTGTCTCGGAGACGCGGCGGACGCGCGCTTCGTCTGCGGGCGTAAGAAAAAAAGGCCTCAAAAACGGGCAGTGAACGCGGCGGCCAAAGGTCAGTTTCGATGTGCGCATCTTCCCCAGAAATGTTTTTGGAAATCCAGGATCGGCTTTCAGCACGGGGCGCAACGATTCTTCCCATTTTTTCACAGGGTCATTCGATTTCCGTGTTTTAGAATTCCGGCTCCTCATCGCCCTGTTGTTCCCGCAGGGCCAGCCGGTGCCGCGTGAGTCTTGCTCGCTGCTCCGGTAAATCCGGCAGGGGTTCCAAGTCCGATCATCTCTTCCCATCGCGGCCAGGTATTCGTGATATCCCCACGCAGGGCACGGTCAATCACCAGGCGCGACATCTTGTCGACCACATGTTCAAAGTAAAATTCCGTGATCCGGTCGCGTTCAAAGTCGGGAGCTGGGTTGAGAAAATCGATGGCGTACGGTACACCGTCCTTGATTGCAAATTCGATCGTGTTCATTTCATAGCCCAACGCCTGATTGATTGTCTGCGCATCTTTCACGACGCGTGCGCCAGTTTCCGCGCTCAGAAAATTGTGTTCCACCAGATAGCGTCGTTCTTTAGGATCGTACCGGACGGGCAAAATGTCACTTTTCCCAAAAGTGAAGCAGCGCACGTAACCGGTAAAATCGATAAATTCCTGCAGCGTCATGCAGTAGGGCGAGGTATTCTCGTAGGCTGCGAGCAGTTCTTCCTTATTCGCAACCTTATATACGTGTTTCCAGCCTCCACCGGAGAACGGCTTCAGAATCGCGGGCCGGCCTACATAATCGAGCAGAGCATCCCAATCGATCGGGTAATCCATATTACGCAGGGACTCTGCATTGATATCCACGTCAGCGGGATATCCCTTCTGCGGGAGTAGGACTGTTTTGGGAATTGCGATCCCTAATTTTGCGGCGACGGAATAGTTGAAATATTTATCGTCTGCGGTCCACCAGAAGGGATTATTGATGACGTAGGTTCCCTCGAGAACGGCGTGCTTCAGATACCCGCGGTAATATTCCACTTCATGGGAAATGCGATCAACGATCACCTTGTATTTTGCGGGCTCGTTCATTTTTGTGCCGCCGAGCTTCGCGAATTCCGCAGTCACTCCGTCCTTCTTGCCTAGTTCATTTACACGGGCAATAAATGCGGGAGGAAAGCTGAATTCTCTTCCGCACAACAGGCCTACTTTTGCCATGGCCATTCCTCCTGTTGAATCTGGTTCCACCAAGATGGACCTGCTAGGTTACGCAATGCGCAGGCTTGCTCTTCCCTCAACGACACCGCCGCGGGTTTCTGACACCAGATGACGTACAACATCTTTCAGATCGCCAGTCTGTTCGTAAATTTGTAACTGTCGTTCGGCGCTCGTGCCATGATTCAGAATCGTATGGATATACTCCACCGCGCTGCGGCTTCCGAGTTCATCCAGAACGTCATCCACCAATTCCAGTAATTCCGGAATGAGCTCGCGCATGGGAATCTCCGCTTCTTTTCCGAAGTCGATGAATTTCCCTTCGATGCCATAGCGGGCCGCGCGCCATTTGTTCTCGTCAATCAGAGCACGGCGATACAAACGCCAGCTCATGTTTTTCGTGTACAGTCGATGCAGTTTGACGACAATCGCCTGTGTCAACGCAGCCAGGGCAACCGCTTCCTCCACCCTGGTGGCCACATCGAACATGCGAAATTCCAGTGTGCCGAAAGCAGGGTGCGGACGAACATCCCACCAGATCTTTTTGCCCGTATCGATGCAATTCAGCTTTACAAGCAGATTCACGAAATTTTCATATTCGCTCCAGGATGCGAACGTTTCGGGAATGCCGGTCCGCGGAAAGCGCCGGAATACTGTGGTACGGAATGATTTAAGCCCTGTGTTGCGGCCCATCCAGAAGGGGGAACTGGTAGACAGTGCCAGCAGGTGAGGGAGGAAGTAGCGCACCATGTTCATCATGTCAATGGTGGTCTGCTTGTCCGGCATGGCAACGTGCACATGCATGCCGAAGATCAGAAGAGATCTGGCGAGTTGTCCCATTTCCTCGACAATGTGTTGGTAACGTTCGCCAGGGGAAATCACCTGATCGATCCAGCTCGAAAATGGATGCGTTCCGGCAGCGGCGACTTGCAGTCCGGTTCGTTCGGCGGCGGCAACGAGCTCGCCCCGGGTACGGTGCATTTCATCCCGCAACTCATTGACGTTTTCGCAAATCTTGCTTCCGGTCTCGACAATGGACTGATGCATCTCTTGTTTCACCTGGTCTCCCAGGTTATGCGACGCTGACTTCAGCAACTGAACGACATGGGAGCGCAGTGCCAACGTTTCCGGATCAATAATCTGGAACTCTTCTTCGACGCCGATGGTAAAGCGGTGAGCCATAAGGCCCTCCGAAAGGTCAATTCCGCAGTGAAAACAACGGACCAGTATCATACCCCCACATTCTCTAAAACTCACGCGTCGCGCGAATCTGGAATCTGTCCGATCTGTCACGACCCCAAGCGATGTCTTGAATTGACGTCCTGCTCTCTGCTGCCATACACTCCCTCCTCATTGCCGGGAAGGAGATCCGCCTGGCAGTTCTGGAGCCCTTCATGCGGACGATTCAGACCGTTCTGAGGAACCGACTTTCGCTCATTCTGGTTGCGATTACTGCCATGTGCGCCGCACCCGCTGTGGCACAAAACCCGCCCGCGACCGACAAGGCGCCAGAAGAGGCCTCGAAAGTTGTGACGGTTGAAATTACCCCGGCCGAAGCTTCCACGCCTGTGGGCGGCAAACTGCAATTCAAAGCAGTCGCGAAAGACGCCGCCGGCCAGCCTTTGCCGGATGCGGTAAAGCTCTGGTTCGCAGCACCGTTTGATGCTGCGTCAGCCGATGACAAAGGCGAAGTCTCTTTCGTCGAGCCGGGTGAAATTACCGTTGGTGCCGTCGTTGGCAAGAAGATCGGTTACGCGCATGTTATGGTTGCCAAACCCCACATTGCAGCCATCACCGTAACTCCGCTGTCCGCACCCCTCGCTGTCGGCTCCAGCCATCTGATGGAGGCCACGCCCCGCAATGCGAGCGGCGATCCACGCAGCGATGTTTCGCTCGCCTGGAGTTCTCTCGATTCGCGGGTGGCATCGGTGGATTCTGCGGGAATGGTGCGAGCGCTCAAGCCAGGAAAGACGGGAATTCGCGCCACGGGTGACGGTGCGACGGGGGAAACCGTCGTAACCGTGGGCAAAAACGCGACATTCGGGATGACCCTTGCACCCGTAACCTCCGCAGCAAAAACGGGCGATGTTATTCATTTCACCGCCAAAGACAAGAAGGGCGCTGCCATTCCATTTGAAATAACCTGGTCCGTCGAGCAAAACGGAGCGCAAATCTGGCCCGACGGTGCCTTCGTTGCGAACCTGCCGGGAAGCTACACGGTACTCGCGTCGGTCGGCGATCGCGTAGCATCGGCGAGTATTGTGGTCGCGCCACGGGACTTGCTTCGCGATCTGGATGTGGTGGGCCACGTGATGCCCAAGGATGATCAGTTTGCAGAAGAATGGGTTTGGGACCACTATGCGTATCTCTCCGCGCTTAGTGACAAGGTATATATTTTTGATATCGCTGATCCAGCTCATCCGCAGAGTTTTGAGCCGCTGAAAGTCGATGCGCGCATTATTAATGACGTAAGCGTTACGCCAGACGGGAAGATCGGGGTGCTCACGCGTGAAGGCGCGTCGAATCGCAAGAATGGAATCGTGTTTTTCGATGCCAGCGATCCGGCGCATCCGAAAGTGATTTCGGAATATACGGCAACGGTGACGGGCGGGGTGCACAGCGCTTACTTGAACAGTCATTACGCGTACATTACCGACGACGCCACCGGATCTCTGCGAGTCATTGATTTCGCAGATGTAAAAAGCCCCAGGGAAGTGGCACGCTGGCAGGTTGAAAATTCCGGCCAGTCACAAATCAAGGTCGCGATCCCGACCGAAGAAGGCGGTGGATTCACGATGGCTGGCCGCTACCTTCATGACGTGCAAGTGGTAGACGGGCTTGCGTATCTTGCGTATTGGCGGGATGGAGCGGTGATCCTGGACGTTGGGAACGGTATCAAGGGCGGCACGCCGGAACATCCACAATTGGTCTCGAATTATCGTTTCAATTACGACGAACTGTATGGCTCGGGCTGGCTCGCGGGAACGCACGCTGTTTACCGTTACAAGAATTATCTGTTCATTGGCGATGAAGTGTTTCCGGCGTCATTCAGCCTCGCTTCGCACAATCGTATCCCCGTGCGCGGCATCGCGCACATCCTGGATGTGAGCGACATTGAACATCCTCGCGAGGTGGCCACATACAGCGTGCCCGAAGCAGGATCGCACAACATCTGGGTGGTCGACGATGTGATGTATATCGGCTATTACAACGGAGGAGCGCGTGTCGTCGACGTGTCTGGCGAATTGCGCGGCGAACTATATTCGCAGGGAAGAGAAATTGCGCGATTCTGGTCGGGCGATCCACAAGGGTACCGCACGAATTTGCCATTTGCGTGGGGAGTTTATCCTTACAAGAATCTAATTTACGTGAATGACGTCCATGGCGGGCTGTGGATCACGAAACTCGGGAAACATAAGCCCTATACGCAAACGACAGCGCCGCCGCAGTAGCGCAAATCGAAAAGAGCTATTCCATCTTCCAGAAATCGATCCCAGCAGCTTGAGGCGGAGTGTCGACGCTCGCCACAATCCTTCTGGCTCGCAAATCCACAATCTCGACCGTTCCGGGTTGTTCCCCGATTCCCTCGACGGTGAAGAACGCGTAGCGACTATCCGGAGAGACGGCTACGCCATGCACTACTTTCCGTTTCGTAGGCAGGCGCGCTAGTTCACTCAAGGTCGCGATATCAAAAATGGAAACCGATGCATCGCGCTTATTGGTTGCCAGAAGCAGTTTTCCATCAGGGGTGACTCCGAGGTTGTACACGCCGTTCCCGGCGGGAATTCTCCGCACGAGAGACCATGTTTCGACGTCTATTTCCACGATTTCATTCGATTTGTTGCAGGCAACAAAAACTCTCTTTCCATCAACGCTCGGCTGTGCCCATGTTGGCTGGCAGGTTGCAGCGGGCATCGGCATGTTCATCGTCCGATCAGGGTGGCCGGGCATTGCCGGGTCCTTCAGGGGCAGACCGTCGTATCCGTGCTCTCTGCCCGCGGTGATCAGAAACGTTCGCGTGAGCTTCATCTTCTCTGCATTGATTTCGACCAGCAGGTCGTCCATCATGCATCCCGAATATTGTCTAGTCCCGTCGCGCGTGACCCGGGAGCCGTGGGGCATGACGCACGTGGGAATTCTGGCAATTTCGATCATCTGCTCTGTAGCCACCACGGATACACTGCTTGGAACCATGTCGCCGTGAAGATTGAAGTTCACAACATACAGAAAATTTCCATCAGGAGAGACGTCCTCGGTCGCGGGGAATAGCCCCAGTCCAACCTGCCCCACGACGTTGTCATTGTCGCTCAGATATTTCAGAGCCGTGCCAAACGGCCGGCCGTGCCCGATCGATACATAAAAATTCTTGCGATCGGGCGAAAACGCGATTCCGTGCGGGCCACTCATATCGCTCTGCAGAATGCGAGTTTCGGTAATTTTTTCGACCTTGGCACCCTTCGGGCCAAAATGCACGGTGGCAATCCGGTCGGACGATTCGCAGACGAGCTTTACCCAGTAGTCTCTCAGAGGCGTGTCTGCGCTCTGAACTGTCAGTCCGGCCAAAAGAATCGCACCTACCGTACAGGCTAATGAACGCCGCTGTCGTGTCACTGGGCACTCCATTCGCTCGGAATTCTACTCTAACTCTAGGACACAATTTGGTTCTAGACGCGCTCTGGGTTCCTTGGCATGCTTCCCCTCATGAAAATCGCGCCCTTTCGAATTGAAGAATACTTCGGTAAGTATGAATTTACTGCGAAATACCTGTTTTCGTCTTCTGACGCAGAATCGAGAACCATCGGAGATCTCCTTTCGCTCGAGCCCGGGTCTCACGATGCCTTTTTAGAGCGGTGGTGTGGTTATACCGAGACACCGGGAGCGCCCTGGCTGAGGGAAACGATCTCGTCGCTCTACACGAATATCCGGCCGGAGGATGTCTTTGTTGTTGCCGCTGCCGAAGAAGCGATCTTCCTTTTCTACCACGCACTCGTTGGACCCGGGGATCACGTGATTGTGGAGGCTCCCTGTTACGAAAGTGCCTTTTCGCTTGTAGCGAGTACCGGTGCAACCGCCTCTCGGTGGCAGCGTAAGCCTGAAAACGGTTGGGCCCACGACCTGGCGGCGTTGCAGTCGGTCGTTCGGCCAAACACACGGGCGATTTACATCAATACGCCGCATAACCCGACAGGCCGGATCATGCCCCTTGAAATCCTGAAACAGGTGCTGGAGCTTGCGTCCCGGCAGGGAATCTATGTTTTTTGCGACGAAGTGTATCGCGAACTGGAACATGATTCGGCAACCCGCCTTCCAGCCGCGTGCGATCTTTATGATCGTGCCCTCAGCCTTGGGTCAATGAGCAAGGCATATGGTTTGCCGGGTCTACGACTGGGCTGGCTCGCGTCTCGCGACCGGGAGATCCTTAGAAAATGCACCGACCTTAAGTACTACACGACGATCTGCAGCAGTGCACCCAGTGAATTCCTCACCGATCTCGCACTGCGGCATCGTGGAAAAATACTTGAGCGGAATCGCCAACTCGTCGTGGAGAATCTGGGATTACTCAGCAGGTTTATTGACGATCGACCGAATCTCTTTTCCTGGACGAGGCCGAATGGCGGCCCGATCGGGTTTGTGAAATTCAAACTGGATCAGAATGTTCATCAATTTTGCGAGACGGTCGTTGAGCAATCAGGGGTCTTACTCCTTCCAGGAACCGTATATGACGAACCCCGGCATATCCGGTTCGGTTACGGGCGCGCGAATATGCCTGAGGCATTGGCACAATTCGATGCGTGGGTGAGTGCACACTTAGAAGATTGACAGGACCAAGGCCTCTCGAACAAGAAAAAGGCGCATTGCTTTACGCAATGCGCCTTGCCGCATCGATCTCGATCCAATCTAGGTCAGTTCAAGCCGCTCCCATCGACCTTCGTGCCTGGAAGCATTCGCGGCAAAACACCGGACGACCTTGTGTTGGCCGGAAGGGAACGGTAGTTTCCTTGCCACATTGGGAGCAGGTTGTCTTGGTTTCCGCTCGCATCTGGGTGGCGTTCCCGCTGCCACCTCCACCGCCTTCAGCGCGCTTGGCTTTGCAGCCCTTGCAACGCTTCGGCTCGTTCTTGAAGCCCTTGTCGGCGAAAAACATCTGTTCGCCAGCAGTAAAGACAAACTCGGCACCGCATTCCGAACACTTCAAAACCCTATCGTGGAATTCCATTTGAGCGCTCCCCGTGAGTACCCTCTCGGGCAGGGGGGAAGGGGCGGTCTTCTACCTTGGGCCTGGGTGTAAAGAGACCGATGCTCCGGGAATGCCGGGCACGGATCCCATGGGGCTCGCGATCGAAGAACTGGACTACTCTTACCCAAACGACTCTGCCTGACAGGGGCCTGATCCCGGAAGTGCGGCGCCGAGCCTCATCACGAACAGGAGGTTAATCCTGCTCGCGACGCTGCTTCTTGCGCAGTCGCTTCCGCGAAAGCGCTTCTTTAGCCCGGCGCTTCTCGCCTGGCTTCATGTAGAAGCTGTGCTTCTTGATTTCCTTGATGATGTCTTCTTGCTGCACCTTGCGCTTAAAGCGACGGAGTGCGTTCTCAAGCGACTCACTCTCTTGAATGACTACTTCTGCCAATGTAATTCACCCCAGTTCCGGTTCGGATTGGATGATGTAGAGCCTCGATGCTGCGTGGGCACTACCCCTAAGCTATTATCGCATGAGGTCGCTGGCTTCTTGTAGTCAATTCACCCTGTTCAAGTCAAGCACTCTTTCTTTGAAAGCCACTTCCCCCTTCTCTCTCTGTACCAGTCTATATACTTATTACTGTATAGTAAGCACGCGTCTGCAGGCTCTCCCGCAGTGCCCAGTGTTGGCCAGTCCTGATACACTGAAGTGCTTCTTAATCCTGTTGTGGGAGTCGGCCCTCATGCCCGATATGCGCGATGCTCTTGCTGTCCTTCTTGCAGGTGGTCAAGGTGAACGCCTCTGGCCGCTCACGCGTGATCGAGCCAAGCCCGCCGTTCCGTTTGGCGCACTCTATCGAATTATCGACATCACCCTTTCCAACTGCGTGAACTCCGGATTGCGCCGCGTGTTCGTTCTGACGCAATACAAGGCGCTCAGCCTCAGCCGACACACACGTGCGGGTTGGTCTCCCCTGATGGGTCTCGGCGAATTCATAGAAGTCCTTCCGCCGCAAATGCGCGTATCCCAGCAGTGGTATCAGGGCACGGCCGACGCGGTATACCAGAACATCTATTCAATTGGCAGCGAACGATCGAAGTATGTGTTCATTCTTTCGGGCGATCACATCTACAAAATGAATTACGCGAAGATGTTAAACCAGCACGTAGAGTCGGGCGCGGATGTCACTGTGGCCACGCTCGAAATTCCCACCGATGAAGCTGCCAAACAGTTTGGGGTGATTGAAACGGACAGGGACTGGCGCATCATCGGGTTCGAGGAGAAGCCAGCCAAGCCCAAACCGTCTCCGCACAAACCCTCGCACTGTAATGCCTCAATGGGCGTTTACATCTTCAATACCCAATTGCTCATTCCCATGCTGCTGGCTGATTCGGAAGATCCGAAATCCGCTCATGATTTCGGTAAAGATATCCTGCCGCGCATCATTTCGAAGAATCGTGTTTATGCGTATAACTTTGTGGATGAAAACAGCCAGGAATCGCTTTATTGGAGAGACGTGGGAACGATCGACGCCTACTATGAAGCGAATATGGATTTGGTCGGAGTGTCACCGGTTTTTAATTTATATGACAAGAATTGGCCCCTACGTACCTGGCAGCAGCAATATCCGCCGGCCAAGTTCGTTTTTGCGGACCCCGACCGGATGGGCGTGGCGCTCGATTCGATTGTCGGAGGCGGTTCGATTCTATCCGGTGGTAAAGTACAAAATTGCGTGGTCGGTTACGATGTGCGCGTAAATAGCTACTCGGAAGTGTCAGACTCGATCGTCTATAACCATGTCAACGTCGGACGGCATTCGAAAATCCGTCGCGCGATCATTGATCGGCATGTCAGCTTGCCCGAACACACAGAAATTGGTTATGACCTTGACGCCGATCGCCGGCGCTTTCACGTAACCAGTTCGGGCATCGTTGTCGTGGTTCGACAAGAGTCGTTGATTGAAGAACCTGAATCCGAGTGAGGCGTCTCGAGTCTGCGAAATGGTCGCTTACTTCGAATGAGCAACACTTTGCCGGTACCCGTTCAACCGGATAGGCACTAGCTCCAACACACATCGACCTGGCTCGGTCATTGTTCAGTGGATTGCCTTCCGGGCACATTTCCGGCTCGAAATCGCTGTTTCAAACTCCGGCGCGTGTTCGCTGTCACGCAGGCGAAGTCAGCGCTCTGCTACAATCTTTAGTTCTAATCCATAGAGGAGACATCACATTTATGTCCACCAAAATCACCCGCGTACACGCCCGCCAGGTTCTCGACTCGCGTGGCAATCCTACCGTTGAAGCGGAAGTCACGCTCGAATCGGGCGCATTTGGCCGCGCCATTGTGCCCTCGGGCGCTTCCACTGGCGAACATGAAGCCCTCGAACTGCGCGACGGAGACAAAGCAAAATATCTGGGCAAGGGAGTCCTGAAAGCCGTCGCCAATGTGAATGGGGAGCTTGCTAAGGCCATGACCGGTAGCGATGCCGCTGATCAACGCAGCCTCGATCACAAGATGATCACGCTCGATGGCACAAAGACAAAATCACGTTTGGGCGCAAACGCGATTCTCGCCATTTCGATGGCGGCGGCGCGTGCGGCTTCGGTTGCGATGAAACAACCTCTCTACAAATATCTTTCGCGCTACTCGACCGATACTTCGGCCAACTTGCTTCCCGTTCCCATGATGAACATTCTAAATGGCGGAGCGCATGCCGATAGTTCTGTCGATTTCCAAGAATTTATGGCCATGCCGATTGGTGCGTCCAGCTTTAGCGAAGCTCTCCGCTGGGGAGTGGAAGTGTTTCACGCCCTGAAGGCTGCGCTAAAAAAGCACGGATACTCGACTTCAGTTGGAGATGAGGGAGGATTCGCGCCGAGTTGCAAGTCGAATGAAGAGGCAATTCAGATCGTACTCGAAGCAATTACTGCGGCCGGTTACAAACCCTGGGACCAGGTCGCGATTGCGCTTGATCCTGCGGCCAGTGAATTCTTCGACAAATCGAGTGGAAAGTATGTTTTCAAGAAATCTGATCAGTCCGTCCACACGTCGTCAGAAATGGCAGCGTACTGGACGAGCTGGGTGGAAAAGTATCCGATCGTTTCGTTGGAAGATGGAATGGCGGAGGATGACTGGGCGGGATGGAAGTCACTGACACAGAGTGTCGGCAGCAAGACTTCGAAAAAGAAAGTTCAGCTTGTCGGAGACGATCTCTTCGTCACCAATACTGAACGTCTTTCACGTGGCATTAATGAGGGGATCGGGAACGCGATTCTAATCAAGCTCAATCAGATCGGCACCGTCACAGAAACGATCGATGCGATCGAGCTGGCTCGCAAGGCAGGATATAACTCGGTCATTTCGCACCGCTCCGGTGAATCGGAGGATACTTTCATCGCCGATCTCGCGGTGGCGACGGCTGCAGGTCAAATCAAGACGGGGTCTGCGTCGCGTACCGATCGCATCGCCAAATATAACCAACTCTTGCGCATTGAGGAAGAATTGGGTACTGCAGCCCGCTTCAACGGGAAGGCCCCGCTCCAGTAGTTCTTTAAACAGTTGACGTGGGCGAATGGAATCGTTCGCCCTTTCGTCCGGTCCCCAACACCTAAACTCGCGAACAAGGGGCTACGATTCGTGCCGCCTAAGTTCATACGGCTCGCCGGTTGCTGCGTACTGAGTGCAGCGATCCTCGCGCTTGCAGCGACGACCTTTGACCATCCCATTCTCTTCTACATTTTCAAACCAACGGCTACGCTCTTTATTCTTTCCGTTCCCGTCTGGACGTGGCTTAACCGAAGGAACAGTTATGCAATGTATGTTTCGGCTGGCTTGTTGCTCTCGGCCATCGGCGATATTCTGTTGATGCTCGCCGCAGATTATTTTCTTTATGGATTACTTGCTTTTCTCCTTGCCCACGTCGTCTACCTTCTCGCGTTCTCGGAGCGGGTCCCGTTTCCCGCGTCTCCACGCATCTGGCGAATCTATTTTGCCACCACGATTGTCTTTTACCTGTACTTGTACCGGGCTTTGCCCCGGGGATTGGGACTCGCTGTCGCTGTGTACTGTATTTTCCTGACCTCGATGGCTGCCCAAGCCATGGGGCGTTTCTTCATCCTCCCGGATCGTTTTTCCCGAGCGGCCGCGTTCGGCGCACTGTTGTTCCTCATCTCTGACTGCATTCTGTCGATCGACCGCTTTCGATCGGCAATTCCTGGCGTTCATTTGCTTGTACTGACTCCGTACTACCTGGGGCAGTGGTTGATTGCCTTCTCGACGGCAGGGCCCTACGGTTCCCATTCAGACACGTCAGCGAGCATGTGACGGCCGGCACTGTCTGAGAGGTTTCCGGTATCTAACATATAAAGGTGGCGAGTTCTGTTCAATCGCTTCCGGCTGCAGATCTTTGGCGCCCGACGATCAATCCATGGTGGATTGCCGGCACGGTTATGTTGGCAACCTTTATGGAGGTATTGGACACCAGCATTGCCAATGTGTCTCTGCCTCACATTGCAGGTAGTCTTTCAGCCGGAATCGATGAGAGTACTTGGGTCCTCACTTCTTACCTCGTTTCTAACGCGATCGTTCTACCCCTTACTGGTTGGCTGTCACGCATTTTTGGCAGAAAACGCTTTTACATCGCATGCGTG
>CAWHQX010000016.1:0-283864 GCA_963831545.1 uncultured Acidobacteriota bacterium
ACCACGCCGGTGAGGTAGACACTGCCGACGCGGCCCTGGAACTGGGCGGGCACAGCCCGCTGCCGCACGCTCGTCGAGGTCGTTCCCCAGATAAATGCGTGCGCACCGAAGATCACGAACACGATCAGCGCGAACCAGGCCCAGAGGGTCAGCGCGAGCGCAGTGGAGATCAGCCCGAAGCCGATCGCGCCCAGGCCCAGCCGCTCACGCGCGTAAAGAACCAGCACCGACCAGGCGGCGCCGAAGGTGACGTTGAAGGTGAAGATCGTGATCGCCAGCGTCCGTACCGCGGCGTGCGCCCACAGCCAGCTCCACCCCCTCGCGGATTTCGTCGCGCACCCGGGCACTGCGCCCGCGTCCGCCGTGGGCAGGCAGCCGCACCTGCGTGATCAGCGGCATGCCGGCCAGCACGCACACGCCCTCGCTGACGAACGGCGACGCCATGCCGGCCAGAACAACAGCCAGGGCAGCCGCTGCAGGAACACGGCCATCGCCACCGCCAGCGGATCGCGCATTTGCGACGCCACCAGCAGCGGACCTGCCGCGAGAGTGATCCCGTCGCCGAGATTCGTCAGCCACGACGAAGCCAGCAGCCAGCGGAAACTGCGACCAAGACGCGATGGCGCGATGAGCTCGGCGAACTGGTGCACTACGACCGCCTGTTGCGTCCCGGGCAGCGGCAAGCGAAACTCGCAGCCATGACATCCAGCATCGACAGCAATCCCGAGGACGAGTACGCCGACGACGAGTACGCGGCCATGAGCCGCCGAATGCTCTACCATTGAGCTACCGGGGAACCGCACAACGCTTTTGCTTTCATTGTAATACAGACTGCAAAATCAAGCCACTTCGTGAATGGGGTCCAACATCGGAATTTTGCTATGTTTCTTGACGAGACGGATAAATCAGCTGGTGATTATTTTCAAGAACTTAGACATCGAGCTTCCCTGTCAAATGGACCAGCATTCGGCATCGCACCGAACAATCTCTTGCTCAAATCAGCCACCGCAACCTCTGGTAGTGAATGCGGATCATCGCCGCCACTGTGACTTCTCAGATCGGGACTTGAACGAAGCCGGCCGCGCGGCGGACGCCGCGCGTGACGTGACGGAGCAGTAGTTGCCTGTTGGTTGAGATAAGTTGTCGGGTCATAGGAGGTCCCCATGACCCGACTTCGCAAAATGATGTTGGAAGAACTCCAACGTCGTAATTACGCCGAGACTACCATAGATTGCTATATTCGCGTCGTTGAAGATTTTTCCCGACACTTCAACTGTTCCCCGGATCGTTTAGGCCCTCGACACATTCGTGAATATCAAGCCGCGTTGTTTCAGAAGCGGAAGTTCTCGCCGAACACGGTGGCACAGCACCTCGCGGCTCTGCGCTTTTTCTACGTCAAGACGCTCAAGAAAGCCTGGAGCATCACGGAAACGCCCTACCCGAAGAAGGCCGTTCACCTGCCAACGATCCTCAGCCAGGAGGAAGTGGCGCGACTCATCGATGCAGCTCACCCTCCTTTGCAGCGAACGCTACTGATGACCCTCTATGCCACGGGACTCCGGCGTGCTGAACTCGCACGACTGAAAGTGAGCGACGTCGACAGTCAGCGCATGGTCATCCACGTCCAGGGTGGTAAAGGCCGCAAAGACCGCGATGTGTAGCTCAGCCCAAAATTGCTCGACGAACTCAAGCCGCTTTGCATTCACTTGCTCGGCGCGGCTGCAACTCCGTCGACCGAACAAGACACGTCGGGCGCTAGCAACGCGAGCGATCTTTGGCGCTGCCCCAAGTGTGCCGGACCAATGGTGGCGGTTGAGCGGCTAACGGCTGCCGAGATGCAACTTCGTTCTCCACCCGTGGTCACCGCTGTCGCATGAAACAACTCTCGATATCACGAACTCTCTGCGTGTTTCGGCACGGACTGTCGCTTCTCGTCTTATCGCCGAATAACTTTCCTCTTCCGGACTCTTCACGCGCTCTCTTAGCAATATTTTCCCGCCGCCGCCTACTCTTTCATGCATCGTGTCGGCTGTTGTGCTCCGCCCCACCGCCCCAGCACACCTGTACGCCACCTCTCCACTCCATTCAATTTGCATAGGGCCCGCGTCCACCGCAATCACGGCGGCTTCCTTCAAGCCGTTGTATCGAAAGCGCGCAATCACACCGAGCTCGCGCACTCCCTGCTTCATCGCGCTTCCGATACAACACTAGGACTTCTGGGCCGATTCGCGAACCAGCAGCAAATTATTAGGCAGCTCGCCCAACTGGTCATAATAACTTCCGAGTGCGTTGTCACAATCACCAAACCCAGCGCCGCCTAAGCCAGAAAGATGGCACAGTAATGGTGGAGAACGCAAAAGTCACCAAGACCGACATACTGTGCAGTAATGGGGTCATTCACGTGATTGACTCAGTTCTCCTACCAAAGTAGTTCCTCAAGAGACCTTGAAGGGCTCTGGTCGGTATCCGAACAGGGCCCTTTGTTTTTTCAGATCGTATCGAGACTATTATTGAGTCTCTACGAAGGATAAGGAGAGGAAGAATCCAGGCTACGGGCGCGTACTTTCGCATCTGGGCGTCAAGTTGTCATGTCAACGCAAAGTAGAAATGATTGCATAACAATGCCGGCTCCCTCGACCCGTGTAAACTTGGTTGCTTGACGACCAGAGGTTCGGGCGGAAGGAGCCGAACATGTTACTGATAGGTGTAGATTACCACCCTAGTTTTCAGCAGGTTGCTTTTTTGGATCAGGAGACAGGTGAGTGCGACGAGTTGCGGCTGAACCACAGCGATGGAGCAGCGGAACGATTCTATCGAGACCTGAAGTCGAGAGGAATCAGCGTACGTGTAGGGATGGAGGCTACCGGATATTCACGATGGTTCGAGCGGCTACTCGCTGAATTAGGTTTCGAGCTGTGGATCGGCGATCCCGCGGAAATCAAGGCAAAGCGAGTAAAGAAGCAGAAGTACGACCGCGAGGATGCCCGACTCCTCCTCAGGCTCATGCGGGAGAATAACTTCCCGCAAATCTGGGTACCGAGTGCCGAGAATCGGGATCTGCGGCAACTACTCTGGCATCGGCATCGGCTGGTGCAGATGCGCACGCGGATCAAGAGTCAGCTGCAGGCGTTGGCGATGAACGAGAACAAGTGCTGGAAGAAAAAACTGTGGAGCGAACGGGGACGAGCGGAATTTGAAAAGCTCCCTTTAGGTTACTGGGCCAGTCGGCGCCGGCAAGAGTTGTTGGAGCTCCTGGACCGGATGAATCCAAAGATCGAAGAGTTAACCGCAGCCGTCGAGCAAGAGGCGAAGAAGCGACCCGACGCGCTACGGTTGATGACGCATCCCGGTGTAGGTCCGCTTACGGCACTCGCCTACGTGCTGATCATCGGAACTCCGGCACGCTTTTCTCGCGGCAAGCAGATCGGTGCCTACGTGGGAATAATTCCAAGTGAGGATTCCAGCGGCGGCAAGCAACGGTTGGGACATATCAGCAAGCAAGGCAGTTCTCTATTGCGCTTCTTGCTGGTGGAGGCGGCACAGGCAGCAGCACGAAGCCATCCGGAATGGCGACGTCGTTACATTCGTCTAGCGATGCGTCGGCACAAGAGCATTGCGAAAGTAGCGATGGGCCGAAGGTTGGCGGTCCAGTTGTATTGGATGTGGCGGAATGGCTGCGAATATTCGCAGTCAGTGAAGTGCGGTTCGTACGTGGGACAGCTCGGTAGCGGACATGGTGTGAAGTAGAACACCGTAGAAATGATTGGGCATCCCGCTCCCTGCAAAGGGAGTTCGAAGAAATAATCATGGTCGAAGTTATGATCGAAGAGATGTTTGGGTCGGACTGAAGCCGACCGACAGATTACGAGCGAGCCGTGGTTGTCGAGCGAGAAGCTAACGGAGCAAACAAGACCACTCCCGGGAGTGAAGGGGGGAGTCTGTCTAAAAAGGATTTGACAGAGCCGACATTGTTAGAGATGTCCTGTTCCATGATTTCCTCCAAGGGTGATTTGCGGGCACATGGTATTTGGGTTGCATGTCAAGTTGTCATCGACCAATCGGCTTCGAACAGGTAAGATTCCGGATCTTCCGAGATCCAACGACATGGACAAACCAGAAAAACTAAAAAGCGGATTCTTGTTTCTTGGTGCCCTTCTGATTGCCGCGACAGCTCTTTTCGCCTTCGGGTGGCTGGCGGAAGAGATGCTTGAAGGAGAAACACAGAAATTCGATGCGTTCGTGCGAACTGCCGTCCACCAGATAGCCACGCCCGACCTAACCCGGCTAATGCAGGTATTCTCATTTCTTGGGTCAGTTGCGGCCGTGACCACTATGTGTTTGATGGCAATTTGCGTGTCTCTATACTTTCGTCGTGTCCGAACGGCTGCATTGCTGGCGATAACGATGCTTGGCGCAGGTGTGCTCGATGTCACCTTGAAGTATGCTTTTCATCGTCCCCGGCCTGTTGCCTTTTTCGGCGCCACGCCGAGCTCGTATAGTTTCCCGAGTGGCCACGCGCTAGGTTCACTCTGCTTTTATGGAATACTCGCTGCGATTTTCGCCACACGTGCGCGCACACGCGGAGCCAAATTCTGTGTCTGGATGGCCGCTCTGATCTTGGTTGGAATGATCGGATTCTCGCGCATTTATTTGGGAGTGCATTACCCAAGCGATGTCATCGCAGGATATTGCGCGGCCACCGTATGGGTCAGGATCGGTTGGTTTGCTCGATAAGACTCTTGGGAAGGGCGAGAAGAAAAAGCTGGAGAGCTGATCGCCAAGCACCATGAACTCCGACACCTGAGAGTCGTTAGCGCCGCGCGATGGCGGCAAATAAACTCCGTTGGTTCTGAATCACGGCTTGACCGCCGCATCAGGGAGCGGGACGCGGGACCATCCCGCGGGGGTGCGTTGGAATTGTGCGATCTCGGAGAGGAAGAAGGAACCACGGTCTCGGGTCCAAGTGAGGCGTTGAATGGAAGCGGATGAGCCACTGATTTGGATGATATTAAATGAATTTAGTTCTCCGCGAGTGCGTGTTGAGGTGGCAGTTCCGGCGTGGATGATGAGTGCGGAATGGCCTGGAATTCTGTAGCGTGGTGCGCTTTCACTGGTGTGGCTGCTATGTAAATGGCCCGAGAGGATTAGATCTACACGGCAGCGCGCAAATCCACTCATAGCCATGTGGGCGCGCCCGACCAAACCACGAAGCTGATGGGTTTCGGGCAAATCGAAGGGATGATGGGAGACGACAATGCGCGTGCGATTCTCACCGCACGCCTCGAGCCGCGCGCAACTCCGGGCAACCTGCTGGAGGTTAATGCGGCCATTCTTAAAGGTGAGCGCACGGGCAGTATTGATGCCTACAATCGCGATTTCATCATCGCAGTAGAAGGGCTCTAGGTCCTTGGTAATGTAGCGTTGGTAATTCCGAAGAGGTTGCAGCGCGCGGGCGACAACGTTGTACAAAGGCACGTCGTGATTGCCCGGGACGACAATTTGCGGCGAAGGGAGAGCCTCAAGAAAATGACGGGCTTCCTGAAACTCGCGCTCTTTCGCGCGCTGGGTAAGATCGCCGGAAACGATAACGATGTCGGGCTTGGCCTCGGTGATGGCGGCGATCAAGGCATTCACAGTGGCTGGCTGGATGCGGCCGAAATGAAGATCAGATAGATGAGCAAGGATGCGCATGTTACTTAGAGCGAGTTACGCGTTGCTTCCTGGGACGTTTTTAATGGGCACGATCACGCGCAGAGCACCAGGATGGGTGCGGTAATTCAACGGAGTACTCATTTGATTTACTTCGCCGTCCGTGGAAACGCTTACCCGGGCTCTCCGCGTCTCGATCGAGATTTGGTCCGTAAACAGAACCTCGAAATCGCCCGCTTCATGTAAGCGTCCGAAAACCACCAGAAAGACCAGTCGTACCAGGTCAATACGGCGAGCGCCCTTTGCTACAAAGAGGCAGAGTTCGCCCGCGTCGAGCCGTCTGCGCTCGCCGATATTGAATCCTTCCATTTCATATTTATTATTGCCGATGAATACCAAGGGCGTCTCGCACGAAAGTTCTTTTCCATCCACGCGCAGGCGAATGCGAAGAAACGAGTAGTGTTCCACAACCGAAAGGAATGCTTGGCCGAAAGCTACCCACTTGTTGCGGCCTGTCTTATTCTGCTGCTCCTCGCGCAAGCGCACCATGTGCGGATAGATGCCCAGGCTGGAATTGTTGAGGAAGATGTGGCCGTTGACTTCTCCGACATCCACGGGTACGGCACGGCCGGTGATTAGATTGCGAGCAGCACCTTCTAGGTCCTGTGGAATTTGCAAATCCTTCGCGAAATGATTCAGAGTCCCGAGTGGAAGGACGCCCAGCAAGATGGATGTTCCCATGAGTTCCCTGGACACGGCATTCACGGTGCCGTCACCGCCACCCGCCACAATGATTTGGCTATTTTCTTTCAAGGCGCGGCGAGTCAGCTCGTGGATTTCAGCGCCGCTGGAAGCCAGGAGGATGCGCGCCGGCGTGCCAGTTTCAGCGAATATTCGGGAGAGCTTTTCGCACAGTTCAGGACCCGGGTGGCAACCCGAAGAGCTATTGAGGATGCAAGTTAAACCGGAAGACGCCACGTAGTTTGACTGGTTTCAGTTCGCACATCTCTATCCGGGCACAATGCGTTCTCTAACACTGAAATCAGCAGCGAAGAAAAGTCTAACACACATGTCACTCGTCGAGTGGTCGCGCACGAGCTTGAGGGCGTGCCGTTCGTCAGCAGTGCAGAACGTTAGCCAACCCACTCAAAAGGATGTGGCCAAGTACAAAGAGACAAATCAAACTCTAAGAACTGTACTCACGTTTCCCGAACTTGAATCTCGGCTGGTCGAGGGAATCGATCGGGAGATGCTTGCACAAATAAGAAATGAGAGGATCGTTCCATCGACAGAGCTTCGCCGATCTCCCGGTTGCTGTATCCCCCCGCGATCAGCCGCAACAAATCTCTTTCTCGCGGCGTCAGTTGGTCCGGTAGTTCCAGCGAGTCAAATTGCGTTAAAACCAACCTCTCTGCTTACGCGTATCAGTGGTGAAGAATTGAGCTAAAAGCGAATCAATGGAGAATAGAGAAGGAGAACGTTGATTCTGGAGTGTTGCTCGAACTGATCTCTACTCTTCGTGGTCCAATGGTTTTCCGTCAGGCCCTACTTGTACTTCGGACTTCTTCCCATCCGTCACGACCTGCGCTTCATAGGCGACCAGCTTATCTTTCTTCGTAATCGATTCTACCTTCGCGATTTTGCCTTTACCCGCTTTCGCTAGCAGCCCGGCTCTTACCTCTGCGGACAAAGCCTGCAAATCCACCTGTTCCTCGATCTCAATCACCGCTCCATTCGTGTCCATCTGTACATCTTTGGTGTGACCATTTACGAGCATCTCGGCTTCGTACGTGGTCTGTCCGTTTTCCTTCTCTTCGCTAAACCCGCGAATCGTTGCTCCCTTACTCTGCTCTACAACCGTTTTTTCAACTGCTGCAGACAGTTCCGACCGTTTGATCTTTTTCTCCTGCGCAAACGCACTCCCCACGACCATCAAGCTTACAACCAACAGACAGATTCCACGTTTTGTCTTCATCTTCTCTCCTTAAAGCGGATAAATGCCCCCGCTCACAGGAAACTACCAAATCCCTCCTAAATAGACTATTAACACCTATTCCGGTGTGCAGCCTCCGCGCTATCGGGCGTTCGAGGAGATGAGAAGGCAACCGACCTTGGCCGAGACTTCACTTCCTACATCGGGACTTGTGGACGGATTTAGACGGATCACCAGGATTGGCGGTGACTCGCGCAAATCCGTAAGATTCCATGTGAGTGCCTCAGGGCGGAATTCGAGCGCTGCCGGAATTTCTCAACCTGACCACCCCAATGAACCGCGCTATGTTTTCCATCCGCTAGTGATTTGATTGAGCGTGTTCATCACTGTCGCTGCCTTCTTGGCTCGTAATTTCTTCCAATCTGGTCCAGCTGTTCCGCGCGCTCTATCGGACAAGAAGGCCCACTCCGCGTTTGGGCGGCTATGTTCCCTCGCAGCTTGCAGCCAGGCGGACGCAAATTCTTTAAATGAAGGGGCCTTACCTCTGCTCCAGAAGTCTCTTGCAAGAATTCTAGCGATTGCTCCATTTCGGAATTCCCCGCTGGTCAGATTCTTCAGAAGGGTGATCATAGCGCGGTTTGTCTTGTCGTATTGCCCATAAAACAGTCTGTCGTTCGGGGCGAGCTTTTCGGGTGGCGCTTCAAAACACACGACGGTCGCGCGAAAGCATGTCTCTCCCAAAACCACACCTGTCTTCAAGAAATGGCGAATCCGGTTAAGGATCACACCTTTCCGATCGTCCTCGTTTGTCTTTCTCCTGCACCCATCGCTGGTTTCGATTGCGATCGTGTACGGGATGGAGTGGCGCTTGCAAAAGGATTTGATCTCGGCGGTGTTTAGATAGTTCAGGTCATCCAATAATTCCTGCTGTTCATCTTCCGGCAGCCTGGAGATGGGCAATACGGGCATAAATCACTCCGGGTCAGGCCTTCAATACCTTCGGTCCCTAAGCAGGGGCGCGGAGGATTCCTCCACCCCAATTTACTATAATTAAAACTATCCGTGCGTGAAACCCAAAGCCGGGTGGAACTTGCAGTTAAAAAGAATTGGCTCCCGCGTGTTTCTGGCAATTCTAGCGGTTATAGACGCCCCGATCGATACCTTAATAAGGCAGCGGTCTGGCGCCACAAAGGTCTAGAAACCTTCCACTCCCGCTTCGAGGAACTAGGCGCGTCAATGCTAAATCAGTGTAGGGACAGCTGACAGTTCAGCTGATCGAAAAACCAAGTCAGACCTGTAACAGACTATTAATATGCGCATAGGCGAATCTATGTAGTATTGTCAACCGTTGCTGAACCTGTACGGTAAAGCACTACGGAGAAACGAATCATGCGTCGCCATCGCGTATTGCAGTTCGCTCTGTGCATATCTGCCTCTCTCGGGGCATTGCTCACAAATGGGTGCAACACCTCTTCGAAGGCTGAACCGACTCCGGTGCTTGCGAACGCCATAGGGGGCGTTGGGAGCACATTCGTTGACCCTCTGATGAAGCGGTGGATTATCGGTTTCCAACAACTGCATCCACATGTAGGTGTGAATTATCGTGCGGAAGGAAGCGGCGCTGGGATAAGGGAGATCAAGCAAAGCATTACGGAGTTTGCCGCAAGCGACGCACCCTTGACTGACGAAGAGCTCAAGGATATTCCGCCAGTGTTGCAAATCCCAGTCACGGCGGGACCCGTTTGCGTTATCTACAATCTTCCCCAGTTGATGAGCGCTCTGCGACTGAACGGTAAAACCCTTGCGGACATCTATCTCGGAAGAGTTGTGACGTGGAATGACCCGGCCATTGCCCATGACAACCCCGGAGTGAATTTACCGAAAGCCGCCATCATCGTCGTACACCGTTCCGACGGGAGCGGTACGACGAGCATCTTTACCACCTATCTATCCAAAGTTAGTAGCGACTGGTCGAAGAAGCCTGGGGCTGGCCTTTCCGTCGACTGGCCGATAGGATTTGGAGGTAAAGGTAGCACGGGAGTGATTGACCTGGTGAAGCAGGCGACGGGCACGATTGGTTATGCGGAACTGAATTACGCCAAGCAGGAAGACCTGACTGTAGCGACGGTCCAAAACCGGGCAGGAGCTTACATCGAGCCGAGCGTGAACGGCGCTACAGCAGCACTGAATTCGTTCGGTGACGCGATTTCGAAAGATGTTAGGACGCCAATTGTAGATCCTCCGGCATCTGCGAAAGAGGCTTACCCAATCTCCGGAGTGACGTTCGTTTTGATACCTAAAGATGGATCCTCCGAGGATGATCGCAGAATTCTAAAACAGTTTGTTCAGTACGCAGTTTCAGATGGACAGGGAGCGACGGAGGGTCTGTACTACGCAAAACTTCCGAAGTTGCTGCAGGAGCAGGACCAGAAGCTACTCGCTGAGATGACGGTCAACGGGCAGCCCATCAAGCAGTAGTTGTTTTTTGTCATCGAGAGCGTTGTGTTAGTGAGATCCACCTAGAGCCAGTTTCGCTCCGTTGCTAGATTAGCGACGCGCTGGCGGATCTCGTCCCGAATGGTGCGCACCGATTCGAGGGACTGACCCTTCGGATCGGTGAGAGGCCAATCGAGTTTTTTCAGCCCTGGCACATAGGGACACGCATCGCCACAACCCATGGTGATGAGCAGTGTGGCCTGTTGCGCCAATTCCGTTGAAAGGAATTGCGGCTTGATTCCGGCCAAGTCGATGCCTTCCTCTCGCATGACCTGAACGACTTCCGGGTGAACGCGCTCGCCCGGCTGGGTACCCGCCGACAGGGCTTTTGCCTTCGTCCGGTCGCACATCTTGTTGAACCAGGCCGCGGCCATCTGCGACCGGCCAGCATTGTGAACACACGCGAAGAGAACGACATCCATGCGAACAGTCCTTTCTTCGAAGCACAAAGGAACGGTATTGCTAAGAACAGAAGTTCAGGTCTGTGTAACCGCTGCGCTCTGGCTCCGAGCCAGTGGCGCAAAATAGCGGCGTTGCAGCCAGAGCGACACATTGACCAATCCGATTAGCGCGGGAACTTCAACAAGCGGGCCGATGACACCGACGAAAGCTTCCCCGGAATTCAGGCCGAACACAGCAACCGCGACGGCAATCGCTAATTCGAAGTTGTTACTCGCAGCCGTGAACGAGAGGGTAGCGGTTTGCGCATAATCCGCTCCCAGTGCTCGGCCCATCCAGAAGCTGACCAGAAACATGAGCACGAAGTAGATGAGCATAGGTACAGCGATGCGCAGGACATCGAGGGGCAGTCTGACGATCAGATCGCCCTTCAAACTGAACATGACCAGGATGGTGAAGAGCAAGGCCACGAGCGTAAGGGGACTGATCTTCGGAATGAACTGTGTGCGATACCAAGTTTCTCCTTTCGTCCGTAGCAGCACGAAGCGCGTCACAAGCCCGGCGAGAAACGGGATGCCTAGGTAAACAAATACGCTCTGGGCGATCTGACCGATTCCCACGTTCACTGCGCTGCCTTTCAGGCCAAACCACGTCGGCAGGACCGTGATGAACACCCAGGCGTACAGGCTGTAGAAAAAAACCTGAAAGATACTGTTGAAAGCAACCAGTCCGGCAGCGTAATCCGTGTCGCCGGACGCCAGTTCATTCCACACGATGACCATTGCGATGCAGCGCGCCAAACCAATGAGGATCAGGCCGCGCATGTAGGCAGGTTCGCCACGGAGAAATGTGATCGCCAGGAGAAACATGAGAATCGGACCAATTACCCAGTTTTGGAGCAGCGAAAGTCCCAAAACCTTCCGGTTGCGAAATACTTCGCCCAGCTTTTCGTATCGAACTTTGGCGAGAGGCGGGTACATCATGACGATGAGGCCGATAGCGATGGGGATATTGGTCGTACCGTAGCGGAACCGCTGAACGAATTCTCCCGTGGCCGGGAGGAAATGGCCGAGCGCCACTCCGATGGCCATGGCAAGAAAGATCCAAAGCGTTAGGAACCGATCAAGAAACGACAGGCGCGCGCGTGGCAGCGGTGCGCAGATCGGAGCTTGAGCATAGGGGGAAGCGGACATAATGACCTCAAGGTCTGTGGATCCACAATTCTTACGGAACGGCACGCAATATCTTCGCCGCTTTCCTAGTATATGCGGACTAGCGAATATGTCCAGAGCGGCGCGTCGAGCGAAATGAATTTTCGTAATTGCGCTCGCGTGAAACTTTCGCGCGCAGGACATTCCGGTTACAATCGCTTGAGTCACTGAGCAACCATGGCACAAACGCAAGTCAATTTGATGTTTCGAGCTTTCTCCGACCCGACCCGGCTGCGCATTCTTCACCTGCTACTTGATGGGGAGCTATGCGTCGGGGACCTGGTCAAGATCCTTAAGGTTCCGCAGCCAACCGCCTCGCGTCACTTGGCCTACTTGCGGCGGACGGGTCTGGTCGAGACGCGAAAGAACGGCTTGTGGAACTACTACACGCTACAGCCGGCGAAAACTGAATTCCATCGACAACTCTTGAAATGCCTCCGCGGTTGTTTCCACGCCGTGCCGGAACTGGCCAAGGACTCCTCCCGCGCAGCGTCGGTCAAGCGGGCCGGCGGCTGCTGCCCAGTCTAGACCGATCCATCCATCCAGTTTTTCCCCTTGACTTATATTCGCCCATACGTATATATGGCTATGCGAATGTATGTGCTTCGCAGCCCAATCCTTGAACGTCGATCCCGTTTCCGTTTCATCCTCGGGATGGCTCAGATGTTTGGCGTAGTGTTTTCGCTGACGCTGGTCCTGAAAACGGGCGTAAACGCCATGTCGCTGGCGTCAGTCATCGGCACAGGGTTGTTGACGGGAGTGAGCCGTTTTCTTTTTCGGAGGACGTCAGTGGATTCAAGGTGAACTGATCGTGCTCACCCAGAAGAATGATTCCGACGTTTGGAGAAGCGAGATGATAAAAGACACCGTAAAGCTTCTTGGCTTTGTTTTGTTGGCGGTCGGCTTGGTTTCCTGTCATAACAAATCCGAGGAGGACTCGCCGGTCTCAATGCCCAGCGTGATCCATTTGAACGGCGCGGGTGCGACGTTTCCCTACCCCATCTATTCCAAATGGGTTGACGAATACAAGAAGCTGAATTCCGGTGTGGAAATCAATTATCAGTCGATCGGTTCTGGCGGGGGTGTCAAGCAGTTCACGGACGGCACTGTTGATTTTGGCGCCAGCGACGGCCCCATGACCGACGATCAACTCGCCGACTTTCAGAAGAAGCAAAATGCTACCGCACTTCACTTTCCGACCGTTCTCGGCGCGGACGTGCCATCCTACAACCTTCCGGGAGTCACGGAAGAACTCAAGTTTACGCCAGAGGCCCTGGCAGGGATTTTCCTGGGGAAAATCAAAAAGTGGAATGATCCGGAGATCTCTAATGTGAATCCTACCGTAAAGCTACCCGCAGCGGACATCGTGGTTATGCATCGCTCTGACGGAAGCGGTACTACCTATGTCTGGACGGACTACCTTTCCAAGATCAGCGAGGAATGGAAATCCAAAGTCGGAAAAGGCACTTCAGTGAACTGGCCGGTTGGCCTCGGTGCCAAGGGAAACGAGGGCGTTTCGGGCCTCGTGCAGCAGACTCCAAATTCGATCGGGTACCTTGAATTGATCTATGCCGAACAAAACCACATCGGCTATGGCCGAGTGAAAAACTCGTCTGGAAACTTTATCAAGGCGGGGCCAGCCGCTGCGGCGGAAGCCTCCAAGTCAATGCCGGATGATTTCCGCGTCTCGATTACCAATCCACCCGGCGCGAATGCCTATCCCATTTCGAGCTTCACGTGGCTTTTGATATCGAGCAAGATGGCCGACGTGCAAAAGAAAAAAGCGATCATCGATTCCTTGCATTGGATGCTTGCGGACGGACAAGGCTTTGCTGAGCCCTTGGCGTATTCACGTCTTCCAAGAGAAGTCGTCGAAAAGGAAACTAAGGCCATTGCGAGGATTGAATGAGGCGCTGTTGCGCTTAGCGAAGGGCTGGCAAGGTGCAATCCCGCTTGCATTGGTCGTAATCGTAACGGGTCTCTGCCAATCCTGCGAGCAAAAGCCATTCACCGGGTATCTTGCCGCCCATTCCGAAGAGTTGATAAATCTGACGGTACCGGCTGGCGCCGTGAATGTGAGCCAAAAGGGCGTCAAGCACTCCGAATGGTCGGAGTCCTTGTTTTGGGAATTCGACACCAAACTGGAACGACACAAATATGAGGAATGGGTGACGAACAAACTCCGGGGAGAGTTCAACCGCCCGAAGACATCTGGTGATGCACTGACGTTCTCGAAGAATCTAGGCAGCGACCTAGAGACGATCATCATCCATCTGAGTCCTGACGATGAGAACCTTCACGTCCGCGTCGACGTCAAGGTCTTCCCCGACTGAGTCCAAGAGTCGGGAAGCAATTCAGGCTCGGTGCGCTTTTATGTCCGGCAGCTCTTTCCCAATGCGGTCGATTTCCTTCTGGATCGCAAGCTTTTCGAGACTGCCAAGCGGCAGGCACAGTAGCAGGTTGATTCTCCGGTCCAGGATCATGAATGCATCGCGAAAGGCTTTCTCAACTTGTTCTGGTGTTCCCTGCACCGCGGCCGGGTCCGGAACGCCCCAATGAGCTGTCATCGGCTGGCCTGGCCAAACGGGACACAGTTCTTTTGCTGCGGCATCGCAGACGGTGAAGACAAAATTCAGCGGCGGTGCACCGGGCTTCGCGAATTCATCCCAAGGTTTGCTGCGCAGTCCCTCGGTTGGCAGGCGGGCAACTTCCAATTGACGCAAAGCTTGCGGATGGACAAACCCTGCCGGATGGCTGCCGGCACTGTGCGCGATGAAATTCGGCCACCCTTTCCGGTTCATGATGGCCTCGGCCATGATGGATCGGGCCGAATTTCCAGTGCAGAGAAAGAGAACGTTGTAGCGCCCTTGCATAGGAATCACCTTTCGTGGATTCATCGTCGCCCTGCTCGCATTGCGGTCAGGATCCATATCTGCATATGCGAATATGCGAAGAAAGATACCGCCTGGAATTGTATATGTCAAGCCGCATATGTTGTACAATCACCCCATGACGAAGACTCGCGCTCCCTTGTCTCTCGAAAAACTCTTTCGCGTTTTGGCTGACCCAACACGCTTGCGGCTTCTGAACCTCATTGCCGATCGCGAGATATGTGTTTGTTATTTTGTGGAAATTCTTGGCCTCAGTCAGCCGAAGGTCTCGCGCCATCTTGCCTATCTGCGCCGCTCCGGTTTCGTGGAGACGCGCCGCGAAGGAAAATGGATGCATTACCGGCTTGCCGTTCCCCAGGATGCTGTGGCCTCGCAGATTCTGCACGCGACCCTGACGGGCTTGCGCAAGAAATCGGAAATGCAGCGAGATTCAAATCGCCTCAATTCGGCTTGCTGTTCTTCAAGAAAGCCGGAAACCCTGCAGGAAGCGCCATTGCCTATTCCACTTTCGGACCGGAGCTTGTATGCGTCTAGTGATCATCGGCGGTAGCGACGCTGGAATCAGCGCCACTTTGCGCGCGCGCGAACTTGCGCCAGCGACGGAAATCACTGTGGTTCTCGCTGATGAGTTCCCGAATTACAGTATTTGTGGCCTGCCTTTTTTTCTGAGCGGGGAAACTCCTGATGCCAAGCAATTGGCGCATCGGACGGAGTTCGATGGAATCAGACTTCTCACGAGCCATAGGGCCGTTGGCATTGAAGGGAAACGCAACATCGTCATCGTTCAGGACAACAAAGGAAAGCGGCACGAACTCGGTTATGACCAACTCGTGATCGGCACTGGGGCTGAGCCCGTCACGCCGCCCATATCCGGGTTCCGCACTCCAGGTGTTTATCCGCTGCACACGATGGAGCACAGCTTCGCAGTACAGCGGCACCTGGACGAGAAGAAGCCTCGGACCGCTGCTGTCGTTGGCGCTGGCTACATCGGCGTTGAGATGGCCGACGCACTGACCGTGCGAGGGTTGGAGGTTACGCTGATCGGAAAGGCCAAGGCAGTGTTGCCCACCGTGGATGCGGATCTTGGCGGATTGGTGGATGAAGAGTTTCGCCGCCGGGGAGTTGAAGTTGTGAATGAAACGCAAATTCATTCCATCAAACCGGACGGGAGACAACTCCGGTTAATAGCATCATCCGGATTTGAAAAAACCGCGGACCTGGTCGTGGTGGCGGTAGGTGTAAAGCCTGTCACTCATCTGGCGGTGAGTGCCGGAATTGCGATCGGCAAACGTGGAGCCATCCGCGTGAATCGGGGCATGAGAACGGAATTCGACAACATCTACGCCGCCGGCGATTGCGCGGAAACCTGGCACCGACTCTTGAATCGATATACCTACCTTCCCCTGGGCACGACCTCCCACAAGCAGGGGCGTGTCGCAGGCGAGAATGCGGTGGGAGGAAAACGAGAATTTCAAGGTTCAGTGGGAACGCAAGTCGTCAAAGTATTCGATCTTGCTATTGCTCGGACGGGCTTACGGGAAGCCGAGGCACGGGAAGCTGGTTTCGATCCCTTCACGCGCGAGGTGAAGGTCTGGGATCACAAAGCCTATTATCCTGGCGCGCACGAAATGCGGATTCGCATAACGGGAGACAATCGTTCCGGCCGGCTGCTCGGCGCACAGATTGTGGGGCACTGGCAGGCGCAGGTTGCGAAACGCGTCGACATTTTTGCGACTGCGTTGTTCGTTGGCATGAAAGTGGATGACATCAGCGACCTGGATTTGAGTTACACACCGCCACTCAGCAGCCCTTGGGATCCGGTTCAAATCGCGGGGCAGGCCTGGTCATCCGGGGCGCCGCGGGACTTCAGGGGAGTAGCACAGTCTTCCTCTCATTGAGAGTCCGCCTTACCGCGAAATTGGGAGAGCCGTGCGGATGGTGATCGCAGTCACAGTTCTCTCGTGAAAAGTTTAGTATTATATATGCGTGTATACGAATATGTAGCCAGGGAGAAAAGCAATGCCAAAACTGCAAGTCTATGATCCCGCCATGTGCTGCTCCACAGGCGTCTGTGGTCCGCGCATTGATCCCGCTCTGCCAAGGTTTGCGGCGGACCTCGAATGGCTCAAGAGCAAAGGATTTGAAGTCGAGCGCTACAACCTGGCCCAAGATGTTGCCGCCTTCACGAGCAATCCTGTCGTCAAGCAAACATTGAACAGCAACGGGAGCAAATGCCTGCCTCTGCTTCTGCTGGATGGAACCGTTGTTTCGGAAGGGGCCTATCTAGAACGGGAAGAACTCGCGAACTTGATGCACGTACATTTCGAACCTGGTCCGGTCATCGAGCAGACAAAAGCACCGCAACCTTTTGTGACTATCGGCACGTCCGGCAAATCCGGCGGTAACTAAGACATGCAGGTGTTTCGAGATCCGACTCACAATCTTCTCTTCACGGGAAAAGGAGGAGTAGGGAAAACTTCGATCGCCTGTGCGTTGGCAGTTTCGCTTGTGGACCGAGGAAAGCGAGTCCTCTTGGTGAGTACCGATCCCGCTTCCAACCTCGACGAAGTTCTGGAAACGCGACTCGGGATCTGTCCGACTCCGATTACGGGTTTAGCCGGCCTGCACGCTATGAACGTCGATCCGGAAGAAGCCGCTCGTAACTACCGCGAACGAGTTGTCGGGCCCTATCGCGAATTGCTTCCGAAGTCCGCAGTCGACAGCATCGAAGAACAGCTATCGGGCGCCTGCACCGTCGAAATCGCGGCATTCAATGAATTTGCGAAGTTGCTGGGAGATCAAACCACAACGGCCGAGTACGACCACATCCTCTTCGATACGGCTCCGACCGGCCATACCTTGCGACTTCTCCAATTGCCGGCGGCATGGACGGACTTCATCGCGACCAACATGAGCGGAACGTCTTGTCTCGGTCCTCTGGCAGGTCTCCAGGCTCAGAAAGAGCTGTACGCAAAGGCCCTTCAGGCCCTTTCGGACTCAACCACGACAACGGTATTCCTTGTCAGCCGACCCGACCATTCGGCGCTCGCAGAAGCCGAACGGACTCGCGCCGAGCTTGAAGCGATTGGAATAAAAAATCAGAGATTAATTTTGAATGGTGTTTTCCGTGCGAGCGACAGAGAAGATCCTGTTGCGCTCGCGTTGGAATCGCGGGGCAGAAAGGCCCTGGCAGAGATGCCGCGAGCGTTGCACTTACTTCCACAAGATGAGGTTGCGTTGGTCCCTAACGCTCTAATCGGCGTGAAGGCGCTTCGCGAGTTCGCTCTTGGCCATGCTCAGTTTGACAACGAGCGCAACAGTGTTGGGCTTCCAGTTGTGCTCCCACCGCCCCTTGCTGATCTACTAACGGAAATTGCGGCAGGTGGAAAAGGCGTCATCATGACCATGGGGAAAGGTGGCGTTGGCAAGACCACAGTGGCGGCCGCCCTCGCTGTGGAACTCGCACGGATGGGGCACAAAGTTCAACTGACTACGACCGACCCCGCAGCGCACCTATCGATGACAGTGGACGGGAGCATGCCCGGCTTGCAAATTACGCGGATTGATCCCGCCGTCGAGACTCGCGCTTACACCGAAGAGGTTTTGGCGGAATCTGGCCGCGACCTTGATGAAAAAGGCAGGGCTCTTCTGGAAGAGGATCTCCGCTCACCCTGCACGGAAGAGATTGCCGTTTTCCGCGCGTTCGCTCGCCGGGTGGATGAAGGCAATGATGGATTTGTGGTCATTGATACGGCGCCAACAGGGCATACGCTGCTGTTGCTCGACGCGGCTGAGGCCTATCACCGTGATGTCGCCCGTAATCTGAAGTACATCCCCGAAAGCGTTCGAAGATTGCTTCCGCAACTGCGCGATCCCAAGTTCACCCGAATTCTCATCGTGACGCTGCCAGAGGCAACGCCTGTCCATGAGGCGGCCCGGTTGCAAGAAGATTTAAAGCGCGCCGGTATCCGTCCCTATGCTTGGGTGATCAACCAAAGTTTTTGCGCCACTAACACTAGAGATGCTGTGTTAGCGGAGCGCGGGCGGCTTGAAGGGCGCTTTATTTCCGAAGTCGTGGAGAAGCTAGCGAGCCGCGTCGCGTTGGTTCCGTGGCAGATTGAAGCTCCAGTGGGGAGCAAACGTTTGCGGCAGATGGCCGAAGTCGCAGTAGCAGAGCTGACGTAACCAAACTAGGCCCGTGCCCAGCGAATTAAAAAGGTCTTGACATGTTTCGTATTTCCAGTATCATCGAAATATTGTGAACGCGCAAACTTCTTTGATAGCCCGCTACGCGGATATGTTTTCAGCGATGGGAACTGAGCCGCGCCTCCGCATCATGCAGCTCTTGATTACGGCAGAACCTCATGGTTTGGTGGTTGGAGATATTCAGTCGGAACTGGATATTCCCAATTCCACGCTCTCGCACCACCTCGACAAACTTAAGAACGAAAATCTGGTGACGGTGCGCCGCGAGGGAACCTTTCTGTGGTATCGCGCGAATTCGGACACGCTCAAGGAGTTGCTCAGCTTTCTGTATGCCGAGTGCTGCACCCGGAATAAAGTGATCGCACCAAAGGATATCGTTTCGATTTTGAGATAAAGGAGAGTTCCATGAGTTCCGAAAACATCAAATCTGTTGTTCAAGAAAAGTACGGCGCGGCGGCCAAGCGCGCCGCCTCGGGACAGGGCACCGCCTGTTGCGGCACGAGCCCAGCCTCTGCCATTGAAGGGTGTGACCCGATTACATCCAACATCTACGGCGAAGGCGAAGCCGGTTCCGTACCCGAAGCTGCTATGCGCGCTTCTCTCGGCTGTGGCAATCCTACGGCGCTTGCGAAGTTGGAGCCTGGAGAAATTGTTCTCGATCTCGGATCTGGTGGCGGTATTGACGTGCTACTTTCGGCGCGCCGCGTCGGCCCAACTGGCAAGGCGTTCGGTCTAGACATGACCGAGGAAATGCTTGCGCTCGCCGAAGCAAATAAGCGCAAGTCGGGACTCACAAACGTCGAATTCCTAAAAGGAGAAATCGAAAACATCCCGCTGCCGGATAACAGTGTCGATGTCATTGTCTCGAATTGCGTAATCAATCTTTCCGGAGATAAGGACCGCGTGTTGCGGGAGGCCTTCCGCGTGCTCAAGCCGGGTGGACGTTTAGCAATTTCTGACGTGGTCGTCCGGGGTGAAGTTCCACAGGAAATTCGCAAGAGCATGGAGCTCTGGGTTGGATGCGTTGCCGGAGCTCTCTCCGTCACTGAGTACCGACAGAAGCTCGCTGCCGCAGGTTTCGAGGGAATCGACGTCGAGACGACTCGCGTTTACAAAATCGAGGATGCGCGGGAGTTCCTCCGGGCTTCGGGCATCGATGCGGACTCTGTCGCACCTAAGGTGCAGGACAAGTTCATCAGCGCATTCGTGCGTGCAACGAAACCAGGAAAAGCCGCCGCTTGTTGCGGGCCGACATGCTGCCAATCGTGACCTAGGGATGCGTGACTACAATCGGCTGGAACGGACTTGGAAACTATCATCTATCCCTTGGCGGGGAACCCCAACTAACTTTTCGGTTGACAGTTCTCGGGACAAAAATCGGAGTTTGGCGGGGCACAGTTGGGGAACAACAAGAGGAGATAGTTTGGTAGCTAATCGACGCCAAAACAAGGGCTTATGGTGTTCGGCTGTATAGTTAACAGCCGAATGCTCTACCATTGAGCTACCGGGGAACCCTTCTATTTTGTGATATTTGCAGGTCTTTTTCAAGCTCTGAAAACGTGGGGACATCATTTCTAACTATTGCGGAAACTGACGGAAGCGCGCAACCTTTCAACACTCTATTTGCCGTAGAGCATTCGGTTGTGGCATCGAATGCTCTTGGATGAAGGATTGAATTTCTGAGTACGCGTCCCATGGCGTGGTGACCTGCCCCTAACTGCCGACAATGCCAGAGCCGGCTTGCGAGCCGCGGTGCAACCATCTGTACGCGTGGCGCGTTTTTCGTTCAGGTGGATTAGTTCTGGAGAGTCGCCCGTAAATAGTTGAAATGTGGGATGGTGCGAATGCTGGCCTCATCGCGCCCCAGGAAGCACGCTCGGTAGGAAATACAACAGGCCACTACGCTTGAGTCATTCGTCACCGAGGTCTTCGCGCCTGCTTATCTGCAGGCAGTCTGAAAGCGGCGGACGGTTTAGTTGAAACCACTAAACATGACGACGTCCGAATCGTTTGAGCGAGCGCGCGTAATGGCGAATTTCTTGCCATCATGCGACCAAGCATAGGCAGCCACCAGAGCGGGCTCGGAGTCGAAGTGGGTCAACTGCACGGGCGGACCCCCTGCCAAAGGCTGCATATAGACATTCTCCGTACCGCCCGTCGTACTGTGCACGTAAGCGAGTGCACCACCATCCGGCGTCCACCCCAGTTTGTGCCAGTTGTATGTCGCAGGCAGTTCGATTTCCTTTGAAATTGCGCCATCCTCCAATCTTTGCACCACGATCTTCGATTTGGCATTCGCCCCCTGCCCATCGGTCCTGCCGTAGGCGATAAATTTGCCGTCCGGCGAAGTCACTGGAGAGAAATCGGTCCCGCGAGCCAATTCAACCGGCGCACCCCCGTTAACCGAAATCTTAAGAACTTGCCCCGATGTGTCGGTTGGGTCCCCTTCGGTGTACACCACCCATTTGCCATCCGGCGTACAGGAACCATTCTCCACGTCCTTTGCAAATGTTAGCTGTTTTAACTCACGAGTTGCGACGTTGAAGAGCCAGAGGTTGGGCGAATTGTCCTCGAGAACTCTGCCGACCACGACCATATCACCGGGGCCGCAGGCGTTTGCAGAAAAAACTACCTTATCATTCTCCAGCAGGCGCACCCGCTGGCTACCATCGGCGGCGGTCGCATAGATGTGCCACTCTGCATCCTTTTGAAGAAGTTTCCCGGTGGCGGTCCACGACAGACCGTATCCGGTCGCTCGTTCAGCCGATATGCTAGTCAGTTTCCAACTAATTTTGTCAGTTAGCGCGACTGGCGAATCACCCACCCAGATCGTCGCCGCTGGGTTTTCCTGAATGGTAACGAACCCCTTTCCATCCCCCGTTACGCTGAGCGAGTAGTACGCGCTCAAGTCGTTGCTGATTTTGAACGGATCCCCAGCGGGGAAGGGTTGAAACCAAACCTGCCACCGCAGGCCAGTTGATTTCTCAGCGGCAACGAAAAAAAGCCCGGAACCATCTGGCAGCCATGTGACCGCCGTGACCAGGGTTGGAAGCGAAAAGCTCTTTACCAGCTTGCCTTCGGGCGTAAACACCAGAATGGACGTAATCTTGTTTTGACCTGTGTCAAATGCACCGACCGCGATGAGATTGACCCCAACTGCCCAGGAAGGATCTGTGAACAAACCTTGGCCCTGTCCCTCACGACGTTGAAAAATGGCTTGCTCGCCCGTGCCGTCCGCATTCGCAGTCAAAAGCTGATCTTCTCTTTTGTCTCGGATTAGCCGGCGGTACACGATGCGTTTGCCATCGGGCGAAAAGGCCGCTGCGCTGGCCACGTCACTCACGACTTGACGCGGAACCCCACCAAGGGAAGGTACGCTGTACAGATTGACGTTTCTTGGATTGACCGGATCGGTGTGCGTGTAGAACAGATAATTTCCGTCGGGAGTGAACGTGGCACCAGAACCAAAGTTACCTGGCTGCGGCGGGACGACCGTAACCTCGCTGCCCGTAGCCACTTGCTTCACTCGCAGACTGCTCTCCCCCTCTCGTCTGTCGTAGGCCACCAATCCGCCGTCCGGCGAAATACTGACCAACCCTGTTGCCTCTCCATGTTCTGTGAGTTGTCGAATGCTGATGTTTCGGGTATCGATTGGGGGTGCTTTCCGGCTTAAAAATTTGTGCAGTCCGAAAGCAGCCGCCACCGCGAACGCCAAGGCCACCACGGCCGCGCCCATCAGCGTGCCCTTATGCCGTCGGGCTTGAGCGATGAGTACAGAACTGGACGATGGCTCAACCGACAAAGCCGCAGAACTCGTAAGTCTTATGGGTGAATCCGGTGGCTTAGAGTTGGCCGAGGAACTCCCCGATTCCGTCTCTGTCACCACTCGGCCGGATTCCGAATCCCGCTTCAGCCGCATCAGTTCGGAGCGCATTTCAGACGCGTGCTGATAACGCAACTCACGGTCCTTCTCCAGCGCACGATTGATGACCCTTTCCAGATCTTGGGGTAGATCTGGGTTCAGTCGTAAGACAGGCACCGGAGTACGATTCATGATCCCGTCGAAGATCACCCCCGTACTCTCACCGCGAAAGGGTAACGTGCCCGTCGCCATCTCATAGAGCACAGCACCGAAAGAGAACAGATCACTCCTCACATCCAGCTCTTTCGCCCTCGCTTGCTCGGGTGACATATATGCAATCGTGCCGAGCGTAGAGCCCGGACTGGTCAGTTGCTCTGCACTCGCGCCCTCGGTCATCTCCGGCAGAACCGTCGCTTGAGCTGGGCCTGTTCCTGTAAAGGTTACTTTCGCCAGACCGAAGTCGAGAATCTTGGCGTGGCCGCGCTTGGTAACGAAAATGTTGGCAGGCTTGATGTCGCGATGAACGATACCTTCGCTGTGCGCGCCGTCCAATGCGTCAGCGATTTCTATCCCCAATCCTAGTAGAACATCAGTGTCCAGAGGCCTTCCACCGATACGATGCTTCAGCGTTACGCCGTCAAGAAACTCCATGGCGATGAAGCGTTTGCCGTCAACTTCGCCTATTTCATGTATGGTACATATGTTCGGATGGTTCAGGGTGGAAGCGGCGCGAGCCTCGCGTCGGAAGCGCTCCAATGCTTGCGCATCTTCCTCCAGAACATCGGGCAAAAACTTCAGCGCGACGAAGCGCCCAAGCTCCGTGTCCTGGGCCTTGTACACTACACCCATACCGCCGCCGCCAAGTTTCTCGACGATGCGGTAATGCGAAATGAGTTGGCCGATGAGCGCGTCAGTGTCGGTCATGCGAAGCACATGTTAGGTTGGGGCTGGGAGGCAAGTCAACGGAATCAAAACCAATCCTAAGTCTTGATCAAGCGGTTACCGGAGAGTGGGCGCTAGCTGCTACTTGTCTGGTCATCCGTTGCATCGGCAGTTGACTCGCTCCAACGCAAGCGTCGGAGAGCTCGCACAATATCCTTCTCAGGTAAAAAGAAAGTGCGTACAATTTGCGCCATGAGCACCCCAAATGAGCGATTTCGCACTCGGAAGCTGGGAATTGTCCTCATAACCCTCTCAATTCCCCTGTTCTTGCTAGCACGGCAGTTGTATCTTTATGGGCAAGACAAGTCTGGTTTCCCCGACGGCTACGACGCCGTACTGGCCGCACCTAACAGTCACAAAGTTATTTTCGAAAATGAACTTGTCCGGGTGCTCGAAGTCACTATGCCGCTTCCGGGCGCGACAGAACCGATGCATCACCACCGTTGGCCTAGTTTCTTTCTTGACTGGGATACGGGTGGCGGGTCGCCGCACGTTCGTTATCATCGCGCAGATGGCACCGTTCGTGATAGTCCCGGCGAGGAAGCTCCGATTCATCCCGGCACTTGGAGGGTCCAGTGGATGAAGCCGGAGCCAATGCACGCCATTGAAGTCGTGTCACTGCCCAAGAGCAGCGCGACTATTCCAGATGAACCTCCCCTTATTCGGGTTGAGATCAAGTGGCATCCGTAAGAGTTCACACATCTTCAGCGAACTGGGGACATATTGGGGACAAGAAAAGCGGAAAATGGGGATGCCGGAAAGCGGTTAACTGACGCTAGAGAAACGAGTTATGTGATTTGAATTCCTCTATTAACAGCCGAATGCTCTACCATCGAGCTACCGGGGAACCCTTTTATTTTGTGATATTTGCGGGTCTTTTTCAAGTGCCGAAAAGGTGGGGACATCATTTCTGACAATCGCGGAGACTGACGGAAGCACGCAACCTTTCAACACTTTTTGTGCCGTAGAGCATTCGGTTGCGTCTCGAACGCTCTTGAGTAGGATTTCTGAGTACGCGTCCCGTGGCGTATTGACCTGCCCCAACGCCTTTCTGCCGGATGAAGAGTTACCGGTCAGTTACCGACTGACCGCAACGAGAGCAGAAGTTAGGACTTGCCTGCACCGGGTGACCCTCAGTGCATCCAGGGGTTCCCGCACTTTGACGTGCGAGCCCCGGACAAATTCTGAAGCTTCCCCCCTCGGTTCCAAATCGTTTGTAGAACCCTGCCTCAACGTTTCCTGCCGTGGAATATGAATCAGTGGATGGGATTCCCGGAATTCATTAACCAACAGATATCGCAGAAAACGGGTGGACAGAACCAAAATCTGTGAATGCCGTTCCATTGGAGAGCCTACGGCTTTGATTTAGGTATTCGCTAGCGCGCCAACATAAAGTCCTTGGCGGCTTCAGCGGTCGAGCACACGGCGATCATATTGTTCCAGTTATCTTGCGTGGCCCTGTTTCTTAGTACGTCGAAAATGGATGTTCGTGGGCTATTTTTCGTAAGCCAATGAACTCATTAATCCTCCGTAACCTTGCCCGATCAGGGCACATTCAGCTCTGTCAAATCTTTTATACTCCAACGTTCGGTGAGTGGCGTTAGTGGAAATGATGATCGGGTGATGGAGGAAGGCAATGGAGTATCCGCAGTTTGGGATTGAGTGGGCGAGCGGCATTGGTCACGGGAGCGGCGCGAGGTTTGGGGCGGGCAATTTCGCTGGCCTTGGCGCATGCTGGTGCGGATGTCGCGCTGGGTTTGCGCGATGTAAAGGCCGACTTGGGATTAGCTGCAGAGATACGAAAATGGGGAGAAAAGCTCTGCCGCTTCAGATGGACATGCGCAGTATGGAGCAGATTTTCACAGCGGTGGACGAAACTGCCAAGGAATTCGGTCGGATCGACATTCTGGTGAACAATGCTGGCATCGCGCCCGATAATCCAGCTGAGAATGTTCGCGAGGAAGACTTTGACGAAACATTGGCCGTGAACTTGAAAGGCACATTTTTTGCAAGCCAGGCCGTAGGTCGACTGATGATTCAGCAGAAAAGCGGCACGATTATCAACATGAGCTCTCAGGCAGGTTTTGTGGCGTTGCCGACGGAATCCATTTATTGCATGACCAAGGCGGCAATCGCTCATCTGACTAAGTGTTTGGCCGTTGAATGGGGCAAGTACGGAATCACCGTGAATGCCGTGGCACCCACATTCATCCACACACCCGGAACGGAGAGTGCACTCTCTGATCCCGCATTTCGAGCTGATACAGTTGAACGCATCGCCGCGCTACACCGTATCGGCGAACCGATGGAGGTGGCGGGAGCGGTTGTGTTTTTGGCCTCCTCCGCTGCATTGCTGATCACCGGAGAGAC
The DNA here is from genome assembly GCA_963831545.1 of uncultured Acidobacteriota bacterium. Lineage (GTDB taxonomy): Bacteria > Acidobacteriota > Terriglobia > Acidiferrales > UBA7541 > Acidiferrum. The sequence goes on from CAWHQX010000016.1 coordinate 25,960, forward strand.
GATACTGATCGATGGTGGATGGACGGCCCGCTGATCGCTTCACGCGCATACCTCCTGCCGCGGGCTAGTACCAACTTTTCCGGTTACCGCCGCCGGCTCAAACGGTCGATGCAACACCATCTGGGAGCTAATCTGTTCAAAGGATTCCCTGGACGAGCCAGTTCTTCAAAAACTGGAACCTGTCAATTTTTTGACGCGGCGCCCAGCAAGACTATCTTACCGGTCGGCTTAGAAACACCACCTGCGGGCTCCATGGTCACAGCGAAAGCCTTTGGCTCGATATTCGCAGGAACCTCCGCCTCCCGTGGGTCCGCACGCCTAGCCTCATCAGTATGGAACGTACCTGCGCTGATCGGCCCACCGCTTGTAGGAACCAGCCACATCTGATAAGCATTTTCGGCGGACAGTTCCGGCAATTCCGCGCTGTAGATAACCTTCCCTAGCCTCTTGTTATAGTGCACCACTGCGCTGCTTCCCGGTATCCCATCCTTGGTGCTCGCCAAACGTATCGTTTCCGTGTCTTTCGCCGACAGGGCATTCACCAACCCCATCACATGCAACCGTTCTCGTTCGAAATCCGCTGCCACGCGACGAGCTTCAGTTAGCTCGTTTACAAGCGTTCGGTTCTTCTGGTATAAAACTGCGCAAAACAACGCAAGTCCGGCAACGGCCGGAATCAGTACCCAGTTCCAATTCCGCCGCGGCCGTCCCACGTTTTTTTCCGTCTCCCGCTTCTGCAACCTCGCAATCGTCTGCGAACTTCCGCTGCCCTCATTAGCAATCCGCGCGAAGAGTTGGTCCTTTACCTTCTCAGGCGGCGTCTCCTGTGGAGCTGCTAGCGCCAGTACGGCGACGTTTCCCAGAGCCTGCGCCAACTTCGCGCTGCACTCGTAACATACCGCGATGTGCGCTTTCACGGCCGCCAGTTCACTCTCTGGCAGAGTCCCGAACGCGTACAACTCCAGATCTTCTTCCCGAATGTGCAGAATGTCGCTCAACTCAGCACCTTTTTCAACGTCTCCATCGCCGTGCGAATCCGCGTCTTGATCGTGCCAAGCGGTTGCCCTGTCTTCTCCGCGATTTCTGCATGCGTCAGTCCCTCAAAATATGCGCATTCGACTGCTTCGCGCTGTCCCTCAGGCAGGCTAGCCATCAGGGAGCGAACCTTCTGCACCAGCAAACGCTGCAGTGTGCTCATCTCCAGGTTTACCTTCAAATCTACCTTGTCGTTTCCCAATTCCTCAGACTTATTGTCTTTTTTGCGCAACTTGGAAATGGCCCTATTTCGCGCGGCCACAAGCAACCATCCAGCAAAGGACCCCCGACTGGCGTCGAACCGCTCCGAGGTTCGCCATACCTGGTAGAACAAATCTTGTAGTATCTCCTCTGCCGCACCGCCATCGCGCAGGATCCGCTTCACTTCGGAATACACCAATCCGCTGTATCGGTCGTACAGCTTAGAGAGAGCCGCTTCGTCCTTCCGCGTAACTCGCTCAAGCAACGACCAATCCGTTTCCACGGCGTCCACACTGCCTTCCGGCGTCACATCACCTCTATCCGCTCCAAAACCCGTCAGCCATAGTACGCGATTACCTGCTCTAACGGATTGTTGCAAGTTTCGCGAACAGCGGCCCATCGACTGGCTCGACGATCTAACGAACACTGTACGGTCAAGCGCATCTCGACAAGTGGCCTAGTGCTACCAGGGAGACAGGCGATAGGGTTAGTCATAACTTTGCAACTGGATATGAGCTACGAGTGCTTTTCGGAAATCATATTCATCAACTAGCATGCGCAGAGAAAAATACCACGATTGGGAGATGATTTGGTCTCGACAATTTTGAGAGCAGTTCCCGCAAGCGCAGCAACCTCAGCAGATTGACGCACACTCGTTAGTCCTGTCCTACCCGTGAAAGAGTATTTTCATCCCAAAATTATGGGCGAGATGGTGCAAATATCGAGCAACCTTTCTCTCCATTTGGCCCGCTTTCTATCCAGCAGGTAGAGGAACACTACACTCCTTCTTGTATTCGCCGGCCATAAACCATTCACGACAGCGCACCCAGGTTGGTCGGAAAATAAAAGTCCTCTCTGATACCAATCCAAATTCAGTTTTCTGGCGTACTACGAACGAGTGGATGATCTGGAGTAAAAGAACTACGGAGGCCTTGTGTCCTGAGAATCCTCCCATCAGCTCGGGCCACTGACAGTTCAAGGAGAGAGATTCGTGGACAACTTGATAAGACTCATCAATACTGCCGTCTCCCGACGTAAGTTCGTCGTTGGAGTAGGAGCTGGTGCGGGAGCTACTGCAGTACTCGGACTTGCTGGATGCGGAAGCAGCAGTCCAACGCCAACGCCGACTCCCACTCCGACGCCGGCTACATATACGGATACCGACATCCTGAATTTTGCTCTAAATCTTGAATACCTAGAAGCACAGTTTTACCTCTACGCGGCGACAGGTTCAGGGCTGCAATCCACAGATATTACGCCGGGCTCGGCTTCGCCTTACCAGACCGTAGGTACGGTTACATTGGGTGACGCTGCGGCGGTTCCAGGGCTAACTCCAGAACAACAGGATATCTTGAACGAGATCGCGTTCGAGGAGCAGGCACACGTTCGGTTCCTCCGTACCGCACTGGGCTCCGCTGCCGTGCCCATGCCCGACATTGACCTTTCCTTCTTCGGTCCCTTGGCGGTCGCCGCGACGATCAGTACAAATGCTACAGGGAGTGGCTCTTTTAATCCCTTTGATAATTTCGATGATTTTCTTGTCGGAGGGTTCATTTTCGAGGATGTTGGTGTCACCGCCTACTCTGGCGCCGCTCCGCTGATAAGCGCTGCGGGCGTTGCTGCCGGATATCTCACTGCAGCCGCGGGCATTCTCGCCGTCGAAGCCTACCACGCGGGCTACATCCGCACTTCACTTACCGGGCGAGCAATCGCTGCGGGTTCGGCCGCATACCCCTACCTTGGAGCCGCGAATCTAGTGGAGGATCTGCGCGCGAAACTCACTGTCGGTGCGAGCGCAGCACCGTCAACCGCCGGCTCGGTCGAGACTCTGCTCACATTGCCGACGAACCTGACAACGCCGAGTGCGATCGTCGCAGCCAGCCCGAGCGCCGCCGTAGGCTTCTCGCGCACCGTGAATCAGGTCCATCACATCGTCTACGGTTCTCCAACGGTTGGCGTTAAGAGTGGCGGCTTCTTTCCAAACGGGACCAACAGCATCTTTGCTTCGACCACGGCGTAACGATTACACACAACTGAGAGGATGAAAAAATCACATGGCAAATCAAGAGACTACAATTTTGGATGACATCATCGTTACAGGTCGCCGCAAGATGCTGACCCTCGGCCTGACATCGCTCGCTGGCGCAGCGGCGACTGCGATCGCTCCCTTCGCAGACGCGGCGGCATCGTACACGGATGCAGACATTCTCAACTTCGCGCTCAATCTGGAGTACCTGGAAGGCAACTTCTACTACCTAGCGGCCTTCGGCACGACGATTGACGTAGCAAATGCTGCATCGACAGCAGCCGGCGCCCCGCTGATAACGCTCTCAGGAAGCGTAGGCACTCCGGGCACCGTCTCAGGCGGCAGCCTTGTTCCATTTAGCACGGTACCTGTCGCTTCCTATGCGATTGAGACAGCCATTGAAGAGGGTAAGCATGTCCAATTGCTGTTGAGCGCGCTTGGCAACACTGCCGTCGCTCAGCCAGCCATCAACCTCGGCACTTCCTTCCAGGCCCTCGCGGCTGCGGCGAATATCCCCAATGGGGCGAGCTTTAGCCCCTACGCAAGCGATGAGGACTTCCTGGTCGGCGCTTACGTATTCGAGGATGTCGGCGTCACTGCCTACCACGGAGCGGCGTCGCTACTCACCTCCTCTGCAAATCTGACAACGGCCGCGGGCATCCTTGCGGTCGAGGCGTATCACGCCGGTCTCATCCGCACTACCATCAACTATATCGATCCGACGGGCACGAGCATCGCTGGCTACACCAATCTGATTTCAACCCTCCGTGCCGCTCTGTCTCAGGCCGGGCTGCTCGGTGCCGCGCCGGGACCATATGATGCAAACCCTGACGACTATGGTTTGGCGAACTTCTCTGTGTCGCTCGGAGGTTCGGCAAACGCAACGGCGACACACATAACCGATGCTGACCCGTCCAACGTAATCGCCTTCGCTCGCAACACGACTCAAATTTTGAACATCGTCACCGGAGGGGGCGCTGTTAAGGGCACCACCGCTGTCAGCCCTGCCATTGGGGTCTTCTTCCCCGCAGGTATGAATGCGGGCCCCAACGGCTTCAAATAGAATCATTTGGGATTTGCTGGATGCGTGGATTTTTGGACTTCGCCAATCTTTTTTGTGAAGAGTATCGTTGTGAACAGCCTGAGCGTTACACCGCTGCCTCCGTGACGAAGTCAGTTTCTGTCGTGAGGGATGACATGCTTTCGGCTGATTTCCAGAATTCTTTGATCGCGAAAACCAGCAATCGATCTGTTCGTTCTTCGATTGCATAACCGATTTAGGAGTGTCTCAGTAGTGAACGGAGAAGTGCGCGCAAAAGAAGGATTTGACAGGCCCGACATTCTTAGAGATAGGCGATAATGCCGTCACCATGACCTCGTGCGCTTTCCAGATTTCATCTGTAAATCAAAACTCGCCTCGGAATGCGTGTCGGTATACCTGCGAGATTCTGCTTCTAGTTATTAAGGCGCGTAACGGGTGAATACGTAGTCGCTAGCTTTGGCCGGTATGTGGCAGGCGAAGCATTTTTCGTGCAGCGCCTGGTCGCTAGCTTTTCCGTCCCTAAAGTCCCCGAATCCCCAGCCGCCCGTTGCGGCGTACTTTTTTAAGTCCTTGACCATAACCTGCATGTTCACGGGGGATCCGGCCACGAAAGCTTGGACGCGGCCGAAAACTTGGTTGTCTTCATCAGACGGGACGCGCTTCCAATGCAGCGCGACAATGATTGAGCCGTCGGGAAACGGAAGCTTGCCTTCCCGATATGCCTTTATCGCGATATCGTTGCCCAGTTGAGCGCGCAGTTGGTTGAAGTCACCTTCTTCGTGGGTCACGGAGATCAACTGCCAGTCGCGGTATCCCGAGGGAATTGTGACGCCGTAGATCGGGGAGGCCTCTTCATCAGCGCGTCCAGACGAGGTTGCCATGCTGGCAGCCTCGCCAACCACCGTCACAAATGCAACCAGCAAAAAAGCGATTCGTTTCATGATTCCTCCTTTGACTTCGCATCACTCGAACGCCAGGCCGTAAAACACCAAAAAGCCTCGGAATTTTGCGCTTAGGGATGAGTTCCTCTCCCGCCTTGGATGAATGCGCAAGCGAAAGGGCCAAAGAAAATGTGTAAAAGGGTTCAGGAATTCAGGATGGGGTCTGATTGACCGGGAATCAGAAAGGTTGCTCAGGCGCCGCGACCCAGATGATTCCTGCTGCTTTTCAAAAAAACTTATCTTCTTTCCCACTCAAACATCCAAGAGGTGTGCGGGGGATCAGATTCAATGCTGTGGCGCCAGGTGTCGTGAATACAGCATTACACCAAGAGAACTCCCAAGAACATGTCAGCACGCCGCAGCCTCTTCGAAACGTCGTCGAGATAAATGATATCTTCGACGCCGTTCTGTACCTGGCTCACGCACGTCAAGTCACGGGCGAGGTGCTGCAGCTCGCTGGCGGTGGTCATGTGGGCCAGCGATAGTGACGGAGTCGAAACTGACAGATGAAGCCGATTACCGTAGTCGCGCACGCAACAAATCTCATGAGTCGGTTTATGTGAACGTTCGAACCGATACCAGAGTATCGGCGATACCTTTGTCTAATTGTTCCACTCCCCACCGTGTGGTGTGATGCGCTCAAGACTGAGGCAGTCGATGAGTTCCAGGGCGAGTAAGGAGATGAGATATGAGAATTTTACAGGTGCTCACTTCACACGATCAGCTCGGCAATACAGGCCGTAAGACCGGATTTTGGCTTGAAGAAGGCGCGGCCCCGTACTTTGTTTTCAGAGATGCCGGTGTAGATATCACGCTCGCCTCTCCGAAAGGCGGGCAGCCTCCGATCGATCCCAAGAGCGACATGCCGGAAAATCAAACTCCGGCGCAGGTGCGGTTCAAGAAGGATGCGGTGGCGCTGAAAGCCTTTGCGAACACGGTGAAACTTGCGGATGTGAGGGCTGAAGACTTCGATACGGTTTTTTATACGGGCGGGCACGGTCCCATGTGGGATCTCGCGGAAGACCCTGTGTCCATCGCCCTTCTTGAATCGTTCTATAATTCCGGCAAGCCAATTGCTTTGGTCTGCCATTCACCTGGGGTGCTTCGTCACGTTAAGTACAAGGGTGAGCCGCTGGTGAAGGGGAAGCAGGTAACCGGCTTTACGAATGGCGAGGAAGAAGAGGTAAAGCTCACCAAGGTTGTGCCCTTCCTCGTTGAAGACGAACTGCTGCGCCTCGGTGCCATCTTTGAGAAGAAGGCGAATTGGGAGCCTTTTTCCATCATCGATGGTCGGCTTATTACCGGCCAAAATCCCGCATCATCGACCTCGACGGCTCAAGCCCTTTTGAAACTACTCGGGGAGAGGGCCGCTAGCGCTTCTGCTTGAGTTGACGATCACATCGGTTGGTCGTTCTTATTGATGCCGGCAACGAAGGCAATTTCGACTTTTTGGCAACAAAAGATCCGACACGATGTCTGGAGCAGGTCAGCCGCAGCGAGTTGCGATCCAGTGGCGAGCGAGCATTCTGTAGTGCAACCAGCGAAGGAGAATCTATGTCAGTCACGAAGGCAGTGCAGCAGACGACGGAAGTCAATCCCCTCGATTTTGTACCCGACGAAATTCCGTTCGACATTCCGTATGGCGCGCCGATCTCTCTCGAGTGCGCCCAGGCAGCAATCGGTGCCGCTGTGGCAGAAGCGAAGAAGCGGAGTTGGAAGATGAACGTAGCTGTGGCCGATTCCGGCGGCAACCTCGTTGCCTTTCAACGGATGGACGGCGCGATGCTTGCGTCCATTCAGATTGCAGAACATAAGGCACGCGCAGCCGCGACCTTCCGGCGCCCTACCAAGATCTTTGAGGATGGTATCAACCTCATGCATCTGAACTACCTGCTGGCTTTCGATGGAGTGATTGCGTCTCGCGGCGGCATTCCACTGATTGAGAAAGGCACGATCATTGGCGCAATCGGTGTTTCGGGAGGCACGGACTCTCAAGACGAGATCGTTAGCAAGGCAGGAGCGGCAGTGATTAACGAAATCCCAGCGAGCAATAAGTGATTCGGATTTTGAGCAGGCATTGAGGGCAATCAAGCAATTTCTGAGACGACAACTAGAGAGGAGAATCCCATGGCAAGTACAAGTGCAGCTACGAAACCGGAACAGATTCGCGTCGCCCGCCGGTCGCCCGCCTATTGGCGCGTCACGATCGACAACCCGCCGATCAACGTGATGGGCCCGGAAATGGTCCGAGAGTTTCAGGAACTCATCAACGCTCTTGAGGCCGACGAGCATGTCAGGGTCGTGGTATTCGACAGCGCCGTCGAAGATTACTTCCTGAATCACTCCGATTTTTTCGCCAAGCTCGAGGACTTGACTTCAATGCCGGCTGGCCCTACAGGATTGCCGCCCTGGCCGGACTTTCTCGCGCGTCTGACTCGAGCGCCATTCACCTCCATCGCCCTGATCCGCGGCCGCGCGACGGGCAATGGCAGCGAGCTCACGCTCGCCTGCGACATGAGCTTCGCCAGCCGCGAGAAGTCCATCTTTTCGCAATGGGAAGTTGGTGTGAGTCTGGTCGCCGGCGGAGGCCCGATGGCCCGGCTACCTCGACTCATGGGCCGAAACCGCGCTCTTGAGGTGCTCTTAAGCTCGGAAGACATCCGAGGAGAACAGGCTGAAGCCTATGGGTACGTGAATCGCGCTCTACCCGACGCCGATTTGGATGCATTCGTAGAGGCGCTCGCAACCCGGATCGCCGGATTCGAGAAATGGGCAATCGCTAACACCAAGCGGCTCGTGAATACCAGCCTGCCTGCGGATGTCGAGCTCGCTGCTGGCTGGGATGCATGCATGACTTCGATCGGACGACCCGCGGCGCAAGAGCGGATCAAAACGCTGATGGCTCTCGGCTTTCACAAGCCCGGCGATGTCGAAAATCGACTGGGATATCACATTGGACAATTAGCGCGCTAGGCTGAAAGCCTGTGCTGAGACTGCAAACGACAACCTCGGAAAGAACAGTGCAGGAGTTACATTTTTATTGATTGAGCCACCTTCCGGATTACGCTAATTCGGAAATCCGCTTTTCGGGTGGACTTCAAAGGACGAGGACAACAGTATGAAGACCGCAACCCCCATTCACATCGGCGGTTCGCAGCTTGCAGAGATGCGTCACGTGTGTGCGTTCTTTAACAGCGACGAGGAAGAATACCGCGTTCTGCTCCCGTTCATTAAGGATGGATTCGAGCGTGGCGACAAGGCCGTGCACGTAGTGAACCCCGAGCAACGCGAGGATCATCTGCAACGCTTGGCTGCGGTAGGAATCGATACCACCGCCACCGAGCAGAGCGGTCAATTGGACCTTCGAACCAATACTGAAGCGTATCTGCGCGACGGCCGTTTCGATCAGGATCGCATGCTCGAAGTGTTCAAGCAGGTGGCGAGTGGCAGTGCTACGGGACGCTTCCCGCTCAATCGAATCGTGTGCCGAATGGATTGGGTGGTCGATCGTGGGCCTTACATCGACGACGTCGTTGAATTCGAATCGCGGGTCAACGATATATGGAGCCACCATGACGACGCGGTCATTTGCACTTACCGTCTGGGGAAGTTCGGTGGAGACACCGTGATTGACATTCTCCGTACGCACCCCATGGTCATCATCGGCGGAATTCTTCAGCAGAATCCGTTCTTTGTGCCGCCGGAGGAGTTTCTCCACGAGATCCGCGAACGACGAGCAGGGCTGAAAAAGTCAGCTACGACAGCATCCTGACATGGCAAAGCAACCCGAAGGTTCTCCCGAGGAGATCAAGCGGCTCCAGCGCTGCATTAATGACTTGGTCGGTATTCTCGCTTTGCCTGCAATCTGGACTGGTGCCGAAGGTTCCCAGATTGTTGGCACATTGAGCGATTCATTACTGCTAATGCTCCAGCTAGATCTCATTTTTGTCCGCACAAAGGGTTCATCCGGAGCGGCGCCGGATCCAATCGTGCGGTTCGCGCAGACCTGGGTACCAACGCCGCAGCCGCAAGAAGTCACCGAAGTGATCGACGACTGGTTAGGCAGCGACTCGCAAAAATGGCCTGCCGCGATACGAAAATCTTTTCAAGGCCGAGAGGTTTGTTTAGTGCCACTGCGATTAGGTTTGCACGGCGAATTCGGTGCGGTTGTAGCGGGATCTCAACGGGTCGATTTCCCACAGCAGACTGAGAAACTTTTATTGAGTGTGGCGGCCAATCAGGCTGCGATCGGGCTGCAGGAATCAACCTCCCGGGTCGAACAGAGGAGAGTCGCCATCCGTCTCGATCAACTGGTCACGCAACGGACCGCAGAGCTTGCTGCCACGAACGAAGAACTCATGAAGGCGGTCGACGTCGATACCGAGACCAGGCCGGTTCTCACGCGAGTCGAGATTGACCGGGCGCGAGCGTATGGACGCGTGCGCCGCGCGGAGGTTGGCGAGGTTCTATATCGTCCGGGAGAGGTGGGTGTGGCGTGTTTTGTTCTCTTATCCGCCACCTTGGAAATCGTTCAACCAACTATCCACGGCGAACGGCTGGTCTTCAACTTATGCCCCGGAATGTTCACCGGCGAGGCGGGCATGATCGCCGGACAGCGAACCGTGGTGCAGGCCCGAGTCATGCAAGCCGGCGAAATCCTGGAGCTTCGGCCAGAGGAGCTTCGAACTCTTGTGGCACGCGATGCCGGTTTGAGTAAAATCCTTTTGCAGGCGTTTATATTGCGCAGGCTCATGCTCATCAATCGGCAGCTGGGCAATGTCGTTGTAATTGGTTCGCGACATTCTGCGGACACGCTGCGTCTTCGGGAATTTCTGGGTCGAAATGGTCACCCATACACTTATGTGGACTTAGATTCGGACGACACCTCACGGAACCTCCTCGACCGTTTCGCAATTTCTATCTCCGAAATTCCGATCGTGATCGGCAACGGCAACATGGTTTTGCGCAATCCGTCCACCGCACAACTCGCCGATTCCATCGGACTGAACGACAACATCAACAAAGGCTCGCTTTATGATCTCGTTATCGTCGGCGCCGGGCCAGCGGGCTTGGCAGCGGCGGTATATGGAGCCTCGGAAGGCCTGGATACTCTACTTATTGAGAGTCACGCACCCGGAGGACAAGCAGGCACCAGCTCAAAAATCGAGAATTATCTAGGGTTTGAAACCGGAGTGTCTGGTCAAGAATTAGCTACCAGCGCCATTAGACAGGCACAGAAGTTTGGAGCGAAGATGGCGCTCGCACGCGCAGTTGTCCAACTTCGGTGCCAACGCCGCCCTTACGAACTTGTGATGGACGACGGGACTGTCTTCTTCGGCCGGACCATCGTCGTTGCGACTGGCGCGAGTTACAACAAGCCAACGACCGTCACACTGGAACGATTCGCGGGTCGAGGCATCCACTACGGTGCGACCTACCTTGAGGCTCAACTGTGTGAAGGCCAAGAGGTCATTGTGGTCGGCGGCGGCAATTCGGCTGGTCAAGCAGCTGTCTTCCTCTCGCAGACCGCGCGCAAGGTTTTTATGCTTGTGCGAGGGGCCGACTTGGCTGAGTCGATGTCGCGGTATTTGATTCAACGCATTTCCGGGAATCCCTCCATCGAGTTGCTTTACAACTCCGAACTATGCGGCCTTCAGGGCGAGAACAAGCTGGAAGAAGTGGGTTGGATCAATAAGCAAACTGGGCAGGTGCGTTCGGTCCCAACCCAACACCTCTTCATAATGGCGGGTGCCTCGCCCAATACCAACTGGCTGCAAGGCCGTGTCGCTCTTGATGCGAAAGGTTTTATCCTCACCGGACGCGACCTACAACCGGCGATCGATCCGGATCGGAACTCTTCTTGGCCGCTTCCTCGCCCACCTTACATGCTCGAAAGCAGCCTGCCAGGAGTGTTCGCCATAGGCGATGTCCGGGCTGGAAGTATCAAGCGGGTCGCCGCGGCCGTTGGCGAAGGAGCTACTTCAGTGAGTATGGTACATCGAGCGCTCGCCGAGCTTTAGTGGAGCTAGCGTGCGGACGGGGCTATAACGCGCCAAACTCTGTATCCGCTTCGCAAGGAAGGTGGTAATTGTGTTGGAGTTGAGAATTCTTGCTGAACATTTGCTGAACAATAGATGGCAAATGGGGAGTTTTGGCGAAACTGAGAAGTGCTTGACGCTAACAAACGAAAATTGGTCTGTGCGACGATATCGTGGAATGGCTCACCACGAATTACGTTTATGCAGGAAATCGGCAAGAGCTATGTCCCGAACGCTAATAGTCCGTTTATTAAATCGGCGGCCGTAAATGATATTTTCTCGAACACGCGAAACGGATCGCTTCCAGTTGAGCAAGTCCTTATGCCAGGCCGGAGGGTAACCGCACGCTCGCGCGCAGACCTCCCATGGGCGATTCTTCGAGAGTAATTGTCCCCTGGTAAAGCTGGGCAAGATCGCGAACAATTGCCAGTCCCAGTCCGGAACCGGGGGCGGCTTCGTCAGCGCGTACCCCGCGCTGCAACACCTGATCGCGCATGGATAGGGGCAGGCCGGGGCCATCGTCGTCCACAATCAAAACTACCGCATCGTTATCCCGTACGGATTGTATTTTGACGTTGGACTTTGCCCACTTGCAGGCGTTATCCAGCAGATTCCCAAGCATCTCTTCCAAATCTTCACGTTGACCACGAATGAAATGTCCGGTCGAAACGTCGACCTCGATCGCAAGCCCACGAGCGGCGTAGATTTTCCCCAAGGTTCTCGTTAGCCCTTCCACCGAAACCAGCACCGCACAGCGGGTACCCGGCGCGTTGCCAGGAGTAGCCGCGCGGGCTTGCGTCAGATGATAGTCAACCTGCCTGCGCATGCGATCAATTTGTCGACTGATCGTGGTTGCAATTTCGTTTTGACCTGAAGCCTCAAACTGTTCGGCCTCCTGCGCCAACACCGCCAGCGGCGTTTTCAAGCCATGTGCGAGATCGCCAGCTTTCGCCAGTGCGCGACGGACGATCCGCTCACGATGCTCTAACAAGGAATTGAGATCGTTCACCAATGGCTGAACTTCTGTTGGATAGGATCCTTCGATCCTGTCACGAGACCCATCGCGCAGAGCCAATAATTGTCGACGTAAACGGCCGAAAGGCAACAGGCCGGCGCGGAACTGCCAAATTCCAGCCAAGATGCACACTGTTGCAAAAACAAGAAAAATTCCTATGCCCCACCCAGGTATGAAACGGAGCTGGCCGTGCACCACCAGGAACAACAAATGCATTAGCGGGATCAGTCCAAGCGTCCAGAGAACAGTGCCGAGAAGTATTCGCCAACGGAATGACTGCAGCCAATTCATTGATGTTCCTTCATGCGGTAGCCCAAGCTTCGCACTGTCTCGATGAAGGCTGGACCCAGCTTTCGTCGCAAGCGAGCGATGAAAACCTCAACCGTGTTTGAATCGCGGTCAAAGTCCTGGGAATAAATATGTTCAGTGAGCTCACATTGTGAAACTACGCGCCGGCTATGGTGCATTAGATAGGAAAGTACGCGAAATTCATGGCTAGTCAGTTTTACCTCAGTCCCCTCGAGGGTCACTTTGCCGGACCGTGAGTCGAGCACGAGCGAACCGCAGCGAAGTTCAGGATTGCTCTGCCCGCTCGATCGCCGGATGAGAGCGCGCAACCTCGCCAGCAATTCCTCCATGCGGAACGGCTTACCCATGTAGTCATCAGCCCCTCCGTCAATACCCTGAACTTTTTCGTGCCAGCTTCCTCGCGCCGTTAGCACAAGTACCGGCATTGCCTGCCCCGCCTCACGCCAGCGACGCAGCACCGTCAAGCCATCCACTTTCGGTAGCCCCAGGTCGAGCACAACGGCGTCGTAAGGTTCATCGTGTCCGAGAAGATCAGCGCATGCACCGTCGGACGCATGGTCCACTGCGTAGCCCGCGCGGCGAAGCGCGGCAGTAAGCTGCTTGGCCAGTAATGCCTCGTCTTCTACGACAAGCACGCGCATGTTTTCCCCTTCTCATACAAGCAGACGAAAACCGAGCTGAACGCTGCCTGAACAGCGCATTCAGAGGCCATTCAGGGGCGGCCGCGTATGGTGTGAACGTGATCGAGCTGCAACCTCGCGGTAACGCTTACTATAGCCGACCAAAGGCTAGGTCGCGGTTCGGATTCACTAGTTTTGGCAACCCCAAAGAAAAGAAAGAGGAAATCCAATGAAAGAAATCAGCCGAACAATAGCTCTTTTTTTTATACTGAGCGCCGCTGCGTCGGCGCAGACATCGCCAGTCGGCAAGGAACAACCGTCTTCAGGCTCCATGATGCCCAACTCGTTGCACAAAAGAGCCGCAGCCCTGACATATGAAGAACTGAAAAACACTGCGGCCGAGTTAGAACAAGCCAGACAGGCAACGGCAAAATACCAGGACGTGCATGCGGCGGAAGCCGACGGATATCAAATGGTGGGTGGCGATATGCCGGGAATGGGTATCCACTACGTTCTGACCATGGAGCCGAATGGATTCGATTTAGAGAAACCTCCCATTTTGCTCTACGTGAAGAACTCGCCCTCGCACGGCGGATACTCTCTGGCAGGTGTCGGTTATCTCTGGAATGCGCCCGAAGGCCCTGACGGCCAGCCCTTGAATCCGCCATTTCCGAAATCGCTGGCCATCTGGCACCGCCATGAAAATATTTGCGTCCTGCCGCATCTCGAGAACCCGCACGGATTAAGTGAGCCCCAATGCCGCGAACAGGGCGGTCACTTCATCGCCAAAACTCAATGGTTGGTCCATGCATGGATTTGGATAGATAATCCTGCAGGCGTGTTCAGCGCGGAGAATCCGGCTCTTCGTTGATTGAGAGGAGCAAAACCGAGCCGATCGCGACTCTTTGATCCGCCTGGTGGTGCGAAACTTGCGCAGCTGCATGAGGAATATATTCGGTAACTTCGCTACTGGTGTGTTGTCCCTTTAGTTCCATTGCTGCTCGGAAAGCAATAAAGATTCCTGCAAACGATTGGTAGCGACGAATTAGCTCGATTATTTTCGGGACCCACACCAACCTCCTCTTTACCGGGTCGGTGTATCCCGCACGCGTAGCAGAACGGATTTCTCTGCGGACTCCAGGACGGTTCTGTGGGAGTACAGTCTCGAGTTGCTGCCCTGCTCAACCGTTTATGGCAGTGGGCCGGACAGGCTCCTTGAGCATCCCATGTCGACGATATAACCCTGCCCGCAATTGACGTCAAGAAACGCTAGCATTCCTATCGGCAAAGGTAGCGCAAAAGACTTGGGCGCCGGATTCAGAACGCAAGTTCAGGTTTAGGTTCAAGCAGGTTATTTGCAAACGCGTAGTGAAGTAGTTCTGTGACGCTGTGCAGATTTGCTTTGCGCATCAGATTTGCGCGGTGCGTCTCCACGGTTCTGACCGCAATTTCCAAGGCAGCGCCAATTTCCTTGCTGCTCTTCCCCAATGATAAGAGTCGGAGCACTTCAAGCTCACGATTCGTCAAACTCACATGAGATTCTTCCTCACCATGGGCAGCCAGCTGCAGGCGATTATTTGCCAGCGCTTCAGTCACCTCAGGGCTCAAATACCGACCACCTCGGGACACCACCCTGAGCGCCGCTTTGAGTCTGATGGCCAAATCAGACTTCAAAACGTATCCGTCGACGCCTGTGTCTAGGGCCTTGCGGACTGTGACTTCCGAATCCTCCATGGTAAGGATTATTGTGCGGGTGTTCGGATTGGAAATCCGTATCCCGCGAATCGCATCGATTCCATCAAGCCCTGGCATGACCAAGTCCATTACGACGACATCAGGTTTCAGCTTTTTTGCTTGATTGAGCGCCTCAATCCAAGTAGCTGCTTCCCCGATCACCACAGCATTTTGCTCCGATCGCAGAGTTATACGGACGCCATGTCGAATTAGCTCGTGTTGATCGGCAATTAGAATCCTGATTTTGCTCATCACCCGGACTCCTGGCCGGAAGCGCATCATAGGCGTGGAATCGAGAATCTGAATGGGGCTGTAGATCCCGTGCGCTGAAGCAATACGGGGAGGGGAGACAGGTCGGCTTTCGAGCTTGACTTAAACACTGGCAGTTCAATCCTCGTTGCAACAGTCCATAGAGCGAAGGTAGCACCGGATATCGAGTTATCCAATTATTCGATGGTGAATGCGATCTTAACTTTAGTTAACTTTCCGGATTGCCCCGCAATCGGAATCCCAGTTTCTCAGCCATCCACACCAAATCAGGCACGGAGTCCGCGCGCATTTTCCGCATCAGTTGACTGCGGTGAACCTTGGTAGAAGCTTCGCCAATTCCAAGGTCAGCAGCGATTTGTTTGTTCAGAAGCCCGCAGAATCCCCAGTAGATGTTGAGTTCGCTCGGAACGGTTTGGTCATCAATTCGATCGTCGTGCTGCTCGTTGCGCGAACGGACTCGAAAATCGAACCCGAACTCCGGGACTGTATGTCGAGGACATGACAGTCTGGTCCGTCTGGGGCGTGTGGCAAACAAAGCAAGCCTGAGTGGCATGAGAGCGATTAAACATGAGGGGCTTCGAAGGGTCATCGTCGACCACGTAAACCAAGGTTGGAGATCCGTCACTCGGCACCGTCGGGCTTTGGAAGATTAAACTGAAAGACTGCACCGTGCGGGACGCGCGCCGCAGCCCACAATCGGCCACCGTGAGCCTCGATGATGGAACGGCTAATGGAGAGCCCCATTCCAATACCTTCCGGTTTGGTGGTGTAAAAAGGATGGAAGATCAGGTCTTCTTCCTCACCCAGTCCGAGTCCCGTATCCTCCACAGATATCAGTGCGCCAGTGGCATCCATTGTCGATTTAATGCGCAATTCCCTCGGGCGATCTGTGACCATGTTCATCGCGTCGATAGCGTTGATGATCAGATTGAAGAGCACCTGTTGGAGTTGTACGCGGTCTCCCATGACAGCCGGGATGGTGGCGCTCAACTCAGTTTTTATCATAACTCGCGCTTTTGTGATTTCATTCCCGGCAAGCGGCAACACCTCCCGGATCACCTCATTCAGATCAAGAAGTTCCGTGTGAGACGTTCCTTTCTTTACCAGCGCCCGAATCCTGGCGATCACTTCGCTAGCGCGATTTGCTTCACGGACAGTCTGCGTTGCCGCTTCGCGCGCTTCCTGGAGATTGGGCGCGTCTGCGGCAAGCCAGCGCAACGAGGCACTGGCGCTATTGACCACCGCGCCCAACGGCTGATTGATCTCATGCGCAATCGACATGGCCAACTCGCCTAGTGAGGCGACCTGACTGACGCGAGTGAATGCGAGATTCGCTCGCGCTAAAGCGAGCTGGAACACCTGGGCCTGGAAACGGCGATCCGCAATGGACGACAGCATGGCAAGGCCAAGGATCAGCAGTGTGACGATGATGAGGCCCGTAGTGCCCAGGATCGAGACAGTCACCGAACGGGCCAGATCCGGCTCGACTCCAGAGGCGATGAAGGTCGCGGCGGCCATGCCGGTGTAATGCATCACACAGATGGCGGCAGCCATAAACAATGCCCCTCCGATTTTCCTCCAAGCTTCTTCCTTCAAGTTTCGAAAGTAAAAGGCAAAGCGCAGAGCGGAATAGGAAAACACAATGGCAAAAATAATTGACAGCACCACCAAGAGAGGATTGAAGCGGCATTCGGCCCTCATGCGCATCGCCACCATGTTTATGTAATGTAAGGCGGCGATTCCGAGCCCCATTGCCCCGCCGCCGACTAGAGCGCGAGTGAGGCTCATTTTCCTGCGGCTCGCCAGGTAAAGGGCCAGGAGGGAACTGAGTACCGCCACAAAAAAAGACAAAAAAACCAGGGGCCAATCGTAGCTCACCGGAACAGGGAGCCTGAAGGCTAGCATGGCCGTGAAATGCATGGACCAAATGCCGATGCCCATCGCCACCGAGCCGCAGCTCAACCATGCCGCAAAGTGCCACCCTTTGTTGGCAGTCACGCGTCCCGCAAGATCAAGGGCAGCATAGGAAGACGCGGCTGCAATCACAACAGAAAGAACGACAACGAGTGGGTCATAGGAACCCCGGAGGATCGTTCCCGCTGAGATCAGCATTAGGAGCCTCTGTCGCTTACTTGTGATGCAGGGCCGGGAGCCGAGGGTCAATAGCATTTGCATAACGCGACTACACTTCCGATCCGGTGAACCCCAAGATGTGAGTACATCCGTGGACTCAAGTGAACGCGTTGAGTTCCACAGAAAGGCAGCATGGTGGACCATACGCCCGGGTTTCAGTGGAGTAAAGCTCTTAATCGAGAGTGCACCGTCGCGTTGCCACTGCGTCTCTATCCTAAATTCGGCACTCGGCAAACAACCGGTTCTCTCGTCCAAATTAAACCATTCTAAAAGGTTTCCTGGTTGGCGCGTGTCTTGATCGTTCGCTCATCAGCCTTTGGAAGGCCGTCTGGCTCTAGACTCACTTCGCAAGGAGAACACCTCTTAGCTTCGATCATAGCGACCAGGTATCACAGGAGCCACGCGGAATTCGAGCGTAACTTCATGAAAGGCTCATCTGCGAGGTGCGTTGCCTCACCATCTTCAGCTTCTGACATTCCGGATCGCCGACTTTGTTGGGGCAGGCCCTAGGATTTCCAGACGAGACGGCCGTTACTATTGGCAACTTCCTGAACGATTTTCGTAAACAATTGATTTTCCATGGCGGTGCGTTTTGTGTAGTCGACGACATAACTAAGAGTGAATTCGAGCGAGCCTGAATTAACGACGAGCGCGACGGTAGGTTCGAGGGGAGGATTGACGCTTTGATAATCGTCGCTCAAGCTCTTCCAGGTAGCGCGCGCCTCGACAAGGTACTCTCCAATGGCTTCTTTGGCTACCCTGCAAAGCATGTCGCGGGCATACTGGCAATCGCTGGTGACGGTGAACAGGACCTTGATCTCGTCCCAGATAAACTGGAAGCCCTGGGAGTAGTTGAAAACGGAGCCTTTCAAGATCGCGCTGTTGAGGATACGAGCGATGCGTCCGTTGTATAAATCCTTGCCAACCCAGTTGCCGGTTTCGATCAAGGTTGTACGCAGAAGGCCGATGTCGATGACGTCGCCACGCGTTTCGCCGATCTGAATGCGGTCTCCGACGGCATAGAGCTTGGAAAAACCTATCGAGAATGCGCCAGCGATGCTGGCCACGACATCCTGCAGGGCGACGGCTACACCAGCGCCGATAGCACCAATGGCAAAACTGAGGCGACCCAAATGGTCTTCAAAAAGAATCGCAACGAAAAGGAGAATGGAGAGGTAACCGGAATAGGCGACGAATTTGCGGACTTTGTAGCGGGCATCGGCTCGACCAAAGCGGCGGGGAAGCGTCTGTTCGAGGAGGTGAAAGGTGGCGTAAATAAAGATGATTCCGATCACCGCCGCGACACACTTCGCCAAGAGGGAAAGCGAAATGGCGTGTTGCAAGAAATCGTTCATACTGCCACCCACATGTTTGGCCAGAGACCTGTGACTATAAAGGCCGCGCCAGGGCGTGGGACAACCGGGATTTGTGGGTAACGGTTTCCGCGCAATTGTATATATCGAAGACGGCGAATCCGGTTGGTCTCCCGCAAGCAGCCTCGTCCCACTGAACAATACGATTGCAAAGGTTTCCGGCGGGGCTTCAGACTCTTCTGCGAATTCTTTCCGCCGAACGTATTGAGTGGGGTCCAACTTGCCCGCTCTCGGAAGGCCAATTTCGGGGTTAAACATTGCAGAATCAACGGTTAGTTAGAAAGGTAACTGCCGAATGCTCTACCATTGAGCCACCGGGGAACGCCAAGCCCCGAATGGCGCGAAATCTTCGCTCATAGTCTCGATGGCGACCGTCTCAATCCTGTCGAATCGGAACGGGAGTTAATGTCCGAGTGGCCCAGTTCGGTGCGATCACAGGCTGGACGACTCTTGGACGTTACTGCGGGCGACTTCACGCGGTTAGTGTAGACCCACCCACACTTGGTATATCACTACTACGATCATGAAAAGCAGGTAGATTCGAAGAGACCACATCACGAATTTCTCAAGCCCCCTCAGGTGGCGCCTCGGAATAAAGTGCTTTTTCAGACCGGCTAGTTGCTCCGGCTCGAGTGACGACAGCACCAATTCTTGATCGGCTGAGGTGATAGAACTCTGTTCTTTGTCTTTTGAATGCATCCTACGTTCCTCCTACTTCCCGCCTAGAAACGCGAAGGCATTCGGAGCAATCACACTGATGCCGAAGAGCAGACCAGCAAGTGTCAGAAAGACAACCACGCCGGTGGCGAGTATGTTCGCCCACCTCGGACTGACAAGGTCGCCCATGACTTCGCGATCGTTCGCAAGCATGAAGAGGAAAACAAGCGCGGGCGGCATCGCCAGTACTGCGACCACGTTGACCAGTAAGACCACATAGACGAGCGGAAGACCAGGGATTAAGACGATTGCTCCGGCAGTTGCCGCGCAAAGGAACAACACGGAGTAGAAAGCTTTACCTTGGGTCACTGGCAGGTTTAGGCTATGAGGCCTGCGGGCCACTTCTCCGAACGCATAGGCGGAAGAAATGGAAATCGTGACAGACGCAACCATGCCAGCTTCAACGATACCCAGTGCGAACAATGCCGCGCCGAATCTCCCGATCAGCGGCTCCAATGCTTGCGCGAATTCAGCACCCTGGAAGTTCTCGGCAGTCATGTGGTGCGCGAATAAGGGGGCGGTTGCGATAATCGTCGCGACTGCAGCTGTCGCGGCCAAAGCCGCCCCCACAACAGTATCGAAACGACCAAGATGGATGTCTTTTCGGGTAAGTCCTTTGTCGACTGTTGCGCTCTGTTGGAAGAAAAGCATCCACGGGGTCACTGTTGCACCAATGTCAGCCAATACGATGATCAAAGTGTCTTGGTTCAAACCGCCGGGGAGCGGTTTCCAAGTAATGAGTGCATGACCAACAGAGTGCCAATTCGGGTGAGTGAGCAGGGCAACGGGAACAAAGACTAGGTTGAAAACGGCGATAGCGAGCAGGGTTCGTTCCCATGTCCAATAACGGTGCATCATAACGGCCAAGCACAAGAACACAAGAGCACTGCAAACCGCAGCCCATGGTGGAACCCCAAAAAAACCTAGACCAGCTCGGATTGCAATAAACTCAGTGATCAGCGTCAGGAAATTGCCGATGCCCAGGTCGATCATGGAGAACCAGCCCCAAAAAGGCCCAAAACGGTCAAAAATCAATTCTGCATGACCACGGTGTGTGGCGGAACCGAGACGCATGGTCATCTCTTGTACGACAATGGCCATGCAAAACGTGAGAATGACGAAGGGGAGGAAGAACCCAATTCCAAACCGCGCGCCGGTCGCAGCATAGGAAATCATGCTGGGGCCGTCGTTTTCCCCCAGCATGACGAGGATTCCAGGTCCCACAAGCAACCACAATAGGCGGAACTTGGAGAAGGTACCCCGCTGAGCGCGCGCCGCCGAAACTCGTACACGGTCGTGCGCACGGTCAACGTCCTCGTGGGTTATTACGACATCTTTTTGGGCGACGACTTGCGGCGTTAGCCTAGACGGAGGTCCTGCCCCCATTAGCGGTTCCCTCTCTATACCCTACTGTCCCGTGACACCCTTTCCTCTTTGCGCCCGGGAGTTACTGACGTATTCCGCCAAAATAAAGCGCAGTATATCAGATTTTATTAACAGAGATTAATAACAGTTCGGTCAGTGTTCTGGTCCAACCCAAATCTTCTCCGCCGCCGGAGAACCCAGCGCTATACGCTTTCCCTCAACCTTAAGAATGGCGGTCCCATCGTAATTCCGGGACTCCACTTTCACGTGAGTGCCTGGACGGATTCCTCTTTCTTCCAGAAATTCCAATAGCTTGCGATCCCTTTCATAAACGCTGAACACTCGGTATGACCTGCCCTCCTCGGCATTGCTGAGTAAGCGCTGACCCTTCCTTCGTCGTTGTTCCGGGTTCATAACGGCCAGGCCATTCCCATGAGGGCAGGTTTCTTTATGTCCCAGCACATTGACGAGTTTCTTCTCAAATGCCGGAGAAACAGCATGCTCTAGGCGCTCCGCTTCCTCGTGAACTTCGACCCAGCACATGCCGAAAACCTCTGAGAGCATCCGCTCGATCAGGTGATGGCGAAGAATGGTTTGCTCGGCGACCTTCCGTCCTTCGGAGGTCAACTGAATTCGGCCGCTCTTATTAATGATGACCAGACCGTCTCTTCTCAGTCGCTTTAGAGCAGCGGTTACTGCCGGTGGTGTTACGGAGAGCCAATGAGCAAGGAGCGCCGAGATCACGGTATTGCCTTCCGCCTCGGCCTCTGCGATGGCCTTGAGATAGTTCTCCTTGGAAATGGTGATCATCATGACGGTCACGGGAATTTGTACCTGACTGTACTTTATCACCAGTCAATCTTATTTGCGTAACACTTCGTCAGTGACAGCACAGACAAGTGGTCGCCCATCGCTTGGTGCGGAAACGCAGGAGTCTATTCACAATACACCATGCTTTACTAAGTCTGTTAACTATGCTTAATATATTGCTCAGTCGTGGCTTCACGTAAGGCTGCGACATTTGGTCCGTGAGCGAATGCTCTCAGATCAAGACAATCAAGAAAGTGGGCATCTCGCTCATGCCGCGCGCTATTTTCCCAAGCTTTCTTCTGGTGAGTGTTGCGCTATTCTGCCCGTCAAAGGCACTGCCGCAAGGTGAAACTACTAGCGCGATCGTCGGCCAAGTTAGCGATGCAAGCGGCGCACCGGTTCCCAACGCCAAGGTTACTGTCACCAACAAGGACACTGGTCTGAGACGAAGCGCGAGTAGCGATGACTCGGGGCGTTTCAATTTTCCACAGCTAAAGCCCGGTCCTTACTCTGTGAAGGTGGAAGCCGAAGGCTTCGATCCACAGCAGAATGATGCCGTGTCCTCCGCCCTCGGCCAGAAGCAAACTGTCGATTTCAGTCTTAAGATCGCGCGGTCAAATCAAACCGTTACGATAACTAGCCAAACCCCGATCCTCAACCTGGAGAATGCGAATACATCGACGACTCTCAATGCACACGCGCTAGAAGATCTTCCTAATCCCGGTGGTGATTTAACCTATCCCCTTCAGTTTGCCGCTGGTGCTCTCGTCAACACGGCAGGCAGCGGCAATGACTTCGTCGGTGGTACGAACGGGTATGGCAATGTGGAGTTCAATGGACTTCCCGCTCTGTCAAACGGCTATATTGTCGATGGCTTGGAAACGAATGATCCGCTGACGAATCTGAACAGCGGACTGTCGACGAATCTCGTCCTAGGATTGAACTCAATATCGGAAGTCACGGTCAACACGCTTTCTTATGCAGTCGACCAGGGGCGGTACGGCGCATCCCAGGTCAACTACGTTACAAAATCCGGTTCGAACAGCTTTCATGGCAACCTGTATGAGTTGTGGAATGGCTCGAAGTTCAATGCGGCCAACTACTTTACCAATGCCACTCCTGGAAACCATAAGCCGGGATCAACGGTAAACCACTTCGGGGGTAGTTTGGGAGGGCCGATCGTCCGCGACAAGGTGTTTTTCTTCTTCGATAGTGAGTGGGTTCGCATCGCATTACCTATCGTCACGGCCACTACCGTCCCTACTCCGCAATTCCAGAATTACGTCTTGCAGCAACTTCCTTTAGGTGGAACCGATTCCGTAACCGGGTCAGTCTACCAACCAAACCCGCAGTCGGTGCCCTTTTATCAGAAGATGTTCTCGCTCTACGGCAGTACCAGCGGCACGCCTCTCGCGGTCCTTGGATGTCCGTTCGATTCTGGTGGAGGTGCGCCGTCAATTGCAAATGATGGAAACGGCTGTGCCAATCGCCAAAGCATCTCCCATTCGAGTGATGATCATGAGCAGGTACAGACCGTTAGAATTGATTACAACCTCGATGAGAAAAACACCACTTGGTATCGCTTTCAAGCTGACACCGGCCTCCAAGCTGCCTATACCGATCCCATCAATGCACTGTTCAACGCTCTCTCCCCACAACCCCTTTACTCGTTTGCGGCGGGATATACGCACGTGTTCTCCCAAAATCTTGTGAACTATTTCAACCCTGCGTTTTCCTGGTACGAGAGCCTGTTCGGGCCAGCAGATTTTCAGAAAACTCTCTCGGCCTTTCCCATCGTTTTGCAGGGCGGTGGTGCAAATGCTCCCTTCACCACAATCGGAGGGCTGAACAACACATGGGTTCAGGGGAGACGCGCTTCCCGGTTCTTTATCAACGACAACCTCGCTTGGAGCCATGGTGCCCACGAGTTACGGTTTGGCACCAACACGCGGATCCTTCGACTGAATGATTATGACTTTGGTGAAGGCGTTGTTCCGACCGTGACCTATACCACCTTGCCGGAGTTTATTTATGGTGTGGCCTCGACAGCAACGAAGACGTTTACAGCCTCTTCGAATCAACCTTTCAACTTCCTGAATCTGGATCTGTATGCCCAGGACACATGGAAATTGAGCAAGAAGTTGACGTGGACCTTTGGCCTTCGAGATACGTTCAATTCCAACCCTTCAAATCCTCACGGGGAAATCGCTCGTCTTCGTGGTTCCTTCGATTCCATTTCACATGATGTGAATCAGCCGTTAAACGCAACGATTCAAACGGGGCTCGGAAACGTGTTTTCTTCAACGCCGCTGGCAATTCTTCAACCGCGAACTGCGATCGCGTGGCAATTTGAACCGACATCCGTGCTTCGGGCCGGCTTCGGACTCTTCAGCGATATTTTGCCCGGTAGCATTGCCGATGTGATTGGCTTCAATCCACCATACGTAAAGACTTTCCAGGGCGGGCTGCTTGGAACAGTGGGAGGCACATCCATCGCTCCGGGCATTCGCGACAGCGCGATTGATGCAACAGTGGCCGCTAATCAGACCTTCAGTTCCGGGTTTTCTCAGGGTCAGCTTTCTTGTGCGTCTGCGCAGGCGAATCCTGCGACCTGTCTTCCTCCGGTCGCCATCACGGCCGTGCCCAATGGAGAATTGCACGCACCATACTTCATGGAATGGAGTCTTGGCCTGGAACATCAGTTTGGAACAACAGCAAGCTTCCAAGCGCAATACGTTGGCACCCGCGCAGTAAACCAGCCGTATGTAACGCAAGTGAACGCTTATCAAACGGTGTGTGAGGGTTGCTTCTCACCTTTTCCTTATGAACAGCCGACCGATCCACGATTCGGGGCAGTCACCCAATTGTCTACAGGCGCTAATAGTCACTATGACGGTTTACAATTTTCCGCAACGAAGCGCATGGGACATGGACTGATGGGACAAATCAATTACACCTGGAGTCGTTGCATGGATACCGTCTCAAACGGCGGGTTCTTGCAGTTCTCTGCAGGGGGGATACTGTCTCCCCTCCCGGGAGACTTGGCTCGGGACTACGGTCCTTGTGACTACGACATCCGGAATAATCTAAACGCTCAATTTGTCTATCAATTTCCGTCCGGGATGAAAAATCACCTTCTTGGCTACGCACTAAACGGCTGGCAGGTGTCGGGAACCGTGTTTTGGCATAGCGGAATTCCATTCTCCGTTCTAAGCACACCATACTCAGCAAATGGAAATGGCATCGTGAACGGAAGCGGACCGCAATTCGCGACTGTTGTTCCCGGCGTGCCGCTCTACCAACAAAAGTCCATTCTCAGGTGTCACGCAACCGGGCACGGTTCAGTGGCTTAATCCTGATGCCTTTGTCTCGACCGTGGACCCGAGTACGGGTGCATGCTCTGGGGGTGACAGCCTCAAGAACTGTCAATTCGGGGACCTCGGTCGTAACGCACTACGTGGTCCCAATTTCGCGTGGAGTGACTTCTACCTGACGAAGTCATTTCCCTTGAACGAGCGATTGAAATTGCGAGTTGACACCCAGTTTTTTAACGTATTCAATCATCCGAATTTTGGCCTCCCGAGCATGGTGCTGGCTGGCATTCCGGGAAGACCTTCTACCCAAACTGGGTTTGGTGCGCTGACTTACACGACTTCTCCGCCAACAGGCCTGCTGGGAGTTGGTTTGGGCGGTGACAGTACGCCGCGCATGATCGCGTTTCAATTGCGGCTGGAGTTTTAGACTCACTTTCGTTCAGGAAATGGAATCACGCTGACTTCAGGATTGAACCACCCAAGTTCCCATGGGATGAAAAAAAACAGCAGTCTTTCAGCTCAAATCGGCGTCGGTTCCTGACCGTATAACAAATGCGACTTGTGAAAACTGCTCCTGCTCATTCCCTCGCTCGTTTCCGGTAAATACTATACTATAGTATAGTGTATGCGTTTATAAGAACGCAGGGGCAAGAACGAGACATCATGGACAAAGCTTGCGGCGAAGCATCAGCGGTCAATCGGGATCGACCAGAGCAAAAAATCGCCTCATTAAGCCAGCCCAACTGCGCAGACGAACACGGTCATGGGCATATCGTGAGTTGGCGTGAGATCAATCGCGTTCTGTTCGTGGCTGCGGCAGCCGGGGCCATCTGGTTTCTTAACGGGGGATCGAATCCTTACCTGACTGCCCTCGGTGTGTTGTGTACCCTTGTGGGCGGTTTACCGATATTCAGCGAAGCATACGAAAACATCGTGCAGCGGCGCATGACCATGGAGCTTTCCATGGCCATCGCCATCGTGGCGGCGCTGGCGATCCGCGAAATCTTCACGGCCCTGATCATCACTTTATTTGTTCTCGTCGCGGAAATCCTGGAAGGACTCACGGTAGATCGCGGGCGCACGGCAATCCGCCATCTGGTCGGGCTGCTGCCCACGACGGCCACCGTGCGTAGAAACGAGTCGTGGCAGGAAGTCCAGACGAAAGAAATCGTTACGTGTGACATTGTTCTCGTGAAACCCGGAGAGCGGATTCCAGTGGATGGCGTGGTTGTCGGGGGACACTCTTTCGCGGATCAAGCAACCATCACCGGTGAATCGATGCCTGCGGAGAAAAGACACGGGTCATCCGCATATGCCGGCACGATCAATCAGTCTGGCGCGCTCGAAATCCGAGTTGACCGGGTCGGGCGCGACACCACATTCGGGAAAATCATCGATGCGGTGGAACGAGCGGAAAAATCACGCGCGCCCATTCAAGCAATTGCCGATCGCCTTGCGGGCTATTTGGTCTATTTCGCGCTGGGCGCAGCAGCCCTCACCTTTCTGATCACGCACAACGTGCGCTCGACTATTTCTGTGGTTATCGTCGCCGGAGCGTGTGGCATTGCAGCCGGAACACCCTTGGCGATCCTGGGGGCGATTGGACGCTCCGCACAGCACGGTTCGATCATCAAGGGCGGCCTGTACCTTGAAGCACTCGCTAACATCGATACAATTCTTTTGGACAAGACGGGAACAGTGACCTACGGCACGCCCGAGGTGGTCGACATTCGTCCTGCGGAAGGTGTTCCGGCAACTTCGTTGTTGCAAGCTGCGGCAACAGCGGAATCTCGCTCAGAACATCCAGTCGGCAAGGCAATTCTGAAAAAAGCGTTGAGCATGGAGATTTCCGCCGAGGAGCCGGACAAATTTGAATACACCCCCGGTGAGGGAATCGTCGCGGCTTGCAAAGGCGCTGAAATCATCGTTGGCAACCGGCAGTTTCTCCGGCGGCATCGGGTTGCACTTCCGCAGTGGCACGGCGTCACAGACGGATTCGGAGGTTTTTGTGGCACGAGAAGGAGGGTTCCTGGGCACTCTAGTGGTTGCCGACATGCTTCGGCCCGAAGCGACTAAGGCGGTAAAAGACCTGAAAGCGATGGGATTAAAGACTATTCTTCTTACCGGTGATGTGAAGAGCGTGGCCGAGGACATCGGCCGAAAGCTCGGCGTAGACGAAATTGCCGCTGAATTATTACCCGAAGACAAGCTTGAATTCGTTAGTAAGCTCACCAAGGCGCGACGGAACGTCGCCATGGTAGGTGACGGAGTCAATGACGCACCTGCTCTGATGAAGGCCACTGTGGGGATCGCGATGGGCTCAGGTACAGACGTTGCCCGCGAGAGCGCCAATGTCGTTCTCATCGGCAATGACCTCTCGAAACTCGTCGAGACTCTGTCGCTCGCTCGACGCTGCCACCGCACGATTATGCAGAACTTTGCCGGAACATTGGTGGTGGACAGCATCGGCGTTGGCTTGGCCGCTTTTGGATTTCTCAACCCACTGCTCGCAGCATTTATCCATGTTTCCTCTGAAATGACTTTTATTTTGAACTCTGCCAGGCTGCTTCCGCCCATGTCGTCGGCCAACAAACTTGTTCGAGGGCTTGTCTCCCGTTCACCCACTGCTGGAGACTAGGAGGAGACGTTGATTCCTGCCACGGTGCCTGAAGTGCCTCATTTCAAGTAACGGTTCACGAGATCAATCAGTTCCTCGGTTGCTTCCGCCTGTTCCGTAGTTGGCTTTCGGCTAGGATCGACAACGTGAAAACGAACGTGACCCTCCAGCACTTCGGCCATCAGTCCGTTGATGGCGCCGCGACAAGCGGCAATTGTTTGTAGCACTCTCGAGCACTCTTGGTCACCTTCCAACGCCTTCTCAATCGCGCTGATCTGACCCTTGATTCTCCTGACACGGTTCAGGAGTTTTTCTTTGTCTTTCGTGGTATGCGCCATCCTCTACACGTCCTCATGGTTCAATGATACTATCCCCGAGTACAGTAATTAACCGTTCTTTTGCGCGACTTCCGCGGCTCTCGGGTGTGCTCACGATGGAATTGCTCTAGCGTCAAAGGGAAGATTGGGGTAGCCTAAAGCATCGAGATGGTTGGCAGGCACAACGAGCGACGTAACCGTACAAGGGTGATAGCTCTTACCCTGGCGGTCCTGTTCGTTCTGTTCGTTGGCCAAGCCGTAAGCCACTCCCACGCAAAAGGACAGAGTGAAGCGGCCTGTCAGGTCTGCCAGGCCTCGCACATCGGCTCTGCTCCGAAAGCGCTAGCCTCATCGCTGTTCAGTCCTCTTCTCGCGATCGGGTCCATTCAGCCGTTTGTCGTAACGATTCACCAAGAGTTTTTCTTCCACGATTCCCCCTCCCGCGCTCCACCTACGGCGTAATCTAGAAATAGAAGATCTTCTCTTCCTAAACGCGCCGCTCCCATCGAGGCACGGCGCATTCGCCGTATTTTCAGGCGATCAATTCCAGCAACTAACAAACATCGCCCAATTAGGGTAAATAGGAGAAATCTTAATGATGATTAGGAAGTTATCGATTTTCCTTTTGGTTTTCAGTTTTTTCGCATGTGTAATCCCTAGTTGGGCGCAATCGGGGTCAATTGAGGGCACAGTCAAAGACCCATCGGGCGCCGCGGTCACAAAAGCCACGGTCGAAATACAAGATGTAGTCAGCGGTTATGGGCGCTCTACGAACACAGCAGCGGATGGTTCTTTCCACTTCACGAACATTCCATTTAACGGGTACCACCTGACCGTAACGGCCGCCGGCTTTGCCGCTTATAGCCAAGACGTGGAAGTGCGTTCGACGGTGCCTGTCAGTGTGCAAGTGCCGCTGAAGATTGTAACGAACGCGACTACGGTGACTGTCGAATCGAATGGTGCGGACCTCGTGGAGAACGACCCGACCTTCCATACTGACGTGGACAGAGGTCTGTTCGAAAGGCTGCCACTGGAAAGCCAGTCGTCGTCGCTGAGTTCGCTAGTCACGCTTTCATCGCCCGGGGTGGCAGCGGATTCAAACGGTCTTTTTCATGGACTGGGGGATCACGCCGAGAACTCTTTTTCACTTGACGGTCAGCCCATCACCGATCAGCAAAGCAAGGTTTTCTCAAACCAGATTCCGATCGATTCGGTGCAATCCCTGGAAGTCATCGCCGGCGCTCCGCCAGCGGAGTATGGTGGCAAGACGAGCCTCGTAATCAACGTGACGACACGCTCGGGCCTAGGCCAGACAACTCCTCATGGAAACGTGACGACCTCCTATGGAAGTTTTGGCTCGTCGACACTTGGATTTAACTTTGCCTATGGTGGTGAAAAGTGGGGCAACTTTATTTCCGCGAGCGGATTGAATACTGGCCGTTTCCTTGATGGACCTGAGTTCGGCGTTATGCACGATAAGGGCAACCTGGAAAATCTGTTCGACCGGGTCGACTATCAGGTCTCAACAGCCGACTCGCTGCATTTCAATTTCGGCTTGACGCGGTCCTGGTTCCAGACACCTAATTCATTTGATGGGCAGTTCGCGACTCCATGGAACGGAGTCGTGGTCGCAAATGGCGGTCTTGACCCCTATGGCAACGTGGTAGGGCCGACCGACCAACGCTCGAAGATCGGAACAATCAACTTCGCTCCAACGTGGAATCACTTGATCGGCCCCACAGCAGTCTTCACGCTTGGCGGCTTCATACGCCGGGATACATACAACTACTATCCGAGTGGAAATCCCTTTGCAGACCTCGGGCCGTCGAATCTTCAACAGGAAACTGTCGCCCAAAATCGAACACTCACCAATGGCGGTGTATTGGCGAATTTGTCTTACGTGAAGGGGATTCACAACCTGAAGGCCGGCATGGTCTATGAGCAAACGAGCCTTAGCGAGAATGATCATTTTGGGATCGTCGATCCCACTTTTAACGCCCCGTGCTTGGACTCTCAAGGGTTGCCTGTATTCGTTGGTAATCCGGGACTAAACGACCCGAGCCAATGCGGTTCGGCTACCTCAACAAATCCCAGTCTATATCCGGCACCCTTCGTGGCGAATCCCGCTTTCGTGCCGATCTTGGGTTGCATCGACCTAACGAGGCCTACACCATCGCCTGCGGACGGCTGCAGCGGTAGCTCTAGCGCCACGCATTTATTTACCGGACATAAAGACATAAAGGAACTGGCTCTCTACATTCAGGACACGATCAATTTGAAAAATTGGTCGTTTAACGTAGGGATTCGGGGTGATGTCTACAACGGCTTTACGTCACAGTCACAAGCTGAGCCTCGCATCGGCGTTGCTTACAACATCAAACAAACCAACACCGTGCTTCGCGCGTCCTATGCAAGAACTCTGGAGAGCCCCTTCAATGAAAACTTGGTACTGTCCAGCATAGGATGCCAGGATACAGTCGTTGCCAATCTTTTCGCACTGGCGGGGGAAGGTTGCACTGACCCAAATACCGGTCTGGTCAGTACCGCCGCCAGCAATTTGCCGGCAGGCTATCGCAATGAGTTCCATGCTGGCTTGCAACAAGCTTTCGGAAAATTCCTTGTGATAGACGGTGAGTATATCTGGAAGTATACTCACAACGCTTACGATTTTAGTATCCTCGGCGCAACCCCAATCACTTTCCCGATCGCCTGGCATAATTCAAAAATTCCTGGGTACGCTATACGAGCAAATGTGCCGAACTATCACGGTCTGACGGCACTGGTCGTCATGTCTAGCGTAGCTGCGCGCTTCTTCACCCCACAAATTGGGGGTGTCGGTGCGGTTCCTAACACAGGTGAGTTCTCGGTTTTTCGCATTGACCACGACGAAAAATTTAATTCAACCGCTCACCTACAATATCAGTTTCCCAAGCGCGGCCCCTGGATTGGTTTCAATTGGCGATACGACAGTGGTCTCGTAGCGGGACCCGTGCCTTGCGCAGGAGGCAATTGCAGCAACGGCCCGGCAGGTAGCAATACCGTCGTGGACGCGTCGATCTTGAGTCCAGATCAGCAGTATCAAGCTGGACTTTTCTGTGGTTCGGTTCATGCCACTCCTTTCACCCCTATTAGTTCCAATTCCATTTGCCCTGCGTCGCAGTACGGTTCCACACTGTTGCAGATACCAGCCCCAGGGACGGAGAACGACGACCATAATCCTCCGCGCGTGGGCTCGCGCAGCTTGTTCGACTTAGCGATCGGGCACGACAATCTTTTCAACGGCGACCGTTTCAAGTGGAGCGCTCGATTCACGGTGATAAACGTTGCGGACCGAATCGCGGTGTATAACTTCCTTTCAACCTTCAGCGGCACGCACTATGTGACCCCTCGAGCGTTAACCGGGGAAATCGGATTTCACTTCTAGACCCTCGGTACCCAGAAACGGTCGCCTCGCGGGAAAGCGTTGATCACCCGCGAAGGCATTTCGGATCGTGACGATGGCAGGCGTCACCAGGAAAGATGAAGCGGGGTTCCTGGTGCGCTAGGTGCGTAAATCTCGGGAGACGTAGCCGCTGGAAGGCAAGAACTCGCGTCGGCAAGGTCCGTCTTAGTAGTTAATCGGGTCGCGACGTTGGCGCACCTTGCGAACCGCTGATTTTTTGGGAAAGAACTGGGCGTTACGACAATATTTCTGAGGAGGAACCGAACCAAGCAGACTCACTGTAGCTGCCGCATGTTGTGGTGGGGCACAGTTGCGGAACAACGAGGGGAGATAGTTAGGTCGCTAATCGACGCCAAAACAAGGGCTTATGGTGTTCGGCTATCTGGTTAACAGCCGAATGCTCTACCATTGAGCTACCGGGGGTCCGCGTAGGAAGGACAACAACCTTACCCAAAATTCTAGCCAGACCTTTGTCTAGTGAACAATCCAACTGGACTGTGCCGCGATGCTTTCTCAGTCGTACTAGAAGTGGAATACAATCGCAGCGACCGCCTGGAAGTTGTTCTGAGCGAGACTGAAGAATGCCGTGCGAACCCAATCTCCTTCGGCACGCAGGGACAACCGCGAGTTCACTCGGTAATCGAGACCAACGCCAGCTTGGACGGTCCAGGTGTTTCGGCTTGCGTTTGCAGTCTGTGGCTGCAGGTGAGCACCTCCGAAAAGCGCATGTCCCCACGGCTCGAACCGTGAACGTCTGGCACCAATCCGGATGCCCCCTGCCCCACCGAAATATTTCACGTGTTCGTTTTGGTAAATCTGGGGCGCAAACCCGGTCACCAGATTGCCTTCCAGTGCGAACCAATCGTTTGTGAAGTAGGTGATCGTTGTGTTCAATCCGACCAGGCTTGCGTCAATCCGCGTCGATTGAAAGCGCAAAAACTCAACTCCAAGTCCAAGCTGCCAACGATAATCATCCCGGTCGCCGAAGATGTAACTGGGCTTGGCCGCGGGAGCAGCGGCAGGAGGAGCGGCTGGAGTCGGGTCCGCTGGGTTTGCTAGGACGAAGTTGGCAGGCTCGGATGGCCCCGTCGACCCATCCATTAAGTTAAGTCCCGAAAAAGAGCTTGAGTTAAATGGCACTGCATTTGTCCAGTTATCGGACGACGCGACCGTTTCCACCTTTTCCTGCGCCTGCACGTTGCTCGCCCATCCTGCTAGCAGGACAAACAACAATCCCATCAGTGGTTTTTTCATACTCATTTATGCCTCTCCCAGCCAGCGTCCCTGAGGGTTTCCGGCCTATAGTACGAAAGTTACCCAAATTTGACCCATCTGGCAGACACAAACTCCTAAGTCAGTGCCGGGGCGGATAATGCCGCAGACTGGGTACGGATACTATATCTCAAAAAGCACGGATTGGTAGACAAGGGATTGCAGAATTGGCAGGACAATGTGTCCGCACGAAAACCAGCCAGGAAATTACTCGTCCCGCGGTCAGACTTTAGCAGAATTGCTGATATAGGTTGTCTGGGCCCCGCGTAACTCGATCACGGCACAAGTCTGTAGTTATGAATGCCAGCACCGAGCGAAAGGCCCGAACCGGCAACCTGCGGAACCCACCAAACGCGTCTCATCCACGGATGCTCGCTCGTCATCATGCGGTGTCCCACGTAGTCCAAAATCGTAGGCGTGACCTGCGTGGCGAAATATATGGCATTTGAGTTGGCGAAGGGCCGCATGACTGGATCGGCTTCGACACCATAGTTGCCGGAAATTGCCCGCCTCGTCGAATAGGCGTCAAAACCGGCCGCGCTGTGTCCAAGCGCAATCAGGCCGTACCAAATCTTTCGTTCACGAACCGTTTCATAACTGCCGTGGGCTGCGGGCTTTACTGGTGCATTGCGCAGGGGATCGGCAGCAGCGGTGATACTTGAAGAACTTGCCTCGGCATCCGCCTTCGGTTGCGGCGCGTCTGGCAGAGAGGATACGGCATCTGTTGAAGAGGATTCTTCCGAATGCATATTCCGCACGGCCGATTGCTCAGGACCGGAAGCTGGATTTTCCATGGCGAGAGACGGGGAAAACAACAGGACCAGCGTAGCTAGAAACAAGACTCACCTCAGTTTGTCACTGGCCAGGGGTGGGATCTGGTCCGCCGCGACCTCCTCAAACTACTGTACGGCTGAACAGGTGTCACTGGCCCATCGGTCATACGGCACGTAGTACCTTTCTTGCGAGAGGTCTCGGCGCGAAAGTATCCGCGACTTGACTTACCCTGAGCGTAAGCTGCTGGATCGAAGGTTCTTACTTGAGGCGCCGCGAGCGGAGGGGCAAAACGGTTCGGGTGTGCTGACTGGCGGAATTGCCAGTGCCGCGATCGCAGATTTGGTCCTGCGCGTCCACGCAGCTCAGTGCGAAATTAACCAGAACACCTGCTATAATCCCGCCGAACCAGGGAGTTTTCCGAACTCCGGGAGGAATAGTGGTTCCAGACTCTTCATCGGCAAGACGTGCACCGACTCCCAAACGAGAATCCAAACCACCCAAGTTTATCGTTGTCGAAGGGCCGCTGCGCGTTGGGAAAACCACTTTGGCTCGTATTCTCGCAGAACGTCTGCACGCGCGTCGAATCTACGATTGTGAAGACAATCCATTCCTGGCTGATTTCTATTCGGAAAAGGCGGGCGCCGCATTTCGCGCCCAACTCTATTTCCTGATGGAGCGGCAGAAGCGATTGCGCGAAGGCATGTCTGAGGAACTCCCCGGTATTGTGATTTCCGACTTCCTGATGGAAAAAGACCGGATTTTCGCGAACTTGAATCTGGACGATGAAGAGCTGAAGCTCTACGAGCGGTATTATGAATCCGTAACGCAGGATTTGCCGCAACCCGATCTGGTCATCTATCTTCAGGCCAAACCAGAAGTTTTGCGAACCCGCATTCTGAAGAAGAAGGTTGCGGAAGAGAAGCAGATTTCTCCTGCATACGTAGAGGAGGTTTCCCGCGCCTACGAGCATTTTTTCTTTCGCTACTCGGGTGCGGATTTGCTCGTGATTGAGACCTCCGAGATTGATTTCGTCGAGAGGAGCGAAGATTTACAGCAACTTCTGGGTCGGTTGCAGGAACCAGTAAAAGGAACCCAATATTTTTTGCCCCTCGGCGGGTCAGACTAGCCAGTCAAATTTTACATTCATCAAACTCACGCTGAAGTGGCTGTTGCAAGAACTCTCACGAGGAACGGGGGATTACCATGGATCGGTGTACGCGACGTAAGTTTTTTGCGACGACTCTGGCCGGCGGGGCGCTCATTGGGGCGGACCGCTTGCTCGCGGAATCGCTGATTCCAGATGCCACGAAAGGCTTGCCAGCCGTGATGCCCGTGGTCGGCAGCGGCAAGCGTCCGATCATCATTTCTGCGGCGAACGGACTGAATTCGCTTCAGAACGGAATGGATATCCTCAAAAGCGGTGGCGACACACTCGACGCAGCCGTGGCAGTGGTGACCGTTGTCGAGGACGATCCGAACGATGATTCCGTGGGCTATGGCGGATTGCCCAATGAAGAATGCGTGGTCGAACTGGATGCGAGCGTGATGCATGGACCTACCCGCCGGGCGGGCTCGGTCGGCAGTGTGCAGAAAATCAAGAATGTTTCTCGCCTGGCGAAAACGGTGATGGAGCGCACAAATCACGTGATGCTCGTGGGGGATGGTGCGAGAAGGTTCGCGGTTGACGAGGGTTTCGAGGAAATGAATCTGTTGACTGAGCACTCCAGAAAAATCTGGCTTGCCTGGAAGGCAAAAACCAGTTTCAACTGGCGCCCCGGGATCGACAGCCCGGAGTGGAAGGCGACCCTGTCGCAGATTTTCGATGGCGATCAAACAAGGATTGCCTACGCCGAACGTGTCATCTCTCGCCCACCCACCGGTACCATCAATTGCCTGACAGTGAGTGAACGGGGTGAGGTGAGTGGGACCACCACCACCTCAGGGCTCGCCTGGAAAATCCCTGGACGGCTCGGAGATTCACCCATCATCGGCGCGGGTCTCTACGTCGACGGTGACGTAGGCGGTGCAGGCTCTACCGGCAAGGGCGAAGAGAATATTAAGATTTGCGGCGGTCATACGATCGTCGAGCTGATGCGTGGTGGCATGAAGCCAACCGATGCCTGCCTCGAAGCGATGGGCCGGGTGGTGCGAAACTACAACAAAGACAAGACAAGGCTCGGGACATTCCACCTTTATTTCTATGCGGTAAATAAAGACGGCGAATACGGCAGTGCATCGCTTTGGAAAAATGGTTACGAGGAAAACCAGATCGCCAGTTTTGCAGTTCATGACGGAACCAAAGCCCGGCTGGAACACTGCAAACCGTTCTTCGACGAAATCGGTCACGAAGCATGATTTGCCGGAAAACATCATCGAGGCCCTGAAATTATGGATCAAGCAAACATTCTGATTATCGGAGGCGGTGTCGTTGGATGCGCCATCGCCGAAGCTGTTTCTCGCCACTGGGAAGACGTTTATCTCGTTGAGCAGTACCCCAGATTCGGCATGGCCACCAGCACACGCAATAGTGGGGTGATCCATTCCGGCATTTACTATGACAAGGATTCGCTGAAAGCTCGCCTTTGCGTTTCGGGCAACTCTCTGATCAAAGAGTTCTGTAAGAAACACAACGTACCGCACAAAACGACAGGCAAACTGGTCGTCGCGAAAAGCGCGCACGAGCATAGCGATCTTGTGGCCTTATTGAAAAAAGGTGAAAACAACGGCGTCGAAGGACTGCGTATCATCGACGCTGCAGCGATTCGGGCGAAGGAACCACATATTGAGGGAGTTTCCGCCCTGGAGGTACCTTCGACGGGGATCTGCTCTGCTGAAGAACTCGTACATGCGTTTGCCCGCATCGCCGAGGGCCGTGGCGCCAATCTCGTGAATTATGCCAAGGTGGTGGCACTGGAACCCAAGAAGAATCTGGTTCAAGTGGTCTTAGAGGTCGGCGACGACAAATCTTCCGTAACAGAAAGGATCGAGACACGCTGCGTAATCAATGCTGCAGGTTTGTACGCCGATGAGGTCGCGCAACTGCTGGGCCCTCGCCCATGGAGAATCTATCCAGTGCGCGGGGAGTATTGCGAAATTCGCGGGAAACGCGCTGAACTGATCAACGCCCTTGTCTATCCGCTCCCGCACCACGACGCGCTTTCTTTGGGGCTGCATTTCACAAAGACGCTTTGGGGCACCGTCCTGGTTGGCCCGACCGCCGCCTACGTCGACAATAAGGAAAATTATGAACGCAATCGCCTGACGATTCCCGAGTTTTTTGCCGATGCCAAGACCATGCTTCCCGATCTCAGAGAAAGCGATCTGCAGCTGGCCTATACCGGCCTTCGTCCCAAATTATTGCCAGAAGGAAAGGGCGGATTTATGGATTTCGTGATTGAACCGGACCGCGAAGCGCCTCAGATCATCCAACTGGTCGGTATTGAATCCCCGGGATTAACGGCATCTCCCGCGATTGCCGAGCTCGTATCCGGCTTGGTCAAGACCGTTCTCGGCTAGGTTAGCCAATTACGATCTGAAGAAATTTCTTCTTGCCGGCACGCAATAGGAATTGTGCGGGTTTGCTGAAATCAATTTCCTTCCGGATATCCTCTATCGTGACGCCGTCGATTTCAACACCGCGCTGCTTGATCAATCGTTCTGCTTCGCTTTTCGAACTGCAAAGATTCAGCTCAAGCAGAAACCCGGCCAGCTTTTTCCCCGACCCGATCGGAACCCTGTGAACCGGCGCTTCTGCAGGCGCCTGTCGATCCCGAAACACCCGCTGAAAATGCGCCGCGGCTTTCTGCGCTTCCTCGGCACCCTGGAAACCGGACACGACCTCTTCCGCCAACCGCATCTTTGCATCCATCGGATGCAAAACCCCGCTTGTAACGTCCTGTTTGAGAGCAGCAATTTGCTGTGGCGTGCGGTCGGTAACGAGTTCATAGTACGACCACATCAGTTCGTCGGGGATCGACATCATCTTGCCAAACATTTCCTGCGGCGGTTCTGTGATCCCAACATAATTGCCCAGGCTCTTTGACATCTTTCGCTGCCCATCCAGGCCGACAAGGATGGGCATCATCACCGCAACCTGCAACTCCTGGTTGTATTCGCGCTGTATTTCCCGGCCAATCAACAAATTGAATTTCTGCTCCGTCGCCCCGAGCTCAACGTCGGCTTCGAGCACGACAGAATCGTAGGCGACCAGTAATGGATACAAGAATTCATGTACGGAAATGGGCTGTTGACTGGAAAGTCGCGTCCGAAAATCTTCGCGTTCGAGCATGCGCGCCACACGGTATTTCGCGCATAGCCGCACAATATCGTAGCTGCTGAGTTTATCCAGCCACTCGCTGTTGTAGCGCACTTCGGTCTTCGTGCGATCGAGGATCCGGAACACCTGCTCCAGATAGGTTAGGGCGTTTGCGTTGACCTGCTCCTTGGTCAGAGGAGGCCTCGTTTCCGATTGGCCCGTCGGGTCGCCGACCATGGCTGTAAAATCGCCGATCAGAAAGACAGCCGTGTGCCCCATTTCCTGGAAATGCTTGAGCTTTCGGATGACAACGGTATGCCCCAGATGGATGTCCGGTGCTGTCGGATCGACTCCGAGCTTTACGCGCAGTGGTTTTCCTGTCTTCAGGGATTTCTCGAGCTTCGTGCGCAGTTCCGCTTCCGGAACGATCTCGGAAACACCTTTTTTGAGGTAAGCCAACTGCTCGGCAACAGGCCTAAATTTGGTTTCGCTGGTCATTGGACTTGGTTATTGAAATGCTTCGCCTTTCCATCCGCGTCAAACCAGACTTTTCCGTCTGCGATCATGATGCCCTGGGCATTCACAAACATATGATGAGCGATCCCTTTGGCAATTTCTGCGACGTATGCCGGAGTAAATATCCTTTCGTACAACTTCAGGAATTCAGCCGGATTGCTGATCTGCTTTCGTTTTCCGCCATCAAAATACGTCGCAGGATAGGCCACGTAGCGGGCCGCACGTTGCGCCTTTCCGCCAACAACGGCGTCATAAAACGCTTGCGCATTCCTTTCAACCAGTTCGTCGCTTGAAGCACCCGCCGATTCGTAGCGCTTCTGTCCCGGAGGGACGCATTCATGGTCGAGTTGCAGATAAACCGGATCGCTCGTCTTCCGGTCGGCGCTTGTCCACTTGCCTTCGAGCACTTCTGCCTCGAGCGGCTTGGTCGTCTCGTACTCTCGACTATGCTCTGTGAAGCGCAATTGAAACTCACCTTGCGACTCGCCTGCGGAATCGGTTCCCGTTAGCGAAATGTCGCGAGCCGAGGTGAATTTTCCAGCGAGCGCGATATCCTTCAAATCTTTCTTGTAGAAATATGAACCCTGAAGACTGCCGTTTCCGGCATACAAGGCCAAGCCGATTTCCGTATTCTCCCCGATGGTCCCCCGATACTCGTTGCACGAGCCGCTCCTGATTTGCGCAGAGACTGGCTGAGAAAACAGCAACCCGCCGATGCCAGGAACAAGAAGCGGAAGCGCAAGGCGATGGATCATCCTCTGATCACCCTGCGTCCGGTGATCCGGTACTTTCCTTCCAAAATAATCTTCACCGCCTCGGTATAAATGCGGTGCTCTTCTTTGAGGATGCGCGCTGAGAGCGATTCTTCATCGTCATGGTCATCGACGGGAACGATCGCCTGGAGCACGATCGGTCCTGCATCAAGATTCTCGTCGACGAAATGAACCGTACAGCCGGCAAATTTCACGCCGTACTCGAGCGCCTGTTTTTGCGATTCAAGTCCGGGAAAGGAAGGTAATAACGAAGGGTGAATGTTCAGAATCTTTTGCGGAAATTCTGCGATGAAAAAAGGCGAAAGCAACCGCATGTAACCCGCCAGGCAAATCAAATCCACATTTTGCTCCCGCAAGACGGCGACGACTTTGCGGTCATACGCTTCCCTCTCAAGACCTTTCGAAGGAATCGCCAAAGCCGGAATTCCGCGCGCAACGGCACGCTCTAACCCTGCTGCGTCGGGCTTGTTGCTGATGACCATGGCGATTTCCGCGTTGGGGATACGGTTTACGGACACACTTTCAGCCAGCGCTTCAAAGTTCGATCCGCGTCCGCTTAAGAGCACACCAATGCGCTTGTTCATTGCGAAAAAACGTTAGCACAACTGAACGGGTGAACCAAATGCCGCACGCGCAGTGGCGGTCCGAATCTAAAGGTTAAGTGCACCGGAATATACAACACGAGCCTTCCCGGTGTCTCCCTTTTCAATCCGCCCGATACGGAAGAATTTTTCGCGGCGGCGTTTCAGGTCGGCTTCCACTTCTTTCACATAAGCCGCCGGGACGCTGACGATCATTCCGATTCCCATATTAAAGGATTGCAGAAGCTCGTCGGAATCCATTTCGCCAACTTTGGCAAGGTATTTGAAAATCGGCGGAATCGGCCAGGTATCCAGATCAAGCGTAGCCTTGACTCCGCTCGGCAAAACACGCGGGAGGTTACCCGGAATCCCTCCTCCGGTGATATGCGCAAGAGCCGAGACCCAACCCTTTGCCAGAATGCCTTTGAGTGCCGGAGCATAACAAACGTGGGGCTTCAGGAGTTCCGCCCCGATCTTGTTTCCCACCTCCGCGACATACGTGTCGGGCTTGTGCTTGGCTACCTCGAAAACCAGTTTACGCGCGAGTGAATAACCATTCGTGTGGAGACCTGCCGATGGCAGTCCTAACAGCGTGTCACCCGGCTTCACCGCTTTTCCTGTCAGGAGGTTCTTGCGTTCGACAATGCCAACGATAAATCCTGCCAGGTCATACTCTCCCGGAGGATAAAATCCCGGCATCTCCGCCGTTTCGCCGCCGATCAAAGCGCAACCCACCTTTCGGCAGGAACGGCTCATGCCGTCAACCAGTTGCTCGACGACTGCAGGGTCCAGTTTCCCCATTGCCAGATAATCAAGAAAAAACAGCGGCTCCGCGCCCTGAACCAGAATGTCGTTGACGCAATGATTGACCAGGTCTCCACCAACGGTCGAGTGAACTCCCATCGCCATTGCGACTTTTAGTTTTGTGCCAACTCCATCGGCACTGGAAACCAGCACCGGCTCTTTCCATCGTTTTGCATCGAGGGCGAACAGGCCACCGAAGCCCCCGATTCCACCCAGCACCGCAGGTGTAAACGTACGGCTGGCTAAATGCCGGATACGCTGCTTGGCATCGTCGGCAACAGCAATGTTGACTCCTGCATCGGCGTATTTCATGATCTGCCGCCTTAACCGGCTCCATTGATCGTACTGACTTGAAAATCCTTGCTGCTTGGCACTCGAGGGAACAGTGAACTGCGAGCGAGTCCGAACAACCGTCCCGAATCACTCTTTGGGCGTCGACAATTCTACTACGACCGAATCCGCTGGTTTGTTGATTCAGCCAGCTACAGCTTAAAACAAATGGAAGAGCCGACGCCAGCGCACAGTACCTGGATGAATCAAGGCATTTCCGTATGCCAAGAACCGCGCACCGATATCACCATTCCACGCGTCCCGTGGCGCATCGAGTGACATGTAAATCAGGACAGGAGTTCCTAGAATATCACTGCGCGGGACACATCCCCAGTACCGGCTATCCAGGGAATTTTCCCGGTTGTCCCCCATGACAAAATAACAATTGTCAGGAATCTTGTACGGTAAGCCTGAAAAATCGCCAATCAACTGGCCATGGGACGGGGCTTCCGTTCGGCCCAGCGTGTAATTCTCCTCTAACTTTTTCCCATCGATCCAGACAGCGCCATCGTGCACATCGACCGTTTCACCTGGCAGTCCAATAACCCGCTTTACGTAATCCGGCAGAGTACTGTCATAGGGAGGTTTAAAAATAATGATCTGTTGACGCTTGGGGGTTTTCCAGAGAGGAACATGGATATTTGTGAACGGAATCCCGGCGTCATATCCCAGCCGGCTCATGATCAGATGATCACCAATCAGCAAAGTGTTTTCCATTGACGCCGAGGGGATCACGCGCGCTTGGCCGAGCGTACCGTTAATCAGCATGAAAGCCAGGATCACCCAGAACCACGCGATGATCTCGCTCTTCACTTTCGCGCTCATCGGCAGTTCGGGCGACTTCTCTGGTTCCTTTTTATTCTTTTCTTTTATTGAGTCAGCTTTCACGCATCACCTTACGTACATTCAGAAGCGCTGTCGTCTAGAGCTTGGATCAGGTAGAGAATTATCGGAAGGTTTCAAATAGCCTCTTCCATCTGATCCTGCTGGGATGGAGGAGAGCATTTCCGTATGCCAGGAACCGCGCGCTGAGATCACCATTCCACGCATCGCCCGGTGCATCCAGTGACATATAAATGGTAACAGGAGTTCCCAGAATCGCGCTTCGCGGTACACTGCCCCAATAACGGCTGTCATAGGAGTTTCCGCGGTTATCGCCCATCACGAAATATTGATTTTGCGGAACCGTGAACGGAAACCCCTGGAGGGCGGGAAGCCGCTCGCTCCGGGCAGGAAGCCAGGTCGGTCCGGTCGTATAGTTTTCGTCGAGCTTCTTGCCGTCAATCCATACCGCCCCGTCGTGCACATCGACGGTTTCCCCCGGCAAGCCGATCACCCGCTTGATCAAATCCGGCTGATTGTGTCCGTAAGGCGGGCGGAAAATAATGATTTGTTGGCGACGTGGGTTCTTCCAGAGGGGAATATGCCAGTTGGTGAAAGGTACGCCAGCATCATAGCCGATGCGGCTCATGATCAAATGATCGCCAACCAGCAATGTATTTTCCATCGATCCCGAGGGAATCACGCGCGCCTGTCCGATGGTTCCGTTAATCAGAAGGAACGCCAGAATCACCCAGGCCCACGCGATCATTTCCTTCCGCACGCGCGACGTCAACGTGGGTTGCTGCTCAGAAATTGCCTTCTTCTTTGCTGGTTGAGTCTCAGCCTTCACGTTCCACCGTAACCGCTTCGTGCGCTTTCCCATTCTCGCGGACCTCCAATTGGACAAGATCCGTCGGATAGATCCCGGTGTAGCAGCTGGTGCAGAACTTTCCTTCGCGGTCGCTCACTGCCTGTTTCATTCCGCCAAGCGAGAGATATCCCAGCGAATCCGCACCGAGAAATTTTCGTATCTCTTCCGGCGAATTCGACGAAGCGATCAACTCTTCTTTTGTAGGCGTGTCTACGCCGTAGTAGCACGGCGAAATGGTCGGCGGGCAACTGATCCTCATATGTACTTCCTTCGCCCCGGCTTCCCGCACCATGCGAACCAGTTTCCTGCTGGTTGTCCCGCGAACCAGTGAATCGTCGACGAGCACCACGCGCTTCCCGACAATCAAACTGCGCACCGGGTTCAACTTGAGCTTCACACCGAAATTACGGATTGCCTGTGACGGCTCGATAAAAGTCCTTCCGATATAGTGATTGCGGATCAGTCCCATGCGAAACGGGATTTTCGATTCGAGCGCGAATCCGATTGCCGCTGGGACGCCGGAATCAGGGACTGGAACGATCATATCCGCTTCGACTGGATGTTCCCGCGCCAGCAGTCTTCCGAGCATTTCCCGCGATTCATTCACGGAACGACCAAAAACAACGCTGTCCGGACGTGAAAAATAAACATGCTCGAAAACACAATACTGGTGTTTTTTTGGCGGACTGAAATGAATGGATTCGAGCCCCGCCCTTGAAATTCGCAGCATTTCCCCCGGTTCGATTTCTCTTACGTATTGAGCGTTCAGGAGATCGAATGCACAGGTCTCCGATGCAACCACCCAGGCATCCTGTCCGTTTTCCCCGGCTCCGACGATCTTCCCCAATACCAGAGGTCTGAACCCGCGCGGATCGCGGACCGCA
This sequence comes from uncultured Acidobacteriota bacterium, assembly GCA_963831545.1. Lineage (GTDB taxonomy): Bacteria > Acidobacteriota > Terriglobia > Acidiferrales > UBA7541 > Acidiferrum. The sequence continues at coordinate 69,161 of CAWHQX010000016.1, forward strand.
TACATTTCTTCAGGAGTCAGCACCAGAAGAGAATAGGCCCCTTCCACCTGATTCAGCGTGTCACCCAGAGCAGCAGAAAAATTCCGCGCCTGCGATCGCGCAATCAGATGCATGATCACTTCGGTGTCGCTGTTTGTCTGGAAAATCGACCCGCGATGTTCGAGCTTGCGTCTCCATTCACCCGCATTTGTCAGATTGCCATTGTGGCCGAGCGCAATCTTGCCTTTGTTGCAATCGATCATGATGGGCTGCGCATTGAGCAGAGCCTTCTCGCCGGCGGTTGAATACCGCGTGTGCCCGATGGCAGCGGTTCCGGGCAGTTTTGCCAGGACGCGAGGCTGAAAAATCTCCTCCACTTCGCCCATGGCCTTGTGCATGTTCAGATCGTGGCCGTTACTGGCAACGATCCCGGCCGATTCCTGGCCGCGATGCTGCAGGGCATAAAGCCCGAGGTAGGTGATGTTCGCCGCCTCCGGATGACCAAAAACGCCGAACACACCACACTCATCGTGAAAGCGATCGTCCGCGTATGCGAGTTTTGATCTCATGGAAGTTTTAAAGCCCGCTCGAGCGAGTTTGCCCAGGTGTCCATCAGCGCCGGGACCGGGGCTGAAATCACCGTATGCTCGTTATATTGGATGCGGAGAACATTGTCACGTGTAACTTTACCGATCTCCCGTACCCGGATCTGTTGTCCAGCCGCAAGTTGCCTGATCGCAGAGACTTGCTCGTGCACGACCGAGACGATCACCCGCGCTCCGCTCTCTCCAAAGAGCGCATATTCGGCCGGCACGGTATCAGCACATTCGACATCAGCGCCCAGACCGTTCGCGCTGAAGCAGGATTCCGCGAGAGCTACGGCCAGACCGCCATCGCTCAGATCATGGGCTGAGAGAACGTTGCCTGATTCTGCGAGGGATACCAGCAGCTCGATCAACTGCCGCTCTCCATCGAGGTGGATGGCAGGAGGCTGTCCTGCCACGATGTCCTGTAACGTTTTTGAATACTCAGAGGAGGAAAATTCCTGATTGAAGTTGCGCTCCCCCGCCGCCGATTGACCTTCAAGCAGCAGAATTACGTCGCCCGATTGGCGGAATGCAATTTTCTGAACGTTTTTTGTATCCTCAATCACCCCGAGAATCCCGATCGTCGGTGTCGGATAGATCGACTTGCCGAGCGTTTCATTGTAAAAGCTGACGTTCCCTCCGGTAATCGGCGTATTCAATGCAACGCACGCCTCGCCAAGTCCGTCGATTGCTTCGGAAAACTGCCACATGACTTCGGGCTTTTCCGGGCTGCCGAAATTCAAGCAATTGGTCGCAGCGATGGGTCGCGCGCCGGAGGTAGCGACGTTTCGCGCCGCTTCGGCAACGGCATGCATCGCTCCGACCCGCGGATTCAGGTAACTCCAGCGCCCGTTCCCGTCCGTTGCCAGAGCCAAGGCGCGTTTCGTCTCTTTCACCCGGATGACTGCCGCGTCGCTCGCTCCTGGTCCCGCGAGTGTGTTGGTGCGAACCATGGTGTCGTACTGCTCGGTGATCCATCGTTTCGAGGCAATCGAAGGCGAAGCCAGAAGTTTTGTGAAATTCGCTGTCAGATCGATTCCCTCTTTTGCAAACCGGAACCAGTCCTTTTCGGTCTCCTCTTTTCCTGCCGGACGCGCGATTGGCCGGTGATACACGGGACCCTCTTCGGCCAGCGGATGAGCGGGAATTTCGGCGACGATTTTGCCGTGATCCCTCACAACCAGGAGTTCGCCCTCCTTGACTTCACCGACAACCGTGGCGTCGAGCCCCCACTTTCTGAAGACATCGAGCACTTGTTCTTCGCGCCCCTTGTCGGCAACCAGTAGCATGCGCTCCTGGGACTCACTGAGCATGATTTCGTAGGGAGTCATTCCGGTTTCGCGCTGCGGCACTTTCGCCAGATCAATTTCAATCCCGGTCCCGCCACGCGAGGCCATCTCGCACGTCGAACAGGTCAAGCCCGCTGCACCCATGTCCTGAATCGCGACGACTGCGCCCGTCTTCATTGCTTCAAGGCAGGCTTCGAGCAACAACTTCTCGACAAATGGATCGCCCACCTGCACGTTAGGGCGCTTGTGTTGCGATTCTTCGGTAAACTCCGCCGATGCCAGCAAGGAAGCGCCGTGAATTCCGTCGCGTCCGGTCTTTGCACCGACATAGATCACCGGATTGCCGGTGCCTTTGGCCTTTGCAAAAAACAGGTCTTCTTTGCGTGCGATTCCCAGGGCAAGAGCATTCACCAGCGGATTTTGCGAGTAACAGGGTTCAAAAACCACTTCACCGCCAACGGTCGGAACCCCAAAACAATTTCCGTAATGAGCCACGCCACGAACGACGCCGTCCAGGATCCGCCTCTGGTTCGCGGCTTCCTCTTCCGAGGTCTGTTTGGTCGCAATAATTTCCCCAAATCGCAGCGAATCCAGAATGGCGATGGGCCGCGCTCCCATCGTAAAAATGTCTCGCAAAATTCCGCCCACCCCTGTCGTCGCGCCTTGAAAGGGCTCTACATAACTCGGATGGTTGTGCGATTCAATCTTGAATGCTGCCACCAGACCATCGCCGATATCCACAACACCGGCATTTTCGCCCGGGCCCTGGACGACCAGTTTGCCCCGGGTGGGCAGTCTTTTCAGGTGCACTTTGCTGGATTTGTAGGAGCAGTGCTCGCTCCACATCACGCTGAAGATTCCCAGTTCCGTGATGTTCGGATCGCGTCCTAGAATTTTCTGGATGCGCTTGTACTCTTCTGCGGTAACTCCATGCTCGGCTGCAATTTCGGGTGAAACCTTGATTTCGGTCTGTGCTGTCGCCATTTCCCTGCCTAGATTTCCTGTAGCGCAGTTTGCTGCGCCCACCGACAAAATCGATCTGCTTCACTAGCTCAAGCGGTCGCCTTGCCGGCTCCGACGAGCGCCTCAACCATCGAGCGAAAGATGACCAAACCATCCTCGGAGTCCAATGCCTGTTCGACCGCCCGCTCCGGATGCGGCATCAGGCCCGCCACGTTGCGTTCGCGGTTACAGATTCCAGCGATGTTCCCGGCCGACCCGTTCGGATTTCCGCGGTGATCGTCCCTGCCGTCAGCTGTGGTATAGCGGAACAGAACCTGCTTGTTTTCCTCTAGCCCGGCGAGCGTCACTGGGTCGCAGTTGTAATTTCCGTCGCTATGGGCGATCGGAATCGTCAGAATTTGTCCGGGCGCGGCGCAGTTTGTGAACGGTGTGTCGGTTTGTTCGACGCGGATGTGCACAGGCTTGCAGATAAAACGAAGTCCGGAATTGCGCATCATGGCACCGGGAAGCAATCCCGCTTCAAGCAGAATCTGGAAACCGTTGCAGATGCCCAGCACGATGCCGCCGTTTTTTGCAAATTTTGCAACCGACTTCATCACCGGGGAAAAGCGCGCGATGGCTCCGGTACGCAGGTAATCACCGTAGGAAAATCCGCCGGGTAAAATAATCGCGTCGCAGCCCTGAAGATTCTCCGATTGATGCCAGATGAATTCGACCCGCTTGTGCAGGACACTTCCAAGCGCATAGTAGGCGTCATGGTCACAGTTGGACCCCGGAAAGACTACAACTCCAAATTTCATAAGTCGCCTCCGGTCCTTGGAAAGGGAAATCTGATTTTACCACAGACGGCGGCGCGAGACGTGAGACAACCTCGAAGTCTCTGGCGCCCAAGATCCGGAGCAGGAATTCCCGCGACCGGTCATCGCTTCAACGTTTTTTTTTCCGGGTCTTGTTGCTTTCGGCGTCCCGAAGTGCACTCTCGCGGCGTTTCCTTCCGGCCCATCCTGGTTTATTCACCTGTCGACCTCGCGCAATGGCCAGACCGTCTGCGGGAACGTTGGCTGTAATGACCGAACCAGCCGCGACATAAGAGCCGTTCCCGATCTTTACCGGGGCGACAAGCGCGGAATCACTTCCGATAAAGACCTTGTTCCCGATCCTTGTCGGAGACTTGTGGAATCCATCGTAGTTGCAGGTGATTGTGCCGGCCCCGATATTTGTCCTGGATCCGATACTGGCATCGCCAAGGTAGCTGAGATGCATCGCTTTGGTTCCTTCGCCAACTACGCTCTTTTTGAGCTCAACAAAGTTTCCGATTCGCGCTCCGCTCTTTAAATGATTCATCGGGCGCAGCCTTGCAAAGGGTCCGATAATCACATCCCGGTCGATCCGGCTCTGGCTCATCACGCAATAGGGCTCGACGACGACATCGTCTCCGATCAACATGTCCTGGAGTACGCTGCCTGTCTTGATCCTGCAGCGAGCGCCAATCTTGGTTTTACCCAGAAGCTGAACGCCGGCTTCAAGAACGGTGTCTTCACCCGCGAGCACGTCGGAATCAACCACAACCGTTTCCGGCAACTGGATACTGACACCGTCCCGCATGAGCTCTTCGCGTTTCCATTCACGAAAGGTATGATCCACACCCGCCAGATCAGCTCGCGTGTTGCATCCCAGTACTTCACGCGAGTCGGTCACAACGTCCGCAAGAACCGTTCCACCCCTCTCATTCAGAATGGCTATGGCGTCGGTCAAGTAGATTTCCTTGTGCTTGTTGTTTGGTTTGACCTGGGCCAGGGCGGGCCAGAGTCCAGCTGCCGTGAAGCAGTACATGCTTGAATTAATTTCATTTAGTTCGCGCTGTTCCGCGGTCAAATTCGATTCCTCGACAATCGCAAGAACCGTGTCGCCGGATTTCCGTACGATGCGCCCATAACCCGATGGATCAGCAAGGACTGCGGTCAAAATGGTCGCCGCTGCATTCGCGCTCTTGTGCTTAGAGAGCATGGCCCGCAAGGTCTCTGTCCGAATCAGTGGAGCATCCCCCGGGAGAACGATGACATACTTGGCATTACCAATGGCACGCTTCGCCACTTGCAAGGCGTGGCCCGTTCCCTTCTGGGGCTGCTGCAGCACCGGTTCCGCACCGTAGGACTTACAGAGTTCGGCGACCTTTTCCGCCTGGTACCCGACGACGGCGATTGTCTTTTTTGCGCCGAGCGGCTGGCACGCCCGGAGTACATGTTCCAGGAGAGGGCGGCCTCCCGCGGAATGCAGTACCTTCGCAACGCTGGACTTCAACCTTGTCCCTCTACCTGCTGCCAATATGAGAATCGCCAGATCTTGGTTTTTCATAGGCGAGCATTGTCCCGTGAGACAGTCGTTTTGACAATGACTGTATCCATGTTGAATACGTTCAACCCGGGGAAAGCACACGATACGGTGCGAGGACTTAGTCGGCGGCGGCCATCAATTGCGACCGGTTCTCCGCTGCGGAATTTTCTTTGGTGGTGATTTCCCAGGCCGATGTGTCGGCTAGTAACCGGCTGACGAGCTGGGTATGAAGTGCATGCCCAGCCTTGCGCGCAACAACGCTGCCCAGCAGGGGCAATCCCACGAGCGCAAGGTCGCCGATCAGATCGAGCGCCTTATGCCGCCCGAATTCGTCCGCATAGCGCAACGGCCCGTTCATGATGTCGTCCTTTGTCAGAACGATGGCATTGTCGAGCGAACCTCCGCGAATGAGGCCCATCGATCGTAACGGGGCGATATCGCTTTCAAAGCAGAAGGTGCGAGCCCGCGAGAGTATGCCGCGGAAGCTTTCCGCGTTGACGACCATCTGCACTTCCTGCTGCCCAACCTGCGGATGCGGAAAATCCACGTAACAACGCACACGAAATTCATCGGCCGGAAAGATTGCGATTCGTCGCCCGTCCTCGACGACCTCAACGGGCCTCAGTACTCTCAGGTAGCGTCTCTTGCGCCGCAGCTTGCGAATGCCCGCGGCGTCGATCAGCTGCATGAAAGGCTCGGCTGAGCCATCGAGAATCGGCACTTCGATCGCATCAATATCGATGAAGATGTTGTCAATCCCGCAGGAATAGATGGCCGCCAGCAGGTGCTCGGTGGTTGAGAGCAGCACACCTTGTTTCATCAAGCTCGTGGCGTAACTGACGCGTGCAACGTTCGATCCGTGCGCTTCAATGTGAAACTGGTCCAGATCCACGCGGCGGAAGACGATCCCCGTGTCCGCCGGAGCAGGTACCAGGCGGAGCGCACCGTGCACTCCCGTGTGGAGACCAATCCCTTCTGTCCCCACAGATTTTTGTATGGTTGTCTGAAGCATCGGGTCTTGGCATTATAGCAAACTGTCGGCCATTCGAAATCACATTATCGCTATTATTTTCAATATCTTATAAGGGTAGCGGACGGGCAAATTATTTCCCGTGTGTCTTTTGCGCAACGATCGGTCGGTTTCCGTGTCTCACTCGCAACTCCGCACTTGCCGGGCGAGGTGAACCACTCGAACCTCTTTTCCGCGTGCCCTCCAACTCTTCGGCCCGTTCAATCATCACAATGCTATACTTTGTACTTTGTTTCTTTCCTTAGGATGGTGCGGGATGAATCGTTGGGCTCGCGTCGGCATTTTGGCAGCGTCGGTAGTGATCTTCGGCTGGGTTGGTCTGGGCCACGTACTTGGCCGCACCGCCAACGACAAGGCCTACAAGTCCCTGGTCGTCTATGGCGAAGTCTTGCAGAAGATCCAGCAGGACTACGTCGACGAGCCGAACATGCACCTCGTTGAGGCTGGCTCCCTGCATGGTCTTCTTGAATCCCTGGACTCTGAATCAAGCTATCTGACCCCCCGCGAGTACACGGAATACAAACAAAAGAGTTCGGCACCCGGTACGGGCGAGACCGGTCTGAACCTGAGCAAGCGCTTCGGCTACATCATTGTTACTTCCGTTCTTCCCGACAGTCCTGCCGACAAAGCCGGGCTTCACAGTGGAGACATTTTTGAATCCGTCGCTGGTTTCACAACCCGCGAGATGTCGGTCGGCCAGGCGCAGAATCTGCTCTCGGGTCCCGCGGGCACGACCGTCAAGGTCGGGGTCATTCGCCGCGGCAAGACGGATCCTGACGAAGTGGAGCTGGCTCGCACAAAACTGGCTCCCGCAAAGCTTGTCGTGCAAAAAGTAGATAACGACACGATTGCATTCCGATTCCCTTCGATCGAAGCGGGGCGAGCCGACGAACTTCGTGCGCGTCTGCAGGAAGCCAGCAAGCAAGGCATAACGAAAGTGATTTTGGACATCCGCGAATGCGGGCGCGGTTCTGTTCCTGAGGCAATCGCCATTGCCCGCCTGTTCGTGCCGTCCGGTAATCTGACGAGCCTCAAAGGTCAAACAATCACTACGCAGGAATTTGCGGCTGAACCCGCGAAGGTTGTCTGGAAGGGCCCGGTCTCCCTGTTGATGGATGGAACGACCACCGGTGCCGCGGAAGTCCTTGCCGTTTCACTCGCCAACACCAAGCGCGGAGATCTCGTCGGCGACCGTACCTTTGGTCTGGCATCCGAGCAAAAGCTCATCACCATGGATGATGGCTCGGCCATCATTCTCACCGTTGCCAATTATTTCAACACCGATGGGAAATCGATTCTCGAAGAAGGCGTGGCGCCTACCGAGATCATTCATTCAACAGCGAGCGCTGCCGATGACGGAGACGATGGAGACGATAACTCGTCTGCGACGCAAAAAGAGCAGCCCGTTGCTCCTCGTCCACTGTCGTCCGATGACCCGGTCCTGCGGAAAGCCTTGGATCTCCTGAAGAACCCATCCGCGGCGAAGAAAGCTGCCTGATTCGCTCGTGAATGACGGCTCGCCGTATCTTCGGCGAATTCAGCTGTCCGTCCTCGTCTTGCTCGGTTCGGTCCTCCTCGCGGCTCTTGCAGGTTGCGATAAACTCAAAAAACCTGACGTCTCGAGCCTGACTGAGCCTCATGCGGCAACGTCTTCACTCGCTCACCATCCGAGGCTGGCGGTTATTCTCGATGATGTAGGCGGAGACGACTCCGCAGTTCAGGAAATATTCTCCCTTCCGAACCGGATTACGCTCTCGATCCTGCCCAATCATCCCCGCTCCGTCGAACTTGCCGAGGAAGCTCACGCCCGCGGGTTTGAGGTCATGCTGCATTTGCCAATGGAATCGGAGGCGAACGAATCTCCCGAGTCCGAAGAACTCCGGACGGGAATGAGCGCCGCCGAGGTGGCGCGCCTGTTCGGCGCAATGCTCGGCACGGTCCCGCATGCGGCGGGCGTAAACAACCATCAAGGCTCACGCGCAACGTCCGATCAGAGACTCATGGAAATCCTTATGCCATTGCTCCATGAACGCGGCTTATTTTTCATCGACAGCCGTACAACCGCAGCCACACTCGCCTATCTGACCGCCGAACGCGACGGCGTACCTTCGGGATTTCGCAATGTCCCGTTTCTCGACGATGTCCAGCAACAGGGCGCGATCCGTCAGGAACTCGAACGCGCCATTCATGCGGCGAGAGAAAAAGGAGAAGCCATCGTGATCGGGCATCCACATCCGGACACCCTCCATGTCTTGCGCCAGATGCTCCCGCAATTGAGCGCCTCCGGCATCGAACTCGTCCACGCTTCAGCGCTCGTCCATTCCTTAGGAAACCGCTAGATCCGCTGCTTCCCGAGGGACCGGTTTATTCGCGGGAAAGAGCATCGCCACAACCAGGAATTGCAGCCCCATCGTCAGGAAGCAGAACACACTTCCCTCGGGCCCGATCGTTCCTCCGGTCAACCACTTGGGACCGTGCAGTAGAGAGTTTGACAGGTGGCCCTGCATGACGAGTCCGCTGTTCGGTGTTGAAAACAGAAAGGTCTCGCCCCAATCAAAACTGGCATGAAGTCCAACCGCGAACCACAGGTTTCCGGTTCGCTTGAGAGAAAAACAAAACAATAACGCAACCAGGACAACGCTGGCCGCGCCGACCGGCCCTTCGCCAGCATTCCCGAGGTGAACTGCGCCAAATCCGACACTCAGCAGAATTGCCGCAGGCCAGAATCCTATTCCATCGGCAAGCGTAAACTGGGTATAGCCGCGAAACAAAAATTCCTCAAACAATCCGACAAAGAAAAACAGCAGCAGATGAAACGCACCCCATCCGATGATGCCGCCGCCCGATAGCGCTAGACTGCCAAACGAGTATCCGCCGAATAAACGGATCAGCCCGACCAGCAGGCAGACTTCAACGAGCCCGACAACAAATCCGATCCAGAATTTCGTGCCTAGCAGGCCACTCGCGGGCAAACCGTACGCGCCGACGGATCGATGCTCTATCCGGGACATGATGAACGCCACGCCAAAAACCAGGGCGAAGCTCAAAATCTCTTGCGAGGCGAGCTGGAGCGCAGACGGTGGTCCGGAGGGCGCCGTCACTCCCGTCGCGTGGTGAAGTAAATGAATGCCCGCGCCGATCGCCGCAGCAAGAATCATGACGATCAATAGGTAAAGGGCCAGTCGCCACCCGGCGCGCAGGCCGTTTCGACCCATCAACCAATTGGTGTGAACTTCTGTTGTCGAAACGACTACTTGCTCTCTGGGTTCCTGATCTGGCTGAGTTTCTTGCACGTCCGTGCCTCCTGCGGTCCTCGATCGGAACGAAGCAACCGATGTCAGAAAGTTTCGCTGCCTCTGGACCAGGTCCTGTAACCGATCCAGTATAGAATACCGGTTAAGGGACGAATAGAATCGAACCTATGCGCTCTGCCCGTTCTTCCGAACTTCCTCCGCTCATTGCCGGGCGCTTGGCCCTCGATTTCGCCAATACCGCTTCAAGCGCGCATTCCTTGTCGTGGGATGATTTCATCGCGTTCCTCGCCAAGGCAAACGTCGTCACCGAAGGTCGCGCCGCTCGTCTCCAGTCTCTTCCGCTCACCGAACCCGAAGCCGTCGCCTCGGTCCTCCACAAGATCCTGCACTTGCGTGAGTCTTTGCTTCAGATCTTCTCCGCCCTCGTTCGCAAGAAAACTGTTCAGAAATCGCTCGCGGAACCGATCAACGAAATCCTGCGCATCACCGAGGGGCACGACGAATTGGTCCTGTCCGGCCAGTCGTGGCGGCTCGAGTATATCGCCCGTGAGCAGGGCCTCGAGTGGCTACTCGCTGCGATTGCACGCTCGGCCGCTGAACTTCTGGTTGACGGTCCGGAGCCCCCGGTCCGCCGCTGCGCCAATCCCAGATGTCGGCTGTTTTTCTACGACGATTCGCGCACTGGTCGGCGCCGATGGTGCTCGATGGCTGTTTGCGGGAATCGTCAGAAGGTCGCTGCCTTTTTTGAGCGCAGATCGCGACAACGCATCTCCTGAACCGGACGAGGTTGTCCCGGCAAACGCGCTTGCCGATTCATCTTTTGTTCAGGTACTGTTCGAGGTTAAAAAAGATCGGATCGATTTTCTAGCGAGCGTAACGAGCCTTGATGAAGACTCCCACACCGGCGGCGCTTCTTGTTCTCTGTTCGATCGGCTTGGCTTTCCTCGTTCCGCCCTCTTCCGTTCCCACCCCTCCTGGAGGTTCACTTTCCCGCACCTTCCAATTCACATACGCTGTGCAGGTGCCCGCGATCAAAGATCCCGGCACCAAATTTTCCTTGTGGCTTCCTGTTCCGCAGGACGATCCGTATCAGGAAATTTCCGATCTGCACATCGACAGTCCGGTTAAATTCAGCCAGGGCCATGACCTCACCTACGGCAATCCCTATCTGCAGTTTCATCCGACCGTGACACAACTGAATCGTGGCTTCGAGCTCGCCGTGGTCTTTATCGCGACGCGCTACGAGCACCGGGTCGACTTAACTTCCATAACGGCGAGCGGCGCGGGCACTCCAGCCGCAAGCGATCCCTCACTGAAACGCGCTCTCGAACCCGACAGGCTCGTTCCACTGGACGGCGTGATCGCCGATCTTGCCAAGGAGCAAACCGCGGGCGACAAGACGGAACTTTCCAAGGCAAAAAGTATCTACGACTATGTCGTCGGGACCATGCGCTACGACAAGACGGGCGATGGCTGGGGTCGCGGAGATGCCGTCTGGGCGTGTAGCTCGAAGCGCGGCAATTGCACGGACTTTCACTCTTTGCTCATCGGAATGATGCGCGCCTCCGGCATCCCGGCGCGCTTTGAAATTGGCTTTCCCTTGCCCACTCGAACGACGGAGGGCGATATTTCCGGCTATCACTGCTGGGCTGAATTCTATCTGGAGGGGGCCGGTTGGGTCCCGGTCGACGCATCCGAAGCGTCAAGGGACCCGGAGAAGCGCGCCTATTTCTTCGGCGCCCACGATGACAATCGGGTCTTTTTCACCTACGGCCGCGATATACGCCTTTCGCCCGAACAGAAAGGCCAGCCACTCAACTACTTTATTTACCCGTATGCGGAGCTTGACGGAAAGCCGCTCCCCGGGATCGAGACCCACTTCAGCTTTAAGGATCTCGAAGCCGCGGAAAAGGCCTCCCGCAACTGACACCCTGACAGGTTGATTGATTGGCAGCGTCTCCGCTTTAGCCGGTTGAGCGCGTCCCTACCCCCACGTATGCTTATTGAGTCTAGCGAGAACTCTGAAGAGGTTATCCTATGCGGCCGATCCAGTTTGTCCGAACCGTTCCACCCCTCGTCGCCGGATTCTTCCTCCTTTCAATGACCCTGGTCGCGCAAACGCCCCAACAGCCCTCGATCGCGGATGCTGCCCGCGCCAACCGCGAGCAAAAAAAGACCCCCGCACAACCGGCCAAGGTCATCACCAACGACTCCCTCGGTCCAACGAGTTCAGCGTCTGCCGGTTTGAATGCTCCGGCGGCGCAACCGGTTCAAAACGCGGCTTCAGATCCATCCGCGTCCGCTACGGACGGAAAATCCGAAGCCGCGCAGCAATCCGAGCTCGCTCCTGCGGACGAGCAAAAACTGAAAGCGCAAGTTGCCAGTTTGAAGCAACAACTGAAGGACGAGCAAAGTGAAGTGGAGTTACAGAAGCGTCTCGTCGAACTTGATAAAGACGCTTACTTCTCCGAGACCGATTTTGCGCACGACACCCAGGGCAAAGCCAGGCTCGATGCCGAGCAGGACAGCCTTAAACAAAAAGAAGAAGCATTTGAAGCGTTAAAAGCGAAACTCCTCGGCCTGGCACCGCAAGAAGCCCTTGCTCCGGCTCCCGAGGAAAAAGCAAAACCCTGATCTCTTTTTCCGCAAACCATTTTCCACAGTGCTTTCCACAAATTCTGTACTTACGTACGCTTTTCTCATTGACTCCATTTCTCCCCGGTTACAGAATGCCCAGAATTTGTTTTCGCGGGTTGCGGTATTTCACTGCCGCCAGGGGAGCTCACCTCTAAACCGAGCTCGGCGGCAAGCGAGAGAGTCGAAAATGGCGTTGATCTCCGGTTCTACCGTCCAGTGTACGAATTCAGGGTGTGAAGCACGAGGCCATTGGCTCAAGGCAGCAGAGGTTGTTTCGGGTCAATGCCCCAAGTGCGGCGAATCGGTGCGGAATGTTCCGCCGCCGCTGATGCCCCGTCATCATTTTCGCCCAAGACCCATTGCCCCGCGCCCGCCCCTGCGTCCCCGTTAAAAAAAACAGGCCGGGATCAATTGCACCCGGCCTGTGTTGCTTGAAGAATTGCTGAGCGTTAGCCTTCGACGAGCCCTCGTTCGAGCATCTCGTCATCACTCAGCCACAGATCTGGAATATTTGCCGAACCCAATCGCAGGATGTCTTCGAGGGCACCGCGCACCTCGCCGAGCCGGAAGTCCACGCCGATCCGTTCAAGCAAGTCGATGAGTGCCTGAGCACCTTCGGCAAGCATCGCTTTCGGTCGTGCGCCGATACGATCGAGACGATGATAGGTCACGATATAGAACGCACTGAGCCCGGCTCCATGCCTGACGATGTGCAGAAACCCTCGCGTTCTCGGTTGACTGGGTGTCTTCTTCGCTACCAGCGCGATTCCGTTCGGGAGTGCACTCATCGCTCGTTCTCCTTGTGGCCTGCTCTCAGCTGCATCCGCTGGTGCTCCCGCAGTTTTCGCACTTGTAACAGGCCCCGTTTGGAACCATCAACATGCCGCACTCGGAGCAAGTGGGTGCGCCTTCATGCGAATCTCTTGGCGAACTGCTGACGGCGGTTTGCGCTTCGATCGGATGCGATGTGCCAGGCAGAACCTGTGGTGCATGGTTGATCGCAGTCATTGAAGCAACGATTGTGCCGACTGCTGGCGACCCACCGTTTAGCTTCAAATAGTCTGAGGAGAGGAACCGTCCGCCCAACCAGCGGGCGATATAGTCGAGCACCGAGGTCGCAAAGCGGATGTTGCTGTTTGCCGTAATGCCGCTCGGCTCAAACCGGGTGTTGACCAGTTTATCGACCAGCACCTTTAGCGGCACTCCGTACTGCAAACCGATCGAGAGGGTCATTGCGAGGCCGTCCATCACGCCCGACAGTGTGGAACCTTCTTTCGACATCTTGATGAATATTTCGCCCGGCCGTCCATCAGGATACATGCCGACAGTGATATAGCCTTCGTGGCCGCCCACGCTGAACTTGTGCGTGACCGACAACCGCTCCACCGGAAGCTTTTCCCGTTGCGTACGCGCGAACAATTCCCGCTGCTCGGGTTCGGTGACCAGAGACTTTTTCTCTTCTTTCTTGTTGCCGGCTGCGCTCAGCGGCTGCGAACGTTTTGAATTGTCGCGGTAGATCGCGACCGCCTTCAACCCCAGCTTCCACGATTCAATGTACGCATCCGCGATATCTTCAATCGTCGAATCCTCCGGCATGTTGATCGTCTTGCTGATCGCGCCTGACAAGAAGGGCTGCGCTGCCGCCATCATTCTGACGTGACCGCGCCAGGCGATCGAGCGACCGCCGGTTGTGGCCAGCGAGCAATCGAACACCGGAACATGTTCTTCCTTCATATAGGGAGCACCATCGATCTTGCCGTTCTTATCGATGTAGCTGACGATTTCGCTCGTCTGTTCAGGGGTATACCCGAGCTTCATCAGCGCTTGCGGTACGGTGTTGTTCACGATCTTGATCACGCCACCGCCCACAAGCTTCTTGTACTTGATCAACGCCAGATCCGGTTCAATACCGGTCGTATCGCAATCCATCATGAAACCGATCGTGCCGGTCGGAGCCAGCACAGTGACTTGGGAGTTCTTGTATCCGTGCTTCTGGCCCAATTCAAGTGCCGAATCCCACGCACTCTGCGCTCCCATGTAGAGTTCGCCCTGCACGTGATCCGGCTTGATCCCGCGCATCGCGTCGCGATGCATGCGAATCACGTCAATCATCGGTTCGCGATTCACGGCATAACCCGGAAACGCCCCCTTGCGCTCGGCAATGCGAGCCGACTGTGCATACGCTTCCCCGCACATGAGTGCGGTAATCGCACCCGCAACGTCTCGCCCTTCATCGGAGTCATAAGGCAGCGCCATGGACATCAATAGCGCGCCCAAATTGGCGTAGCCCAGTCCGAGCGGACGGAAGTTGTGTGAATTCTCTTCAATCTTCGGTGTCGGATAGCTGGCGTTATCGACCAGAATTTCCTGCGCCGTGATGGTTACATCCACTGCATGCTTGAAGGAGTCCACATCGAACTGTCCCTGCGGGCCGACGTACTTCATGAGATTCAACGAAGCCAGGTTGCAGGCCGTATCGTCAAGGAACATGTACTCCGAGCAAGGGTTACTGGCGTTGATCCGGGCCGTGCCCTTGCAGGTGTGCCAACGATTGACGGTGGTGTCGTACTGCATGCCGGGATCGCCGCAATGCCATGTGGAATCGGCGATTTTGGTCAACAGTTCGCGGGCACTCAGTTTCTCGTTTGGCTGTCCGTCATTGACGTTCTTTGTCCACCAGTCCTTGTTCTCCTCGACCGCACGCATGAAATCGTCGGTTACGCGCACCGAGTGGTTCGCATTCTGGAAGAAGATCGAGCTGTATGCTTCACCGTCGATCGACGAGTCATATCCCTGTTCAATCAGAACATGCGCTTTCTTCTCTTCCTTCACCTTGCTCTCGATGAATTCGACGATGTCCGGGTGATCGATATTGAGGATGACCATCTTGGCCGCGCGCCGGGTCTTTCCTCCGCTCTTGATCACGCCGGCAAACGCATCAAAACCTTTCATGAAGCTCACCGGGCCTGAGGCAATTCCACCGCCCGACAAGGTTTCCCGGCTTCCGCGCAGAGTCGAGAAATTCGTGCCCGTTCCCGATCCCCACTTAAACAGCATGCCCTCGGTCTTTGTCAGGCCCATGATGGATTCCATGTTGTCCTGAACGGAATTGATGAAGCAGGCCGAGCACTGCGGCTTGGCCTGAACCCCCACGTTGAACCAGACCGGCGAATTAAAGCTCATCTTTTGTTCAACAAGCAGGTGGGTCAGATCATCGCGGAACGCATCGCGGGAAGCATCATTGGCGAAATAGCCGCCTTCTTCTCCCCACTTTACGATCGAATTCACCACACGACTGATCAGTTGCCGGGCCGAACCCTCGCGCTGCGCTGAACCCGGCTTGCCATGGAAATACTTGCTGGCGACGATGTTGGTCGCGGTTTGCGACCAGCTCTTTGGAACTTCAACATCTTCCTGCTTGAAAATCGTGACGCCCTTTTCGTTTCCGATATGAGCCGTTCTCTTTTCCCATTCGACTACGTCGAAGGGCGAGTTCTTTCCGTCGGTGAAGTACCGTTCAAATACCAGTCCGCTTGAAACATTTGCCGTCTGATTCATCGTGTCCACCGCTTTGCCTTGCAATACCGACTTCACCGTTGCCATCTCATCCTCCCCGCAGCAGGTCCCGTTATAGAAAAGCGAGGAACCTTTTGTTATGTATACCCTTGTCGCTCAAGGGTGCTGCGCCACTCGCGTGCGCTGCAGCCCGGCTCTGGTGACGTGAAAGTGCTCCATCCCTCGAAACTACCGCAAACAACGAATGCGCCGCCCGTGTCGGTGGACATTGCCACGCGACCGAACAACCCTTCACTCCGACCAACGAACTCCGCGGAGCGAATCACTACGCGTTCGTTTTTTACGGTGATTCCGGGTTGGAGCGTGGGCAATGCCGAACCAAGGCAATCCCCGACTCTTGGTCCGTCTGGCGCTTCCACGTCCCCCGAATCTGGATTCGCAGTATCAATCTGTGCAACGTCGGTGTCAAGAGAAAATCACAAAATCTAGCTAACTTTTTCTCAGACCGCCCATATCTTGTGGTGTCGTTGCGCGCCCCGGACCTTTTTTCCGCACGCTTGATTACGCTTTGCATCTTCTAAACTCTTTTGTCACAATTCTCTATGCGTTGTTTCGCCGCGATTTCTGTTTTGCTTCTCTCTACGACGCTCCTCGCGCCGTCTTTGCTCCGTTCCTCCTCAACCGTTCAGTCTTCTGAAGTGATCGGTCAAAAAATTTCGATCCCCGGCGTTCCAAACGCCGGAAAAGTAACCGATCATCTCTATCGTGGTGCGCAACCGAGCTTGAATAATCTGGGCGAGCTCAAAAAGCTTGGCGTGACGACGATCATTGATCTCCGCGCGGAATCCTCCCACACCGCCCTAGAAGAGCAAACTCGGGCGGAAGCTCTTGGTATGCGCTTCATTCGTGTTCCGATCAGCGGCTTCTCGACTCCAAGCAACGCCGAACTCCTCCGGTACTTCGAGGTTCTGCGCGACTCTCCCGATCAGACTGTTTTTGTTCATTGTGAATTCGGACGGGATCGTACGGGCGTCATGATCGCCGCCTACCGGATCGCGTTTCAAAAATGGTCCGCTGAGCACGCTCTGAACGAAATGAACTCCTTCGGCTTTAATCACCGCTGGCACCCCGCGATGATTACCTACGTGCGCACACTAGCTACGCGCATCGAGTCTGATCCTGGCCTCAAAAAGTCGGTCGAGACCGAATAACCCATCGCCCGAGAGACGTCGGCCGGACCGGTAGGTACTTTCGTACCATCTCCATGCCAACTATTGCTTCATTTCCCGCTGCAATCCGCGCCTGTACGCTTGTGATCTTCGAGTCGTCGGCAGGAGTCGTGTTTCTGAGGTGGGTACGTGAACGTTGGACGTTACGAAATACACGAAACGCTGGGGACGGGCGCCAATAGCCGCGTGGTTCGTGGCTATGACCCTCTGATTGACCGCTCGGTCGCGATCAAGCTGTTCTCTCCTGAACTGGCCCGCGGCACGGCACGGGCGCGTTTCCTGCGCGAAGCCCGGGTCGTCGGGCAGATTTCGCATCCCTCGATTGTGACCTTGCATGACATGGGTGTTGAAGAGTCCACGCTCACGCCGTATCTCGTGATGGAGTTGATTGAGGGGCAATCGGTCGAGAAAGCTCTCTCTAAAGGCAGCGTTCCTTTTCCGTCCGCCTGCAATTGGGCGGCACACGTTGCGGTCGCACTCGCCGTTGCTCATCGACGGGGAATCATCCACGGCGATGTGAAACCCGCCAACATCCTGATCACGAGCGACAATCGCGTAAAGTTGACCGACTTCGGCATGGCGCGACTGGCCAAGCATGACAACGGTGATACGTCGCTCTACGGGACCCCTGCGTACTGGTGTCCTGAACAGATTCATGGCCGGCCGCAAGACGCGCGCTCGGATATTTTTTCGCTAGGGGTCGTGCTGTATGAAATGCTTACGGGCATTTCGCCTTTCGCTGGTTCCTCTCTGCAAAACGTCTGTAATCACGTGCTCTCTTCGACTCCGCTTCCGGCAACCCAGAGCAATCCGTCCCTGCCTGCGAGTCTCAATGAGGTTCTCGCGGCCTGCCTCGCCAAAGATCCCCAGCAACGTTTCCCGGCTGCCGAAAACCTGGCCGAACAACTCTTCCCCCTGGCACGCCTGAAGGCTGTTGTCCCGGCACACGCCCACACCTCCGCCCCTGAATCATCGCTCCGCAGCCGAGCCTCACGGCTGCTGCGCTCGGCGTAACCCCTTCGTTTTCCCCTCCGGGGACTCTGTCCGGATTTCTCGGCCGGGCGACAGAACTAAAGGGCTACTCCCTTCGTCTATACGGCAGGGGTGAATCCATGCGCATACGCAAATTTCAACTTTGGACAGGGATCTGGTCAGCAACCGTTCTGGCAGCGGTCATTCCTCTGCCCGCTGCCGCACAATCGGTTCGAGTTAGCGGCGATTCTCAGGTCACAAGTTGCAGTGACTTGAAGATCGATTTCGATTCCCATCGTGCCGTCGTCCAGGCAGAAGAGAAGACCATTACGAAGGCGGAGGCGCCCACGCTGCGCATCCGGGCCGGGAAAAATGGAGGACTCGAGGTTACCGGTTGGGACAAAGATACCTATGCGGTAACGCTCTGCAAAGCGGCCGATCCGACAGGGAACGCACAGGAAATGCTGTCGAAGATCCACCTGACGTTTCAAAATGGAGAGCTCGGTGTTGAAGGACCCTCCGCACAGGATCGCTGGACGACTCGCCTGTTGGTAAGCGCTCCGAAGTCTGCATCTCTCGATCTCGAGGTGAGCAACGGGCCACTCGGTCTCGCCGGCGTCGACGGCAACATCAAAGTTCGCGCCCAGAACGGTCCGCTGACCGTGAAGTCCTGCACCGGTAATCTCGAGCTAAACGCGCAAAATGGCCCAGTGGATCTTGAAGGCAACAGCGGACGGCTCAGTGTCGATGCGCAGAACGGACCTGTGACGCTCTCGCTTCAGGGCACAAACTGGAAGGGCTCAGGTATCGCGGCGCACGCCAATAACGGACCGTTGACGCTCCACATCCCTTCCGGATATCAGTCGGGAGTTCTCGTCGAATCGGATGGGAACAGCCCATTTGATTGTCGCGCGAAGGTGTGTTCGGAAGGACGCAAGACCTGGGACGACCAGAAAAAGAGCATCGAATTTGGATCCGGTCCAACGATGATTCACCTTTCCGCGATGAACGGACCAATTTCAATCAACTAGAGGAAATAGAACCGTGTTGCTCTTCCCGTGGAGTCAGCTCAGACGGGAGAGCGACTTATTCGTAACGGAGGGCTTCGACCGGATCGAGCTTGGCGGCTTTCATGGCAGGCCACACGCCAAAGATCAGCCCAACGCAGATACTGACGGCGATTCCTGTTGAAGCCGCCCAGACCGGAACCGAGCCTGGCCATTTGAGCGTCAAGCGGATGAGCAGGACCATTCCGTTGACGAGGAAGAGTGCAATCAGGCCTCCGGCGCCTGTGAGCGTCATGGCCTCCAGCAAAAACTGCCAGGTGATGTCTTTGCTTTTAGCACCGATGGCCTTCCGGACTCCAATCTCCCGGGTGCGCTCGGTCACGCTGACCAGCATGATGTTCATGACCCCGACACCGCCAATCAGCAGTCCAATCCCGCTCAGAACAATCATGGCCAGATAGACCATCATCATGATGCTGTGAAAGTTAGAAACTTCCTGCTCGGCCGTCCCGATTGAAAAATTATCTTTTCCGCCGTAGGGTACATTCCTCCGGCGTTCAAGCACTTCGGTCATCTGATCGACGGCCTCGTTCAACCTTTTTGGATACGCCTGGGCCCGCATCTGTACTTCGTCAGCGTCCGGATAAATTTTCCGGAAGGTACTGAACGGAATCAGCACGCGGCGGTCCTCATCCCCCATCCCGAAACCGCCTTTGGGTTTTTCGACGACGCCAATCACCTGAAAATCTTCCCCATCGATCAGTACATCCTTCCCGATGGCTTGACCTTCAGGAAAAAGCACGGGTGCCACGTTCTGTCCGAGCATGACGACTTTTTCCTTGTGAAGATCGTCGCCTTCTCCGATGAAGCGGCCTTGAAGCGTAGTTGCATTGGCGTACACTTCGCCGAAATTGGGCTGAACGCCGCGAAAATCAATGGCCGATACTTCGCCGGCCTTGGTTCTCACCGAGTGGCTGTGGCTCCAGTTGGTTTGAACAAAAACCGTCACATCCTTGACCGCCGGGCATGATTCCTTGAGCGCGATTGCGTCTTCAAGAGTCAGGGGTTTACGCTGCTGCTCTTCAAGCGGTGGTGGCCCGCCGTGGCGCGCCTGGTCCCACTTGGTGATGAAGGCGGTATCTGCGCCGAACTGATTGATGTTTTCCTGAATCTGCTGATCGAAACCGGTGAGCAGCGCCGCAACCAGCATGATGACGCTGACCCCCAACACCACACCAAATACCGTCAAGGCGCTCCGCAACTTGTGCGTCCGGAGTGTATCCATCGCCTGCTTCAGATTTTCGCCGTATGCCTGTGCCATAGAGTGTTATCCGTCCGCCCGAAGCGCTTCAATCGGGTCCAGTTTCGCAGCCCGCATGGCCGGGAAAATTCCAAAAAAGAGACCAACGGCCGTTGAAAGACATAGAGACAGAATCACGGCAACGAGCGGCGTATCCATGGGGAAGGAAAAAACGGCCTTCACAAAATACACCACCGAATAGGCGACCAGGATTCCAATGAAACCGCCAATCGCCGCGAGGACCGCCGATTCGGTCAGAAATTGCAGCAAAATGTGTTTTTTCCTTGCACCGAGCGAACGACGCAAACCGATCTCCCGAGTCCGTTCGGTAACACTGGCCAACATGATATTCATGATCACGATGCCGCCAACCACGAGAAAAACGCTGACCAGCGCAATGGCCACATTGGCGATATTTGCCGTCAGATCGTGCCACAGCGCCATGATCGAATCGGAGCCGAGAATCGCAAAATTGTCCTGATCATCATTGTGGATGTGGCGCCATGCGCGGAACAGCATCCGCGCTTCATCCTTGCTCGACTCCATCAATTCGGCGCTGGGTGCCTGCACAAAAATCGTCACCCAATCCTGTTCGCGATGCCAGCCTTTGCGGTAGGTGTTGAGCGGCATGATCATGTAATTGTCTTGTGATTCGCCAAACGCGCTTCCAAGTCCTTCGGCCACCCCGATGATTTCGTAGGTGTGCGTCTGCACGCGAAGCGATTTGCCGATCGGGTCTACGTTCGGGAAAAATTTCTTGACGACATCCGGTCCGACGAAAACAACATCCGAGCGATGCTCGTCATCGGCAGGAGTGATGAATCGGCCCTGCGCCACATTCAGATTGCGGACGTCTGCAAAGTTAGGTGTCGCGCCCATCATGGAGGTATTTTCCATGGTGAGGTTTCCGCTGCGGATCTGCACGTTGCGATCTTCTTCGGCAGCAACAGCGGTCTGCATTTTCATGTTGTCGCGCAGACGCGCAAAATCTTCCATGGTAATCAGGGGCCGCTTCTGCGCCTTGATGAATTCGTCCTGGCTGGTAATAATGCCGAAACGATCGATGATAAAAACGTTTGAGCCGAGATCAGCCACTTTATCGGCAACGTACTTGTTCAGCCCTTGAATGACGCTCATGACAACGATCAAGGTCGTAACGGCCAGAATCACGCCGAGTAAGGTCAGAAAGCTGCGGAGTTTGTGTGCCCGCAAAGCGTCGAGCGCGAGTTTCATTGTCTCGAGGAATGTGACAAACCCGGCCTTCAGTCCGCGCGCCCGTGTAGACACAAAGGAACCGGCTGTCAAAGCCCGCACGCCGCCGAAGCTGTCAATCGGGGTTACACCCACAGACGACTCCTCTGTTCAATAAGACGCAGGTATGCGCGCATTCGTTCCCAAGTAAGACGCATTTCCGAGCGCTTTTCTTTCACGGACTCGTTCTATACTCTTCCAGTGTACCGGATTAGACGCATTCTTGTTCCCCAGAAGGGCAGATTCAAACCGGATCTGGATGGTCCACAGTGATTTTGCGCCCGATACGCACCCACCTTCTGATTCATTCGGTCGCCTTCGTTTCATCCTTCGTTCATCCTGTTTTGATCGCCGCCCAGGATGGCGGGATCTCCCCACCGGCCGCCGGGGCGAAGGCCGCCATCGCACAGGTGATTGCGAATCAGAAACGCATGGAAGTCGAGCTCGATCAGTATGAACGCAGGCAGCGGATCGAAGCCGCATAAAGGCGACATAAACTCAACAGAAACAAAGGTTTGGCGCCTCTTCCCTTCAGGTCCTGCGCAAACCAAGCTGGCTTTATCTCCAGACGGAGCTCCGCTCAACCCGCAGGCGTACCGGACTGAACTCGAGAAGCTCGCGAAGTACCTCGCATGGGTCGCGCAGTCAGGTTCGAGCCAACGCGAGGCGTACCTTAAGGCAGCGCATAAGCGCAAGGAACGCGATGACCTGCTCACGCTAACCGAGGACGCGTTCCTGTTCACCCGCATCGCAACTGAGATGCGCGGCGACCGGCCGCTCGCCAAGTACAGCATGAGACCTAACCCCGATTTCAAGCCCACCACCCGCAACAGCTTCATTTTCATGAAAGTAGAGGGAACGGTCTGGATTGACGAGCAGTCCGGAGAGCTGGCGAAAATTGAGGGTTTCGTCACCGAAGATATCTCGATCGCGATGTTTCTAGCAAAGGTCTACAAGGGGAGCCATTTTATGCAGGAGCGGTACGAATTTTTCCCGGGTATCTGGTTCCCAAGCTATGAGCAATTCGATTTTGATGGACGCAAGTATCTTCTTCCCTTTGCGATAC
This sequence comes from uncultured Acidobacteriota bacterium, assembly GCA_963831545.1. Taxonomy (GTDB): domain Bacteria; phylum Acidobacteriota; class Terriglobia; order Acidiferrales; family UBA7541; genus Acidiferrum. Next base: position 91,575 of record CAWHQX010000016.1, read on the forward strand.
ATGAACGGACCTTCTACACTGACTACAGACGAGTCGGGCCGCCCGCCGAAGCCCTCTCGGTCATCCGTGGCGAACTAGACAAATTGCCGGCAAATTGACGCACTTCGCAACTCGCTCTGCTAAAATCAGTTCTAGTACGACCCCCTGCCGAGTTATCGGAGGAACTCTATGCTTCGAGCAAGCTTGAGCGCTGCCGTTCTCATGGCCGTGTTTAGCCCGATCCTCCTGGCGCAGTCTTCCGCCAGTCCACCAAACCCGGACGTGACTCGAGCTCCCGCTCCTCCGGCTGCCGACCCGCAGGGGACGAGCCAGGCGCCCAGGAAAGTCTGGACAAACGAAAATCTGGCTGGGGCTGGGGGAACGGTTTCGGTCGTTGGAAACAAGGGAAACCAGAAATACGGTCTGCATCCCGATAAACCCGCCGATCCGGCAACCGTATCGCGGATCCGTGAAAACCTCACGAAGCTCCAGACCCAGCTTGAAGCGGTTGACCAGCAGCTCGCCGCGTTCAAGGAATTTGAGCAAGGGGAGACGGTGAAAAAAGCGAGTACTGAGATTCCGAACGGATACGTCCGCGTGCCGGTGAATCAGCAGATTCCGGTTCTCAAGGAAAAGAAGAAAAAATTGCAGGGACAGATTGACGATCTTCTGGACGAAGCCCGAAAAAAAGGAATTGAACCAGGCCAATTACGCTAAGGGATGCCCTTAACCCGTACCGGTTGATTTTGATTTTGCAATCGGAGCGTCGTCAATGAATGTCACCTGATTGGGCTCCCGCTCCGGGAGTTCGATTCGTATTTCGGTCAGATCCGAAAGCAGATTGGCCGCCCATCGATAGATGTTGTTTTCGTGGACGATTTTCCTCATGTGGGCCATCTGGGTTTCCTGCTGTTCTTCCGTCATGGTCAGCGCTTTGTAGATGGCTTCGGCCATTTGCTGTGCGTCGTATGGATTCACAAGAAGCGCATCTGTCAATTCATGTGAAGCACCTGTAAATGAACTGAGGATCAGAACCCCGCGCTCATCTTCGCGGGCCGCGATAAATTCCTTGGCGACCAGGTTCATGCCGTCGTGCAAGGAGGTCACAAGACACACTGAGGCGGCGCGGTAATAGCGCTCAATCTCCTCGTGGGAATGATGGCGCGCCAGCAAGACCACGGGTTTCCATTGTCCCTCCTGGAAGCGGTTGTTGATGCGCTCCGCCTCTGCATGTACTTCGCGAATAAATTGCTGGTACGTGACAATGTCGGTACGGCTGGGGGCGCCAATTTGCACAAAGGAGAAGCGCCGGCGGTATTCCGGGTAGAGTTCAAGGAACCGTTCGACCCCGCGAAAGCGCTCGAGAATGCCCTTGGTGTAATCCAGGCGATCGACTCCAACACCAAGCAGCGAGGCTTCAATCCCCAGTTCCGAACAGATTGCGGCACGCTCCTCGCCGGAATTTCTCGTCGCATAGACCGGCAAACTTTGCGGGAATGAAACGCTGATGGGATACGGACGAACTCTGGTTACGTGGCCCTGCCGGTTGACGGCAAACCGGTCCCATTCGGTAATGGCTTCCAGTGCGTGGTCCACGGTTTCAAGAAAATTATTACAGTGGGTCTGGATGTGAAACCCGATCAGGTCCGCTCCGAGCAGACCTTCGACGAGTTCTCTCTGCCAGGGGCAGATGCCAAAAACCTCGGCGTTCGGCCAGGGGATATGCCAGAAAATCGCTACCGCAGCATCGGGCCTCGCTTCCTTGACCATTTTGGGAAGCAGCGCGAAGTGGTAATCCTGCGCCAGGAGGATGGGCGATTGCGTTCCCTCCATCTCTTGCAGCACGGCGTCGGCAAATTTCCGGTTTACCTTCTGATAGTAATTCCAGTCGTCGGTCCTGAAAATCGGACGCGTATGTGCAATATGACAGAGCGGCCAGAGCCCTTCATTGGCAAAACCTTCATAATAACCGCGCTCCTCTTCTCGGGTTAACCACACCCTGCGGAGCGTATACGCCGGGCGGTCGGGCGGGACCTGGATGCGATCTTTCGAATCGACGACCTGGCGGTCGGCATTTGCCGACCCGTGTGCGATCCAGGTTCCATTGCACGCCTGCAGAACCGGTTCAAGGGCAGTGACCAGGCCGCTGGCCGGAATCATGATCTCCATTGCCTTGTCGCGCTCGCGAAGATGATGCATGTAGGGTTCGCGGTTCGACACAACAAAAAGGGGCTTGGCGCCGAGTTTGCGGCGCAGACTGACGCGCAAGCGTTCCGCGGTCCACACGGAGGATTGTGAATCGCGCAATTGGGCTTCAGCCCAGGCAGCCGCGCGAGCAGACTGCAGCGCATTGGCAAGAAATTTGGCTTCCTGGTGGATCTGATCAAACATCTCTCCCTTGGGCAACCCCGGGGGAGAGCCCGAAGCGTCTGCGCGCAGGGTCTTTAACCACTTCGCCGTGTTCGCTAGGGGAGCGGTAAAGTTTGCCCGCACAAGAATAAACGCGAGCGAGGTAATGAGCAGCGTTTGAATGAGCGCGGTCAGCAAAGAATCGCGAAGTTCGAGTTTCAGGCGTTGGTTGATATAGCTCGTATCGTGAACGACGACCAGAGTTCCGCTTTGCTCGGAGCCTCGATGAAGCGGCAGCGCGTAGATGTGGACCGGAAGATCAGACGCGTTCAGGAACTCGTTTGAACCGGCGTCCGACTTCAAAGCCTTCACGGCAACAGGCGGTTGCGACTGAAAGTACGCGGGTAATCCGGGGGTGAGTGCCACGACGGAACCCGAACGGTCATACACGCCCAGACCCAGGAGATGCTCCCGCTGACCAAAGCGCGCAACGATGCGCTGCACGTTCTTGCTGGTCGTTTGTCCGGTCGCTGCTTCGATGCTATCCTGCAGGCTTTCGGCGAGAGTGGCCGCACGGCGTGTCAGGTCGCTGCGGAGATTTCGCCGTTCCGTTCGCAGTTGATAAGCGGAATAGAGCAGCGAGACGCAGATCACGCTGATTGCAAGAGGAAGCACAATTTTGAGAGTGGTGCGCAACCTAGCCCCCAAAGGAATCGGATACGGCCTGATCAACTGACGGAGAAAAGGGAGAAAACACTATTCTCGGTGAATGAATCCGAAATTCAGATCAGGGAATGCCTGTAATCTCCGGAATAAACGCAAGAAAAAGTAAGTGGGCACACCCATCCGTGGCAAAGGGAAGTTAGGCACGAATAGAGCCACAACAGGCGTAACAGTAACATAAATGCAACCCCTTCCGCATCAGGTAGTTAAGAATTTGCCAGTGCCGTCTTGAACGATTTTCTGCAGTGCGGTTTGTGTAAGATTCACCTTGGGGTCCGGAAGAGTTTGCTCGATTAGAGTGCCCGAGCCTGTGGATATCTTCTATGGATGAGCAAAAAGCGGTTACAAATCGCCGCGGATTTCTGAAGACGGCGACGGTGGCCGGGGTTGCGACAGCGGCGACCACGGGAACGATCAATGCGGTGTTTCCAGCCCTGCTGCCGGAGAAGACGTCGTTTGAGGCCAACCGAAGCTACTGGTCAGACGCTCTCTTGCCCGAAGGACCTCCGCTCGAGCGTGATGTCGAAGCCGATATTGCGGTGATTGGCGGCGGCTTGACCGGGTTGTCAGCAGGGTTTTATCTAAAGGAAATGGCTCGAACGGCTCGCGTTATTCTGCTTGAGGCGGCCAGGTGTGGCAACGGAGCCTCGGCGAGGAATGGCGCAATGTTGCTCACTTCGACGGAAGATTCCTATTTGGAGTGGAGCGGCAATCCGGTCCTCGACAAGCGCGTTTACGATCTGACGGTCGACAATGCGCGAAGGCTCGGCGATCTGGCTTTACGCTTCAACTGCGATGCGGACCTCGAACAAGCGGGCGCGCTGCAAATGTGTAATACCGATGAGCAGGCACGCGAGGCCGAGGAGTATGTCCGGAAGGCCCGGGGCGCAGGCTTTCCCTACGAATATTGGGACCGAAGCAAAGTTCGAGATGTCATAGGGACGGACGCGTATCCGGGTGCGACGTTTGACCCGAATAGCGGCCAGGCGCATCCCGGCAAACTGGTCAACCTGTTCAAGATCGCTGCCCTCTCAAGCGGCGTAGAAATTTACGAGAATTCGCCTGTGATTCGTCTCGAGGAGGGCGAACGATGTTCTCTGACCCTGGCGAACGGACGAATGATCCGCGCGCGAACGCTCGTGCTCGCCACGAACGCCTACAGTTCGAAACTGGGATATTTACGAAGTGCGACAGCTCCGATTTTCGATTATGTGGCCATGACCGCCCCGCTTGCTGGGGCGCGATTAGCCGAGATCGGTTGGAAGAAGAGAATCCCTTTTAACGATTCTCGGACCGAGGTCTACTACCTGGGCCTAACAAAAGAGAATCGAATTCACATTGGGGGTGGTCCGGTCGATTACGTTTTTAACAACGGTTTGCGAGAGCCTGCGGGCGCCGAAAAAAGATTCGAGGGATTACACACCGAATTGGTCAAGATTTTTCCGGAGCTCGCCGATACGCCGTTTGAAAGGACCTGGAGCGGCGCCGTCGACATGTCTCTCGATGAAAAACCCGCTGTAGGGAGCATGGGGAGGAACAGCAATCTCTATTACGCGATCGGATTTTCTGGGCACGGCCTGAACCTGACTTCTGTCTTTGGCAGGATCGTGGCCGATCTGGTCGAACGGAAAAAGCCAGGAATGGTCCTGGTTCCCGTACCTGAATCGAACGCCTCTCTATATCCCGAATGAGCCCTTCCGCTGGATGGGTGTCCGGGCGGCGCTCAGCTACTACCGGGCGAATGATCCCCGAAAGCCCTAAGTTCTGTGCTTGTTATTTCAGGAGGGTCGACCGCGTCCGTGCCCTACTTCCGACGGAGGCACGGGACGCAGTCATTCCCGTTGGTTCAGAGTGTGTTTAGACGCCTGTATCGGGCGTGAGCCAGATCACCAGGCGAAACTCCCGGCGAGTACTTGGGGACTCGGCGAGAGCAGGAGCACACGGCAACACGATGGTCTAGAACCCGAGGGTCGTCAAACGAACTCCTTCTAGTTCGTTTATCAACAATTAAGCCCATTCATGTCTTAAACATATCGTCTTTCATCAACCACTTTTCTGGTGTAGAATGCCCCCTCGGTCGCCTTGAAAGCCGGTGCACTTTGCCACTCAGCAGTTCTTCCAGAGCGAGCAGCCATCAACTTCGATTCGGCTTGTACGAAGTCGATCTCGACCGAGGCACACTGCTGCGCCAAGGTACGGTCGTAAAACTCCAGGAACAGCCGTTCAAGATTCTGGCTTTGCTCCTTGAGTCTCCTGGGAAAATTCTTTCCCGGGATGAGATCCGAAAAACAATTTGGCCGGAAGGCACGTTCGTCGAGTTCGATGGCAGTCTCAATACTGCCCTCATGAAACTGCGCGCGGCACTGAACGATAACGCGGAAAACCCGATCTTTATCGAAACCGTTCCGCGCAAGGGGTATCGCTTTATCGCACCTGTCGTCCCGGTACTACCCGAGTCTCCCGTCGTGACGACTGCCGTCAGCGTCACGAACGATGGGCAACCGCTCACAACGTTTAAAATCGAGACGAGCCCCTTCGCTCTGGTCGGGGCACCGAAGAAAATCTCCGCCTATCTGAACGGCGTCTATCTCACCTGGTGGCAGGCCGCAGCGATTCTTTTCGTCTTGGCGGGAATTGTGCTCTTTGCGGCTTGGCCGAAAGCGCAACCCCGCGTAGTGGCAGTGCGTCAACTGACTCATACCGGTCAGGTTGACCCTTGGGGCAGGCTCGTGACCGATGGAAGCCGCATCTATTTTGTGAACCGCGATGTGTCTGGTTGGAATCTGATGCAGACCTCGGTCGAGGGCGGCAGTTCACAGAAAACGCCAACGCCGTTCGACAACACTCGCATTTTCGATCTTTCGCCAGATCATTCGCAGTTTCTGATTGGACAGCTGACCCATCGCGGAGAAGAAACGCCGTTGTGGCTTTGGCCCGTTCAGGGCGGCGCGCCCAGAAGAGTGGGGGACCTGATGGTCGAAGAAGCGGTGTGGTCACCACGCGGCGATCAGATCGCATTTATCGATGGCGAGAGTATAAAAATATCGTCTACGGAAGGAGCGGCGGTTCGAGAAATCGGACGTTATCATCCCGCGCCGCATTCCATTGTCTGGTCTCCGGACGGAAAAAGGCTTCGATTCACACAGATGGAGCCTTCCAAAGGAACCGACTCGATGTGGGAAATCGGGGCCGATGGTTCGACTCTGCGGCGCGTATTGCCGGAGGGACAAGGCGGTCCGCATGAAGGCAGCGGAACGTGGCTCGCCGGCGGGAAATATTTTGCGTTTTCCTCGGGCGTAGATCTTCGCGCGAGCCTGGCTGTCGATACCCGTGCAAGTCTGTGGCTCGTGGAAGAACAGACAAGGGTCCTCTCAAAGACGCACGGTCCATTGCAACTTACGACGGGACCGATTGCCTACGATCATCCGGTCGCTTTGTCGACCGCCAATCGTGTCTTTGTGATCGGCTCACAAAATGAATATCAGTTGCTGCGCATCGATCCCAAAACTTCAGCGAAGACCGCGATCCTGACAGAGTCGGGCGCAACGGATATCGATTTTTCCCTCGACGGCCAGTATGTGGTGTATACGGCGAGAGAAAGTGGAACTCTCTGGAAGAGTCGACTGGACGGGACTGGAAAAATGGAATTGACGGCGGAAGCTGCCGGAGCATTTGCACCAGCCTGGTCTCCTGATGAAAAACAGATTCTGTTCACTGGATTTCTTCTCGACAAGCAACCGCGCTTGTATGTGGTTTCTTCAAAGGGGGGAACACCGAAACCGGTACTGCCGACGAACAATAACTGGGCAACGATGTCTGGTGATTGGAAAACGGACGGTCGTGAAATCGTGATGGACGTCCAGGACACCGAGTCGTCCGGAGAGACGAACATACGGATCCTCGATCTTGAAACCTCAAAGCTTACAACGCTTGAAGGTTCTGAAGGCCTCATCGATCCTCGTTGGTCTTCCGATGGCCGTTATATTGCGGCTCTGCATCCGAAAAAGAAACAAGTGTGGCTCTATGAATGCCAGACGAAGAAGTGGGTCATGCTGGCTGAGGCAAACTTCCCGTCCGCCTTGCGCTGGTCACCGGGCGGTGACGCTCTCTATTTTCAGGATGTGGATGAACTGGAACAATCCGTTTTCCGCATTCCCATGAGGACCAAAGAAGTGGAGCGCGTCACGAAATTCGGCGACTTGCTGAGTTTCGGCGCCAGCCGTTGCATCTTTACGGGCTTAAGCCCTGATGGTTCTGTGTATGTCACTGTGGACCACGGAGGCGTTGATGTGTACTCCGTGGATCTTCAACTGCCATAAATTCCTCGAACGACCAGCCAGTCCCAGCTGTCCTGTTCGACAGGTTTTAATTCAGGCACATTCGTTCCGATCGATTCTGCGTCCGCTCCTCTCGACGTTAGACTGGACGTGTCCGTAAAGGAGTGGTGATGATTCGAAAAAGAGTACTCGTGGGTTTGTTTGGGATCTTCGCTCTGTGTGCTGCGGGACTCCAGGCGCAAGCTCCGAAAAAGGGTGGCACCACGCTCACCGGAACGGTCTTCGGAGTGGACGGAAAACCGGTCGCAAACGCCGCCGTGAGCTGTGAATCGTCCGGCGGACTTTCACCGCACGCGACCCACACCGATCCCAAGGGGCGATTTATCCTCACCGGATTGAAACAGGACAGTTACGATCTACGGGCTTCAGCAAACGGAGCAAACTCCGACTGGCACAGAAATATCCCTCTCCGCAGAGGTCAAACGAAAGACGTGACCCTGCGCCTCGTAGGCAGCCCGCCAGTCACAACACCTGCAGCGACTCCTGTGAAGCAGAACGCAACACCGCAGCCCTAGTTGGCCGTAGGGCATCCGTACCACGACCGAGGTACCGTTTCCTTTGGAGCCATCGGGCCATTGGATGGATGGCTCATCGCGCTTAGGATTAGCCGCAGTGGGTTGGGGGCCGCGCGGGGACAGCGGTCCTGCAAGGGATCGTGTGCGAGCTACCCAACCCGCCAATTTCCCGCCATCCTTTTAGCTGACATAAGGCGTTATTTATCTTGCAGTTACGAGTACCGAAAGCAATGACCTACGGGGGCTATGTTCGATTTGTGGGAATTCCGCGATAATCACCGAGATGGCTACGTCTACCTTCCGCAAGAGAGCCCCGGGTGTCTGCCTTGTCCTCGTCATGACCTTCCATCCACCCCTCGCCGAGCCGCTGCAGCTGCTCCATCCCGCGCTGACTGAAAAAACCATTCGCGCTTTCAATGCCTATGTCCAGAAAACCGACGAGAAAAACACGAGCACGTTACGCTCAGAGTACTTTCTGTGGATTGATGGCGAAGACCAGTCCGCGGCAGGATCAGCCTACGAAAAGCTGAAGCGCGGTGAAGTGCTGCTCGAACGGACCAGGAGGTCTAACCCGGAGGCAGACATTCCTGGAGGAATGATTCATGACTGGGAGAGAATCATCTTTATCCCCGGTAAAACGTTGCCGGAGGTTCTGGCGATCCTCGAGGATTACAATCACCACGCCAACTACTTTGCACCGGATGTGGAACAAGCCAGGATTGAAGAACACCACGGAGACGATTTCCTCGTTTTCCTGCGATTCCGTCGGGTGAAAATTGTCACGGTCGTGCTCGACACCGAACATAAGGTGACCTATTTTCACGATTCACCGACACGAGCGCACAGCCGCAGTTCGGCGGTCCGCATCTCGGAAGTGGAGAATCCCGGCACAAAAACGGAAAAGGAACTTGCTCCTGGCGAGGATAGCGGATTTTTGTGGCGGATGGAGACCTGGTGGCGCCTGGAAGAAAAAGAGGGCGGCGTTTATTTGCAGAATCAGGTCGTTTCATTGACGCGCGATATCCCGGCAGGTTTGGGGTGGGCCGTCGAGCCCTTTGTCACAAGCATTCCAAAGGAATCTCTGGAATTCACGCTGGGAGCGGTGCGTCGCGGGGCTCTCAGTCACAAGAACATCGGGAGATGATGCGGGAGCTCTGACGTTGGCGCTGGCTTTGGCCTGCAAACAAGGGCCATTTCAAGCGTTGTCGGCCGAAGCCGATTTCCAAAGAGCGGCACGCGAAGCGACTGATCCAAGCGACTGATCCAAGGTTTCCGAGTAAGGCTAACTGTGCTAACATTCAGGGGTTAGGTAAGGAAGTTGCCTGTCCTGGCTTCCTTTCGGCATCCAGGTCTCCACACAGGCGACCCCACTCATCAGGTCAAATGCTGTGCGTTTTGCTTCCTGGCAAGTGGCTGGGTAACATTGAAAATTTTCATGACCGCGATGCGGTCACGAGCTACAACGAGGAATTGTCATGTCTGGGCACTCAAAATGGGCCACAATCAAGCACAAAAAAGCGGCGACTGACGCGAAGCGCGGTCGCGTTTTCACCCGCGTCATTCGCGAAATTACGATTGCCGCACGCATTGGTGGAGGCGATCCCAACTCGAACCCCCGCTTACGCACCGCAATTCTTGCGGGCAAAAACGAGAATATGCCGAATGAGAACATCGAGCGCGCGATTTTGCGTGGCACCGGGCAGCTCGAAGGTGAACAGTATGAGGAAGCGACCTTCGAGGGCTACGGCCCGGGCGGCGTTGGCCTTCTGATTCAGGTGGTCACGACCAACCGCAATCGCATCGTCGGTGAATTCCGTCATTTGATGAGCAAGAATGGCGGCAACATGGCGGAAGCCGGCGCAGTCGGCTGGATGTTCCACCGCAAGGGCGAAATCAGCGTTCCGAAAGAAGCGGCGAGCGAAGACAAGCTGCTCGATCTGGTTTTGGAAGCCGGCGCAGACGACATGAGAGACGACGGGTCGGCCTGGTACATCATCACGCCGCCGGAATCGCTCGAAGCGGTGAAGGAAGCCCTGGTAAAAGCCGGAATTACGCCCGCCTCCGCAGAGGTCGGAATGGTTCCGCAGAATTACATCAAGCTGACCGGGCAACAAGCGGCACAGATGGTTCGACTCGTCGAAGCATTGGAAGAGCATGACGATGTCCAGCACGTGTATTCGAATTTTGACATCGACGAGTCGGAAATTCAGGCCGCAGTCAGCGCCACTTGAGCTAACGCGCGACGAAGGTTCCCGTAAGCGGCTGCGCACGATCGACGCGTAGCCGTTTTGCGTTTCTGCCGCAACAATTTCGAGAAATAATTGGAAGCTGAATCTTCTTGGCCGTAAAATAGCGTCGATGATCCATCTTGCAAACGGCGAGGAGCCCATGGGCGCCTTTCGCGTTCTGGGTGTTGACCCAGCAGCAGCAGGCCCGACGGGATACGGTATCCTCGAGACCGACGGCAAAACGTGCCGCGTGATTCACTACGGAGCCTTTCGCGTCGCGCCAAAACGCCAGAAGGATTCTCCGGCAGCCGTGCTCCATGACGTTCACGAGCTTCTCTCCGAGCTTCTTGACCGATTCAAACCCCAGGCCATGGCGGTTGAATCCGTGTTTACCGCCTTAAATATGAGAACCGCTTTGCGTTTGGCAGAGGTGCGCGGCGTCGTACTTCTCGCTGCCGAGCAGCATCACATCGAGGTTCGCAGCTACTCTCCACGCGAAGTGAAAGCCTGTGTAGCCGGCTATGGTCATGCCGATAAGCGGCAGATGCAGACGATGGTCCGGGCCTTGCTGAATCTCGAGGAAACGCCGGAACCCTCGCACGCTGCGGATGCTTTGGCGATCGGACTCTGTTATTTACAAGCCCGTCAGTTTGAAGAGCGTTTCGGAGTTTTAAAGCACGGAGATCCGCGGCAGAAAGTTTCACGTTCTTCGGTTAGCCCCGTCCTCCGTTACCGAGCAACGACAAATCGCCCGCCTCGCATTCCTACAAATCGATGAGTTACCGCCGTCAGTTCCTTCGTTCAATTTTGCTGTTCTTTTTATTTGCCGCAGCAGGAATCGCGTCGGCAGCTCCATCGGGCGGGGTTTTCACGTACCGAAGAATTTTTAAGTCCAGTGTTCCCGAATTTATCGAAATCAAGATCCCGCAAAACAGCGATCCGCCGAGCGTTGAAATCCGCCAGCTCACCGATGACCCAGGAGCCGTTTCCTTCGAGATTGGCGCTCCGTTGCGATCGAAAATGTTCGAGCTGATCCGCCAGTTGGGATATTTCAAAGGCCTCGATCTTGACGTTCACCGGAAAATCGCCAACTTGGGGGAAAAAACATTTGAGTGGAAGAGCGCAACCGAGACGTACAGCGTAACCTTCAACTACACGTTGAATTCAACCGCCATTCAACTGCTGCAGATTTGCGAAGGTTTGGCCCGCGAAGAAGAATTGCTGGAGCTCCTGCAGCGAAGGGCAAAATACGATCGCCTTGGAGTCAATGATGCCTTAATGCAGTTTGAAACCGACCTCAACAAGGGAATCCTTCCCGAGCCTGCACGGGCCTTACCGCTTCTTGATCAAATCGCCGCAGATTCACGGTTCGTCGAAATCGCTCGCCAGCGCGCGCGGGCGTTAGCGGAACGGATTCGTCACTCGTAACGAAATCGCTCTCACCGATTTTCCTAAGATCTTTTACAGACGAACGAGCTACGAAATGACGCACGTTTTTCCTGAATTCACAGATCTATCGATCAAACCATTTGAGCGTCACGGCGGATGGTGGTGCGTCGCAAATCCCTTCTTCGGCATCCTCGCTGGCGGCGGAACCCCGGCCGTCAACCCGACCGCTCCGTATCAGTTCGCGCCCGCAACCATGTTCACGGGACGTCGTTGGCCGAAATGCCATTCGCGGCCCGGGCTTTCTGGCGGGAGACATGAGCCTTCGGAAGAGCTTCTATATCAACGAACGCATGAACTTCCAGTGGGGAATGAATGCGTACAACGGGCTGAACTATGCAAATTACGGAGCGCCATATGCCTCGATGGCATTTGGCCCAACCAACTTCGGAACGGTTATCTTCACGCAGACTCCGCCCACCGTTCCCTGCGGAGCATTTCCTTCTGCTGCGACCGATAAGCGTCGTGCAAGGAACCGTGAGGCTTGTTTTCTGAACGGCCCGTCATCGCACGCTAAAGCATTGCAGCACTCGATGTCCAAATGGAAATGCGGAAGCTTTTATTGCGGAAGTACGCCGGAATATGGATTTCAATAGTAGTACTTCAGTTCTACCAAATTTAGTATGAATTCCTCGTCCGACGCCGGAAACACCATCCCAACTAAAAGAAAATAAACAAGTTAAATGCCTCGTGGTTTGGTTAATCAATTGCCAATGATAGAGCATCAGGTTTGCCCCTGTGTAGGTGGTTTCATTTACCTAAATTTCTGCGATTTTGGGGAGTTTGTGAATTGCTCGGATCCCCTATTTGCTCGCGTTAGAGTTCGAAGTAAACGTCATCGCAAGGTGACTCCAAACCGTCAAGGAGGTTTGAATGAAGTGGTTTAAAGTTGCATTTCTGTTTCTCCTCGCAGTCGTATTTGCTGGAACGATGGCGATCGGGACTGCCGCCCAGACAGGGACGACCGGTGCCGTTTCCGGTACCGTGCTCGATCCAGGCGGAGCTTCGGTCCCAGATGCCTCGGTAAAGCTGGTTAGCTTGGGCACGACTGAAACGTATACGGCTGCTACCGACAACTCTGGTTTTTTCACAATTTCCCTGGTCAGACCGGGAAACTACAGTCTCTCGGTTGAGAAGACCGGCTTCCGCAAGGAAGAGCGCGCACTTGCAGTCACGGTAGGCCAGAACTTGACATTCAACTTCAAACTTGAGGTTGGAAACGTCAGTGAAGTCGTTCAGGTCGAAGCTGCGCCGCCTCAGTTGCAGGTAGAAAATGCAAACCTGACGACGACGTTTGAAGCGGATCTGGTTAGCAAATTGCCGAATCCGGGCAACGATTTGACTGCGGTTGCGCAGACTGCGCCTGGTGTTTTGATGAATACATCAAACGGCGGCGGTTACGGAAACTTTACCGCCTTCGGTTTGCCCGCGACCTCGAACCTGTTCACGATGAATGGTAACGATGAAAACGATCCGTACCTGAACCTGAACAACTCAGGGGCTTCGAACCTGCTGCTCGGAACAAACGAAGTCCAGGAAGTTGCGGTCGTCAGCAACGGCTACACCGGACAGTATGGTCGCCAGGCTGGAGCCCAAGTTGACTACGTTACAAAGACGGGCACCAACCAGTTCCATGGGAACGCGGTTTATTTTTACAATAACCGCGTTATGAACGCCAACGACTTCTTCAACAACGCTTCGGGGACTCCGCTTCCGACTGAAAACAACAACCAGTGGCAGGCGTCCGTCGGTGGACCGATCAAGAAGGACAAGATCTTCTTCTTTGCTGACTACGAAGGTCTGCGCTACGTGCTTGGCACGAGCAACCTCGTGATCGTGCCCACTCCTGCATTTGGAGCGGCCGTGGTCAATAATCTGCCTTCGTTCGGAAATGCCAACTCTGGCCCGTATTACTCAAACATGTTCAACCTCTGGGACAGCGCACCTGGGATTAACCGAGCAGTGCCGGTCGACAGCAGCGTTGACGGCACGAATAACCTCGGTTGCGGCGACTTGAACACGTCCGGAGGATCTGGAGGCGTAGTTCCGGGCTTCGAAGCGTTTGGTGGCCTGAGTGGGACAACGAACGGTGCCTATGGAACGAACCTTGGCGGGGGAACTCCCTGCGCAGAATCGTACCGCACGAATGTCGGCGCCTTGAGCACGGAATGGATTCTCGCGGCGAACGTTGAATTCCATCTTAATGATGCGAATCGCGTGAACGTTCGCTATCGCATGGATCGCGGATTGCAGCCTACCTACACCGATCCAATTAATCAAGCCTTTACCATGACCAGCAGCCAGCCCCAGTACGAAGGCCAAATCAACTGGAATCACATCTTTAGCCCTGCGAAGACGAACCAATTGATCGTTTCCGGTATGTGGTACAGCGCGATCTTTGGGCCTCAAGCCAATGCCGCGCAATCTCTGTATCCCGGAACTCTCGAAAACTTCGATACATCTTCCTGGGCAAATATGGGCGGAATCAACTACGATTTCCCGCAAGGCCGCAACGTTAGCCAAGCGCAACTCGTCGATGACTTCACGTGGACCAAGGGCAACCACACCCTGCAGTTCGGCGGGAACTTCCGTTACAACAAGGTTTCCGACTACTCCAACACTGTGCTCAATATTCCTCTAATGTTGATTCTGAGCACTACTGACTTCTCGGAAGGCTACAACGATTACATCCGTCAACGCCACCCGAACTTGCTCTCGACGTCAGTGGGTATCTACAGCTTGGGTCTATACGCGCAGGATCTGTGGAAGGTGAACGCCAACCTGAAGCTAACTCTCGCTCTGCGCATTGATCGCAACTCCAATGCGCAGTGCTACCAGAATTGCTTCTCGCGGTTTCCGTCGACCTTTACTGACCTAACCCATGACAACACGGCTCCCTTCAGCTCGTTGTTCGTCAATAACCTCGGAAGCGCGTTCCAAAGCGTGCAAGCGGTAAATGTGCAACCCCGCGTCGGTTTTGCCTGGACTCCGAATAGCAACTATTGGAAGTCTGGCAGCACCGTTATCCGTGGCGGCGCTGGCTTGTTCAGCGACCTTTATCCCGCAACGCTGGTTGACCGCTTCATGCACAATTCACTGTCGCTCAACGACTACACAATCTCGGCCGGCATCCCGCAGTCCAATGCAGAGCCAGGGAATGCGTATTTAGCGCAAAACACGTGCGACACCATCTTCCGGGGTATTGCCGGGTCAGCGACGGGCACCCTCGCTGACTACACAGCGGCGGCTCACGCAGCTGGGTTAGCTTGCGCCACCCCGAACTATCAGTCGGTAAACAACAATATCGTCAATCCGACCTACATCGAATGGAACCTGGAAGTTCAGCACGCCATTACGAACCGGTTGATGTTTGACGCCAACTATGTCGGGAACCACGGCTATGACATGTTCGTTTCAAATCCTTGGGTCAACGCAGCTGGTGGTCGCCTGGCGCCTTTCGCAGGCTTGCCAAACGTCCGCCCTGATCTTCGGATCCGCAGCGTGCAAAATCTGACGAACAGCGGTATTTCAAACTACAACGGCTTGAGTGTCTCCTTGACGGAACGGGCCACCCATGGTCTTTCCTTCCGCTTCAACTACACCTACAGCCATACTGGCGACGATGTCTCAAACGGTGGTTTGCTGCCATATAGCTCAAACGACAGCCAACTTACACAATTGTTCCCAACAGGCATGGGTCTGAATTACAGCAACGCAGACTACGATGTGCGCCACAATATTTCAGCAAACTACCTGTGGGAACTGCCCTTCAAGTCGTCGAACCATTTCGCGAACGCGGCCATCGGCGGCTGGATGGTTTCTGGTACGATCTTCTACCGCAGCGGCCTCCCCTACAGCGTATTTGATGGAGGAGCAGCACCCGCTGTTGAGTGGCGGATCCTTTGCCGCGCTTCTCGCAGTTCCAGCAGTTTCCCCGACCAATCTGCGTACAACCTGCTCATCTGCGGCAGTGAACGTGGCTTGCATGGACTTCGGAGCCTTCCAACCGACTGGAACTGAACAGTCCTTCTCCACGATTCCGAGAAACTTCTTCCGCGGACCAGGCTACTTCAACACCGACTTTTCATTGTTGAAGAATTTTGCCCTGTCAGAACGCGCGCACCTAGCGATCGGTGCCAACTTCTTTAACGTTCTGAACCATGCAAACTTTGCCAACCCCGTGTCAGATATCTCGAATGGAGAATTTGGCAAGATCATCTCGACTGTCGTTCCCCCGACGAGCCCGTACGGTGCGTTCGTAGGTTCGGCAGTGTCTGGCCGCGAAATTCAAGTAACGGCCCGGATCTCCTTCTAAGAGAAATCTAACCTCAAACCAAAAGGGCGCTCCCAAACGGAGCGCCCTTTTTTATTTCCCGTCCCATCTTCTGGGCATTCGACGGAGCGCTGACGCTCACAGACCTTTCTGGTATCATCAGATCGTTTTCCGTGAGGGACCCGCGTCATCTCCCGACGTAGTTGGAGGATTTTACAATGCGAAACGTGAGTTTTCTGTTGGTCGTTTTATTGACAGCAGTCGCGGCGGCAGCACAAACATCGCCCCCTGCTTTGCCGGGAGATGCGATCATCCTTGCAAAACTTATGACCGCCCTTGATCTTCAGCAGACGACGGTCGGACAGCAAGTGGAAGCTCAAACCACGCAAGACGTTAAACGAGGGAAAGACGTTTTGCTGAAAAAAGGGGCGACATTGGTCGGCCACATTACGTCTGTGGAACCAGCCACGGCCTCAAAATCGGAAGCAATGGTGGGTATCATTTTCGACGGGGTAAAAACAAAGAATGGGCAGTCCCAAACCGTTCATATGCTGATCAGAGCGCTCGCACCTGAGCCCGAGGGTCAATACAACAGTATGATCGCGGGAGGTAGAGGTGTTCCCGGTGAGACCGATCATGCCGCACTCTCGGGCGTGGATCGGGCCGACATCTCAAATGGGCTCGTTCTTAATGATTCGAGCGTGGGTGTAGCCGGCATTCCCGGTTTGCAGCTGGAAATTCGCAAGAGTAACGGGCAGCAGACTGCGATTCTGGGAATGACCAAAGGAGACGTAAAGCTCAAAAAGGGTACGCAGCTCGTCCTCTTGGTCGTTTCTTGATCAAGCGCAACGACCGTGGGCTTTAGGCTGATCGTTCAGAACCCGAGCCATCTGCGCGCTGTCTGCCCCGGGCCTGGCCCCGTTCAGCGAACGCGCGTAACTTTCAAGCTCACCGCCACGTACTGTAAGTGTAGACGAAACGACCTATTGTGAAGTCCTCCTCCTCATTGCAATTCGCTGAAGCTGTCTCGATCGCCACCTCGAGCCTCTGGGCCCACAAGCTGCGCAGCGTGCTTACGCTTGTTGGCGTGGTCATCGGAGTGGCCGCCGTGATCGCGGTTGTCAGCCTGATTAACGGGGCCAACCAGTATGTCGCCACCAAAGTCTTTAACCTTGGCGCGGACGTCTTTGCTCTCGCCAAGCAGCCCTCCATTGTCACCAACGTCGACGATTTCATTGAATTCCAGAAGCGCAAACGCATCACCTACGACGATTACGACACCATTCGCGATTCCTGCAAGAGCTGCAAGGCTGTGGGGGCCGCCATCGGGGGCCGCGCCGAAATTCGCAGTGGCCTGAATTCGCTGAAAGACACCAATCTCCGCGCCTGGACGCCAGAGATGGCCGAACTCTACGACGTGGATCTTATCGAAGGGCGGCACTTGACCGATGCCGACCTGCACACGGCGGCTCCTGTCTGCGTGGTTGGCATGGACATCATTGAGAATCTTCTTCCCGGGATTGATCCGGTCGGTAAAGAAATTCGCTGGAACAATATCGGCTGCCAGGTCATTGGCGTTGGCAAAAAGCAGGGATCCTCGCTCGGGACTTCGCTCGACAACTGGATCATCATTCCGCTCACGACGTACTTGAAAGATTACGGCTCGCAGCAGGAGTCCCTGCGCGTCACCTCCCGCGCCAATTCAATCGACAAGATACAAGAGTCCGTTGACGAAGTTCGTCAGATCATGCGCGGCCGTCATCACCTCGATTACGGAACGAAGGACGATTTTGCCATCGAAACCAGCGACTCGTTTCTATCCCTCTGGAAAGACATCAGCCAGTCCTTCTTTCTCGTGACGATCGCGATCGCATCCATTTCACTCGTCGTCGGCGGCATCGTCATAATGAACATCATGCTGGTGAGTGTGACCGAACGAACCAGAGAGATCGGGATCCGCAAGGCCATGGGTGCCCGCCGTTCCGATATTCTTCTGCAATTTCTGATCGAATCTTCTACCCTGGCAGCCATTGGCGGAGCGATTGGCGTGCTTCTGGGTGTTTCTGCGGCAAAGCTGGTTTCACTCCTCTCGCCCTTGCCCAGTGAGGTGCAACTCTGGTCCGTCATCGGAGGGCTGGCGGTCGCTCTCGGCGTCGGCCTGTTCTTTGGAACCTACCCCGCTTCAAAGGCTGCAAAGCTTGATCCCGTCGAGGCGTTGCGCTCGGAATGAAGACTCCCTGATGGCCTCTGTCCCAAAAGCGCTGACGCAGCCGAAACTGATGCCCCTGCGCGGACTTCGGTCCCACGGCAAATTTGCCGAGTTTCGCGAACAGATTGTGCTGGCGCTTGATACCCTGCGCCTCAATCCGCTGCGTTCGGCCCTCACCATTCTTGGCATCGTGATCGGCATCATGACCGTCATCACGGTCAGCTCGGTGATCAACGGCCTCAATGACAACGTGCTCGGCGGGATCCGGGAGTTGGGTTCAGACACCATTATTTGCTACCGCTTTCCCTGGGCTTCACTCTCAAGGCCGCCCAGCGAATGGTTTAACCGCAAGGAACTCGAAGCGGATTGGGCAGAAGAGATGTCGCATCTGCCGCACGTCGCGGCCGCGTCCCCTTCGTTGCGGATTTTTCAGCCGCAGTTCGGTTCAGGCACCTCCGATGTGCGCCGGGGAACCTTTCGCGCGAAGAACGTAATCCTGCAGGGAAACTCTCCATCCATTTCTCAGATTTTTGACTTGAAGCTCGCAAACGGCCGTGCATTCAATGACACCGATACGGAACGCCGGGCCCCGGTCGTCATGCTCGGCTACGACACGACAAATCTGCTGTTTCCCGGAGGCGCCAGTGACGCGATCGGCCAGGAAGTCACTGTCGACGGCCAGCTTTTTACGGTAATCGGCACACTTGAAAAGCGCCGCCAGGGAGTATCGGGCGGCTCAAATCCCGAAGACAACATTGCGATCATGCCGGTGACGTCGCTGCGCAAACTCTATCCCAACAAGCGAGACTACGTGATTTTCGCGAAGGCCAAAGATCCGAAAGTGGTCGGCGAAGCGGTGGAAGAGATCCGTGATCTGCTTCGCCGGAAGCGCAGGCTCAGTAACGACAAGCCAGATGATTTCGCGCTCTTTACCTCCGACTATTTTCTCGATCTCTGGAACAAGATTAGCTACCTGATTTTCGTTCTCATGTTTGCGGTGGCCTCGGTCGGGCTGCTGGTCGGCGGGATCGGGGTTATGAATATCATGCTGGTCTCGGTGACCGAACGTACCCGAGAAATTGGCGTCCGCAAGGCCATTGGAGCAAAAAGCGGCAATATCCTGTTGCAGTTTTTGACCGAAGCAGTGACGCTCAGCGCGATCGGTGGAGTGGTCGGGGTGCTTCTGGGCGCAGGGCTTTCACTGCTTTTGCGTTACGTTGCGCACTTCCCGGCGAGCCTGTCTTTTTTCTGGATCGCTACCGCTCTCGTCATGTGCGGGCTGATCGGGGTGGTGTTTGGCGTTTATCCCGCCT
Source organism: uncultured Acidobacteriota bacterium (assembly GCA_963831545.1). Lineage (GTDB taxonomy): Bacteria > Acidobacteriota > Terriglobia > Acidiferrales > UBA7541 > Acidiferrum. Next base: position 110,947 of record CAWHQX010000016.1, read on the forward strand.
GGAAGGCTGCCAAACTCGACCCCGTCGAGGCCCTGCGCTACGAGTGAGGCGACGCGCCTTCTAGCCTCTGACGGAACGGGCTGCTGTCTCGGAGAGCCGTTTGAGAGATTCGGTATAGGGTGCTGTGGCCACTCCCCGCTCGGTAAATATGGCGGTGATGTATTTGCTCGGAGTCACGTCAAATGCCGGATGCGCCGCATGTACGTCAGGCGCAATCCGAATTCCCTGGATGTGCGTGACCTCGCTCGAACTGCGTTCTTCGATCGGAATCCCGGAACCATCGGGAATCGACAAGTCGAACGTCGATATCGGTGCAGCGATATAAAAAGGCACGTTCGTTTCCTTTGCCAGCACGGCCATCTGATACGTTCCGATCTTGTTTGCGGTATCACCATTCGCGGCAATCCGATCGGCTCCCGTTACAATTGCGCGCACGTTTCCGGTTTTCAGAAAATGTCCAACCATGTTGTCGGTAATGAGGGTGAGCGGTATCCCGCCACGCTTCAGTTCCCACGCCGTCAAGCGCGCACCCTGCAGATACGGACGAGTTTCAGGGACGAGAACGTGGAGTTTGCGGCCCTGCTCGAAGGCCACGCGAATCACACCGAGTGCTGTGCCAATCCCGGCGGTCGCGAGCGCTCCCGCGTTGCATTGCGTCATCACCTGGCCATCGCGGGGCATATATTCGGCGCCAAATGCTCCGATTGCTTCGTCGGTTGCCTTCTTTTCAAGGTGCACGAGACGCGCTTCCGCAACCATCGCCTCGCGAATTTCCGGCAAATCGCTGCCGCTAGCGACGAGCTGTGCGAAACGTCGTTTCATCCGCTCGAGTGCCCAGAACAGGTCCACTGCCGTTGGCCGCGTCCGTCCGAGCGTCTCGCAAATTTCCGCAAACTCTCTCTTCAGTGCATCCAGTGAAGCAGCTTTCGATTTAAGAACACCGAGCGCCACTCCCATCGCGGCCGCAACACCAATCGCCGGCGCTCCGCGGATCACCATATCGTGAATGGCCTTCGCCACCTCCCGATAATCGAGGTAGGTGTAGCTCGTTTCTTCGGCCGGAAGCCGTCTCTGATCGAGCATCACGACTCCGTCATCTGTCCATTCAATCGGCTGCGCGACGTACATTCATTTCCCTTTCTTTCTAGAGATTCAGCTGTCCCGCCGTACGAATCGCCCGGTCAGTGGCCGGGCGGAAGCTTGGTAAATCCTTGCGTTCCGATTAACGCAAATACAGAAATCAGCGAGTTGTATCCGAGATGCATCATAAAACTGGCAAGGACGCTTCCGGTTCTGGCACGAACAAATGTGAAAATAATTCCGACCGTAACAAGCACGCTGACAAGACTCCAGGTCCAGCCCAGTTGCGCGCCATGCATGAAACCGAACAACACTCCCGTCAGGATAATTCCCGGCCAGATTCCAAAGGATCGGGCAAACATCGGGTACAAATAGCCACGGAAGAGCGTTTCCTCAACCAGAGGCGCGACCAGCACGGCCATGGCGATAAACAGGAGCGCGGTCTGCCGATGCTTGAACAGCTCCTCCATGGGCGTGTTTTCCGGAGCGTTTAACCGGGAACTGAGCACCGCGACGAGCAGCGACAATCCGGAACCTGCCAAAAAGAAGAACAACGGGCTTTTGGGTGGTCCCGAATTAAAGGACTGAATTTTCCGCCAGCCCAGACACTCCCAGAACGGATGTCCGCGCAAGACCGACAGGGTGATATACAGGAAAAAGAAAATGAGCGCGTACCAGATGACCATGCTCCCCAGGAGGAACTGCGGCTTGGACATGAGATATTGTTCAAGCTGCTCACGGGTCAGTCTTTGATGCGGCGCATAATAAACCGCCATAACGCCTTGTACCAGAACGAGACTGATCAAGCCGTAAAAGAGGAAAATGATGAAATGCGCCCACGACCAGGTAATCTCGAGATCGGCCGGAAAACGGGACGCGGGTAGGGCACTCGGGGAGGGCTCAGGGAGGCCCGTTTCCGGACGGGCCGATTCACCCGCGGGAACGGGCGACAGGGCTCGCGCCTCGAGCGTCTCAGGAAACTCCGGAGGCAGGGAAGAATTCTCGTCAGACGGATGCATCATTTCCTGTGTTTCGCCCTTGGCCAGCCCGCCCGAAGCGCCGCAGCGACGAGTGGAAACAGAAGCTCATGGTGGCCGGTCAGGGCAATGCCCTTGGATTTGACTTCACTTCCCTCGGCCCCTAGGGCCGTCGGCCGTTTCACTACATTTTGCAGGGGCCGGTAATGCTGAATAAAATCGAGATTCGCGGTCGTGATGGACTGCAGTTCAACTCCGAGGTTTCGAACGACCGAAACTGCTTTAAGGAATATTTCCGGCAGAACGACGGCCGAACCCCAATTCATGAATACTCCGCCGTCGTCCATTTTGCGGACCAGCGCGCAGAACAGGCGAAAATCGGTTTGTGTCGCTGCGCCCAATGCGCTTCCTTCCGCACTCGGATGGATGTGTGCAATGTCGGTGCCGATCGCCACGTGCACCGTCACCGGAATTCGCAACTGGTATGCTGCCAGGAGGACACTCGCTTCGGGGTGTTTCGGCGACAAGATTCCGCTGCTGAGATACTGTCCAGCGGCTTCGCCATAGCCGATCCGCAGGCGCTGTCCGAGCTTGGCCATTTCGTTGATATATTTTCCGGTTTCCTCGGCCATGCCGAACTGTCCGCGACCGAGTGCGGTCTCGACATCCTCTGACGTGTTCCCGACCATGGCCACTTCAAAATCATGGATCATTGCCGCGCCGTTCATGGCAACGCCTGAAACGAATCCCCGCTTCATCAGGTCAACGAGGAGCGGCCCGACACCGACCTTGATGACATGGCCGCCCAGTCCCCAGAGGATGGCCTTTTTCTGCCTTTTCGCGGAGTGGATCGAACCGAGCAAGGTTCGCAGGTCGCTGGCTGCGAGGAGGTCAGGCAGCCGATCGAGGAACCCGGTCAAGGAGGTTTTTGAACCAACCGGCCGAGCAAACTGACGCACGTTGACCTTGCTTTTCCGAGAAGCCAGCGGGTAGGTCCGCACCCCAGCAAAGGTAATGGGCTGTGTGAAATAGATGCTCATTCGATGGACAACACTTTACGAGGAAGCCAGAGCGGGCGCAAGTAGAACGAACACGATCAGAGGCCCGCTTCGGCTCACGCCTAGAGCGTCTTACGATCTCCGTTTTCTTTGATAACCCCGGACCCGTTTGTCGGAAGTGTCCGGGATATCGCCTGGCCCGTATAGGATTTTTTCACCCGGGCGACCTGCTCTGGCGTACCCTGAGCCACAATCCGTCCTCCCCCTTCTCCACCTTCAGGACCGAGATCAATGAGCCAGTCTGCCTGTTTGATCACGTCCAGATTGTGTTCGATGATGAGTACGGTATTCCCAAGATCGACCAGTCGTTGCAGCACTGCCAGCAGCTTTCGCACATCATCGAAGTGCAGCCCGGTCGTCGGTTCATCGAGGATATAAATCGTTCGCCCGGTCTGCCGTTTGGACAGCTCGCGTGCCAGCTTGATTCTCTGCGCCTCACCGCCGGAAAGTGTTGTCGCGGATTGACCCAGCTGCACATATCCCAACCCGACTTCGACAATCGTCGAGAGCTTCTGCTGGATCTGCGGAATATTCTCGAGAACCTTGAGCGCGTCACTCGCAGGCAGATTCAAGAGATCGTTGATATTGTGACCTTTGTAGCGAACCGCCAGGGTCTCAGCGTTGTATCGCCGCCCGCGGCATACTTCACACGTCACATAAACGTCCGGGAGAAAATTCATTTCAATCCTGCGCAAGCCTTCGCCCTGACATGCTTCGCAACGGCCCCCTTTTACGTTAAAGCTGAATCGCCCGGGTTTGTATCCTCGCTCACGGGACTCCGGTAACATCGCAAACAGCTCGCGGATGGGCGCAAAGACTCCCGTGTAGGTTGCAGGATTGGATCTTGGCGTGCGTCCAATCGGTGCCTGATCAATCTCGATCACTTTGTCGATGTGTTCAATTCCCAAAATCATCCGGTACTCGCCCGGTGGCTCCATCGATCGGTACAATTTCTGAGCGAGTGCACGGTAGAGAATGTCGTTGACGAGTGTCGACTTTCCCGAGCCCGAGACGCCGGTGACGACGGTAAATAATCCCAGGGGAAAGGAGACATCGACATCCTTCAGGTTGTTCGTTCTGGCTCCGAGAATCTGGATGGCCTTGCCATTTGGACTTCGCCGTTTTGCCGGAACCGGAATCTTTGTGATTCCGGAAAGATATTGTCCGGTCAGCGATTCCCTGCTGGCTGCGATCTCTTCGGGTTTCCCGCTGGCGACCAGATAGCCGCCGGCATTGCCGGCTCCGGGTCCAAGGTCCACCACATAATCGGCACGCCGGATCGTATCTTCATCGTGTTCGACAACCAGAACGGTGTTGCCGAGATTGCGTAACTTCTCGAGTGAATGCAGCAGCTGGTCGTTATCGCGCGCGTGCAGTCCGATCGAGGGCTCATCGAGAACATACAACACACCGCGCAAGCGTGAACCGATCTGCGTCGCGAGGCGTATGCGTTGCGCTTCACCGCCTGAAAGAGTCGCGGCGGACCGTTCGAGGCTCAGATATCCGAGGCCCACGGCCAGCAGGAAATCGATCCGCTCTGAAATTTCTCCAAGCGGTCTTGCCGCTACCTCTTTTTGCCGCGGGGTCAGCGCCGCGAGAATCGTATCGACGGCGGGGCGCGCGGCACTGAGCGATAGCGCGGTGAAATCGGAAATCGACCATCCGGCGAGCTTGACCGCGAGTGATTCCGGTCTGAGACGCCTGCCGAGACATACGCTGCAGCGTGTCGCCGACATGTACTGGGTCATCCATTCCCGGTAGGAATCGGAATTCGAGTCTTCAAAATTCTTCTCAAGAAAGGTCAGGATTCCCTGAAAACGAAATCCTTTTTCCCCGGTCGCGGGCTTTGCCGGTGTTTCATTTCCATTTCGTTTCGCCGCAGCAGGCGGATATCCGTAGAGCAAAAGGTTCTGGACTTTTGCCGGATATTTTTCAAACGGAGTATCGAGGTGAAACCCGTGCGCATAGCCGCCAAGCTCGAGCGTTCTTCTGAGTGCTGCGGAACCTGATCCGGGCCCCAGTCCTCCATCAAACAGCGGACGGGTCCAGTCGACCACGACCTTTGCCGGATCAAAATCATATTTCGACCCGAGCCCGTTACATGCCGGACAGGCGCCATAGGGCGAGTTGAAACTGAAGGAGCGCGGCTCGAGCTGCGGCACGGATAATCCGCAATCCGGACACGCCAGTTTTTCTGAAAAGACATGCTCTTTCCCGCCAACGACGGCTACCGTCACCAGTCCGTGGGCAAGTTTCAGCGCGGTTGTAATCGACTGTTCGAGTCTTGAGGCAATGCCCTGCTTCACGAGCAGTCGATCGATCACGATTTCAATCGTGTGATTTTTCCGCTTATCCAGTGGTGGTGGTTCATCGAGCGGATACAATTCGCCGTTAATCCGTACGCGAACAAATCCGTCCTGCGCCAGTTTCTCGAGTTCCTTCCGGTACGCACCTTTGCGGCCGCGCACGATAGGGGCCAGGATCATGATGCGGTCATCCGGCTTGCAGAGTTCTCCGTGCAAGATTGCCTGGACGATCTGTTCGCTCGATTGCCGGGTAATCGGCTTGCCGCAATTCGGACAGTGCGGAATTCCGATGGAGCTATAGACCACGCGAAGATAATCGTAAATTTCTGTAATCGTTCCGACGGTCGAGCGCGGAGATCGTGTTGTCGTTTTTTGCTCGATGGCAATCGATGGCGACAGTCCTTCAATCACATCCACTTCGGGCCGTTCCATCTGATCGAGAAATTGCCGCGCGTAGGCAGACAGCGATTCAACGTAGCGGCGCTGGCCTTCCGCATAAATCGTGTCGAATGCCAATGAAGACTTGCCGGATCCAGAGAGACCGGTAATGACGGTGAGTGAATTCCTGGGAATTTCCAGGCTGATATTTTTCAGGTTGTGCTGCCGTGCTCCTCGCACAACCAACTTGGTCAATCCCATGATATGAAGATGCCCCTCCACAGGGAGCCTTGGACCCTACGGGCGAGACTGAGCCCAATATAGTCTTTCAACATAGCAACACCGCGTCAAACTGGTCAAGCTACCGGAGACGACGCCACCTGTTAAGATGCACAGGTCAAGCGCATTTGTGCGCTGAGAAATTCTGCTCACGTAAAATTTTCCCCGGGGGTAGAGCCTTTTTACCAAGCGCTGCTGGTATAGTCTGGTACAAACAAACGACTTACAATGGTCCGCAGCGTGCTTCGTCTTCGCATGTGGGGGAGGCGAGCCGAGGATCCCTTTAGGGGATTGAGGGCTGGGCCGGCTCGTACTTCCCCTCACCTCTAAATTTCCCACTTCATTTCAGAATGCGATTTAATTTCCTACAGGAAAGTACGTAGTACTTTTTGTCGAGTGAACGTCTCTGTGCACTCAGTTCACCGGGAATCGAACACCGCGATAATCGATGCGCGTGATGTAATCGCTCATGGTCATGAAGAGCAACAGGGCCAGCCAGAAAATCCCGGCAACGATGACCAGCTGTGTCCGCTTCGGGACATATTTCGCATGCATGAAGAACAGAACAACGAGCGTCGCTTTCAAGGTAGCGATGGCCAACGCCACGACAATATTGAATTGTCCGAGATTCACGTAGGCTGCGGCAACGGTTGCGCCGGTCAATCCGAGAAGGCACAAAATAATCGTCAGGTACACACCCGGGGAAACGATATGGTCGGTATGGTCGTGCTCGAGTTGTTCGTCTTTGCTTCTAGCCACGCGCGTCTCTCCTACTTGTGCCGGTCAATCAAATACAAAAGCGGAAACAGATAGATCCACACAATGTCGACGAAATGCCAGTACAAGCCAACCATGTCGACCGGAGTGTTCCACCGGGCGCTGTAAAGACCAGCGAACGAATTCTTCAAAAGCCACAAGAGCAAGCCTGCGCCAATCACCATGTGCAACGCGTGCAATCCCGTCATTCCAAAATAAGCTGAATAATAGAGTTGCGCATGCGAATTCAGGTCGGGATCAGCGGCCCGGGCCCGTTCCAGTTCTTCGCGTTCCGTCGCCATCTCTTCCGGACTGATGTCTTCACATTTGGCGGGATTATTCACGCAATAGAAAATGTCAAAACTCTTCCCAGGCACCAGATGATGGTGAAACTTCTGGCTGTATTCCACATACTTCACGCCGAAGAACACAAACCCCAGCAGGATCGTGAGCACGAGAAAAAGGGAGACGAGCGTCTTCTTGCTGGTTTGCGCGGACCACACTGCCATGGCCATCGTGAAGCTGCTTGCCAGCAACACGACCGTGTTGAACCCGCCGAGCTTCAGGCTGAGTGTGTTGCTGCCCATCGCAAATGCCGGAAAATAAACATGCCGGTTTAGGGTATAGGCCATCATGATTCCGCCGAAGAACATGACTTCCGTGACCAGGAAGATCCACATTCCGAGCGTTGCGGAATCCTTCTGCTGCTCAAGGGTCTTAAATTGTCCGTATAGTTCGCCGGTGCGATGCACTCCGCACTCCTGTTCTGTCCACTCGTATCAGGCGCTAACTCTCGCCTGGACCCACCGGGCCGGAGCCCGGCATTTCTTAATCGTCCCCGTGAGATGGCGCGGGCGACAATCTGCCCGGTTTTCCCGCAGGTACATCCAGCCCGAGATCCGGCCGGTTGTGAAAATCATAGGCTTCCCAGGTGACCACTGGAGTTACATGGAAATTCTCTGTTGGGGGTGGCGAAGAGGTCTGCCACTCGAGTCCCGTTGCGGGCCACGGATTGTTCCCGGCCACTTTGCCATAAAACGCCGCCCAAACCAGATAGATCATGGGCAGCAGATATCCGACAGCGAGAATGGAAGCGCCTGCCGTTGACATCACGTTGTAAACCTGAAATTCAGGCGGGTAGGAGTGGTACCTGCGCGGCATCCCCATGTAGCCAAGTACGAATTGCGGGAAGAAGGTGAGGTTAAATCCGACAAACAGGATAATCGCAGCGATTCTTGCCAGCCATTCGGGATACATGCGACCGAACATCTTCGGCCACCAGAAGTGCAAGCCACCGAGATAACCCATCACTGCGCCGCCCACCATGATGTAGTGGAAGTGCGCCACGACGAAATAGGTATCGTGAACATGGATATCGGTGCCCAGGCAGCCCAGAAACAGGCCCGTCAGTCCGCCAATCAGGAACAGCCCGAGGAAACCGAACGCGTACAGCATCGGCGTGTCAAACGAAATCGATCCGCCATAGAGTGTCGCTGTCCAGTTGAAGACTTTCACTGCGGAAGGGATTGCCACAAGAAAGGTGAGGAAAGAAAACGCCAACGCCGCGTAGGTCGACTGGCCGGTCAGGAACATGTGGTGCGTCCAGACGAGAAAGCCGATCACGGCAATCGCCAGGCTCGCCGCAGCGACAAAGCTGTAGCCGAACAGCTTCTTCCTGGCAAACGTCGGAATCAATTCGCTGATCACGCCCATCGAGGGCAAGATCATGATGTAGACGGCGGGATGAGAATAGAACCAGAACAGGTGCTGGAAAAGAATCGGGTCGCCGCCCATGGCCGGATTGAAGAAGCCCAGCCCGAACAACCGCTCCATCCCGGCAAGCGCCAGGGTGATGGCCACGACCGGCGTCCCCAGAATCATGACGACTGCCGTTGCATAATGCGCCCAGACAAACAGCGGCAACCGGAACCAGGTCATTCCGGGCGCGCGCATGGTGTGAATGGTAACGAGGAAATTCAGCCCTGTCAGAATGGAGGAGAATCCGGTGATGAAAATCCCCACAACCGCGGGGGCCACGGCGGAGTTCGAATACACCGTGCTCAGCGGGGTATAAAAGGTCCAGCCGGTATCGAGCCCACCGTTGACCATCGAATACAGGGTGAAGATTCCGCCGACGACATACACATACCAGCTCAAGAGATTGATCTTCGGAAACGCCAGATCTTTCGCGCCAATCATGAGCGGGATCAGGAAATTCCCGAGTACTGCCGGAATCGAAGGAATCAGGAAAAAGAAAATCATGGCGACGCCATGCATCGTGAACATCCGGTTATACTCGTCTGCCGTCAGCATGGTTCCGGCAGGATTGAGGAGATGCAGGCGAATCATCATGGCGAAGAATCCGCCGATAAAGAAGAACAGCGTCACCGAGGCGAGATAGAGCAGCCCAATCCGCTTGTGGTCCGTTGTCAGCAGCCAGGAACGGATGCCATAGGTTTCGTTCAGATAATTTTTTTCCGGATAAACTGGCTCCGCAACCAATGGTTTCGTACTCATACTATTTCTTCCCCGCTGTTACTGGCGCAATACCCGCACCTTTTGCAGGTACCGGCTGCGTCTGCAGAGATTTGATGTACGCGGTCAGATTTAAAATCTGTTCCTCGGTCACCAGTCCCTGGAAGGTGGGCATCACTGGTTGATACCCGGCCACGATCTTTGCCTTCGGCTGAACGATGGATTCCCGAATATACGCTTCGTCGGCTGTGACCGTTGAACCGTCCGCCAGCAATACCTTGGCTCCGTAAAGCCCGTTCAAGGAAGGAGCTCGACCGGTGCCATTTGCGATGTGGCAGGTGGCGCAGGCCAGCTGTGTGAACAGTTTTTCTCCGGCTGAGGCCGGGTTCAGATCGCCGCCTTCGTCAGATAGCCAGGCCGCATAATCAGCCGGGTCCTGGACCGTCACCCATCCGCCCATGATGGCGTGGTTGGTACCGCAATACTGCGAACAGAAAAAGTGGTACTTGCCGACTTTTGTGGGCCGGAACCACAAGGTATTGTACCGGCCGGGCACGACGTCCATCTTCACGCGGAACGCCGGCACGTAAAAATTGTGGATGACATCTTCGCTGCCCATGATGAGCTTAATGTCCCGGTTCACGGGCACGTGCAGTTCGTTGATTTCCTTGCGCCCGTTCGGCTGCTGCAGTTTCCACATCCACTGCTTGCCGACGACATAAATGTCGAGTGTATTCTGCGGGGCAGTCCGGAAATGAACATAAATGACAGCGCCCCAGGCGAACATGGCAATGGCCAGGACGAGCGGGATCAGGGTCCAGCCGATTTCAAGCGCCGTATTTCCTTCTACCGTGTTCCCAACTTCTCCTTCACTCCGCCGCCTGAATTTGATGGCCGCAAAAATAATCAGCAACGTTACGATTACGGCAAAAAACAGACAAGTAAGCAGAATAAACGAGAACAATGAATCGACATTGCCCGCAAAATTCGATGCCTCTACAGGAAAAAATGGAAGCGATGACGGCACGGCTCTAATCTGCTCCTTGCGTCGGCAAATCCGCGCTTGACCTTCCGGAAGCGCCCGGCCGATGTTCACGCCGGCGGAAGATCACAAACCCTATGGCCATACAAAATAAAGTCACGACACCACCCATGCGAATGACCGTTAATACGGTGGCACTATAGCGAGCCTTGGTCGGGTCATACTGGTAACAAAACAGCAGCAAATGATCGACTGGCGTTCCGATTTTTCCGGCTGAGGCGTCTACCAGTCCGAGCCGTACATTGCTCGCCGGATATTCCACGCCAAAAAAGTAGCGGGAAATTCTTCCGCCAGGCGTCAGCAGCAGGATCCCGCTCGCGTGCCCAAACAGTTTCGATTTCGCGTCGTAGCTATAGCGGAAATCCGCCGCCTTGGCCACGGCATTGATTGCTTCGGGTGATCCTGTCAGAAAGTGCCATCCAGGCTCGGTCGCGGGGCGTGCAAATCGGGACAGGGCCTCATGCTTCTTGCGCAAAGCCTCGTCTGGCGTATCGGACGGATCAAAGCTGATGAATACCACGTCGTAATCGGTTCCCGGATTAAAGGTAATCATCTTGAGCGTGCCCACAAGTGCCTGTTCCACCTGGTTGCACAACATCGGGCACGTGAAATAAACGAATGCCAGGACCACCGGCTTCCGTCCGAAATACTGTTTCAACTGGACCTGCTGACCGGTCTCATCCCTGAATTGCACGTCGAGTGGAATCTGCGCATCCAGCTGCGGATCAAATCCCACATTGACGAGAGCGGGCGGCAGTCCGTTTGAGGATTGCCCGACGTTGTCGGGAATCATCTGCGCTCCGGCAGACAAACAGGCTGCCAGTAGAACGACGACTCCCGCGATGTACCGCATTCTGTTCATCCCTACTTCTTCTCTGCCGGCGTTGCTGGCACCGGCGGCAAACCTTTTTGAACGATCAGATCCATCGCGTCCCCTACGGGAATCCGCGCGATGCCGGCTTTTTGATCGACCCATCCAAGTTCATTATTTTCAGCGTTCGCGGTCTTGACCATATTCCGCCAGTCCTGTTGCGGATCTGCCATATGTCCCGGCATTCCCTGCAGTCTCGGTTCGGGCGGCAGGGTCCGAGGCATTCCCTCTCTGGACGGCGGCGCTGCCGTGTAGGTCGAATCCCAGTACTTCGTCAGCCCGCCGAAGATAAACAGAACGAGGACGTAGGACAACACCACGAGAATCCCCAGAATCGTAAGAAACTTGTAAATCGGGCTGGGTTTCACATCCTGCGTCTCAAAGGAAACATCGCTGTGCACAGGAAGCGAACTGTTTGTCTGGCCGCCGTGTTTTGGATCAGTGCTCATGAGAGGCGATCACCTCCGCAAGTTTTGGTTCGCCCAGCGGCAAGAGCGGCATCTTCTTCAAATTCATTGCAAAGAATCCCAGCCACAAGCCGATAAGAGCAATCGGCACAACGATATCCAGCCACGACGGCAGGGCGTTCTCGGTGAATTCCGGCTTCGTCATCCAGAACAGATCGACGAGCCGCATGAAAATCATCCAGATGGCAACCTTGGAGATCAGGCTTGCGGTACGCTTCACGTCGCGCGAAAGCAAGAGGAGGAACGGAATTGCGAAGTGAAACAACAACACGAACACGGCAACCGCACCCCACGCGCTGTGTAATCTTGTCTGGTAAAAAGTGATCTCTTCCGGCTGATTTCCCGACCAGATGATCAGCAATTGCGAGAAGGCAAAATAAGCCCACAGCATATTGAAGGCGAAAAGCAATTTTCCCAGATCATGCAGATGCCGCTTCTTGATCACCCGCGCATACGGTTCTGAAGCCGCGAGTAAAACGACAATCGCAATCATCAGAGACATCGAGGAAATGGCCTGGCCTGCCACAAAAAGGAATCCGTAAATGGTGGAAGCCCAATGCGGCGAAGTCGACATCACCCAATCAATCGCGGCAAAGGTCATGGCCAGCACATACAGGATGATCCCCGGCCCGGCGAGCATCTTGATGCGGCGGCGCAGCGAGCGGTCGCTCTGATTGACGTCCTGCTCTTTTGACCAGCGGTTAAAAATCCACACCAATACAAGCCACACCACGAAATAAACGACCGCTCGAAGGAGATAACCGTTGGTCGTCAGGTACGCCTGCTGCCACGCGGTCAACGAGCCTTCCCCGGTCTTCGGCGAATTGAGCCAGCCCGTTTCGACACCGTTGCCCGAATACAGATATTTCATGCCCAGCACGACGGGGATAAACATCAAGAGGACCAGCCAGATATTTCGCGTCGCTGCTTCAAGCGGCCGGCGAATCACAATTCCCCAAATGCCCCCGGTCAGATGCTGCAACATCAATAATCCGAGTGAACCCAGTGTTAAACCAAGCACCCACATGTAGCTGAATAAATACGCGTGATAAAACTTTTCCGACGACGTGACGGCTCCAAAAACCGCCAGCACCAGCGCGATGCCGCCGACGAGTAAACCGCCGGTCTGAACGCGGTTGACGCTTGCTGGCGCCTGATAGTCTTGCGCGCTCATTTCGCGGCTCCTCCGGCCATCAACTTCTCCCTCAACCCTTCGGGCAGTTCTCCCACTGGGGCATGTCGGCTCAACTGCAGCGCGCGGACGTAGGCAATAATCGCCCAGCGATCTCTGGGCGGAATCTGCGAAGCGTATCCGTACATCGCGCCAAATCCGTTGGTCACCACGTCAAAGTAGTATCCGTTCGGTTCGGCGCGCAGACGGTCCTGGTGATAACTGGGCGGATGCTTCATGCCTCGCATCGCCACCATCCCCTGGCCGTCACCAAGGATGCCGTGGCACGGGGTGCAGAAGATTTCATAGCGTTCCTTGCCGCGCTCTAACAATTCCTTGGTCAATGGCAGCGGGAAGGCGTTTGTATCTTTCGGCTCATAGAGCGAATCATTCTCAAGCGAGCCGCGTGCGACGGTATTCTCGATAATCGGCCGCTCGGACCTGCCGTCATCAAAAAACGTCGATGGTGCCAGCGGATTGACGCGGGGCTGGTTGGCCATGTCCTGACGCAAGGTGTCGTCGCAACCCGCAGCAAGCAGGGCCACGAACAGCAGGAGCGCCACCGATGAGTATCTGCTACTCATCCTTCACCTCATTCACATGCGTTGCATCGAGGCTCTCTAAGAATCGCGCGGTCTCTGCCAGGTTGTACTTCGGGTCCTTGGCCTGAATGCAGAGAAAAAATTTGTCGGTCGAGGCATGCGAAAAACGATCGACGTTGAATACCGGATGGTGGGGCTGGGGCAGTTTATTGAGTGCCAGCATGCCGAATACGGCAAAAAAAGATGCGCCCAGAATCGTCAATTCAAAGGTCACCGGAATAAAGGCCGGCCAGCTGTTCAGCGGGCGGCCACCAATATTCAGCGGATAACTGACGGCCATCATCCAATACTGCATCGCGAACCCGGTAATTCCGCCACCAAGGCCGCCAACGAGTGTCAGCAAGGGGACAGCCGTCCACCGGAACCCGATTTCTTCAGCCAAGCCTTCAATCGGAAAAGGCGTATAGGCGGTCACGTGCTTGTAGCCTGCCTCGCGCGTTTGCTTGGCGGCCGCCAGGATCTGCTCCGGCGTATCGAATTCCGCCATCACACCGTAGGAATGGGGACGGTGTTCCATCACTCGTGCTCTCCCTTACCATGAGACTGATGCGCAACCAGTTCCCGCATTTCCGAAATCGCAATGGCTGGCAATCCGCGCACAAACAGGAAGATCAACATGACAAACAGCCCCAGCGTTCCGACAAAGGTGCTGTAATCCCAGAACGTTGCCGAATACCTTCCCCACGCCGATGGCATGTAATCGCGGGTCAGGGAGATGACGACAATCACGAAGCGCTCGAGCCACATTCCCGTGTTGATGACAAGAGACATGAGGAAAAGCGCGGCCACATTGCGCCTAACCTTCTGGAACCACAACAGCTGCGGCGTCAGAATATTGCAGAGAATCAAGGCGTAATAGAAAGGCGCGTAGGGTCCATGCAAACGCTGGGTCGCGAGAAATACGTCAAACTTGTTACCGCTGTAAAAGGCCATGAAAAATTCAATAAAATACCCGTACGCCACGATCAATCCGGTCGCAAGCATCACCTTTGCCATATTTTCGAGATGGCGCATGGTAATGAAATCCTCAAGACCGTAGGCCTTGCGCAACGGAATCGCGAGCGTCAATACCATTGCGAAACCGGAATAAATAGCGCCGGCAACGAAGTAGGGCGGGAAAATGGTTGTGTGCCAGCCCGGCACGATCGCCACCGAGAAGTCGAAGCTCACAACCGTATGAACGGAAAGCACCAGCGGTGTTGCGAGACCAGCCAGCAAGAGATAGGCGGACTGATACCGGTGCCAGTGGTGCGCGGAATTTCGCCAGCCCAATGACAAAACCCCGTAAATCACCTGCTGCGCCCGGTTGGTTGCGCGGTCACGCAAGGTTGCAAGATCCGGCAGAAGTCCCACGTACCAGAACAGCAAAGAAACCGTTCCATAGGTTGAAACCGCAAACACGTCCCAGATGAGCGGGCTGCGGAATTGCGGCCAGATCCCCATCGTGCTCGGATAGGGAAACATGTAGTACGCCATCCACGGACGGCCCGTGTGAATCAGCGGGAAAATACCCGCGCACGCGACGGCAAAAAGGGTCATCGCTTCAGCGAAGCGGTTGATCGATGTTCGCCATTTCTGATTCAACAGGTACAGAATTGCAGAAATCAGTGTGCCGGCATGGCCGATACCGATCCACCAGACGAAATTCACGATGGCAAAGCCCCAGCCGATCGGGATGTTGATGCCCCAGATGCCAACGCCCTTCGTGATGAGCCAGGCGAGCGAGACGAATAGGACCATGACGATCGTGAAGGCCAGCCCGAATCCCGCGAGCCAGCCAATCCCCAGTGGCCGGGTCAGAACGACAGCGGCAATCTTGTCGGTGACGGAAGCATAGGTGTGCCCTGGTGCCAGCACCGGGTCCAGGCGGCGGATCTCAGGAGAGTTGATTGGCGGCTGCGTTACGCTCATGCCTTTTCGAGCTCCGGATTCGGGTTGCGCACTGCCGCAAGGTAGGTCGTGCGCGGCCGAGCATTAATTTCCGCCAAAATGGAGTAGTTCCGCTGTTGCGCCTTCAACTTCGCAACGCTGCTCGCGGGATCATTGGCATTACCGAACACAATCGCCTCTGAGGGGCACGCTGATTCGCACGCGGTCACGATTTCATTGTCGCGGATGGGCCGATTCTGCTTTTCCGCATCAATTCTCACGTTACTGATGCGCTGCACGCAGTAGGTGCACTTCTCCATGACGCCGCGACTGCGGACGGTCACTTCCGGGTTACGCAACAATTTCAGCTGGGGTGTTTCCCAATCCTGGAAGCGGAGGAAATTGAACCGGCGAACCTTGTACGGGCAGTTGTTCGAGCAATATCGTGTACCAATACAGCGGTTGTACACCATATCGTTCAGACCTTCGGCACTGTGTACGGTGGCATCGACCGGGCACACCTGTTCGCAAGGCGCGTTTTCGCACTGCATGCAGGGCACGGGCTGGAAAAATGTCGCCGGATTGTCGAGTGTCGGGCTGTACTCGGACGCGTCTCCGGTCTTGCCTGCTCGGGAAGAGTCCGAATCCGTACCGGTGTAATAGCGGTCGACACGGATCCAGTGCATTTCCCGGCCGCGCATGACCTGATCCTTGCCGACGACAGGAATATTGTTTTCCGCCTGGCAGGCGACCACACACGCACTGCAACCGTTGCACTTGTTCAGATCAATCGCCATTCCCCAGGCATAGCCGGGATAGGCGAATTCCTTGTACAGCGTGTCGCTCTTTTTCGGAGTTTCGACCCCTTCATGCGCGAACGCCGGATTCTTTTTGTACTCTTCAAGTGTGCCGGTCGATAGAATCTGCCGGCCTTCCATATTGAAGTGATACTGGGTGCAAGCCAGCGGGTAGGTGTCGCCATTCGCCGTCATTTTCCCGTTTGAAGCCGTCCATAGCGATTCAGAGACCCGCACGACATAGGCATTGAATCCCTTGTTGGAACCGGTAAATCCAGCATGGGTGCGTCCGTAGCCCAGGGGCAGGACAACCGTATTTTCTGCGACACCGGGCAATGTCCAGGCCGCGGCCGTTACCTTGCTGCCGTTCAGTTCGATCTCCACTTCGGCCGACAGGATCTGCCCATGTTCGCCGCCGCGCGATGCGACGATGTGTGCCAAATTTTTCGTCTGGGCCAGCTTGGGGCTGACGAGCGCCGCATTATCCCAGGTCAGTTTGGTGAGCGGCTTCGGCAATTCCTGTAACCAGCCGTTGTTGGCATATCGCCCGTCGTGAACGGTCGGGTCCGGGCGGAAGATGTACTCCAACTGGTCTGGCCTCGAGGCGATTGAAACGGGCAAGCTCGCCGCGTTCAACTTCAGTTCAGGCACGATAGGGGCAAATTTCGTGCCCGGAACCACTCCATCATTGAGCCACTTGCGCCAGCCGGAATCGAGTGAAGATTCCTGATGCCCGGAAACTTCGGTCCAGTAACCGCGCACTGCATCATAGGAAGGCATTCCCGGTTTATCGCCAAACGCAGCCATCACGTCGTGCGCAGAATGTGTGTAGTAGAGCGGGGCAATGAGCGGCTGAATAATACTTGCCGTTCCATCATGCGCCCGGGCATCGCTCCAGGTTTCAAGGTAGTGCGATTCTGAAACGTGCCATTTGCTGTAACGGGAGGTCTCGTCGTAATACGGGCTCAGATGAATGCTGTTGGGCACTTTCAATAATTTCGCAGCGAAATCAAAATCATGCGGAGCATCATAGACCGGGTTTCCGCCCAGCAGAATCAGCAGGTCCACCTTGCCATGCGAGATATCCGCGCACAGTTCCCGCAAGGAATCGGCGCCGCCAGTCGATTGCCCCTCAACGGGTTCGGTGTAATACAACGTTGTTCCGACATTGCCAAGCTTCGCGTTCATGGCATGCGCCAGTGCATGCACTGCGGCCGGTTGATACTCCCCAGCCACTACAAGTGAACTGCCGTGTTCCTTCTCTAAGTCCGCGGCGACGATGTCGAGCCACTTGGCCGTTTCGCCTTCGAGGTGAGCACCCGTACCGATGCCCAATTTCCCGGCAAGCGCGCGCGCGAACACTTCAACATCACTCGCGCGCAGTGGTAGCCGGTGATCGGCCGAAGATCCGGTGACACTCGGCGTCGGCTCCACGACGTACAGACGATTCAAGGTATCGTTCGGTCCGTCGAGTTTGCGGCGGCGCGCAAACTGTTTGGCGTAAGCAATCTGTCCCGGACCACCTGCGAGAAAATCCGAATCGAGCGACACGATGACATTTGCCTTGCCGGGCACGTAGACGGTGTTGACAACGCGGCCAAAGGCGAGCTTCGCGCCTTCGCGATTCCCGCTGCCCGAGGCGGGCTCCCATTGATGCCACTTCGCCTGGGGATAGGCCGCGAGGAGTTTCTTGATCTGCGAAATCAAGGTCGGTGAGGTTACGCTTCCGGTCAGAATACGGAATCCTTCACCGTTTGTCGCTTTGACGGAAGTGGCTAATGATTGGGCTGCATCGAGAAACGCCGACCACGACCGGATTTCACCGGTATACGTCACGGTCTGCGCGCGGTCCGGGTCATACAGGTTTAGAATCGACGCCTGCACAAAGGCGTTCGATGAACCGAGACTCGACGGATGGTCCGGGTTTCCCTCGATTTTGGTAGGCCGTCCTTCATGACTTTCAACCAGCACGCCAACGGCGTCGCCCGTAAACGGCATCGCCGTGGCGTAGAAATTTGGCCGCCCCGGTGTCAGTCCATCCGGCTGCTTTACGTAGGGAGTAATGTGCGCCTGGTCGGGTCGTCCGCATCCTGCCAAACCTGCAAGTGCAAGCGACGCACCCATCAATTTGAGAAAGTCGCGGCGGTCCACTGCATCATCCCATTCAGACGCATGGCGCGGGAATTCCCGATGCAACAACGCGTCAAAATGCGGATCATCGGCCAGCTCTTCAAGCGTCCGCCAGTACTCTTTTCCTGATTTTGCTTTCAGTTTTTCGCGTACGGCAGAAAGATCGAGCTTGGCTTCTTCGATCGTCAGATCTTCTACTTCTTCATCCTCGTGCTTGTGCTCGTGTTCGTGAACGGGAGCCGCTTCGGGCGCGCCATGCAGAATACGCAGTGAATTCTTGTTGTTTGGCAAATCGCTCATATCGTCCATCAGCGGTGACACGTCGAACAGCTGGTCAATTCGAGCTTTGACCGCAAATTGTATTCCGTCGCAAGTTTCTTGCCGACTTCTGCCTGGTCCGCGGGCGCTGTCCAGTTCATGTTGTAAATCTGATCCTTCGGTCGCAGATTTTGTTCAGGATTCCGGTGGCACTCGAGGCACCATTCCATGTTGAGCGGCGAAGCCTGATACATCAGCGCCATCTCATTCACCGCGCCATGACACGATGAGCAGCCAATTCCCTTGTTCACGTGAATGCTGTGATTGAAATAAACGTAATCGGCCAGGCGGTGAACCTTTGTCCAATGGATCGATTGTTCCGTGCGGTAGCTCTCGCGGATGGGTTCGAGATAGCCCACGTTGTTATAGAGGACCGAATGGCAATTCATGCAGGTTCGCGTTGGCGGGATTCCCGCGTACGCCGAATTCTCGACTCCGGTGTGACAATACCGGCAATCAATGCCGTCGTCACCAACATGGTGCTTGTGGCTAAACTGAACGGGCTGTTCCCGCGTTACGCGCTGGTTCGTGATATAGGGCGATCGCGCCACGACAAACACAGCGGTGAGCGCCAATCCACCCAGGATAGCGACGCCTAGAAGACTGAACCGTGCGAGGAAATTTGCACTTCGATGAAAAATTTGTGCCATGTCAGAGTTACGCCTGAGTCCTCAGAATTTCCGTGGGGAGCGATTCCTCGAAATTCCTTTCCTCTCGACCGGATAGCGTCTGTCCGGGTCACCCAGCGACCGCTTAGTTTCCAATAATTTTTGCGGGAATGCAACTGCTAAGCCAACTTTTTTCTGAAGGTTAATCGACGACTGGCGCGCCACAGGACTCGGTTTTTTCAAACAGTTTGAAAGAGTTTTTATTGGAAGCGGGTTCCTTCCAGAAACTGGACAATCGTTCGTAACGGCCTCCGACCTTCTCCTCCGTCCCTCCGTTCGGTCATTGAGCGCCTCGCACTTTGATTAGTTTTTCTTATGGCTTCTCCATCGACATCTACTCTTGCTGATGCTCCGCTCGGTTGGTATTCTTTTGATATCTTCTGCCGAATTGCGGCGAAGCCTACCCTGCTTCGGTTTCCGATGCAGCCATTCACACCGCTGGGGCGTGGTCCAACTGGTAGGACACCTCACTGTTAATGAGGACGGTGAAGGTTCGAATCCTTCCGCCCCAGCCAATTTCTCTCTACGGCTTGTTGATGTCGAGGCTCGTTTCGTTCGCTAGGGATGCAATGCCGGTGGGGCGTTCGACAATTTCTGCTGGAGCGTCTCATCCGCTTTCTTGTGCAACTCCTTGGCGGTCGCGAATTCTTCCTGTGCCCGAGCGGTATTTCCCATTGCCTGGTACACACTCCCCAAGCGGAAGTGCATGTCGGGCTGGCCGGGATCGAGCTTCGCCGCCTGCTGAAAGGCGGCAAGCGCCTTGTCGTAACTCTTCTGATCCATGTAAATTGCGCCCAGGTCGGCATAGGCGATGCGAAGGTCATTCCTTTGCTGCACCGCTTTGTTCAGCAATTCGAGCGCTTCCTCCGGATGGTTCATTTTGAGTTCGACGTCTCCGAGATAGGCGAGAGCTTGCGCATTCGTTGGATCGATCTTCAGTTCCGTTTGAAATGCTTCTTTCGCTTTCTCGTACTGGTGTGCCTTCCATTCGAGGAATCCCAAGCCGAAATGAATTCCCGGCTCCTGCGGGGCGGCTTGAACTGCCAACTGAAATTCTGCAATCGCTTCTGACGGCCGTTCGAGTCCGTCAAGCGCCTCTCCCATCAGGACGTGAGCCGCTACAGAATCGGGGTTCTGTAACAGAATCTGTCTGAACTCGTCGAGCGCGCATTCGTTGTCTTTTGAGCGGAGGCAGCTTTCCGCCAGCATCTGGTGCAACTGCATGTTCTTCGGATCGGCTTTTGCCGCAGGTTTCAGATACTGCACAGCACTTGCAAACTGGTTCGTCCCGTAAAAACTCAGTCCCAATAACGTCTGCGCCTGAAGGTTCTTGGGTTCGGCAACGAGGGCGGCTTCAAGGGGTGGAATCGCTTCGGCCAACTTCCCTTGTTTAAATTCCGCCAGTCCCAGGTTCAGTTCAATGCCGGGGAGTTTCGGGTCAATCGCCAAAGCCTTCTTGTAGGCTGCGGCGGCTTCTGAATATTTCTGTTCTTTCGAAAGCACGAGACCCAGTCGGGCAAAAGCAGCGGCGTCGTTTGGGTCGCGTTCGGTCATTGCGCGCCAGGACTGCTCGGCTTCCTCGAGTTTCCCTTCCTGCTCGAGCGCACGAGCGTCTCCGCCGGTAACACTCTGCGCAGGGGAACACAACGGCCACAAGAGCAACATCCCGATGAGCAGGAGTGCTTCTGACCTTCCCGTCCATACGATTCTTACGAGTTTCTCCATTTTGCCGATTTTCCTTTTGACATCGTAACGGTTCAACAGCGCAGGCGAAAGTCTGATATTTCTGCTAACCCGCTAAGGAGAAAGCGGTTCCCTCCCTCGAACGTTCTGCTTGACGACCCCGCTGACCGAGGCTACTCTGACCCTGGTCGTCGCCCTACCAATGCGGCATATGAATCAATCTCCTCTGTTGCCTTTGCGAATCGTCCTGCTATCGGTCGTTGGACTCTCTTTTTGGCCGGTCACCTCACAAGCGCAAGACAGCTCAGAACAAGGGACAAAGTCGCGCGGTGACCGTGCGGAAATTGCGGTGACCGTGCGCGACGGCTCTGGCGAGATCCTGAATTCCCCTGTATCGGTAAAACTCTACCAGAATGGAATACCGACCGATCAGGCATCGACTTCGCACGGCCGTGTTTTCTTCATCCCTCGCACGTTGGGAGATTTCACAATCACCGTCGAAGCCGCCGGGTACAAAACAGCGGAAAAGAGTATTTCCATCATTGTCGCCGTGAAGGATGAGGTGGATTTCTATCTCAAGCCGGATGTGCCTTCGAATCAGAATGGGGATGTTCCCGGAAAACCGTTGCTGGCTCCAAAGGCCCAGGCAGCCTTAGACCAGGGATTGCAGGCGATCAAAGGGAACGATCTGGATCGGGCGCAGAAGTATATGAGTGAAGCCATGCGGCTTGCACCGGGAAACCCGGAAGTGCTTTATGTGCAAGGGGCGCTTTACATGAGGCGCGGCGAGTGGCTTCAGGCCGACACCGTTCTCGAAAAATCCAACCAGTTTAATCCCAATCGACCTCAGGTACTCGGCGCACTGGGGATCACCCTCTGTCACTTGAAGAAGTATGAGCAAGCGATCCCACCCCTTGAAAAATCAATCCAGTCTTCACCCACTGCAGGCTGGGAGACGGAATGGGCGCTGGCGAAGTCCTACTATTATCGAGAGCAGTACGCACAAGCCGTCAAGATGGCGCAACAGGCCCGTGCGGATACACAGGTGCCCACTCCGCAAGTCGAACTGCTGCTTGCACAGTGCTTCACGGCCGTGGGTCGCTATGAGGATTCCGCACAGGTGCTGCGGGAATTTCTAAAAAACAACGCGAGTGCTCCCGAGGCGGCAACCGCACGCCACTGGCTTGACGGATTGATCGCCGATGGCAAGGTTCACGCCGAAGCAAATCCGATTCGCTAGGGGAGTAAGAAGGACCTCGACGGCTGCCCAATCATACGTGATGACTCGGCCGTTTCAGTTTCTGCACTGCCGATCATTGTGAGCAAGCGACCAACATGAACGGCGCGGAAGGGGCTCGGTGGAGATTTCCCCAGTCGTGCCCGATCAGCAAGTCGAGTCTTCCAAAAAAGAAAATGCGACGGGCGGGGGTGGCGCCTCGTCGCATTTTGAAGTGCTGCGATTGATGCGAGCAGCTTAGATTAGAAGAACAGCTTCAACGCAAGTTGGATGGTCCGCGGATCATAAGCGTTCGTAACCTCGCCAAAGTTGCTGGCTCCGAGGTTCGTGCTGATGCCGCCGTTCTGGGGGTCACCCTGGAATTGGGTGTGGTTCCAAACGTTGTAGAACTCCGCGCGGAATTGCAGGTAGCTGCCGCGCGATTCGCTGAAGTTGAAGTTCTTGTAGAGCGAAAGGTTCCAGTTGTCTCGTCCGGGGCCGCGCACTGAGTTGTGACCCGCGTTGCCCCAAGTCCCAGCTGCCGGAGCGGTAAAGACAGACGTGTCGAACCATTCGTTGACTGTATGGGGGTTACTCGCGTTGCCGGACACATCGGGGCGCATTGCAGTGTTCGGAACAACGCTGGCCGCGCTCTGGCCGTTATACCCGATATTGAGAGGAGCGCCCGATATCACGCTGACGATACCTGCGACTTCCCAACCGCCCACAACCGTCTTCAGCACTTTGTTTTCGCTGTTCTTCAGGAACGGGATCTGGTACACAAAGTTGGCAAAGAAGATTTGCCGACGGTCGAAGTTGGATGGCCCGAAATCATATTTCCAACCCGCATAGGGATTCGAAACGTTGTACAGGTCTCCCGCGCTCCCGCCGCTGTTGAACGAGTCGTTGGTTTTAGAGAAGGTGTAACCCAGTTGATAGGTCAGGTTGGTCTTCAAGGTGCCACGCATCGCGACCTGGAGGGAGTTGTAGTCTCCGTTGGCTTCGTTCTGTGCCATCCGGATGCTCCGGTAGCCGAGATACGGTACGTTGTTATTGTAGGTTGCGTCGAGAATGACTGCTCGTCACGAATCCCGGCAGAAGGCTTGGATTCGGCAGATCAGTCTCGGCGTAATAGTTCTGGTGCCGGTTCTGGGTACCTACATAGGACACGGACAGAACGGATTGTCCAATTGCCTGTTGCACACCGAGGCTAAACTGGGTGCTCCGAGGCGACTTGTAGTTGCTCCTGTCAAGTCCAGTGATGTTATTGACTGGGATAGACGAGGGAATCGTCAGGCCAGTCAAGACGCTTGTTTTGGGATCCGACAGCGAAACGTTGTTGAACCCAACGCTCGCAGCAAACGGCGGGGTTCCGGCGTTGTTGTATACGTCGTTCCCCTGGATGCGTTCATACATGACGCCGTATCCGCCACGAATGACCGTTTTACCATTACCGGTCAGATCATAGGCAAATCCGAGTCTCGGGCCAAAATTTCCCCAAGGGTTGTTTACGCAACCATTGGGAATCGAGTTAATACCGCAGATGGCGAGGCCGTTCAGATAGAACTGCTGTCCGGCCAGAATGGGATTCGGGCTGGGCCCAAGTCCCGGGCTGGCGTTGCTGATCGTCTGAAAGCCCGGATTCAGCAGGGCCGCATTCGCGGGGTTATAGAGTGAGGGGTAGAAGTTGGCCATCTGGTTGTTTGCTTCATACGTGTGGGGAATTCCGTCCCAGCGCAGGCCAAGATTCAATGTAAGCCGGCTATTCACGCGGTAGTTGTCCTGAATGTACAGGGCAAAGGAAACGTTGTTCCATTGACCAGCGCTCTTGATCGCATCTTCGCTGTAGGACTGTCCGAAGCCAAGCAGGTAGTCAGCGAAGTCGTTTCCTGTGAAAGAGCCATTGAAGTTGAAGCCGCCTTGCGTATTCTTGAACCAATCCTGGTTCTTTGTGTAGAGCGCCCAGCTTCCACCCATCTTGAGTTGGTGGCGCCCTTTCGTCCACGATACGTCATCCCGCAACTGGTAGTCGTTGGCAACGTTGTTCCAAGGCGTCCAGTTCGAAGTGTATTGCGACCCTGTACCGCCATTTAGGTTGATCGTCGGGATGCGGTTGTCGACGTTTGGTCCGTTAAAGAACCGATTGAATGTAAAGTCGGCAGGTGCATTGACCAAACCGAGCGGGAGGATCGCGATGCGATTTCCGTCATAGTTGAAGGAAGCCTCGTTCACCAAATTCGGGTTGATCACATAAGCAGTATGAACGACTGCAGCATAGGACGGATTACCGAATGTGTTTGAAATGGACGGCACGTTGTCGCCGCTCCACATCGTTGTCCCGTAATTCTGCGAGACCTGTTCTGCCACAAAGTGGCCGTAGATCGTGAACTTGTCGGTCAAGTTTTCGTCAATGCGCACGATCTCTTCCTTGACGTTGGTCGGCACGTTATTTCCACCCTGGAATTGGTTGCCATTGGTGGGTGCGGGGAAAATGCCGCCATATTTACCGCCGGCATGCAAAAGAGCCTGTGCGTTCGAATCAAGCATGCACGAGGGGATCACGTTGCCAGGGAACGGCGAACCTTGTACGACTCCGGTCGGAAGAACTCCGCCCGGGCAATTCTGGGCGATAATCGACGGAGCAACCTGAGCAATCGTCGGAACGTTGATGATCGAGGAATTGCCGCTGAAATTGCCGCCATATTCAGTGGTGGGCGGAACAGTCTGGTTCAGGGTTTGCCCCTGGATCATATCGCGCCATTCCATATTGTAGAAGAAGAACGTCTTGTTCTTGTTGGGGTTGTAATACTTCCCAAATGTTACAGGGCCGCTGACGTTGAAACCGTAAACGTTGTAGCGGAGTTCGACAGCTGGCGCTGTGGGCGAAGTGAAGTAATTCCGAGCGTCCAAGGCGTTGTTGCGGAAAAATTCCCATGCGGATGCGTGGAACATCTTCGTGCCGGACTTCACTGCTGAGCTGATGGTGCCGCCAGAAGACAGTCCATAATCAGCGCTGTAGTTCGAGGTCAGGGTCTGCGTTTCGGCAATCGCGTCGACAGACGGCATGATGCTGGAGCTTCCCGCACCGCCACGGTCGGAATTCTCGCCTCCGTCCAGAAGATACAGGTTGTGGCCAGGCCGATTTCCGTTGAAGCTGATGTTGCTGTTCGCGCCGACCGCTGTCGGCGGCTGAAAGTCAGGCATCAGGTTCGAAGCACCGGTCGTCAAGGTGACATAGGTATAGATGCTTCGGCCGTTTGTCGCCAGCTGAGAGATCTGCGTCCCGCTGACGAGTGAACTCTGCTCGCTGCTGTCCGATTGTACAGAGATAGCGCTCGATTCGACCGATACGGTCTCTGCGGTCGTACCGAGTTTCATTTGAAAGTCGACGCGGATACGGTCGTTTACGTTCAGGAGAATGCCCTTGGTCTCTTCGACCTTGAAGCCTGACGTTGCCGCTTCCGCCTTGACATCGTATTTGCCGATCGCGAGGCCTGGCATGGCATACTGTCCATCCGCATTACTCGAGGCAACAGTCGCGCGACCGGTCTCGACGTTTGTAATCGTGACCTTTACGTTCGGAACCACTCCACCGCTCGGATCGGTCACTGTTCCTAGAATCGTTCCCTCTTGCGCAGCGGCAAGGAACGGCAGTCCGGCCATTGCCAAGATGAGAATTGCTAAGTACTTTAGATTGAAAAGTTTACGGAGATTACTACTTGCGTGAGAACACAACGATCTACTTCGATTCATTTTTCACCCCTCTTGCCCACCGACAAGACTTATGTTTTAGCTAACCCCAGAGCTCACCGTTAACGTTAACGGTCGATCCCTTGTATTACTTTGCCGAATTCATGTCAAGCAAATTATTGCTGCAGTGCTCGGAAAATAACAACACAAAATCGATTTGATGATTACAACTTATTACTCCCTACCGATGTGTTTCCCGTCACATAGCAAAGCACTATACCCAAGGAATGACCCACTACCGGAAGCGCTTACGGCCAACTTCGGTTCTCTTCCATTTGATTTTCTCGATCGAGTTTCGGATTACTTCTTTGAGTTATGAACGTCGCGCGCCACAGCGAGATTCCCAGATGTGAGAAGATTAAAATTCACTTCACCTCGCGCGTTTCTTTCTCGGGAGACTAGAGACATTGTCCAACCGTTTTCATCGCTCCGGCCTCCTTCAGAGAGAACTCAGTCGACGCAATCTCCTCTCGGTGCTTGGCAGGTCGGCCGCCGCATTCAGCCTCCTGCCAGCTGAAAGTCTCTGGCCGGCGAGCCCCGTTCCTAAAATCAATTTCGAGCTCGGAACTCTTCCCTTCCGTCTCGAAACGGATGAGACACCAAAATTCCCTCACGCTCCTGCGACGATGGCCGGTGGCGTTGCGGTCTTCGACTACAACAAGGATGGCCGTCCGGATATTTTTTGTACCAATGGCGCCAACATTGAAACTCTGAAGAAAGACTCTGCGAAGTTTTCTAATCGTCTGCTCCGCAATGACGGAAAAGGCATCTTCACCGATGTGACGAAAGAAGCGGGCCTGGTCGGAACGGGTTACGACATGGGTGTAGCCGTCGGTGACTATGACAACGATGGCTTCCCTGACATCTTTGTCGCAGGAGTTCACGGCAACTCCCTTTACCACAACAACGGAAACGGCACGTTCACAAACGTAACCGAGAAATCAGGTCTTAATCAGTTTATGGACCCACAGTACGGCCCGCTTTGGGCGACGACCGCGGCCTGGGTCGATGTGAACAACGATGGCTTGCTTGATCTCTTCGTCGTCAATTACCTGCGGTGGGACGTCAAGACGGAACATCTCTGTGGACCTTCAAACGCTTATGACTACTGTAGTCCGAAATTTTACGAGGGCCAGCCGAACCAGCTTTTCCTGAATCGCGGCGATGGCACGTTTGAAGATGTATCGCAGAAGTGGGGGCTCCGCGAACTCATCGGCAAGGGGATGGGCGTCGGAGTCGCCGACTATGATCTCGATGGGCGGCCCGACCTCTTCATTACCAACGACACTTCCTATAATTTCCTGTTACACAATACCGGAACCCGATTCGAAGAAGTCGCTTTTGCCGAGGGGGTTGCTCTTGTAGAAGGAGGCGAGTTCATTTCGGGCATGGGGCTCGACTTCCGCGATTACAACAACGATGGCTATCCGGACATTGCCCTCGTCGCTTTAAACAATCAAACCTTTCCGATTTATCGCAACAAGGCCGGCAAGGGCTTCGAGGAAGTCACCTATCCGAGCGGTATGCGCCAACTCAGCCGCAACATGGCAGGCTATGGCGTTGGTTTCTTCGATTTCGACAATGACGGCTGGAAGGATCTGTTCATCTCCCGGGGCCATGTGGAGTCGATTGCCAAACCCGGCATGGATGTCGAACAGCTGAACACCGTCTTTCGCAATACGGGGGCGAACGGCCAATGGCAGGCTTTGACGGCTGAGGCGGGGTTTGCTGCCGCAGCCCCGGCGCGGCACCGGGGCTGCGCGTTCGCCGATTTCGATGGTGATGGCCGCATTGACGTGGTTGTCACCGCGATCGGACGGGATACCGAACTCTGGATGAATCGGACGGAAGGCTCGGGCCACTGGTTAGACGTCTCGCTCGAGGGCGTAAAGAGCAATCGCGACGGTATGGGTGCCATCGTAAAAATTGTCACCTCGACCGGTCCTCAATACAACCACATGACGACCAGCGTCGGTTACGCTTCTTCAAGTCATGGACCCGTGCATTTCGGACTGGGAACGGACCCCGTCGCCAAAATCGTCGAGATCCGCTGGCCTTCAGGCGTGGTTCAAACTCTCAAAGATGTTGCGGCAGACCAGGTTCTCCATGTCCGAGAATCATCCACCAAGTGAGTGTGCGGCCATACTGCAAATTTCCGTGTCAATCCTTCTTGGTCGGGAATCCCGCCTCGACCCAACCCTTCCATCCGCCATCCATCGATTCCACATTCCGGTAGCCCATTTTTTGCAGGTTGTCGGCACTCAGCGCCGAGCGAAAACCGCCCCCGCAATACAGGATTATTTTTGTCTCCGAATCAGGGACTTTGAGCTCGATATCTCTTTCAATGATTCCCTTGCCGAGGTGCAGCGCTCCGGGCAAATGCCCGTTCGCCCACTCACTCTCTTCTCTCACGTCCACCAGGACGAATGTTTCGCCTGCATCCATTCGCCGCCGTACGTCCCTGACATTCGTTTCCTTTACTCTGGTCTTCGCGTCCGTCACAAGGGCCAAAAACTTTGTCGAATGCGCCATACACTTTCCTCCCGAACACCGTCAACCGTTCCGTTCTCCATGACAATACAACAACGGGCTAAAAACAATAGGGCGTCCCTGATCTCGAGACGCCCCGTCAAATGAAGTATGAAGTCTACTTGGGTGTAGCGGTATCTGCTCCCTTGGTGCCAAAAGCTCTGACATAATTGACCAGTTGCCAACGGGTTTCTTCTTTCGTCCGGTCCCCTTCGCCACCCGTCATTTTTCCGCGGCCGTTCGTGATGATGTAGAACAATTCACCATCTGTCATTTTGGAGATGCTGGCAGGATTCCGCCAGTCGTTCAGAGTCAACTTCATCTGTTCTGCAAGCTCTCCCTTGCCATCGCCATCTTTTCCGTGACACATGCTGCAATGATATCCGTACAGCTTCTTGACCGATTCCAGTCCTTCTGGCGTGGATTTTACGGGATTGACCTTGGCAATCGCTTCGGCGGGAATCGGTGCCGGCGCGGGCTCCGCAGCCGGCTTTGAGTTCTGTTGTGCAAGGCTGGCAGTAAAGCTCGTCAGTAAAACTGCAATGAACAAAAACAATATGCGGCGCATATACGCTCCCCTCATTCAGACCTTACCTGGAGCGAGGTAATTGATGATCTGGGGTGATTGTACGCCTGCGCCCCTGCCAAAAGAAGTCTGTCCGTCACGTTGTGATGTTCCGTGTACTCTTGACAGCTCTTCGAGGCCGGACTCAGTCGAGGTCCCGCCAATTCGGCCCGACTCCGACCTCGACAACCAGCGGCACGATCAACGTGTGCACGCCCTCCATTTCCTCCTTCACGATTTTTTCCAACGCTTCGCGCTCCTTCTCAGGTACTTCAAAGAGCAGTTCGTCGTGAACTTGCAGAATCATCTGCGACTGGAGCTTCTCCCGCCGGAGACGCTCATCGATGGCAATCATGGCCAGCTTGATCAGGTCTGCGGCCGTTCCCTGTAGCGGCGAATTCAGTGCGGTTCGCTCCGCAAAATTCCTCAACTGCACCTGCGGAGAGGTGATGTCAGGAATTGGCCGGATCCTGCCAAATAACGTCTTCGCCACACCGCTCTTCCGGGTCTCCACCAAAATGTTATCCAGATACTCCTTTACACCACGATAACGGGCGAAATAGGCGGCAATGAATTGCGCCGCTTCTTTCTGCGGAATATCCAGCTGCTGCGCCAATCCGAAGGCCGAGAGTCCATAAATGATTCCAAAATTGATGGCCTTGGCGGCACGTCGGTGTTCTGCCGTCTGCGCCAGTGGTCCCACACCAAACACTTCCCGGGCCGTGCGGGAGTGAATGTCTTCGCCGTTGCGAAATGCTTCAACGAGCACCGGATCTTCGGAGAAATGCGCCATGATCCGCAACTCGATCTGTGAATAGTCCGCTGACAACAACAGTTTTCCTTTTTCCGCCACAAACGCCGCACGGATTTCCCGACCGAGTTCGCTCCGCACAGGAATGTTCTGCAGATTGGGGTCACTCGAACTGAGCCGCCCGGTCGCCGTTCCCGTTTGCGACAAGCTTGTATGCAGTCGTCCGGTATCCTTATGAATCAGCTTTGGCAGCGAATCGACATAGGTCGACTTCAGCTTCGTAATCTCGCGGTATTCGATGATCTTTTTCGGAAGCTCGTGCTGATCGCACATGTACTCGAGGATATCGACCGCCGTCGAACGCACTTTCCCCTTCCCACGCCGCGCGGGAGCTTGGAGACTTAACTTGTCGAACAGGATTTCCGCGAGCTGTATGGGCGAGTTCACATTGAATTCGCAGTCGGCCAGCTTCCATATCTCCCTCTCAAGACGGCGTACTTCTTTTTCCATGGACTGAGACATCTTGTCGAGTGCCTTGGGATCAACCCGGATCCCCACCCGCTCCATTTCGGCAATGACCCGGGCTAACGGCAAATCGATCGTTTCATACACCTTCAGCAAATCTTCCGCCGCAACCTGTTCTCGCAGCACCGGCGCCAGTTTCTGCAGGTAATCCGCTCGCTCACCAGCGCCTCCACCGATGGGCAGATTGAATTGCCGGAAGACGACATCCGCAAAGTTGTGGTTTCCTGTCGTAGGCTTCAGTAGATAGGAATACAACTGCGTCGCATGTTCGATTCCTTCCGCCTTGCCGCCCAACAGATGGAAGAGCTTCGGATCATGGACTATCTTCCGCCGCTTGTTGTCGCGTAACACCGGCTCAAGCGCTTCGAGCACCTCGCCCTTTTCATCGACCCAGATCGCGCGTCCTTCGCCGGCCTTTGACGATACTTCGACAGACACGACGGGCGTCCCGAATCCTTCCGCTTCGCGCTCACCGGTAACGAGGTTCAGCCACACTGCAATCGGTTCGTTCGGCGACTTCGCCAGGTACTCGCGGAATTCGCTCACGTTTTCAAACTGCCGATAGTCTTTCGTCCCCGCTGTCGCAAGACCCGTCGCTCCCGCGATCCCGCCCGCGGCGTCTGCGGCTGCAGGCCCGGACGCCAGGAGTTCTTTCAGCAGTGAGTTGAATCCGAGTTCGCGGTAGAGCATCTCAAGCGACCCTCGATCGGGCTCCTGCACCCGCAATCTCTCCAAATCGAGCGGCAGGGGCACATCCGTGCTGATCGCCGCCAACTTCTTGCTCATCCTGATCTGGTCGACTTGCTGCTGCAGGGCCTCGCGATACCGCTTATTCGGCACTTCGGCGGCATGCTCAAGCGCGCTTTCCACAGTTCCGTATTTCTGAATCAGCTCCGTCGCGCCCTTGTCGCCAATTCCTTTCGCCCCGGGGATGTTATCGATGGTGTCGCCGAGCAGTGCCATCAGGTCGATCACTTTGCCTGGCGGCACGCCCAGAATTTCTTCCACTTTCGCCGCATCGATAATGACGTCCGCTTTGGCTCCGCCGGTGCCTGTTTTGAGGATTTTCACACCGAGAGTCACCAGTTGCATCATGTCCTTATCGTTGGACACGACAAGGACGTCCAGGTCCTTGTCTGCGGCTTGTTTTGCCATTGTCCCGATCACGTCATCCGCTTCGAATCCGTCAAACTCCAGGATCGGCAGCCGCATGGCCTCGCACAGGCGACGGACATAGGGCAGCTGCACGCTCATTTCGTCGGGCATCGGGGCGCGCTGGGCCTTGTATTGTTCGAATAATTTGTCGCGAAACGTCGGCTTGCTGGTATCAAACACAATCCCGATGTAATCGGGTTTGTAATCCTTCAACAACCGTTTCAGGATATTTGAAAAAAGAAAAGGAACTTTGGTCGGCAATCCGCCGGGCGCATTCATCCGCACCATCGGCGCATAAAATGCCCGATAAATGTGCGCCATCGCGTCCACGAGAAATAATTTTCTGGTTGTTTGTTCCTTCTGAGCCATCGCCGGAGTATAGCAGGCCTCGATTTCGGCCGCGTGGCGGCACGGGAAACGGGGCCTCTACCTAGTGCACGATGCCGAGCGTCTTGCCCACTTCCGCCAAAATATCCGCGGCCTTTCGCAGTTGGTCCCTTTTGTGGGCAGCGCTCACGATCGTCCGTATCCGGGCCTTGCCTTCGGCCACGGTCGGGTATCCCACGGCTGGCGCAAAGACACCGGCAGCAAACAGTTTGCGCGAGAACTCAAACGCCTTCGCCGCGTCTCCGACATGGATCGGCACAATCGGCGTCTCGCTGGTCTTGAACTGGAATCCCCGTTTCTTCAGTTCCCGTTTGAAATACTTGGTATTCGCCCAAAGCTTCTTGACCAGTTTTTCGCCTTCGGGTGAATCGAGCAACGCGAAGGCGGCCCGGCATGCTGCGGCGGTCGCAGGCGGATGCGAGGTTGAAAACAGAAAGGGCCGCGCGCGCAAATACAAATAATCAATCAGATCTCGCGAACCACACACATAGCCGCCCATTGATCCGATGGCCTTGCTGAGGGTTCCCACCTGAATATGCACGCGTCCGTGGCAACCGAGATGATCCACCGTCCCTCGCCCGCCTCGGCCGAGCACTCCGCTCGAGTGCGCATCATCCACCATCATGATGGCGCCATATTTTTCCGCCAGCGTACAGAGTCCCGGCAAGGGCGCAATATCCCCGTCCATAGAAAACACGCCGTCGGTGATGATCAGCTTTTTCCCCGGGAAGGAAGTGTGTTCTTTGAGAATCCGCTCGCAATCTGCCACATCTTTATGCTGGAAGACCTTAATCGCAGCCTTTGATAATCGCGCGCCATCGATGATTGACGCGTGGTTCAGTTCATCGGAAATGATCAGATCTTCCTTGCCGAGGACCGCCGAAACGGTTCCGGCGTTGGCTGTAAACCCGGACTGGAAAACAACGCAGGCTTCGACGCTCTTGAATTTCGCGATTTGCTCTTCGAGATCCATATGGATTTTCATCGTGCCGGCAATGGTTCGAACGGCGCCGGCACCGACACCCAGTTCCCGTACCGCCTCAATCGAGGCCTTCCGCAGGCGCTTGTCTGAGGCCAGGCCCAGATAATTGTTGGACGCCAGGTTGATCACCTCGTGTCCATCGAAGATCGCAACCGGTTTCTGTTCACCCTCAAGAACACGCAGTTTCGGGGCTACGCCCTTTGCCCGCAGCTCCGCAAGCGCTTCGCTCAGATAATGCAGTGGACTCTCGTTTGGACTGACCGCCGAGGTTTCGCTCATGTTCGCCTTCTCCGACCTGCTCCTGTCGACTCGCTACTTCAGAATGCCGTCCGGATACAAAAGGATCTTTCCCGCCAGGCCACCCTGCAATTTCGCAAACGCCGCCTCAAATCCCTCGAGCACCAGGCGCTCTCCAAACAGCGGCTCAAGATTCACGCGGCCGGCCTTTAGCAAGGCCGTCATCTGCACCCAGGTTCCGTACATCCGCCGTCCATAGATTCCCTGCACCGTAGCGCCCTTGAAAATCACGTCCTGCACCAGATCAAGCTGCACCGCTTCGGTCGGAATACCGAGAAGGGAAGCCCGTCCGCCCGCCCGGAGTGCTTTGAATCCCTGCTGAATCGCGGTCGGATGTCCGCTCATTTCAAGCAACACGTCGACTCCCGTGCCGCCCGTAGCGTCCCGTATCTTCTGCACCACATCTTCATTCGCGGGATTCAGAACGAAATCCGCTCCCATCTCCTTCGCCATCTTGCGCCGGTGTTCGTTGGTCTCCGTCGCAAAGACGGTCGAACTCCCGCATGCCTTCGCCACCGCCACCGACATCAATCCGATCGGTCCGCACCCCGTCACGAGCACGGTCTGCCCGGCAATCGCGCCGGCCAGCACCGTGTGCACCGCATTCCCCAGCGGGTCCAAAATCGCGCCGTAATGTTCCGGGATTGCCCGATCAAGCTTCCAGATATTCGTTGCCGGAATTTTCACAAACTCGGCAAACGCGCCATCCTGATCGATTCCAATAATTTTGAGATTCTGGCAGATATGCGCTTCGCCCAGGCGGCACTGGTGGCAGTGCCCGCAATTCACATGCATTTCGGCACTGACAAAATCGCCGACTCCGACCGCTGACACATCCTCACCTATTTTCTCCACAACGCCACAAAACTCATGTCCAAGCGTTACCGGCGGCTTGATTCGCCCTTGCGACCAGCGGTCCCATCCGTAGATATGCAGATCCGTCCCGCAAATGGATGCAGCCTTGACACGCACGAGAACGTCTGTCGGCCCAATCGTTGGCACCGGAACTGTCTCGATCTCGAGTCCTTTTCCCGCGTGTGTCTTGCGTAGCGCTTTCATCGTGGCGGACATTCAGGCAGGCTCCTCACCAGGCAGGCAATTTCGCTCGGTCCAATTTCAAATCCTAACATACTGCTCCCGCAGGACCATTGCCCAGCCCGCCATCAGGCTCTTTCGCCTGCACCAATTTGGCTGTCCCGGTTTCAAACTTCCGCAGTTAGAATTCAAACTCCGTGACCTCGATTTCTCCGTCGCTTAAAACGATCCGCGAGGCCGAGCTGCTGCTCGGGGCCTATCTCTCACCGACCCGCCTCGTCCGCGTCTCAAACCTCACCGAAACGGAGGCTCCTGGCGGCGTCTTTCTAAAACTTGAAACCGATCTCCCCACAGCTTCTTTCAAACCACGCGGCGCACTGTATGCTCTCGCGACAACACTCAGTCGACGACCGGTTGCCGAAGTCGTCGCCTCCAGTACCGGCAATCACGGTGCCGCCGTGGCCTGGGCTGCCAGGACACTCGGTATCCCCGCCACTATTTTTCTTCCGGCACATCCGAACCCCGTAAAGCGCGAGCGAATCAGAGCCTTGGGGGCACGCATCATCGAAGTCGGAGGCGAAGATCTCGCTCATGCCTCGCTTGAAGCACAGAAATATTCCTCAGGTCCTGGCGTCTACTTTCTGAATGATGCAACCGATCCGGATCTTCCCGCCGGACCGGCAACGATTGGCATTGAAATTCTCGCCGCGTTACCCGAGGTCCAAACGATCTTCATCCCGATGGGAGACACGGCGCTCGTCCGCGGAATGGGTGCCGCCGTTCGCCAGCGCCATCCAAACGTAAAAATCATCGGCGTACAAGCGGAACGCGCTCCTTCGTATTATCTGTCCTGGAAAGCCGGAAAACCCATTCCGACCGA
Source organism: uncultured Acidobacteriota bacterium (assembly GCA_963831545.1). Lineage (GTDB taxonomy): Bacteria > Acidobacteriota > Terriglobia > Acidiferrales > UBA7541 > Acidiferrum. The sequence goes on from CAWHQX010000016.1 coordinate 145,946, forward strand.
ATCCTGCGACACGTGCGCTGACGGCCTCGCGACGCGCACTCCTGAAGCGGAAAGCGTGGCCCGGCTCCGTCAGTTGGTCGATGACGTTCGTCTGGTATCGGAAGCTGAAATGATTCGCGCCATCGGGTTGCTCCATAACCAGGCCGGTGTCCTTGCCGAACCCGCAGGCGCAGCCGCCACGGCTGCATACCTTAACGCTTTAGCGTCGCCTGCGACTTCGCCTGCCGGCCCCGTCGTTCTCCTGGTGACTGGCGCCAACATCACCCGATCCATTCGCCTGCGGGCGGGACTTCCGCCCATCTAGACCGCTCCGTTCTCACTTTGCCGAGCGACCTGCCAGCCGTGCTCCGTTCCGCGTTCCGCTCATCGGCCAGAGTCTCTACTCCCCTTTTTTAAAACTCCGTCCGTCTTCTTCACTCTCATGCCTTCGGTCGGTTCTTTCTGATTGAGTCTCATTGCCTGCCGGATCCATTCCTTCATTTCTGGCTTCTCGAGTTTTTTCATGAGTCTCGGCAATTCTCTCGCGACCGGACCGAGTTTTCCTGCGTTCCGAACAGACTCATCCATCCACAACGTCGCTTCCTTTCGCCGAAGCGCCGGCATGGCTCGCCTCCCCCACAGCATTTTTCTTCCTCGATTCCGTGCTCATTTCGCTATCCCAACCGCCCGCGTCCCTGGCGCATCCTATTCTCTGTAATCGATGAAATAAACGACGTGTTCCACGCGTATCATGGATGACGCCACCACTCATGCCGAACGCCCTGCCCACGGTACAGCTCGATCACATCTCCCGTCACTACATCATGGGCGAAACCAGGGTTCGCGCTGTCGATGACGTGAGCCTCTCTGTTGCGTCGGGCGAATTCCTGGCGCTCCTGGGCTCTTCGGGTTCTGGCAAATCCACGCTTCTCAATCTCATCGCCGGACTCGATCGTCCGACCTCGGGCTTGATCGTGGCCAACGGAATCGATATCTCGACGCTTCGCCCGCTCGAACTTGCGCGGTACCGCTCGGGGACCATTGGCATGATCTTTCAGTCATTCCATCTCCTTCCTCGCATGACCCTTGAAGAAAATATTGAACTCCCCTTGCGTCTGGCAGAAGTCGACCACAGAGATCGTCCTGCCCGCGTTCAGGAAGCGCTCGAGCACGTAGGACTGACGCACCGCTACGGTCATCGCCCGACTGAACTTTCTGGCGGCGAACAGCAACGCGTTGCAATCGCCCGGGCGCTCGTCAATCGCCCGAAGATTCTTCTCGCCGACGAGCCAACGGGCAATCTCGATTCCGCGACGGGTGAATCGATTCTGACACTTCTTTGTGAGCTGCAGCGCACCCTCGGCATGACCATCATCATGGTCACCCATGAACGTCCGCTCGCCGAACGGTTTGCCGATCGTCTTGCCATCATGGGGGACGGCAAACTCCTCTCGACACGGGCGACGGTCAAGGAAGCCTTGCAATGAAAACGCGCGATCTCACGGAACTCGCCCTGCGCAATCTCCGGGAAGCCATCCTTCGCAACACCCTCACCACGCTTGGAGTCGCGGTGGGCGTGGCCTCTCTCGTTGCGATGCTTTCGCTTGGCGTTGGACTTCAGGAGTTAGCGTCAAAACGGCTCTCGCAGAGCGGATTGTTCGATACCATCGTGGTCACACCCAAAAATAATATGCGGGGGATGGGCGGGCCTCCCGGCCGGGACGCAGAAAAAGAGGCTGGCAAACCTGTTCGCATCCTTGATGAAGACGCGCGTCACGAGATTGAAAAACTTCCGAACGTCATTGAAGTCTATCCGCAGGTCCGGTTTTTCACTGAAGTTCGCTTCAACAACAAGCCGTTTGCCACCGTCGTCGCAGGCATGCCCGAATCATCCAGGAATTCCGGCTCCTTCGACGGCATGCAAGGCGCTTTCTTTTCTTCACCCGCTGCCGAGGAAGCCATCCTGCAAATCGAATTCGCCAAGGAACTTCGACCGACAAACACGTCTTCACTCGTTGGGCAGGATCTGGTGCTGCGGTACGCAGAACGCCAGGCTCTCCCCGCTGCTTCTGAGAACGTCGCACAAAACACGGGGGAGTCTGCCGCGGGCGGGGGAGGGTTCTCGGTCGTCCCTCGAGAACTCCATCTCAAGATCGTGGGCATTGTGGAGACCGAACCTGCCCAGGGCTTTGGCGGTTACGGCAACGCTCGCCTGCTCATGCCGCTCCGTACCGCATCCACTCTTCGCGCCGCACAGGTGAACGATCTTCGCGACATCGTACGGAACAACTCTCAGGCGACAACCTACGCAAATCTTTCTGTCCGCGCAAAAACTGCTTCGCTGGTTGAGCCACTTGAAAACTCGCTCAAGTCGATGGGTTTCAATGCGTTTTCCTTGCTCGATGCCAGCAAGTCCCTTCGCACATTTTTCTCGGTTTTTGATAAGCTCCTGGGAATTTTTGGCAGCCTGGCTCTTGCTGTCGCAACGATGGGCATTGTCAACACGCTCGTCATGGCGATTCTCGAACGCCGCCGCGAAATCGGAGTGCTCAAGGCTCTAGGAGCCTCCGATTTCGATGTCCAGCAGCTTTTCTTCTTTGAAGCCGGGGTGATGGGATTTTTTGGCGGAGTGATTGGGGTGCTCTTCGGCTGGCTGCTTGGCCGGGCCCTGAGCTTTGGACTCAATGTTTACCTGAAGCGTCAAAGTCTCGATCCGATCCAGATCTCTTCGGTCCCATGGTGGCTCGTCTTGTCCGCCATCGCACTCGCCGTTCTTGTCAGTCTCGTCGCGGGCCTTTATCCTGCTTCTCGGGCCGCGAAGCTCAACCCTGTCGATGCATTACGCTACGAATGACCAGACGCATTCTTTCACGCACGTGACGAACCCATCTTCCACCTTCCGGGCCAGGCTTTCCTTCGCGATCCTTCTTGTCGCACTCTTTTTTTTGACACCGCGTCTGACGCCTGCAACGGGCCGCGTTGAGTGCAATTCCCTTCCTAGCAAAATCCTCGCGCGCCCGGTTCCCTACTGCGTCATTCTTCCTGCCTCGTTTGACGCTGATCACAGCAGGCATTTCCCCATTCTTTATTTCCTCCACGGACTGGGCGACAACGACCAGTTCTTCGTTCACAGCGGCGCCTGGGATCTGGTCGAGGATCTTCGCGCCAAGCACGAAATCAAGGATTTCCTGATTGCCACTCCGTCCGCCGGCGCCGGCTTCTACATCAATTCCAAAGACGGCAAGAACCGCTACGAAGATTTCATGCTCCAGGAATTTTTCCCTTTTATTGAACACCGTTACCGGGTGGCAGCGGGACGCGCCAATCGCGCGATCGATGGAGTGTCGATGGGCGGCTACGGTGCTCTTCACCTGGCATTCCGCCATCCCCAGCTCTTCGTTTCCGCGAGCGCGCACAGTCCGGCTCTGATCGACAGACTTCCCTCTTCAGCTGCAAACGCCCCGACACTGGGACCCATGAATCGTGTCTTCAGCGGGGTGTTCGGAAATCCGTTCGATTCGGCCTTCTGGGACGCGGAAAGTCCCCTTACGCTCGCCCGCACTGCGAATCTCAGCGGCTTGCACATCTACGTTGACTGCGGCGATCAGGACGATTATGGCTTTGAAGTCGGAGCGACCGCACTCGACAAAATTCTTACCTCCCGTCACATCGCTCACGAATTCCATCTCTACCCGGGCCATCACGATTACGAGTATTTCGCCTACCACTTGCCGGCATCCCTCAAATTCGCCTCGAGCCTTTTCCCGTAAGCGAGCGGCCGATCTTAGGGAGACGGGAATTCTCGAATCCATCAAAACTCAGAGAACCGGAGCTCCTGTCTGCTATTATTCCCGCGGTGTCGGCCGTCGTTTTAGCGTGGAGGTTCGATGAACGTACAAGAGAGACTGGCTGAGATTCGCACTGGTTTTGAGCGGCCCTTCTGGGTGGCCAACATCAGCGAACTCTTTGAGCGTCTCTCCTATTACGCAGCCTTCGCTTCTCTTGCCCGCTATCTTCACGAAGCCCTCGACTTCCCTACCGAGCGTGCCTCGGGTCTCTCGGGTCTTTTCGGAGGCCTCGTCTGGTTTCTCGCGATCTTCGGTGGCGCGATTGCCGATCGTCTTGGATTCCGCCGGGCACTCTCTCTTGCCTATTTAATTCTCGCCGGCGCCTACTTCACGCTGGGATCGATCGGTTCCCCATGGCTTGCGCCCGTCCGCAACGCCGTTCCCCTCGGTCTTTTTGTGGGCGTTATCCTGATGCTTCCGGCGCTCGGAATCGCGCTCGTGAAACCCTGCGTTGTCGGCACAACGGCTCGCGCATCCAGTCCCAATGTTCGCTCCATCGGGTATTCCATCTACTACACGCTGGTCAATATCGGCGGCGCGCTCGGTCCTTTCGTCGCTTCCTGGGTGCACCGCAACATGAGCGTCGAAAATGTCTTTCGCGTTTCCGCTCTGAGCGTCTTTCTGATGTTTTTTGCCGTGCTGCTGTTTTTTAGAGAACCGCAGAAGTCCATGGAGACACGTACCGAAAGCATTGCCGTCACCATCCGGAATTTTGGCAAAGTGATTTCCAACCCGAAATTTATGGTGTTTCTCCTGATTTTTTCCGGATATTGGATCGTCTACTGGCAGGAGTTCATCACCCTTCCGATCTATGTTCACGATTACGTCGATCCGAAAGCCGACACCGAGCGGATGCTCGCGATCGGTCCAATCATCGTCATCTGCTTCACCGTCGTTTTCAGCGTACTCACCCAGAAAATCAGTGCATTTCGTGCAGTCGTTCTCGGGACACTGATTTCCATGGCGGCCTTTGCGATCCTGGCACTTCATCCGACCCTCTGGGGTGCCTACGCGGTTCTTGTCGTCATTGCCATCGGCGAACTCATCCAGCAGCCGCGCTATTACGATTACATCTCGCGCCTCGCACCCGCCGGGCAGCAGGGCACCTACATGGGCTTCGCATTTCTCCCGCTTGGCATCGGATCCTTTCTCGGAGGACCGATTGGCGGCGCGTTGCTTCACCGGTTCGGCGAGGTGCATCATCAGCCGCAACTTTTCCTCTGGTCACTGACCGCCATCGGGTTAGCAACGACTCTATTGCTGTGGATGTATGACCGGATTGTCGAACCCGGCAAGGCGGAAGGACCAGCAGACGCGACGGTCAGTTGACCAGCCGCCGCAGTGAATCGAGCGCTTGCCGCGCCAGCGAATAGCGCGGGTCAATATTGAGCGCTTCCTGAAAACAGCGCATCGCCTGTCCGTACATCTCTTTTCCAAGATAGGCGCGCCCCAGGTTGTAGTGCGGGAAATGCCTTGGCTCATAGCGGCGCGCTTCGACAGCCTGTTGCAGCCAGGGAATTGCCTCGTCAAACTGCCCGAGCTCAATCAGGTAGGCACCAATATCGTTGTACGGATTGCCAAAATCAGGGTCGAGCTCGATGGCCCGTTTGCACTCGCCGATGGCCTCGAGCAGGCGTCCCTGGAAATGGTAGGTCCAGCCGAGGAACGTGTGGGCTTCAGCGGTCGGGTGCAAATCGAGCGAAGATTGATACAACTTCACGGCGTGGTCGTAATCGCCTTCCATTTGTGCCTGATAGGCGTCCTGCAGTACTTCCCACGCGCGAGTCAGAGTCTCCTGATTCATGAGCTCATTGTGGGGGGCGCAGGTGATGCGCGTCAAAGGTACGAAAGGTCTAGCTGTGCATAGGGGGATACTGTCCTATATGACGGGGTGCAGCTGGAAATTCCTTGCAAGAACGTACAAAATAAGGCCACGTATTCCATCGAGGGGGAATTGTGAATCGTACTTCCGAAAAGTTCATCATGACCGGTGCTTCGATCCTTCTGCTTTGTGCCGGACTGCTGTCTGCGCAGGACACCACGAAGAAAGCAGCAGCATCCGGTGGCGGTTCCGTCAGCCGTGGCAAAACCGTTTTTCAACAGAAATGCGCTCTTTGCCACTATGACACGAGCGATCAGAAAAAAATTGGTCCGGGCTTAAAAGGCTCTGAACAAGCGTGGCACGTTCAGCGTCAATGGGACGAAGATCACCGACGAAAGTCTGAAGAGCTGGATTGAAAACGGCGACCAGTTGATGCCTCCCTTCAAGGAGCAACTCGAACCAGCACAACTGAAAGACGTCATCGCCTACGTCCGGACTCTGTAGCGGGCTCGTGGCCTCGATCGGGGCCGGTGGACGTTCTTGCCAACGTCATCCGGCTCCAAAGAGAAACCCCTGGTCGCCTGATTGCTCAGACGTCCAGGGGTTAATGATTTCACTCTTTCCTCGCGGAACTGAGACTACTTCAGAACGGCGTCTTTCAGGGCCTTGGCCGGGCGGAGGCGGACAACCGTCTTCGCTTTGATCTTAATCTGTTCGCCGGTCTGGGGGTTGCGGCCGATGCGCGCCTTGCGGTGTGCTTTCACAACGCGGCCGATACCCGGGATGACGAATTTTCCTGCGCTGCCTTTTGCTTCCTTAACGGCAAGCTTATGCAGTTCATCGAAAAAGGTCACAACGGTCTTCTTCGATGTTCCAAGTTTCTCGGCGAGTACCGCCACGATCTTAGTCTTGCTCAAAGGCTTGGCTGCCATTTATTCTGCTTATCCTCCTGAGATGTCTATCCACCTCGAAAACTTCCGAGGCCAGCCACGAGCAAAAACACACGTTTTTACTGCAAATAACTCGGGCCGCATCGGACTATAGCGAACGAGCGATGGGAACGCAAGTGCCAAACAGCGAAAAGTAAGGGAAAAATGCGATTTTTTTTCGGGGATGTGCAAAACAGGCTGATTTCATGCGGTCTGGCGTCATTCTGCCTTCGCCGAAATCCTGTTTTGCGTGTGCTATTCTCTTAATCCCAAACCAATCAAGGAGAAAGCGTCATGAGTGCTCGGGCAAACTGGAACGAATGGAACGAACGCATCTCTGCTGTGGTAAAACCGGGACGCAAGCCGGTCGCTGTGACGTTTCTCGATGCGCCGCCGTCCGGCGTCACAAGGTTTGAAGGAACCGAACCTTCCGGGTGCAGTTTCTGGCGCTTGGCCGCGGAAGGCCGTACCTTTTACACCGTGCCCGAAAATCATTTCAACTGTGCAGTCGGAGCCTACACTCACAACATTGCGCTTTCCCCTGATACGCGAGAAGGAAACCGAGCAGACGCTTAAGATGATGTTCGATCTTGGCTACGTCAAACCGGAAGAAGTGCCGCAAATTCCGCGGCTTGGAAAAACGCCGAAAGCCATTCTTTACTCGCCACTGGGCGCTACGACGATGGCACCCGATGTCGTTCTGTTTGCCTTGAAGCCCGCAGGTGCAATGCTGTTGCAAGAAGCGGCCAACCGTGCCGGAGTCGGCACGGGCGCGCCAGCGCTCGGCCGTCCGACCTGCATGGCTTTGCCCGCTGCTCTCGAGCACGGCACGATTACCAGTCTCGGTTGCATCGGGAATCGCGTTTACACCGGTTTGCTCGACGATGAACTGTATGTTGTGGTACGCGGACGAGATCTACCGGCCATCGCCGACGCACTGCAAACGATTGCGAGCGCGAATACCGCCCTATTGAACTATGCCAGGGGCCGTCGCGAGGAACTGGCCAGCGCTTGAGTTTGCCGAGGTTTTGCGGATAGACCCTGAGCACATCTTTCGTGAAAATTCACCTCATTGCTCGATACGAGAGAGGTGAATTATGAACGCATACAAAGTGATCGCCATCCGGACCGAAGTGGCCGACTACGTCCGAACGAACGGAAAGTCGCCTGTTTACGGATTCCCGGCGCATAAAGAAGTTGCCGCCGGCCGCGCGCCCTGCCGCCATTGCCTGCAGCTGATCGAACAGGGCAAGGACGAACTGCTGCTCTTCACCTACGATCCTTTCCGGGATGTCGGTGCGCTGCCCCTGCCCGGGCCCGTGTATCTTCACGCTGAATCCTGCTCGAGGTACATCGACGAGAATGTATTCCCCGCAGCCTTCCGGGGTCGTCAACTCACGTTTGATGCCCACCGTACCGACGGAACGTTCCTCTTGGGAGCGTTTGCGACAGAGGGCGGTGAGGAAGAAATTGCCAGTCGTCTGTTCTCGCGGGAGGACGTTCGATTTATCCACGTCCGGAGCACGGAAGCCGGATGCTTTTTATTTCGGCTGGAACGCGCGTAGCCTCCGTGGCGCTCGCTTGCCCGGTGAAAAGCTATTTGAGAGATGCGAGATCTTCGTACAGGTGAGCAATCGCCTTGATACCACCGAAGTAGTTCTCAAGTGCGATGTGTTCATCGGGCGCGTGGGCATTTTCGTCGGGGAGACCAAATCCGATCAGCACGCAGGGAACCTTGAAGGTATCGTGCATCTGGGTGACAAAGGGAATCGAACCGCCTTCCCGAATGAAAACAGCCTTTTTCCCAAACCCCTTTTTGAGCGCATTCTGCGCGACCTGAAAAATCGGCGCGTGAAATGCGGCTACCCAGGGTTTACCTGTGCTGAGCACTTCAAACTTGCAGTGCACACTCTTTGGCAGGAGTTTGCGAATCTGTTTCTCAACCAGTCTGGCGATCTTCTGGGGAGACTGTTTCGGCACGAGACGGGTGGAGAATTTCGCGTAGGCCTTCGAGGGGATCACGGTCTTCGCACCTTCTCCCTGATAACCGCCCCAAATGCCGTTTAACTCAAGTGTCGGACGAATCCACAAGCGCTCGACGGTTGAGAATCCTTTCTCACCAAAGTAACCGGGCGCACCGACAGCTCTTTCAAAATCCTTCACTTTCCAGGGCAATTTCTTCAGTGCTTTGCGTTCCGCAGCGTACACCGTATCGACATCATCATAAAAGCCAGGAACGGCGACGCGAAACTGCTTGTCATGCAGCTTTGCGAACAACTCCGTCAGGATGGTCAGCGGATTGGGCACGGCTCCGCCGTACACACCGGAATGGAGGTCCCGTGCCGGCCCGGTCAGTTCGATCTGGTAGTAATTCAGGCCCCGCAAACCGTAGGTGATCGAAGGAGCGCCCGTGCCGAGCATCGATGTATCTGAAACAATCAGTGCATCGGCTTTCAATTTCTCTCTATTTTCTTGTACGTAGTCCCACAGGCTGACACTGCCTACTTCTTCTTCGCCTTCAATAAGCACCTTGATATTGACCGGGAACTTCCCGCGCAGCTTGTAAATCGATTCCAGTGCCTTGAGATGAATGTGGACCTGTCCCTTATCGTCGGCCGTCCCTCGGCCATACAGATTTCCATCTCTTGATTCGGGCTCAAACGCAGGCGAAGTCCATAAGTCCAGTGGCTCTGCAGGTTGCACGTCATAGTGTCCGTAGAAAAGTACGGTCGGAGCTCCCGGAGCTTCGAGTGATTCTGCATACACCAGGGGATGAAGATTCGTCGGTACAATCTCGACTTTAGGAAAGCCGGCTAGGCGGAGGTGTTCGGAAACCCATTTGGCGGCCCGTTCGATATCCTGCTTGTTCTCGCTTTTGGCGCTGACCGAAGGAATTCGGAGAAATTCACACAATTCGGCCAGATGCTGCTCGCGGCGACTTTCGATAAATTCAGTAAGGTTCATGGTAAGCCCTCAGGCACGAACAAACCGTTCGCAAAATCAATACGCAAAATTTCATATAAAAGTTGCAGCCCTGGAATGGCAGCGATTCGACAGAGGGCTGCCCAAGCGGCTCTTCCAATTCTACGGCTAGGCGTGGGAACCGTACAAGGTTTCAACAAGATTTCTTGGTCGTGGCCGTAGCCTTGTTCATCGGGAAGAGCGAAGGAACTGCCGCGTGCGCGCGGTGGCGCAGCCGTTCGTTCTCGCCTCGGGAATGCCATTGCAGTTGGGCGACACCTGTACTTTGGGGCAATTGACGAAAACTGCCGGCTCGCCCAACATAAGCCCATGCATCAGAGCGTGCATATCAGTTCACGAAGAAGCCAGCGCGTCTTTCACAAGATGCGTTTACACGTTCGCGGACGTGCCCATGACGGCAAGAAATTTCGCGAAATTTGCGAAACCGTGGTGGTCAGCGCCCATGGCGGCTTACTGACTCTCGGCAATGAAGTCGACAGTGGTGAAATGCTCGTGCTCGAAAATCCCGTTACGCAGGAAGAGCAGGAATGCCGGATCGTGTTTATCGGCGAAGCCGGGAACCGTGGTCAACGCGTTGGTGTTGAGTTCTTGACGCCCGCTCCCCACTTTTGGGGGCTGGAATTCGAAACCCCGCAAGCGCCTCTGAATTAAATTCTTCACGTTCTTGCTTTCAGGCAACGCTGCTTGTCCCGGCACTCGGGGTGAGCGTTCGATTGCGCTTCAGGAACCCGTTCCGCAGTCGCCACAACAGCAGGATTCCCACAAGCACACCGTAGATGACCGGCTTGCGGACATCCGACTTGACGAGCCAATAGTAGTGAATCACTCCGCAGGCGGCAGCCACATACACCAGACGGTGCAGTCTTTGCCATCGCTTGCCGCCCAGTCTCCGAATCCAGCCCTTGGTAGAAGTGACGGCTAGCGGTATCAGGAGAACAAACGCGGCGAACCCGACTGTGATGAATCGTCGCTTCTGAACGTCCCGCCACATTCCGGCGAAATCAAACGATTGATCCGGTCCGATGTAGGTCAGGAAATGAAGGCAGGCATAAAAAAATGCAAACAGCCCGAGCATGCGGCGAAACCGGATGAGATCGGGGAGATTCAGGATTTTCCGCAAAGGGGTGATCGCCAGTGAAAAAATCAGGAAGCGGAGTGTCCAGTCTCCAGTGGCGTGCTGCAGGTACTCCGCCGGATTTGCAGTCGCTCTCTGCAGGGAGAGACGAACGACAATCACCAGAAACGGAACCAGGGACAATGCGAATACACCAACCTTTGTCCACTTGTTTGAAAGAATCTGATTCAGCACAAGTCTCTCTTTAGTGGAATTTCTTCAGATCCATGCCGGTGTACAGGCTTGCCACCTGGTCGCTGTAGCCATTAAACATCAGTGTCTTGCGTGTAAAGATTTCGCCCAGGCGCCGTTCCGTAGCCTGGCTCCACCGCGGATGCTCAACATCCGGATTCACATTTGAATAAAAACCGTACTCCGTCGGTGAATACCGGTTCCATGTCGCCGGAGGCTCGTCTTTCACAAAACGGATCTTAACGATCGACTTGACACTCTTGTATCCATACTTCCAGGGAATGACCATGCGCACAGGTGCCCCGTCCTGGTTCGGCAGAGATTCACCGTACATTCCAACACAGAGCAGCGTCAGCGGATTCAGTGCTTCGTCGATCCGCAAACCCTCTACGTAAGGAAAGTCAATTCCGCCATATTTCGCTTGCGGCATCTGCGCCGGGTCATAAAAAGAAGTGAACGCGACATATTTGGCCTTTGCTGTCGGTTCGACGAGCCGTGCGAGCTGGCTGAACGAATAGCCGATCCACGGCACCACAATCGACCAGCGTTCGACACAGCGATGGCGGTAGATGCGTTCTTCAAGCGGAGCTAACTTGAGGATGTCATCCATGCTCAATTTGATTGGCTTCGCTACTTCGCCTTCGACCGAGACCGTCCACGGGGAAGTGCGGAAATTGACGGCATATTTCGCAGGGTCCGTCTTGTCCGTGCCAAATTCGTAAAAGTTGTTGTAATGCGTCACGTCCTGAAATGTGGATTCTTTTTCAGTCGTGCTGAAAGGGCTTTTGACCGTCACGTTCAATTTCGTGCCTGCCTGGACTGCCGCGGGAGGGAATGCCAGGTGAGAAACAACCTTTCCGCCGATCAGCGCGGCGCCCCCGAGACCCATCGTTTTTAGTACTTGTCGTCTGTTGAGATAGGTGGCTTTGGGCGTGATGTCTTGATTGAGCAGTTTCCAGGGCTGACGGAGCGACATTTTTCACCTTGACTGAGTACGTGAAACGACTGCTTGTTGGATGCAGGGAAGCATCCAGGCGACGCTTCCCCGTCTACTATACGATTCACTCTGCATGTTGAGGTTACAGCAAAGTTCAACGAAAAAGCCGGTTGAATACATGCTGTATTCAACCGGCTGACCACATCGTGATGGCGCACTCTCAGTGCAGGTCGATTTTGCTCGTGAGCGGCAGGTCCTGGGACGATCCGCCAACGAGGATGGAATAACTGCCCGGCGTCAATTCCCACGAGTCCTTGGCCTCGTTGTAAACCGAAAGGAACTGCCGATCGATCGTCAGGCTCACATCGGTGCTCTCTCCGGCGTTCAAATGAACCTTGCTGAAACCAATTAGCCTCTTCGGCGGTTCACCTGCGCCTGGCGGAAGAGCTGCATAGACTTCTGCGATTTCTTCTCCGGCACGTTGGCCGGTATTTTTAACCGTGAAGGTCACAACCACGTCCTTGCCGGAATTCACTTTCAAGTTGCTGTACGCATAACTCGAATAGGAAAGCCCGAACCCGAACGGGAAGAGAACCGGCTTCTTTTGGGCGTCGTACCACTTATAGCCAACCTCTAACCCTTCGTCATACGTCACCTGGAAGGTGGGCTTCGCTTCTCCTGTGCGCATGATGGCTTCCAGCCCAAGTTCGCCTTGTTTGGGAATGACGAGTTTTGGATGGGGAAGATCGTTCTCGCTGACGGGAAAGGTCATCGGAAGCTTCGCACTGGGATTGACGACGCCGAACAGGATGTTTCCGACTGCCTCGGCCCCCTTGCTTCCCGCGTACCAGGCTTCAACTACAGCGGCAGTCTTTGTGATCCATGGCATGGTGACCGCTGTGCCGGTTTCAAGAACGACGATCGTGTGCGGATTCGCCGATGCAACCTGGTCAATCAGCGCATCCTGGTTATCGGGCAGGGAAAGGTTCTTCAGATCCATGTCTTCGCTGGTCCATTGATGGGCGAATACGATCGCCACGTCAGCGGCCTTGGCTGTCGCCGCGGCTTCGGCAGGATTCGCTCCCGAATTGAATTGCACGTCGGCTCCGGGTGCCATGGCGCGGATCGTCTTCACTGGAGCGGGCGGGAACCAGACATGGGCTTGCCATCCCGCGTTCGGGCGCCCGGGGGGGTCTACCTGTGCTGATCCGGCTCCGGAAATCATTCCGGTGTCCGCGTTGGTACCGATGATGGCGATCGAATGGAGCTTGGTGCGATCGAGAGGTAACACGTTATTCTGGTTTCGCAACAAAACGATCGAGTGTTCGGCAATCGTTCGTGCGGTTTCAAACCCTCCTTCAATATCTACAACGCTCTTCTGTGTCGGGTAATCGACAATTCCGCTCAAAAACTCGGAACGCAGGATCCGATGGACGTGCTGATCGAGCTCGGCCATCGAAATCTTTCCGGACTGGACCGCCGCCTTGAACGCATCGCCATAGTAAAGGTCCAGGGGCTCCTCATTATCGAGTCCTGCCGCAGACGCCTTGATCGTGCTGTGTGTCCCGCCCCAGTCGGAAACGACAAATCCTTTGTAATCCCAATTCTTCCGAAGGACATCGGTAAGCAAATATTTGTTTTCGCACGCGAAGTCGCCGTTCACGGCGTTATAAGAACACATCACTGCCGCAGGATTACCGATCTCAATGCCGATCTGAAAAGCCAGCAAGTCGCTTTCCCGCATGGCCCGTTTGCTGATGATGACGTTCACCTCGTTCCGGCCACTTTCCTGGTCATTCAATGCATAGTGCTTGATGTCGCCAATGACGTGCTGCGCCTGTTCGCATCGAATGCGGTTGCCCACCAGCGTGCCAGCAAGAATCGGGTCTTCACCCATGTACTCGAAACTGCGGCCATTGCGCGGCTCGCGCGTAAGGTTTGTTCCACCGCCCAACGTCATGTTGAACCCCTGGGCGCGTAATTCGCGTCCGATCAGCGTTCCGTAGGCGCACGCCGCCTTCGGGTCCCAACTGGACGCAGAAGCAAGATTGGACGGGAGTGCCGTTGAATAGCGACCGTTTTCTCCGCTCGCCCGAACGCCATACGCGGCATCGCTCATTTGAATCATCGGAATGCCGAGACGCGGAATCCCCAGCACAAACCCCGCGCCGCCATTTCCGAGATACCCATTGGTTCTGACTTTTTTCTCGGGCCAACCGGGCATTCCGTTTCCGTGAATCAGGTCGATTTTTTCATCGAGAGTCATTTCCTTCAGCACCAGGTCCGCACGCACATCTGGAGAGAGACTCTTGTCGCTCCATGGGTGAGTTGCCACTTCTTGCGCGAGTGTTGAAAAAGCCACAAAAAGAAAAGTGAGGATGAGGGCTGCGACGGCGATATTTTTATTTTTAGGCATGTTCATACCAGCGGGTAACCACCCCAATCTGCTCCTGTGTAGACGACTCAATTTGTCCTGAAACTGCCGGGAAGGAGTACGACGGGTTCGTTCTCGGTATTCAGGGACCGACAATTGCCGCCGGTTCCTGTGACGCTCGAATCTTACAATAACGTTTATGTTGAGGATAGATGCAGTTTTTATTTCGGATGAACGGACCCTTAAAAGTTACCGGTTCCTTGTAACCGGCGAAATGGTGGACACTCGAACCTCCCCCGGCATCCAATGACCGAACAGGTGAACTCGATGAAAAACAGTTTTCTCCAGCTCTCTTTCCTATTCCTGGCGTTCCATCTGATGGCCTGTTCGAAAGGCTCTACGCCACCAAACCCCGCGAATCCGGGAACTCCCGCGGCAAGTGCGGCGCCTGGGGCCGTTAACGCGCCAGCGAGCGCGCCTACGACAGAAGTGGCAATGGCAGGCAGCCGCGCCGTCAAAACCGAGATGCGCAATGTAAATTTCCACCTCACAAACGAAGCCGCCGCTCACCTTGAATCCCTTTCGGGCGAACTCGTGCCGGTCGGCAAATATGCGATGCCGGTGTTTGACAACAAGGATTCCTTTGAAGTGCGCGTGGTAAACGGGACCATCTCGATTTCCCCGCAGGCGCTGACGTCGATCATGAACAACGTTGTATTTGCGAAGAAGGACTCGCCGCTCAAGGATTTGTCGGTTTCAATCGACAAGGATCAGCTGATTATCAAGGGCAAGCTCGCCAGCAAGGGCATTCCTTTTGAAACTGCCGGAACCCTGAGTGCTACCCCGGATGGGCGTATCCGCGTCCATACCGATAAAGTCAAAGCTCTCCATGTCTCTGTAAAAGGAATGATGGGACTTTTCGGGATTGATCTGGCGAACGTCGTCAATACCAGCAAGATCGAGGGGATGGACACGGACAAGAATGATCTGTTGATGGATCTGGCGAAATTGCTTCCGCCTCCGCACATTCAAGGCAAACTCGTTGATGTCAAGGTTGCAAACAATTCGATTATCACCATTTTCGGAGACGGCGGACAATCAGTCCGAACCTCCGGGGAAAAAGGCAATTACATGGCTTTCCGCGGAAACAAGGTAGAGTTCGGGAAAATGGTCATGGACGATACGGATCTTGTCGTAGTCGATCTCGATCCAGGGGATCCACTCGATTGGAATCAGTCTCGCTACAAGGATCAACTGGTCGCGGGTTACTCGAAGATTACGCCCAGCTTCGGACTGCGCGCCTACGTGAAGGATTATTCGAAACTGCCGAAGTCGTCGACCGCAGAACTGGCTCAGGCAGCGCTAACTCCTCCGAAGAATTGATCCGGGCATCGCTCATGATGCACACCGCGAAGGTGGTACCTACGGTGCTCGCTCGTCGCTGATTCTCCTCACCTGATCTCCGACATGCACTTCCTTCGAGCTCCGGACGATTGCGGACAGATAGGAATCGGCAACTTCCGAAATCGTAGCTTCTCCAATCAGTTCTTTGACCGTCTGTGAGGATCCTTCCGCCTTCAGATTGTCCGGAGCAGGCAGTTCCCGGGAAATGGACAACCTGTCTCCCAGGTTCCATCCTGATTTCCTCCCCACGTTCAGTGTGATCGAATCCCCTGCTACTTCGGCCACCAGTGCTTCGATCCCGACCGCGGGATTCGGAATTTTCGGCGCGAAGGAATCGAGATCTGCCGCTATTTTTGTAAGGGCGTTGCGTGTTGCTTCTCCCAACAAACTGTCAGTGAATTCGTTTCCCAGAATTTCTGGCGACGTTTTTGTTTTTCCGCGCCCTGTGACCTGCATCACCTCACCACTCCGACTGGACTCCCCGGTTGCCTTAAATTCGGCGAGCACTTCACCTGAAGCCATTCCTAATATCCGCGCGGTGATATCGACATAGGCTTTTGATTTGCGCGTGCTTAGCCCTGAATGGCTGGTTCCTTTTTGCGCGTCATCCGGTCCAAAGCGCGTAATGGCCCCAACGATCATGGCATCCAGCCCAAGCATCCGCCCGAATTTGGCCGCCCTGCCGTAGGCATCCAGATGATCGTCTTCGGAACGATCCTCTTCAGCCAGGAGTTGCTTGAGCGCCGACTGGTCGATGACCGTGTATTTGCCGCTGGCCTTCAATTTGACGATGATCTCAGCCGAAACCCCTCTGCCCAGATCCCCAATGTCCGCGCCGAAGACTTTCGCGGCGGCGACGTTGCTGCCGCTGTAGTCCTCGAAATCCAGAACGGCAACGCGCTTCCTCAGTATCTCTTGTGCATCGTATGGGAGAGATACGGCTTCGAGCAAAACGGCTGCAACACAGTAGAGAGGAACGAGTCTCAGGCGCACATCGGGCCTCACCGATAGAACAAGATAAGAAAGAGCAGCACCGAACTCCGCAAGCCGGTTCGTGCCAATCTGGCAGCATAATATAAGGATAGGAACCCAAGGAACAACCATTGCGTTTGAAGTGAATCAGTCGATTCGATTGACGGGTCGCGCATGTTAGACTTTTTCGCATCATGCCAACACAACAACCTGCTTGGATACGCTTGCTGATCACGAGTGTTCTTCTGATCGCTGTGGTTGCCTCTGTCAGCGCGCAAACGACACGCCCAGAATCTGAGCAGCAACTCGCGCACGATATCTATAAACAATTCATCGAAATTCAGTCTGGCTTTACGAGCGGAGCGACCACTCCTGTTGCTGAAGCAGCGGCTGCTCGTCTGAGGGCGGCAGGGTTCCCCGATTCCGATATTTTTGTCGGCGGTGCAAGCGCGAAAAAAGCCAATCTTGTCGTCCGTTACCACGGGACCGGTGCCCGCAAGCCTCTTCTGCTTCTTGCTCATATTGACGTTGTGGAAGCCAAGCGTGAAGACTGGTCGATCGATCCCTTCCAGCTCACCGAAAAGGACGGCTATTTCTACGGGCGCGGCACAGGCGACGACAAGGCGCAAGCCGCAGTCTGGATCGCAAACCTGATCGAATACAAGAAAGGGGGATTCAAGCCTGACCGCGACATTATTGTGGCGCTCACGGCAGATGAAGAAGGCGGGGGACCTTACAACGGTGTTGACTGGCTGCTCAAGAATCATCGTGAGTTGATTGAAGCGGATTTCGCTCTGAACGAAGGCGGCTGGGGCGAATCGCTCGGGGGCAGGAAACTCTCAAACGATCTGCAAATTAGCGAAAAATACGTGATCAATCTTCGTTTTGAAGTGCGCAACAAGGGCGGCCATAGCTCCCTTCCGGTTGCCGATAATGCGATTTACCATCTGGCGTTTGCTCTTGCTCATCTCTCTGAATTTGCATTCCCGCTCAAAACCAATGACGTAACGGCAGCGTATTTCAAGCAAATGTCAAAAATTGAATCTGGACCGGTGTCAGCTGATCTCGCCGGCGCGGCTCGAAGGTTCCACAGAAGCCATGCAAAAACTTGCTGCTGCTTCTCCGGCGTGGAACGCTACCCTGCGTACCACCTGTGTTGCGACCGAACTCGAAGGCGGCCACGCAACAAATGCCCTACCGCAACTCGCCGCTGCAAACGTCAACTGCAGGGTGCTCCCCGAAGATTCACCGGAGTATGTTCTGGCTACTCTGAAAAAAGTGGTCAACGACGAGGAGGTCAAGATTACCCCAGATCTTGAGTCAACGGCGGGCCCGGCTTCCCCGATCCGGCCGGATGTACTGGCCGCAGTCACGCGCACCACGCAGAAAATCTGGCCTGGTGTACAAACGGTGCCGATCATGGTGATGGGTGCGACGGACGGGCGCTATCTTCGTGCGGCCGGCATTCCCACCTACGGAGTGCAGGGCTTTTTCTTCGACCGAAACGACATTCGTTTTCATGGCCGCGACGAGCGCATGTCCGTGCAGTCTTTCTACGAGGGCCAGTTGTTCCTCTACGAGCTGGTAAAAACGCTGTGCGAATCCGCAAAATAGTCACGCTACGGTTTGCACCGGCTCTTGTGTTATATGGTTAAGGCCAATCGCTCGTGAGTGAGGAAACTTTGCAGAATCAGGAATCTATTTTTCCGCGACCTTACGTGTTTCTAGGGGTTGGACTGCTCTTGCTGGCGTTACTTCTGCAATTGGGGCTTTCTGCGAGTCAGAACTCCATTACCTGGGATGAAGACAATCACATTTATTCAGGATACATGTCCTGGAAGACGTTGGACTTTGGCCTGAATCCGGAACATCCCCCTTTGGTCAAGGCTGTTGCCAGTTTGCCGCTTCTCTGGATGGACCTGAAACTGCCGGCGATGGAAGATCGCGACTTCAAGTTTCAAGGCTTCCTCGGAGGAAAAGACTTCCTTTTCAAAAATCCGGCCGACACGATGCTTTTCCGCGCGCGAATGGCGGCGTCCATTTTTGCGCTCCTTCTGGCGTTGCTTGTCTTTCTGGCGGCAAAGGAAATGTTCGGGACAACTGCAGGACTGGTTTCGTTGGCGCTTCTTGTATTTGACCCTAATCTTGTGGCCCACGGCCCGGTCGTAGCTACAGATGCAGCACTTTCCTGCTTTTTCTTCGCAACAGTGTACGCATTCTACCGCTACGTGAAAGCGCCGAGCCTTGGGCGCGCTGCTTTGGTTGGGCTGAGCGGCGGGTTGGCGCTGGCTTCAAAGCACACGGCGATCCTCTTGTTGCCCATCTTATTGATCATTGCTCTTGTCGAGATCGTTCGCGGAAGACCATCTGTCGGGCAACCGACTGACGAGACTTCCAGCCAAAGGGCAAGACGAATTGCCGGTGCATTCCTGATTGCAAGCGTTGTGGCCGTCGCAATCCTCTGGGCCTTTTACGGGTTCCGTTATGGCGCGCGACCGGCTCCCCTGCAACTCAATCCTCCGTTTGCGGAATTCGTGAATCAGCTAGAGAGCCGGTCTGACATCTGGCTGCTTTCTACTGTGGCGCGCTTCCACCTTCTTCCCGAGTCCTATTTGTTCGGTCTGGCCGATGTGCGTCACATGTCTTACGCTTACACGAGTTTTCTATTTGGAAAAATATATTCCCACGGCGTCTGGTTCTACTTTCCTGCCGCGTTTGCAATCAAGTCCAGCCTGACGTTCTTACTGCTATTTGCACTCTCACTATTTGCCATGATGCGCGGCAAATTGAAGGGGCCAGAGATTCTCTACCTCACCCTTCCGCCTGCATTCTATTTAATCGTTGCTATGGCTGCAGGGATGAATATTGGTGTTCGGCATATTCTGCCGATTTACGCGTTTCTGACGGTCCTCGCGGGTGGCGCCGCATGGGAATACATGAAGCGCGATCGGCGTTACGTCGTCCCGATCATTGCGTTGCTGATTTTTCAAGCTATTTCAACCACGCGCGCATTTCCGGCATACGTTGCGTACGCAAATGAACTCTGGGGTGGCCCCTCGCAGACTCATAAATACCTGACCGATTCGAATGTCGATTGGGCACAGCAGCTAAAAGCCACCAAAAGATACTTGGATGCTCACGGTATAAAAGACTGCTGGTTCGTTTATTTTGGCGAAGGCGTAATCGACACAGGCTATTACGGAATTCCCTGCAAGCAACTGCCGACGGCAGATTCTCTTTGGATTCGTGAGCCGGCCGACGCGCCGCCATCGGTCGATGGAACATTTTTGATCAGCGCCGGTAATCTCTCCGGATACGAGTTTGGTCCCGGGTCACTCAATCCTTACGAGCAATTCAAGTCACTCACGCCGAAGGCTGTGATCGATTATGGCGTATTTGTGTATGAGGGACATTTCGACATACCGCTTGCGGCGTCCCTCGGCCACTCTCAGAAAGCCCAGGCATTTCTCAATGAGAAGCGATTGCCAGAAGCCCTTGCGGAAGCCGAAACGGCGCACGCACTCGCGCCAAACTGGGTAAAAACCAATGCGATGCTCGGAGATGTTTACGCGGCAACCGGGGATCAGGAAAAGGCACGCTTCTATTACGAGAAGGCACTCCTGCTGGCAAAAACGGTAGAGCCGGAATTCCAGTCTTGGCGTGTAGAGGCTCTCGAGAAAAAGTTAAAACAGAGTAGCCAATGACCTGTAGTACCTTTTCATCAGAACGAGTCGTGAGTGGCTGAAACCGACGGCCTTGAACGATTAAATTGCGGATTCGCTATCCGATAGGAAATCCGACTGAATCCTTTTGCTAGCCGTAGGTTCGAACGGGAATAGGATCGTTACCAGGTGAAAGGGATGTTATCTGTCCTGCGGCCATTCATAGGGAAAGAGTTTGCCGGCATTTTCCGGAGAGATTTTTACGCCTAGGGTTTGGGCGGCGTGGGCTAGGACCGGATCGCGTCCACTCGCTATGTCTGTGGCGGTGGGAAGAATGATTTCATCTGGCGTGACCCCGACGTGCTCCAGGCTTTTTCCGTCGGTCATGATCAGATCTGCGTCAGTTATGGACACACCGAAAAAAATGGAGGTATCGACGCCAGCCTTTTCGGTAAATTCTCTCGCCTCCATCACGCTTCCGGACGAGCGATCGCCCATGACTACGCCGCGCTTTTCAATCTGCATCAGCCTTGAAAATACCTCGGCTGCGGAAGCGGACCGGCTGTCTACCAGAACAATTACTTTACCCTTGAAGGCATTGTGAGTGCCTTTGGTCATTAGCGGTTTGCTCTCTTTTCTTCCAGCCCGATCGGCTATTTTCACGTCTTTATCGAAAAAGCCGCCCGCAAGATAGGAAAGCGTTTCGACACTTCCACCGGGATTGCCGCGAAGGTCCAAGATCAGGGCATTGCGCTTGCGCACCTTGTCCATGAGGTCGCCTACCTGGGACGGTGACATATCGAATTCCGGAAACTTCACGACAATTAAGTCATCACCGTATTCGAGGTAACGAACCCGCATTTGATGGTCGTAGCTTTCCTGTTCACGGATAAGGTTCCAGATCTCACTTCCACCGGCCTCCGTAAGATTGGTAAGTCTCTTTGTTTCGCGAACCATGGCATCCGCATCAACGAATCGCTGTTTGCCGTTGGGATCCTGCAAGCCGAGATGAAAGCTACGCTGGGGTCTCAGGACCCCAAAGAGATATTGGAGCTTCCAGGCAGTATCGCGCGTAGGAGTGATTCCATTTATGGATAAGAGTTCGTCGCCGCCTTTTAGTCCTTTGGCGTCCGCATCGCTTTTGGGGCGCACCTCGGTGACGAAGCAACGATCTCCGATCATCTGATAAAGCCACCCGGTATCGTAGCGGGCGGCATGCTGAGGCGGCAGAAAAAATGTGTGTGAGTCGTCCAGAGAATCCAGGGCAGCGGCAATATTCGACAGCGCCATGTTCATGGAATTGACTTTGGCGATGCGCTGTTTTGCGGCATCAAATTCAGCGTTCAAATCCACGCCTTTGAATTTTGGATCGAAATAGTGCTTACGGACTTCATCGCCAACCGTTTTAAGCATTTGCTGCGCTCGCTCGCGATCGAAATCTGAGAGCTGTTGCGCGAATGCCGGAGCAACAATAGCGACGAGCAAGATGCCGGACTTGATTGAATGAGTCAGCTTTTTTGCGGCTTGCATGGCACGCTCCCAGAGTGTGGCAAAGATGCAGTACGCGTTTGCGATTTCGGTAAGGCAAGGACGACGGGAAAAAAACAGCAATGGCTTCTTTACTTCTTGCCACGAACGAAGTAACCGCCGCAATGGGCTGTGCTATTAGGATTACCCCTTGGTGTACTTCAAGCCTACCGAGTTCCTAGCGAGCCATTCCCACTTCTTGGGCACTCGGTTCTTTTGTTCTCGCCGAGGGAACCGGAGGCCCTGCGAACAGGAAGCCCCTGTCTTGACACCTTAGAGCTGAACATTGACTCGAACAATGCCCATATCACTGTTCATCGTAGCGCACTGTCGAACGAGCCGGGTATCCTGCCAATGTTTCATGCCGCAAGAATTTAAGGGCAATATATATTCTTCTTCATTAAGCAAGAACCACTACCTCAAATACCAGCAATCTGCTCCCCGTATTTTCGAGGTTAGAGTCGAAGTGTTTGACGAACTTGCACATCGCTCGTTTATTGAGCGCGTCGACCTCGTGAAAGTGGATGCGGAGGGCTTCGACCTTAAGGTACTCCAAGGTATGGAACGAACTTTGGTACGTAACAATCCCGATGTTCTCGTCGAAATCTCATCCGACGAAATAGGAGAAGGGATTGAGATGCTTCTCCCCGCGATAAAATACCGATACTTCAACATCTACGAGGGTGGAAAATTCGTTTTGACTGACCGATTGAAGCTTACTGCCGAACGGAATTATTTGGTCTGCAGGCCGTCGAGCGCTGAATTGTTATCGCGTGAGATTAAATCCTTCGGCCGTGAGTGAGGATTACTGCGGACCAAGCCGCGATCACGTACTCAGATAAATTTCTCGATTATTTCGGAGTGAACAGGAAGATCCGCAGGTTGGATTTGTATTTGGACGGCGTCCGGAACCGCGAGCCTCTCAACCTCGACGGGTTCGATAGGCGATACATTGATCCGGTCCTCTCGACTCACAGCCAAAGGTGGCGGTGGTAGCTTCCATTCCGTCGCCGTCTAGAACAAATCTCCTTCGTCTAGGCGTGGACAATCACGCAATCTAAACATCCTCCGCCGCAGCCAGCACAAGACGATTCTGGAGATTTTCATCAGGATGGAGAGGGGACACAGTGGCAGCGATGAAGCATCTCGAAGTTGAGATCAAGCGGGTGAAGCCTAACTAAAATGATGAATGTGGAACTAATATGCAACCCAGTCCCAGGGTCAGTTTGATAACTCGTTATTCCATCGTAGAATGGAAATCGGAGAGGTGGGTGAGCGGTTGAAACCGGCGGTCTTGAAAACCGTTTGGCTCGAAAGGGTCACGGGGCTTCGAATCCCTCCCTCTCCGCCAGAATCAAATGTCCCAATAAAATAGGCCATTTTTCTCGACCAAATTAACGCTAGCTCCCACGTTGGCGAAGAGTTGAATGTCCTATCTCAGTTTGTCCTCAATTAGGCGAACGGCAACTGCAACGCCATTCTCTTTGGACATCTTCTGTCCAATCACACTTGCATGGGTTGCCATCTCGGGACGTGCGAGTGCTCGACCAATCGCTTTAGCGAGCCGCCCCGCTGAGAGACCTTTGCGCTTCAGTGTCGTTCCAGCGACACCAAGGCGCTAGTCTGCGCCCCAGAAGTACTGGTCTGCCATGCGCGCGACAATTATGGAGGGACGGCCTGAAAGCAAACTCGATTGAGTTGTTCCAGCTCCCCCATGGTGGACAATCAAAGAACACCTTGGAAAAACACTCTTGTAGGGTACCCTCTTTACTTTGAAAATTCGTTCGTCCGTTGGGAAGACTGAAAGGTCGTCCCACGGTAACTGGATTACCGCACGGCATCCCAACTTGCGGACTGCTGTGAGCCAGATAAGCTCGGGGCAAAAGAGCTGAGCGCCAGTGGCTTCTTCCCTGTTCGTCGGAACTCCAGAAACCGAGCTTGCGTATCTTAGAACATGAAATTGCTCCCTGGAAATTTCCTAGGCACGTCTGTGCGTAAACGCTTTGTCTCCGGGTTCATATTCACTGAATATCGGTACGCTCCGTCAACTACGCTTCGACTGCATTCCCACGAGTTAGCCTATTTTTCAGTAGTCTTGCGAGGTGCATACGAGGAGCAGTGTTCATCTCGGCGGATACAGCAATGCGACACTGAAACGGTGCTATATCATCCGGCAGACGAGATGCACAGTGACAGTTTTAGTTCTCAGGGTAGTCACGTATTCAGCCTTGAGATTCCGCCTGATTGCTTGAACAAGGCTAAAGACTATGAGTTGCCGGTGCACGAACGTATCGTGATCGGTTCTACCCGCGCGCAGGCCCTGGGGCGTCGGGCATACGGTATGTTCCTAGACACTACACCAGCATCTGCTCTGATTCTTGAGGCGGTCGCTATGGAATTGCTCTACGAACTGCCATGCCGACGCTCGTTTGCAAGGGAACCGCTCGTTCCGGGATGGCTAGAACGGGCTACTGAGATACTTCACACAGAGTTTCGTCGCCCGTTCAGCTTGGTTTCGATTGCGGAGCGAGTTGGAACTCATCCTGTCCATCTGGCGCGGACTTTCAAACGCTATCGAGGCGCGACCATGGGAGACTACCTTCGACACCTCCGGGTGTCACATGCTCTCGAAGCAATCGACAGCGGCAAGAAATCACTTGCGGAAATCGCAAGCGAAGCCGGTTTCTCCGATCAGAGTCATTTCGGTCGAGTGTTCAAGGCGGCCACTGGTATGACTCCGCAGCAGTTTCGTTCGAGGAAATCGCGCTAAAGCCGTTCCAGACACTAACCATCTTCTATACGAAGCGGTTCCCATCGGCACAAGATCAGATGAGATCGACGGAAAGCAGTCGTAGCTATAGCCTGGGTGCGAAAGAAGGCAGGAGTTAGGATGTACGCCGCAGCGGGTTGGTTGTGGCCGAGTCTTGACCGATGAAGCGCTCCCGAGCGCAAGGAGTAATCGCTTGACCCTCCGAAGAAAACATTCTCTGTCCGTTGCCCTGCTTTCGTTATTGTGTATGACAGTTGAGGCGGCAGGGCTGTCTTCAGGCGACACCCTGGATGCACACGTGCGGTCCCTGTTCGCGACCCAGCGTGTCCCCGGCGCAGCGATCGCTGTGATCAGAGATGGCAAGGTAGTGAAGGAAATGCTCTTCGGGTTCGCTAACCTGCAGCTTGGTGTCCCGATACAACGCACGACTAGGTTTCAGCTCGCCTCCGTGACAAAAGTGTTTTCTGTAGCTGCGCTCCTGAAGCTGGAGCAGGACGGAAAGCTCAGCCTTGATGACACCGTTTCGACGTATCTGTCGGAACTTCCAGAGCAATGGAAAGATGTCACCCTACGAGAACTTGCCACGCACACATCAGGGCTGCCGGACGTCATTGCGAGCCCGAACAAACCTCTGTCGGAGATAGAACTGAATCGATCTGACGATGAAGCGCTCCGAGAAGCGGCAACGCGGCCCGTGAGTGCTCCCCCCGGTAGCCGATTCCAGTACGATCAGACCAACTATCTCCTTCTCAAGCGCGTGATTGAACGCATTTCTGGAAAGGGTTTTCGCGAGTTCGTTACCGCACGTATCCTCAGCCCGTCGATGCCGGAAACATCATGGGGTGACGCGCGGGCTATCGTACCTGGACGCACCGACATGTATACCGCTCTGTACGATGATGGCATCGAGAACGGTGCAAACCTTTTTCAGTATCCCGGGTATCTCGACGCTGCTGCCGGCTTGAATTCCACTATTGCTGATATGGAAGAGTTCGCCTCCATGCTTACAGGTGGACACTTGTTGTCGTCCGCCGGACTCGAACGAATGTGGCAACCCGCCAGAAATCGGACCGGAGAAATCATCGACATTGCAAAAGACTTGGAGCTCTCCGGTGTTGCGTCACCCGCGACTGGATGGTTCTATGCCGACAATTCGGGCGGCAGGTACCCAAGAGTATTTATGGCGGGGGGATCGGCCACTTCTATTCTCGTCTTTCCAAAACAGCGGTTGTGCATCGTGGTCTTGACAAATCTTCAGGCCAAAGATGACCCACTCCCGGTCGCCGAAGGGATTGCCAAGTTTTATTTGCCAGACTTGCAGACGATGTTCTAGATCGCTGGTCTGAACGGGCTGCACACCGTCCTCCCCGGACTATCCAGGATAGACAATATTTAAGGAAATAACGCCCGTAGCACAGGCAGCATCACTACCCGCACCATGTCCTGTCAGCGCACCAGTACGCTCGACTGTTTGTGCCATAGCCTGGACGAACTGGCCTGAACCAACATCGAACCTTGTGGATGCGGTTTCTTCGAGTTAGATAGAGCGCGATTTTCTTCCTTAAAAAACATGACTAACTTTGTTAAATTCGCCTGCTCATTCCTTCTGGTCTGCCAGTTGGACCTTGCACTGAAGCGTATCAAGACTTTCTTTTGCGGCTGAATGGAATCGTAACCAACCCTCCAATAACTCGCTCGGCGTACGAAAAGTGAACTGATCGAGACCGATTATGGCTAGAGGATGTCGCGGAGAAAGGGGATGCGCCGAAAGACGACGGCGCTTAGGACAAATGACGCCACAGCGGCGATGGCGGTCAGTAGAATGAATTTGAGAACGGCTGGCCAAACGATTGGATGCAACGCCCGAGCGGCAAGAATGAGGATGGGCGGATGGAACACGTAAACACTGAACGCGTTATCCGAAAAGAATTTCGCGAGTGGGCCCTGCGAGTTAAATTTTCTCGCGTAAATCACTAATAGCCCGAAGCAGATGGCAACGCAAGTGAACGACTCCCAAAGATTCATACTTGCGGCCTGCCAATGCCAACCGCCAGAGAACGCTCGCCCATTGCCAGCGAGAGCGCCGCCTTTCAAAAGAATCGTGAGCCATACTGCGAATCCTAAAGGCAGAACAACGGTTAACCAGCGAATTCCCGAAGAAAAGTTTAGGTTCAAAAGCCAGTGCTTACGGGCTGCCAGGATTCCACTGCCGAACAAGAGAATATATTGAGGAAAGTCGCCGAGGTGCATGTTCAGAAAGGAAAATCCGGGCGGCAGGACAAGCCGAACAACGAACGTCAACAAGCCCATAGCAACGGCAAAGCCGACGCGTTGTACGGTGTCCGGCGGGTGACTATTTTTTTCGGATGCGTTCGAGTGGGGGAATAACTGAACCACCAATACGTAGAAGCTTGAAAAAATAAGAAGCGCCAAACAAAACCAGAGAGGCCCATTTTCCTGCAGAAATTCTCCGTTGCGGATATGCTTTAGCCATTCGTTAGAGAACGAGGTTGGTTCCGTGGACGTCCAGGAATGAGCGCAGAAATATTCTGTGATCGGACCGAGGATGAACATATAAAACAAGACAGGAAGACCAAGACGGAAGAAGCGCTCTCGAAGAAATCCTCTCGGACCTTTCCGATCAAGAGAAGAGGGAACAAAGTATCCAGCAAGAAAAAACAGGAGTCCCATGAAGAAAGCCTGGAGGTACATCTGCCAGGCGGCAAAAAAGAGCAAGGACACAGGGGACAGAGGTCTGCGATCAACGTAATACCAGCTGCCGAGCGGACTGTAAGTGTCTGCGGCGTGCATGCTGAGTACCAGGAAGATCACGGTCCAGCGCAGGTTGTCGATGTAAAAGAGGCGCGAACAGGACATGGAGCGTGGAGAATAACACTTTCGGAATTCAGCGCGGAAGATAAAGTGAAGTGGGGCCCCAAATGGAGCCATGTTCACGGTGAAACTCGGAAATCAATATCGATGCTGATTTGCGCGCGGGCACAAATGGGAGGAACAGATGGATCAACGAGCCAAAGAACTTTTTCTGAAGTATGAGAAAGCAAATCTATCTTCTGATGTATCGGAAATCAGCCAACTATATTCGGACACGTTCATGTTTGGCGGACCCAATGGCGCCCAGGCGGTCAAGAAGGAGGACTTCCTCAAAGTCGTTCCCAAAAGGAAGGCTTACTTCTCTTCAATGGGGCTCTCTGAAACCCGACTCGAGTCCGTTGAAGTGAACCCACTAGATTCCAAATATCTGCTCGCAAAGGTGGCATGGAAAATGAAGCTTGAGAATTCATTCGGCAGCAGACATTTGGAGACATTTGCAACGTACATCCTAATGCGAGGGGACGGAGACGGACTGTCGATCGTGTTTCAAATCGATCATCAGGATTTGGCAAGCGTTATCCAAGGACTGCGCGGCACTCAACAATGACCGTCTTGTTCGGCAACGAGAAAACAAGAACTGAGACCGCCCAGGCCCGACGGCGTTAACTGGTCAGGAAGTGATGTCGAGACCTCATAGGTAGTCGCGCCGTGCGGGTGATCGGTGAGTATGAACGAGAAGTGTCGGCAGTAGTTGTGCTCGTTGGAGGTGCGGGGCCGCCTCGTGTTGTTATTTGCCGGCGGGCCATTCGACTCCGCTGTGTTATGTTACGCATCACCTTAGCAGTAAATCCTAATTGGTGATTTATTGAAATTCTCAGCAGAAGGAATCGCCTTTGAGCGCAACACTGTTGTACCGGATTGCGGCATTTGCATTTGTTTTGTTTGCCTTGGGGCACACGTATGGCTTCTTAAGATTGCGCGCACCTTCGGTGGAGGCTCGCGCCGTATTTGACGCAATGAACACGACACATTTTGAGGTTGGTGGCCGAAGCTTTAGTTATGGCGGTTTCTATCGTGGTTTCGGTCTATCTTGCACGGTATCGCTTCTCTTGTCGGCGTTTCTATCGTGGCACCTCGGGAAATTGGCACGTTCGACTCCCGGAGCAATTGGTTTGCTGGGATGGGTTTTCTTTGCGGCCCAATTGGCCGGGGTGGTGCTCAGTTTCCTCTATTTTGGTTTGCCCCCAATGGTTCTCTCCGCGCTAGTTGCCCTAACCGTGGGATTGGCGGCATTTCTGGTAGGCAGATGATTTCGGCTGCTGACTCAAGAAGCCAAATCGCTGGACAAAGGAACCATGTGTTTAAACGCTGATCTCATCAGTGTGGATTCGGCAAATTGAACAAGAAGTACGATTCATGGAAATGACGCTTTCTCTAGCGTCGTTTGCGTTCGCATCTCCTCAATCTGTTGTGGCGATTTTATTCGACTGTTGCCTAACACCTGACCTGAGAGTTGCCGTTATACTGCAGTGTTGCGCTTCACCCGAGAGCGGCCAGACTGTTTAGCGCATTGACAGGAGACCTAAATGATCGTTGTGACAGGCGCAACAGGACGCACTGGAAGGCGAACAGCGGAAGCGTTGCTTGCCAAAAGCCAAAAGATTCGCGTGGTTGGGCGAGACGCGAAGAAGCTGACACCTCTGATGGAACTTGGGGCCGAGGCGTTCGTCGGTGACGTCGAAGATGTCTCTTCTATGACGGAAGCCTTCAAAGGCGCTTCTGCCGTCTACCTGGTTTTGCCCGAGGACATCTCACAACCGGATTTGCGTGGGCATCAAGAACGCGCTTCCGATTCCTACGCCGCAGCAATCGCCAACGCCCATGTGCCGTTCGTCGTAAATCTAAGCAGTATCGGCGCTCAGCATGCGAATCACACTGGCCCCATCGTCGGCTTACACAATCAGGAGCAAAAACTTGATCGAGTCGCTGGGCTCAACGTCCTGCATGTGCGCGCAGCGTACTTTATGGACAATCTCTTCATGAGTATCGAGCCGTTGCGTTCAACAGGAACACTACCGGGTGGTTTACAGGCAGATGCAAAAATGCCGTGGATAGCCACGAAAGACATCGGTGCCTATGTCGCCACGCGTCTCGCTGCCCGCGATTTTTCCGGCAGCTCAATACAGGAGCTACACGGGCAGCGCGACATTTCCATGAAAGAAGCGGCGTCAATTGTTGGCAACTCTATCGGCAAACCCAATCTCTCTTACGTACAAGTGCCGAGCTTGGTGCTCGGGCAGAGCCTTGTGAAGATGGGATTACCTGAAAAAACCGCAGCACTGCTTATGGAAATGTGGGATGGTGCGAATGCTGGCCTCATCGTGCCCCAGGAAGCGCGCTCGGTAAGAAATACGACACCCACCACGCTTGAATCATTCGTCACCGAGGTCTTCGCGCCGGTGTATCTCCAGACTCTCTGATGGCGGCGCGCGTTTACTTGAAAACACTAAACATGACGACTCGCGCGTCCGGGTGATTGCGAATTTCTTGCCATCCTGCAATTACGCTGCAGGCAGTTTGGATTGGGACGATCACCTGGAGTTCGAAAGCAAAACCTCCTGTGCGCAAGGTAAAGACAATCTTCGAAGCTGCCTCAGATTCCCGAGGGTGATGCATGTCGGTATGCACCGTTCAGCTGGATCCCAACTATGGTATTTGTGACTCTACTTGCTCCTAATTTTCGCTGATTTGAGGGTATCGAATCTTCTTTGAACTGTGGCGGTTGCGGACAAATAAAAATGCGTGTTGAAAACAACTTCCTTGATACCGACAGCTTGACCAGCAAAGACCGTACTGAGATTAAGCTTCTTGCGGTGCAGACAGATACGTCCGCAGCTGCAAATGCGCAGCAACGGGAGAATGGTTGCTGATTCGGTTTCATAATGGACAACGTGATCTGGAGATTTCTTCACCCGCTGTTCTTGTGTTTCTCGGATTGAAACACATGCGTCATTTTATTTTGCGACACCGCAAGTCCGAGAGTATGCTCAACGTCACATGAAAACTCTGCGAATCCTGGTAGGGTTGTTGACCAAGGACAATGATTACCAAATTGAGCAGGCAAATTCCGCCACACAGATGGCCAGCAATCTTGGGGTCGATGCAAGGATCATCTACGCAGACAACGACGCCATCAATCAAAGCACACAAATACTGAAAGCGATTCAGGCGACGCCCGAGAATCGCCCCGATGCCGTCGTGTTTGAACCTGCCAGTGGCACCGCTCTCCAACAAGTCGCCCGGGCTGCGGTAGCCGCCAACGTGGGCTGGGTGGTTATGAATCGGGAGGCTGACTACGTCGCGGAACTACGCCAGACTTCCAAGGCTCCCGTATTTTCCGTGAGCGCCGATCATCTTGAGACCGGCCGCATCCAGGGGCGTCAGTTCAGCGCACTTCTCCCTGCTGGTGGATCTGTACTCTTCATTCAAGGACCCTATGATAGCGCAGCCGCCAAAGAACGTTTGTTGGGAACGATGGAAGTGAAGCCGACAAACATTCATTTCATATTCGTGAAGGGGCAATGGACCGAGGAGAGTGCGCAACGCGCCGTGCAATCCTGGCTGAAACTCGCGACTTCGCGGAAAGCTCACGTTGATCTGATTGGGTCGCAGAATGACGCCATGGCCATCGGTGCGCGCAAGGCGTTCCAGGAGATTACCATCGAATCAGAGCGTGAAGGGTGGCTGAGCCTTCCCTACACTGGTTGTGACGGTCTGCCCAAAACCGGCCAATCCTGGTTACGTAGCGGGCTTCTCTCGGCGACGATTTACGTGCCGCCCTTAGCGGGCCAGGCGATTGAATTGCTGGTTGGCGCCTATCAGCGTCACACAATTCCGCCGGCGCGGGTGCTTGTTTCCCCAACCTCAATACCCGCGATTGAAGCACTTCATCCCTCGAAGCGCTGACCAAATTGCGGTGGAAGGTGTGTGCTAGCGCAAGCCGCTCTTTCACAAATCAAGCTCGGAGCAGGACAGCATAAGACTCAATATTGCTGGCATTTGATCGCACAGCACGAACGGCTCCTGCGTCTACTCCGGCAAAGTCTTTGTACCTTTAACCTTGAGCGTTGCCGCCACCGCTGGTGCGCCGGTATTTGGCTGTCCACCACCGATCGATACTGAATAGATACCCTCGGCGATGACCGGTTCGCCCGTTTCTGTAACCATACTCAGGTCGCGGTCCTTTAGGTCGAAGCGTACTCTCGCAGACTGACCTTGTTCCAGCTGTACGCGTTTAAATCCGCGCAGCGCTCGCAGCGGAGCTCCCGGCACATTTGGGAAACTGAGGTACAACTGAACCACCTCATCTCCTCCACGTTTTCCTTCGTTGGTAACGGTCACTTCCGCCGAAAGCGGATCACCCGCTTTGATTTCCTTATTCAGCAGCCGCAGTCCGCGATAAGAGAATCTCGTGTAGCTGAGGCCATAGCCAAACGGGTACAGCGGTTTGGCTTGCAAATATCGGTAGGTGCGACCTTTCATCCCATAGTCTTCAAAGGGAGGCAATTGCTCAATTCCGGTGTAGAAGGTGACTGGAAGCCGGCCCGCAGGATTGTTTTTGCCAGAAAGGGTTTGCGCTATTGCGGTCCCTCCCTCCTCTCCGGCGTACCAAGACTCGAGGATCGCGTTGACGTGTTCTTTTGCCCAACTCACGGACAGCGCGCTCCCGTTTGCAAGCACCAGAACCACCGGTTTTCCAGTCGCAGTCACCGCTTGAAGCAACTCCTCTTCGGGTCTGGGCAAATTGATGGTCGTGCGATCGCCTCCCTTGAAGCCTTCCTCGCTAACCGGCATCTCTTCGCCTTCGAGTTCGCTGGTGATTCCCAACACCGCCACGACAACGTCTGCGGCTTTTGCGGCCAGGATCGCTTCAGGATTCGGCTTCGGATCGTACTTGGACCAGATCAATTGGGCCCTCATTGGTTCCGCATTCACTTGTGAGTAGACCACCTTGAGCGATACCTTCTTGCCCTGCTCCAGGTGAGTGTGCCCGATTTTTGCCTCCCCCGCCTGGTCGTTACCGGCCCATCCCTGCGCCACAGGCTTTCCGTCCACCAAGACACGCGCGAACCCCGATTGAAAGCGCATTCCGATACTGTAGTCACCTGTCTCGGTCGGCGTCAGAAAGCCGCTCCACTCCGCTCGCATCGGGTATTTCCCTTTAGCTTCTTCTGGAACGTCTTCCGCCTTCAAGTCAACGGTTGTTACATTGCGGCTGGCGACGATCGGAGCCTTCTCCCCGAATACGTCCCCAGTGGCAAACGCTAGATTGAGTCCCGGTCGACCGTCGTTCGTGGTTAAGGCTGACACCGGAATGGCATCGCCATCGTCGCGCAGGAATTGCGTCCCCGCGACGAATCTGATCTGCGCGTCAGGAAACTCCGCCTTAAGGCCCTCCAGCACCGAAACCGTGTGCGTCGGAACTCCGCTGTAATTTCCAAGCAGGTATCGGGTCTGATCCGCGAGGGGCCCAACCAGTGCGATTTTGACTGGTCCTGCTTTGAGGGGCAGGGTGCCGTCATTCTTGAGCAGCACGAGTGACTCGTTGGCGACCGCACGTGCCATGGCGCGATGCTCAGGAGTATTGAGGTCTTTCTCGCTGATCTGCGAGTACGGAACCATCTCCGGCGGATCAAACATTCCCAGCTTCATCCGCGCGGTGAACAACCGGACGAGCGCGGTGTCAATCTCGCTCTCCTGTAGAATCCCTTGCTTGTAGGCCTCGAGGTACGGCTTGTAGTCATGATCGTCTTTCACTTTTGCGAAGTCGATGCACTCGTTATCCATGCCTCGTTTCACCGCGAGCGCAGAAGCTTCAGCTTGGGTACTCGTAAAGTGATGATCGCGGAAGATGTTGATGACTGCGTCACAATCCGAAACGACATAACCCTGAAATCCCCACTGGCCACGCAGTTGATCCTGCAGCAGAAACTCGTTTACGCAGGCCGGTTGCCCGTTGATGCTGTTATAAGCACACATCACCGAGCCTGCTTTCGCCTCGGTCACTGTCGCGCGAAACGCCGGCAGATAGGTATCCACCTCGTCATGCTTGCTGACGGTCACGTCAGCCACGTGGCGCGTCGATTCGGGGCCGCTGTGCACCGCATAGTGTTTGGGAGTGGAGATGACGCGATAATATTTTGGATCGTCACCCTGCATGCCGGTGACAAATGCCACACCCATGCGCGCCGTTAGAAACGGATCTTCGCCATAGGTTTCCTGTCCGCGTCCCCAACGAGGATCACGAAAGATATTGACGTTCGGCGCCCAGAAGTCCAGCCCTTCAAAGATGTCGCTGTGCCCATCGCGCAAACCTCGAACGTAGCTGGCCCGCCCTTCCGTCCCGATCACTACGGCCATCCGGTGAATCGCTTCGATGTCAAACGTCGCAGCCAGGCCCACTGGCTCGGGGAATTCAGTGGTTCCGTTTCGAGCCACGCCATGCAATGACTCGCTCCACCAGTCGTAGTCCGGCACGTTCAACCGCGGGACCGCCCGAGACTGGTTGACAAGTTGGGACACCTTTTCTTCCACGGTCATGCGGTGCACTAGATCCGCTGCCCGCTGTTCGGCCGGTAACGAATCGTTCAGATAAGCGGGTCGTTCGGTACTCTGTGCGAATAAGCGGCTCCCAATTAGAAAAACAGCAAGTACAACAAAAGTTTTAACGTTGCCTGTTCGCATGTCTCTCCCAGTTTCGGACTTCTACTCTCTAAATCCCCGCCGATCACTTTACTCGGCGATGTCGAATTCCAGCGGCTCGCATGCGGCCTCGTATCATTGCTCGACGGAGATCACGGTCACCGATTTTGGTTCTAGCCTCAGGGTCAACTTGCTACCTTGCACTTTTGCTGAAACGGGTTTCGGTGCCACGGTCTTAGGTGCATCGAAGGTGTAAGTTATTTGCAGCCCTCCTGAGAACAAAGAGTCTTACTGAAAAACGGAATCACATGATTCTGGAAACGGTCAGCCACCTTACTCGTGTGCGTGCCTTGGTAAACTTCGAAGCTGTTCGCGATTCCATACGTATCAAGAACATCGTGCAGCTTGCCGGCATCGACTCGTAAACCATCCTGATCACCCACATCGATCGAAATGGCCGTGTACTGACGCAAATTCCCGATGTACTGATCCAAAAAAGCGAGCGGCGCATTCGCCGTCCATTTTGCGAGAACGTCAGGCTGGACCGCACCGTCTTTCATGGGAAGGTCAAGGTAGAGTGGCGGGTTCTTCGGATCAGGTGACCACGCCGCTGCCGTTGCAAGCTGAGCCCGTTGAAAAAAACCGAGCTTTGCCGAATCCTCAGGCGTCTTAACGGCCTCGAGTACTTTCTCATCTTCCGACTTTAGCGATCCTGGTGCGCGGGCGGACAAACAACACGGGCTCATGATGTAGACGCTTCCGAACACGTCGGCGTGCTTCATGCCAATGCGGGTCGCACCGTAGCCACCCATGGAATGGCCAACAAGCCCGCGGCTCAGTCGATCTGGAATGGTACGGTAATGGGCGTCGATAAACGCAACCAGATCGTGCGCGATGAAGTTCTCGAAATCTCCGGTCGTAACCGAGCTTGAATACATCGAACCGTTGTGCACGGTCTTAGAATCAGGCAGCACGACGATCATCTCTCTACTACCCTGAGCGAACGCGCCCTCGATCGTCTGCGGTACTGCTATTTCGTGCGTCCACTGTTCGGCGCCAATGGAGTAACCGTGCAGGGCATAAACGACCGGATAACGGCGGGATTTCTCCTTGGCATAGCTAGGTGGCAAGAAAACAAACACGTCACGACTAACGGCATTTCCCTCTAAATTGCCTTCTAAGGACCTTCCGTGAACTTTAATGCGTTCTACGCTTACTTGCTTGGCACCGGGAACGACCGGAGGCACTTCGGTCTGCACTTGTGCTGCCAGCGAAGAACTCAGAGCAGCCGTAACCACCAAGCGTCGCCACAGAAACGAATTTCGTTGTTGTCATCGATACCTTTCTGGAAACGTCTCACGATAACCGATCGCTAGGGACGCTGCGGTTGATGCGTTCAAGCACACAGATGAAGGATGCGCAGTCCGTTCCCGGCTTAAAGTTGTCGATAACCGTATCGAAGATTGCAAAGCCTAGCGAGTGTTGTCAATCTACATTTGCGTGCGCTCACACGATACATGTAGATGTCGAAATTCGGACCGTATCCTGGCAGTCCCGGGCCTTGCAAATTAAAAGCGTAATCACGAAAGATTGACACGGTATAGGTCTGCAATTTGCGTCGTCGCTTTGAAACTGAGCAGTTAGGGATCCCAAGGCAAGTGAGCTGGACGATAGCCGAGACGGCCGTTATTCTCACCGGGCTGGAGTTCGCGGATGCAGAGCCTCGTGAGGTCCGTGGAATCGCACTGATAGATCTGCCGCATCGGAAGGTCGCCCTCCTCGATCTCGTAATTGCCGAATTGCAGGTCCTCGCTCTCTACCACAGTCGCCGCGACAAGTGGGCTACCGTCGGGGACCACGCGGACACGGAACTCGTGCGTGGAAGGCTCGTAGTTAGAATAGTGGTAGCAGACTTCGATGCATGCGCGGTCCACGAGGTGTTCGTAAAAAGGGCGATATCCGGGAGGCGAATAAACCGTGCTGGCGACGCGGGTGCCATAGGGAAGAGCGCGAGTCAACGCGTCGGCGTTGCGCTCCATGCGGTCGAGAACGCCCGTGTCTCGATAAATGAACGCAAAATACACGACGGCAATTAGGGCAAATCCGGCGAGTTGCCAGACGCGGGGAGGAAGTGTTGCCAAAACACCGATTGCGAAGATGGCCGGGATTACGGTGAGGCGCGTGACGATTTCACCGATCCAAGTACCCTGTGGATCTGGGCGAAGGTCCTGCGGTAACAAAAGCATGGCCGCAAAACTGATGCAGTAGAACTCGACGAAGAGGATTCGAGTTTTCCAAACCGAGGAGCGATTTTCCTCGGTTCGCACGGCAATCGCAGCGCTGAACAGCCCAAAGCCGACCAGGACGAGCGCCAGGTCGTTGTACACCGGGCCAAAAAGGCTGAACTGGTCTGCTCCGTTCCATTGGAGGATCGGTCGAACAGGCCATGCGGCGCTGAACAACTTCGCATTTCGGACGAAGTACAGATGCAGGACTGCAAACCCTGCGACAACCAGAAGTGGCAGGAGGAGCTTCCACCAACCGGGCAGACGAGCGCGGACGAACCCATAGGCGGCAACGCACAGAAAGAGTAGGAAACCAAGGGGATGCGCCAGATAAAGCAGAGGTACTAAAAGCATGCCGGCAATTAGGCCGCGGACGCTGCCCTTAGAGACGCAAGCAAGGGCCAACAAGGCCAATCCGACGGACAGATAGTAGTTCATGAAACCCATATGGAAGACATAGCCGTAACTCAGCATTGCGAGAATCGGCGTCAGGAACCAGGGAGAGCGGCCCGTGACCATACGAAGAAAGGCGAACGCTCCCCAGAAGAAGATCAGCACGCAGAGAGACACGGCGAACTTTTCTCCGACTGCGAACCCCAAGTACTTGCAGGAATAGAAGAGGAGGAGATCGAAGAGGACGTTTTTCCACTGCACGGCGAGATAGAGGCCAGGAGCTTGTCCGCGTTCGATGAGCATCGCGAGCCATGCATTGTAGACATGACTGCCGAGGTCGCCGGCTTGGATGTGAGCGTGCCAGAAACACGGAACGAGGATGAGGAGAGAAATCAGGAGAGCAGCCCACGTGCGCGTCGGTACATGAAGCAGCGGGTGGGCAGGCGCGAGAGACATTGGAAGGAATTGTAGCGCATGCGCCGTGCACGCTCTATAGGTTCGGGACAGCTCCGTAGTCAGGGGCAGAGGCCGCCTTGGTCCGGTTGAACCTATTTTAAATGGCCACCTGCCCTACAGCGCGTTTGATAAATGGCACCGGACCGGAATTACATCTAAGTCCGCTGAATGGAACGACAGAACGTAAGGCAATTGCCTACGAGTCAGGAGGATCGTAAACGGCGGTACAAACGGCCCTGCCGAGCTCTCATCACTAGGTCTGCCCTTGCTGCCGCGACATCACGTTGTGCCCAGAGAATAGAACGACTCATCCGACGTTCAGTTGCCGAGCCGTAAGAGACTGGCGGAACTGAGGGCTTACGAAGGCCAATAAAAAGGAGGATACTTCTAGTGAGAGGACGAGATGAAAATAAGATGCCTGCTCCAGCTCGCTAGCATCTTCGCGCTGCCTTTGGCGTGCATGGCGCAAGGTACAAAACCTGGTGGTGGACCGCCACCGAATCCGGGACCAACGACGACGGCTGCAGACCCCACGCCCCTCCTGAATCGGGGCTGGGAGGACGCATACAATAAAGGACGGACGGGATATCACCTGCGGGGGACCGTGACTCTGACCGAAGGCACGCTTCCCTGGGAGCCGATTCCGATCGTCGTCAGTTGTCAGGGAAAGGTGAGCTACGCACCACAGCCGATCCACAGGGAACTTTCGTGATCGCGAACATGCAGCCTGTCGGTTCTTCCGCAATTATAGGAACGCAGAAGTCGCTCGTGGGACAATTGGTCGGTTGTAAGGTGTCAGCGGTACTGCCTGGGTTTGACTCCTCTCAACTCACCATCGCAAACCGTGACTTGGTAACCAATCCTAATATCGGCACCATCACCCTGAAGCGCGAAGACGACGCCGACTACGCAGCCCTAAGCGCGACGACGAATTCTGCGCCGAAAGAGGCCAAGAAGTCATTCGAAAAGGCACGCAGGGAATGGCTCGAAGGTCATCCCGAGCGGGCGAAGCGCGATCTCGAGAAGGCAGTCGAGATCGATCATCGATTCGCAGAGGCTTGGTACCGGCTTGGGAAGGTTCAGGAGGCTTCGAACTCGCCAGGGGCGTGGAACTCGTTCTCAAACGCAATCGCCGCCGACCATAAATTTGAGCTGCCGTACGAGCAGATGGCAGCGTTGTCGGCAAAAGCTGGACGGTGGCAGGAACTGACGGAGGAAACCAGCGAGGCTTTGGAGCGTCATTCCCGAGGCACGCTGGACCTTTGGTATTACAACGCGATCGGCAATTACCAGATGAAACGGCTTGAGATCGCGAAAGCGAGCGCCGCCAAATCGCTGGCCATGGATCCGCTTCACGTGCGACCCGATACAGAGCAACTGCTAGCGATTATCCTTGTGGCGGACCACGACGAGCCGGCAGCGCTCGAGCATTTGCGCAACTGCCTGACCTATTTCCCTGCGGGCGCGAACTATGACCTGGTGAAACGGCAGATCGAACAACTTGAAGCCGGTGGGACCGTCGCCACAGAGAAACGAGTCGCGGGCGCAGGAGCGACACAACTGGAAATATTGAACTTGCCGCACTCTCCCGAGCGTTCGAGCGCAGCTCTGAACAATAAGAGCATTGCTACCGGGGCCGTTCCTTCCGTTGCGGAAAGGCGCTGGGCGCCGCCTGAGGTAGAGGAGAATACTCCGGCTATTGAATCCGGGGCGCCATGCAATCAGGAGGAAGTGCTGCAGAAAGTCGGTCAACGAGTCGAAGAATTCGTGGATAACGTAGATCGATTCACAGCCACAGAATCTCTGGTTCAGGAGACGATAAATCGATCAGGGGAGGTATCCGGAAAAGAAAGCCGAACGTACGACTACATGGTTTCGATTAGGGAGGTTCGGCCCGGAATGCTAAACGTAGAAGAATCGCTCGTCCAAGGCGTGCATCCGGCCGATTCTGCGGGCGGGATCACCACCAAGGGATTACCTGCCCTATTGCTGATTTTCCATCCCAGCGATTCGGACTCGTTTTCCATGAGGTGTGAGGGACAAGTTTCCCTTGAACGGGCGACCGACGTGGCAGATCTATTTTCGGCAGAGAGCAGATAAACCGAACACAACGCGGTCGTATAATTTCGGTCCGAGCCGGCCGTCGTATGGAGTGGCGTGGAAAGGGCGGGCGTGGTTTACGGCGGACACGTATCAGATCGTCAGGCTGCAGGCGGATTTGGTCGACACGATACCGGAGATTCAGTTGACGGTAGATCACGCCGACGTTGCGTATGGCCCCGTGCATTTCAAAAGCAAGAACGAAGATATGTGGCTCCCGCAAACAGCAGAACTCTTTAGCGATTTAAAAGGAAGACGGGTTCACCAGCGAATGAGCTTTGGAAATTACACTCTATTCTCGGTCGACGAAAAACAAAAAATCGCCGCTCCCAAGTCAGATCCGTAGAGGTTGCCGCAGCGTTTGACAGATAGCGGAAAGTACACGACGGAAAAGTCGCCGCAGTCCCTCCTACCAGGCCTCACGAAAGTTCAACAGAATTTGGTTGTTACGACGATCAACGCCTGCCACAGCGAATAGACACACCATTCACGGCATTATAGAATCCCCCCGCCGCTATGCGCACAGGTTTCAAGCACCTCTTAACTTTTTCGCTCGTCAGCATAGCTTTGCTTTTCGTTCCACCATTCGACGAGGCACAAACCGAGACTCCGCCTTCCGGCAGCCCGGTCAAGATCCAAGTCAACGTAAATGCAGTATTGGTGCCCGTCGTCGTCCGCGATTCGAACGGCCGTGCGGTGGGCAATCTTACGAAGGAAGACTTCGAGATATTCGATAAGAACAAGCTACAAACCATCACGGGCTTTAGTATTCAAGAAAGAACAGCAATCGAGAGCCCCACGGCGAGCGTAGGCTCGATGCCCGTTACTCATGGCGCAAATCAGTCGACGGCAGTCGTACCTGAAGGTCCGCCAGCGGCACCTAAACGGTTTGTCATATTTTTGTTCGACGATTTGCACTTGAGTTTTTCCGATCTGGCGCAGATCCAGAAAGCGGCAACCAGGATCGTTGCCGGGCCA
Source organism: uncultured Acidobacteriota bacterium (assembly GCA_963831545.1). Lineage (GTDB taxonomy): Bacteria > Acidobacteriota > Terriglobia > Acidiferrales > UBA7541 > Acidiferrum. The sequence continues at coordinate 186,204 of CAWHQX010000016.1, forward strand.
TTGGCCGATTCGGACATCGCGGCGGTCGTTTCCTTATCGGGCGCCAGCAGTGGGTTAACACGTGATCGCGCGAAGTTACAGGACACGATCATGAAATTGAAAGTGCAGAGTCTGCTCCACAAGGTTGGACGGACATGCCCGGATATCGGTTATTACGAGGCGGATCGAATCCAGAATAAGCATGATCTGATGGCGGTGGACACCGCAATTGAAAACACGCTTGCCTGCTGCGAATGTACCCGTGATGTGGCTAAGGGCTTGGTGGATAATGCAGCCGCAGAGTCTCTTCAGCAGGGCGATCAGGACGCCCGTGCGACGCTTGGCGAGATTCGTGAGATCGTGCGAAAAATGGGCGCGATGCCTGGACAGCGCACACTGATCTTCATCTCTCCGGGCTTCCTCACGATGACGCCGGAATCTTTGGCCGAAAAATCTAAGATTCTGGATATGGCCGCCCGGGCCAGCGTGACGATCAATGCAGTGGACGCGCGTGGATTGTATGCCACTGCCGTAGACGCCAGTGAACGAAGTCGCGGTTCCGCCATGGCAGAGCGTACCGCATCCCAATATCGCGGTTACTCCATGGGGCTCAATGAGGACGTGATGGCGGAACTCGCGGACGGAACCGGTGGATCGTACTTTCACAACAGCAATGATCTGGAAGGGGGAATCCAGGCGCTGACAACGGTGCCCGAGTATGTATACCTGATCGAACTATCATTACAAAACGTCAAGCAAGATGGCGCGTATCATCCGCTGAAACTCAAATTAGACCGCGACGGCCTGAAGGTGGTGGCGAGGCGCGGTTATTTTGCACCTCGTGTTACGAACAAAACAAATTAAACCTACATTCCAAATGACATGCGACGAATGCACTCAAGCCTGTCGAAGGAGAGGAGGCCGTCCGTCTGTTCAGCTCGATGTGCTCGTGTTCGCAGGAGGAATTGGCAGACATCGACCGCTTGCGACTCTTGACGATCATACGGCGTACCACATTCCAAGAACGAATCAGGAAGAAGGAGAGTTTTGAGAATCTGGGAATGCATTCCACGGTATACGCAGAAAGTCTTGCTCCCGTCTCACGGATTAACGGCCCCGACCACGAGTACCTCCGGTCCACTCCAGGTCACACCGTCGTGGGTCAGGCGGTGGGTTGCCTCGTTCCAATGGAGCCGGGTGATGGAGCCGCCGCCGCGCTCGTACGAATAGGTAATTCCGTCGTCTGAAAAAAGTGTGAAATCCACATCTGCCCCGGGATACACGCGCACCGAAGCAATGGCCTGCGGTTGTTGAGCGCTCAGAACTTCGGTGCCGAGCGGCAGGATGGAACCGGCGCGAACAAAAAGCGGAATCGTGTCGATGGGCGCGGCCACAGTGATCGTCTGACCCCCTTTGATTCGTTCGCTCGTCCAGTAGTTATACCAATCCGAACCAGCAGGTAGATAGACCTTGCGGCTGGTTGCTCCTTGCTCCGTCACCGGCGCGACCAGTAACGCTGGTCCGAACATATATTGATCCGGTATATCCGCCACGTTCGGGTCGTTTGGAAAATCCATGAAAAGGGCGCGCATGAAAGGAGCGCCAGTCTGGTAGCTCGTAAAGGCAAGCGAATAGGTGTACGGAAGGAGCTGATAGCGCAGGCGCAGATACTTCGCAAGAATGGGTTCAGCCTCGCGACCATAGGACCAGACCTCGTTGTGGTTTCTTTCTCCGTGCGCCCGCATCACCGGCTGAAAGGTACCCCACTCGAACCAGCGGACGAAGAGCTCCGGATAGTCTTCATATCTTTCTACCGTGGAGCGCGCCTCGGTGGGATCGACGAGCGGTTTGCGCGCAGCGTGATAGCGTGGAGCCAGGCTTGGTGAGAAAAATCCGCCGATATCGGTGTCCCAGTAGGGCATGCCGCTGGCGGTAAAGTTCAGGCCAGCGGGAATCGAACGCTTCAGCATGTCCCAAGTCGAGATGATGTCGCTCGACCAGAACACCGTGCCATTGCGTTGCGCACCCAGGTAGGCAGCGCGTGCGAGGATCATCACTCGGCGGCTGTCGCCGAAGTCGCGCCGGAAGCCTTCGTACACCGACGCCGTGTGGAACAACGGATACACGTTGTAGTAGCGAGAACCTGAGCCGATGGAGAAAAAGTCCTTCGCTGGATCGACATCGGGTTCCGTCTCGTCGAGCCATATGTAATCGAATCCGTAAGGCTTCACGTAGCGATCTCGGATGGACTCCCACCACCATTTGGCCGCTTCAGGATTGGTGGTATCGATGTTCGGTCCGATCTCCTTTGATGCCCACCCAACGTCGGGCCTGCCATCTGCGGTGTGAATGAGCCAGCCTTTCTGGCGGAGCATGTCGTAAAACTGCGTGCCAGCGGAAAAGTGCGGCCACACGCTCAAGAGCGTGGTGATGCCCATGGAATGGAGTTGGCGGTTCATTGCGGCCGCATCGGGCCATCGCGTGGTGTCCAGGTCCAGCTCGCCCTGTTTGGTCATGTTCAGAAAGTCCACCACGAGTACGTCCAGTGGCAGATTGCGGTCACGATATCCCTTCGCGACTTCTAGCAGTTGTTGCTGCGTGGGATAGATCGCCTTGCTCTGGATGTAACCATAGGTGGCCTTCGGCAACATATGCGTGACACCGGTAAGCTGACGGTAGCCCTGGTAGATTTCGTCTGTTTTATCCCCTGCGATAACGAAGAAAGAGACGCGGTCAGCGATTTCAGACGACCACACGTTTTGCTGGTTGAAGCCGAGATCGATCGTAGTCTTAGACGGGTTATCCCAGATCAGACCGTAGCCGCGACTTGAGACCAGGAACGGAACGCAGACGTTCTCTCCGCCGATCGCCGCGTAATCGTGCCAACATTTGATTTGGTGGTCGCGCAGGTCGAGCGCGCCTTGTTGCTGTTGCCCAAGCCCATAGTAATGTTCGCCGGTGGGTGAATCGAAGGTGGCGGAAACGCGGTACCCTGCTTCCGGCTTTTCTTGGTGCACGGAGTTGTCGGCCGCAGTTTCCGATTCATTCGGAAGCATGGACCATCGCCACATCGTCAAAAGCGGTTCGCCTGCGGCGTTCGATATGAAGATTGAATCATTGTACCTTCCGCGACTCCAGTCACCATAGAAGTAGCGGTTTCTCAGGGATTGATTCAGCTCGTCGAGCGGCATCGCTTGCGGTGGTGGCAAACTCTTCGGGGCAATTCGAATCACCAGCCGCGCTGAGCGAATGACATCGAACCCGGCGGAGTCCTGCTCGTGTGTCCATCCGGCCACTGAAGGCGTGCCCACGATTCCGTAGCCGGGTGCCGCCAGGGCCGCACCTTTCTCCGAGCTCAGCGTCACACGCACAATATTGGGACCAAAGGCCTCGATGACGATGGTTCGATTTTCCCGCTCAATCACGAATCGGCCGGCTTCGTCCGGCGACTCACCACAGGCTGGACGGGCCAAGCCAATCATCAGGAACATCGTCGCCAGGAGAGATGCAACCACATGCGCTGTTTGCGAGAATCGTTGCGTTGACTTCAGCCGGCAGAACTCTCGCATGTCGGGCACCCTCGTAACGTCACTTGGAAGTCGCGGACAACAAACATGACGCGACTCAGGTGACGATTTCTTTAACGTAATTGCGATCATGAGTCCAACCTGCCTCTCTCTAACAATTGAAGCCGACGCAATGATCGTGATCCTTAGTCCAAAACGGCGGACCAGCACTTAAAAAAAGGCAGACGCGTAGTCGTTTGCCGAATCATCGGAAACTTGCATTATTATGTTTGGTCAACCATGAGGTGCATCCGTTCGGTTATAGAGACGTGCGCACATTAATTGTTTAGAACTAACTTTGATTCGAATCGAGAAGCCGATTTCCAAATTCCATATGGATACTCTAATCGCAATCAAGCTGGCAAGAAAGATGTTTAGCGCGCTCCCGCTCGTGCTGCTGTTCGCTTTTGCCTTGCCAGCGCAACAGGATGTCAGGATCGAGGTGAACCTGTCCAAACCAATCGGCCGCTTCGCGCCCGTATGGGCCTGGGTGGGGCACGACGAGCCAAACTATATCTACAGCGAGGAGGGGCAGACGCTTCTCACGCGACTTGCGAGTCTTAGCCCCGATCCTGTGCACGACAGAACACACAACTTGTTCACTTCGGGCGACGGCACACCCTCATTGAAATGGGGCTCCACGAATGTTTTTAGCCTGGATCGAGCCGGCCGGCCCATCTATAGCTGGACGATCGTGGACAAGATTTTTGATACCTACAAAGCCATCGGCATCATTCCATTCGTCGAGATCGGCTTCATGCCCGAAGCGCTCTCAGTTCATCCGGAACCTTACCAACATCACTGGCCGAAGGACTTCGCTACCGGCTGGGCGTATCCGCCAAAGGACTATCAGAAATGGTCGGACCTCGTCTATCGCTCGGTCCGCCATATGGTGGATCGCTACGGAGCCGCGGAAGTTTCAAAATGGGAGTGGGAGGTATGGAACGAGCCAGATATTTTCTATTGGCACGGAACCGTCGAAGACTATCTGAAGTTCTACGATTATACCGTCGCGGCTGTGCGACGAGCTCTCCCGAATGCGCGTGTAGGTGGACCGGCCAGTACCAGCCCCGCGGGCCAGCGCGCCGGTGACTTCCTGCGCGACTTCCTGGAGCATTGTGCAAACGGCAAGAGCTATACAACGGGAAAGAAGGACGTCCCGCTTGATTTCATCTCATTCCACGCAAAAGGAAAAGCAATTTTCGTGAACGGAAAAGTCGAGTTGAGTCTCGGAGCGAATCTGAGAGACATCGACCTGGGATTCGCCATCATCGAAAAGTTTCCTACTCTGCGCCAATTGCCGGTGATCCTGAGCGAATCAGATCCTGAGAGCTGCGCTGCGTGTGATGCGACCTCGCATCCGGAAAACAGTTATCGGTTGACGTCGCAGTATGCCAGCTATGGCGCTGAACTCTTGAATGGCACTCTCGCGTTGGCGGAACGGCACAATATCACATTAGAAGGGTCGGTTAGCTGGGCGTTCACCTTCCCAGGCCAGCCTGTTTTTGCCGGACTTCGCGCGCTCACAACCCACGATATTGATCTTCCTCTGTTGAATCTCTTCCGAATGCTCGGCCAGATGCAAGGAGAACGCGTCGCAGCGAAGAGTTCCGGCGCGCTCGATCTTGATGATGTCTTGCGGTCAAGTATCCGCGCGAGATCGGACGTAAACGTAATCGCTACCCGTGACAATACTCGAGTGAGTGTTCTGATCTGGAATTATCACGACGATTCCGACTCTGCACCGGCGGAGATCCGTCTTGCGGTGGAGGGCTTACCTCAAGGGGTATCGCGCGTGTTCCTGAAGCACTGGCGCGTGGATCGCACTCACAGCAATGCCTATACTAAATGGCAATCCATGGGATCGCCTTCGAAGCCTTCGCCAGAGCAGTATCAATTTCTGGGGACGGCGGGACAGCTCGAGCTGCTCGAGCCGCCCCGCTGGGTTGCAATGGATGGCGATACTCTTCGAACTTGCGTTCACGGAGGCATCGCAAGGGGTATCACTTCTGGAACTAACCTGGTGAGCAGGGTCAGACGTCGGCGACTATAATACGGGCGCCGCGGGCGTGGGGAAGTTCCGAGCCAGGTACGAAATTCACCGATCGTTATTCTGCGGGATTGGATCACTGACGAGAAGTCGACAGCCAGCCAGTCGAGGACGTCCGCTCACGCTTGTTACGTTCTGCGAGCCCAAATCGTGGTCAAACGAGACGTACTCAGGAGGTTGAACAACACATAGTGAATCGCGTTCGCAGTCATCCTCTTCGGTTTTCGTGCCTTGGCCATGGCGCACGAAGAATACTCATGCTACTTCTGTTGTCTGATTGCATAACTGGAAATGTGTTTTTGGATGTTCTCGGCCCCTTGAAAGGTCAGGAGCAGTGTCAGCAAGAGCATCGGGGATGGGTCGCCGAAGTCTATTCTGTGGATTTGCCAGTGTCGCGCATAAGGATCACGTCTACATCTGAGGTGAAGTGGAAGACGGCAAGTTGCTTGGCATCACGCGACCAGCCAAAATCTAAAATCAGATCGGATTTGAAGTTCGTAAGCTGTTTGGCAGGCGAGCCATCCAGTGGCAGCAGCCAGACATTTCCCACGCCTTTCTCTTGATTTACAAAGGCCAGCGCTCTGCCATCGGGTGTAAAGCGGAAATTCCCACGGCTCTCCGGCCCTGGAGAAAAGAAGAAAACGTTGAGCCTCGGATCCACTTCAAGAAAACGGGAACTCGCGGCTGGGTTCAGGTCTAATCTAAGAAGCAAGATTCGATTCGTAAATGTTCGAGCCGAGGATACCTGGAGGAAAGCCGCCAGGGTATTCCCATCAGGCGAAAGCGCGGCGCCCTTCAGGTAGGCGTCTGCAACAACGCTTCCCTGCACCACTTCAGGACTTCCTCCCTGTGTAGGAATCCGCAAAATGCCAGGACCCTTTGTGTAATCAGTGTAGTAAAATAACTTGCCATCCAATGAACAGAACCAGAACATCAGGTTTGCGCTACTCGGGGTTAGTGGCGTCGGTTCGGAACCATTCTCTTTAGTGCGCCAGAGGCGGTATCCTCGTTCACTGCCGTGCCATAACCAGACCATCGCAAGGAAACGGCCTTCATCGCACTCTGTTGGTTCCTTCACATAGGCATTCGGATCACTCTGCAGAGTAACTTGGTTTGTTCCGTCCGTTCTCATCCGCACCAGTCGCTGGCCCTCTGCAACCAGCAACTGTCCGTCAGGTGCCCAGTCGAACCCTGAGATTCGCTGTTGGCGAGGAATCCCCGTTATCGTGTTGCTGGTTCCCTGAGCGTTCGCTGGAAGCAGGTCAATCTGATAGCTGTCGCGGCCTTGCAAGGCTGCCAAGGTCAACCCATCTGCAGAGGCCGAAATGTGACTATGCGAGAAGGTATCGTTGGTTATCCTGTGAAATTTCCCATCCGGATAGGCGAACACACCGATCTGGTACTCCCCGCTCATCTGCTCTCCGAGGCCTACGTAAACGGATAACAGGGATCTCCCGTCCGGAGTCCACGAAACGGTGAATGTGAGCAGGTCGGTGGTGTTTACAAACGACTCCAGGCGATGACTTGTCAGGTTGAACATATCAATTGTTGATGAGAATTGGTTCGTGTAACCAAACGACGAAATGGCGATGCGCGTTCCATCGGGGGACCAAGCCAGGGAAATAGGAGAATCCGTGACAGAAGAAACCAGCAAAACCTGTTCCGCTCCGCCCGCAGCGCTGGAGCGCAGCAGTTGCCATTTGCCCACTTCGGGGTCGTTTCTCCGCGCAAAAGCGATATCTTTGCCATCCGGCGAGAATGTCGGTCCGCTATCAACATCCTTCGTAATCAACTCCGGTTCTCCGCCCAGCACCGGAGTACGGTACAGGTCGCGGATATTCGGAGTGGTAACCGCAGCCATGCCGAAATAAATGTAGTTTCCGTCGCGGGAAAATGCTGGGAATTGGATATTTCTCTCCGTTGGCCCAAGGATGCGTGCGTTGCTGCCCGTTGCTATATTGCGCAGCCAGAGGCTATATAAGTCACTTTCGCGCTCGACGTTCAGAAGAAATTTTCCATCAGGTGAGATTGTCGTTGTCAAAATCTTCCCTGTGTTCGTCGCTTGTGCAACGGAGAAGTTTTGAAATGGGAACTTGGGAACACGGTGCAGATAAGAGAAAATTCCGTAACTAGCAGCGCCGAGGAGGAGCACAACAAAAAGACTGGCGGTCAACACGCTCCACTTGTGCTCTCGAGCCACGGCCACGACGCTGGAAGAACTGGTCGCCGATGGCGGTGCATGATCGAGCGCCCCGTCCGCGGAAGGGGCCCGCGACGAATTATAAGCGGTCGCAGAGCCCAGGCCGGCCGGGACCAGGTCGCGTTTCAATCGTTGCATGTCAGCGCGAATATCTGCGGCTTGCTGGTAGCGCAGCGCGGGATCCTTCTCCAATGCCTTCTGAATCATTTCGTTGAGGCGAACCGGTAGTGCCGGATTCAAGCGAATCGGTGCGACGGGAGTCTCGTGAAGAATAGCTCCAAAGATCGCAGCAGACGTTTCACCCTGAAATGGAGTTTTTCCTGTTGCCATTTCGTAGAGCACCGCGCCGAAAGAAAAAAGGTCCGTGCGTCCGTCCAATTCCTTCCCGAGAGCCTGCTCCGGCGACATATACGCAACCGTGCCAAGCGCTGCGCCAGGTCCCGTCAGATGCTCGTCAGGGTCGATAGTGGCAATCGTCGCGTCGTCCTCGGGTTTTCCGGAAAGCTTGGCGAGTCCAAAGTCCAGAATTTTCGCATTCGCTCGGCTGGTCACGAAAAGATTAGCAGGCTTGACGTCACGGTGAATGATCCCTTTGCTATGGGCAGCGTCGAGAGCATCGGCGATGTCAATCGCGATAGTCAGGAGAGACTCGATCTCCATCGGGCGGCCTCCGATGGCGTGCTTGAGTGTTTCTCCTTCCAGGCACTCCATGACAATGAATGCCTGGCCGTCTTCTTCCCCGATATCGTGGATTGTGCAGATGCCCGGATGATTAAGCGCAGAAGCGGCCTGTGCTTCGCGCTTAAAGCGTATCAAGGCCTGTCGGTCACTGGCGACGTCTTCGGGCAGGAATTTGAGCGCGACAAAGCGATGGAGGCGCGTATCCTCTGCCTTGTAAACCACTCCCATGCCGCCACCGCCTAGTTTTTCTAGGAGGCGGTAGTGCGAGATTATTTGGCCAGTAAATCTATCGGACCCTAACATTGTCCTGTCATGTTAGGGAGCCACACCCCACAAGTCAACGAATCGGTATTGACTGCTCGTCGAGTCCTTTCGAGTCAGCTTATGCGGATATGGGCTCAGGGACCGACTTCGGTGCATCGATCCAAACAACAGGCTGGACTTTCCAACCGCTACACCGCTGCACTTCGACTTCCCCTTCTGCCATGGTGCTCAACATCCGGACAGGTGATGTTTCACGATTCGATTACGGCGAACACGAAAGCAACGTCTGCAAAGCAGACATCATCTCTCCCCTGCTTCACGATCGGCTTTTTACGTTCACGACCTATTGTGTTGCTGTCTTCTTCGATTAAGTAGAATTGGTCACTTGGAAGATTCTCAAACAATTGATGGGTTCCGCTTGGCCAAGTGATTTCCAGCTTCTCTATCCTAGTGCTCGTATTTAAGCCGGAGTGAGCGCGCAGATCACTTCCTGGAGATAGCTCCCGCCTCCGGCAATTTCCCGGGTTTGCGCCAATTTTCCAGCAGTAGGTGTTAGTCGCGCGCCCATGGCACTCTCGCGTTGGCGGAACGGCACAATATCAAATTAGACGGGTCGGTTAGTTGGGCGTTCACCTTCCCAGGCCAGCCTGTTTTTGCCGGACTTCGCGCGCTCACAACCCACGATATTGACCTTCCTCTGTTGAATCTCTTCCGAATGCTCGGCCAGATGCAAGGAGAACGCGTCGCAGCGAAGAGTACCGGCGCGCTCGATCTTGATGATGTCTTGCGGTCAAGTATCCGCGCGAGATCGGACGTAAACGTAATCGCTACCCGTGACAATCCTCGAGTGAGTGTTTTGATCTGGAATTATCACGACGATTCCGACTCTGCACCGGCGGAGATCCATCTTGCGGTGGAAGGCCAGATATCGGCGGCCTAGTTCATGAGGACGCTCTTCTGACGTTACCTTGAGGCCAATCGAACCAGTGATCTACTGCACCGGAAACGAATAAATGCTGACGCTAAAGGGTGGGACGGACATGGAATCGGGCACGGATGTCACTTCCTGTTCCTGAACCTCAACTCCGGGTTTTTCTCCCACGGTAATTGCCGCGTCGATCGTCGCCGGGGCCATTCGCCAAAGGTGGCCTCGATTGGAGAGCTTTGCGCCAATGATCGAAAGCTTGAGGCGTTGCTCCTTGTCCGACGGGTTCAGCACAGCGAATGTAACCGTATTGCGGTCCTCCGTCAGGGCCGCACTCACATCGAGAGGATAGGTATCGCTGCCGGGATTCACTTTAGGTTGGTCGCCGCCCGCCGGAAAAATCGGTTTGGGCTGGGGCGAATCCCCGGACACTTCTACCGGGATCGTGCCGAAATGCTCGCGGTACATCTTGAACAGAAGACCCGTTGGGCTTAAAACCGCATTGGTGCGATCTTCGCTGATCATGGCCGTTGCAAATGTGAACCCGCCAAGCTGATACAGGCCGGAATGGCGGAACATCTCGTGGAATACCCATGCATAAGCCGGAACCACCTTGTAGGAGTTCGGCGGAACTCCGATGTACGCCCATTCGTCCAGACTAATGGGTACTGGCTTCGCCGAGAGTCCAGGAATGCGTTTCAGGTACTCCTGATAATGTTCGTATTTCGCGCGGACCTGGGTGGCTGGCTGCCGTTCCCATTCAAGCAGAGACTGATTCTCGACTTTTACCTTATCGCCTTTTTCAATATCGAACCGCTGCCCGCTCGTTGAATAAAAGTGCTCGCTCAGCAGGTCAATATTGTCGAGGCAGTGAGCGAGCAAGTTGCCGCTCCAATCTGCCGGTGACAAATAATCAGGAACGATCTGGCCGTTTATGCGCTTGGCTTGCTTGGAACCAGTCATCGCGTCCGGCATGGATCCAGGTGCAATCAGCTTGATCGTTGGATCCACTCTACGCATGGACTTCGCGAATTGATTGTATTTCAACTCAAATTGCTCAACTGGCATAAAGCCGAGCTGCCACTCGCCCCAGGGTTCGTTCCCGATTCCCCAGAACTTAACCTTGTACGGCTGAGGGTGGCCGTTCGCGGCACGAACCCGCCCCATGGGAGTCGTCACTGCGCCGTTCACATATTCGACAAGTTGTGCCGCAGACCAGGCATCACCGAAGCCAGCATTTACGGTCACGTAGGCTTCGACATCGAGCAGACGACAAAGCGTCATGAATTCATCTGTTCCCACATCATTCGGCTGAACCGCATGCCAGACCGGGTCCATGATCGGCGGACGTTTGTCTGGATCGCCTATGGCATCACGCCACTCATGTCCGGAAACGAAGTTGCCTCCAGGCCATCGATACACGCCAGAATGTAATTGCTTCAGCGCCTCGATCACTTCGGAGCGAAATCCTTCCACATTGTTCGCCGGCATCAACGAGACTGCGCCGACGTGGAAGGAACCATCGCCGGTTCCGACAATCTCGATCCGCGCATTATCGCTGTCTGCTTGTGCCTGAAAATGCAGAGGGAACTTCACATAGTCCCGACCGAGTTTGCCGACGGAAACGCTTTGGCGTTCACTCGCAGCGTCTCCCCAGACCAGAGTTACCTTCACCGTCGCATCCGCGGTGCCAGCCAGGACGACGCGGCCCGTATAGGATTTCCCTTTGCGCACCGCCAACCCCGTCTGCTGGATTCCGTGCGCTTCGGTTGCACTCAGTTTCAGCAGGGGAGAGTGTTCCCCGACGTACGGAAAACCAGTGTCCATCGTGACCGAAGCATCGGGTCCGATGGGCATCCAATGGCGCAGCGCCGCGCGTCTCCAAGCTGGGCCCGGTGGCTCAGCGGGCGGATGCGAAGTGATTGGATAATAGAATTTCCGATCGTCCAGCATCTCAGCCCAGATGTTGTTATTGACGATCCCCCCGATATGCTCGAGGAACTGACCGTAGACGTACTCCGAGATTGGAGCCGCAGTCTTCGACGTGTCGATGGTCGCAGCAACTGGCTGCTCTTGCGCAAACGATGGAACTGAGAAAAGTAGTACGGCGAAAAGTAAGACGTGTGCGGTCAAAATCGAACTCTTAACGTTTAGATACACGGCTGATGATCTCCTGATTTAAGCTCGCACAACACTCGTGTTTATAGGGAACTGATTTGCATCTTCGTTTGGCGGCCGGGAAATTCTGGCTCATTGTCCTTCACCTAGCGAATACGGTCGTCGTTCTGTAATGCCCGGCTTGGCCGGAAGAGGAGCGGCTGGCAATCGAGCACCCTTTGAAGGAGGGCTGCCGCCAGATTTGACTGCCAAGCGTGGCGAACCAGGTCATTCTACGCCGATCCGCCAAACGTCGGCGAAAGCAGAAATGCGATTGCAACGATCGCCTTGAGGGCGCCAGATTCGACCTACACCTTTGATCGCATCGCTTGCTGATCGACTTTCAGGCGTGTGGACGAACAGCTCCGAGCCTTTTTATTGTTCCACGGAGATTACAGTCACCGACTTGGGCTCCAGTTTTGCGGAAAGCTTCCCGCCAGCGATCTTCGCTGAAAAAGGCTTGGGTACGACCGTGCTCGACGCTTCGAAGGTGTTGACGCTATCGACCTTGGGAGCGGTTAGAGTCTCTCCCGCCACCGATTTTGCGTTGAGGCCCGTCAAGCCCACTTCAATCTCGGTCGCTTGATTGGGATCGACATTGATCAGCGCCAACCAGAGTTTGCCTGCTTTGTCTTTCGCAGCAATGGCATCGACACGTGGCAAGTTGATTTCGCCGTGCGTGTAGTTTCCCGCTTGGAACGTGACCGGTACAAAGGTCGAGTCTTGAAACGGTACGTACATTTTGAAGATGTAATAGGTTGGCGTCAGGACCATGTGTGCCTTGTCCGTCAGGACCATCGCCTGGAGCACGTTGGCCATCTGAGCGATGTTGGCCACGCGGACGCGGTCTGCGTGACGCGCAAATATATTGATGTTTAGCGCGGCCAAAATGGCGTCGCGCAGGCTGTTTTGCTGGACCAGGAAGCCGGGATTACTACCCGGCAGGGGCGCGTACCAAGCGCCCCATTCGTCTACAACCAGAGCGACCTTCTTTTCCGGGTCGTACTTGTCCATGATGGCCGAATGCTTGTTAATGAGGTCGTCCATCTCTAAAGTTGACTTAAGGATTTGCGCGTACTCGGTTTCGCCGAAACCTACGGACGCATAAGAGGGCGGCCATTTCACTATCGTGTAGGCATGCATCGAAAGGCCGTCAATATCCCAGCTCCACGTATGCTTTTGATATGCCTTCATGACGGTGTCCGTCCATTCAGTCCATCGAGGCTCTCCTCCACCGGGGCCCACTGCGATCTTCAGCATCTGTTGTTTATCTTGCTGGGCGGGATTGAAGTTCCTGACAAAGCGGCTATAGATCTTGAGCTGGCTCAGATAGTAGTCCGGGCTCATGTTGCCGCCGCAGTCCCAGCTTTCATTGCCAATGCCCAGAAAGGCAACTTTGTAGGGAGCGGAATGACCGTTGGTAGCGCGCTCTTTGGCTAAGGTTGTCGGCTGAGCGGTAGTCAGATATTCCAGCCACTCCGCCGCTTCGCGCGGAGTACCGGAGCCGACGTTTACCGAGAGATAGGCTTCGGCGCCAATCTGTTCAAGGAAGTCCATGAATTCGTGAGTACCAAACGCGTTGGGCTCGATCACGCCGCCCCAATTGGGATTGAGGGTTACCGCTCGTTTGTCGGTAGGGCCGATTCCATTGCGCCAGTGGTATTCATCTGCGAAGCATCCTCCTGGCCAGCGAATGTTTGGCACGCGGATGGCTTTCAGTGCTTCGACAACATCATTGCGAATGCCGCGGGTATTGGGAATGGTCGAGTCGGGGCCGACCCATATTCCCTCATAGATGCCGTGCCCAAGATGTTCCGCGAACTGGCCGAAAATATTGCGGTCGATCTTTGCACCGGCCTTCGACACGTCTACTGTCATTTCTACTTTCTGCGCGTGAGCACGAGGCGCGGCCACGCCTATCCCCATCAGAATGAGACCGAAAAGTAGCGTGCGGGTGCTGAACGCGCGCATCGGAGGCAGAGCCAGGAACGTTAGGACAGAACGAAGACCGAAACCAAAGGCTCTTCGAGACGAGTTGATCATTCTTCTTCTCCTGTCAATTGCGTATCCTAAACCTTAAATGAGGCTTTACCTAGCCTTGATGCCGCAACAGCTGCCATTTCGTGAATCTACTTGCCAGTAATTTTGCCTGATTTGAGGGTATTGAATCTCCCTTGGAATCTGGCGGTTGCAAAGAATGAAAAATGAGTAAGGCCATCGGTGCAATTCGGCTATTCAGCCAGGACTTTGTGAACAAACTGAATCACCATGGATCCTTCACCTACGGCCGAGGCGACGCGCTTAACGCTTGCCGATCGAATGTCGCCAACTGCGAATACTCCTGGAAGACTTGTCTCGAGCGGATACGGAGCACGGTGCAGGGGCCAGCCGGCTTGAACGTCGGAGCCAGTTTTTATGAAACCTTTCGCGTCAAGCGCCACGCTTCCGCGAAGCCATTCGGTGTTGGGGTCGGCCCCAGTCATGATAAACACATGCCGGATTTCACGTGTTTCGCTTGTCCCTGCGTTGGTATTGTGCAGGTGAACGCGCTGGAGGTTGCTATCGCCTTCGAGCCCATCGACGATGGTCCAAGCCATGAGCGTTATTCGTTCGCTGGCTTCAATGCGTGAAATCAAATACCTTGACATGGTCTTTGCCAGACACGGCCCGCGCACCACGAGAAAAACATGTTTTGCAGTTCCCGAAAGGAAAACAGCTGCTTGTCCCGCGGAGTTTCCACCCCCGACCACCACAACCTCGTTGTTGCCGCAGACTGTCGCTTCGACGTGCGTCGCGCCATAGTAGACTCCGGCGCCCTCAAATTGGCCAAGGTTCGGTAAATTGAGTCTCCGATACCGGCTGCCAGCGGCGATGATGACCGTGCGACCTCGCGTTGATCCGCCGTCTTCAAGTTTGACCGTGTAGGGTGCCTTGGTGGCCTGCAGTCCCTCAACAGATCGAGCGATCGCGATGTGCGCACCGAATTTTTCTGCCTGAACGAATGCCCGGTTGGAAAGCTCCTGTCCTGAAATACCATTTGGGAAACCAAGGTAGTTCTCGATTCTGGAACTCGATCCAGCTTGTCCTCCTGGCGCATTTTTCTCAAGGACCAGGACGTTCAGCCCTTCCGACGCTCCATATACCGCCGCGGCAAGGCCACTCGGTCCCGCACCCACGACGACCACGTCACTCAGGTCACTGGGGTCGATTCCAGCATTCAATCCCAGACTCGCTGCGGCTTCGGAATTGGTGGGATTTCGCAAGGCGAGAGTGCCACGACAGATCAACACCGGGATTTCCGCTACCGGAACTCCAAATTGATCGAGAACCGTCTGAACCGCAGAATCACTCTCGACATCAAGATACGTGTGAGGTTGGCCATTGCGAGTCAGAAACTCCCTGAGGCGCAGCGTATCACTTGAATGGTTGGACCCAACCAGAATCGCGTCGCCTACGGAGTTTGAAATTTGGTAGGCACGGCGCAGAAGAAAAGCGTTCAGGAATATTTCTCCTAGAACTGCGTCCGTTTGAATAATGTGACGCAACCTCGCGCGATCTATTTCAAGGAGTGTGCTGGCCTCTAGCGCTCTACCGCGGACCAAAGTCCCTCGGCCGGAGAGAAGATTTATGTCGCCCGTAAATTCTCCAGCTCCGAGAACATGGAGAATGACTTCGCCGCTATTCGTGACGCGAATGACCTCAACGCTTCCACTGAGCACAACGAAGATGCCATGCTGCAGATCACCCAATTCGAGAATGATTTCATGCGCAGTCGCATCTCGCAGGGTGCCAAGCGTTGTGAGCCGAGCAATTTGCCCCTCATCTAATTTGGGAAACATCGCCGCGATCTGTTCGGGAGAGTCGAGCATCGTTACCTGCGCTCCATACAGGTCGATTTTCGCAATGATTGCTCCGTGTGGGAAGAGTCATTAATTCTAATTGCGGACCAGTCAGTGCAGCAGTTCACGGAGTCTGGGAAGAGGCGGCGTTCAAGGCAAATTCAGAGGCCCGACGCCAAATCTAATGAGAGTCTTTTCGGTGATGGAGACAAGCGTGCAACTTTAGAATTCTGATAACTGTTCGAAATGGCACAGTCGGCGCATCGGTCGCACGAGTATGCTCGCTGTGCCTCCTAGGTCCTTGAAAAGCAGCGGGTCATCGACCACCGGAACATCAGCAGGCGAAACATCACATTGTGAGGAGTCCCTATGAACAATCTATTGGAGTTGGCCGTTAAAGCGCATGGTGGACTTGAGCGTTGGAACAGAGTCAAATCCGTAAAAGTCGCCGCATCGATTACCGGAGCGATTTGGTTCGTTAAGAGCAAGGGTGACGCCCTGAAGGACGTCGTCATGACGATTGAGACGAACAAAGAGCGTCTCACGACCGACTTCCCTGGGCAGGACAAGCGCAGCATCTTTGAGCCGGCGCGTACTGTCATAGAAAAAAGAGATGGGACCTTGATCGACGCCCGCGACAACCCTGAAAAATCGTTTGAAGGGCACGAGAGGTCTACGCCATGGGATGACCTCCACGTGGCTTACTTTTGTGGAGAGGCATTGTGGACCTATCTAAATACTCCCTTTCTTTATACACAGGGAGGCTTCGCAACAGAGGAGATTTCGCCGATTCAGGTCGATAGCGAGACCTGGCGGCGATTAAAGATAACCTTTCCGGACAGCGTCAAAAGTCACAGCCGCGAACAGATTTCGTGTTTTGGGCCCGATGGTTTGCTCCGCCGGCACGACTATACGGTTGATATCCTCGGCGGAGCAACTGGCCTCAACTACGCCTCGGAATACCGTAATGTCGACGGGATCATCTTTCCGACAAAGCGTCGGATTTACGCGTATGAAGGGGACTATCAGCGCGTGATAGATCCCCTGCTCGTTGCCATCGATATGGGAGAAATTACTCTGGCCGAACAGTCTCCTCGCACGCTAGCCGTAGCGCACTCAGCCTAATCACCAGGGCTCGGCAAAGCCAATCCGTGTCGCATCCGTTGCACGTACTTCGAAAAGAAAGGCTAATGGGGAGTGAAGTACTGGCGACGATCGTGGGTTGAGTACGCCAATCGCTTCGACAATCTTGTCAAAGCCGGGAAGCCAACTGCCTACCACGATGACGATCGCCAGGTGAGATCACCTCAGGAGCGCTTACTCGCCGTGTACAGATACCGCAGCAAGCGCCTTTCGCTCGTCAAGAGTTGTACACAAGACAGAAACCGTTGCAGACCCTCGAAGTTGATGTGGCCTTCCGCTGCGACAAGTTCCTCTTTCCTCTTCTCCCGCGCGCGATGCCAGCGCTCGGCGATCCTGGCCGCGCAGTCAGTTGTGTCACGTACGCGGATCTCGCAAAACCCTGCTCCGGCAATAAGTCGTTCATTCTCTCCAGGCGGACTGTAGACGTAAAAACCGATTGAGCTGCGCGTGGCGATTTCTTCGTGGGACAGCATTCCGCCGACTACCAGAGCGTCACTGAACAACATCCGCCCGCCCGGCTTCAACACGCGAAAGATCTCACAGAGGATCTCTGACCGCCCTCGAAGATGGCACAGGACGTCATTTGAAAACACGGCATCAAAGGTCTCGTTGTCAAAAGGGAGGTTCTTCGAAACGTCGCACTGCTCAAAATGCGCCCGCGAAGCGAGATCTCGCGCTAATGCAAGTTGGTTCGCATTGCGAACCCCGGCTGCATTTATGTCCAACCCTACGAGGCGGCAGCCGACGTTTTCCGCAAGGTGTAGCGCAATCCCTCCCGAACCGCATCCAATCTCCAAAACGGTCGAATTGAGTCTCAGATCAAGGAGTCGCGGGATTTCATTGGTCTCTTCAATTGTGACCCAGCCTGTTTGCCCAAGGTCCACACCGTAGGTCTCGATGCGCGTTAGTCGGTAACCGGCCGACTCATAATTCCCGTATGCGCTGTCGTAGAGATCCACTTTCTGGGACACGTTAGAAATTCTCCTCGACCCGAAATCGACCAACGACGAGCAGCCTAGCAGCCCGCTGCTGTGTTTTCAAAGGCTACGTAAACCGAACTCGTTTGCCCTTGAGTACGTGTTTGATGCGAGTGAATTTGCTCATATTGTCTCCTTGTGTAGAGGATTCATCTGACTATCTCTGCCGTCATCTGTTCCTGGTTGTCGGCGTAGAGCCACGAATTCATAGATCAGAGTGAAACCATTGATGGAATGCTCGGGAGCCCCCCGGGCCAAATTGCGCTCACTCACGTTTTATCTCCTTCGGATTTGTCACCGTGTCGGGTTTCGACGAGTAAGGCCACTAATCAGAGCCGCTAGATGTTTCACCGGATATTCGTCGGACAGATAGTTCCGTATAAATTGCTTACACCAACACACTGTTGGTGCCTAGTCCAAGTGCTTTAAAGGGGTTCAATCGAACGACGTGCTTTTGCGGCAGCCAGAATCGCTTGCCGCTGGAGGATAAATCTTGAAATCTAAACTGACTTCCCTATCCAAGGTACTTGTTCCACTTTTTTCGTTGATGTGTTGCATGGCCCTAGCCGCAACGCCTTCAGCAAAATTGCAGGATCCCACCCAAACCGCACCAGACAATACAAAAATGAATAAGGACCAAACGAGTCCCTCTGCAGATCAGCAAAAGATGAACTCGACTGATCGTGCCATTTCCCAAAAGATTCGAAAGGCCATACATGATGACAAGAATCTTTCAACCTACGCACACAACATCAAAATCGTAACCCAGGATGGAAAAGTTACTCTTCGCGGCCCCGTTCATTCCGAAGATGAGAAATCTGCGATACAGGCTAAGGCCGTTGGCATTGTCGGCCAGGAAAATGTAACGAATCAGATTGAAGTCATGCCCGCGAAGTAAACGTATTTCGGATTTAAAAAATTAAAGGAGAGTGACCATGTCTGACAACAAAAAAGTAGGCGTATTTGGTATCTACTCGACCCGGACGTCTGTCGAAAATGCAACCGATTCGCTGATCAAATCGGGATTCCCTTCGTCGAACATTTCGGTCTTGTTACCCGAGAGTCTGGGCGGGCCCAAGGATATGGGGACCGAAAAAGCGACAAAAGCGCCCGAAGGCGCGGCCGCCGGCGTTACGGCCGGAGGCGCCATCGGCGGAACCCTGGGCGTGCTGGCCGGAATTGGTCTGTTGGCAATCCCGGGCTTAGGCCCTTTTATTGCGGCTGGCCCGATCATGGCGGGACTCGCAGGTTTAGGAGTTGGAGGAGCGGTGGGCGGAGTGACTGGCGCATTGGTTGGAATGGGCATTCCCGAATTCGAAGCCAAGCGCTATGAGGGTCGTCTGCAAAAGGGCGGCATTCTGCTTTCGGTACATTGCGATACTTCCGACGAAATCAAACGCGCGAAAGAAGTATTAAAAGCCACGGGAGGAGAGGACGTCTCGTCTACTGGCGAATCTTCTGGAAACACCACCGAGACAGATCGCGGAGCCGCCGCCAAAGCCGCACGAGGCATTAGTTAATAATCTGCGCAGAGGAAGCCAGTCCATGGCTTCCTCTGCCACCTAAATCTCGAGCGGGGCCGGATTTCATCTGAACGGGGTTCCGATTCCTCTTTCAACGTCGCAGTGTTAAATTGCCAGTCCAGGCGACGAGGGACACCGCTTTTTTCGGGTGTCCATCACGAAGTCTCAAGACACGCGTTCCAGGTATCGCTCCACGGAATCGAGTTGTTTTCCCCACCAAAGCACCCATTGCTGCACTCACGACCAAAACCGCCGTGTGCCAAACCAATATATGCATCGCCTGGAAGTTCGAGCAATGCAGTTCGAGCAAAGCTACGCCCGCCAACCCCGCCAGTGTTCCCATCACGACTCCGGCCGAGACAGAATTCACTGCAAACCCGCGTCGCAGCACCAGCCAACTTAACAGCCCCGCCGGAATAGCGTGCAACGCTCCGGTCATCAGGCAGACGATTCCCGCGGAGACAAAGTGCTCTGTATGGTAATCGTGAAACAGCAGAGCAAACACCATAACCAACACAACGCTGCCCAATCCTAATAGTCCGGCCGCCGAAATTCTCCGTCTACTCCCAGGGATCATCGCATTGACGAATTCCGTCGCAGCCAGGCAGGACAGCGCACCCAGCGTTGAAAAGATCAAACCCCGTTCGAGCAGACTCATCTTTTCAAATCCGTGTAACCCTGCCCGCGCTGCTCCCGCCAACGCCACACCCGCGCAAATCAGGATCAGCCCCCCGGCCAACACCCAGGTCCGCGGCAATGGACGCACCGGTCGCATCGACGGCTGGATCGAATCGGCCACGCGTTGCAGCAACGCGGCCTCCACGTCCGGCATACGCACGGCAGCTTTACTCAAGATTTCGTCAATCTCTCCGTCTGTCACGACTTTTCCTCGCTTTGCCCTTTCCTTAGCCGCATCGGACTCGTTCTCGCGCGCAGCTTCTCGTAGGCCCGGTGCACTTTCTGTTTTACCGATCCCACCGTCGAAGACGTCGCCCCCGCTACTTCCTCGAGCGACATTCCTGCCACCTTTAACATCTCAATTACTTCACGTTGACTTTCTGAAAGTGGTGCCAGCAAGGCCTCGAGGACATCGCCCTTGCCAGTTTCGCCTGGCGCCGTCATTGGAAGTTCTGAAGTTTCTTCGAGCCTCTGCTCACGCGCCGTCGTCCGAATCGCTTTCCGGTAGTGGTCCACCCGCACGTGACGCGCGATTGCGTAAAACCAGGGCAACACCGGTTCCCCGGGCCGGTAGGTGTGCCGCACGCGGTGAATCTGCAGCCACGTTTCTTGCAGCAGATCATCGGCATCGGGGCGGCTCGAAAATTGACCCACGAACAATCGGTGCAACTGCGGGCTGATGCGATCAATCAGAACTCTGGCCGCGGCGAAATCGCCCGCTTGATACCGGGCCATCAGCATCTCCAAATTGCAGTCCGAGTGCATGATAGGAATGGTGGTCGTGTAATTTCTATAATACCAGCGTGTCAGTGCAACTCGTTTCCCGCGTCCGATCCCATTATTATGTATTCGCTGAACAGCTCCAAAAAGTTACGCCGCTTGCCATCATTTAAATTCTTTTACATTGGGTTCCGATCCCTCAAAATCCGTAACCTTTGCCCTCGGTGCGCCGAATACCTATCCGTGAACATGCTCTGTCTGTTAAACGGCCAACCCCCCTCTCGTACCCGGAGCACCGATTCACCAAAACGCTCAAGGAGATTGCAATGAATTTCAAATGGCTCAGGAAGTCTTTCTGTTGGCGCGCTAACGCTATGCTGGTAACCGCTTTGTTTGCCACTACGCTTGCCGTTGCAGGACCGCAAGACCGGGGCATCTTCGTGCTCACGAGCACCAACAACCCCAGTGGCAATTCGGTGGTGGTCTTTAGGCTCGATACCTATAACACGTTCTCACTGTCCTTGGTGAACAGCATCCCCACCGGCGGCACGGGCGGCGCCAGCACCAACGCCGGGATTCTCCAATTTCAGGACGATTTCGGCGCCGTCGCAAACTATGGCTCGAACACCGTCAGTCAGTTAGTGCGCTACCAGAACTACATCACGATCGGTCGGACCATCCCGCTTCCTTCGGATTGCGTCAAGCCAGATTCCGTCGCGCTCGCCCATCGACACCTGTTCGTCGTGGGCGCAAATTGTGCCGAAAGTCACGATTGGCCCTCAGGAAATCTCGAGACCCCTATCGTTTCTCTTGCCGATCCTTCCGCCGCGCAAATCGCCGTCGGCAAGACCTGGGCTGCTGTCACTCTAAGCTCAGGCTCCGTTCTAGAGCTTCCGCTGACGCACGAAGACGGTTCGCTCAACGGCACACATACTTCCATCACTCTTCCGAGCAACGCGGATAGCGTTCCTCTCGGCGCCGCCTTCTGGGGAAACCGCTTAGGATTCACTCCGGCGCACAGCCCCGATAGCTTCGCCATCATCGATGAGAACCACGATATTTTTCCCATTGCCGGCCCTTCTCCTTCCTATCCCACAAATGCTCCCTGCTGGGTCGCGAAAGGGCCTAACAGCGTTTGGTACACTGCAAACTCGCCGGGTAAAGCCATTTCCATCTTCTTTACCGACGGCCAAGGCGGTGTGTTCTACAAATCGGTTCCAGTTCCGGGCTCGCCCACGGATATCACCGTGTCTCACGATCGCAAGTGGCTTGCTGTAATTTACAGCGTTAACTCCGAAGCGTTTGTCGCCGTCTTCTCCATAGATCCATTTGGCGATCTAACTCCAGCGGCAAGCTCAAGCTCAATCGGTGTCGCCTCCTTTAGCGGCGTAGCGATCAGCGAATAGACAACGTACCTGTTCTTCAATCCGCCGATCCGGCGAGCAAATTCGCTGCTCGCCGGGATCGTTGGCATAATCGCAGCGCCAGTTTTCGCATCAGAAGCTGCCCGTTGTGGCCATCTTGTAAATGGCGCTCAACAACGCAAGAATTAAGCCAAAGAGCGCGCACTCGTTTAGGACGCCGGCAGCGAGGGACACAGCCTCGTTCGTTGCTAAATCTCGCGGATGCTACGTGACGGATTGCCGGGATCTTCAAACAAAACCGGAGCGATTCTGTGGGATTGGAGCGAAGGAATGTGGTTATGGTGATTGTTGAATTCCTAGCATGACTGGGGAACGACGAGCGTAACTGGCAATGTAACTGCTACCGTCGTTCCCGATTCATTCGATTGAATGGTCATTTGGCCACCCAATTGACGAACACGTTCACGCATGCCCCGGATTCCTACGCCAGATGCGTTTGACTGAATATCGGACAATTTTTCAACTGACATACCCTTTCCGCGGTCCGCAACCTGGACGGAAATGGCGTCTTCCGAAACAGCGATACTGATCGTGGCACTTCGACTTCCTGAGTGCCGATGGATGTTTGTAAGGGATTCCTGGACGATTCGGAATATCACAAGCTCCGCTTCGCGGGCGAACCGGTCGACGCTGTCCGGCAGATTCAGGGTAATATCGAGGCCACTCCGCTCTCCAACGCCTTCGACATACCATTTAAGAGCTGCTGCAAGACCGACCTCATCGAGCAAAGGGGGATGTAACAAATAGGATGTTGTACGTATTTCCTGTGTCAGTTGTTTCAGAATGGTTTGCGCCTCGGTTATCTGGTTCACGACGGATACGTCGTTCTGTTTCGTAAGCTGCATCAGCTTTCCCAGGTTCATGTTCAGAACAGCCAGCGTCTGACCGGCGCTGTCATGTAGTTCCCTCGCGATGTGTCGTCGCTCTTCATCTTGAACATGCATAAGGCTGCGCGATAGGGTCTGAACGATTCCGGCCTGCTCGGACAGCTCGGCGTTCCGCTCCTCGAGTTCGCGCGTTCGGGCGTGAACCTCCGATTCCAAGGTTTCCGCAAGCCTCCGGTATCGGTCTTCGGATTCGGAAATGGCTTTACGGGCCCGTACCTGGTCAGAAATGTCCCGGAAATAACAGACCACTCCGAAGTCGCCTTCGGGTAGAGGAATCCGGTCTACTCTCCACTCGTAGTATTCGGTGGCGTCGCGATCGACGCGATGCTCACTCCACTCCGGGGTTTGATATGGCTCTCCGGTTTTGAGCGTGTGCCTAAAGATTGCAACTACTTCATCCGCGTATTTCTTGCTCCATAAAAGGTGAATTACTTCGTCAAAGTCGCGGCCAATTACACCCGATATGTCTCCGAAAACACGCGTTGCCGTCGGATTGACGTCACGAATCCGGAATGCTGCATCGACCAGGTAGACCCCGAGAGGGGCTTGATTGAGAAGTGTTTGATATTGAGCGCTTCTTCGCTTTACGGCCTCCTCCGTG
Source organism: uncultured Acidobacteriota bacterium (assembly GCA_963831545.1). GTDB lineage: Bacteria > Acidobacteriota > Terriglobia > Acidiferrales > UBA7541 > Acidiferrum. Next base: position 209,818 of record CAWHQX010000016.1, read on the forward strand.
CGCTTGCGATCCGTAATGTCTCCGATGAGTCCTGCCATGCGCGTCGCTCTGGCTGGATTCCCGCCGAACTGCACTTGCGCGGTCACACAAATCCAGCGTTCCGAACCGTCCTGCAAGCGAATGCGAATCTCTTCCTCGAGTTTGCCGCCAAGATCAGGGTTCAGTGATCGGGCAACTCCGCTCGCATATCTCTCCCGGTCATCAGGGTGGATCATGGTTGCAAGAGCGCTCGCAAGTGACAGCTCCTTGGTAGCTGACAGACCGAAGATTTCGAGAACTCTCGTATCCCCCTCCGTCCTGTCTTCGTCCGGATACCAATAGAAGACTCCCATCGCGGAAGCCTTCAATGACAACTGTAATTTGCCTTCGCTTTCGCGGACATTGCGAGCGGCTTCCGCTCGAACTTTTGCCAGTTGAAGATGGGATTGCACACGCGCGATCAGTTCGCGCGCACTAAAGGGTTTGACGAGGTAGTCATCAGCGCCGGCGCCTAGACCTTCGACTCGTGATTCCTCACCTGCCCGTGCGGACAGCAGAATGATCGGAATCGTTCTTGTATCTGGGTTTTTGCGCAATTCACGAAGCAACCCGAAACCGTCGAGCTCGGGCATCATGACGTCGCTAAGGATCAAGTCAGGTAATCGATCTCGAACCGTATCGAGGACTTCTTGTCCGTTCGCCACCGCGGTCACATCGAACTGTTCTGAAAGCAAACGCATGAGGTACAACCGCATGTCGGCGTTGTCGTCGGCAACAAGCACGCTTGAACGTGCGGGTAAAGAACCGAACGACATGGCAGGGGAAGCGGTAGACGTCATTTCGAGGTCGGAAGCGATGAGGGGCGCCGAATCGATAGGTTCCTCGGTCGGCAACCACCGCAGTGCTTCCTGGAGGTAGGGAGTGACGCGAGCGGTCGTCAGAGAAAATGGACGGCTTCCAACCGGGAGGTCTGCGGGCGAATGCTCTTGTCCAAGAGGGATCGTGACGATGAACGTGCTGCCTTGCCCGTATACGCTCTCCACGTGTATCGAGCCGCGGTGCAATTTGATGAGCTCGTGAACTAACGAGAGACCTATGCCGCTTCCTTCGTGGGTACGGCTGCGAGCATTTGGAATCCTGTGGAAGCGTACGAAGAGATTGGAAATTTCTTCTTCAGGGATTCCGACTCCGGTGTCCTGGATGCGCAGTTCTGCGGTTTCTCCGACTTGAGTCAAACTGACGTTAATTTGTCCTTCGAACGTGAATTTAAAAGCATTCGAAATTAAATTAAGCACAATTTTTTCCCACATCTCGCGATCGACGTAGACTGGCTCGCTGAGCGGGCGACAATGGACAATCAGTTTGAGTCCGGCTCGTTCCGTGGCCGAGCGAAACACGCTGGCCAGTTCGGCCGTAAAGCCGGCTAGATCTGTCGGCTCGTAGACCGCCTGGACGCGTCCCGCCTCGATGCGCGAGAAATCGAGCAACGTGTTGACCAGTCTCAATAGCCTGGCACCGTTCCGGCTGGCAAGCTCCAGTTGCTCTTTGACCATGGGGGACAAGTGGGTCTGGCTTCTGGACAGCAAATCCTGCAGTGGCCCGAGCATCAAGGTAAGCGGTGTTCGGAATTCATGGCTGACATTGCTGAAAAATGCCGTTTTGGCGCGATCAAGCTCGGCCAGAGTTTCGGCCCTCGTTTTCTCCTCATCGTATGCGCGTGCATTCGCAATGCTAGCGGCGATTTGTCCGGCGAGGAGGTTGATGAATCCGCGATATTCACTATCGAGCTGGCGGTAAGGATTCAGTGCGGCGATAAGAACGCCTGCGGGAGTATCCTGCCCTTGGCTCGTGATTGGCACCAACAGTGCTCGGTCCGGTGGTTTATCCCAGAAGCCGGAAGGAAGCGACTCAAATCGTCCCGCCAAGTCCACAGTGATCACGGACGTTTTTTGGCTGTACAAGTCGTTGAGCGGCCAGACCTGATCTGCGACGGGTACTCGAAGAACTTCAGGAGCCGCCGGGTGGCCTTCCTCCATTCCACTCCGGCAGGCAAGGTGAGCGCGTGTTCCGTCTGATGCGAATAAATACGTGAGGGTAAACGGCAAATCTTTTTGGTTTTCACCAAGCGACCGCGCTATCGACGAACAAACATCAGTCTCGGTAATTGCCGTGTTCAGTTCTGCTGCCAGGGATCGCAGTGTCCTCAGCCTGCGTTCACCGATGATTCGATCCGTCTCTTCAGAAACGACACAGAGGTGACCAGAAACCTGGCCGCCGTCATCAGGCAGCGGGCTATAGGAAAACGTGTGATAGGTCTCTTCTCGATATCCACTTCGCTCAAGGAATAGGAGCAGCGCTTCGTCCCAGGTTGCTTGCCCACTTTCGAGGACTTTGCGAATCCGGGGACCAATGTCTTCCCAGATCTCAGCCCAGACTTCCCGGGACGGTCGTCCGAGTGCCCAAGGATGCTTCTTTCCAAGGGTCATCTTCGCGTAGGCGTCGTTGTAAAAGAATGTGAGATCGTCCCCCCATCCCATCCACATCGCAAACCGGGACGTCTGTAAGATTCGCACGACCGTTTTTAAGCTCTGGGGCCATTGTTTGATCGGACCAAGTGGTGTACTCGGCCAGTCAAACTCATAGATCAGTCGTCCCAGTTCGCCGCTCTGTAACCATTCCTCAGAAGCAGCTCTCTTAGGCGTGACTGTCGCAGCCGCATTTCGATTTGAAATGACTGTCTCAAGAGTGGGTCGTAATTCCTTGTGAAGGTCGGCTTTGTTGACGAAACCTACGGCGTTGATGGCTTCCGCTTGCCGACGTGCTACGTCCTGCTCATTTTGCGTGACAATCACAATGTCGCATTCCGGGGTCTCGCGCAGAATAATGCGGCCCGCATCTAGCCCGTTCATGCGTGGCATGGAAATGTCCATGAGCACGAGATCGGGCCGAAGGGCCTGTGCCATTTTGACTGCCTCAATTCCATCGGCGGCTTCCCCGCAAATGGTCCAATCCGAGTGCGGCAGCAGCAGTTCTCGTATGCTCTGTCTCACTGCGGCATGGTCATCCACAAGTAGGATTCGAACGGTGGACAAGGGTTCCCTTCCCATACCATCGGACCGAGGTGGCGAACCGGAGTCTTCAGTCCGTTATCGCGGGGTATAAATGGCGAAAAATAGTCGCATAGGCCATACTCGAAACGGATACTGTGTTTCCTGTATCGAAGTTCCTCAGGAACCGAATCAGATTACGCGTCGAATTCCAATTGAAGTTCGCTGTTGATTGCTAAACTTCGGTCGAGACCCGAAACGAAGCGGTTTTGGGGGCTAGTTCTGAGGATGACAGTCGATTCGACTGGTTGCCGGACGAGAGTTCTGAAAACGGCGAGCCAACGTGTGCCAGAAGTCGCTCTCGTGAACGGATTTGACCTCGAGGCACACATGATTCCGGCTCATTTCTTCGTTGAGAGATCACATAACGGAACCCAAGAACGATTGGCTTAGGCAAGGAAGGATTCTATGGGCGTCGGGTTGAGTCTATTTGAACTGATGGAACTTACCGAATGGGAACGAAGCGAGTGGTACGACTGGCTTCGGGAGCGTCGCGATACGGTTCTGACGATCGGCACCGGGTCAAATGGCGACCGCCTCCCGAATGTCGGCGAATTAGTGAAGCACATTTTTGTCGCAGAGAAGCACCACGTTGACAGGCTTTCAAATCGGCCGATTACAGATACGGGTTCTCTTCCGAGCGACAACGTCGAGAGGCTTTTCGAGTTCGGCAGTCGCAGCCGTAAGGATCTGAGAGAATTTGTCGAAATGCTGCCTTCTGGCGATTGGGATGCGCCGCGGGAATTCAATATTGTGAACAAAGTCGTGCGCGTGACACCCAGGAAACTCATCGTCCACGTCCTCATGCATGAGGTTCGCCACTGGGCACAGGTCGCAACGATTCTCCGGTTGAACGGTTTGGCAGGAGGGTTTCCCGATTTTCTGTTTAGTCCCGTACTGGGCGGCGGGTTCAAATCCCGGACCGGCTAATTCATCCCGCGACAGCCTGCTAACGAACGCATTCACTACCTACCCGGGATGGTCAGAAATTCCGGACGGGAATTGAACCTCAATTCGGACGAAGGTTCTCGATCTTCGCGGTGAATCGATCCGTTAAACGACCTGGAATTTAAGGTCGACTTAGTGTGCAGACACTCTTGGCCTCTTCTGGTTTCGGGCCCGCGTCCATCTGCCCAACCGACCTGAGACGGACCCTACCAACCAGAGTAGAACCCAGAGAGCCGTGATCACTCCGAGGCCGACAACAAAATTCATCATAATGCATTCCTGGTTCGGTTGATTCAAAGGCCGAGTCGCTCCCGACCTGCAAGGCGGCCCCCGCCGCGATGAAAATCAGTTCTCGGCCAAGGAAGAGTGTATTCCGTTCGGTTCCGGTCCGTAACTGTCAGAAGTACCGGAATGGGCGCCAATGACACGGATACGTTTCAAGTGGAAGTATTACCGAATCCCCATGGTCCAGAGGCATTCGTTTTCTCGCGATCGTCTGCAGAAGGTGTAATCCCTTCCCTCAGTTGTTTCAATTTTGCCGCGGGAATCGCGACTTCACAGTACCCGCAATCCAGGCAGACTAAAATTTTGCGGCTAAAATAAACGGAAGGTTGAGTGATTCGTTCGACTCCAGGCCAATGAAGATTCATTTCGGCGGGGCAATCGAGCACTTTATCAGATGCGCAGAATTTGCATGGCATATTCGCCCTCAGTGCATCCGGGGGCGGCCCGTTGCGCGGACGGTAATCTATCACACAGCCAGAGCACGCGCGATTCTTTCTTTGCCTAGGAGAATCAGAACTGGGACCAATGGAGCGTCACATTACGTTACGAGTCCGCGGAAACGCAACGTCAAGCAAGTACCGGACTCGGAAACTACCCTTCCCACCTGTCAGAACTACCAGACCAGTCGAAGGATGCATAATTCGCCATAACCTTCTCCCCGAAAAGGGTTTTGGATTGAGCTCAGCCCTGAACCCATTTTTTTGTCCGCCTGATTGACAATTCTCACCTTACGCAGTGAAGAAGACCTCGGGTCGTTCGTTGGATAACTTGGCCGCGTCAAGATCCTGCCCGCTTAACGGACAACTCTTGGGATGCGAGGAAAGATCGGCGTCGGCCCGGAGCGACCATGGGAATCTGGATTCGGTCATGTAGGAAGTGCGGCCATGAAAAATCCGTTGCGGCGATAGGCGACTCTTTCAGTGAATAGTTCTTCCCCAAGAACAGCGGCTGCCGATGGCCCCTAGGAGCGAACCGAGTTGGGGTCACTGATTAGTTCTTCAAAGAGGACGCGATAATGATCCATGGCCTGGAACAAGTCTTCCCGACTGGCCCGTCCCAGCATCTGTCGACGAGCCCGTTGGTGGGCGGCACGGTAGTTATCGAGAATCACTGGATGTCCGACTGAAATCTCCGCCACGTGTTGTTCAAAATCGCTCATCGGGAAACCGAGCGACGACATCATATTGACCAAGAGTTGATCTGCAAGTGTCACGGCGCTTCCTGGGTCGTCAGCAAAACTGGCTTGGACTCTGGCCCACGACTCTTCAAACTGCGGACGATCGGCTGGTGCAAGCTTACGGATATTCAGGTCCACTGTTTTTTTTGCCTGCTCCTGCCGTCGTGCTGGTGGTTGCCGGAGACCGCTGCCGGAATTTACGCCACTGTCAACTTTAGCGCCACCCACCTCTGTACGTAGTTTCTCCGTCCGACGTTCTTGAACGAAATACCAAATGGAGTGGCCGATTACCCCCGACACAATCAAAACGGAGAGTAGGGTCATTAATGTGTCGCTTGTCGCTATGGGTTCCATCACATGAGCATAAATGAGCTCAAACGCGACCGCTGTTCACATCGAGACAGTTGTGAGTCTTTCCTATTCCGGACCTGCGCGCACAATGGAATTGGATTTAGGCATACGGATGCAAACAATACGTAGCGACGAACTCAACCGTCAAACACAGACTCGACTTTTTTACTTCTCTAACTGCTGTTCACATGTTTCATTTGTCCAAGCCTTTAGGCTGGTGATCACAATCAACAGAACCCCGACACTCTCAGTAGATGGGCAGGTATCACGACTGAAATAGTTCAGGGAAAAACTCAAAAATACATGGATCTCCCGCGTCTATTCCACAACCCAGATCGTAAGCCCTTTTCCCTGCCGAACGAGTTCCTCGGCTGGATCGGCGTCTATCAGTTTCCCCAGCCAATTCAGTGATTTCCTTCCAATGACTACGGTCCTGCAGTTCTGGGCCCTGGCCAGTGCAAGAATATCTGTTGTGGCACGCGTCCGCTCGACGAGATAGCAATAGTGAGCCGCGATTGCACTCGCCGCGATTCCGCCCTGCATGAGAACTGCGTTTGCACGATTGAGTGCGCGTTGTTCCGTGGTCTCATCTACCGCGATCCAGCGGGATTTGTAGGTCCGAAGCCGTTCCTTTTCTGTCCCCCTGATTTCGATGAGTTGACGAGGTTGCGGCGGCACACTATGGGCTAAACAAACCTCGAAATCGGCACGCCCTGCAGCCAATTGAGCGATATATTGCAACGCCTTGGTGGTTGCCGCCGATTCATCCACAACGACAAGCAACCTAATCTTTTTCCTTCGTTCGATCAATGGTCTGCTCCTCCCCTCAATCAGCCTGACACTGGCATTTGTGAGCAGTGGCTGAGATTACGCGAGCACTGTTCTTTGCTCTTCTGGTCTTCGGACAATTAACACGGAACACTGTGCGTGATGAGCAACCGATTCAGCGACACTGCCCATCAGGAATTTCCGCAAACCCTTTTCTCCATGAGATCCGAGCACGATCAGATCCGCGTTCCAGTCTCGGGCAGCGTCGAGGATTGCAGTGCGTATTTCATTTTCCAAAACACGCGACTCTGCCTTGAATCCAGCCTTGCGCAATGTTTCAGCAATTCGCTCGACAGATTCACTCGCCTGCTTCAGCTGATCCTGGAGTTCTGGCGCATACCCTTGTGCCATTTGCGGGGGCACGCCATACACAGCGGTCTGCACAACCTGTAGAACAAGCACTTCGGTGCCTTGTGTGCGAAATTCTGCATTGATTGTGCGCGCAGCAACTTCCGAGTATTTGGAAGCATCACTCGCAAGTAGAATTTTCATCGGTTCACTTCCCTCGTCGTCCCTTTGCCTTGGGTATGCGTTAGAAGAGCAACGTTTGCAATGGCCGACAAGATTACAAGTCAGCCTTCGAACGCAACTCGAATCTGTTTCAAGATTCCCTGAGACTTGTGCCGTCTCCCAACGGGTCTGTTTGTCTCTCTGCCCTGGTTAATCGTGATATGCATGACTGTGGCGCCAGTTCCAGTAATGGTGCTGATACTTATGCTCCCGGTGCTCGTAAGCAAGGTACGTCTCGTGCCGTTCGTGCTGGTAGGCGCGGTATGCGCGGTCCTCGCGCTCGTCCCAGTTGTGATAATCGTGGTGCCACGAGTCGTATACTCGGACCTGCTCGTGTCCATTGTTGGGCGTTCGAGCGGCGATAGCGGAGCCGCTTCCCGCGAGGGCTGCCGCCAAGATGAGTCCTGTTGCGTATACTCGGTGCATCTATTTCTCCAGACCGTAATCCCGGGAATCTCGATTTCTGAAATCACGGTAGACATGATTGTGCGCATTGTGGCGACTCAAAGCTGCCCTTTACAGCACACTTTCAAGTGAGTTCTCATTTAGCTGTAATGGTGACTTCCGGGGTGGCCAATTTTCCGATTCGTGCCACGTTAATGGACCGTATCGGTGTTGATGTCGACGCGATATTCCTTCGTCAGAGAACATCGCAGATGGTTGAACTTCCGAAAGCGGGCGCTGCCAATTTCTGTGGGCGTTTCAGTTCTCGGATACTCGACCTCGGAGAGAGCTGATTTCTGCCGCGCCGCCCGAAGATGAAACAACATTCCATCGGCCTCGCTCCCGGTCATGCCTTTGAAGGGCAAGAGCCGCCAGTTGGCTGGCGCGTTCTACGAGCCGCGCTTCATTGACGGTGGGATTTTTTAAAAGGCAACTATACGTCTCGAGGGTGCCGAGCAGCTCCTCGCTTTTGGAAAGAATCGCGCAACAACTGAACAGATACAACCCGAATCGGGCTGCGTGTTCCGCGAGTTCATTTAGGGAGGACTGATTTTCTTCCCAGGATAAAGCAACAGAGATTACATTACCCATTTGAACATCGAGCGCAGCACAAATCTGATTGAGCACTTCCGCGAGTGGTTTATCCTCTGAAATCAGTTTAAGCAACCGGGATTCGCCAAGCAAAACAGTTGGTACGACATCCGACTCTGGTGGAAACATGGATCACCTTATCCGCACGACTGAGGCGTCAGCCTCCTCAGATCATCCGACACCGTTCTATCGCATCGCTCACCGATAAAAGATAAGGAACCGGGCGCGTGACCGCTGTCCATTTTCGAACACCCTGCGGACTGGCGGGTCATCGTATGAAAAGTGAGCGAGTCCTCGCGCGACGCTTAAACGTTTCTACCCCGTACGCGAATCAAAGCAATAAGTGTGTAGATCCCTAGCGTGGTTCCAAACGGAATTTCAGACACCGACAAAAAAGACGCGACGAGCGCAAGCGATCCTGGCGGACGGTTGGTTCGCGAGTAGAGCGAGACCAGCTAGTATTCCCACGAGGCCACACAGAAACGACAGAATCACCAGCGCCGCGTAAACCAGATGAAAGTCTGCCATCAGGGCATACGGATTGGGTACACGACCGAGCAGCGCTCCGAACATGACCGTGGCCGTGCCGGTAAAGAGCACGAGACCGATTCCAACAACGATCCGAAATAGTCCGTAGACGAGCCAACACGCTCCGAGGGCTCGCCAATTACCGTTAAGGTCTTCGAGCCCGGATGGATCTGATTTCATTGTTGTCTCCTGCAATCAAACTCACTCCATCCCCAGACGAGGACGGCCCGCTGAAGGAAAGCCCATAACGCTGAGGATTGACGCAGCAACAGTTCGCAGCCGCAACAGTTCGCATCTCTCATTAGATGCCCGCAGCGGGCAAACCCGCAGTCGTCCGTCCGTTTCCGTCGTTTCGCCCTTCGTTTTCTTGGCTTCGTTCAGTGGGTTACCCCCGGTTCGACCTACCCTTCTGGTGAGGTACCACGCTTTCGACACGTCTCGACCGAGGATCATTATGCTGTCTTTGCGCGGGCCAGTTCCGGTTCGCCGACCAACTCCTCAAAAAGCGTCCGGTAGTGAATCATGGCTTGCCGCAGCTCTTCGGTGCCGGCCTGCCCCTGGGTTTGACGAAGGGCGATTTCGTGAGCTGTACGGTAATGATCGAGAACCAGTGGATGATCCACGGAGATGTCCGCCTCACGTTGTTTAAAGTCACCTACGGGATAGCCTCGCGTTGACATCACATCGCGGAGCAGCTGATCGGCTTCCGTTACCGCGCCCCCGGGACCGTCAACGAACCGCGCCTGCACGCCGCGCCAGGACTCTATGAACCGAGCACGATCTCCCGGACCGAGCGGCTGTAAGTGGAAACTCTCCACACGATCTGCGCGCTTATCGAGCAACGCTTCTGCTTTCTGCCGACTCCCGCCTTCTTTCAAAGCGCGGTTATACTCGGCACCACCAAACTGAGTGCGTAGTCTCTCCGTGTTGCGTTTACGAATGGAATATAAAATCGCGATGCCCGCTACCAATAGCACCGCGACAACGATGATGATGGCTACCTGTACTGTACTTAACGCTGATAGATTCATGACTTTTCTCCAATTTTTGTTCGATTCCCGAACCAGAACGCAATCGTTTTCGGCAGTTCGATCGCGCGAAATACTGTTGGCTCAAAACTTTTCGATGGCTTTTGCCGCCTAGTCGCTTTTCTTCTGGGCCTTCCCGCTGTTCTTTTCGCACGGACCTACGGCTTAGAAGTCCGGATTTCGTAGGTCGTTTGACCCGCTCTCATTCCGAGAGCTGGGCATCGTCTGGTTGCTCCCTTCAAGCAGGCTGCACCTGTGCGTTGCTCCGTTCAGTTGCGCAACTCGCTTACTGCTGGACGCTTAGGGCTTCTGCGCCGGAGGATGGTTCTGCGGAGGCGGTGCATTCTGATGTGGTTGCTGATGGGCCTGGACTTTTTCCTGCTGAGACGTGTGCTTTTGCTCGAGCTGCTGGGTTTGCTGAGCGTGGTGCTGCTCCATCTGCTGTTTTTGAGGTTCGCTGGTGTTTTTCTTAGCTGCTTGCTGGTGCTCTTTAACCTGTTGTTGTTCGAGCTTCTGATGTTCCTGATTTTGTTTCGTAGCTAGTTTATCTTGCTGTTGTTTATATTTCTGGTCCGTTGCAGGCTTGCCGGTGGGCGTTTCCGTGTATTGGTGAGGCTGAACTTCGTTGGCATGATTGTTGGAGCTCGGATGTGCTGCGTTGTTGTTTGCCGGACGAGCCTCATTCGTAGTGGCGGCGACAGGCGGCTTGCCCTCATTGGCGGAGGAGCGCGAGTCTGGGTTTGAACGGGCATGTTCCATATGCTGGTTCTGCGCCGCAACCGGACCGGTGTGGCGTTCGTTGGCGTAGGTCAGTTCTTCGGACGACGGTCGCTCGTTGACGCCGCCATGGCCGCCATTGTAGCTCACGCGGTTTCCCGAGTTGTACACGACCCTGGTGTTATAGGTGTTATGGATGTTCTGATTGTTTATGCGATTGACAGAGGTGTTGTAATAAAAATGGTTGTTTTCCCACCGGCCGCCTTCGTAGCCGCGACCGCCATATCCGTATCCATAATTGATCCCGCCGTAGTACCCAACGTGCGGGCCCCAGTACCCTTCATGAAATAGGAACGCGTTGCCGCCCCAACCCCAATATCCGGGGGTCCAGAGGAAACCAGCTTCAGGAGACTCGACCCATGTGCCATCGATCCAGTAATAATTGTTGCCATCCCAGGCCCAGTAACCTGGAGTCCAAATGTAGCCATCCCCGGGGCAGATCGGTTGCTCATAGACGGGGAGTGCCGGCGGACCAAAAGATACAGAAACTCCGATTTGAGCGAATGATGCAGCGGAGAGAGCCAGCAGCATGAGTGTAAAGAGTAGTGGGCGAATGAACTTGAGATTGTGCATATTGATTCCTTTTTCCGGGGACATGAGATGGGAGTTCTTGAACTCGGTCACCCGAGTATCCGGTTTTCTGAACCACAATGCTGTTCGATAGTGCACATTTCGAGGTCCTGCAACATCTCGTTTTTCGCGGGTTCCTCAAACTTGTTCGTCGCCAACATATATTTCGGCCCACGAACCCTAAACCATCGCGCTCGCAAAGTGCGCGCACGGATAGCGTTCGTGCGCGACGCGAAGAAGTGGCAGTACGGCCTCGCGCGACGATGAGGTGAAGCAATCGGTGTCCCTGACGGACAATGCGTCTAAGGGGCGACTCCCCGGCGACCGCGGAGGTAAGGAATCGTCCGCCCCACAATCGTTTCGCCATATCTCATCCAACGCGGGATCGGACGTGGTGTCAGCGCCAATAAGTTCGATAAATGACATAAAGAAGGATGCAGGTCAGCGATCATCTTGACGAGCGCCGTGAGCGGCACAGCCAACAGCAGACCCATGACACCCCATAACCAACCCCAGAACAGGATCCCAACAGTTGCCGCGACAGGGCCGATACTGACGCGAGTGGCAATAAATTTCGGAAAGAGAAAATTCGCAGAGACGATATGCAGAAAGAGGATCGTCAGAATGATTATGATATACGGTCCCGGAGTACTGAACTGCAGCAGTGCCCCCGCAAGTGGAAGTACAAGCGAAAAGATCAGTCCGAGGAACGGCAGCAAATTCAGGAGGCCACTCGCGATTCCGAGAGGCACGGCACCTTTCATGCCAATGGCCAAAAGCATCAACGTAGTCGCGATTGCCATCAGAGAGCCGACGATAAAGTTTCCGGCCACAAAGCCGCGCACCATCTGATTCAGACTCTTCATGAATCGCTCTGTGTCTACCCGTGAGTTGAGGAGTGCATTCATCCGGATCGCCATTTGCTCCTTGCTGCAGAGCATGAAAAACGTAAGAAATGGGACCACTCCCGCAATAATCAGAACTCCCCAGACCGATCCCGCACCACGCACGAGATAAGCGGGCCAGCTCGGGGATTCCCGTAAGCGGACCTCAGGAATTTTTTTGCTGGGCTGCACGTCGTCAGAAATACTCCCGGCACTCTGCTGAACCCTTTCAATCTTCCGGCCGATCGGCTCAACGACTTGCTGAAGTTTCAAGGTATATGCGGGGAATTGCTCCGCAAAACTGGTTCCCCTTCCATAAAGATCGCGACCGAGCACACCGATGAGAGCGATGAATGCAAGGACAACAACCGCAGCCCCAACGCTGCGAGGAATGCGCAATTTCTCGAGGGTAACGACAAGCGGGTCAACCAGAATTGCAAGGAAAGCTGCAAGGATTACCGTGATGCAAAGCGAACTCGCGTAATAAGCGAACACCGTCAGCAATCCGGCAACCAAGATGAAGAGCAGAGACGCGATTCTGCCAAGTATTCCTTCCGATATTGAAGTCGGAGACGAACGTGCGGCAACGACTCCCATCTGGAACTTGTCGTCAACGGCCATTTTAGTCTGATCAGACATATGCTCACCGATTGGAGACGTGGCTCACTCTCATCAGGGGTATTACATGGAATCTCAGTACGAATGACTCACGACCGCATAATCTTGTGCCCCGTCTGTTGAATCACAGTGTCTTCGCCACCGTTTTGACAGCGGAGTCCCCTAGCGCTGATCCTTGACGTCCAGATCATTCACCACCTGCCTACCAAAAAAGAGTCGCGGTACCTTGCACCGATCATGCTAAGAGAGGACCGGCCCAATGTCTGTTCACATCGAGACACTTACGGCGCCACTTCAATGATTTCAGATAGCGAGCAAGGAAACCGGCATTGGTTTTAGGAAGTTTGGGCTCGCGCGGAGCGCCGCTCTAGGTGAAGTCAGTCCTGTAGCGGACGCGCATTCTGGTCAGGCATGACATGCAAGCTGAACGTCAGGGCAAGGATATGTCGAAGCAGGCATCCAGGCCCGTCAGCCGAATTTCTGCTCGCCGGCCACCCAGGTCTCACTGACCCTGATATCGGAGATCGCGGTCTTCGTAGATCAGGCCGTTCAGCTTGCCGTCTGGCGCGCGGCCGAAATGGCCGCCGCCGGGCAGTTCGCCGACGTCCTGCTGAATTTTGGCGAGCTTGAACGCCATGCCATTCGCGGCACCTACGTGTCCGTTCACGTAAAACACGAAAATCGGATGTCGGGTTGAGATTGCGTCTAGCTCCTCCATCGAGAGATCGCCGCCCTGCAGGAGGTTGTCGTAATAACCGGCGCGAATCCATTGGCCCGGCGGCTCTTTCGCGACCGCCGCTTTCAGCGCAGTGAGCGCGTCGGCGCGCTTCGCGTATTTCAAATAGCCGATATTGAGCAGCAGATCGGCGAACAGTGCGGAGAGGACCGTATGATGGTGTGGGTCGATGAACCCCGGGAACAGGGTGCGGCCCTGAAGGTCGACGCTCCGGGTCGCGCCGCGCGCGAACGAGGACCGTCGGAGGCCGATCCGGCAGCGAGAACCTTTCCGCTGCCTGGTCGCGAGCGCTTCAACTGGTAGACCGCCGGCGGTCATCGGATAAATCGTTCCGTTGCGAAAGATGGTCTCCGCGCCGTCGACGGCATGGGCTTCGCGCCCGACCGTGACCATAGCTGCGGCGCCAGCCCAAGCGGCGCAGGCCAGGAATTGGCGCCGGCTCGGTGCGGCTTGCCAAAGTCCGGATGTCAGGTGGTTGGTGATCAGGGAAGTCACGCACGCTCGGCACATCGGCGGCTCCTAAAGACGCAGCGGTTTGGCCTTTGCGTCTACCTCAGCCCGGATTCGGGGGCCATCGAGGCATCATCATCCCGAACTGTTACCGAACGGAATCCCCCTTTGGGGTTACTGAGGATGAAGTAACTCGCGGAGATACGGCACCTTTCCAAAGTAATGTCGAAGTGGAAAAGAAATAAGTCAACGCAAGGATAGCTCTCTTGTGACTCTTGCCGAGCGCCATTTACGCTTTGCGATGCTGATCCAGGTGCCGAACTGAGATGCTTGATAGGCCCGTATTGGTGGCGAACGGCGCTCTCGCGCATCCCGGCCAGCGATAAGGCGGGCCCTAAGTTCCATGTGGTGATCTCTCTCAATCCTCGGGTCCTCGAAGAGGCAGTCGCGCTGGATGTAATCGAGAGAGTTCAAAAACCGAGCCTATTCATTCTGGCGAGGTCCGTAAGTTCTGCGCTGCAGCGTGAGGAGAATGATGAGACTCGCGAGGCATAAAATCGGCAACACGAATAGGCTTCCTTCGGGGCCAGTCGTTCCACCGCTAAGGATGGACCTCCCTACTGGATGCGTGGCGAGAAGATGATGCTCGATCATGATTCCACTGTCGGCAACGCCGTAAAGAAAGGATTGGGCCCAATCCCAGGCTGCATGGAACCCAATGGCCCACCAGAGGGACCCGGTGCGCCAAAGGCTGAGACAGAAAACCAATCCAGCAAGGGCGGCGGTGACGAGTCCGATCGGAGACTCGCCAGGATTCTTGCCGTGACCGAGGCCGAAAAGAATAGGGAGCAGAGCTGCGCCTGTCCAGAACCCGAGCAGCTTGCTGTAGCGCGTTTTGAACAGCCAGGAATAGATGCGCGGCGAGTCCGCGGGTTAACGTAAACAGAACGTAGCCGCGAGTGAGGTACTCCTCGAGGAGACCAACCAGAAGGAACCCCAAGAGCCAGACTGCGCCGTAACGAAAGGCCGCAGAACCAAACAGGAGCCGACCTTCAATGACGAGGTAGCCTGACTTCCAGAGTGTGAGAACGAGAAGCGAGAGACAGGTTAATCCCCAGGCCATACCCGCAAGAAAATTGGGAAACAGGCGATCGATCCCGAGGCCGTAAACGGAGCTAGGCCGTTTCTCGATCCTGGACATGATCCATGTCACAAGGACAGTTGCAAGGAGGGGTAACAATTCGGCAATGAATCCGAAGCCGGGCGTGATTTCCGCGCCAGCCGGGGGTTGCTTCGGAATGAGATGTAGCGAGTTGCCGATGGCGTTTATGCCCTTTAAGAATGCAAACATGAGCAGGAAGAAAAGTAGAAGGCTCCAGCCGGCACGGAGACCGTCCGTGCCGATGAAAACAGTACGGAAGCCCGACGGCTTTCTGGAGGCTTGCGGTGATTGGTTGGATGGCCCCGCCAACGAATCTAGCGGTGCGTCCGGTAGGTTAGTGGAGTTGATCAGAGACGCCCTCCTTGCGTGAAGAACTAAATACGCAGATCAGGGGAAGTTAGTTTCAAGGATCCTCGGTAACAAGAGCAGAGCACCGAGTGGCAGTTCTCGGGCAGATCCACTGCCTCACTCGCGCTTGGGCCGAGGAGCGGGGCCGCCATGATCGACCGTGTTGTTTACTTGCACCGGTCCCAATACTCATTGGTGTAAAAGTGAACGGCGTACCATTGGCTTTCCAAGCGTCTCACTTCATGAACTGCGCAGGGAATGCCGTCAAACTTGCCTTGTTGACGATTTGAGGTCGCAGAGGAAAGCGAATCCTTCGGGTCGAAAACGAGATAAACGGCGGTGTCTTCCCCGCCCCAGCCCCAGCTATCCCATTGCAGGTGTTGAAACTCTCCGTTTGTCGGAGCCTTCTCTGCCAGGACTCTGTCCTTGTAATTGCGGGACCAGGCGAGCCATCTCGCTTTCGTTCGGATCTGGCCTTGATTAACGAACACCAATGCTGACACACCCCAAACCGTGGCCAGCGCGGCCAGCAGTATGAGCCACTTCTGAGGGCCTTTGGCAAAGACCGTGTAGACGAGCAAAGCGATGCTGAAGACGATCAGAATCACACCGAAAATCAAAGAGAGGAGAAGCGCTGTATCGGCTTGGCAGACCGCGATCAAAATAGAGATGGCAAAACTGAGGAAACCGACATATAGCGGCAGCCTCCAATTGAAAGAACTCGCCTCGAGCTTTTTGTCTGTCCATCAGAGCATTCTCGTAATGATTTAGTGAACATCTAGATTATCGCATCTTGAGTTCCAATGCAGTTCTGTCGAAGCCTCACCGTGCCGAAGCGCACGAACTCAGCTTTTGGCGAGGCTGAGAGATTGGCACAAGCTAAACCGTAAAATGCATGAGCATCGCGAATGCGAATGCTACGCCGAGCCGGTCGGAACGAAGAGCGCCCAAATGTTCTCACTATCTAATTGGCGCACCAAATATCGTTGATCTCTAAGGAACTGAACGACGTCAGTTGGCGCGTCCCTCGCCGCGGGCAAGGCACTCTGCGTTTAACTCGGCGCTAATGACCGGATGACCGCGTCTCAATGTCTGCACTGCACCGCGAGTGCGATGAATCAGGTCGATTTCCTTAGATGTCTGATGTGACGAGGTTGCACTCGGCGCGTAACAGCATCTGCGGACAAAGTCGTGAACTTGTCACGTAACTTGCACGACGCGCAGTTCACTCGCTTGGGGCTGGGCTCTAGCGCTGAGCGAGCAGCTTTCCGAACGAGAGATCCCCACCCGTCTTCTGCAGAATTCCCACCCAGATAAAGCGGCAGCATACCTTGCGTGTCACTGATTGCCACTTGGTGCGCGTAAGCATACGAAAACTGGATTTAGATTTTGCACGAGACAAGAGTAGCAATTAGGATTCGGTTCGAAGGCGTGTACTTCTCCTCCAGCACCAACGAGCGCCGCGGCGATTGCCGAGATGTAGCCGATATTGGCACCAACGTCCATCACGGTCATCGACGGCTTTAAAAACCTCTCTTCATTAATGCTAGCACCTCACGTCTCATAAGCTCCGGCCGACATTAGCCGCTCGATGCGCTGCGAGCGACGTAATTGCACTTTCATCCCGCTGAGGGGATGGCAACTTAGCACCTCTGCCTTCGTTCGACGAAGAATCTGCTCAGCGAGGCGGCCCTTGCCACGCACCGGAAGCGGCTCAAGCGCACGCTGCACTAGACTTAAAATGTCACGCACGAACCCACCACCAACCGCATGACCTAGAGAAAGTCCACGTTACGCGACCTCGAACAGTTGAGTCAATGACGAATACCAGCTTGAAAACGCGGCTTGCATCGACCCAAGGTCATATATTAGTGCTCACCATTGAATGCCTGGATACAAGCTTGGAAGTCTCTGACCCCTATAAATATATTGTCCGCTAACATTCATCTGCCAGATTGTCTGGACATTGGTTTCCTCAGTAACTTCATAGATCGTCCCGGAGGTACCAGGGCCTCCGGCGGACTCACAGTACTCAAAATCTCCATTTTTTAGCACCTCGGCGTTCCCGCCAAAAAACGAATAGGTCGGTGCGGTCTGATTAACTCAAGAGTTGCAGTCTTGGCAGCTTCGTCGATCGTTAACAATTGTGCGGTGCTATAACAAACGGGCTCTCCAGGCTGTCCACATGTATATCCCGCAGGGAATCCACGATCGTTTCCGTTATCAAATAGCGCTATCGAGAATGTTCCTGTCGTATTCGAGGTCGCAAACGACGGGCCATGCTGCGCGTAGAACCAATCGATGGGATCCGTTCCGCCTTGTAACGTGAAGTCACCTTGATAGCCAAGTTTCCATATGATATCTCCCGTTCCAGTTCCGTTCGCATAGTCGACCTTAATCAGCCAGTTCTGATGCCTGATGGATACGATCAAATTACCGTCATCCGCCGAATAGATAACAGCGTTTGTATGGGTCCAGTCCGGAAAACCCATCGGGCGCCGGTTCACGTCCAGATGATCGAATTCATTCCAGACCCAAACGGGATTGCGATTCTCGTCTAAGTCTATTACCACGTCTCCGATTACACTCGTTCCGGAGATGGAATTTCGCAGGGACGCAATCACGATTAGGTGCCCGTTCGGCAGCAATACAAAATCGTGATGCGTTCCCGCTACAGTGATGTTGCATCCGCTGCAGGTCGCTACATGCCAAGGCCTTATTTAGGTCTACTGAACTCATTTTCCAGATCACGGACCCCGTAAGATCAATCTCCTCAAGAACTGAACCGGCTCCGTCCTCTCCACCGGGTTGGCTGAAATTAATCAGAAAATGGCCGTTATGTAGCAACTTTATCGGATTCGCAATCATTGGAAAACCGGGGTTGTAATTGAAGCTCCACAGGAGATTTCCGTTCAGATCCGCTACAGCAACCTGATCTGTCGTTGACGTGGTGCCGATCAAGTTTACGAGCTCCACTCCGCTCTGTGGTGTCATACCGGTAGAGGTCGTGGCCGTTAACGATGGCACTTGAGCTGCGGGTGGCGCGCCAGTCGTGAATGTCTGGTCAGAATCAATAAACTTCGATCCGTCCAGAAACTGGATGACTCCCCTCAAGTGGTAAACCGTGTTTCCTTTCATACCGGCGACAAATACACTTACATTTCCTCCCCCTGGTGGCACAGGCTGGGACCATGTGGAAAGACCATAATTAGTATCAACTCCAAATTGTACAGAAACGTATCCCGGAGCCGCCGGTGTGATTGAGTAGGTTGCCACCTGCACGTTAGCGGTATTGCTGATTTGTCCTGGTACGACGATGTTAACTGTCGCGCTCGCCGATTTTGTCGGATCCTTTACGCTGGTTGCAGTTATGGTTGCCATCCCGCTTTGTACTCCTGCAGGCGCGGAATAATTCCCTGCACCGTCAATGGCACCTGCTGAAGCTGCCCAAGTAACACCCGCCGGGTCGTTTGTGGTTGCTACAAACGGTACCATTCCCCCGGTGGCGGTCGCCGCCGTATTTGGAGTAATCGAAACTGTGATCGCTTGAGGGGGGGGTGGCGACTGGAGGGGCGACGACTGGAGACCCCGCCCCGCCACACCCCAGAAGGAAACTGCAGCATACCAAGAATAGAAGAAAAGAAAGCTTAAGAGCGGCATTCATCAGATCCCTCAGTCTAATATTTCAACGCGAGATATATTTTGTTTTTTCCAATCCGGAACAAAAGCAGACTAACTGCAACTGATTCGATCGTACGTAGGCGACCTGATTGGCACTTGAATGAACCCCGGGCCGGAGAAATTGACCGATGTATCTTGCAAAATTCGAGTTCTGAATCACACAACCGCCTTAGTTATAACTACTAAAAGCGAGTCACGCTCACCCAAATATTCGCACCATGTTCTCTTAATTCTCTCTTCGTTACTTCTCCAGCTTACACGGTGCCGCTGGACATCACTCGTTACTCTCTAACGCCTGGTTCATGCTTAGATGTTATTCAGCCAATTTATGCAAAATTCCCGCACCATCATGTGGCTCATTGCCGCGTGGTTCGCGTTTCTGGCCTTCTATGCAGGTGTGTCCTATCACCTCGGCGAAGGCACCACGCTCAGTAATTTTGGCAACATCGTGCAGTGCTTCGTGCCCCTTCTGGCAAATGCCGGCCTTCTGTTGAACGCCGGCACTCCTCATTGGCGTCGCAACGTCTTCTGGATGTTGCTGGCGCTCAGCTGTTCCATGTGGATGATCGGCCAATTTCAGTGGACCTACTTCGAAGTGTATTTGCACAAAGATGTTCCAGGCTTGTTTGCCGGAGACATCATTTTCTTCTTGCGTGGAATTCCTCTCATCGCCGCCCTGGGTTTGCGCCCCTATTTACAGCGCGGGGAAATGCGCGCGGGACTCGGGTACATGGATTTCACCCTGCTGCTCACCTGGTGGACGTTTCTTTATGTCTATAGCGTTCTTCCCTGGATGTATGCGGAACCTCTTCTGGCCAATTACGACTACAACTACAACATCCTGGCCAACGTTCAATTCACGTTCGTTCTGATCGGATTCGGATTTTTCTGGTATCGAACCAAGGGAGCTTGGCGTATCGTTTGTGCACATCTGTTCGGGGCTTCCGCTCTGTATACCGCTACCTCGTTCGTCGTTAACGTTGCGGTAGAAAAAAACAAGTATTACACCGGCAGCTGGTACGATTTGCCGTTGATCTCTGTCTTCTTCTGGTATGCCCTTGCGGGTATCATTGCCTACCAAAAGCGCAAGGAACTGGACTTGCCGATGGAAGGCGTGACGGCGGAAATCGAGCAAACTGCCGGCGACAGCGTTTGGGCAACACGATTTGCAATGGCCGCGGTCTTGTCTCTACCGCTGTTTGCCCTGTATGCCCTGCGCATTGAACACGATTCGCAGGCTGTTCGCGATTTCCGTTTGACCGTAACCCTGATCGCGGCCCTGCCCCTGTCATTGCTGGTGTTTCTTGCGCACGCATCTGGCTGATGCAGACAGAGCTCGCCTTCTCGCTCGATCAGAATCTTCCGTAATCAATCTGCAAAGGTTGCAGGCCCAAATGGTGCAATCGGAAAAGCTGGTTTCGCTTGGTCAGTTGGCGGCCGGTGCAGCGCACGAAATTAACAATCCTCTTACCGCAATCCTCGGCTATTCCGATTTGCTGGCCGATGACCCTGGCTTGCCTGAACGAACCCGAGCTACAGCCGCGAAAATTCGAGAACAGGCACGGCGGACAAAAAACCTGGTCCAAAATCTCCTTAGTTTCGCTCGGCAGGTTCCGACGGAACGCACTCTTCTGGATATCAACACAGTGGTTTCGAATGCCGTCCAGCTCCGCGCGCTCGATTTGCAGGGTGGCGACACTCGCATCGAACAACAATTAGAATCCGTGTTACCCGGCGTTCGCGGCGACAGCAACCAGCTGATGCAGGTGTTCTTTAATATCATTCACAATGCGGTTTATGCCATGTCCACGTCCGGCGGCGGTGTGCTCACCGTTCGTACGATGCGTGATCGGGGAAACGTCATCGTCCTGTTCTCCGATACCGGTCCCGGTATCAAAGAACCGCACCGTGTCTTTGATCCCTTCTACACGACAAAACCTGTCGGCAAGGGTACAGGCCTCGGCCTCAGTATTTGCTACGGCATCGTGCGGGAACATGGTGGAAATATCATCTGTTACAACGGCCAGACGGGCGGCGCAGTGTTTCGTGTCGAATTGCCAGCAGTGATCGCCGCAATTACCAGAGAAGCCGGCACGGGTTCCCTCTCTCCCCTGTCGACCAAACACAACTAAGCCCTGCCCCGGGCAATTCCTCAGCTGAAATTTGTGGGCCGGTGACACGTACTTACTCATGGTAGAGTTTTCTTTCCCCACGGGTGTTTACAAAGGCAAATCATGAGCGAGATTGCAATTGTCACGGAAAAGCTTACGCGGCAGTTTGGTGGCCTGACGGCAGTGGATAATGTGGACCTGCAGGTGAGCTCCGGGCAATTCTTCGGATTTCTCGGTCCAAACGGGGCCGGCAAATCGACGACCATCAAGATGCTGACCGGACTGCTTGCACCCACCTCCGGACGAATGCAATTGCTCGGAATCGACTTTTCGGCCAACCCTGTCGATGTGAAGCGCCAAATCGGCGTCGTTCCGGAGGGTATGGGACTGTTCGACCGCCTGACGGGAATCGAATACCTGCGATTTGTCGGACGGATGTACGGTCTCGATAAACCCACGACAGAAAAGCGTGCGGACGAACTGCTGGAATTCATGCAACTCGCTGACCGGGAGAAAACTCTGATTGCCGATTACTCCCACGGGATGCAGAAAAAACTGGCGCTGGCTGCAGCCGTAATTCATGGACCCAGAATCCTGTTTCTCGATGAACCGTTTGAAGGAGTCGATGCCCTGGCCGCTGGCGCTCTGAAGGCCCTGCTCGGTCGGATGACAGAGCGCGGTGTGACTATTTTTCTGACATCCCATGTATTGGAGATTGTGGAGCGCCTCTGCAGCCACGTAGCCATCATCCATAAAGGGCGTCTCGTTGCTCAGGGATCACTCGAGGAATTGCGTTCTGGCGTACCCGGCACGGAAGGGGAAAAGAAAACGCTCGAGGAGATCTTTTTGTCCATTGTTGGGCAAAGTGGTGGTGAGCAATCCAGCCTGGAGGAGTTGACGTGGCTGACGTAACTCAACCCCCAAATGTTCAACCTCGAATTCCAGGCGTATTCGAACAGCTCGAACTCGTCGCTCTGCTCCGCTGGAGCTTGCTGAAGAATAACTTGCGCAGCAAGAACAGTCGCTGGGACCTGATCGGCATGATGATTGCCTCGATCGCCAGCGGATTTTTAGTAATCGGTCTGGGTGTCGCGTTTTATACCGGTACTTACTTTTTTCTGACCAAAGGACATAGCAGTTGGATGGCGCTGCTGTTTTGGGCGCTATTTCTCTGGTGGCAGGTATTTCCGATATTTGTCGCAGGATTTGGCGCCAATTTCGAATTTCGGAATCTTCTGCGATTCCCGATGAGTCTTCGAGCGTTCTATTTGTTGGGACTGGGGTACGGATTCGCAGATTTCGCCGCGGTGTCTTCGATCTGCTGGATCGGATCCATGATCGTGGCGGCGACGATTGCCCGCATCAGCGCGGTTCCGGTGCTTTTGCTGATTTGCCTCCTGTTCGTTTTGTTGAATGTCACGTTGGAACGTTTGATTGGCTCTTGGCTGGAGAAACTGCTGTCGAAACGGCGTGCGCGTGAAGTGTTTCTTGGCCTGTTTGTCTTGTCGATGGTTTCATTGAACTTCCTGTCGCCATTGCTCCAGCGGTATGGACATTCTGCGCAGCCACAATTCTTGCACTTCGTGCGCTACCTCTGGTGGACTCCCGCCGTGCTGGCCGGAAACGCCGTTCCGGAAGCGGGACACTACGGTTCGTCCGCCGCGCTTGTCGGAGTGCTGGGTTTATCCGCTTGGTTAATTGTGCTGAGCGGTCTGTTGTGGATTCGCTATAAGGCGCAATATTTCGGCGAAGAGATCAGCGAGAGCCCTGCTCCGAAAGAGAAAAAGAAAAAAACACGGCATGGGCCTGTACCTGGCGAGGAAGGACAAGTCACTGGCGCACTGGCAGGCAAGTGGGAGAGTCTTCCATTTATTTCTCCACAGGTCTTTGGGGTCATGGCCAAGGAATTTCGCTATTTGACGCGAAATGGATTCTCCTTCATCACCTTTGTTCTGCCCCCAATTATGGTGGTCTTTTTTTCTTTCCAATTCACGGGCAGACACTCTCCCCTGAAGGTGCATGCCGTTAGCCCTGAGCTCTTTTTTCCGGCAGCTATGGCCTACTTGATCTTGATCCTGCTCTCACCCGCCTACAACTCGTTTTCTTTCGAAGGGAAAGGCATTCTGTCTTACTTCATGGCCCCGATCCGTTTCCGGGATGTTTTGCTCGGAAAAAATCTGCTGCTGCTCGCTCTCATCGCGCTGGAACTATGTGTTTCGATGACTTTGCTCGTGTGGCTCGTTGGCTGGCCAACCACTCCTCGTTTTTTCGCGACCATCGGTGCCGCCGTCTTTGCAGTAACCGGTCAATTGACGATTGCAAATTGGTCCTCCCTCAGCTTTCCCAAGAAAATGGAAATTGGAAAATTTAAGGGTCAGCGAAATAATGGTGTCGCCGTTTGGACGGCTTTTGGCGTTCAGATTCTTGTCGGTGGAATCGCCGCTGTCGTTCTTCTTGCGGCCCGCTGGTTCGGCAGTCCCTGGCTCCCTGCAGCCGCTTTCGCTGGGTTGACGATCGCCACACTTGGCGGCTATGTCGCCTCTCTTGATTCGCTCGATCGCCTCGCAGAACAAAAGAAAGAATTGCTATTAATACCTTCGGTGGAATCGCTACTGTCGTTCTTCTTGCGGCCCGCTGGTTCGGCAGTCCCTGGCTCCCTGCAGCCGCTTTCGCTGGGTTGACGATCGCCACGCTTGGCGGCTATGTCGCCTCTCTCGATTCGCTCGATCGCCTCGCAGAACAAAAGAAAGAATTGCTCATCGACACCCTTTGCAAGTAGAACGACGGTATTTCTCCATAGTTAGCCAGGGGAACTCGATATGAGATGTTCGAATTGGCGCAATGTTTCTGCTAGTTGGCTTCCTATTCTCTTCCACGGGTGCCAAAGGCAATCCGTTGCGTCTCGAACGAATCTGCAAACGATACCTGCGGTTTCCGGACATGAAGAAAAATTGACGGCAGCGATTAAAACGAGGCTCGCTGACTTTCTCCGAAGATAGAAACTGCTGGCAATGTGTACGTAACTCTTGGCACCGGTTCACCGCATCGCGTGATTGCTACTTCGATCGACGAACCCGGCTATGTCGTCAGCGAGATTACCGAGGATGGCTATTTGCGAGTTCAACGCCTTCCGCAAGCGGCGCCGTATCCGGCATTTGACAGCTTGCAATTTGCTCAACCCGTCTGGGTAACGACACAAACTGGCAAGCAAGTCTCAGGGGTGTTTGCCGGACTGAGCGTTCACCTTCAATCAGGGCGTAGCAATGCGCCAAAAATGAATAGCGTTGAAGAGCTCTATGTAGACATTGGCGCGAGAAATGCAGCTGAAGTTCACTCTGCGGGTGTCGATCTGCTGGACCCTGTGGTCGAGTCACAAAGAGAGATGCAAATCGGCGCTGCAGAAAGAGCAGGGCCGGCAGTAGGCGACCGGTTTGGCACAACCGTTCTTCTCAACCTTCTGGCAGGTGTAGATCCGCAACAGGTGCAAGGTACGCTGACGGTGGCCTTCGTCACCGAGCAGTGGACGGGTGGCAGAGGTTTAAACAGGCTACTCACTGAACTACACCCTGACGAGATGGTGTACGTGGGTCGAATTACTCCAGATCCCAAGGAATCGAGTGAAGCGCTGCCGTTACCTGGCGATGGAGTACTGATCGGAGTGAGCAGTCCGAATCCGTCTGACTTGCCTGCACAGATCGGGAAGTGGGGTGAAGCCCAGAACATCAGGCTAACGACAATTCATTCGTTGCCTCCGCGAATTGCGTCATACGTAAAGGGCGCCGTCTTGCCAGCGAACTTTGTCCAGTTGGGCGTTCCGGTCAGATGGCCGACCACTCCCGCACAAATGATTTCCGACAAGGATGTTTCCGATCTCGGTGAGTTAATGGCGCAATTCGCACCGCGACGGAAAAATAGCGTTGGAGTAGCTGACATCGGAAGTATTTCAGCAGCTAATTCCAACATTGCCCAGATGGTGCGCGCGTACGGCGCGAGCGGCCATGAGGGCATGGTACGGGATCAAGTGAAGAAACTTCTGCCCGAGTGGGCTCAAAAGCGAGTAACGACAGATGCTGCAGGTAATTTGATCCTGCGTCTAGGCGACGGAAAGCGGGGCCCAAACACTCCTAGCGTCGCATTTGTCGCACATATGGACGAACTCGGTTTTGAGGTAAAAACAATCGAAGCGGACGGGCGTCTGCTGGGGGAGTCCTTGGGCGGGGGGTATCCGCAATATTTTCTTGGTCATGTTGCCCTGGTTCACAAGAAGGACGGGACTACGGTTGGCGGTGTGATGGAGTTGCCAGATGGCTGGGACAAGCCGGGCTTTGAATTTGTACTCTCCAACCGATCGATCGATGAACCAGCCCACGTTTTTGTCGGCACGCGATCCAAGGAAGAAACCCGAGCAGCTCGGAATTTCACCAGGCGATTACGTAACAATTCCCAAGGAATATCGTCAACTCGTGGGCACACGCGCGAACGCACGGAGCTTTGATGATCGTGTTGGGTGTACGGCATTAATTGCCGCAGTGCGCGCCCTGGGCCCCGAACTGGCAGGACGCGACGTCACGTTCGTATGGTCTACCGAAGAAGAAGTAGGTCTGAAAGGTGCCGCTGCCTACGCGGAGCAAGCCGCGAAAGAAAATCGTGTGCCGGATTTCGTCTTTGCGATCGACACGTTCGTCAGCTCAGATTCACCACTGGAGTCAAAACGCTTCGCAGATGCCGAGCTCGGCAAAGGATTTGTGATTCGAGCCGTGGACAATTCCAATATCGCTCCGCTGCAATACGTCGAACGTGTCATCGCCTTGGCACACGAAAATAATGTTCCGGTGCAATATGGCGTTACTGGTGGCGGAAATGACGGCTCCGTTTTTACCCGCTACGGATCGGTCGATATTCCCCTCGGCTGGCCGTTGAGGTATTCTCATTCTCCGGCCGAAGTCATCGACACAAGGGATCTTGATGCACTGGGGAACATCGTAGAGGTACTGGCTCGGAAATATACGCAATTTGATTAGCGGGACTTTACGCAAAGTTGACATCCAACAAAAGGAAAGAAAAATAGCGGGATACCTTCCGGAAGTCGCTGTATGTCGTGTCGCCTTGAACTCAGCCTCCCGGAGCCTGAAAGAGGAACATACGGGACAATCTTTACCACCGACGAATGTCGTTCTGGCCAGTCTTCAGTGAAACCGGTAATCATGCATGCCAAATTTCGATTTCGAGCGCGTTGTGGTGATGTAAACTCCTTCCAGTGAACTTGGAGCAGAAACTTAACTGTTGACGCCAACTTTATCACCGCTGCTGTTATCCTTTATTGTGCGCGAAGATTCTAAGAGCGTGGAACATACTCAACTGACAGATGGGCGGGTATAAATTGCGCCTCGCGGTGGTTTCTCCATTTTTGGACCGCGAGCACGGTACCGAACTCTGCATCGTCGAGCAGATCGAACGATGGGCGAGAAGAAGGTCATTCGATTATAGAGCTGTATTCACAAAAGGTCTCGCAGCTTGATGGAGTTCGGACAGGTTCACCGGACTCTTCAAGCGAAGGTGGGATGATTCGATGGCACCATGTTCCCTCTATTCGTAGTCCCCATCTGATCAAATACCTTTGGTGGTTCTTCGCCAATTCAGTGTGCCGATGGCGGGATAAGTGCTCTGGAAAAGTTCGGCCTGATCTTATCTATTCGCCCGGAGCCGGATGCCGATGTAATCGTAGTCCATATTGTCTTCCATGATTTCTACGAACGCGTTCGCCCTGAACTCTCGCTTGACCGCTCACCTCTTTGGTTCTGGCCACGGCTAATCCACCGAAAGCTCTACTACCGGCTTGCTATGTTACTTGAGGACAAATTCTATCGAGATCCCCGAACAAAATTGATTGCGGTCTCTTCCCTCGTCGCCACACAGCTGAAATCACATTTTAACCGCCATGACATCAGCGTAATTCCCAATGCCGTAGACACCGATCAGTTTACGCCAGAGGCACGAATCGCGAGAAGAGAGCTGTCCAGGAAAGCGCTCTCATATGCTCATACGGATTTTGTACTGCTTCTGATCGGCAACGATTTTAAAAAAAAGGGACTCGACACTCTACTCAGCGCCATAGCTTTACTCAAAGCGCTTCCCCTACGTTTGCTCGTGGTTGGCAGTGATGAGCCCGGCTTGTACCGGCCGTTAGTAGACGGGCTTGGATTGCAAGGTCAAGTGCGTTTCGAAGCGCCTTCTCGAGACGTCCTTTCCTTCTACGGCGCCGCGGATCTCTACACTGGTCCCTCATTAGAAGATGCCTTCGTCTCCCCGATCCTTGAAGCGATGGCCTGCGGACTTCCCTCCATCACCAGCGCGCGTGCAGGTGTCAGCGATTTGATCCGCGATGGGGAAACGGGGTTTATTCTCCGCAATCCTAAGGACCATTTGACTCTTGCGTCGCTAATTCGCAGCATCCAGGCTGACACCACTTCAAATGTCGGTCGGAACTGCTGCTGCTCTGTATGTGGCGAAGAACTGCAGTTGGGATGAGAACGCAGAAAAGACCAAGCACTTCTTAGAAAGCAACTTAACCCGCTCGAGCAGTTAGCTCGCAGATTCGGGATCCAGTCACAGGCATAGCTCCCATGCCATTCGTTGGTCATATGAAGGTGCGCGTTTGGATCTAAAACTGCAATCCAATTAGATGTTCAGGTATTTTCCAATACCGGGCGGGTGCATATCAAAGGCTCCAATTTTGTAGAACCCGAATCGCGGCGGTTCAAAATGGTTTTCCGCGGTAAACGGAACACAGAACTTGTCACCGGCGAGATCGCCCCTGACGAAAAAAGCATTAATCCCTGAAATCGAGCAACCAACAAGTACATAACCCTTTTTTGAGCCAAGCGATTCGAGCGCTTTCAAGCTTGCGCCATAATAGCTTGTTCCATCCCAAACAAAATTTGGATCATAGTCGGCGACCACTCCGACAGGAGGGCGGAAAACCGCGTTATATTCGATAATCACGACGCGGGGATCTATTTGAGAGATAGCCTCCCCAAACCCAATAATCGTTTCCATCAATATCGATACTCAATAGGTCAATCTCTCCCGAAAGGCTTCCATTTTCTATGGTCGCATTGATTGATTCGCGAGTAATGAAACGGTGCAGGAAGCTCAATCTACCTGATTGAATAAACGTTGAGAACTGTCGATTTATGAAATTTGCGTTCGTATCATTTCCATCGATCCAGAGTCCTCGCCAGCCGGAAAGCAACAGATACAGCGTATTGTTCTCAGTTCCATCACCGACACCGAATTCAAGAAACGTCCGGCTTGAAACCCCAATTCGCTGAAAATCTCCGAAATCATTCCGTCTTCGTCATGCTGCGAATACGCACGGAAACCATATTTGAGAAGTCGCTTTGGGTCTCGATTGCGCTCTGAAGACAAGAGCGATTCGCGATAACTTGAATAAAGGACGGTATTCGCCACTGCCGCCGATCCCTGAATGCCGAGGATTGCGCGCAAGTATGGTCGAAAGGGCTTGACGAGAAATTCAGGGAAAATAGACATGCGCCGTCCTTACAGTATTAGTTTCTGGAGAGCAAAAAACTTCTACACCATCTCCACTCAACATGTGAATGTTCTTGAGATTCTTGTTTTGCCTTTAGGAACGGCACTATTCTACTCTCATAATCATCATTTGCATCTACACGAAGTGATGTGCAGCGATCTGCGCCTTGATTGCACGCCGGTGAAGTGTGAACTTGAATCATAATGCTGCTCACGCGTCGATCCTATTTGTACGCGATATTACCCCGTTCATGTCAAAATAGTCTTAGATTCGGCGGTGTACCAAGTTTTGTTGTGCTCGCTCATTCGCTGACCAAGTTTCTCCGTGAAGACTCGATCACCATTTTTGCGCCATGCCGGAGCAACATTCTAGGTACTAAGTATTGAGCTTCGAGTCGCTCGTCTATTAGGACGGGCCCCCGCCTAACTCGGTGTTCTGAGAATCTGTGTTCTAGATGTCTGGGGCAGTCAGACTGCTTCGGACAATTCGACGGGAGAGGTTACTAGCAGACTTGAACGACGAGATCTTCATTTTAAATAGCGGACCGATCGAACGACTGGGCGGAATGGAGCGATTTCTACAGTACGTCGCGAGTGGACATTCCAAGAACGAGGCTTCAAGGTACGCGTCTTTCATGCTGAGAACTCTTGCCCTGAGCGCTGGCAACATACGAATGCCCACAGCAAAACTCTGTCCTTGATAGCGTCTGGACTTCATGGCTATTACATCGGGAAGGCTGCCCGGCGGGCGTGGCACCCTAATGTACGCTTGGTACTTTCAAATTCGACGGTGGGCTGGTATCCCTTTGCGCGCGAAGGTGGAGACCAGAAAGCCCAGGGCCAGGCTGCCGATGATGAACAGCACCACGCCGACGGCGAGCGCGTCCCATCCTCCGGCTTCAGGCACATCGAACAGCGCGCGTGCCAGCAGCAGGATAATGCCGGTTTGCAGGATGCCGATGCCCACGTAGGGCGCGAGCTTGCCGATCAGCACTTCGACAGGGCGAACCGGCGTGGCGAGCAGCCCTTCCAGCGTGCCGACCTCGCGTTCCTTGGCCAGGCTTTGCGCGGTCATGAACACCAGGGTCATGGAGAGCACGGTGCCCAGCAGTCCGGGGACGATGTTGTAAGAGGTGATGGCCTCGGGGTTATAGCGGCTGTGTATCACGGCGGTGAATGGCGCGGTGCTTGGCGGCGGGGGCCAGTGGGCCGGTCAGATCGTGCGACAGCGCAGTGGTCGGCAGCGCAGCCAGGGCGGCGATCGCGCTGCCGGTGGCGGTGGCATCGGATGCGTCGGCCTCCACCAGGATCTGCGCGTTGTCGTGGCGCACCACGCGCCGGGTGAAATCGCCGGGGATCGTGACGCTGAACGTGATCTTGCCCAGTGCCATCAGCCGGTCGAGTTCGGCGGAATTGCGCGCGATGGCGACGATATCGAAATAGCCGGTATTGCGCATCGCCGCGAGGATCGAGCGCGCGAATTCCCCCTGGTCCTGCACATACACACCGGTCGGCAGGTGATGCGGATTGTCGTTGATGGCGTAGCCGAACAGCAGCAACTGCATGATCGGGATCGACAGGATCACGCTCGGCTGGCCGCGCATCATCTGGCGGAATTCCTTCACCAGCACCGCCAGGACGCGACCGAACGAGAAGCGGATCATGTGTTCCGCTTGCCCATCATGTAGATGAACACCTCCTCGAGCGTCGGCCGTGTCTCGGTCCAGCGATAGGGCTCGTGCCGGTGCGGCGCGATCGCGGCCTCGAGCGCCGCGCGGTCGGTGCCGCTGACATGCAGGTCCTGGCCGAACGGTGTCGCCATCACGACGCCCGGGCTGCGCGCCAGTGCGCTCGGCCAGCCGATCGGCGCGAGGTCCTTCGGCGAGGAAGGTGATCAGACCGGCGCGCTCGACCAGTTCCTCGGCGGTGCCGCGCGCGATCAGTCGGCCGCCGACGATATACGCGACGTCGTGGCAGCGTTCGGCCTCGTCCATGTAGTGGGTGGAGACCAGCACGGTGATGCCCTCGCCGGCCAGCCGGTGGATCTCGTCCCAGAATTCGCGCCGCGCCTTTGGATCGACACCGGCGGTGGGCTCATCCAGCAGCAGCAGGCGCGGCTGATGCAGGATGCACGCAGCCAGCGCCAGCCGCTGCTTCCAGCCGCCCGACAGCGTGCCGGCGCGCTGGTCGCGCCGATCCGCCAGACCCAAGCCGGTCCAGCGCATTGTCCGAGCCGCTCGCGCCGCCGATCCAGGCCGTACATGCGGGCGATGAAATCGAGGTTCTCCTCGACGGTCAGGTCTTCGTACAGCGAGAAGCGCTGCGTCATGTAGCCGGTGTTGCGCTTGATCCGGTCGGTCTGCCGCAGGATGTCGAAGCCGAGGCAGGTGCCGGTGCCGGCATCCGGCGTCAGCAATCCGCACAGCATGCGAAGCGTGGTGGTCTTGCCGGAGCCGTTCGGGCCGAGGAAGCCGCAGATGTGGCCTGCTTCCACCTGGATCGCCACGTCGTGCACCACGCGGTGCGCGCCGAAGCTCTTGTTCAGATCGTGGACATCGATGGCAAACGTCATCGCAGCGGCCCACGTCCACCGGCAAACCTGGCATCAGATTGCGTGCATCGGTCGGCAACGCCTCCACCAGGAACACCAGCTTGTCGCGCGTGCTGCGGCTGTAGATGATCGGCGGCGTGTATTCCGGCTGCGCGCTGACGTAGTTGATCCGTGCCGTGCAGGCCCGATGCACATCCGTCGCAATCGAAATGCACGGTCTCGCCAGGGCGATACTGCGCGACCTGCACCTCCGGCACGAAGAAGCGGAGCTTCACCTTGTTGTCCGGCAGCAGGCTGACCACGGGCTGGTTGTCGGCCGCCCATTCGCCTGTCTGATAGAATACGTCCTGCACGCGAGCGGCCGCCGGCGCTTGCGGGTGAAGCTGCGCCAGCCGTACATCGATTTCCGCCACTGCAGCCTGCTGAGCTGCCGTCTGCGCCCTTGCCGCCGTGATCTGCGATTCCTGTGCGGCCACATCGCCACGCGCTGCATCGGCCTGGCCGGCGGCATTGGCAGCAGTCGCTACAGCTGTATCGACCTGCTGACGCGACACCGTCTCGGCGTTGACACGCAGCGCGCTGCGATAGCGTTTGAGGTCCTCTGCGGCGTTGACCGCCTGTGCCTGCGCTGCCTCGGCGGTGGCATGCGATTGCGCGAGCTTGGCCTGCGCGACGGTGATCTGCGCCTGGGCCTGTGACAGGTTGGCTGCTGCCTGATCGCGTTGCGCGCGCAGGGATGCGTCGTCCATCGCGAACAGCGTCTGGCCAACCACCACCCGGTCGCCACGCGCGACATCGACCCGCGCGATGAAGCCGGAGACCGGGGCAGAGAGGTTGAGGTTCTCGCCCTCGATATAGCCGGAAAGCACCGTGCGGTCCTCCGGGTGTGGTCCCCACGCCCGCCACGTCAGCCAGCCGCCGACACCCACCGCGATCAGCATCATCAGGATCTGGCGCACGCGGTTCATCGTGCGGCCTCGGTGGTTTCCTCGGACCACCCGCCACCCAGCGCCTTGTAGAGCGCCGCGAGATCCTGGTTCAGCGCTGCATCGGCTTGCACCGATTGGTCGTGTGCGGAATAGAGCGCGGCCTCGGTGGTCAGCACCGTGGAGAACGGGATCAGGCCTGCCCGATACTGGCCGCGCGCGACGCCGGCTGCGGTGCGCGCGGCGGACAGCGAGAGATGCAGCGCCGCTTGCCTGTCCTTGTCCGATTGATAGCGCGACAGCGCGTCTTCCACATCCTTCAGCGCGGTCAGCACTGTCTTGCGGTAGGCGATCAGCGCCTGTTGCTGGTGCTCGTTGGCGATACCGACCTTGGCCTTCGTTGTGCCGGCATTGAACAGCGGCCAGACGAGGCCAGCGCTCAGACTGAGATTGCGGCTGCCCCAGGTCAGCAGGTTGGACAGCGCCGTGCTGATCAGCGCCGGCGATGCGGTCAGCGTGATCTGCGGATAATAGTCCGCGACGGCGACGCCGATGTTCGCGTTTGCCGCGGCGAGCTGGCGTTCGGATGAGCGGATGTCCGGACGGCGGCGCAGCAGGTCCGATGGCAGGCCGGGCGGAACCTTCGGCGGCGTCGCGGCGACGGGAAAGTCGAGAGGCAGGACCAGCGTCTCGGGAGCTTCGCCCGCCAGCACGGCAAGCGCGTGGCTGCGGGTTTCGATTTCTGCCCGCAACGGCGGCACGGCGGCCGCCGCGGCGGTGACCTGCGTGTTCTGCTGGGCGACGTCGAGGCCGGTGGCAAGCCCCGTGCGCTGACGCGTCTGCACGACCGCCAGCAGGGATTGCTGGCGTGCAAGCTCTAACTTTGCGACATGGAGCCTTGCCTGCGCGGCGCGAAGCGCAAACCAGGTGTTCGCGACTTCGGCGGCCAGTGAAACCTGGGCGTCCCGCCGATCCCAGATCGCCGCGCCGGTTGAATCGCGCGCCGCCTCCACCGAACGCCGCGTCTTGCCGAACAGATCCAGCTCCCACGAAGCATCGAAGCCAAGCTGGTAGGTGTTGAAGTCGGTGCCGGGCAGGCCGAGCGACGAGAGGCTGCTGCCTGCGCCGCTGGACACGGTGCCACCGGTCAGGGTGCCGAGATTGCCGAGAGAGATGGCGTTGCCGCTGAGATGCGTCCGCGTTGCCTGGTCGTTGGCCTCGATGCTCGGCCAGAGGGGTGCTCCCGCCACGATCTCCTGCAATCTCGCTTCGCGCACGCGCGAAGCCGCGGTCTGCACATCGGGGTTGTCGCGCATCGCCTGCTCGATGAGGCAGCTCAGCTCCGGATCATCGAACGACCGCCACCACTGCCCGATGTCCGCGCCGGCGCCGGCACGGTACTGCTGAACTGCGCCGGCAGGGCAGTATCAGGCGGGTGGTAATCTGGGCCAACGGTGCAGCCCGCCAGCAATGCGACAAGCGGCAGCAGGGCGCGCATGTTGCGCATTGGTCCCTCGCGCACTAAGGTCAGACGAATATCAGTCGGGCGACCAATATTAGTCAAGTGTCCAAAGATCGCGGGTCCAAACGGCCGGTTCAAGGGTACGCGCGGGGTGATGCGACCCGGCTGCAGATCATCGAGTGCGCCATCGAGGAGTTTGGGATCCATGGGTTCGAGGACGCCTCAACCCGCCTGATCGCCCGCCACGCCGGGGTCAATCTGGCCGCTCTGCACTATTATTTCGGCGGCAAGCGGGACCTGTATCGCGCATGTGCCGAACAACTCGCCGTGGTGGGTGAGGCGCGCGTGGCGCCATTCCTGGCGATGACGGATCAGCCTCATGCCTCGCGCGAAGCGCTGTTGGAGCTGCTGCGCCGGCTGTTGGATGCGTTCGCCGATCGGCTGGTGGGCCCGCGCGATCCGCCGGCGATGGTTGCGTTCTTCCTGCGTGAGCAGATCGCTCCCACCGAGGCCTACGACATCCTGCATCGGCGCGTCATGGCGCCATTGCTGGGCGCCTGCACGTCAGTGGTTGGCCGGTTGATCGGGCAGCCCACGGAATCGGAGGAGGCGGTGCTGAGGACGCTCGCTATCCTGGGGCCGCTTATGGTGTTCCAGCGTGCCCGCGAGGTGGCACTGCGCGCGTTGCACTGGCCGGACTTCGAGGGCGAGCGGCTGATGCGTGTGAAGGCCCTGGTCTGGCAGCAGGCCCTGGCGGTGGTGGGGGATAGGGCACACGGGAACCCCCTCCTGCAAGGGGAGGGGGAGGCGCTAGAGAGTTAGGCTTTCTGGCGGCTTACCTCTGCCCGCCGAAGATGTCGCGCAGCACGGCGCCCGCGGCGCCGGCCTCCACCGTCTGGGCGGTGCCGGCCTCCTGCCGCCCCATATACGGCATCAGCGCATGCGCCAGGTTCGGCATGGTCAGCGTCTGCAGCCAGATCCGCCCCGGCCCGGTCAGCTGCACCAGGAACAGCCCGTCGCCGCCGAAGATCGCGTTGGTGATGCCGCGGATCGTCGTGATGTCGAACGACACGCTTTCCTCGAACATGCCGACATGGCCTGGATGCACCAGCAGCGTCTCGCCCGGCGCCCAGATCGTGGCTGACGATCTCGCCGCCCAGCTCCACCCAGGCGGAGCACGTGCCGCCAAGCCGTTGCAGCACGAACCCCTCGCCGCCGAAGATGCCGGCGCCCAGCGAGCGTTGCAGCGCCATGGTCAGCTCCACGCCCTGCGTCGCGCACAGGAACCCATGGCGATGCACGAGATAGCCGCGCCCCGGCTGCACCTCGACCGGCATGATCTGTCCCGGCACCTTGGCGGCAAAGGCCACCGCGCCCTGCCCGCCCGTCGGCGGTGAACTCGGTCATGAACAGCCCGCCGCCCGAGACCGCCCGCGTGATCGCCCCCCACAGCCCGCGCGCACCGGCGGTCGCCGTGGTGGTCCGCATCTGCACATTGGCCGTCATCCATGACAGCTCGCCCGGCGCGGCGACAATCACGTCGCCGGGTTCCAGCCCGACCTCGAGCACGGGCATGGTGGTTCCGGTGATGCGGGACTGCATGGCGACGTGCCTCCGAGGCTGGATCGATTGCACTGTGGCACCGGAGTGACCGACTGTCAGGATGCTGGACTCGAATGGACACGTATCAATTCGACGTGGTGGTCATCGGCGCCGGCATCGCCGGTTCCACGGTCGCGGCCGCGCTCGCGCCGAATTGCCGTGTGGCGCTGATCGAGGCGGAGGAAGCGGCCGGCTACCACACCACCGGCCGCTCGGCCGCGCATGTGGATCCGAACTACGGGCCGCCGGACGTGCGGCGCCTCACCGGCCTGTCGCGCGCGTTCTTCCAGGCACCGCCGGCCGGCTTCGCGCGAGACGCCGCTGCTCGCACCGGGCGTGGTCCTGGTGGCGCCGGAGCCGCAGCGCGCCGAACTCGAGGCGGCGCTGGCGGAGCGGCGGCTGCGGCCGCTCAGCCTCGACAAGCTGCGTGCCATGGTGCCGGCCCTGCGGCCCGACTATGCGGTGCTGGCTGCGATCGACGACGATGCGTTCGACATCGACGTGGCCGCGCTGCACCAGGGCTATCCTGCGCCAGTTGCGTGCGCATGGCGGCGTCCTGGCGCTGCGCAATCGCGCCGGCCGGATCGAGCGGCGTGACGGCGCCTGGCGACGTGCAGACCAGCAGCGGTGACGTGTTCCGCGCGCCGGTGGTGGTGAACGCCGCCGGCGCCTGGGGCGACGAGGTCGCCGCGCATCGCCGGTGTCGCGCCGCTCGGCCTGACACCCTGCCGGCGCACCGCCGCGATCATCGATCCGCAGCCGTGGCAGGTGGAGCATTGGCCGATGCTCTGCGAAATCGGCGAGACCTGGTACGCGCGGCCCGAAGCGCGCACGCGGCTGATGGTCTCACCGGCCGACGAGACGCCGATGCACGCCGCACGACGTGCAGCCGGACGAACTGGACGTCGCCATCGCGATCGACCGCATGCAGCAGGCGCTCGACATCGAGGTCCGCCGGGTCGAGCGAAGCTGGGCAGGTCTGCGCACGTTCACCCCGGACGGCAGCCTGGCCTTCGGCTGGGCATCCGATGCGGCCGGCTTCTTCTGGTGCGTCGGGCAGGGCGGCTACGGCATCCAGACGTCGCCTGCCGCCGGGCGGCTCTGCACCGATCTGATCCTGGGTCGCGACCCCGGCGCGGCGGGCGAAATCGTGGCAGCGATCGATCCGTCGCGGTTTACCGCGCCGGTCAACCGCGCGACGTAGCGGCGGATCAGACCACCCGGCCGGTGTCCGTCTCCATCAGGTGCATCTGGCTCATGTCCGCGGTCAGCGGCAGCATTTCGCCTGGCGCCGCATGGGTCGCGGGATCGACGCGCGCACAGACCGGCTCATGGCCGACGAAGAAGTGCACCATGGTCTCCATGCCCATCGGTTCGACGACGTCCACGGAGAGTTCGACGCGCTCCCAGCCGGGGCGGCCATTCTCGTGATACTCGAACAGGTGCTCCGGCCGCAGCCCGAGCACCATGTCGCGCCCTTTGTATTTCCCGTAACGATCGGCGCGGGCCGGTGGGACCGCCAGCTCGATCTGATCGTTGACGCGCACCGCGAGACCGCCGTTGGTGCCATCCTCGACCTTCACGGGCAGGAAGTTCATCGCCGGGGAACCGATGAACCCCGCCACGAACCGCGTCGTGGGGTTGTGATACAGGTCCTGGGGCGAGCCGACCTGCTCGATCACGCCGTGGTTCATCACCACCACGCGGTCGGCGAGCGTCATGGCCTCGACCTGGTCGTGGGTGACGTAGACGGTGGTGGTGCGAACGGTCTGGTGCACCTTCTTGATCTCGGTGCGCATCTGCACGCGCAGCTTGGCATCGAGGTTCGACAGTGGTTCGTCGAACAGGAACACCTTCGGGTTGCGTACGATCGCACGTCCCATCGCGACGCGCTGCCGCTGGCCGCCCGAGAGGGCACGCGGCTTACGATCCAGCAGCATGCCGATATCGAGGATGCGCGCGGCCTCATCGACGCGGCGCTTGATCTCGTCCTTCGGGAACTTCCGCAGCTTCAGTCCGAACGCCATGTTGTCGAACACGCTCATGTGCGGATAGAGCGCGTAGTTCTGGAACACCATGGCGATGTCACGGTCGCGCGGCGGCACGTCGTTGACCACGTCGCCGCCGATCCAGATCTCGCCATCGGAGATCTCCTCCAGGCCGGCGATCATGCGCAGCGTGGTTGACTTGCCGCAGCCCGATGGTCCGACCAGGACAACGAATTCCTGGTCAGCGATTTCCAGATCGATGCCTTTCACCGCTTGCACGCCGCCCTCGTAGTTCTTGACTACCTTGCGGCACGAGACTTCAGCCATGGTCTTGTCGTTCCCTTTGTGGTTGCGATGAAAGTCAGCGTTGATGGTGTCGGCCGACGGGCCGCCCATTCTGTTGTCCACGAGGGAGGGTTAGAGCAGGATGCCCGGCGACGTCCAGCCCACCCACGGCCTCTTGCCCGAGACCGCCGCAGGCGAACCCCAGGACCGACCGACGACAATGCGTGACGAGATGAAGCCTCGCCATCGACGTGCCTCCCATGCCGTACGGACTCGACCGACGGCTGCAAAAAAGCCAGACCCTGCCCGTGGCGGTTTTGTTCCGCCCCTCGACCTCCGCGCCGCCTGAACAGCGGATGGCGGTCATGTGTCATTTTATTGATCCGGCACGCTAGCGGCTGGCTGGGCGATGCGCAATGCCGTCTTGCGGCCGTTTCGTGCGAAACTGTCGAGGGTCCGGTCAGGCGGCGAGCGCCAGGACACGGTCGATGAAAGCGTCGGTGCTGCCTGGATAGTTTGTGGGATCGATAAGCCGCCCAAGCTTGCCGCGGTCGAGCCTGCCCACTGCCACATCGCGGGCAAGGGCATCGGCCGCGCGTAATACTTTCGGTCAATGCGATGTCGCACGCGGGCTTGACTGCTTGATGGGCGACCGTGCGTCCAAGTTCAGTCGCGACCCCCATCATCACTGCTTCGGCAACGATCAGACCGTGCGTGCGATCGAGATTGCAGCGCCAGCCATTCAGCTTGCCATGCACCGGCACCCAGCATGACCGGTACCAGCGCATGCACGTTGCGCGCGGCGGCGACGATGTAAGCATTCGAGATTGGGTCGCGCTTCTGCGGCATGGTTGAAGAGGAACCTCGCCCGGCAACGCAGGGCTCCGACACTTCGCCCACTTCCGTCCGGCTCGACAGGATGATGTCGGTGGCGAACCTACGCGCGGGCGCAGCGAGGCTTTAAAAGTTGCCGATCAGCGGCTGGACCCAAATGGCGCATTTCAGCCCGGGCGTCGTCGGCAGTGTCTGCTGGCCCGGCGCCGGCCGGGCTGCCGGCCGTATCGTGGCGTGTCGCCAGGGAATTGCGAGTGTTCAGGCCAGCAGCGCTTCGAGCGCCTGCGCGCGGTTGAGATGCACCGACAACACGGTGTCCAGCCCCGATACCGTGAAGATCTGGACGATTTGCGGTGGGGCAAAAATCGACAGCTTGCCCCCTGTTCCCGTAAGGCGCTTTGCCGTCACGAGAATGGCGCGCAGCGCGGCGCTGCCAATGAAGTTGACGCCTGACATGTCCACCAGCACCCGCTCTGTTCCGAGCAGGCTGGCTTCGTTGAGCTGGTTCTGCAGTGCCGACACCGAGGCGGCTTCGAGCCGCCCTTCCAGTGGTAGGACTGTTTCCTTCATGGCGCTGACCATAGCGGCGGCACGGGGGAAACAGAAGCGGTGGCTAAGCGAGCGATCGTCCTGACAACCGTTCCAGAACGCGTAGCGGTGATCGTTCCGGGTGAGCCATGGCGGAAATCGGCACGTGAAAAGTTTGCTCCAGTGCGCAATGCCCGGTCAGTGCGGCGTGCAGCACCTGATCGGTGAAGCAGACCCATGTCGAGCCCGCCGGAAATGCGATGTCGGCGCGTGGTGCCGACGACTGGTAGGCGGCATCGAGCTTACCGGTATCGTGCAGTCGCAGCATGATCCGATCGTATTCGCTGCGGCGTCCCTTGGTGATGCCCAGCCGCTCGAGGAACCAGGCGCTGCCGGAGATTGCGTGGCCGGTCCGCGGCAGAAACTGGCGCGCGAAGTCGGCAAACGGCTCGCCGACACGCCATGACCGAGCGATGCCATCTGGCGCCACGTTGCAGAACAGCCGCAGGATGCGCCGGCCGTTCATTGGCCGGCTTGGAAACGCGTCCACGTGCAGCAGCCGATCGTCGTGCCGCGGCGAGTAGTCGCGTCCGGCGATTTCCGCGGGCCGGAAGCTGGTCCGCGCACGCTGAAGGCTCGTCGCGTAGCCGGGCAGCACACCGCGCAGGAGGGCCTCTGCCGCATCGCCGAACCGGCGCAGCATCGCCTTCAGGCAATCAGCCTGAGGCCCGGACAGCGATGAGTTGGCGACGTTGCCTGTCGCCGGATCGTAGCTGATGTTCTTCCGCTCGCTGCCCATGATCGAAGGCGACAGCAGGAACGCCTCATCCGGCGACATGCTGAATGGCAAGTCGGCCAGCAGTACGCGCCCTGATTCCAACGCCTCGGTTGCCTGCGTACATACGGTTGTATCGAAAGGTCCTTGCCACGCATGCAGCGGCAGTCGTTCGATCACCTGATCAGTGTTCATCGCTATTCGTGCACCAGCACCCAATCATTGATGAAACTGGCCAGTCCATTGGCATGGAAGTCCCGGCGCAGCGCGGCTTCGTCGTAGTCCTCGCGCACCCAGTCGAGGAAGGGCTTTCGTCCCTCCGCCACACGTGCGTAATGATGGAAGAAGGCATCGAGGATGCCCGTCCTCGCCTGCCTGATATGGCCGAAGCGCAGCGAAAGCTGCTGCAACGCCTGGCGGGCAGTGCCGCCCTGAAACAACACGAACAATCCTGCCGCCAATCCCGCCCGATCGGCACCCGACTTGCAATGGATCAATGCCGGCGCGCGCATGTGCTGGTAGATATCATGCAATCGCAGAATACGATCCCGTTGCGGGGCACCGCGGCTCTCGAGTGCCATGTCGATGAAATCAAGTCCCAGCTCGTTTGCCGCCGCGCGGCTCAGCGCATCCGATCCATTACGGGTTCGGCCGCGCAGGTTGATCAGGGTCTTCAGACCGTGCCGGCGAGTCATCGCTGCGAGGTTCGCAGGTGTGGGATGGTTGGATCGATACAGCCGGCCCGGCGCGACGGCGGCAAAATTCATCCAGACCAGGCGGAAGACCGCATGGTCTATCAGCAACGAATCAATCCAGGCAACCGCACGACCTTGGGCGGTACTGAGATCGCCGCGGAAGATACTGTCCATCGAGTCCTATTGCGATTTGAAGCCTGGGAATAAGGCCATGACACAGGGCAAAGCGCAACCTGAGTGGGACTCTGCGCCGATTGCATGGCCGACCTACGTATTTTTGCGTAGCTGTGGCGGGCGTTCCGTCAATGTATGGATAACCTTTAAGGTCGCAGAATCACCCTTCGAAAACGATGATCGTCCAAAAAGGGTCTAGCTCATGCGCACGACGGATGAAGACCTCACTGCGTGCTTCGATCAAAGCCGCATATCCGCGGAAGCCCTTCACCTCCGGCATTTCGCACACCGTCAACGCTGTGAAGCCCGGCTGAAGCTCAGTCCTGCCGACATTGAGAAGATGGTTGCCGGATTTCTGTCTTCTCATGGCCATGTCACGGCGTGTCCCACAGCCTATGCATTGCCATCGCGGCAATACCGCCTGCGCAAGGCATCGTAGCAGGATGCTGCAATGTCCGATGAAGAACTCATAGATGCGTGTCACGCCGCGCTGCGCAACTATGAATGCGCAAAATCCGTTCACGGCAATCGCATCAAGGCTTTTGTCCAGCTTGCCTCCGCACAGCTGGCCCTCATCGGCCAATTCGGTTCGAGCAACTATCTGCAGCACTACAGTCAGCGCCATACCGTTGACACGGCCGACCTGATCGCCTGTGGCGTGGCAGCGGATCGGTCCTCGAAGCCGGCACGGCGCATTGCGAGGGGCTGAGGCAGCCCGACTGCCTTGACGTGGCACGCGCATCAGGGGCGCAGTGCGCCCGTGCACAGCAGCCACCAACCTGCACTGCCCCTGTTCCGCGGACCGCGTTACGTCCCAGCGGACTTCGTGGTCACGGCGTCGAACACCGAAGCCGCCGCCTGGCTGAACAAGACGGTCGAATGGCCTGGCCGGCGCCTCGCCCTCTGGGGTGAGGCCGGCTGTGGCAAGACCCACCTGCTGCATGTGTGGGCGAGAACAGCCGGCGCCGCGTCTGGCGCGGCGCCGATCTGCGCGCCTTCGCGGACCTGCCGCCGCATGGCATCGCGGTCGATCGACGCCGACGCGGCCGACGAGACCTCGCTGTTCCACCTGCTGAACGCCACCGCCGAGGCTGGCCTGCCGTCTGCTGCTGGCCAGCCGCGACGCCGCCGTCGCGGTGGCCGGTGCGGCTGCCCGATCTGCGCAGCCGGCTGCGCGCGATCACCGCCGTGGAGATCGGTCCCGCCGGACGATGCGCTGCTGCACGCGCTTCTGCGCGCGTCTGCTGGCCGACCGGCGATCCGTCTGCCTGAACCGGTGCTGAACTGGCTGCTGCGCCGCCTGCCGCGAACGGAGCCCCTCTGGCCGAGGCGGTCGCCCGGCTGGACGCCGTCTCGCTGGAGCATCATCGCGACATCACCGTTCCCATGGCACGCGACGTGCTCGCCGAGTCGATGGCCGAGGCAGGCGGATGAAATTTCCGGGACAGCGGCCGCCCCCTCGCAGGAAGACCCGCGTCTCCTGTAGGATCGGCGCCATGAGCACATCAGATGGAGCCCGTGATGGCGCCCGGTAACGATGGAGCCGATGGCCGAGCCGGACAAGCCGCCCTGTCGCACCGCGGCAGCCGAAGCGGCGATCACGTCCGGACAGCCCGGATCGCTTCATCAACCGCGAACTGTCCTGGCTCGACTTCAACCACCGCGTGGTGGAGGAAGCGGAGAACCCGCGCCATCCCCTGCTGGAGCGCGTGCGCTTCGTTTCCATCAGCGCCTCCAACCTGGACGAATTCTACTCCGTGCGCGTCGCCGGCCTGATCGGCCAGGCGAAGGCCGGTGTCACCGCGGTCTCGCCCGATGGCCGCACCCCCGCGCAGCAACTCGCCGAGATCAAGATCCGCGCCGAGTCGCTGCTGGCGGATCAGCAGCGCGTCTGGCGCGAGCTACGCGGCCTGTTGCGCGAGGCGGGCATCGAGGTCTGCGAGCCCGACAGGCTGTCCGCCGAGGATGTGCAGTGGCTCGACGCCTGGTTCATGGAACGGGTGTTCCCGGTCCTGACGCCACTGGCGATCGATCCGGCGCATCCGTTCCCGTTCATCCCCAACATGGGCCTTGTGATTGCTCTGTTGCTGCTGCGCGAGGAAGACGGCCAGACGATGCGCGGCCTGTTGCCGCTGCCGAGCCAGGTCGATCGCTTCGTGCGGCTGCCCGGCGCGACGGGCGAGCCGATCCGCTTCGTCCTGCTGGACGATCTGGTCACGCTGTTCCTGGACCGGCTGTTCCCCGGCTTCCGTATCGACAGGCCAGGGCACGTTCCGCCTCATCCGCGACACCGACGTGGAATTCGAGGAAGAAGCGGAAGACCTCGTCCGCTCCTACGAGACGCGCCCTGAAGCGCCGCCGCCGTGGCGTGGCGATCCATCTCGGCATGGACGCCAAGATGCCCGAGGAGCTGCGTGCGCTGGTTGCCGCCGAGGTCGGCGCAACGCCGGACGAGATCCACATCGCCGACGGCCTCCTTGGCGTGGTCGATCTGAAGCAGTTGATCGTGGACGACCGCCCGGACCTGCTGTTCCCGCCCTACACGCCGCGCTTTCCCGAGCGCATCCGCGATTTCGGCGGCGACTGCTTCGCCGCGATCCGTGCCAAGGATATCATCGTCCACCACCCGTTCGAGAGCTTCGACGTCGTGGTGCAGTTCCTCCGCCAGGCGGCGCGCGATCCCAACGTGATCGCGGTGAAGCAGACGCTGTATCGCACCAGCCGCGACAGCCCGATCGTCAACGCGCTGATCGAGGCGGCGGAAGCAGGCAAATTCGTCACCGCAGTGGTGGAACTGCGCGCGCGGTTCGACGAGGAGGCCAACATCCGGCTGTCGCGCGAGATGGAAGCAGCCGGCGTGCAGGTCGTATTCGGTTTCGCCGAATTGAAGACGCACGCGAAACTGTCACTGGTGGTGCGGCGAGAAGGCGGCAGTGTGCGCTCCTACGCGCATTTCGGCACCGGCAACTATCATCCGATCACCGCGCGTATCTACACCGACCTGTCGTTCTTCACCACCGACCCCGACCTCACGCGCGACTCCGCCCGGTTGTTCAACTACCTGACCGGCTACGCACGACCGGACAGGATGGACGAGATCGCCTTCAGTCCGCTGACGATGCGCGCAACGCTGACGGAACTGATCCGCAAGGAGATCGCTTTCGCCACGGCCGGCAAGCCGGCCACGATCTGGCTGAAGATGAACTCGCTGGTCGATGAGCCCTTGATCGACCTGTTGTACGAGGCATCGCGTGCCGGCGTGAAGGTGATGGGTGTGGTCCGCGGTATCTGCTGCCTGCGCCCTGGCGTGCCGGGCCTATCGGAGAATATCCGGATCAAGTCCATTATCGGGCGGTTCCTGGAGCACGGCCGTATCCTGGCGTTCGGCAATGGCCACCCGTTGCCGAGCCGGAACGCGCGTGTATTCATCAGCTCGGCCGACTGGATGGTGCGCAACATGGACTGGCGCGTCGAGACGCTGGTGCCGATTCACAATGCGACAGTGCACGCCCAGGTGCTTGACCAGATCATGGTGACCAACCTGAAGGACTCGATGCAGTCGTGGGAGCTGCACAGCGACGGCGACATGGCAGCGCGTGCCGCGGGCAAGAAAGCCGGTTTCCGCTCACGATTACTTCATGACCAATCCGTCACTCTCCGGCCGCGGCTCCGCGTTGCATGGGACCGCGGTCGCATCGCCGCTTGCGACTCATCGTCGTCAGGATCGCGTACAGCAGGATTGATCGCATGCCGTATACGCCTCCCGCCAATGCGCCGCGCTGCGCAGTGGTGGACCTTGGATCCAATTCGGTGCGCCTCGTGGTTTACGAAGGCCATC
Organism: uncultured Acidobacteriota bacterium; assembly: GCA_963831545.1. Lineage (GTDB taxonomy): Bacteria > Acidobacteriota > Terriglobia > Acidiferrales > UBA7541 > Acidiferrum. The sequence goes on from CAWHQX010000016.1 coordinate 254,140, forward strand.
GCCGCAATCCGGTTGGGATCTTCAACGAGAAGGCCGTGCTGCGCCTTGGCCGCGGCTTGCAGTCAAGCGGACGGCTTAACGACGAGGGGATGGCGCAGGCATTCACCGTGCTGCACCGCTATCACGCGATTGCACAGGCGATGGGGGCCGAACCGTTCGAGATTCTCGCGACGGCCGCGGTGCGTGACGCGCGCAACGGTCCGGATTTCGTCGCCGCCTTGCAGGCGCGGATGCCGGACTGTGCCGATCCGCGTGCTCTCCGGCCTTCAGGAGGCAGAATACTCGGCAATGGGCGTGCTGTGCGGCATTCCCACCGCTGACGGCATCCTGGCGGATATCGGCGGCGGATCGTTGGAGTTGGTGCGGCTGGACCGCGGTGCCCAAGGGGTGTCGCAGACTCTGAGCCTTGGCGCGATCCGTCTGGCTGAACGGGCAGGCGGTGATCCGACGCGTGCGCGTGCGATCGCCGAGGCAGACCTGGCCTCCGTGCCCTGGCTGATCGAGGGCGCCAACCGCGACCTGTATCTGGTCGGCGGGGCATGGCGCGCACTGGCGCGTATCCACATGTCGCAGACCGGCTATCCGCTGCAGATGGTGCATCACTACACGATCAGCCGCGAGGAAGCGCGCGACCTGACCGGCGTGATCGCCGGTGCGCGGCCGCCGCGCACTGGAACGGTTGCCCGGCCTGTCGCGTCGCCGCATCGACGACCTGCCGTTCGCCGCGGTGGCGCTGCGGCGCGTGCTGCGCGCGACCGGTGTGCGGCGCGTGGTGTTCAGTGCCAGCGGCCTGCGCGAAGGCTGGTTCATGCAGCGCATGCCGGAGCCGGTGCGCGTGCAGGACCCGCTGCTGGCCGCCGGCCAGGAACTGGCGGCTCGGCTGGGCCGCGATCCGAGCCTGCCGCCGGCGTCTGATGCCGTGGACCGACCCGCTGTTCCCTGGCGAAACCGGCGAAGCGCGCCGCCTGCGCGAAGCGGCCTGCTGGATGTCCGATATCGGCAGCCACGACCATCCGGAGTTCCGTGCCGAACAGGCCTTCCTGCGCGTGCTGCGTCAGCCCGGCATCGGCCTGGACCACCACGCGCGCGCCTTCCTCGCGCTGGCGATTGCGATGCGCTACGAGGTGGACGGCGATGCCGACTTCCTGCGGCCGGCGCGCCTTCTGCTGGATGTCGCGGCGACGCATCGCGCGGAGATGCTGGGGGTGGCGCTGCGACTTGCCTACACGTTGTCTGCCGGCACCACCGATCTTCTCGCCGGCACCGAACTGCGGCTCGTGGGGAGCCGCCTGATCCTGCGCCTCCAGGAAGACAGCGGCGTGTTCGCGGGCGAGAGCGTGATGCGCCGGCTCGATCGGCTGGCGCAGGCGGTTGGCCTGGAAGCCGCGACGGAAGCGGCGCGGGAAGAGGCGGCATGATCCGGCCCGCGCGGCCGGAAGACGCCGAGACCGTGCGGGAGGTCGTGCACGCTGCCTACCGCCACTATATCGCGCGGATGGGCAAGCCGCCGGGCCCCATGCTGGACGACTACGCGCAGCGGATAGCGGACGGACAGGCATGGGTGATGGAAGATGCGGGGCGCATCACCGGCATCCTGGTGCTGGAAGAAACGCGAGAGGGCCTGCTGCTGGACAACATCGCGGTTCTGCCGGACCAGCAAGGCAAGGGCGTCGGCCGCGCCCTGCTGGAATTCGCCGAAGCCGAAGCGCGGCGGCGTGGCTTCCCCATCATCTATTTGTATACACACGAACTGATGACCGAGAATATCGCGCTGTACACGCGCATCGGCTACGTCGAAACGCGCCGCGTCACGGAGAAGGGCTACGACCGCGTTTATATGACGAAGCAGCTCTGACCGGGGGGGGGGCGCAGAGTTTACTCCGCCGCAGCCAGCCTTGGCTTGGCCGGCCGATCGCGATGCCCGCTCAGTTCCGCCCCGGCCGACTTGTCCAGCCGGCTGCTCAACAGCGGCGCCAACAGCGAAATCGCTGCCACAGCCAGGAACGCCACCGAGAAATCCGAAAGCGCCAGTTCGGCATGGCCGAGCAGATGTTCGGACGCAGCCAGGACCGCCGCCGAGATCGCGATCCCCAGCGTCAGCGACATCTGCTGGAACGTCGTGTAGAAGCTGGTCGCCGTGCTCATCTGCGGCCGCGGCACGTCGGCATAGGCGATCGTGTTGTAGGCCATGAACTGCAACGACTGGAAGAAGCCGTTCAGCAGCAGCACGACGTAGATCAGTGCCACCGGCCAGCTCGGCCGGAACGCCGCGCTGAGCGCCAGCAGCAGCGTCGCGACCAGGCCGATCCACATCAGCACGTTGCGGAAGCCGAGCCGCCGCAGGATGCCTGGCGCGCACCAGGCGCATCGCCGAGCGATCCGACCGAACTCACGAACGTGATCAACCCGCTCTGCGCCGCGCGACAGGCCAAAGCCGAGTTGCAGCATCATCGGCAGCAGGAACGGCATCGCGCCGACGGCAATGCGCGACAGCGATCCGCAGATCACCGAAATCCGGAATGTCGGGATCAGCATCATGCGGAAATCGAGCATCGGCTGCGGATGGTGCCGCGCATGCCAGCACGTAGAGGCCGCGGAGACCACACCGGCGCCGACCAGCGCCGAACGTGATGGTCACTCGAGCCGACGCCGCGGCTCGCCATCTCGATGCCGAACATCAGCGACGCCAGCGCGGTCCCGGCGAGCATCAGGCCGCGCAGATCGAACGGCGTGCGCGTCGGCTCGCGCATTTCCTCGATGTAGCGCGTGACCAGGATGATGCCCGGCGATGCCGATCGGCACGTTGATGTAGAAGATCCAGTGCCACGACAGATAGGTGACGATGAACCCGCCGACCGGCGGCCCGAGGATCGGCCCGATGGTCGCCGGAATCATCAGCCAGGCCATCGCGTTGACCAGCTCGGACTTCGACACCGCGCGCAGCATCACCAGCCGCCCGACCGGCGACATCATCGCCCCGCCCACGCCTTGCAGCATGCGCGCCGCCACCAGGAACGCGAGTGTCGGCGCCTGCGCGCAGCCGATCGAGCCCAGGGTGAACAGCGCGATCGCGGCCCGGAACACCGTGCGTGAGCCGAAACGATCCGCCAGCCCTGCCGCTGGCCGGAATGAACATCGCCAGCGTCAGCAGATAGCGACGTCAGCGCGACGTTCATGTGCAGCGGATCGGCGTTGAAGCTGCGCGCCATCGAGGGCAGCGCGGTCGCAAGCACCGTGCCGTCGAGTTGCTCCATGAACATGGCGCTGGCGACGATGAGCGAAACGGTGCGTGCGCTGGCGCGGGGCGGATCGGGAGCGGGGTCCATGGCCGGCAATGATAGCCAAAGCCGCGCGGGCCGCTACAACGCGATATGCAGCTCATCCATGCGTGGAAACAGCTTGGTGCCGAACGATTCGCTGCGGGTTACGATGTCGTCGAATTCGGCGGCTTCATCGGCAAGGCGGCAGGGCACGGTCTCGTTGCGATCGTTGTGGCGCACGAACTGGAAACTGGTGCCGATGATCGCCTGCCCGCGACGGCAGCGCGCACCATCATGCCGATCCAGTCGCCGTGCCTGCGGCCGCCATGGCCGGTGTGGAACGAGAAGCTGCCGAGGCCATAGAAGATCGGCTTGCCACGATACACCTCGACCGGCAGCGAATAATGCGGACCGTGGCCGATCACGATGTCGGCGCCGGCGTCGATCGCCGCATGGGCAATCTCGCGCATATAGGCGAACACCTCCTTGTGCAGGCCCCAATGGCAGCGAGGCGACGACGATGTCGGCCTGTGCGCGCAGTGATGCGATGTCCTCGATGAAGCGCCGCAGATAGTCGGGATCGGTCCAGGTGACGATGATCGGCGGGATGCCGGGCCGGTTCATCGGCGGAATCTCCGGCCGCGTCTTGTGCATCGGCACCTGGTACGCGGTGTGTGCACGAATCACCGCGATGCCCGTGGCGTTGGGCCCGGCTTCATGGTTGGTCGGCCAGTAGACGGAGCTGCGTTGGAGGAAGCCGTAGCGAACGCCGTTCCGCGTCACGATGGTCGGCGCGCGTGCAGCGTCGCGACATTCGCGCCAGCGCCGGTGTGGGCGATGCCGAGTTCATCGAGCCGGGCAATGAGGCGCTGATCGCCGCCTCACCGTAGTTCACGTTGTTGGCCATGCCGACCGCGGTGATGCCGGCCGCTCGCAACGCTTCGCCGCGCGATGGTCGGGTGAGGCGAAGAAGCCTTCGTTCTCGACAGCGTGACCGTTCGCGGCGGCTGGTACAGGCAACATTCGAGGTTGCTGAACACGATATCGGCGGCCCGGAACTCGATCGTGCACGCGTGCGAACGGAACGAGCGGTTCGTCCACGTTCATCAGGTTCACGTCGCCGGTCAGGATCATCGCGTTTCCCCTCCGCTGCCCTGCCTTCATGGCGGGCGAGGGCCTGCAACTTTATCCCCACAGATCGCGCAGTCCAGCCTTCGGATCCGTATCGATGACCGGTGCCAGCGCCTTGGAGATCGCCAGCAGCCGGGCGTCCGTCAGCCGCGGCCCTACCAGCGTCACGCCGACCGGCAGATTGTTCGGCCCGCGGCACACCGGGATGCCGACGCACGGCACGTGCAGCAGTGTCCACATCCGGTTGAAGATCGCATCGCCGGTCGTGTGCAGGCCTTCCGGTGCCTCGCCCGGCGCGCTCGGCGTCAGCACCACATCCAGCGATGGGCCGAACATCCCGTCGAACACCGGCCGGCACGCATCGGCGACCGCGTAGGCCGCGAGCAGTTGCTTCGCGCGTGATGCCGCGTTTCCACCTTCGCCCGGAGATCCGGTGCCAGCAGCGCATAGGCGTTGATGTATTCCGGCAGGAACGCGACACGCGCCCTCCGCCGTGACGATGGTGTTCTGCGCCTCCGGCAGCCGGTCGAACGGCGCGGGCAGCACCAGTTCTTCGACGATCGCGCCGGCGTCCACCAGCCGCTTCGCCGCTGTCTCCAGCGCCGTCACGCCGGCCGGCTCGATCGCGTGCCACACCGGGCTGCGGCACAGCCCGACGCGCAGGCCCTTCACCGCGACCGGCGTCGGTATCCTCCGCCAGCCGATACGCTCGTGCCGACCAGGATCAGGTCCTCGACCGAACGGCCGTACCAGCCGACCGTGTCCAGCGTGATCGACGACATCCGCACGCCTTCGCGGCTCAGCAGGTTCCAGGTCGGCTTGATGCCGTAGATGCCGTTGAACGACGCCGGCCGTGATATGCGAGCCGCCGGTCTGCGTGCCGAACGCCAAGCGGCACCTGGAAATCGCCCACCGCCGCGCCGGATCCGGACGACGACCCGCCCGGCGTATGCGCGAAGTTATACGGATTGCGCGTCACCGCCTTGCGCCCGCCGGAGGCAAACTCGACCGTATCGGTCTTGCCCAGGATCAGCGCGCCGGCGCCGCGCACCACGGCGACGCACGCCGCATCGCGCCCGATCCGCGCCCCGTCATAGATCGGCGAGTTCTGCGTCGTCGGGTAGTCGACGGTGTCGATGATGTCCTTCACGCCGAACGGCAGGCCGTGCAGCGGTCCTTTCGGCGGCAGCTTGTCCAGCTCGCGGGCGCGGCGGATCACGTGGTCCGGATCCAGCCACAGCCACGCCTTCACATCCGCATCGCGCGCGGCGATCCGCGCCAGGCAGGACCGCACCAGTTCCTCGCACGAAAGCTGCCGCGATCGGATCAGCGCGGCCGCCTCGGCGCGGTCAGCCGGGCGGGTTCGGTTTCCTGGCATGGCTGCATCAGAACAGCAGCCCCTTCTTCAGCATGCCGTGGATGCCTTTTTCGCCGTTCACCGTCTGCGTCACATGGAAATCCACCGCCAGCGAGCAGAACTGATACGCCTGCTCGCGCGACAGATTGCTGCGCGAGCAGATGAACGCGATCATCTCGCGCAACGCCTGCTTCATCGCCTGGTCCAGGTCCTCGTTCAGCCCCATGCTGATGAAATGCGTCGGCGTCTCGGCCTTCGGCTGCTTCAGCAGCGGACGCGACGGCCCGCCGCCTTTGTGCAGCACGAAGGTGAACGTGCCGGTCAGGCACATCTCCAGCGCGGTGACGCAGACCTCGCCGTCGCCCTGCACGCCGTGCCCGTCGCCCACGGAGAAGTTGGCGCCCGGTACCCACACCGGTAGATACAGCGTGCTGCCCGCCGTCAGTTCCTTGTTGTCCATGTTGCCGCCGTGGATCCGCGGCTCCTTCGAGGCGATCGTGCCGAACGCCGGCGGCGGTGCCACGCCCATCACGCCGAAGAACGGCGCCAGCGCCAGTTCGGTGCCCCACGGCAGCGAGCAGACCATCCGCGCCTTGTCCACCGGAATGTGGCTGATCACTGGTCTCGTGGAAATCCTCGGGCAGCGTGCCGGCGAGCGGACGGATCATGTTGTAGCCCCAGTCGGCACCCGGCACGATCTTCTCGATGCGGATCTCCAGCATGTCGCCCGGTTCCGCGCCGGCGATGGCGATCGGGCCGGTGACGATATGACCGGCGCGCACGCCGGGATTGGCGGCGATGATGGCATGACAGTTCCGGCGGCACGGTCAGTCCGGCGCTGGCCGGCGGCATCACCTCTCGCCGGCCCGAGACGCACTGCACCACGACGGTGTCGCCGAACTCGATCGTCATCACCGGTGGATAGGTCGCGTCGAACACGCCGATGCGGACGGTCTGCGGCGAGGCGCGAAGCTGATGCTGGGCCATTGTGCTTTCCTTCAGGCGGCGACGAGGGCGGATGACATCGCGGGGCGGCGATCGCGGAACGGCGTGGCCTTCTCGAACGCGTCGGCGATGCGCAGCACCGTGGCTTCCTGGAACGGCTTGCCGACGATCTGGATCGATGACCGGCAGACCGCCGTCGACCAAAGCCCGAGCACACGCACATCGCCGGATAGCCGGCGACGTTGAACGGCATGGTGAAGCTCGGCTTCTGCGAACGTCCCACTTCGGGATGTCGTCGATCTTCGGCGCCTCGCGCGGGATTGCCGGCGGTCATCACCACGTCGAGATCCCGCATTGCCGCCTGCAGTTCGGCGCGCAATTCGCGGCGCCGACGTACCGCCTGGACGTAATCGACACCGGACACCAGCGCGCCCACCAGCAATCGCTGCTGCACGCGCTCGCCGAAATCGGCCAGGCGTGTGCGCGCCCATTCATCATAGGCGGAGGCGCGTTCGGTGATCGAGATCAGCGTGCCGCAGGCGTGCCATTCCTGCATTGGCGACAGCGTCACCTCGCGGACCTCCGCGCCAAGCGCGCGGAAGGTCGCGATCGCCGCATCGATGCCGTGCTGCACGGCAGGCGTCGACCTTGTGGTCGGTTTCGTGGAAGTGGTGGATCACGCCGATGCGCATGCCCTTGATGCCGGCGCCGAGCTTCTCGGTGTAGTTCGGCATCGGCCGCGAGGCGCTGGCCGGATCAGCCGGATCGTGGCCGGCCAGCGCCTGCAACATGATCGCGCAGTCCTCCGCGGTCCACGCCATCGGGCCGATATGGTCCAGGGTGAACGCCGCCGGTGCGACGCCGGCGCGGCTCACCAGGCCATAGGTCGGCTTGATGCCGGCGATGCCGCACAGCGCCGCAGGCCCGCGGATCGAGCCGCCGGTATCGGTGCCGATGCCGCCCAAGATCAGCCGGCCGCGACGCCGGCACCGGTGCCGCTCGACGATCCGGCGGTGAAATGTTCGGTGTTCCACGGATTGCGCGCCGGCGGCCACGGCAGATCGAACGACGGGCCGCCATCGGCGAACTCGTGCGTCGCCAGTCTTGCCCATCAGCACGGTGCCGGCGTCGGCCAGCTTCACCGCGCACGTCGCATCGCTGGTCGGGCACGTTGTCCGTTCAGGATCTTCGAATGACATGTCGTGTCGGAATGCCCTTGGTATCGACGATGTCCTTCAGGCCGATCGGAATTCCGCAGAGCGGGCCTGGCGGATCTTCCTGCCATGATCGCCGCTTCGGCAGCGCGTGCATCGGCAAACGCGCGATCCTCGGTCAGCAGGATGAAGGCGTGCAGCTCGCCATCCAGCGCGTGGGTGCGTTCGATGCAGGCTTTCGTCAGCTCAACCGGCGAGAGCTTCTTCGCAGCGATCAGTTTTGCGGCTTCGGCGATGGTGGGAATGTCGCTCATGCCAGGTCCTCCTCGGCGAAGCCGTAGGTCAGGACCGGTTCCGCCATGCGGCCGCGCGGCTTGCGCACACGCTCCGCCATTGCAGCGACGTGGGGGTAGATGCCCTTCAGCTCCGCCTTCTGTCTTGGCGTGGGTGAAAGTCCCGAGCGCGCCAACAGAAAATCGAGTGTGGCGTCATCCAGTTCTGGCGGCATGCTCCCCTCCGGCCGATATGTTGCGACGCAGCATAAGGGTCGCATAAGCTGCCGTGCAAGTGGACCGCCATTATGACATGAGAGTCGCATGGTGGCTGATGACGAGCGACTTCAAGACAAGGGAATGGGAAACGATGAGTGGTCCTCTTGCGGGCATCCGGGTGATCGACCTGACGACAGTGGTGCTTGGCCCTTTCGCCACGCAGATGCTCGGCGATCTCGGCGCCGACGTCATCAAGATCGAAGTCCCCCGAAGGAGATAACTGCCGCTGGATCGGACCGAGCCGCAACAAGGGCATGGGCGCTTATTTCGCCATGCTGAACCGCAACAAGCGCAGCGTCATGCTGGACCTGAAGCAATCGGCCGCGCGGGATGCTCTGCTGCGCCTGATCGATACCGCCGACGTGTTCGTGCACAACATGCGTCTCGGCGCCGCGGACAGGTTGGGGCTGAGTTACGCTGCACTGTCCGCACGCAATCCGAGGCTGGTCTATGCCTGCGCCTCCGGTTTCCGCAAAGGCAGCAGCAAGCAGGAACATCCCGCGTTCGATGATCTGATCCAAGGCATGAGCGGGCTTGCGGCATTGAATGCCGGCGCCGATGGCGCGCCGCGTTATGTCCCGAGCGTTGTGGTGGACAAGCTCACTGGCCAAATGCTCGCCTCGATGATCGGGATGGCATTGTTTCATCGGGAACGTACCGGCCAAGGGCAGGAAGTGCATGTGCCGATGCTGGAGACGACGCTGTCCTTTCTGCTGGTCGAGCACATGTGGGGCATGGCGCTGAACCGGCCGGAGCTGGGCATGGGCTATCCTCGCATGCTCACGCCGCACCGCCGTCCATACGCGACGAAGGATGGCTACATCTCTGTCATTGCGGTCAGCGACGCCCACTGGCGGCGCCTGTTCGAGGCGATGGGCCGTGCCGCGCTGATCGATGACCCGCGCTTCGCGACGATTTCTGCCCGTTCCGACAATGTGGACGCGCTTTACGCGGTACTCACCGACGGCGTGCGTGAACGCACCACGGCGGAATGGCTGAACATATTGGGCAAGCTCGACATCCCCTGCGGTCCGGCCAACACACTGACCGATCTGCTGGACGACGCGTATCTACAAGAGACCGGGTTTTTCCAACACATGACGCACCCGAGCGATGGGGACGTGACGATAACCGCGATCCCGGCGCGATTCTCCGAAAGCCCGCCGTCGGTGCGACGCCTCTGGCCGGCGCTTGGCGAACATACGGAGGAGGTGCTCCGGGAGGTCGGGCTGGACGCTGGGGAGATTCGGGCGGTTGGCGGGCGATAGATGACGCTCGAGATTGCTTCGTCGCTTCGCTCCTCGCGACGACAAATGTACCGCGTCAGCGCCTATGGCCAGGTATGTTCTGCCAATTCGCCGCGATGTCCTTCACCACATCATCCCATTGCCCAGTTGTCTGCTGCCGGAACAGTCGCATGGACGGATACCATGGGGTATCCGAACGTCCCAACAACCACCGCCAATCCGGCGCCCGGGGCAGCATGATCCATACGGGCCGGCCCATCGCCCCTGCGAGGTGAGCTACGGATGTATCTACGGTGACCAACAGATCGAGGTTCTCCAGGATCGCCATGGTATCATCGTAGTCGTCGATTTCCGTCCCCAGATTGATCAGCGGCGCGCGCCCGTAATACCCACCGGCCTGACCGGTCGTCGGTCCTTTCTGCAACGCCAGCAGTGCAAGTCCCGCTACACTTGCCAGCGGCATGAAATCCGCCAGCAGCGCCGACCGATTGCGATCGTTGTTGTGCGTCGGTCGCCCCGCCCAGATCACACCGATACGCCGATATCCGCTCGGCATCAGTCCGCTGAGCCGATCGGACCAGCGGGTGATCCGTCCTGGGTCAGCGCGTAGGTACGGGATCGGCGCCGGGATCGTCGCCGCGCGCGTGCCGGCCAGCCGGGGCAGTCCGGACAGCGCACAGAAGGCTGCGTAATCCGGCATATCGTCCCACGCACGAACTGCCGGGCGTTCGGCGCGATCTGCCGCAGGATCGGCTGAACTCGCTGCTGCAAGCGAGCAGGATGTCGGGACAACGTTGCGCTCGCCCACGAAATGTAGCGCGCGAACTGGATGACATCGCCGAAACCCCTGATCGGCGATCAGCAGCAGCAGTCCGGTCCGAAAATGCGCGTGCCGTCCCATTGCTGGCTTGTCGTTGGCGGCATCAGTGGCGCCGCACCGGCGATCCGGAAACGCCACTCGTATTCGTCCCATCCTTCCTGCCAATCACCGCGCAACAACAGCGCTTCGGCACGAACGAAGTGCGCGCCTGGCAGCCGGGGTCGATGCGCAGCGCGTGCCGGCGCTATCGAGCGCTGCGTCCAGTTCCAGCCGGTGGTAGTGGATGATCGCCTGGTTGTGCAGACACAGTGGATCGGCTGGCGCCAACATCGTGGCACGGCGCGCCGTCAGCCAGCGCCTCGTCCAGTCGCCCCAACGATCGGTAGACCTCGCAGATATTGCGCAGGTAAAGAGGGGTATCGATGCCGAAGGTCAGCGAACGTTCCATCAGCTCCAGCGGACTCTGTCGATGTCGCCTCTGGCGGAACGCGACGATGCCGGCCAGGTGCAGTGCATCGCCCTGGTTCGGCGACACGTTGAGGACATGATCGAGCAGCCGCTTGCGCGTCATCCAACCGGCCGCCACGTTCGTATTCGTTGGCGATGCGGATGACCTCGCCGACCGGCAAAGGCACAGTGCCCTGCGCGGGCGCCCTTGGCGCGGGCGCGGGCGCGGGCGTCTCCATCAGTCGACCTTGTAGCCGAGCCGCTCGATCACCGGCCGCAGGATCGGGATCACCGGCTCCAGGTGCTTCAGGTAGTGGCGGTAGCGATGGACCGAGCGCTGGTACAGTGGCTCGGCGACCTGCGCGTAGCTCGCGGTGCGGCGCATAGCGGCGGTTCTTGTGGAAGGTCAGACAGGTCTTGTTGAAGGGCTCGCCGACGAAGGCCAGCATCGCCCGCACGCTTGCCTCCTGGTCCCGCACGATGTCCTCGTAGCGGATCGGCAGGTAGCGCAGCGACATTTCGGCCCGGTAATGCTGCACCAGATCCATCACGCGCAGGTAATGACGCGCCGCGGTCTCCAGATCGTAGGCACAGAAGAACCCATGGGTGAACTGGTTGGAGAATGCCGACACCATGATGTCCAGCGGATGGCGCAGCACGTGGATCAGCGGCGCCTCGGGGAACAGCAGCGCGATCAGGCCAAGATGCGTCTCGTTCAGCGGCATCTTGTCGGTAAAGCGCGTGGCGCCGCCGCGCAGCACGCCCATCTGCCGCACCTTCTGCAAATAGTAGTCGCGCAGATTATCCAGCCCCTCGCGCTGGTCGCCCATCCAGAGTTCGGCCAACGCCTCGGGATAGCCGAGCGGACTGGCCAGCATGCGCGGCATGATCGCGGTGATCTCGTGGATCAGCGGCAGTTCGTCGCCGGCGGCAATCTTCGGATGCGCCGACAGCGTCTGCTCCACCAACGTTGTGCCGGAGCGCGGAAATCCCAGGATGAAGATCGGCTGCGGCACGTCGGAGCGCAGCATTGGCGCGCGGCATCAGCCGCAGGCGCCCCGAGGTGAAGAAGTTGCGCAGCCGATCGATCTGCGCGTTCGGCCTCGCTTTCGAGATAGCGCCTGGCCGGACAGTTCGCGCCCCAACCGCTTGCCTTCGGCAAACGCCGCCCAGGCATCGTCGTAGCGTCCGAGCTGGTCGAGCAGGCGCCCCTTCTCCAGCAGTTCGTTCGGACCAAGCCGTGCCTTCGTCATCGGCGGTCGCGTCGATGATTGCCAGTGCTTCGTCGTAGCGCCGCATGCGGCCCAGCAGCACGGCGCGAGTCAGGCGGCACTCCGTGATCATTCGGGAATTGCGCATCCGCCTTGTCGAGCACTTCGGCGCGGCGTCGAAGTCGCGGTCCGCCTCCTCGAGCCGGGCGAAACCGAGCAATGTCTGGCGCACCTGCGGCGCCGCGATCACCAACTCCTCGTAGAGCGCGCGCGCTTCCTTCATGCGGCCCTGGTTCTTCAGGTTCCAGGCGAGATTGGCCAGCAGGATCGGATCGCGCTGGCGCGGTCAGTTCAAGCACGCGGCGATAGTGATATTCGCCGATCTGAGGCCGATTGGCCTCGGTCATGATCATGCCCATCAGGTTGTGCGCCTGCGGGTTATCCGGGGCGATGCGCACGGCGTTGCGCGCATGATGCTCGGCTTCGGCCAGGCTGCCCTTGCCAAGCAGGATCAGCGCCAGTTCGTTGGTCGCGACGAGGTTGTTGGGGTCCAGCGCGACGATGCGGCGGATCAGCATCTCGGCGGCGAGCGCATTGCCCTGCACCTTGCGGATGTCATAGAGGACGGACAGCGCACCCGGCCGGTCGGGCGCCAGTTCCAGCACATCGAGGCACAGGCGCTCGGCGGTTTCGTCCGCGCCCTGGCGATGCGCCTGGATGGCGCGCTCGACCAGTGGCACCAGATGGCGGGTGGCCTCGGGCGGCGGCAGCGAATGCATTTGCAGACTGCAACAGCGCACCGATCGCAGCCCGCTGCCGCAGGGACATAACTGCGAGACTGCTGCTGGTGCGTTCATAGTCCTGCGATGGTTCTCGCACTGGCCTGCCGCCGGGGCAAGCACTCTCACGCGCTCGCGAGCAACCGGTGCAGGGCGGCGGCGTCCGGTGCTGCGCGCAGCTTCTGCACGAAGAGATCGTCACGCAGTGGCCGGGACAGGGCGGCCAGCGTTGCCAGATGGTGATTGGCGCCGTTGGCGGGCGTCAGCAGCAGGATCGCCAGGTCGACCGGACGCTCGTCGATCGATGCGAAATCGATCGGCCGCGCCAGCCGGACGAACAGCGCGATAGGCCTGGCCGAGGCCCTCCATTCGCGCATGCGGCAGTGCAAAGCCTTTGCCGAGGCCGGTCGATCCCAGGTTTTCGCGCGCCAGCAGTGCGTCGAAGATTTTGCGCCGATCGATGGAAAGGGCCATCGCCGCACGCCCGGCCAGATCTTGCAACAACTGCGTCTTGTCGGGGACGCGCAGCCCGACAACGACCCGATCCGGTCCTATGACATCGCCGATCCTCATCAGTCTGGCGCTCGCAGGCGATAACCCACGCCGGTCTCCGTTTGGATGTATTCCGGCTTCTCGGTATCGTGCTCGATCTTCTGACGCAATGCCCGGATATAGATGCGCAGGTACTGCACGTCGGTGTTGGGCCCCCACACCTCGCGCAGGATCATGTTGTGGGTCAGCACCTTGCCGGCGTGCGCCACCAGCAGCCGCAGCAGGTCGTATTCGCGCGGCGAGAATTTCACCTCCTGACCGCGCACCGTGACGATGCGGCGCACCAGGTCCATGGTCAGATCGCCGGTGCGGAAGATCGGCTTCTCGCCTTGCTGTTGCAGGCGATGGCGCTGGGCGGCGCGGATACGGGCGAGCAGTTCGTCGATGCCGAACGGCTTGGTAACATAGTCGTCGGCGCCAAGATCGAGCGCGGTGACCTTCGCCGCTTCGATCGTCGCGGCTGGACAGCACGATGATCGGCAGTGCCATGCCCGCCTCGCGGATATGCCGGATGACTTCCAGGCCGTCGATGTCGGGCAGACCGAGGTCGAGAACGATCAGGTCGGCGCGATGCTGGCGTGCCGCATCGATCGCCGCCTGGCCGGTCTGCGCCTCCACCACCAGATAGCCCTGGCTGCCCAGACCGGCGCGCAGGAAGCGCAGGATGGCCGGTTCGTCGTCCACCACGAGGATGCGTATCGGAGCGGATGCCGCGGTCATTCGATCATTGGCTCCGACGGCCGCTCGGCGCTGACGAACGCCGGCAGCTTGATGGTGAAGATGGCGCCCGATCGGTCGGTGCGGTTGCTGGCGGTGATCGTGCCGTGCATCGCCTCGATGAAGCCACGGCAGATCGCAAGGCCAAGGCCGGTGCCGGCACGCCGGCGATCGGCGGCACCAACGCGATAGAACTTGTCGAAGACGTGCTCCAGATCGACGGGCGGAATGCCAGGGCCTTCGTCCATCACCTGCACGCCGACACGGCCATCGTCGCGCCAGGCCCGGATCGTCATCAGCGATCCGGCCGGTGCGTATTTGCCGGCGTTGTCGAGCAGATTGAACAGCACCTGCTCGAACAGTACCGCATCGACGTCGAGCATCGGCAGGTCAGGCTGCAATGTGATCTGCGTGCGGTGGCCCGCGAGGATCTTGCTCACGCGGCGCAGGGCGCTGCCGATCACGTCGGACAACTCGATGGGACCGGTGTTCAGGCGCAAGCGGTCCCGATTCCAGCCGCGTCATGTCCAGCAGGTTGCCGATGAAGCGATTGAGCCGTTCCGCCTCGTCCTGGATGTTGCGGATCAGATCGTAGCGCGTCGTGCGCTCAGCGTGTCGCCCTGTGATGAGGCTGGTCGCGGAACCAAGGATGGAGGCCAGCGGCGTGCGCAGATCGTGCGAGATCGACGTCAGCAACGCTGAACGCAGCCGATCGGTCTCGGCGACGAGGCGCGCCCGATCGACGTCTTCCACCAGGTTGATGCGTTCGATCGCCAGCGCCGCCTGATCGGTCAGCGCATCGAGCAGACGCTGCTGATCGGGCGTCAGGATCGGACCAGGTTCATCGCTATCGATGCCGACGACGCCGACGGCGCCACGGCCGGTGCTCATCGGCTTGAACAGACGTTTCGCGCCCGGCAGCGTATCGGAACCGCGACCGGCGAGTGGTTCTTTTCCCAGCACCAGCGTGCCGCGGCGAGGTCAGCGGCATCCAGCGTGTCCTCCGGCGGGAAGCCGGCGCGCACCGTCGACCGTGCCTCCCTCGGGCAACAGGATGACGACGCGCACCTTCAGCATCAGCGCGATCTGATGCACCGTGGCCCACAGCAGGTCGTCGAGATTCGCGACGCCCGCGAGCTTGCGGCTGAACTGATAGAGCTCCTCGGTGGTGCGCGCACGCTGACGCGCCACGATCGCCTGGGCACGACACGCGGCGGTCAGGTTGCTGGCGATCACCGCGGTGACGCCGAAGAAGAACAGCGCGGCGACGTTCTCCGGATCCTCGATGGTGAACGTGTAGAGCGGTGGCAGGAAGAAGAAGTTGTAGGCCAGCACACAAAGAAAGCTGGCGAACAGCGCCGGCCACAGGCCGTAGACGACGGACGCGACCAGCACCGCGGTCAGGAACGCCATCGCGACACTGGCGAGGCTCAGCATCTGGTGCAGCAAGAGCGCGACACCGAGCGAGACCGCGACCAAGGCGAAGCTGCCGAGATACGCGCGGGACTGCCGGCGGCGCGCAAGCGCCTCGCGCAGGAGTCGGTTGCTCCGGACTGTTCGGAGGCTTCGCGCGTGCATGGCCGACGACGTGCACGCTTGCTCCACCCGCCTTGCGGATGAGCGCCTGTGCCAGCGTGCCTTGGAACAGTTCCCGCCAGCTTGAACGTGGTGGCTGGACGACGATGATGTGGGTGAAGTTGTTGTCGCGCGCGTAGTCCGCGATGGTGTCCGCGACGTCCTGGCCGGGCAGCGTGACGATCTCCGCGCCGAGGCGCTCGGCCAGGCGCAGGGCCTCGGCGATCCGATCGCGTTCTGCGTCGCTGAGGTTCAGGTTGCGGCCGGTCTCGACATGGATCGCTGTCCAGGGCGCCTTCAGGTTGTCCGCCATGCGCTTGGCGAGGCGCACGACATCGGTGCTGGAGGCATGCGCCGCCGATGCAGGCCAGCACGCGCTCGCCGGCCGCCCACGGGCCAGGGATCGCGTGCGCCTGCATATAGCGCACCATCTGCGCGTCGACGCGCTGCGCGGTGCGGCGCAGCGCGAGTTCGCGCAGCGCGGTCAGGTTGCCTTGGGAGAAGTAGTGCCGGACAGCGCGTTCGGCCTGCTGCGGCACATAGACCTTGCCGTCCCGCAGGCGCTGGATCAGATCGTCTGGCGTCAGGTCGATGACCTCGATGTCGTCGGCCTTGTCGATGATCGAGTCGGGCACCGTCTCGCGCACGCGGATACGGGTGATGCGGGCGACGACGTCGTTCAGGCTTTCGACGTGCTGCACGTTGAGCGTTGTGTAGACGTCGATGCCGGCGGCGATCAGTTCCTCGACATCCATGTAGCGCTTTGGATGGCGGCTGCCTGGGGCGTTGGTGTGCGCCAGTTCGTCCACCAGCGCGAGTTGCGGGCGGCGTGCCAGCAGGGCGTCGAGGTCCATTTCCTGCAATGCGTGGCCGCGATATTCGACCGGACGGCGCGGGATGACTTCGAGGCCTTCGAGCAGCGCCTCGGTTTCCTTGCGGCCGTGGGTTTCGACGACGCCCACGACCACATCGGCGCCTTCGCGACGGCGGGCCTGTGCGGCGGAGAGCATCTCGAATGTCTTGCCGACGCCAGGTGCCGCACCCATGAAGATCTTCAGACGACCACGCGATGCCTGCTCCGCGTCCTGCAAGAGCGCGTCAGGGGAAGGTCTGCCTTCGCGTGAGCTTCGATCGTCCAAATCAGGCCTAGCTGGTCACTGCCACGCCGTGTCCATCCTCCGCTCGCAAGGGCATGGAGCCGGGAGACTGGTCGTGGTTGCTCTACTCCTCTTCATCGCGTCCAGCGCGAGGTTGAGCTGGAGCACGTTCACATGCGGCTCGCCGATGATGCCGAGCGAGCGGCCGGTGATGTGGGCCTCAACCAGCTGCCGCACCTGGTCCTCCGGCAGGCCACGCGCCTTGGCGACACGCGGCACCTGGAACAGCGCGCCGGCCGGGGTGATGTCGGGATCGAGGCCGCTGGCCGACGTGGTCACCAGATCGGACGGGATCGGCGTGTTGGGATTCTCCTTCGCCAGCGTCGCCGCGTCAGCCTTCACGCGATCCACCAGCGCCTTCGAGGTCGGCCCGAGGTTGGAGCCCGACGAGTTCGCGGCGTTGTAAGGCGTCGGCACCGATCTTGGTCGGATCCTTCGGATCGGGCTCCGTGGTCGCCGACGGACGGCCATGGAAATACTTGTCGCTGGTGAAGTTCTGGCCGATCAGCGCGGAGCCGATCACCTTGCCGTCCTTCTCGATCAGGCTGCCGTTGGCCTGGTACGGGAAGACGGCCTGGGCGATGCCGGTCATCAGCCAGCGGATAGATCAGACCGGTGATGACCGTCATGGTGATGATCATCACGATCGCGGGGCGAATGTGTTTCATTGCTGTGGCCCCTTCAGGCCAGACCAATAGAGGTTACGAGCATGTCGATCAGCTTGATCCCGACGAACGGCACGATGATGCCGCCGACGCCGTAGATCAGCAGGTTGCGCCGCAGGATCGCCGCCGCGCCGATCGGCTTGTAGGTCACGCCCTGCAGCGCCAGCGGGATCAGCGCCACGATGATCAGCGCGTTGAAGATGATCGCCGACAGGATGGCGCTCTGCGGATTGTGCAGATGCATCACGTTCAGCGCCTGAAGCTGCGGATAGAACGCGATGAACATCGCCGGGATCATGGCGAAGTACTTCGCCACGTCGTTGGCGATGCTGAACGTGGTCAGCGCGCCGCGCGTCATCAGGAGCTGTTTGCCGATCTCGACGATCTCGATCAGCTTGGTGGGATCGCTGTCGAGATCGACCATGTTGCCGGCTTCGCGCGCCGCCATGGTGCCGGTGTTCATCGCCACGCCGACATCGGCCTGAGCCAGCGCCGGCGCGTCGTTGGTGCCGTCGCCGCACATCGCCACCAGCTTGCCCTGCGCCTGCTCGTCGCGGATCAGCTTGAGCTTGGTCTCGGGCGTCGCCTGCGCGAGGAAGTCATCGACGCCGGATTCGGCGGCGATCGCGGCGGCGGTGAGCGGATTGTCGCCGGTGATCATCACGGTGCGGATGCCCATGCGGCGCAGCTCGGCGAAGCGCTCCTGGATGCCGCCCTTGACGATGTCCTTCAGATGGATGACGCCGAGCAGGCGGCCGTCCTTGCAGACGGCGAGCGGCGTGCCGCCGGACTTGGCGATCGTCTCCGACTTCAGCGTCAGCTCGCGCACCGCGGCTTCCGAGACGGTGGGGCGCACCGCCGTCGCGACACCGCCGCCATTGCCATCGGGCACTGCCGACTTGACGAACGCCAGCACCGCATCGACCGCGCCCTTGCGGATACTGGAGCCATCCATGTCGACACCGGACAGACGCGTCTGCGCGGAGAACGGGATGAAGTGCGCACCCACCGGCGCCATTTCGCGGCCGCGGATGTTGTATTTCTCCTTCGCCAGCACGACGATGGAACGGCCCTCCGGTGTCTCGTCCGACAGCGACGCGAGTTGCGCCGCGTCGGCGAGTTCCTGCTCCGTCACGCCGGACAGCGGGAGGAACTCGGTCGCCTGGCGGTTGCCGAGCGTGATCGTGCCGGTCTTGTCGAGCAGCAGCGTATCGACGTCGCCCGCCGCCTCCACCGCGCGGCCCGACATCGCCAGCACGTTGAAGCGCACCAGGCGATCCATGCCGGCGATGCCGATAGCCGACAGCAGCGCGCCGATCGTGGTCGGGATCAGCGCGACGAACAGCGCAACCAGGATCACCACGGAGACCGAACCGCCGGCATAGGTGGCGAAGCTCGGGATGGTGGCGACCGCGAACACGAAGATGATCGTCAGGCCGGCGAGCAGGATGTTCAGCGCGATCTCGTTCGGCGTCTTCTGCCGTTCGGCACCTTCCACCAGCGCGATCATGCGATCGAGGAAGGTGGAACCCTGCGCCGCGGTGATCCGCACCTTGATCCAGTCGGACAGCACGCGCGTGCCGCCGGTCACGGCGGAACGGTCGCCGCCGCTTTCGCGGATGACGGGCGCGGATTCACCGGTGATCGCCGATTCGTCGACCGAGGCGATGCCTTCGACCACGTCGCCGTCGCTGGGGATCAGGTCGCCGGCTTCGACCAGCACGATGTCGCCCTGCTTCAGTTGCGGTGCGGGCACCGTCTGAAGCTTTCGGCGTTCAGCGATGCCAGCCGCTTGGCCGGCGTCTCGGTGCGCGCCTTGCGCAGCGTTGCCGCCTGCGCCTTGCCGCGGCCTTCGGCCACGGCTTCGGCGAAGTTGGCGAACAGCACGGTGATCCACAGCCAGAACGACGATCTGGAAGGTGAAGCCGATCGGGCCGCCCGGGATCAGCTCGCGGACCAGGATGATCGTGGTGAGTGCCGCGACGATCTCGACGACGAACATCACCGGGTTCTTGATCAGAACCCGCGGGCTGAGTTTGACGAACGACTGCCAGATCGCCGGGACGAGGATCGCCGGATCCAGCACAGTGGATTGCGAACCGCGCATTTTGTTACGGATTTCCATAACCATGACTAGCTGCCTGTGTCGAAGAGGGTGCCGGCGTGCATCGCGAAGTGCTCGACGACCGGCCCAAGTGAAACGGCGGGGAAGAAGATCAGACCGCCGGTGATCGCGATCACGCCCACCACCAGGCCGACGAACAGCGGCCCATCGGTCGGGAAGGTGCCGGCCGAGACCGGCACGATCTTCTTCCGCACCAGCGAGCCGGCGATCGCCAGCATCGGGATGATCATCAGGAAGCGGCCGATGAACATCGCGAGGCCCAGCGTGTCGTTCCAGAACGGCACGTTGGCGGACAGGCCGGCGAAGGCGCTGCCGTTGTTGCCGGTGGCCGACGTGTAGGCGTACAGCATCTCGGAGAAGCCGTGCGGGCCGGCGTTGTTCGTCGCGCCGGTGCCGACGGGCAGCACCGACGGCCAGCGCGGTGAAGCCGAGGATCGACAGCGGCAGGATCAGGATGGCGAGCATTGCCATCTTGACCTCCTTCGCCTCGAGCTTCTTGCCGAGGTATTCCGGCGTGCGCCCGACCATCAGCCCGGCGACGAACATCGCGACGATGACGAACAGCAGCATGCCGTAGAGGCCGGAGCCGACACCGCCGAAGATGATCTCGCCCAGCATGATGTTGACCATCGGCACCATGCCGGCGAGCGGCAGCAGGCTGTCGTGCATGTTGTTGACGGCGCCGCAGGATGCGTCCGTGGTGACGGTGGTGAACAGCGCGGAGTTGGCGAGGCCGAAGCGGACCTCCTTGCCTTCCATGTTGCCGCCGGCCTGCAGCGCGCTGGCCGCCTGGTCGACGTGGAACGCGGTGAAGGCCGGGTTGCCCTGCGCTTCAGCCGAGTAGCAGACGGTGACCCCGGCGAGGAACAGCACGCCCATCACGGCGAAGATCGCCCAGCCCTGGCGCTGGCTGCCGACCATGCGGCCGAACACGTTGGTCAGCGCCGCGCCGATGGAGAAGATCAGCACCATCTGGATCAGGTTGGTCAGCGCGGTCGGATTCTCGTACGGATGCGCCGAGTTGGCGTTGAAGAAGCCGCCGCCGTTGGTGCCCAGCATCTTGATCGACTTCCTGCGACGCCACCGGACCCTGCGCGATGACCTGCTTGGCACCTTCCAGCGTGGTGACATCGGTATAGGCGGAGAGGTTCTGCGGCGTGCCGCACGCGATCAGCACCAGGCCGACGACGATGGAGATCGGCAGCAGGATGTAGACGACGCAGCGGGTCAGATCGACCCAGAAGTTGCCGAGCGTCTGCGTCGAACGTCGGGCAAAGCCGCGGATCAGCACGATGGCCAGCACGATGCCGGTCGCCGCCGAGACGAAGTTGTGCACCGTCAGCGCCATCATCTGCGTGAGGTAGCTCATCGTCGTCTCGGGCACGTAGGACTGCCAGTTGGTGTTGGTCATGAAGCTGACCGACGTGTTGAACGCGAGGTCTGGCGACACCGCGTCCTGGCCGGCCGGATTCAGCGGCAGCACATTCTGCAGGCGCTGGATCGCATACATCAGAACGAAGCCGGCGAAGCTGAACGCCAGCATCGCGACGGCGTAGGTCACCCAGTGCTGCTCGTCGTCCTCGCGGACGCCGCAGATCTTGTAGATGCCGACCTCGAGCGGACGCACGACGGGGCGCAGGAACGTGCGCTCGCCGTTGAACACGCGCGTCATGTAGCCGCCGAACGGCTTGGTGATCAGGACTATCAGAACGCAGTACATCGCGATCTGTAGCCAACCATTGAAGGTCATCAGAATTTCTCCGGCCGGATCAGGGCGTAGACCAGATAGACAAGCAGGCCGACCGTCACGATCGCGCCGAGGACGTAGTCGATGGATCATGGCATTGGCCTCACAGATGGTCGCAGGCGATTGCGTAGAGCACGCAGCCGCCAAGGAAGGCGGCACCGATCAGGATGTAGATGACGTCGAGCATGTGGTTTTCCCCTGGTCAGCAACGAGGCCGCTGCATGCGGCCGGCATGTTGCGTTGCACACAAAACTAGGCGGCGCGACATATAGTTTCGATGGCACCGCGAACTTGGTGGAATATAGATTCCATATACGCGCTGCGATTATGGATGCGCGCCAGCATGCGGGTTTGCGCAAAAGGCGCGCATTGATCCATATCAACCGCTACGCGGCACTACAGGCCGGGCGGCGGGGCGATCAGCAGTTGCGCTACCAGTGCCAGGCCGAGACAGATCGCGATCACGATTGCGATTTTCGCCAGGGCCTCTCCCGGTGTCGGGTAGCGGCGGGCCTGCTGCTGTTGCGAATTGTCGGACAGCCCGGTATGCGGGCCGACCCGGACTTCCTCCACGGGTTATCTCCAGCAGAATCAAGTGGCATGGCCCTGATATCGGCTGGGCGCATATAAAATCCATGTTGATTGGTTCTTCTTTATATTATGCGCTCACCATCCCAATCGATTTTATATGCGGCACGGCTCACATTCCGCCGCATCATGGACAATTGGATTATCGACTATCACCACGCTCTGCTGATCCGTTTGATCGGCTTGGTGGTATTGCTTTGCGTTGTGTTCACGCTCAGTCTGCTCGTCCGCCAGGTCTGCCAGGTTGGCAGCAGCCTGATGCGACATTTGCGGCAAGGAATCCCGATATGTCGGCATCAGAAACTGTGAACCGGGCGGGCTTGTCGCCCCGTCCTGGATTTGCCAGCGAGCTGCTGGCTCGACTGCGTGGGCTGCTGCCACCTTCCCTTAATAACACACCGCTGCTTTCTCGTTCCGCCGAGCCCGCTGAAGAGCTCATCCTCGCGCGCCATGGCGCGGTCGAAATTCGCCAGACAGTCACCGGATGGTCGTTGGAGACCTGCGTCAAAGGCGAACCGGAACAGGCCCGCGTGACGGCGCTTCGGCGCCTTGCCAACTACGCCGCTGGTAAGAATAGCTGCCACGGCCGGCTGGGCACCGTCCGGCCGCTGGTGCAGACCGAGGAGGCGCGAGGCCGTTGGCGAGTGCGCATCGGCATTGCTGGGTCGGACAGCAACCTTGCGCTGAACTCGGCCCGCAACGGCAAGGTGCGCATCTGTGTAGCGGAGGCTACCACCCTTGCGGTGATGCGGGTACCCGGACGCCCCAACCTGCTTGCAATGCAGCACGCCGAGACAGCCATTCGCCTTGCCATCGCCGAGGGGCGGTGGGAGGTCGCTGGCGCCCCGATGCTGCGGCTAAATGGCCTCCCCAACCTTCTGCCCTTCCTTGGCAGGTTTGAGATTGCTGTGCCGGTTGCCGAGCGGCGCGTGCTTTCGACTCAATCGCAACCGTCGCGCGGCATCCCGTTGCAGGAAGCGGCAACCGCCTCCAGCCCACCGGTGCATTGATCATCGCCTGTGGTGCGCGCTTCATGGCGCCGCGGAACATCGACGCGATCACATATGAATGCGATCATTGTCGTCGCAAGCACGTATATTACCTTGGTGTCCGGCTACTGAAGCCGCAGGAGCAGTGCTCCACCGGGGAGTACCTCGGCCAGCCAGCCGCGCGAGACGAGCGTCGTGGCGTCGAGCTGCGTCACGATCGCAGGACCAGCGATACGGTCGCCGACGCCGAGACTTGCGCGATCGTAGATCTGTGCATTGGTCGAACCCGCAGTGTCGTGCACAACCTGACGGCCGATTGGCTGTGCCCCATTTCCCGGCGGCAATTCGGGGCGCGGCGTGGGAGGCATCAAACCTTCGGCCTCCACCCGCAGTGTGATCAGCTCCACCTTCGATTCCAGGACGAAGCCGTTCAGCGCACGATGTGCCTCGGCGAATGCCGTGGGTGCCTTATCTGCTGTGCCGGGCCAGGCGATGGCGATCTCCGATCCCTGGCCTTCATAGCGCAGCAACGCCATGCGTGTGAGCCTGGCATCTGCTGGCGCGACGCGCTCCTCGACGAGCCACGCGGAAGCTTCGGACTCCAAGGCTGTATAGACAGCGTCGGCCGTATCCCATTCGTCCGGCTGCGGCAGCGTGCGCGAGAACTCCGCTTTCAGCGACGCGGCGAGCAGGCCCTCGGCGCACAGCACGCCTGGCGCCGGGGGGATCAGCACACGCGTAATGCCGAGGAGCGTCGCGAGCGCACAGCCGTGCAGCGGGCCGGCTCCGCCGAACGCGACCAGGGTGAAGTCGCGTGGATCATGACCGCGTTCAACCGATATTACGCGGATCGCACCGACCATATTCGAGTCGGCGATTGCCAGGATGCCGCGCGCGGCTTCGTGCAGCGACAGTCCGAGCGGTTCGGCGACACGGGCGCGAACAGCCTGTTCCGCCAGGACGGGATCCAGCATCATGCGTCCCGCGAGCAGCGACGCAGGAAGGTGGCCGAGCACAAGATGCGCGTCGGTGACCGTGGGTTCCTTGCCGCCCATGCCATAACAGGCGGGACCAGGCACCGCGCCGGCACTGGCGGGACCAACCGTCAGCGCCCCACCCGAGAGCTGCGCGATCGAGCCACCGCCGGCACCGATCGTCACCATGTCAACCATCGGCAGTGGTAGTGGCCATCCGCCGATACGGCCGCGCTGCGTCAGCGCGATCTGTCCGCTGCGCAACAGACAGATATCCGCGCTCGTCCCGCCGATATCGACGGTGACGATATCGCCGATGCCAGCGGCGGCGGCCCCGTCGCGTGCACCGACAACGCCCGCAGCGGGACCAGACAGCACGGTCAACGCCGGCGCCCGGCCGATCGTTGCGGCGCCTGCGACACCGCCATTCGATTGCATAAGCAACAATGGGGCGGCGATGTCCGCTTCGGTCAGGCGGCGTTGCAGGCGTCTCACATAGGTGCTCACGGCCGGCATCACGCCAGCGTTCATGATCGTGGCCAGGCTGCGCTCGTACTCGCGCACGACCGGCAGCACGTCCACCGATGCGGTCACCGCGACATCGGGCAACGCTGCACGCAGCAGCTCTGCCACGCGGCGTTCGTGCGCTGGATAAGCGAAGGAATGCAACAGGCAGATCGCGACAGCCTGCACATCGAGCTGCCGCAATGTGCCGATGATGGCGCTGACGCTGGCTTCATCGAGCGGCAGCAGCACCACGCCACCGGGGCCAACGCGCTCGTTCACTTCCAGCACGCGCGCCGGCGGCACGGGGCGGCGCGGCTTCACCCATGTGAACAGGTTGGCGGCACGTGGAATATCCTGGCGGCCGATTTCCAGCACGTGACGAAAGCCGGCCGTGGTCACCAGAGCGGTGCGCGCGGTCTTGCCTTCCAGTATCAGATTGGTGGCGACGGTCGTGCCGTGCAACACGCGCGTCACATCCTGCGGTCGTGCGTTGGCCTGCGTCAGCGCCAGCATCACACCCGTCAGGAAGGCTTCCGATGGATCGTGTGGCGTGCTGGGTGTCTTGGCACGCCAGAGCTGTCCGGAGATGCGATCGGCCAGCGTAATGTCGGTGAATGTCCCGCCGATATCGACCGCGACGGCGAGATCAGCCGATGGCATCGACATAACCCTTGCGGTGGAATGCCTTCACCAACGGCTTCGGCGAGCGCAGCGACTGCGTGGCCGCCTCATCGACGGCACCATCGACGATCGCCACACCGTAGTCGCGGCGTGCCGCTTCCACCGAGACGAAGCCATCCTGCACATCCTGCAACACACGGTCCGTCGGGCGATCGAACGGGTGGCCATGGCCGCCGCCGCCGCCGGTCTCGAGCAGCAGAATGTCGCCGCGGCGAAGCACCGTTCCGTCGGACAGCGGGGCGAGTTCGCGCTCTTGTGGCGTGCCGGGGTTGACGATGGCCCGTCCCGTGCCGCCTTGCATTCCGCCGGCCACGCCCCAGGGTGGGTTCAGCACGCTGTCTATACGCAGCGACAATATGGCGTGTTCGGCCAACGCCTCGTATTCGCGCACGATGCCGGCGCCGCCGCGGAACGCCCCTGGGCCGCCACTGTCCCGATGGATGCCATAGCGGCGCAGACGCACGGGATAACCGAGTTCCAGGAACTCGACCGGGTAATTCTCCTGCGCCACGAAATACACTGCATCGATGCCGTCCGCGGTCGCACGCGCGCCGTAGCCGACACCGACGCCATCCGACATCAGGAACTGCTTCCCGCCCGCCATACCGCGCAGCATGATCACCACGTACGCGGAGTTCGCCGCCGGCGCGCTGCCGCCCGCGACATTTACCAGCCCGTTCAGCACTGAAAGGAAGCGCATCATCGTCATGCCGCGCAGACCGAGCGGCGCGGGGAAGCGGGGCCACAGCAACGAACCCTCGCGCAGCTTCACCTCATCCAGTGCGCGCGGGCCTCCCGCATTGCATACCTGTGCCGGATCACCGCCGAGGAAGAACAGCCCCAGTGCCATGCCCGGAACATCGGGGTTCATCAGGAAATTGACCGGTCCCGGCGCCTGATCGTCTGTCGCGGTAGCATCGAGGATGAAGCGATCGTCCGGCGTGCGCGTGAGTGCGAGGCGGATGAAGAATGGACCATTGCCGTGGCCGTCGGAATTGATCGCGTCGCTGAAGCGATGGGTGCCGACGGGAAGGTTCGCGCAGCTTCTCGCGCACCAGTTCGCGGGTGCGGGTGAAGAGCTGTGCGAAGGCGTCGGCCATGACGTCGCGACCGAAGCGCTCGAGGATCTCGCGCACGCGGCGCGCACCGAGATCGACCGAGGCCATCAGCGCGCGGGTGTCGCCGCGGCTTTGTTCGGGATAGCGCGAGTTGCGGTGGAAGATCTCCAGCGCGGCTTCGTTCACGGTGCCGGCGTCGATCAGCTTCGTGGGAGGGATGATGATGCCTTCCTGGAAGATGTCGGTTGCGTCAGAGCTGATCGAGCCGGGGCGCAGGCCGCCGATATCGGAGAAATGCGCCCAGCCCATGACGAAGCGCGGCGCGTTTGCCGTCGTGGAACACCGGCGCCAGGAACACCTGGTCGTTGGAATGCGACACCGCGCCGCGCGAGGCGTAGCAGTCGCTGTACCAGTAGAGGTCGCCCTCGCGCATCGTGTCGGGCGGCGAAGCGCGCGAAGACAGGGCCGGTGATGTCACCGAAGATCGGCACCATCGAGCCTACCACCATGACGCCGTCGGCATCGAACAGGGCGGTGTAGAAATCCTTCTTCTCGCGGATGAAGGCGCTGATCGCGGTGCGCTCCAGCAGCGCGTCCATCTCCGCCTGCGCCGCGCGGATGGCGCCGCGGATGATCTCCAGCTTGATGGGGTCGAGGCGCTGCATCAGTCGGCCATGAAGGCTTGGTAGACTTCGACCATATCGGCCACGGCCGCGGTGTAGATCCGCGCGCCGTGTTCCGGGGAGGACAGCGACGGATCGGACCCGATGCGCCCGTCGGGGAACCGCCGCCGGTAGTCCGCGCAGTCGAAGAAGCCTTTGCTTTTCGGCGCAACCTTCGGCGACATCTGCGCGTACCTGATCGCCTCCGGGTGGTAGTGCTGCGACAACGAAACCTCCGAGGCAGTGGCGTGGCTGCCTTCCGAAATCGCCATACAGTTCTTTTGAGAGCGCGGTGGCGCGCGGGCCCTGCGACCAGAACAGCATTTTGCAGCGGACCGGCAATGACGAGTCCGGCCCGCGCATCGACGAGGCCGAGTAGATCTCGTCGAACGCCGCCGTGACGGTGGCGACGTTGCCGCCGTGGCCGTTGATGAACAGGAAGCGCTCGAAGCCGTGCTTCATCAGCGAGGTGACCACGTCGCCCACCACCGCGATCAGTGTGGACGGTCGCAGCGTGATGGATCCGGTGAAGCCCAAGTGATGCTGGGACATGCCGATGGTCAGTGTGGGCGCCACCAGGGCGCCGATCGCATCGCCGACGCCCTTGGCGACGAATTCTGCATCCAGATGATCGGTGCCGATCAGGCCGTTCGGCCCATGCTGCTCGGTGGAGCCGATGGGGACGATGATGCCGCGCGATCCGCGCAGGTACTCTTCAACTTCATGCCAGGTGGATAGCGCGAGCTGCATCGAGGTTCTCCTGTGATCACGGTATCTTGCAGTCCCGCACGGCGGCCGGCAAATGTCGGGCAGCGTTACTCGTGCGAACGGCGTCATGTCGCAGAGGGAACTTCGTATGAAATTGATTGCGACCGCAACTATTCTGAAGTCTCTTGGCGGTAGGAAGTGCCGTTGGTCCGGCGCAGGCGAAGGGTTGCCTGAAGGGCGCGGCGGTCGGTGGGGTGGCAGGACACATGGCGGGGCATCATACGGTGCTCGGCGCGGCGGCCGGCTGCGCGGTCGGCCATCACGAGGCGAACAAGGATACGCCAGGCAGCCAGGCACAGAATGGCAGCGGCGACGACAGTGCGAGGACCCGATGAAGCAGCCTCATACCGAGGAGACCGTGCGTCATTCGGAGGACCAGCAGAACACCGGAACGCACAAGAAGCCTGGAGCAGAAGACGCACAGGGAGCCGATCGGTTCGGCGGTACGCGCGCGGGGCAGGAGAATGTCGAGCCCGCCGAGAGGAAGCGACCGCAAGGCGGCCGTCCGGCGCAGTCTTAGGGCACGGTGCTTACCTCGAAGCCGGCGGTTAGGGCCATCGCGATAAGATTGCGGTGACCGAGCGATGCATAGGTGAGGGGGTGAGCCTTGCGCGGGTCCTGTTCCGCTTCGACGACGAGCCAGCCGGCGGTAGGCGGCATCGTGCAGTCGACGGAGTAGCGGCGGGAAGTCGATACAGCCGTCGCCTGGCACGGTGAAGACGCCTTCGAGGACCGCGTCATGAAGCGTCATGTCTTCGGCGATGGCGCGATCCAGGACTGCGGCGGCGCAGGTCCTTGCAGTGAACGTGCACCACGCGCGCGATGTGACGGTCGAGGACTGCGGCCGGTTCGGCACCGGCGAACAGGCAGTGGCCGGAGTCGAACAGCAGGCCGACGGCTTCGCCGGTGGTGGCCATCAGGTGATCGATGTCCGAGGCCGGATTCGACGATAGTGCCCATGTGGTGGTGGAACGCCATCCGGACGCCGAACGACGCCATGCGTTCGGCGAGCTCCGTCACTTTCCGGCCGTAAGCGGGCCAGTCGGCGTCCGCGAGTTTCGGGCGTTGGGAGATCGGCGGGAAGCCGTCGCGGCCGGAGGTGTCGGCATAGACCACGACCTTGCAACCGAGATCGCGCAGCAGCGTCAGGTGCGGTTCGATCGCGGCGAATTCCTCGGCGACGCTGCGTTCGAGGATGCGGCCGTCGAACCAGCCGGAGACGAGCTGCAACTGGTGGCGTGCGAGAATCGGGCCGAGCTCGGCGGAGCGTGCGAGGAAATTTGCCGCCAAGCTCCGTGCCGCTGTAGCCAGCCTGGCGGGTCTCGGCGAGGCAGGTTTCGAGCGGGATGTCGCCGCCGAGTTCCGGCATGTCGTCGTTGGTCCAGGTGATGGGGTTGATGCCAAGTTGGACGGCCATGGTCAGCCCCTGATCCGTGCCTGTTCGGCGGCTGGCGAGCGCGCGATGGCATCCTCGGCGGTTGCGCCGGGTGTCACCGCGGGCGAATGCTTCGGCCTGATGGACGCAGCGCCTGCCAGGAAGACGGTGTCGGCGTCGGGAGGCCAGAGGAAGCGGCAATCCTGGGAGTCGCGCTCGCCGAAGACTTCGACACGGCAGACGTCACCGAGCGGGTAGCGGCGGCCGAGCGAGATCAGGGCAGTGGCGCCGTTGGAGAGAGTGGCGAGGGCCTGGGCGGCTTCCTGGTCGGATGGGAGACGGCGGTGAGGTGGACGATGTCCTGGCCGGTGAGCCAGCGGATCTGGTCGAACTCGTGCACGCCCATGTCGATGAAGATGCCGCCGCTGCCGGCATGGAATTGCGGCGAGGGCGGCTCGCCGTCCCATTGGTAGCAGTTGACGCAGTAGAGTTCGCCGAAGCTCGCCGGCGGCGATGCGCTGGCGGAGGTCCTGCAGGGCAGGGACGAAGCGGCGCCAGTAGGCGATCTGGAGACGGCACGTTGTGGCGCTCGGCGATGGCGGCGGCGGCGCGGGCTTCGCTGGCGGTCAGGCCGCAGGGTTTCTCGCACAGGATCGGCAGGCCGGCGGCGGCGATGGTTTCGA
>CAWHQX010000017.1:0-296696 GCA_963831545.1 uncultured Acidobacteriota bacterium
GCTGAAGCACTGCAAGGCGGGAAAGCTGTCAATCGCCGATTCCGGCCCAATTCCGACGGTAGCCATTACTTCATCACCGTGGCCCCGACGCCGTAGCTCGACAATCGACACACGATTTTTGGTGAAGTCGTTGAAGGCCAAGATGTGGCGGACAACATTTCCAATGCGCCGCGTGACTTCGGCGACCATCCACGCACACCCGTTGTCCTAACACCATGAAAATCAAACACGTTGCTTCGAAGCTCGCAGATCTAAACCGCGCCTTTATGCTCTCTCCTGCACGCCTGACGCGACTGATGATGAAGCTGTGATCTACTGTTGGGTGTTCTGGTGGTGTGGTTGGGAGCTAACGGGCGGATCTATTTTGACCGTCGCAGCGTCGCCATGTTGGCGCTGAGTCTTGCCCTCTGGCATGGGGTCTGATGGCGTTTGCGAGGCCGGTCACCCGCTGGACAGCTGGGAGAAGTGGAATCGTGGTATTTCGCTGATTTTGCTGGGACTGTTCTGTTCCCCACGACCCGCGTTCCCTTCCTGTGGGTCCCTCGGTTACTGATCGTTGCAGGATTCATACTCGTTCCCGAGGTCTTTTCGCTGCCTGTAATTTTCCGGCAATCGTCGTTCATCCGGGTTCTGATCCTGCTCGAGTCGCGTCCCGCCCGGAGTGCGCGCGATTTAATCGAATGGTGCGCAGAAATCACGAGGAGATAAATTGTGCTGAAGGAATTCAAAGAGTTTGCGTTGCGTGGCAACGTACTGGATTTGGCTGTCGGTGTCATAATCGGAGCTGCATTCGGGAAAGTCGTTTCATCGCTGGTCGACGACGTGATCATGCCTCCGCTGGGTCGCGTAATCGGACACGTCGATTTTTCGAGCTTGTTTATCAATCTGGGGAGCACACACTACGACACATTGGCGGAAGCAAAGCTCCATTCTGCACCAACTCTAAATTACGGTGTCTTCATCAACACGATCATTAACTTCCTGATCGTGGCGTTCGCGATCTACCTGCTGGTTCGTGCCGTGAACCGCTGGGTTCCAAAACCAGCTGCTCCGCCGCCGACCAAGGATTGCCCTCAGTGCGCAATGGCTATTCCCGCTGCAGCCAAGAAATGCGGCCATTGTACAAGCGCGGTGTGACGGGCAGTGACTGGGTATTGGTTCGAGGTGACACAGTAGGGCGCGGCTCACCGCGCCCTTGTTTTTACCGGAGACGCGGTTAACTACTTTTTGGCTTCTTGTTTTGGTTGGCCTCAAGGTGCGCTTTGAGGCGCGTGACCACTCCGTCTTCCTGGCCCTCATCCAATTCTTTCTGAACCTCTTCCAGAGCAAAGTGCACAACATCGTGGTGATGCAACTCCAGTGCACCGGTAGACTCGCTGAAACGTAGCCACAATCGATGCAAGAGATTGACTTCATTACCGGTCAGGTTCGGAGCATGCGGCCCCAAAACCTTGTAGACCTTATCCCCGTTCGCGAGATGAATTTCCAAGTTGAATTGCGGTTTCGGATCGCTGAGCTTCTCCCATGCATCGCCTATTTCACGGGCTTGTTCTTCGGTCGTTTCCTTTGGGGAGTGGCCGAGGACTATCGTGCTGGATTCCAGCGACGCCGCGGCGCGAAGGATACCATCCCAGAGATTGTTCGCAGCCACGACGGCAAGCCGAATTGTCTTCCCGCGCTTCTCAGCCACAGAAAGCGCTTGCGAGAATAGCTGTTGCTCGATGCTCCCAAACAGTTGTTCCGCGTCCAACTCATACTCACCGGAAGCCGAACGGCGCAACAGACGCACGTGCAATACAACCACGTCACGGCGACCAGGTTTAACACGATCCAGAACATTCCCAAGATGATACAGCGCGTGAATATTGCTGACGGGAACCAGAATATTCCCCGGACGTGCGCCTACCGCTTCAGGAGTGAGTTCTCCTTCCATGGCCAGATGAAACTGGTCCATCTCAACGTGAGTCGCAGATCCTCGATGATGAGCGGTGTATTTTTCTGAGATTGTGAAGACAATGAACAAGAAAACCGAGAACGTGACGCCGGCTATCGTCGCTTCTTTCTTGGTGAAAAGGTTCACGACGGCGATGGCAAAAAGGACGAATGTGATCAGGCCGAGACCAAGAGGGATCTCCACTCCAAAAATCCGGAAATTCAAAGGCACGCGATATTCACGATCCCCGGGATGCGTATAGCGCAGGACGAGCACCGCCATGCCCTTCATGGCGAAACTCCAGATCACACCAAAAGCGTACAGGTTGGCAAGAAAAGTGACATCGCCGCGGCTGATCAGGATCGTAATGATCTGTAAAATGGCAATAATGTTGATGATGCGGTAGGAAGTGCCAAACTTGCGGTGTGGCTGCCGGAACCAGCTGGCCAGCACGCCATCTTCAGATACGCGGTTCAGCACGCCGTTGGAGCCCACAATCGCAGTGTTAACAGCCCCAGCAAGAATTAAGGTGCCGACAACAACAACGAATGCGTGAAATATCAGCCGAATATAGATCGGTCCAGCCAAGTTCATCGCTAGGCCGCCGATGAGATTTTCAAGGAACTTCTGGCGCTCGGCGTCGGGGATAAGCATTACCGCAAAGAACGAGACGAGGGAAGTGAACACCAGGCTGTAAATGAAGATGACCAATCCCGTCTTTTTCAGGTTGGGAAGCTTCGGGTGCTCAATCTCACGATAGACCTGCGCGAGCGATTCTTCGCCGCTCATAGCTAGGACCGAGTGACCCAAGCCCACAAAAATCGCGATAAATCCTGCCATGTGGGCGAATTTAACCCCGTATAGCCAGCCCATGGCATTCGGTTCGAGCTTCAAGTTATGTGGAGTTGGAAACGGCGGCAAGGCGGGATGGCGTAACCAGACAGTGTAGATACACCAGGCGATCAAAATCACCACCATCACCGTAGTGATCTGCATAATCCGCATCGCTTTTTGGCTGGATTCGTGGACGCCCTTGACGTTCAACCACCAGAAATATCCGGTACAAAGGCAAGCGAAGAAAGCCGCCCCCGCGCCAGGAGACAGATGAATGGGAATGTGGAAATACAGGGACGTTTCGTTGATTAGCCCGACGATGTACTGACCGGCAGACACACCGCTGATCGGCCCGGTCAAAATGTAGTCAAACATGAGGGCGGAGACGCTGAATTTGGCCAGGGTGCTGCCCATGGCCTCTTTGACCACGCGATAGACGCCGCCGCGCACGAACATGCTGCAGCTCTCCACATAGAGGGCGCGGACAGAGTAGGAGAACAGCATGATACCCAAAATGAACCAGGGAGCGGCCTTTCCGATGTAGGCTTCCGATTCACCGCCGGCGTAATAAGCTGAGGAGGCAAGATCGTTCAGAACGATCGCGGCCGCACGCCAGAAGGAAATAAAGCTGAGGAGCGCAGTGGTTGCAACCAGAACGCGCGGAATACCGTTCCCTTGTCGGCCTTGAACCGCAGGGTTGATGGGAGAGCTACTCATTCAATGGGTCTTAGGACCTGTCTGATTCATGCTCGCATCTTTTCCAACTCAAGTCCAGTTTGTCCAAGATTAGATTCATCTCACGGAAATTCGGATATGCCTGATACGTGCCAGTGGAGGGGCATATTCCGTGCCTTTGATGGGCACGGCGATGATCGATTCGCAGAGCTATCAGATCATACATCTTGAATCGGCTCTTGTTGCGCCGATCCCGGAATCAGGCTCGTCTCCGAACACCAGGTGCTGGATTACGGACCGGTATGGTTTGAGGGACAACCTTATACTTTGGTTGCCGCACGAAGCGGACATCCTCTTCGGTTCAAACGGCAAACGCTTCCACCAGCGCCATACATTCACTGACTTCCGCTCGTTTGCCGTTGATTCCGGGCAGCAAACCAGTGTATCCCTACAACCGGCTCCTCCGCCGCCTGGCGCACCTCCAGCAGCGGCCAATCCATCACCTCGATAATCGAGATCAAGGCTAGGTTGCGCTGGGATCTGAGGCTGAATTGGAGCGGAATTCCTTCCCGCACTCCTCACAAGGACAGATGGTTCTGAGAAAATCGTAACTGTATATTCCCGTTGAGTGGCCATCATTAAAACTGAGCTGGATTGCGTAATTACCTACCTGCGTTGCCGATTGCGCGCGTGCCTTGGGCTTGTACATCGGAAGCACAGCAGAGGCGGGCAGGCTTCCAAAAGAGATGGCAACTTCCTTCTTGCCGCGCTCATCGTTGCAAGTGGCACAAGGGCAATTGTCGCGTAGCAACGGAAAATCAAAATGGCTTTGGTGACCGTCAGCCCAGGTAATGTCCACACCCGTGCCGGTCTTGACGTGGATCCTCACGGAAGTCGGTTTTCTGTGGTTGTCAACAGGTAGTGGCATAGACTCGCTTTAGGACCAGTTTACAGTCTCGCGCGTGATTTGAAAAATCGGCGAAAGTGGCATCAATGCGTCGATTCGGGCGGCTCACGCCGTGTGAAGTTGTAGCCGTCGCGAAATTGAAAATCACCCCCGGGCAACCGGGTCTCCTTCTGATACCGATACGAGTTGCGGCCGAGTTTGATTCTGATGCGTACGTCGACTTTCCGGTCATTTTCCGTACCAGGGCCGGTCAGCTGCAACGTTCCTGTCCCGGTTGCGGATAATTTGTCGAACCCAGACAGTTGATAGGTTTCCTTGGATTTTTCGCGGTCGGAAGACACGGTAAACAGGGACATCTGGGGATCGATCGTGACAGCGGAGACTTCCTCGACGACTTTATTGGGTCCCTCATCATACAGGTAATGAAATTGCAGCCCGCGGCCATCAGGCGAAACTGTCACATCGAGCCAGGTTGGTAACTTCACGTGCTGATCCGACTGGTAATCGCGGTACTCCAATTCCCCTGTCCAGTTTCCGACAAATGCCTGATACACCCTTTCGAGCGGGACAGGGGAAGCAGTTTGCGGAGCCGGCGCGCTCTGTCGTGCCGGCAAAACATGGCTGGCGAATACCAAGAACGGCGCCGGCAGTAAAAAATGGAGAAGTTTGCGCAAAGTACCTCCTGCACAAGAGATTCAATCGAACGGGCCAGTGTGATCTAGGATTCTTTCCCGGATCCGCAACAATCGCCCGGGGGAATGGGATTGCCATGGGGGCAGGTCGTGGGATGTCCCAGAAAACTGCAAATTCTCTGATCAAGCTCCGGACTGATGATGTGTTCGAACTTGCACGCCTGGTTATGCGCTTCGTGATCGTCAATGCGAAACGTGTCTTTGAAAAGCCTTTCAGCGAGGCGATGACGCCGTACAACATCGCGGGCACGGTTCTTGCCCCGGTCGGTCAATAATACCTGGTGGTCCGCAACCTGTACCAGCCGCAGATCTTCCATACGCGCAAGCGTACGGACAGGATCAACTCCACCCGGGGTGCGAATATGCTCAACATCAGCCGCGGTACCTTCTTCGCCGCAAACCCAAATCTGCTCAAGCAGGTGGTCGAAATGAATTCCATCGTCCATCGAGATGCGCTGGTCCACGGCCAGATGCCCGTGAACAAGTTCGATTCGCCGGTCAGCTTGTTGTGCGATGTCCGGATCGTGCGTCACCATCAAGATTGTGTGTCCGGCGCTGTGCAATTCGCGGAACAGCGCAATGACAATTTCTTCGTTGGCCTCATCGAGGTTGCCAGTGGGTTCATCTGCCAAAATTAGTTTTGGCTGGTTGATCAGCGCACGCGCAATTGCCACTCGCTGCTGCTCGCCGCCAGAGAGCTGGGAAGGAAGGTGGGTCAGGCGGCTGCCCAGCCCCACACGCTTTAACGCTTCGGCAGCCTGCGTTTCATCCGTGACGCTATGAAAATACTGCGCGAGCATGACGTTTTCAAGGGCACTGAGATAAGGCACAAGGTGAAACTGCTGGAAAACAAAACCAATTTTTTCCGCACGATAACGGACAAGATCGTTTTCCTTGAGATTGGCCAGGTCCACATTGTCGACGATGACGTGACCGGAAGTGAGCGTATCGAGACCACCAAGAATATTGATCAGAGTCGTCTTACCGCTGCCCGACGGGCCCATGAGCGCAACCCATTCGCCGGCTTCAACCGTGATGTTGATGCTGTCGAGCGCACGGAGCGAACCATATTCCTTCACCAACGAGTCAATTTTTACTTGTGCGCTCACGCTTCACCTCGGAACACGCTGGCAGGCCGAACGCTCGCCAAGCGACGAAGCGGAAACGCGCTGGCAATCGAAACAATGACCGTAAGTGCCACAGAAAAAGGATACACAATCCAGCGTGGTTGCGCAGCCACTCCAAACACTGCTTTCCCGAGCCAGATCGAAGCCAGTATGCCGATCGCCGAGCCCACGACACCGCCCGCAATGCCCATTAAAACGGCCTCGGCAAGGAACAGACGAACGACACGGCGGACGGAACCGCCGATCGCTTTCATCAGTCCCACATCATTCTTGCGTTCTATCGCGACGTTACTCATGCCCGCCATGACACAGAGTGAAGTTAGCAGCAATACCAGCAACACCGTGGCAGAGAGCAAGCCACTGATGCGCGTGTAGATGCGTCCCTCTGTCTCGCTGAATTGCTTCACGCCATGCACGTCGGCTTCCGGAAGGCGCTCGGTCAGGCTGGCAATGAATTGCCTCACAAAATCCGGAGTGCCAGTGACACTCAGTTGAATCATGCTGATCTGTCCGGGAAGATTTGCGAGCGATTGAGCGGTCTCCAACTTCGTGAAGATCTGTGCATCTTCCGCCCCTCCTGTGGCAAGGATGGCAAAGACCTTGCAGGACGCCGCTTTGCCCTGATTACGCAGTTCAACGGTGTCGTCGAGGTGTAGCCTGAATTGCGTGGCAACTTTTGCGCCAACTTCGCAGGAAGA
Source organism: uncultured Acidobacteriota bacterium (assembly GCA_963831545.1). Lineage (GTDB taxonomy): Bacteria > Acidobacteriota > Terriglobia > Acidiferrales > UBA7541 > Acidiferrum. The sequence continues at coordinate 6,867 of CAWHQX010000017.1, forward strand.
AGGGTCGCGCTCGAGTGCAGCATCGATTTCTGTACGACGGCCGGGGCGAACTTCCGTCATCCCTTGTCCATCGGTACCTGCAATTACCACTGGCTCGAAATGGGTCGAGCCGGCTTTGGCCATCTCTCCGATGACATACAGGAATTCGACCGCCGGAATGCGCTTGCCCTCACTTTCCTGTGGCAACTTTGTGAAGACACTTTGATCGAGAGTTGCGGGAGCTGCATCTTGAGCCACGTCCGTCGTCGCTGATTTAGGCGCAACGATGATGTTGGCGCCAAGAGCTCGAAATTCGGTGGTCAGGCGCTTCTTTGCATCCATTTGCAGATTGAGCAGCGCGGCGGTGACTGCGGCTCCCGCTCCGAGCGCAAGCAGGATGACAAACAACCGGCCATAGTTAGCCGTGATTAACCTGCGAATGATGCGCCAGAACATGTGAGTGTCTGCCATCATTCGCCTCGCAAGATCGGCGCAGGTTCATATCGCGAAGCCTTGCGCAAGGGAAACGCGCTGCCCAGAAGGGTGATCGCAGCAGCAAGCGCCAGAATAATCAGCAGCACGAAAAGTTTGGGCTCAGGCGCAAATCCAAAAATCTTCATTCCGAGAATCCGCGCAAACAACACTCCGATGGCATACCCGGTTCCGCCGCCAACAAAGGCCAGAAGCAGTTGCTCGGCCGCGAGAAGCACGGCGACTAATCCCGACCCCGCTCCAAGCGCCTTCATCAAGCCGATTTCCGTGCGACGTTCAATCACCGAAGCTGCTGCTGAGGCGCCCACAGCCAGGGCCGCCGCAAGCAAAGCAGCGAACGTCACCAGCCAGAGCAGCGTACGCACCCGTGTCAGGACGTTGCCCTCGCCTTCGGCAACGCGTCGAATCACACGAACATCGGTTCCCTTCAGCTCTTCGCTGATCTGCAGGGCGATGGAAGAAATGTACGGCGTGCAATACCAGCGATCAAATTCCGCCGGTGTCATGGATTTCGGATCGCGCTTGGCGAAGGCATCTTCCGGCTTGGTCAGCGCACTCACGTAAAGCCGTCGATACTGCCCCGGTTTCTCGGACATTGTCTGTACGATTCTCAACGGGGCGACAATCGCGTCGTCTTCGAGGCCACCGGTCGAAAGGATTCCTACAATCTTCAGCGTTTTCCATCCTGTCTGATCATTCGCATGAAGATGAACAACGTCACCGGTCTTTAAACCATGCTTTTTCGCAAACGAAGTCCCCGCCACGCATTCCTCTTCATTTTCGGCGAACCAGTTGCCTGCAACATTCCACCACGGATTGGTCTTCTCGATTCCGGTGACATAGGTAGAACCGTCCGGAATCGGAACGCTGTGCTTCGACCACGTTCCGATGAGGGTCACGTTCCCGACGACGGCAGGACTGGACCAATTCTTCGACGCCGGTGACCAGGCTTCCGCGGGAACTTCGAGAACCGGCGAAAAAGAGGTGATGTTGAAACGCCAGAAAATTGTTTTCAGTTTGCCGAGATCAGATTCCGGAAGATACGCCCCCGCATTGGCCGGCCGGTAATCCACTCCACCAATCTCAAGCGGCAGGGAGTCCGCCGTGGGCGTTACCAACAAGTTCGCTCCCAATTGGCGGAATTCCTGTGCCAGTCGATCACCTACGTCCAGCGACACGCTGAGAGCGGCGGTGGCAACTGCCATCCCCAAAGCCAATGCGGCCATCGTCAGCATCTTGCGCTTGGGACGCCTTGTAAATGAATCAGCTACGAGTCGAAGGAACATTTCCCCTGGCTAAGAAACGACCGCTCCTATTGCGGAATTTCTTCCGCAGCCTTGATTAATGCAGATACATCAATGACCACATCGTTTCCATCGATCCTTGAATCAAATCCGATCGGGTTGCATCCACCCTTTTGTCCAATCGAAGGAATATAGATCGCCGAAGCGCAATGCCGACAAATCACGTTCTGCCCCTCTTGCCGGTACCCCTCTGCACCGCAGATCAAACACGCATCGAGGGCCGTGCCATATCCATTTGGCTTTTTAATGACCATGAAACGAATCACGTGGCCGTTGTCTTTCATGGTAAACAGATGCAGATTCCCGTCCTGCACCTCGGCGACCGGTATGCGAACCAGATGATCTGTCACTTCTACCAACCGTGCCTGTGGAGGCGCGGAATTTGCCCGCGCATAGATGAAATCAGCGGTAAGCACCATGATCACCGCCAGACTCGCAACGGCTCCAGCAATCATCCAGGTGCGTTGACGGCGACTCTGCGCTTCGAGCAGACGGCGTTCGGCGTCAGTCCCGGCGCCCTTTTGCGATTTGGAGTGCGAAGCTGACTGCCATTCCCGCAGAATCATGAGTGCGGCCGCTCCAAAGACAAGAATGAAAAAGAAAAGTTCGTTTCGAACGATCGGTCCCAAGAGCGCCATCTCTGCCTTGCTCGATGGGATCCAACGCGCCTCGCTCAACTCGTGCAGACCGGTAATGGCCAGTTGGATCGCGACCAGAATTAGAATCGCACTGGTCACGACGAAAAACCGGTGCAGAGGGATTTTTAACGTCCCTTTAAAAAACAAAACTCCCACGGCGACGGCTGCAGCAATTCCCAGTGCAGTCCCAATCCAGGTCTGCACTCCTTCCGTCGACAATTCCACTGCACGCAAAATGAGTGCCAGTTCCACTCCCTCGCGAACCACCATCAGGAAAACAAACAGCGCAATTCCCCATCCCGCTGCGGCGCCTGTTTTTGAAGCGTATGATTCGAGTTTGGCTTCGATCTCTTTTTTTAAGGAGCGGGCGATCCGGTTCATCCACACGATCATCGTTACCACAAAGAACGCTGCCACGAGCAGGAGTAACCCTTCAAATCCGTCCTCGCTGATACTGAAACGCTCCAAAACAATTGCAACTGCAAGACTTAGGGCAACGGCAGCCGTGACGCCTCCCCAGACAAAGCGGTTCAATTGGGAACGACCCGTGCGCGAAAGATAGACGAGGATGATCCCGACGACCAGGGCAGCTTCGACACCTTCGCGGAGTGCGATGAGGAACGCAGAAAGCACAGGATCTCCAGTTGATAATGATTTGCAAGAACAATTCGAGCTTACTACCCCTCTCGACCTCCGTCAAGTTCACTCGTCACAGTCTCCTCACGGTAGAATAGAGGCTTGCGTCTAACTCGTTTACAAACCCGATGACTCTCGACCCCACGCGCACAGCCCTCACAACCGGTTTCTTCCTCTTACTGCTCGCTACGGGCGTGGCTGCACAGAGTCCCGCGCCCGCACCTCCCGCAGCTGCTACCGCAAATACGCGAGACGAACAGCGTGCGCTGATCAAACCGGACCCGAAGCGGGCGAAAAAGTTTGCAGACCTCGGAGCACAGTATGAAGTTGCCGGCAATTACGGAGCGGCGCTTGACGCCTATGACGAAGCCGCGAAATATGCACCCTTTGACGTGACCATTGTGAGTAAAGCGGTGGCCCTGCGCACGCGCCTGGTGCGCACGTATGTGGATGACGGAGAACGTCTTGCGATACAAGGCGATGTCGATGGTGCCGCCAGAAATTATGCGCTGGCCATTCAGATCGATCCCTCCAATGCCGTGCTGATGGAGCGCTTGAAACAGATTGAATCAATGCACGACGAAGAAAAGGAAGCGGAAGAACAGCCCGCGCGGGGATTGCCGCAAGTGATTCCGCAAAGAGTGACGAAGAGTTTTAATCTGCGGACTGACCTGCGCAACGCGTACGAACAGGTTGCGGCGGACTATGGAATCAAGGCGTCGTTCGATCCGGACTTACCGGCGCGCAACGTGCGCCTTAAATTAAACGACGTTGATTTTGAAACTGCCATGAAAGTGTTGACGCTGGAAACCGGCACGTTCTGGCGTCCTCTGAACCCCAAGCTCATTTTTATTGCTTCAGACACGGCGGAAAAGCGCAAAGCGTTCGATATGGAAATCGAGGAGACCTTTACGTTGCCCTCTTCGGTCGATTCCGCCGAGATGACTGAGCTGGCTCGCGCACTCCGGGAGTTAACAGGCGCACAGCATATTCAGCAATCGGTTGCGACACGAACACTGACTGTTCGCGACAGCGTCCAGCGCGTCCGGTTGGCCGGCGCCATCATTCGTCAGATCGAACAAGCCAGGGGAGAAATGCTGCTGGAAATTCAGCTGGTCGATGTGGATCGAAACACTGCACTGAAGTTGGGAATCACACCTTCCACCAGCATCCGACTCATTACACCGGGACCCAGCCTCGCAGACCAATTGCGGTCCGCGCAGAGCGTAACGCAGCTCCTGACACTGCTCGCAACGATTTTCGGTTCGCCGGTGGCGGGTGGCGCGGTGACTACACTCTCTTCCGTCATTCCGCCGCTCACTGTCATCGGCGGCGGCAAGACAACGTTTTTGCTGACGCTACCGAGCGCGACGGCAAATTTTGCCCAGGGATTGTCTCTCGTCCAGAGCTCAAGCGATGTGCTATTGCGCGCGCAGGACGGAAAGCCAGCTACCTTTTTTGTGGGAGATCGCTATCCCATCACTCTTTCCCTGCTTTCCGCCAGCATCGGCTCGAGTGGTTCTGCGGCCAGTTCGATCAGTGCCGGTGCCACCGGACTGGGCACAACAATCAACGAGCAGACATTCACTGTCGGCCAGGGCCCCGTGGCGCTGGTATCAGCGGATTTCCGCAGCTCGGACACACTGGACCTCGCGGTGATCAATCAAATAGATAACACCGTTTCCATTTTGTTAAATCAGGGTGTTGGTGCAGTCTCTCAGTTCGCCCCGGCGGTCGGGTCCCCCATCAGCCTGGGTAATGCGCGAACGTCCGTGCCGGCGATTCCCGCCGCTATCGCGTCAGGAATCTTCAACACAAAAATTAATTCGTTCCCGGATTTGCTGGTCACCGATCCTGTGAACAATTCGGTCGACGTCTTGCTGGGCAATGGAGATGGAACGTTTGCCGTACTGAAAAATACGATCCCGGTCGGAAATCAGCCGAGCTCGATTGTCACGGGAACGTTCAACACCAAAAACAACGACAGTAATGTTGGCTTCGTGGTCACAAATTTCAAGGACAACACTTACTCGGTATTTAATGGGAATGGCGACGGTACGTTTACACAAGTCAGCGGTTCGCCATTCACTATTCCGGATGGGGCGACTGGCCCGATCGCGATGACGACAGCCGATTTCAATGGCGATGGATATCCCGACCTGGCAATCGTCGAACAAAGTTCGAAGGTTGTCACCATTCTGGCCGGAAACGGCAACGGAACATTCACGCCATTTAGCAAATCACCTTACGCGGTAGGAAATCTTCCGGTGTCTATCGCCACAGGGACCTTGACCAGCAGCACCGGGCCAGGGTTAGCCATCGTAAATCAATCCGACAACACGATTACCCTGCTCGACGGCAACGGAGACGGGACCTTTGTGGCTGATGCCAGCTCACCACTGACAACAGACTCGACTCCGACCGGTGTAACAATTGGAAATTTTCTTCAATCGTCCACGAGCGGAATTGCAGTGGCCAATTCCGGCTCGGGAACGGTGACCGTGTACGTGAATCTGGGGACTGGATACATTCAGGCCCTGGAACAGGCGGTCAACACAAACCCGATCGGGATTGTCTCCGGGAGCTTCAGCAACAGCTCCTATCCGGACGTTGTGGTGACAAATGACCTTTCAGGCTCGGCCGGAACCGTTACGCTCGTCATCAGTCCCACCAGTCTAATTGCCGGCGCGAGCAGCAACACGCAAGTGCCCTATCCCGGGTCGGAATACATCGACATCGGCGTAAAAGTAAAGGCCACTCCGACTCTTCATCCAAACAAGGAAGTAACACTCGTTCTCGATTTCGACATCAAAGCGCTGACAGGAACGAGCATCAACGGCATCCCCATCATTTCCAGCCGCACTCTTACGCAGACGGTCCGACTGAAAGAAGATGAGACTTCCCTGCTTACAGGCTTGCTCGATAACGAGGAGACAAAGTCGATCAACGGCGTTTATGGACTGGCAAAGATACCCGCCATTGGCTATCTGTTTGGTACCCGTAACAACACGCTGCAGGATACGGAACTACTGGTCCTGATTACCCCGCGGCGGGTTCGCGAACCGAATCGCATTTCGAAAGCGGTCTATGCTGGTATGGGTGATTCAAGCGGTCGTGCTGCTGGCCGCAATGCCGCTGCTCCGCCAATTCAACCCGAAACACCGCCACAGCAGCCGGTCTCGGAGCCGCCAGCAAATCCGCCGTCTGGAGAACCGGCTCCTCAACCGCAACCGAATGAACCGGGTCAGCAACAGCCCCCGCCGCAACCAGAACCACAGCCGGCGCCCGCGGAGCCAACTCCTCCACCAAACACTCCGCAGCCGGAGCCGGAACAGAATCCAAATCAGACACGACCTCCCCAGTCCTAGGACGGGTTGGCGCAGGTCGTCAAGATGACTTGCCGAATGACCTGACTAAGCCAACGGGTCAAACACGACGATGGGCTGGTAAGTTCTGGGAACGACAGCTTCGGCGATCGCCAGTAATTTACCTTCCTGGCTGAACACGCGTAAGCGCGGTGGTTGCAGCGGATCGGTGTCGAGATGCGTCGTCGCGCCGGGCGGCAATTCCAGATATCCAGGCTGAACCTGGGAACTCAGTACCGGAAACTTTCCGCCGTGTCGAATCCGCTTTTCAAGCACCGGTAGAACGTTCACGCGCGGATAGTTTTGCAGCAGATTCTCGAGCGGGATGATCCGGTCCTTCAGCCTTGACTCACGTGCTGCCGCCGCCAGTTCTTCGATGGCGATGGCTTGTTCGATGGAAAACTCTCCCACTGCTGTACGGCAAATCTCCGTCAGATGCGCGCCACATCCCAGTTTCTTGCCCATCTCGTGGGCCAAGGAACGCACGTATGTCCCGGAAGAACACTCAATCGTGAACCGCGCAACGCTACCTTCGATTCCGGTGAGACGAAATTCGAACAGTTCCACATCCGCAGGCTTCAGCTCGAATTCGATCTTCTTGCGCGCCAATTCATACGCAGGGCGTCCATGTACTTTTTTGGCGGAGAATTGGGGTGGCATTTGCGCAAATTTGCCCATCGATTCAGACGCAAACGCTTCCAGCTGCGAGCGATCGAGCTGTGGCGCGGAATCGGTACCCTGGGCTTCTCCCTCGGAGTCGTAGGTATCGGTTGCGAATCCGAAGCGAAATCCGGCGGTGTAGCGCTTCCGCCGCCCGGCATAGAAACGGACGAGGCGTGTCGCCTTACCGAGCAACAGCACCAGAACGCCTGTCGCCAAAGGGTCTAGCGTGCCCAGGTGTCCAATCTGGCGGAAACCCGCCAGGTGCCGCACTGCATCAACCATGTCATGCGAGGTGCGGCCTTGCGGTTTGTGAGTCACCAGTGCGCCATCAAAGGGCGCAGGCTGCGGCTGCCGTGGCATCAATCCCTTTCCAGTTCAGAAACAGTACGGTTCGTTTTATTCCGGAAGATTGCCTGATTTTCCCTACACTGACTACTCTGTTGGAGTGGGGTTCTTCTTTACTTCCTTCAGCAATTGCTCGATACGTTCGACGTGTTCCTGCGAGATATCCAGCACAAAATGAAGCTCCGGTATCCGCCGCAGCTGCAAACGCTCCACGAGTTCCTGTCGAATATATTTCGAGGCGTGGTCCAGGGCCTTAATCGCGTCGCTTTGTTCTTTGGACGTCGCGTTGCGGACGCTCACAAAAATTCGCGCGTGTTTCATGTCCGGTTGTACGCGCACTTCGCTGACGGTTACCGAAGTCTCTAAACGCGGATCCTTCAGCTCTCCTGCCAGCATGGCGTTAATTTCGTGGGCGATTTCTTCGCCTACGCGTTCATGGCGATGATTGTCGGGACTCATGCGATTCCGTTCCTGTCGCCGTCCGGCTTGAAGGGCCCACCGGCCGATGCAAAAATTTAAAGCAAATCTACAGAGTGCCCAATCAGCACTGGACCGAGCTGGCGGTCGGCTTCGGCTAATACGATCTGCAAAGATTCTTCAACAAGCTGCTCCTCGTTGGCAAGTGTCACGACTCCGACTACCGAGCGCTGCCATGTATCCATGAAATCCAGCTCGGCCACTGCCACATTGAATTTCGCCCGCAATCGATCCTTCAAGCTTCGCAACACTTGCCGCTTATCCTTTAAGGATTGGGCTTCGGCGAGATGCAACTCTAATGTAAGAAGTCCAACCGGCATTGCTTTCTCCGGTACGGGAACACCTCAGACGCAAGGGGAACTATTTGCGTCCGGCGGAGGCGCTACCCTGAGCGGCTGCTTCCGCAGCCGAAAGTTTTACAACCTGGAAACACTCGATGACGTCACCAATCTTCACATCATTGAAGTTGGAGATACCAAGTCCACACTCGAATCCAGTGCGTACTTCGCTGGCATCATCCTTAAAACGCTTCAAGGAGCTCAATTTCGACGTGTAAATCACCGTGCCATCCCGAACTACGCGGGCTTGCGCGTCACGCTTCATGATCCCATCGACCACGTAGCAACCGGCAACCGCACCTGAACCCTTAATCCGAAAGACGTTTCGAACTTCGGCGCGACCCAGGTAGGTTTCCTGCAGCACTGGCTCGAGCAGTCCATCCATGGCCTTCTTAATCTCGTCAGACACTTCGTAGATAATCTTGTGCGTCCGGATATCGACGTGTTCTTGTTGGGCCAGATCCAGCGCCTTGCGGTCCGGTCGGACCCCGAACGCGATGATGATCGCCCCGGAAGCGGACGCAAACAACACGTCATTCTCAGTGACAGCGCCAACTCCGGCGCTGATAATTTTCAGCTTTACGAGATCTGTAGACAGCTTCGGCAACATCTCGCCCAGCACTTCCGCCGAACCCTGCACGTCAGCCTTGATTACGATCGGCAATTCCTTCACTTCGCCGGTCTTTAATTGCTCGTGGAGTTGATCGAGAGTGATGCGTCCACCGGAACTGGCACGCAAAGCGGCATCGCGCTGCTTGCCTTGACGATATTCGACAACGTGCCGAGCTTTTGCTTCATCGGTCACTTGGAAGTGATCGCCTGCTTCCGGTACCCCTTGCAAACCGAGAACTTCGACTGGCGTTGAAGGAGGTGCCGTTTTCACAGGCTTGCCGCGCTCGTCAAACAGTGCACGGACCTTTCCAAATACCGATCCTGCGATGAAGAAGTCGCTGATCTGGAGCGTGCCGTTCTGTACCAAAATTGTGGCCACGGGTCCACGTCCGCGATCGACCCGCGATTCGAGCACCGTTCCCGCTGCCGGCGCATCCGGATTTGCTTTCAACTCGCGCAAATCCGCGACCAGCAGAATAATTTCCAGCAGTTTATCCAGGCCTTTCTTCTGTTTCGCGGAAACTTCAACAAATTCCGTATCGCCACCCCATTCGGCAGGCATCAATGCCAGTTCACTCAGTTGGCGCTTGACGCGCTCTACTTGTGCTTCCGGCTTGTCGATCTTATTGATCGCGACGATGATCGGTACGTTTGCCGCTTTCGCGTGATCAATGGCTTCGCGGGTCTGCGGCATAACACCGTCATCGGCTGCGACAACCAGAACAACGATATCCGTAACCTTCGCTCCGCGCGCACGCATACGGGTAAAGGCTTCGTGACCCGGTGTATCAACGAACACAACTGCGCGCTCGCCGACCTGAACCTTGTACGCACCGATGTGCTGGGTGATCCCGCCCGCTTCGCCAGCAGCCACATCCTCGGCTCGAATCGCATCAAGCAAACTGGTTTTTCCATGGTCGACGTGACCCATAACCGTCACAACCGGGGGGCGCGGCTTCAAGTTTTCCTTGGTTTCTTCCTGCGCGACCTCCAAAACCATTTCTTCTTCGAAGGAAACTACGCTGACCACGCCATTGAACGATTGCGCCAGATCGGTTGCAGTTTCCACATCGAGTGCCTGGTTGATACTCGCGAACACTCCGCGGTCGAGTAACGTCTTCAGCAGATCCTTCGCGCGAATATCCAATTTTTCCGCCAATTCGCGGATCGTAATCCCTTCGGTTAGCGTGATGTCCCGTGGCGGACGTGGTTCAGGCGGCGCGACTGGAACCGCAACTCGTCCACCCGCTCCCGGACGCTGCCGGGTTGGATGGAGCTTCCGTTCGCCTTCAATTTCCCGTTTATCCGCAGTCGGCCGTTGCCTTTGGGTCGGTTTGCGCGTGTAGAGAGGTTTGCCCGGCTCTGCCTTGGGCGACATCTTGTCTGGAAACGGCGGCAACATTGCCGGACGTCCGGGTGTGCGCGGACCCGGCCGCGATCCCATCGGCACAGCACCGGGCCTCTGCCCAAAGGTTCTCTCACCCGGTCCACCGGGTCTGCCCTGTCCTCCCGGACCACCCGGAGTGTTGGGGCGCGGAGTATAAGGTCGATTGCCGCCTTGGCCCGGACCACCTTGCGGTCGCATGGGCTGGCCTGGTCTTGGTCCACTCTGACGCTGCTGGCTGCCTGGAGTCGTTCCCGGGACCGGTCCGCGGTTCCCCATGCGTGTAGGCATCGGAGGGCGTGGTGGAGCTGCAGGACTGGCCGGACGAAGCGGTTGCCCCGGAGTTGCGGGACGTGCTGGTGCCCCGGCTTGAGGACGCGCGTTTTGCTGAGGACGTGATCCGGGCGGCTGCGAAACTGTACCCGGGCGCGAACCGGCCACGGGTTGTGCGACCGCCGCAGGACGCGATAGCTGTCCTGGCGGAACGGTTGCTGGACGCGGCGCTGCTGCAGGAGCTTGCGCGGCAGGAGGAGCCGCCGTTGGTGCCGCTGGCGCAGAAGGCCTTACGGCCGGGGCTGTTGAGACCGAAGCGGGAGCAGCGGGCGGCGGAGCAACTGCCGGCTTCGCTGCAGGAGGAACTGCCGCCGGAGCAGGCGGACGAACGACAGGTGCAGGAGCAGGAGCAGGAGTTGCCGGTGGCGCGGCGACGACGGTCGTTTGCGCTGCAGGCGGCACGGGCTTTGCTGCAACTGGCGCCGCTGGTGCAGGCGCTGCCGGAGCGGGGCGACGGGCTGCGGCCTTTGCTGCAGCTTCTTTCGCCGTGCGTTCGGATTCCTCGCGTGCTTCCGCGTCAGCCTCCGACTTCAGGCGTGCTCGTACCTTTTCCGCAACTTCTACGGTGATTGAGCTCGAATGCGTCTTCTTTTCCGTTACGCCAAATCCGGGTAGAAGGTCAATAATGGCCTTGGCTTTGACCTCGAGTTCACGGGCGAGTTCATTGATACGTACTTGGGATGCGTCATTCATGCTTCGTTAGGAATTTTTCTCTTCCTGCTGTTCCACCGGCTTATTTTCATCCGGTGTTTCAACGGCGGCAGAGGATTCCTCTGCCGGGGATTCTTCATGAACTGTTTCGGCGGCGGCATTTTCTTCCGCAGCAGCTTCAGGAGCAGGCGGTTCTTCTGCAGGTGCTTCTTCTGCAGCGCCTTCCACTCTCTCCGCGGCATCTTCCGCGATTTCGTCCGAGGTTTCTACAGCACCTTCGACGCTTGCGGCGGATGCAGCCGTTTCACCGCTTTCATAAAAGCGATTCACGGCCTGATAAATCTTGTCAATCATCTTTTCGCCGATCCCTGGAATCTCCATCAATTGTTCCGGAGTCATGCTGGCGAGTTTTTCAAGGTTCGTAATGCCGGCTGCTTCAATCTTCTCAATGGTTTTCGGGCCGATTCCCGCCAAAACCGTCAACGGGGTAGTCGGCGCCGTCAGTGCCGTCATCTGTTCTTCGATTTCGCGGCGCTTCTCTTCTTCGCTCTTGATATCGATGTCCCAGCCAATCAATTTGCTGGCGAGACGGACGTTCTGTCCCTTTTTTCCGATCGCCAGCGAAAGCTGGGAATCTTCAACGATGACTTCGAGCTTACGATTCTCCGGGTCTGTCACCTGGACGCGGGTGACCTTGGCCGGACTCAACGCCTTCTGCGCAAAGGCAACGGTTTCTTCGTTGTAAGGAATGATGTCGATCTTCTCGCCACGCAATTCGCGGATGATCGACTGCACGCGCATGCCCTTCATGCCTACGCAAGCACCGACCGGGTCGACATCCTTGTCGCGACTGGCCACGGCTACTTTCGTGCGTTCACCGGCTTCACGGGCAGCGGCGCGAATCTGCACGGTGCCGTCATAAATCTCCGGCACTTCCATTTCGAACAACCTTTGCACCAAGGCTGCATCTGCGCGGGAAACGATAACTTGCGGACCTTTTGCCGCTCGATCCACAGTTCGGATCACAACGCGCAAACGCTCGCCAATGTTGTACGTTTCCAATTTCGACTGTTCACGTTTGGGCAAACGGGCTTCGGTCCGGCCCATGTCCACAATCAGATCCGGCCCTTCGGCACGCTTGACGATGACGGTTACAAGTTCACCCGCGCGAGTGTGATATTCATTGAAAATCGTGTCCCGCTCCGCTTCGCGCACTTTCTGCAAAATCACCTGCTTGGCAGTTTGTGCAGCGATGCGCCCCAGAACGTCGGTGGGCTTCGCGGTTAAAATTTCGGTTCCCACAGTTGCGCCAGGATGCTTCTTCTTGGCGTCATCGAGACTCATTTCACGCTTCGGATCCGCCACTTCTTCGACGACCGTGTAGACGGAATAAACGTCGACCTGGCCGGTTTCTTGGTTGAACTTGCTACGGAGGTCTTCTTCCGTTTTGTAAAACTTGCGGGCAGCCACAACCATGGCGTCTTCGATGGCAGAAATCACCACCTCGGGTTCGATGTGCTTCTCCCGGCTCAACATTTCGATTTGTTGATAGAGCAGATTCGCCATTTCCTCGTCCTAGAATTCGATGACCAAATTAGCTTTCCGTATCGTGTCCAGCGGTATCTCCACGATTCGAGCTTCTTTGCCTTTCAACTCCATGCGGACTTTCCCGTCCGCAAAACCCTTCAAACGACCCTCAAAAAAATTCATTTCACCGATGTGCTCGGTCGTGGCGATCTTCGCCAGTCGGCCCTGAAAGCGCTCAAAATCCGCGGCTTTCTTGAGAGCACGGTCCATACCGGGCGAACTCACTTCAAGCACATAGCCCGGACCGGGGATCAATTCCTCCACGTCCAGGATTACGCTGAGCTGTTTGCTCACGAGCTCGCAATCCGCGTGGCTGATCTTGGGATAAGGACTCGGTGCTGTTTCGCCCTCAGTTCCCTCCGCCTGCTTTGCGGGGGGTACTCGGTCGATGTACACCCGTAGGAAGCGTTGCTTACCGATCTTCCATTCGACATCCACGATTTCCAAGCCCTCCGAGCGAGCAACTCTCTCGGCGACCTCGCGGACCTTTTCCAAATTCACGCAGAGACTCCACGGCCTACGCCGGTCTAAAGCTCAGTACCGCCGGCGGCAACAAAAAAGTGGGCTTGCGCCCACCCTATGATGCGACCCGATTCCAGAGCGAAAATAGAGTATATTCTCCAAACACGGTAAAAGCAAGGCACCGGGCAGGAAATTCGTCAGCCAATAGGCTTCCACCACCGTGCCGTCCGCTTTGTGCTGGCGATAGAAGAACACTCGAACGGTTTCCCACTCGAGGGTTTTCCAAGGATCGAAATCCTCCGCGTCCCATACTTCCACGCGATCCGGTCCATGCTGGAAAACCGTAGTCGGAGGCCCCGAAGGAAACCGATGTCGGGCAGCGGCGAATAAGTCCGGCAAATTGTCTTTCAGCCGTGCCACCACGTGGAGACCGAGTTCACCGGCCGTATGAAGGAACGGTGCAGTAGCGAATTCCCCATCGACGACCACATACTGGGCAAAGCGCTTTCCCACACCCTGAAGCACTCGCCGCAACAAGCGCTGCCCGGCCGCATACTCGCTATCGCCGGGTCCGTAGGGTTCCCCATCAAAGGGCAGCGACAGGCCGGTTCCCACCACGCTGACCATCACGAATGCATGTTGATAGCCCAAGATCTGTTTCACCGCACTCTGCTTCGGCCGACAGAGCTTGCAACCCACGTGCGTTCTCCATCCTGCACCCGTGCCGTCGATGGCCAGCCCGATCCAGCGGCAATCATCGAAGGCTTTGTTGCGTTTGGCGCCGCGGATGAGTGAGAGCAGGGCTTGCCGCGTTGGGCCGGGATCAAGCCGCTCGGTGAAATAACCCAAGGTATCGTCACAGAACGGAGTCGCGATGGAGAGCGTGCGTCGTGCCGAAGATCGTACCAACGCCTCGACCGCATGAAAACTGGATTGCCGGAGAATTTGCCCGATCAACAAGGCCCAGAGCAAAGCTTGCGCTGGAATCTGAGGTTGTTGCCGACCGTCTCCTGGATCCTTGAGATACTGTCGGAGACGAAGACGCCGTGTCACATAGTGGAGCAGATGACGTGGCGTCGAACGGTTCATTTTTTCTTGAGCTTCTTGCGCTCCAGTACCAGTAGTTGTGCGTTGGCCGCTAACACTTCGCGAACGGCATCTTGAAACTCTCGCCCTGCCTTTACCCGGCGTCGCACGGCTGGCAGGGCTGGCAGGGCTGCGGGCAATCTGCCCGATAGCAATTCGCACCGCCCTTTCCTATCCGCAACGAGCTTTGTCAGTCCTACCTGGCGGACGAGACCGTGTGCCTCTCGATCACTTCACCTTCATCCGCCTGTGAAGAGGTGGCTCACCACCAGGCTGCTCGCCGTCCAATCGGCATAGGGGAAGCGTTTGCCCGTTCGCCCCTGCCACACCCCCCGACATGCGGGTCTTGCTCCACGCTTCTTTCAGACCTTGCCTCACGGTTCAGCCCTGGCGCTTCGCTATCAGTTCGCCTCCCTCCGGCTCTGAAGAGGACTTTCACCTATCGAACATGCTCGGCACACAAGAAAAAGGGCCGTCAATTCTTTGACGGCCCTTTTCGCATTCCAATTGAATGCGGAATTTACGGTTTTGCAGGCGGAGTCGTCGCCGGCTTCGGAGTAGTCGCGGGCTTTGCCGGCGCCGGTTTTGCCGTAGCGCCTCCAGGATATGCCTGATCGTACAACTTGATGATTTCGTTGGTTACATCAATGTTTGTGGAAGCGTACAGAATCGGCGAATTCTGAGCAGAAGAGTCAAAGATCGCAACGAATCCATTTTCACGGGCATAGCGGTCCAGGACATCGATCATCTTGCGGCCGATGCGGTCCACAACCTCGCCCTGCGCCGCATTCACGTCCTCCTGCATTTCGTTCTGCTTGCGCTCAAGCTGCGCGGCCATCCGCTGCCCCTGTACGGTCAGTCGTTGCTTTTCCTCTTCGCTGAGGGTTGCGGATCCGGACTGCAATCGTTGCCGCAAATCGTTAATCTGTTTATTCAAACCTTCCAATTCACTCTGACGCGAAGCAAACTGCGCCTGCAATTCCGCCGAAGCTTGCTTGCCTTCCGAGGTCGTTACGATGGCTTGCCGCACGTTGATGACGCCAATCTTGGTCCCGTTGGCAGCTCCCGCCGCGGCTTGCGCATGAACCGCAACCGTACCCAAGAGGGCCGCCGCTGCCAGCGCAACTGTTTGAATCATATTTCTGGAATTCACTGTATTCTCCTTGTTCATTTCCGGGTGCGTCTTTCGCTCCTCGCTTGAGCGACCAACGAAATGACATCCCTTGGATAACGTAACCGTTTACCGGCTAAAACCTCTGCCTCGCGACCACCGGGAATCACACACTTCTGCCGTCCTCGGTCGATTCTCTCTGCAATTCCTTGCTCAGGGTCTACAGGGAGGCCTACAACCATCTCAACGCAAACATGGAAGTATAACTGACTCCGAGAGATCCCTGCAATCCTAAGCCAACCGGCTGATCCTGCGATCCGGCTCGGCCCACGTTGAACCGAGTTCACCAGCCCCTATTTCGGGACGGGCAGGAACAGCACGCGATTGTTATTTTGGTCGACAACAATCCCAATACTGTTGAAGATATCCATCGCAATGGGGAACTGCGAGAAGCTGCTGATATTCTGCGTTTCTCTGGTCCGAAAAGTTTGGGTATCTACAACTGAAGTCGTATTTGACGTTGAATTGATCGTCATCAGTGCGCCGGTGTTGTAGTTAAGGGCCACCCCATACGGATTGATTCCCACGCGAATCGTCTGGATAGCGCCTGAACTAGGATTAAACGCGTAGATCGCATTCTGTTGCGTCGATGTTGTGTAGAACAACGCATTCGAACTGGTGTTCGAAGTCGAGGTCGCCTGGGACTGGTCAAACGCCAGTCCGGTCAAAGCTGCACTGAGCGTATTCACTGACGCGCTGGTGCTCCGCGCCGGCGGTTGTGTCGAAAGATTAATGACATCCATCCCCGCGGTGGCGGCAGTCGTACCTGAATTCTGCAGCAACGTAACGACGGCAATTCCACGGTTTGTGTCCACCGCAATGGCGGTGGGCGCTCCGCTCACTGCGACCGTGGTCGGACTTGGACTGGTGTCCGTGACTGCGCCAGGGAGCAATACCGTCAGGTCGATCGAGGTGACCGTGTTTGATCCGTTGTTTGCCACAAGCGCGTACGCGTGATCCGGATCGATGGCAACTCCCAGTGGTGAAAGTCCCACGGGTACGTAATTCTGGGTCGTTGTGGTCGTAACGCCGCCGCTCGTCGTACTGATCGTGAAGGACAGCACCTTCATCGCTTCGGGATTGCTCGTATCGAGGATGGTAGCAGTCCCTGTGGGCGTAGCCCCGCTGTTTGCGACAACGGTGTAGCCAAGTCGCGGCAAGGTTGCAATCCCGATCGGATTTGCTCCGACCGTGACCGTGTTCAAGATCGAAGCGTACGGTGCGATCGATCCGTCCGCCTTCTTGTACCCGGCCGGGTCGATGGCAATCGAAGATACGCTGTTGCAGGCGTAATTCGTGACATACGCCACCTTGCGGGTCTCGTCAATGGCCACGCCTTCCGGACCTTGCGGAAACGTTGCCGTTGGTTGGCAGGCAGCTGTGAGATCGAGGATTCCCACCGCATACAGATCGATA
The DNA here is from genome assembly GCA_963831545.1 of uncultured Acidobacteriota bacterium. Taxonomy (GTDB): domain Bacteria; phylum Acidobacteriota; class Terriglobia; order Acidiferrales; family UBA7541; genus Acidiferrum. The sequence continues at coordinate 23,806 of CAWHQX010000017.1, forward strand.
GAATTCGAAACGAGTCCGCCTGGCAACAGGACATCCAAGGCATAGTCATGCGCAACGGTCAGCATCGAAGCCGGAATTGTCACATCGAGTTCGCTGTCACTGATCCACGTTGTACAGAACGTACCCGGATTCCCAGCACAACTTCCCGATTGTTGGGTGTCCAGGCGCACTCCCCAGGTACCGGTCGGCGCCGAAGTGCCGAAACCTTGTCCAAGTACCCTCACCAGGGCTGTCTGATTGAGCGGCAGGGCCTGCGCCATGCAAGTCAGTTCCGGATTTGTCGGATCGCACGTTGAGGGATGGTACAGCCCGTCAACAGACGATAGTGTCGGCTGTGAATTTGGAATTCCCGCGCTGGCGATCTGTAGTTTTTGAATCGCCACAGGCTTGAACATGTTGTTTGGATCAAGGTTTAAGTACGTCAGCGAGTTGCTGCCCGCATTCGCCACAAGCACATTCTTCGTTTTTGGATCGTACGTCATCGGCCCATTTACGGTTACGGGAACCGTTTGGCCCGCTGGCGTATAGCTTCCCGTTCCAACCTGGCCAGTCAAAATCGCCTGAATGATCCGGTAAGGCTGCAAGGTCGTTCCGCTTGCAGGTCCACCCGGGCTAATCAGGGAGATCGCATTGTCCGAGAAATTTGGACCGCTGTTTACGCTCGGATCGTACGCAATGAGAACGTTGGTGTTGGGATCAAACGCCACCGATCGGAATCCGATTTCTGGTGCGCCGGCTGGCGACGGTGAGCAGTTTTGGCAACTTCCTGCCGTGAGCGTTAGCGTCGTGACGGTCTGGTCAAGCGTTTCGATGAACCCGATCTGCTGGGAACTGTCGTTGTAATCAGCCCAGGCAAAGGTCCGGGTCTGGGGATTAATGGCAGCACCTGTCGCGAACGATCCGGTGTTGAAAGAATAGTAAGGCGTGCCGTATTCAATCTGTCCCGGCATGGAAGACGTATTGGTTTCCGTTTCGTCGGCTGTTCCTGGCTGCGAGTAAGAAAACGTGTACGGATCAGTCACGCTTCCCGGAATAACCTGAAACGTCCCATTCAAGTCTGCTGGGAGCAGTCCTGAAACGATGACCGTTCCGCCGAGAGCAGGATTAATTCCATGTGGCGTTAGCGTAATGATTTTAGTGATTCCGGCCGTTCGTACAGCTCCGCTCGTCCCATTCGCGACGGCCGGGGCAATCTTCGCTGTTGTGCCTTGCTGCAACAGATCGACAACCGACGTCGATCCCGACCCTCCAGGTGTCACGTAAGCCAGAGGTGCGTTTGGTTGCATGACAACTTGCGGTGTTGATCCGGTGACGAGCGACACAGGCGCTGTTACACACGGCGGTGTTTTACCAGGCAGGAAGCATCCATGCTTGTCTGAACCATCGAGGTTCGGATTCACGTCCACGATGAACGCGATGTTGGTGTTCTGGTAGGTGACCACTCCGAGATGAGTCCCGGGATCCACGCCAAAGGAAAACGGATTGGGCAGTCCGGTTGCCCCGGGTTGTCCGATTAAGGTCGCCAAATCCACCGGGACCGTGCCCACGGGCGTGGCAGAATTCGGTGCGTTTAACGCGTAAAGCCCCAGAGTGTTGTCCAGGCTGTTCACGACAATTCCCAAATCCTGTCCGGAATAGCCGGCAAGATTGATCTGGGTATCGATCGCAATACTGGTCGGCGCATTCCCGGTGGCAAACGATCCGGCGGGGCTCGGGGTTCCACTACTGAGATCAACAAACTGTGCCTGGTTGATTCCCTGCTCCGTAATTACCGCGAAACCTTTGGGTGAATCGAGAGCGATACTGCTCGACAACGCTTTTGCTGGCAATGCTTTGTTGGGAGGATACGGCTGCGGTGGATTTACTGCCGGATGGTAGATTGAATTCAGGTCGGAAAATGATGGCTGAACGGCGATGTTGGTCGTGACAATCGGAAAAAGTGGCAACGAACTTTGCGCAACATCGCTCTGCACTGATACTTCAAACAATCCGGGAGTCGGAATCTGGCTGCCCTGCGGTGTTCCGACGAGGACACGTGGTCCAGAACTTGCCTGATTGACCACATTCGTAACGCCATCGAGCAGCAACTTCACAATCGGCTGGCCCGTCGGACCAAAGTAGCCTCCATCAATAGACAGAGTTGTATTTTGTCCCTGCGGGAAACTGTCCGGCACCGCTGCAACTAACGCCGGGCTGGCAGGCACGAGTTGTACGGGGCAGGCGATCGATGCCGTTGTTCCGCTGGCGTCCAAGGTCCTTACGCATGGGGGCGTCGCCGTAACCTGGCACGAACCGCCTGAGGAGTTGCACGGAATTCCGGTCACGGTAACCTGGCCTGCGCCGAATGTTCCGAGTAACTGCGGAGTCAAACGAATGCGTGTCATGATCGACGCGTCGCAGGTGACCACGGGTGTGACACCGGTCGCCGACGGCGTGCAGTATTGCAAACTCACAGGAATCGTGAAGATATTTGTGTTGGGAATGAGTGACGGCGAGGTTGATCCCGGCGGGGTAAAGTAGATGCTCGTCGTATTCAGGAAATTATGCGCATCGAGCCAAATATCCTGATTGACTCCGCCGGCAGGAATGGTTGGCGGATAAAGGGAGTTAAACGTTATGGGATTCGTCGTTGCATTGACGAGAGTGATGGTCGCATAGGAATAGTGAACCGTATCGGCGGCTGACCACACTACGGCATATACACCCGTTGCGGGAGTTGAGACGCTTCCCGAAGGCACTGTATCGGTCGGCAAGGTGGCCGGAGCTGTGAAAATGCCGTTGTTGTCGATCGTTCCACAAGTCGGGCTGCAGGTATCCGACAACGGATTTGCCGTTTGATCGTTTGTATTGCTCGAACTGGAATTCGGCTGAACCAGTTTCCACTGCTGGCCCGTGGCGGGAGAATTGAGGAACGACGCGCTCAGCGAAATCTGCTGAGCAGGCGTCAGGCCAACCGGAACGGTCGCGGTTGCCGGCGTGACCGTGACCCGGATACCGGAGTCCAACGCTACGGTCGCTGCCCCTGTTTTGCTCTTGTTCGCATCGGCAACAGCTGTGAGGGTTAGCGTCGGCGCCGGGTTCGGGAAATTCGAAAGGGCAGGTGCAGTATAGGTCAGAACGTTGGAGCCGTTCGTGGTGGTGATCACCCAGGTTCCGACAGAACCCCCGTTTAAGGTGGATCCGCTGGTGCACGATCCCGTTACCGCTTTCGGGTTAGGAACCGTGGAAGTCGGAAGCGGGGTGTACGAATAGGTGCAATTCCATGTCGAAACCGTCGTGGTTGTACTGCCGCCCACTGTTGCCGTGAACGTCTGCACTTGCCCCGCAATGACCACAATGGCCGACGGGCTTACCGTCACCGTAATGACGTTAGGACTTGAGCTGCTGCACCCGCTCAGTACCAGAATCGCACCGCACAACATTGCCAAAGCGGCATACTGAAACGCTCGAAACTTCATAACGGACATCTCCCCCAAATGGGCGCTACAGGAATTTCGGCACCCTCTTGCTGATCGTCTTGCCTGGTTTTTACCCAATCTCGTCTGAATGAGATGCGAACTTCGCCTCTCTCCGTTGTTCCTTCATGGCCTAGAACGTTCTGCTCACGGTAAATCGGAACGTGCTGGCTGGTTCAAAGTAATTTAATCTGCCGGGGTTCTGAATAATCGGTTGCAGCGGTGTCAAAACGATTGGACTGCACTGTTTCGGGTGCAACGGATCCGTCAAACCGAGCGCTTGGCATTGCAAAAAGAGGTTGTCCGGATTGTAGATGTCATACGGTGCGACGAGCGTGGTATGCAGGCGCAGCGGGTTGTACGCATAATAAATTCGGAACGGTGCCTGGACCACCGGCAAATTCACGATGAACTCAATACCGGTCGACATTCTCAACTTGAAGTTCGTTCCAGACGCAATCGTCAGCTGTTCCTGCTGGTTGGCCAGCGGAAAGGTCTGATTGATATTCGCAACACCGGTAGGATCCAGCCGCAATCCGCTCTTCTGCAAAATTCCATCGGTTCCTGTATCGACGAACAGCGACATCGCTACAGGTCCGGCAATCGGAATCCGATATTCGAAGTTGAAGACGCCCTGGGTATCGCCTCCGGGAAAGGCAATCGTGTAAGCGACCACAGGCACGGTCAAGGTATAGAGTCCGCCATGATATGGAATCGTGATCGGCTGATTGATGACGCTCGGAATAAAGGTAACCGGCGAAATCGCGCGAATATCAAAGCCTCTGAGGTCGTTCTCTCCGCCCATGTAGAAGCGGCTGTATGGTGGCACTTCCTTGCCGCCATATCCGGTGGTGAATGCACCCAGAACACGGAATCCAACCGCGTTGCGCTTGTGGTTGATCGGATGGAAGTAGGTATACATTCCGGTGTTGGTGATGGTATTGACGTTTCCGCCGATCGGTCCGCCGGTGAATGCGAGCGAGTAGAAGTAACTCTTTCCGGAGGTCGCGTTGATCGGACTGTTCAGGGTGTTGTGATTGAGCGAAGCCGTAATCGTACTCGCGATGATTCCGTCGAGCGCACTGGGGCCCGCGATGGCCCGGTACTGCAGTTGCGTGAACAGCAAATTGGATGCGTCGTTGTAGGTGGTGATGTTGGTCCGCGTCAACCCGTAGGTTAGCGACAGGCGGGTAAATGGCAACTTCTTCCACGGATAACTGGCGAATGCGGTGAAACCGGTACTGTTCTGATTGTAATTTTGAATATATTGCGGGTTGATGCTGACCGCTTGTCCGGTGACAAGCGCGGCTTGCTGCGCCTGGTTGTATTTGTACAAGGACGAGAAAATGGTAAAACCGCTCGATATCGGACGATCAAACAGATACGGCTGCGTGAATCCAAACATCAGGTTGCGCTGGTACTGACCGACCTGCGCCGACAGTGTCAGCGTCTCGCCCAGGCCGAGGAAATTATTGGTCTGATAGGTCAATCCGATGAAGCCGCCGGACAGTCCGCTGACGCCACCCTGCAATCCAATCGACTGTTTGCCCTTCTCTTTCAATTTCAGGAGCAGATCAACGGTTCCTTCTTTGGTATTCCGCTTGATTTCCGCTGCCTTGTCTGCGTCCAACTTGTCGAAATAATCGAGTTGATTCAGGCGGAGGATGCTCAATTCCCACGCTCGCTTGTTAAACAGCTGCCCTTCATCGATCAGCAATTCGCGCCGGATCACTTTGTCGCGCGTAGTGGTGTTGCCGCTGAAATCGATCCGTCGCACATAGTATTGCTTTCCTTCGTCAAACTTCAGCGTAACGTTGATCTTTTTCGTGGCATCATCGATATCGAATTCCGGTTGCGGGGTGAAATCGATAAAGCCATACTGTCCGTAGATCTTGCCGTAATCTTCCATGGCTTTCCGGACTTTTGCCGCTGAAAACACATCGCCGTCCTTTATCGGGAACGCGCCCTTAAGTGCATCCACCTTGAGGGACAGCGCTTTATCAGGGTCACTGCTGACAATTTTCAGCGTGCCCATCATGTAACGATCGCCTTCTTCAATAGGAATGGTTATATTTACAGCCTTTCCCGGCGACCTGCCTAGGACAGGAATTCCATACTTGAAATCGTTGGTGTCGATATTCTCGATGATCGGATCTGGCAGTACCACCTTGAAATAGCCATTGTCTTGATACAGGCCGCGGATGCCGACTTCCTGGTCCTCGATCAATTTGTCGTGATCATAGGTCTTCGACATGACATTGATTTCTGTAAAGTACAGAGGAATTGCATACGGCCGGTCGTTGTGCATGGCTCGGATCAGCTTGCGGTCGCTGAACGCATGATTGCCGGTAAATTTGATCTTGTTGACCTTGACCTTTGGCCCCTCATCGATCTTGAAGACCAGAATGACTGCGTTGCTCGACGCGATGCGCTCGTACTCCGGAGTCACCGTCGCATATTGATGCCCATGTTCGCCGAGCAGATCTTTCAGCACGACTTCTGCCTTCTTGATTCGCGTGGGATCGAACTGACTCTCTACCGTAAGACCAACCTTTTTCTCTTTGAAGCGATCCAGGATATCTGACTCGGAAACCGAGTGAATACCTTCATAACGGATACGGCGGATGATGGGGCGCTCTTTCACGTCAAAAATAATAATTTTTCCGTTTGGTTTGTCCGGCGAATCCTCAACACTGAGTTTCACGTCTTCAAAAAACTGCGTATTCCAGAGGGCTTGAAAATCGCGGCGCAGTGTTTCCTCATTATAAGGATCCCCTTCTCGACTGAAAATGCGCGCTTTCAGGGTGTCTGTGCGGATCCGGCGATTGCCGGTAAAGTCGATTCGTTCGATGAAAGCCTGTTCTTTTGCGGGGGATTGCTGATCAACAGTTGGCGAAAGATCTTCTATCTTTTCTACGAGTGTTACCTTGTTGAGTGATGCGTGAAACAGATCGATCTTGGTCGCCCGGTCGACGGCCTCTACTGGAGATTTTGCTGAAGAATCGCTCGAAGGAGAAGCAACCAGAAAGCCCGGAAAGAATCCAAGAAGGAGTACAAATGCGAGGCATCGCGAACGTACACCCTGCCTGCCACGCAGAGCGTCCGTCCGACGCAACAAACAAACTTTCCTTCGAGCGGCCGTTGATCGGCTCAAGGCCGCGCCCCCAAACCCAAGATGTTATTCTCCCGCCAGACCCGGTATGGACTGGCCGTGCGTGGAACTGCAAATCCCCGACCGGAAACTCGCGTTCTGTCACGTGTTGCGTCAGATTCGCTAGTGGACTACCGGGGTTGCCTCAGCTACGGGCCGGAATGCAAGACCTTCTCCGGAGACGTAAATCTGCAACGTCGCCGGTCTCTGGATTCCACCCTGAATTAAAGCCTCGCTTAGCGGATCCTCTACATATTTCTGCAGTGCTCGCCGCAGTGGCCGCGCACCATAATTTCGGTCCGCGCAGGTTTTCTCGAGGACCCATTGGCGCGCTTCTGGGGACAACACGACCTGCAGCTGACGATGAATGAGTGTGTCATTCAACTGTCCGACAAGCAAATCGATAATGCGCAGCAGATCTTCATCAGCCAGCGGATTGAACAGGATGACTTCGTCCAATCGATTCAAGAATTCCGGATTGAACGCTCGCTTGACCTCCGTCATCACCAAATCTTCCATGCTCTTTAGACCCGCTTCGTCTAGCCCGGCCTGGAAACCAATGGAGGTGCGCTTCTGCAAGTGCCGCGCACCGATATTGGATGTCATGATGATGATGGTATTGCGAAAATCTACCGTATTTCCCAAACCATCGGTCAATTGTCCGTCTTCAAAAACCTGAAGGAGGATATTGAACAAATCGGGATGTGCCTTCTCGATTTCGTCCAACAATATAACTGAATATGGAGTGCGGCGCACGCGTTCTGTCATCTGGCCGCCCTCTTCGTACCCGACATATCCCGGAGGGGCGCCAATCAGTTTCGATACGGAATGCTTCTCCATGAACTCGGACATGTCGAAACGGATGAGCGACTTCTCCGAACCAAAGAGAAATTCAGCCAGCCGACGCGCCACTTCTGTCTTTCCAACTCCGGTTGGCCCGAGGAAGAAGAAGCAACCCACCGGACGAGATGGCGATTTTAATCCCGCACGACTGCGGCGGATTGCTCGCGCCAATGCGGTGATGGCTTTATCCTGGCTGATCACCCGCTTGTGCAGTTCTGGTTCGATGCGAAGCAATTTCTGCTGTTCATCTTCTTTAATCGAGGTAACGGCAACGCCGGTCCACCGAGAGACCACTTCCTCGATGTCTTCGCGCGTCACGATTCCTGTCGAAGCATCGTCTAGCTTGTAGCGTTCACGCAGTACGCGCAGATTTTCTTTCTCTTTCCGCTCTTCTTCCGAATAAAAGCGGGCCTTTTCAAATTCATGTGCCGCAATCGCTGACTCCATGCGGTGCGTAATGAACTTCACGCGCTTCTGGACTTCGCCAACTTCCCCCGGGACGGAAGCTTGACGCAATTTCACGCGGGCGCCGGCTTCGTCAATCAAATCGATCGCCTTGTCGGGAAGGAACCGGTCGGGAATGTATCGATTGGAAAGATAAACGGAGTAGCGCAGCGCTTCATCCGTGTAACCCACTGCGTGAAACTTCTCGTAGCGCTCGCGCACGCCGTTGATGACCTGAATCGCTTCTTCTTCATTCGGTGCAGGAACCTTCACGGCCTGGAAGCGGCGCTCGAGTGAACGATCCTTTTCAACGGACTTTCGATATTCACCCGGAGTCGTCGCGCCAATGCATTGAATCTCCCCGCGCGAAAGGGCGGGTTTCAGGATATTGGCCGCGTCGAGTGAACCTTCGGCCGAACCCGCGCCGACGAGCGTGTGCAACTCGTCGATAAACACGATGGAGTTCTGGCTCTCCATCAATTCCTTCATGATGGTCTTCAAACGCTCTTCGAATTGTCCCCGATATTTCGTGCCCGCAACGATCAAAGACAGGTCGAGGGATAAAATCCTCTTGTCACCGAGAAATGGCGGCACATCACCATCGGAAATCCGTTGCGCCAGACCTTCAACGATCGCCGTCTTCCCAACGCCAGGTTCGCCGATCAGCACCGGATTGTTTTTGGTGCGGCGGCACAAAATCTGAATGACGCGTTCGACCTCGTTATCGCGTCCGACAAGCGGATCGAGTGAACCTTCGGCGGCTGCGGTTGTCAAATCGCGGCTGAATTCGGCCAGCAACGACGTCTCTTTCGGCCGCGCCGCGGTCGTCTTCTCTCCGGTCGTGCGCGACAGTTCCTCTCGCAACGTAGAGAGTCGCAATCCGCGCTCCATCAATATTTCTGCGCCGAAACACTTTTCTTCGCGGAGGATTCCGAGCAACAGATGTTCTGTGCCGACGTGCTTGTGCCCGAGTCTTTCCGCTTCCTCGGCCGCCATATTCAGGATGCGCTTGCATTCAGCGCTCAACGGAACTTCGACAGAGGTAGAAATGCGCTCCCGGATGGTGATGCGCGCTTCGATTTCTTTGCGAATCGATTCGATCGAGCCTTGCTGACGCAAAAACCGGTTCGCAAGAGCTTTATCTTCACGCATCAGACCCAGCAGCAAGTGCTCGGTCTCGATGTACGGGCTGCCATACTGGCTGGCTTCATACCTAGCAAAAAAGATTACGCGACGCGCTTTTTCAGTATATCGTTCAAACACGATTAGCTCGCTTCTCCCCCTGGGGTCCCCGTCGCTTCAGCTTTCGCCGGGCGAGTCTGCAAAACACCATGCTCGAGTCCGATAATCCGGTCACACCGCGCGGCCAGCACCTGGTTGTGCGTCGCGATTAACGACGTCAGGCGATGAGTACGGTGCAATCTTTCGAGCAACTCGAACACAGCCCAAGCATTCTGCTCGTCCAGATCTCCGGTCGGTTCATCTGCCAGCAGCACTTTCGGTCCGGTGACGAGCGCCCGGGCGATTGCTACACGCTGCTGTTCCCCGCCAGAAAGTTCTCCTGCGCGATGTTCGGCCCGGTCTAGCAGGCCTACTTCCTCGAGCCACTTCCGCGCTTCTTTCCGTGCTGCGTCTTGTGACTCACCACGCACCAGCAGCGGCATCGCTACATTTTCAGTCGCCGTAAAATCCGGTAACAACTGATGCCTTTGCCAGAGAAACCCCACGGTGCGATTCCGAAAAGTTGCCAGCGCCGTGTCTTTTAGAAATTCTATTGCTTTATTTTCAAAGTATACTGTACCGCTCGTTGGGGTGTCTAGCGCAGCCAACAAATGCAATAGTGTGCTTTTTCCCGCTCCAGATGGCGCAACAATCGCAACCATCTCTCCTTCGCGCAAAACAAGATTCACATCAATCAGAATCTCGAGTTTCCTGGCGGATGTGCCGTAGGATTTCTTCAGTCCGCGAGCTTCGAGCACCGTGTTCTGCTTCCGGAGCTGGTCGGTCGTGATTTCTGTGCTCATCAATTCGTGTCCGATCGGTTATTTCACGCGCTGTCCCTCATGAGACGGATCGGCACCGCACTCCATATATAAGATGCGAGATTTGACCCGCAGTGCTCCCGACCTGTGGTAAATCTCTCCCGGTTTGCGCCGACTAACCCAGCGGTTTTCCCTTTTCCGCTCAGGAACTGCTGCTCATCGTTTCTCCTGGGTCGCCTCACTTTTAGATCAGAATAAGCTACTTCTTTTCAATTACTTGGATGCGCTAGACATCGCATTCGCAAATACGCCCCGAATCAGTTCCTGGAGCCAACCCTCTAGGAGCACCTGGCCCTCCAAAACCTGCCACCCAGACTTCAAACGCGTTTCGTTCTATTCAAACCGCAGAATCTCGACAGGCAGTAGCCTCGAAGCCTGTCTTGCCGGCACAATCGTGGCCACGATCGCAATAACCATGGCTGCAGTGGCGATCCACACGCCGTCGATCGGATTTGGCAGAAAGGGCACATAGGGCACCGCATAGACTTCCGGGTCGAGAGGAATCAGATGATAGGTCCCGGCAATCCATGTGAACGCATAGCCAACGGTCAAGCCCACGACAATTCCGGTTGCACCGATTGCGATTCCTTGCAGCAGAAAAATCCGCCGGATCTGCTCGCGTCGCGCTCCCATTGAGAGCAACACGGCGATATCGCGCGCTTTATCCGTGACGGTCATTGACAGGACGACCAGAATATTCAGTCCCGCGATGAAGGTAATCAGTCCGATAAAAATAGCGGTCACAACCTTTTCAAGACGTAGCGCGCGAAACAGCGCCCGATTTTCTTCCATCCACGTGCTGGCCAGGAAGCCTTGTCCGGCGATCTGTTCAATGGCTTTCGCGATCTCACTCGCCTGAGCCGGTTTATTCAACCGAAACTCCAACACATTGACGACATCGCCTGTGCCGGCAAGCGCTTGTGCCGCACCGATTCCGACGAAGCACCAGTTTTCGTCGTAATCGTAAAATCCAGAATCGAATATGCCGGTAACGCGGAACCGACGCGTCCGCGGAATCAATCCGTATGGCGTGAGTCGACCCTGGGGACTGGTCATGGTCACGTAGTCTCCGGGCCGCACTTTCCATTCATCGGCCAACTGTTTGCCCACCAACATCCCTTCAATTCCTTCGCCGTCGGCCGCAAAGTCCATTTTTCCGGATGCCAGCGTGTGCAGCGCTTCATCACTCCGCGTTTCCAGTTCCTCAACGATGCCTTTCACGACCACGCCACGAGCTTGCCCGCCGAAGGAGAGCAACACCGTCTGATAAATTCCCGGGGTCACCGAACGCACGCCGGGCGTCTCTGCCAGTTTTTTTGATAGGTTAAGGTAATCGTGGATACCGCCCGGCCCGGGCCGTGTCAACGAGATGTGCGCGGTTACGCCGAGAAGCTTTTCCTGGAGGGTTTCCCGGAAGCCGCTGTTCATCGCCAGCGCCACCACAAGCGTCGCCACGCCCGCGCTGACGCCCAGCACAGAGAAGAGTGTGACCAACCGCAATACCGCAGGCCGATTCGGCGACCGCAGGTATCTCCGCGCCACAAACCATTCGAATCCCATGGCGCGGCTGCCGCTACTCCTTCACGCCATCTTCGGCGTCTGCCCCGACCGTGTTGGCGCCCGGCCGCAACAGGGGAAACAGAATCACGTCGCGGATCGAATGCGAATCCGTCAGCAACATCGTCAAGCGGTCGATGCCAATACCTTCTCCAGCAGTGGGAGGCATGCCGTGACACAGGGCGCGAATGTAATCCAGATCGACCTGCTTGGGCACTTCGTCACCCCCCGTCGCGATCTGCGCAAGGAAGCGGCGCTCCTGCTCGGCGGGATCATTGAGCTCAGAGAAGCCGTTCGCAATTTCCATCCCCGCCACATAGATTTCAAATCGTTCTGTTAACGAGGGATCATCCGGTTTCTGCTTGGAAAGGGGCGATATCTCAGTCGGGAATTCGTAGAGAATCGTCGGCTGCACGAGCTTCTCTTCCGCCATCGTTTCAAACAGCAGCCCTGTCCACTCACCGTTTGACAGTTTTCCCTTCGCAGCGGCATAAGGCGCGTGATTTGATTTTGCCCAAGTGTTATACCGATCGGCAGCGTCTTGCGCGCCTGTAGCTGAAGCCAGCCGCTCCGGTGCTGGAGCAGGACCTGCGCCTTCCGGCCAATATTTGATGATCGCCTCGCGCATGGTGAGGCGTTGAAATCTTCCAAAATCGAGTTCCACGTCGCCGTATTTCACGACAGTCGATCCGGTGATCTCCTGTGCCAGTAGTCGAAACAGCTCCTCGTTCAAATCCATCAGATCCCGGTAATTGCTGTACGCTTCATAAAACTCCAGCATCGTAAATTCGGGATTATGCTGAGTGGAGATACCTTCATTTCGGAAATTACGGTTGATCTCATACACGCGATCCAGACCCCCGACGGTCAATCGCTTCAAATACAATTCGGGAGCGATCCGCAGGTACAAGTCCACGTCCATCGTATTGTGATGGGTAATAAAGGGCCGGGCGGCTGCCCCACCCGCGATCGGATGCATCATCGGGGTTTCGACTTCAATGTATCCGCGGCCATCAAAAAATTTACGCAATTCGCGAATAATCCGCGCACGTGTTTGAAACACTTCGCGCGACTTTTCGGTGGCAATCAGATCGAGATACCGCAACCTGTAACGCAGCTCGATATCCGCCAACCCGTGCCACTTCTCAGGCAGGGGCAGTAACGCCTTTGAAAGGAAGAATAGTTCCTCGACCCAAACAGACAACTCGCCGGTTTTTGTCCGGAACAGATGGCCTTTGACTCCGACATGATCACCGAGGTCCAGCAACTGAAACAGCGCAAAGCCCGATTCGCTGACCACGTCCTTGCGCACATAGATCTGTACGCGCTGTCCTGAACCTTGCAGGTGGGCAAAACCGGCCTTTCCCATCAATCGATAAGAGACGATTCGCCCGGCCACACGCACTTCGATGCGAGTTGCCTCGAGCGCTGGTCCATCCTTTTCTCCGTATTTTCGGAGGATCTCGCCGGGTTGTTCCGTCCAGCGGAATTCCCGAGGAAACGCCTCATACCCCAGCGCCTTGATCTGTTCAAGTTTCTTTTGTCTCTGGTCAAACTGATCGCGCGGCTCAAAGTCCAAGGGGTTCGGCAACCTTTCTTTATCTTGACCACAGGAGTATAAGTGGTCCGCGTTGGCGAGAGCAAGGATTGGTGACCAAAATACAGCCGAAGTACCCGGTTTTTGCCCGATTCCATACGGTTACTACTTGTAATTATAACTGCATTATAACAAGCTCATCACTCGCCTTTTTTGGATCAACGCTCGGTCTGCTTCGCCAGACCGGGCACCACTTCGATTCGCCCAGTCCCTCACCGCCCTGCCGGAGAAATCGGACCCGTTCGGTCCGGCAACTGGGCCACGGCTCCGCTCACTCAGAATCTTGCCCATAGACGCCTTGCCCCGATCAAGGGACAATAACTTCTGTCCTAGGCGCGGTTTTTTAGCCGCCACCGTGCAACCTATAGGGCGCTTTCGCCTTCTATAGCTTCATATGTGTGCCTCGACCGCCATGCCAGGGACAACTCTCGGAGGTATCCGGCGCATCCGTTCCAGCAGCGCCGCCATTGGACAGTTGGCCCGACAACGACCAGCCGAACCGGTTGTTTGGACTGAAGCGGAAGCCATTCGTCGCGCTCAGGCGGGTGACGCTGCGGCCTTCGAACATCTCTACCAGCTTCACGGTCGCAGGGTTTACGCTCTCTGTCTGCGCATGGTCAGTAATCCGGCGGATGCGGAAGACTTGATGCAAGAGGCTTTCCTGCAACTTTTCCGGAAAATCTCCACGTTCCGCGGCGAGTCGGCATTCTCCACCTGGCTGCACCGTATGACCGTGAACGTTGTGTTAATGCGCTTGCGTAAGAAATCGCTCCCCACCGATTCGCTCGAAGAAACGCTCGATCCCGATGCCGAAAATAGTGGCCCGAAAAGAGACGTGGGCGCTCCCGATCTTCGGCTCTCAGGCGCAGTCGATCGAGTGAATCTTGATCGCTCCATTGAAAAATTACCCCCTGGCTACAGAACGGTTTTCGTTCTGCATGATATCCAGGGGTATGAGCACAATGAGATTGCCGACATTATGGGCTGTTCCGTAGGCAACTCGAAATCGCAGTTACACAAGGCTCGCACGCGCTTGCGCGAACTGCTGCAGGAAGAGGTCCGGGATCAGGCCCGGCAGGAACGCCAGGCTTCAAAGAATTTATCCGGTCCGCAGGATTGAGCTAACATGAGGATGCGGACGCGTGCACGGTTTTTTGTAGTGATCAGGTCTTTGTTATTAGAGATGGTTGGCCTGCCAGCTCCCATCTCTCCGGAGTCGGTGTATGCAGTGTAAGGAATTTAGTTCTCTTCTCGAACATCAGGGTCTATCGCCATTATCAGACGCCGCGCAGGATCATGCTGCCGCATGCCCTGCCTGTCAGGATCTTCTTGCCGATTTCGCCTCTATCATCGAGATAGCAAAGAAACTTCCGGCTGAAGTTGATCCGCCCCGGAGAGTCTGGATTTCCTTGCGGTCTCAAATAGAGGCCGAGGGCCTGATCAACGAGCCAACTGCGGTCGAAACGGAACCACCTGTGCAGTGGCTGGGCAATTTGCGTGCATGGTTCACTCCGCGGGTGCTGGCCACGACAGGGATCGGACTTTCTCTGGCCATCGCCGCTGTCTTGCAATTCCATAAACCGCAGTCTCCAGCCATTCCACAGGCAGCAGCGCAGGTCGCGATGCAGCAGCAACAGTTCCCGCCCGCGCCTGGAAAAACTGAAAACGGCCAGGCCGATGCTGCAACTCTAGTCCCGGCGCCGCGTGTGTCGGCTGTAGCCGGAGCTCAACTGGCTGCGGCAGGTAGGACCCGGCAGCCGAGGCCGTTACCAGCTCGACCTCTCCCTGAAACTGGTGGCGGAACTTCTTCGCCGTCGCAAAAAATCCAGATTGCCGATCAGGTCGGTGGTATTGGCAAAGTTGGCCACGGAATGAGCAATCCGGAACTGGATGACGCTTTGCGCACGAATTTGCGAACCGTAAACGAATTTATTGCAGAATGTGAAGCGCATCTGAAGAGATACCCGAACGATACGCTGGCTCGCGAATATCTTGAGAGCGCGAAGCAACAACAACAAGAATTGATCGGCGCTATTTTGGATAGCGGAAGGAGCGAACAGTGATGACGCGGTGGAAGATCGGTGAGCGCACGCTGTTGACTGTTTTTGGTTCAGGTTTTCTTTTCCTTGCTGCCGCTCCGTCATGGGCGGGTGGCCCGGAAACGCAGGAGCAACACTTCCCGGTCAAAAATCGACCGGTTGTGGTACTGCAAAATATCGTGAATGGTCGAATCGAGGTAAAGTCCTGGAAGAACTCGGAAGTTGTTGTTTCCAGTACGTACTCTCCATCGAAAGTGGAAGTGGATATTGAACAGGCTGGAGATCGAATCGATATCAGCTCAAGCGCTCTAACCGATTCATCGGATCCTCATGATTCTGAAGCCAATTTTCAGCTTACGGTTCCCGAGCAAACTGAATTGCAGCTGAAAACACAGACTGGGCTTATCCTGGTGGAGCAAGTCAGCGGCGACATGAAACTGCAGAGCTTTGCGGGTGATGTCCATTTAAAGGAAGTATCGGGCTACATCATTGTTCGGACAAGCGGTGGTTCGCTCGTTTGCACGCTCTGTTCCGGGAAACTTGAATTCACTTCGATCTCAGGTCATGCGCAGATCCTGCAGCCATCACTCACGAACGTAAATTTAATGACAACAACCGGCAACATTACCTACGACGGTGATTTTCTTCGCACCGGCATTTATACAATGAATAGCGGAAAAGGCCTGGTCGAAGTTCGCTTCTCGGGCAGTGATTCGTTCGATCTGAAAGCCGAGACCATTCATGGCACGGTCGATAATCAGGCCGCGGAGTTTATGAAGCCTGATACCCATTCCTCTCATCATAATAAAAGCAAGTTCACGAACAGCTTGTTTGGCACCGTTGGCCAGGGGCTGGCCAAGGTAGAACTCTCTTCCTACAGTGGTACAATTCGGATTCTGAAGCGCAACTAGCTCGCGCTCTAGAGAATTGTGACTCAAACTTCCAGTTCACGCGGAACGACGCCGCGCATCCCAGTCATCTGTCTGGCCGGCTTCATGGGCTCTGGCAAGAGTACCGTCGGCTCGAGGCTCGCCCAGCAACTGGGTTGGCGTTTTGTCGACCTCGATGAAAGAATCGAGGAAGTCTCCGGCATAACGATCCCGCAATTCTTTGAACGTCACGGCGAGCCGGCCTTTCGCCAACTGGAGGCCGATCAGTTGCGCGCAGCGCTGGGTCGCTCGATTGAGCGCGCCGAGTCCACAGTTCTTGCGCTTGGCGGAGGCACCTACGCCCAGCAAGGCGCGCCTGAATTCCTGCGGAATGCCGGAGTTCCGGTCATTTGGCTTGATACTCCCATCGATCTGCTGCTCGCCCGCTGTACCACCATGACAGGCCGTCCCTTATTTCGGGATGAATCGAGCTTCCGTGCACTCTATGAGCAGCGTCTCGGTTCATACCAACTCGCTGATTTTCGTGTGGATAGTTCCGGCGACCCTTCGACTGTTGTGACCGAAATATTGCGAAGAGGACTTGCCGGAATTTCCGGTAATCTGGCAGAGACTGATTTTGCTGCAAGGAAGCCACAACCCTGAGGGGGAAATCTGAATGTCGACAAATCGTAAATCCGTCCTGCTCGCTGTATTCATCCTGTCCGTCATTTCGTTTGGTTTGCTGGCAGAGGCAGCGCAAAAGAAATCCAATGGATCAGTCTTTGCCGCCGACAAAGGCAAGTTAAATATCCTTCTCGATAACAGCAGCGTAGGCCGGGAAGAATTCGAAATTGTTCAGAATGGCGGCAGTTGGACTGCCAAAGGCAATTCATCGATCAAGGTTCCCGGAACCACGCCCACCAATGTGACTGGAAATCTGAGCCTGCAGCCCGATGGAACTCCCCTCAGCTATGACTGGACCGCACAGACGGAAAAAACGAACAGTGCGCACGTTGTATTCACAAATGGCGTGGCGAAAATGACGCTCCAGATGCAGGGCGCTCGTCCTTTTGAGCAAGATCTGACGTTCAGTTCGCCAGTTGTCGTGGTTCTTGATAACAACCTCTATCATCAATATGCCGTGCTGGCTCGCGTGTACGACTGGTCCCGCAAAGGAACGCAGAATTTCTCTGTCTTGATCCCGCAGGAACTCACCCCCGGCACAATTACGGTTACCGCCGGTGGAGATATTTCCTCAAATGGCAAATCCTACGAGACACTGAAAGTCGTCACCTCGGACCTCGAAGTCATTCTGTACCTGGACAATAATCGGCGATTGATGCGGATCGAAGTGCCCTCGGCAAAAGTTGCTGTCGTGCGCGAATAATACACGAAATTCAGAAAATTCCTGTCCTGACCACGCCCGAAGCCATGATCTCGCTCACGTCCATCGTTTCTGGGATCGGCATTCTCGAAATGAAATCAATGCGTTCCGGACGACTGAAGATGTTGGTCTTTGCGACGAACCTGCCGGCCGGTGTCGTGATCACCGGATCGCACTCGCTCGCAAAGGTGCAGCACATTCTCATTTTGGCGCGCGACTTCAAGCCACTCATTGCCCTTGAGCCTCCGGCACTACTTGCCAGGTCAAGAGAAGCGGCTCGGCAGGGCGCATCCGAGGGCAATAAAACTCCGAGACGTTTTCGCTGTAACGCGCAGAGCTCCGGTGACTAAAAAAAGCGCCCCGGAACTTCCGGGGCGCTTTTTGTCGTGCGACTGCAAGTTTGTAAAGACTCTTATCGTGCCAGCGGACGTTGGAATGCTGGCAATCCTGGCCGCCGCAGCGCGTAGCCCTGCGGTTGACCATGGGCGTGCCCGGGCACGAGCCCATTCGAATGGCTGGCGTGGCCGATATGCCCGTGCTGTCCGTTGCCATTCGCCGGCGCGGGCTGCGGTAGCCGAGCCGGGTTACCGATAGGGCGGAGGTTGATCGGCGCTGCATTGACGTGATCACTGATCGCTTGCAAGCGCTTCAGAATCGATTGCCACTGTTCCCAGTCCAATTGCCGCAGGAACGGGCGCAGGCCTTGAATAAACGGATCTTCGAGCAACGCTTCGCCGTCCGATTCCGGGATGAAGAATCGGTTCAGGCCGACGTTTAACGCTTCGGAGATCTTTTCGAGGGTTCCAAGGCTCGGCGTCATCTGCCCACTCTCGATGCGCGAGAGGTAGGAGCGGCTGACTTTCGACCGTGCCTGGAGCTGACTCTGCGTCATGCTGCGCGATTCCCGTAGCTGCCGAATCCGTTGGCCGATATTCTCGACCGTCTCCTGATTGGCAAACTTCGACGGCATTGCTTCCGCCGGGACTTGTTCTTCCTTTACCACCTCTTCAGGGATCAGATACTCCAATCTCTGAGGTAAGGCGTGCACGCAGCGACGGCAGTTGCCGGTACGTGTCCGGTATTGGACAAGCCCACACGTTTTGCACCGTATGACTTCCCGATCGATCTCCAACGTATTCATAGTGGTTTCTTTTTCCATATTTGCCGACACCGGTACTCCTCGCTGACTGGTTTTTCCGGCGTGCGGATAGGTGAGGAACGTCGGAGCGTTCTTTGGGGGAAGGATGAGTAACTGGCGCAAACGGAGTCTCGCTCGAATGCACATACTGTGTCAAGTGTATTTTTGCAGGGAGTCGAAGGAAAACAGCCGGAATTCGCCGTGTTTACGCCCTGTTTTCGCCTGTCCGACCGAACGGGCAATGGCACTCTATTCTTCCTGTAGTGTTCCCATCAGCTCGTCCCAACAACATCTTGTGCTTCCGTTCCTCGACGACGTGATTTGCAACTAGACACATTTTCATTCAAACCGGGGATTTTATTTTGAAAGCACGACGCAGTTTTCTCACTTAGGGCAGTTTTGGCGCGTCGACACGCAAGCTTCGCTCCGCTTCACCCACGAAGGCCCTTCCCCCCCGCGGTCGCGCTTGGTTATCCTTAATTACTTCCGCGAGGAGCAAAACCGATGCCGTCTAGAGATGACGCCTGGAAACTGCTGTGCGAGTACACCACTTCGGAGAGTCTTCGAAAGCACATGCTCGCCGTTGAAGCCTGCGTACGAGCCTACGCGCGCGAGGCCGGTGCGGATGAGGAGCTTTGGGGAATTGCAGCACTTCTCCACGACTTCGACTACGAACGCTGGCCCAACGAAGCCCACTCTCCAGACAATGAGCATCCCGCCGAAGGTGCAAGGATATTACGGGAGCTCGGCTATCCGGAGCAGATCGTTCGCGCGATCCTTTCACACGCCAGTTATTCCGGTGTAACCCGGGAATCGGCGCTCGAGCACACCTTATTTGCCTGCGACGAGCTGGCGGGCTTTCTCACTGCATGCACTTATGTTCGTCCATCGAAGAGCATTTTGGATCTCGAAGTCAGTTCCGTAAGGAAACGGATGAAGGACAAGGCATTTGCGCGAGGGGTGAGCCGGGAAGATGTGATTCAGGGATCAGCTGAGTTGGGCAAGCCTCTAGACGATCACATCGCGTTCTGCATCGCAGCTATGCGAGAACAAGCCGACGCACTGGGTCTACGCGGAACGGTCTGAACCTGGACTAAGCTAGAGTACGGTTGGAAGGAAGCGTCGCGGCAGGCCAGAGTTCATTCGTCGAAGTCATATTCCCCTCGCCAGCCATCTAGTTGAACAAAGTGGATTGCCCACAACACCCTCAAGATTGGTATTGTATCAATCGCGGCAAAGTCCACGTGTGGGGAGATCAAGGCTTAGCCTTTGCCCCGGTTTTATCGACGAACGTGCGAACGTAATTCACCATCATCCAGATTTCATCGGGCTTCATCTGATCCGCACCGGCGGGCATTTTCCCTCTGCCTTTGCTGATGATGTAATACATCTCGCCGTCGGTCACATCCTTCAGCGTTGCAGGATCACGCCAGTCCGGGAGACTCAATTTCATATCAAGTGCGAGATCTCCCTGCCCATCGCCCGCTTTCCCGTGACACATCGCGCAATCAAATCCAAACAGTTTTTTCGCATGGGCCAAGCCTGCGGGCGTAGGCTTGACAGGATTTGGAGTCTTTACGGCATCGTCAGGAATTTTCGTTTGTGCAGCAGGAGAGGGTGGCGCCGAGTCCTGATGCGCCAGAATCGCACCAGCAGAAAATACCAAACCTGCGAGCAAGCAGAATTGCTTCCACATCAGACACACTCCAATCTTTCAGGTGGACATTGGGCGTATTCTACGCCGGCACCGCGTCCGTTAGTAAGCTTTTTAAACTGACAGCCAACGGGCCGCTGCCGGCAGCGGGGAAGTCTCGACGCATCGATGAACGAGGAGAGAGGCGTTGAAGTTTGCAGCCGTGCTTACCAATGTGATTGCCAAGACAAAATCGGCGAGAGAAATAGATGAATTGCGGCACTGAAATTTAAAAAGGACGGAGGGACGCTTAGACGGAGGAAAGCGCCCCTCACGGGTTTAATACGGGGTAGATTTTGCTAGAATGTAGTCCTCCCAGACCTCACCCGCCATACGGGATAAGCTGTATGCCAAAGTGTCCTGTTCAGAGTGCAGAATAATCTCCCCGGTCGCGGCCCCTTGAGAGAAGTATGGACTGAATGCCATGAAAACATCCCACACTCGTCACTGTTTTAGGTGCGGTAGCCTCACTGTTTGGAGGGTTGAACGGCAAGGCGTAGATTGGTTAATTTCCCGGATTCTCGGACTTCGCCCGTATTGGTGTGACAGCTGCGGCAAGAAATTCTACCGACGTCCTTCAAGAGAATCGCAAAACCACGCCAGCGATCCTCGTCCGCAACATACCTAAAATCCGTCCGCAGTTTCGCGGTTTTCAAGATTTTCGGAATCCCGACTGGCGACTTGCGGGACGCTTACGATCGTGATCTCTACCTCGTCTCCCTGGTTGAGATTCACGAGATCTCCATCTTCATCCTGAAAGATATTATCCACGCGAAGCTCGCGGTACAGATCGTCCGCACCGCAAACGGCAATCTGTACTTTGTCCGGTTTCCCGGGATCCACGGCTCGAATGATTTTCTGAATCGTACCTGAGAAACACGCACTGACTCCACTTGTCGACGACATAGCACTCTCCAGATCCTGAGACATAGCCCTGCTTTCGCGATCGCCGATCGCATCCTGAAAACGTGATGTCTACCCTGCACCCGACGAACCCTGCTCCCTGATCAGCGCAAGGCCCCTGGATTTACAGTTCGGAAGGTGACTACACCGGCCACGCGTGTTCGGGCGTTGCTGCCGTGGCGCAAGGCATTTCGGCGCGTTCTTCAGTGAGCTTGGCAACAAACTGGCAAAGATTGCATTCATGCGTGTGCCGTTCTAGCCGCGCATAGGCTTTGGCGAATTTTGCCTGCAGCCGAAGAAGTTCGTCTGACACTTGCTTGTTCAAACGGTACGCGCCGAGCGAATTCATTTCGTCTCGCCACTCGGACCAGATGCGTTGTGCATTTTCACATTCGTGTAATAAAGAGTCATAGTCGGTGCAAAAGGAAGTTTGGTAAGATGGTTCGGAGTTCATGTCTGGGTTCCTCCACTACCGGAGGAAAAATGCATGCCGGCAGCCAATCCTGTAACCCCTTTCCTTCCTGGCTCTTAGTTAGAAAGTCCTACAGTCATTTCCCCTTGGCCCAGTACCCAAGAAGAGCACTCGATCGCTGTGTTTTCTGTAATTTTTACCGTCGCGTCTTTTCAGAGGGGACCCTTGATTCTCCAAAAAAAGGGGACGCTTTTAGGAAAGCGTCCCGGCAGGTGTAGTTGGTAGTTGGAAATTGCTATTAAGCTATCTCCTGACTGGCCAATCATCCATACATCGTTCCGTGTAAATTCATTCCGTAGCCGAACGATTCAAAGTTCTCGAGGTACAGGTCTCCCTCCGTGTTACAAAACTCATGGGAGGACAGGATATGAAAAAGATCATACTGCGACTCGGAGTGTTTGCCATCCTGCTGGGCGTTCTTGGAGGATGGTTTTTTACGCAAAGGACAAACGCAGCTTCGCAGCTCGGATTTGGTCAGGCACTTTGCTCCGGCCAAATCCCCAGTTCCTGGGGGGATACGAGGGCGGATCGCAACAGAGTGGCTTCGCATTTGAAGACAGCAATGGCACGTCGCGCTTTATCACGAACGTCCCCTGTGATGGTACTCCCCAGGTACCTCTTGAATTGCATCGGGTCAAGGTCGGCCGGTAAACAAGGGCGACAGGACAGGAATACGCCGAGGCTGGTAAAATAGATGGATATGCTGAACCAGATTTCTGGATTTGATGCGGCGGCTTTGCGGCACCCGCGCAATAAGACCTATGGAGTGAAAGTCGGGAACGTGCAGGTTGGCGGTGGAGCGCCGATTGTGGTGCAATCCATGACCAATACGGACACGGCCGACGTGGAAACGACGTTCAAGCAGACGCTCGAGCTCGCCGAGGCGGGCAGTGAGATTGTCCGCTGGACCGTAAATGTCCCGGAAGCGGCCGAAGCCGTGCCGGTCATCAAGAAACGGCTGCTCGATGCCGGCTGCAGCGTACCGATTATTGGCGATTTTCATTATAACGGGCATGTTCTGCTGACCAAGTTTCCAGAATGCGCGGAGGCCTTGGATAAGTACCGGATCAATCCCGGAAACGTGGGTGCTGGTCAGCGGCGTGATGAGCAATTCTCAACCATCTGCAGGATCGCTCGGGATAACGGGAAGCCGGTTCGCATTGGGGTGAATGGCGGCTCACTGAACCAGGATCTGGTCATGCAGAAGATGCAGGAAAACACCGACAAGAATCTTGGCAAGGAATCGGAAGAAATCATCAACGACTGCATGGTCCTTTCTGCTTTGCAGTCGACCGAGCTTGCCCTTGAGAGCGGGTTACGCCATAACCAGATTATTATTTCGTGTAAAACCTCTCGCCCCCGCGATCTGATCACGGTCTATCGCGACCTGGCCTCAAAAACGCAACAGCCTTTGCATCTGGGATTGACGGAAGCGGGCATGGGAATGAAAGGCCTGGTGTGGTCCTCAGCTTCGCTGGGCGTGCTGCTCTACCAAGGGATCGGAGACACGATTCGGGTTTCGCTGACGCCGCGGCCTGGCGGAGACCGGCGCGAAGAAGTCTATGCGTGCTGCGAACTCTTGCAGTCTTTAGGCCTGCGTTCATTTTCACCGAGCGTTACTGCCTGCCCTGGCTGCGGGCGCACGACCAGCACTACCTTTCAGGAACTGGCGGAGCGCACGCAGGATTACATTCGCGAAATGATGCCCACCTGGAAGCAAACCTATGACGGTGTAGAAACGATGACGCTGGCCGTGATGGGTTGCATTGTAAACGGCCCTGGTGAATCGAAGGCTGCAAATATCGGGATCAGTTTGCCCGGGACCGGCGAAGCGCCGCGCTGTCCTGTCTATATCGATGGAAAAAAGGACGTTACGCTCGAAGGTACGTACGACGAACTGGCCCTGGCGTTCAAGAATCTGGTCGACCATTACGTCGCGAGCAACTACAAGAAGAAACGGAAAGAACTCGTCAACGGATAGCACACCACGCAGGATGCCGCCAGACGGCATCGTGAACTGCTCCCCAACCTGTCGCATATTTCAGAGCAGCCGCTCCTCGGTGAGCCGATTTCACTGGTCGCCTGCAGCAGGCACAGGTTGTCGCTGTGATAGAATTTATGCATTCCGGGCACGGACGGTTAAGATCACGACATGAAAATCTCTCGAGAAGATGTACTGCGCGTTGCTGAGCTCTCCTACCTTGATCTGAGCGAGTCCGAGCTAGAGATGTACCGCGCACAGATTGACGAGATTCTTGAATACATCGGGAAGCTCAATGAACTGGATACGACGAACGTTCGGCCGATGGCCCAGGTTCTGGCAGACGACCAGGCATCCGATGCGACGCTGCGTGAAGATATTGTGGTGCCTTGCTCGGTTGCCGGCGATGTCCTGAAACATGCTCCTGATCCGGAGCCGCCGTATTTTCGCGTGCCGAAGGTAATTGAGCGATGAGCCGCGGGACGACCTGGACAATAGACGGAGTACGGGAGGCAGTCGCCAGGAAAAAAGCTTCAGCGAGAGAAATTACCGCAGACTATTACAAGCGGATTGCCGAGCATAATCCCAAGCTGAATGCGTACCTGACGTTCTGTGAATCGCGGGCTTATGCCCAGGCAGACCGCGTGGATGCGATGGTTGCTGCGGGTAAGCCTCTACCTCCGCTCGCTGGAGTTCCGATCGCAGTCAAGGATACCATTAGCACTCGCGGGGTCCGGACAACGTGCAGTTCTAAAATATTGGAAAACTACATCCCTGCCTACGATGCAACGGCGGTCGTCAAACTTGAAGAAGCAGGGGCCGTCATTCTCGGCAAGACCAACTGTGATGAGTTCGCGATGGGGAGTTCGAACGAGAACTCCGCTTTCGGCTGCGTGCAAAATCCTGCGGCACCGGGTCGCGTACCCGGAGGATCCAGTGGCGGCTCAGCCGCGGTTGTCGCTGCCGATCTGGCTGTCGCTGCACTCGGCACAGATACCGGCGGGTCGATTCGGCAGCCCGGATCGTTTTGCGGAATTTCGGCGATGATGGGCAGCTACGGTCGGGTTTCGCGCTACGGACTCATCGCCTTTGCGTCCTCTCTCGATCGGATCGGGCCGCTCGCCCGCAACGTGGCTGACACGGCCAGAATCCTCGAGACGATCGCAGGACGAGACCCGAACGACTCCACTTCGACGACGGCCCCGGTCGAAGACTACAGCGCGTCTCTTAGAAATCCGGTAGCGGGCCTGAAAATTGGTATCCCCAGGGAATATTTCGCTGAAGGAATGGATCGAGCGGTCCGCGAGAAGATCAGTGCAGGGATTGAAGTCCTGCGAAGTCTGGGCTGCCAGATCGTAGACATCAGCCTGCCGCACACGGATTATGCGATCGCAACCTATTACATCATCGCGACGGCAGAAGCGAGTTCGAATCTGGCACGCTATGACGGCGTGCGCTTCGGACCTCGGGCGCAATCGGATTCTCTGGTCGAGATGTACCGCAAGACCCGGGGAGTGGGCTTCGGACCCGAAGTAAAGCGGCGGATCGTGCTCGGAACATACGTGCTATCAGCGGGATATTACGATGCGTATTACCTGAAAGGTCAGAAAGTGCGGTCGCTCATAGCTGAGGACTTCCGCAAAGCGTTCACGAAGGTCGATGCAATCGTGACGCCTACTTCGCCGGTTCCCGCATTCAAGATCGGCGAACGGACCAAAGATCCGCTCGAGATGTATCTGGCAGATATCTATACGGTAACCGGATCGCTTGCGGGACTTCCTGGAATTTCCGTGCCTTGCGGAAAGGTTGACGGCGAGCTGCCGGTCGGAATGCAGATTTTCGGCCCAGCGTTTGGCGAAGCAAAGGTGCTTCAGCTGGCCCAGGCGTTTGAGTTTGCGGGGGGAGCAACGGTTTAGCCGTTCCCGCCAGCTTTTTAGGTATGGCAAGTCTCGACCCTGCAGACCAGGTGGTAGATCGTGCGTTTGCTTGATCCTACCCTCGCGAAGCTCGCACGGGCTCGGACGGCCTTCTTTCGGGCTGCCGACGCCGTCCCTCCAGAACATTGGAACTCACGTCCGACGGCAGACCAATGGTCCGCAGCCGAGCTTGTCGCACATCTGGTCATGGTGGAACGAGCAGTCGTTGGCGGCGCGGACCGGATTTCACAGACAACTCCCAAACCTCTTCCGTTTTATAAGCGATTTCACATTCCGATCTGGTTTGTGGAGAGCCGTTTCATCCGGAGAAAAACTCCAATTCCGCTCGATCAGGGATTAATCGGAACGAAGGAAGAGATGCTGGCAGAACTGCGTGCCGCGCGGGAACGTACGCTTGCCTTCATGAACGAAACGAAGAACCGGGATCTCACCTCGTACCGATGGAAGCATGCCGTACTCGGCATGCTGAATATTTATGAATGGTTTGAAATGATCGCCGCGCACGAGATCAGACACACTAAACAAATGAGGGAAATAACCACACACTTCCCGAAAGCTGTAGGAATTTCGTAACGGACATACGTTTTTGCATACCACTGTATCTTCTGACAGGGCGGCCTCGTCGACCGTTTCACTGACAAAAAGCTTCCATATGTTGGGATTTCAGCCAAATTAGAAAAGTACTAGAGAAAAAGTTTGCGCGCAGAATAAACGGAACGACTATTGCTCAGTAAATTGGCATCTTTTATCCTCGACGAATGCATCACATCCAGTATGAGGAAAAAGAGAAGAAGAGGCCCACAGTGGTAAAGGTCAAATCAAGTCAAAAAATCTTCACCGATTCGGAGGTAGCCAGCTTGACGGGAATTTGTGTCGAGCACCTGCACAATTTCGCGCGAAGCCGGCATCTGGGCATGATTGCGCGTGCCGCGGAAGCCGCCGGAGCGCAGGCAGAACAATGGTTATTTACGTTGTCGGACCTGATGGTTCTGGTAACGTTATTCCCCCGCTGTACCCATTGATTTCTTCCTCGAATCTGGTGATCGCTGTCCGTTACCGTTCCTAGTTCTCGATTCCCCGCCCGACATAATGAGAAACAATTTGCTAACTTGCGGAGTTCTGTTTCACCGGACTATGCTCTAAGCAGGCTGGCGCACGCGTATCTACAGGGAACTGCGGAGCCGGGGAACTTTATGTGCGCATCAAGGATTGCGGCGCGATTTGCTTCACACCTTCTACTTCCTTCCGTGATGCTGATCAGTACTCCTTCCAGACCTTCAGTCCAAATTCTCTTGCAGGACCCTTCCGCACCTCAACCGGCCGCTGCTGGCCAAAAAGAGCGGGCTGCACCGGCGACGGTCCTGCCGCGCGGCAAGAAACTGGTGCTGAAAGATGGAACCTACCAGGTGATCCGCGAATACCAGCGAAACGGCGATCGAGTTCGATATTACAGCCTCGAGCGCGGAGATTGGGAGGAGATCCCGGCTTCGCTGGTAGATTGGGACGCTACGGCCAAGTTAGCCGACGATGAGGCGAAGACCCAACAAGCACAGGTGGACAAAGTGCATGCGCGGGAAGAAGCGGCGCGGATGGACAATGTGGCGGACATCGACGCGAGTCTGCAGGTCGGCGGGAAGGGCGCGTTTCTGCCGGATGCGGAAGGAATGTACGTGGTCGAAGGTAAGAACGTCCGCGTGATGGATCAGGTGGCATCACAACTGAAAGCGGATAAGCTGCGGGTTCTGGCGCAGATCATGTCTCCGGTGCCGATGGTGCCTGGAAAGCAAGATCTGGTGCTTCCGGGCGCGCACGCCACATTGCGTGTAAAGAGCCCGACACCGGAATTTTATCTTCGCGAACCGCTTCCCGACCCTGAAAAAACGTCGACGATTCAGAAGAGCAGGCGAATGGCGGACAGCGGACCGGATGTCACCCTGATCCGGGCGAAAATCGTGCACAACGGCCGGCAACTGGAATCCATCACGACCCTTTTTGGACAGAAAGTTTCCGAGAAAACGAATACGATTTCCGTCCAGCGCTGGGAGGTTGCGCCGAATGTCTACCGGTTTACGTTGAGCGAAGCGCTGCCGCCAGGAGAATATATCCTGGCGCAAATTGAGGAAGAAGGACTAGATATTTTTGTCTGGGAATTCGGAATTGACGAAGGCGGATCCGGGACAGCTCCCGGCAAGAAATAGCGATCCTAGGGTTTATTGGCTGCCGGCATGTGAACAAAAATATCCATTAAAACGTTAAGTACATCCGAAATGCGGAAGGGTTTCTGAAGTTTGCGGGCCGTGTTGGTGCCATCCGGACCTCCTTCGCCCATCACATCGCCAGACATAAAGATGATTTCCGGTTTGTTCAACCCGGCGGCAACTTGCAGTCGCTCGGCCACATTCCGCCCATCGGAGTTGGGGCCGCTGCCGGAAAGCTTCAAGTCGCAGAGAAGAACGTCATATTTGCGGCCAAGGATCAGGCTCAGGGCCTGCTCCGCGCTTGCCGCACAATCCACTTTCAATCCTTGTGCAGACAGGCCTTCTACCAGCAATAGTCGAATACTTTCCTCGTCGTCCAGAACGAGGATGGAACGATCCTTTAGAAGATCGAGCGACGGAGGGAACCACTCGCCGGAACCAGTGTCCAGATCGCGCGGGATCAGGCGGTTCTTCGAAGCCGGGATCGGAAGATAGATCGTGAACGAGGCGCCGCCTTCGGGGACGGATTCTGCCTCGATATTACCTCCATGTTCCCGCACGATCGACATGCAGATACTGAGGCCCAGGCCCGTTCCACCGCCCGGGCGTTTGGTTGTGAAGAACGGATCGAAAAGCTTCGGAAGGGCCTCGGGCTTGATGCCGGGACCATCGTCCTTCACGGTAGCAAAGATGCGATTTCCCAGTTTGCCGATACGAATCTTGATTTTTCCGGAGTTGCGCACTTCCTTGATGGCCTGCTCCGCGTTGCTGATGAGATTCAGGAAAACCTGAATCAGCTGATTGGCGTCGCCAATGATCGGAGGCAGATCGGGAACCGGCTGAAAGCTCGCTTCAACACCGTTGCGACGGAGCGAATGCTCGTGCAGTTGCAAGGTTCTGTCGATAATGCTGTTGATATCGATGGCTTTCTTCTGGGGCGAAGCGGGCCGCGAAAACTCGAGCAGGTTCTGGACGATTCGTGCAGCTCGGCGAGCCTGGCGGTGCGTCATCTCCAGTTGGCGCTTGGTACTTTCATCGACGCCCTGACGGTCACGTAGCAGTTCGCTGACTCCGAGAATGGCTGTCAGGGGGTTGTTCAGTTCGTGTGCCACCCCGGCCAGCATCTGGCCCATGGCTGCCAGCTTTTCTGCTTGAATCAACTGCTCTTCGAGACGTTTGACTTCGGTGACGTCACGACCCGAAATAACCGCGGCCTCGATATGTCCGGTTTCGTCATACAGCGGACTGAAGTGGCATTTCAGGCGTCGCCAATCGCCATTCTTGTGGCGAACCTGAATTTCAATCGAACCAAAGTTCTTTCGGCCGGTCAGTAAGTCCTGCAAAAGAGAAACAACCGAGCCACGTTCTTCCGGATGAGTGCGCTCGCCAAAAACCGTGCCAATCGTTTCGCTGACTTCATAGCCCAAAATCGTCTGAGCATTGGGGCTGACGTAGGTATAACGTTTACTGACGTCCACCACAAAAATGAGGTCAGGAAAGCTATCCACCAGGCGGCGGGCAAACTCCTGCTCTTTGTGCAGGCGCTTCTCGATTTCACGCTGGGCCGTGATGTCGACGAGCGCCCCCTGGTAGCGAACCACTTTTCCCCCGGTGTCGCGAATCGCTGTGGCCGTATGCAGACAGACCAGAGGCAATCCGTCTTTGCGGATCAGAGTGATTTCCTTACCCTCGGGCGAAGGTTGCTGGTTCACTGCGCGGATGATGTCTGCGCGTCGTGTTTCATCGACAAAGATTTCAGACACGCGTTTGCTCAGCAGTTCGTCCTTCGAGTCATAGCCCAGCATACGAACCAGAGCGGGATTGACTTCGAGCACTCTGTCCTCGGGGGTGGCAATATAGATGCCTTCCTGAAGGGTCTCGAACAGTTCAGTGAAACGCGCTTCATTGCGGCGGGCGGAGGTAACGTCGCGGGCAAGAACCGTCAGTCCGTGGACCTTTTCATCGCGCAACATGGCGTGTGCTACGCATTCAAAAAAATGAACCGTCTTCTTCTCTCTCAGGCGCACCTGCACGACACCGTTCCATGTGCGCCGTTCGACAAAGCGAGCCATCCAGCGCTCGACGCCTTCCGGCTGTCCCCCACCGGGGTCTTCCACGAGATTTAGAAGCGGTTGACCAATGATCTTCTGGAAAGGAAGGCCCAGCAGATCGGCAAAACTCTTGTTCGAGGCCCGAACCTCTCCATCCAGGCCGACGGCCAGAAGATGATCGTCGAAAGAATCGATCAAATCGCGGAAGCCCTGCTGTGATTTCGAAATCATCTGAAACAGCTGTTCCAGCTGGCGATCGCTTGGCAGCGACGCGTCTTTCTGGTCCAAGCCACGTACCAGACCCTTTAATTCCGAGATCTCCGTCGTTTTTTTCCAGATGTACGCGCCAAACAGTGAAACCAGCACGACCAGGCCGACTGTATAGGCTAGGGCTTCGCTGTGCGGCTTTTCGCGAAGCAAGGTGCCCCAGGCAATCCAGGAAAATACGATGGTCACAAGGAGAAGTAGGAAAAAGGTGAGACGCCAGAGTTCAGCTTGCCTTTTCTCGAACTTCTGAAGGCGCAGTTCTGCTGTCAGAGAGGCATCTCTTGGGGGAGAGCCCGTCGGACCAGCGCCCGAGTTGGGATCCGCGTGCATTGGCTCGGTCAGAAGCAGCAAAATGTTGAAAAGCGTAGCTAAATTGCTTCAACTATCTTAAAGCAGGGGAGACTCGGGGCAAGAAAGATACGCGGAACTTGTGCCGGAACCTTACCTGTACGAAAGTACTAGGGACGGGGCAGCGGGGTAAAAAGTACCCCGCTCGGATTGGGGCTCAACAAAAACGGCGTCCTCATGGACGCCGTTCTTCGTTCAGTTCGCCGGCGATGACGGAACGTCAGCGCTCCGAGATTTAGTCCTGGCCTTCAGGGAGAATGTCGGCATCGATGTCACCGTCCTTGTTGCCAAGGAAATCGAGACCGGCTGCTTCGTCTGCAGCGGCAAACTCTGCGGAGTCAGGAAGCTCCTCGACAGGCGCAGGTGCCGGCATTTCGGTGAGCAGTTGCAGGCTGCGGTAGTGTTCAAGACCCGTGCCCGCCGGAATCAAACGGCCCATGATGACATTTTCCTTCAAGCCTCGCAGATAATCCACCTTCCCAGCGACAGCCGCCTCGGTAAGGACCCGGGTGGTTTCCTGGAAGCTTGCGGCGGAGATGAACGAGTCTGTTGAGAGAGATGCCTTGGTGATGCCGAGGAGCAGCGGACGTCCGGTTGCCGGACGGCCACCTTCGGCGATGACCCGGTCGTTCTCTTCACGGAAGCGGAACTTATCGACCTGCTCTTCCAGAAGGAACGTGGTGTCGCCTACGTCTTCGACCTTCACCCAACGCATCATCTGACGAGAAATCGTCTCGATGTGTTTGTCATTGATGTTTACACCCTGCAGACGATAAACCTCCTGAATTGCGTTAACAAGGTACGCCTGGGTGTATTTCTCGCCGAGTACGGCAAGCAAGTCATGCAGGTTGAGAGGGCCGTCGATCAGCGCTTCACCGGCGCGTACATGCTCGCCTTCCTGAACGTTGATGTGCACGCCGCGGGGGATGGCATATTCCTTTGACGTCTTGCCGTCTGCGCTCTCAACATAAATCTTGCGCATGCCCTTGGCGATTTCACCATAGCGAACGGTTCCGTCGATCTCGCTGATCACTGCGGGATCTTTTGGCTTGCGCGTTTCAAAGAGTTCGACAACGCGCGGCAGACCCCCGGTGATGTCCTTGGTTTTGGTCGTTTCACGCGGAATCTTCGCGAGAACGTCTCCGGCCATGACTTCATCGCCGTCCTGGACCATCAAGTGCGCGCGAGAAGGCATGAGGTACTTCTTGCGAACCTTGCCCGAAGCGTCGCGGATCAGGATAGCGGGTTGATGTTTTTCATCGCCTGGCGGCAGGGTAACGACGAGCTGCGAGAGCCCGGTGACTTCGTCAACCTGTTCTTCAATCGTAAGACCCGGACGGAGGTCGTCAAACTTCACGGAACCAGCCGTTTCGGTCAAGATCGAGAAGGTAAATGGATCCCATTCGGCCAGAACCTGTCCGTGGGTCACGGCATCACCATCAGAAACGCGGAGGCGTGCGCCGTAAACCACATGGTAGCGTTCCTTTTCGCGGTTCTTTTCGTCGACGATAACGATGAGGCCGGAACGGTTCATCGCGATGCGAGCCCCGGCACGTCCTTCAACGTGACGGAGATCAACAAACTTCACGACACCGCTGTTCTTGGCTTCAAGGGTCGAACGTTCGCTGACTCGAGTGGCCGCTCCACCGATGTGGAAGGTGCGCATGGTCAACTGTGTGCCGGGTTCCCCGATCGACTGTGCTGCAATGACGCCGACCGCTTCGCCGAGTTCCACCATGCGGCCCGATGCGAGGTTACGGCCGTAACAGAGGGCGCAAACCCCGCGACGGGACTCGCAGGTGAGCACCGAACGAATGCGAACACGTTCAATACCCGCTGCCTGAATCTCGTTGGCAAGTTCTTCGGTGATTTCCTGATTCACTTCAACGATGACGTCGCCCTCGAAGTCGCGGATCTTTTCGAGCGAAACGCGGCCGACCACACGGTCACGCAACGGTTCGACTTCCACGCCAGCTTCAATGATGGGTTCGACGTAAATGCCATCGGAGGTGCCGCAATCGAGTTCGTTGATGATGACGTCCTGCGCAACGTCAACGAGGCGACGAGTGAGGTAACCGGAATCGGCTGTTTTCAATGCGGTATCCGCAAGACCCTTGCGGGCACCGTGGGTCGAGATGAAGTATTGCAACACGGTCAGGCCTTCGCGGAAGTTCGAGGTGATCGGAGTTTCGATCACTTCGCCTGAGGGCTTGGCCATCAAACCGCGCATGCCGGAGAGCTGACGGATCTGCTGCTTTGATCCGCGAGCGCCAGAATCGGCCATGATGTAAACGGGGTTGAGGTTACCGTCGCGGTCCTGCGTTTCAAGAGCCTTAAACATCTCATCGGCGACCTTTTCGGTAACGTCACCCCAGATCGCGATGACCTTGTTGTATCTCTCGCCGTTGGTGATGGCGCCGTCGAGATATTGTTGTTGAACCTTGACAACTTCCTTCTCGGCGTTTTCGACGAGCTTGTACTTGTCGCTCGGGATGAGCATGTCGTCGATGCCAATCGAGATACCAGACTTGGTGGCGTAGGTAAACCCGAGCGCCTTCAAGTGATCGAGTAGCGTGACCGTGCCTTCAAGACCGAAGCGCAAGTAGGCGTAATACACCAATTGCTGCACGCCTTTCTTCTTGAGCAAGCCGTTGATGTAGGGCATGTGTTTCGGCAAGTGTGAATTGAAGATCACCCGGCCGACAGTTGTCTGGATAAACTGGCGCTCCATGCGAACGACTTCCGTGTGCGTGACGTCCTGGTTGTCGTAGGCGGTCATCAGATCGATGACTTCGCCGGTATAGCGCAAGCGAATCGGTGTCAGAAGTTCAACCTCGCCTGCTTCAAGCGCAAGAGAAACATCTTCGGGGGTCCCGAAGACGCGGCCTTCGCCCTTGGCACCTGGCTTGGACTTGGTCAAATAATAGATGCCGAGCACCATATCCTGCGACGGAACCGCCAGAGGCAGGCCGTGCGCCGGAGACAGAATGTTGCGCGAGCTGAGCATCAGGACCGAAGCCTCTACCTGCGATTCAGGAGACAGCGGAATGTGCACGGCCATCTGGTCGCCGTCAAAGTCTGCGTTGAACGCGGTGCAGACCAGAGGGTGAATACGGATCGCCTTTCCTTCAACGAGAGTAGGCTCAAACGCCTGAATCCCCAGTCGGTGAAGGGTCGGTGCGCGGTTCAGAAGCACGGGATGCTCGCGAATGACGTCTTCAAGAATGTCCCAGACAACCGGGTCCTGCTGTTCGACCATTTCCTTGGCTTGCTTGATGGTTGTGCAGTGTCCCTGGGCTTCTAGCTTGTGATAGATGAAAGGCTTGAAGAGTTCGAGCGCCATCTTCTTGGGCAATCCGCACTGATTGAGCTTGAGTTCAGGGCCGACAACGATAACCGAGCGGCCCGAGTAGTCAACGCGCTTGCCGAGCAAGTTCTGACGGAAGCGGCCCTGCTTTCCTTTGAGCGTGTCACTCAATGACTTCAACGGACGGTTGTTGGTGCCACGGAGAACACGTCCCCGCCGACCGTTGTCAAACAGGGCGTCCACGGCTTCCTGCAGCATGCGCTTTTCGTTGCGAACGATTACGTCCGGTGCACGGAGTTCCATGAGTTTCTTCAACCGGTTATTTCGGTTGATGACGCGACGATAAAGGTCGTTCAGATCGGATGTCGCAAAGCGGCCACCATCGAGAGGCACAAGCGGGCGCAACTCCGGTGGAAGGACCGGGATCACGTCAAGAATCATCCACTCCGGTTTATTGCCACTCTTGCGGAATGCTTCGAGAACCTTCAGACGCTTGGCGAACTTGATGCGTTTCTGGAGTGAAGGATCGGCCTTCATCTTCTCGCGAAGTTCATCGGCGAGGTGGTCCACTTCGACGCGGCGCAACAGCTCCTTGATCGCTTCCGCGCCCATCTTGGCCACGAACTGGCCAGGATATTCCGTCTGCAACTTGCGGTATTCCTCTTCCTGAAGAACTTGGCGCTCTTTGAGGACGGCGACCTCGCCCTGGTCGACGACGACGAAGGCCTCAAAGTACAGAATGCGCTCGAGGTCTCGCATGGAAATGTCGAGCAAATAGCCGATACGACTGGGCAAGCCCTTGAAGAACCACACGTGAGAACAGGGAGAGGCGAGTTCGATGTGCCCCAAACGTTCGCGGCGTACTTTGCTGAGGGTAACTTCAACACCGCACTTGTCGCAGATGACTCCGCGATGCTTCATGCGTTTGTACTTTCCGCACAAACATTCCCAATCCGTCACCGGACCGAATATTTTTGCGCAGAACAAGCCATCACGCTCTGGTTTGAACGTGCGGTAGTTGATGGTCTCCGGCTTGGTCACTTCACCGTGGGACCAGGAGCGAATCTTTTCCGGACTGGCCAAGCTGATGCGGATGGAATCGAAATCCGCGATAAGACTGGCACGATCATAAGGGCTGCTGCGATACAAGGTTGTTTCCTCCCTCCCGAGCCTTGCGGCGCGGGACGCGGTCTGTTGCTGCCAGACCGGCTGAGAACCCAATTACTGGAATACTGCATTGCTGCCATGTGGCGGAAGCGGCGGACCGGAGTCCGCCCCCATGTTGCTAGTCCGCCGCTTTTTCTACTGTAGGCTTTTGCCGCTTCATCAGCTCGACGTCGAGACACAATGACTGCAACTCGCGAACGAGGACGTTGAACGATTCGGGCACGCCAGGCTCGATGCCCGGCTCACCCTTCACGATGGCCTCGTAAATCTTTGCGCGGCCATAGACGTCGTCGGACTTGGCGGTCAAGAGCTCCTGCAAAATGTGTGCGGCTCCGTACGCTTCAAGAGCCCACACTTCCATTTCACCGAAACGCTGACCTCCAAACTGCGCTTTACCACCGAGCGGCTGCTGGGTGATGAGCGAGTATGGACCGATCGAACGGGCGTGGATCTTGTCGTCGACCAAGTGACTGAGCTTGAGCATGTAGATGTATCCGACCGTAACGGGCTGATCGAACTGCTCACCGGTCATGCCATCGAACAAATTGATTTTCCCCGCGTGCGGCAAACCCGCAACTTCGAGAAGGTGGCGAATTTCCGGCTCGCGCGCGCCGTCGAAAACCGGCGTGGCGAAAGGAATACCGTCCTTGAAACCTTCGGCATAATCGAGCAACTCCTCGTCGCTCAGTTTGGAAAGGGTCTTCCAGATCACGGTGTCCGAAAAGACTTCGCGATACCAGCGACGAAGCGCTTCGGCCTTGACTTCCTTGCTGAGCAGCCGCTTCAGGCTGTTGCCAAGCTCCTTTGCGGCCCAGCCAAGATGCGTCTCAAGGATCTGTCCGACGTTCATACGGGAAGGAACGCCCAGGGGATTCAAGACGATTTCGACGGGAGTGCCATCCGGCAAGGTCGGCATATCTTCGTCAGGGACGATGCGGGCGATAACACCCTTGTTCCCGTGACGTCCGGCCATCTTGTCACCAATCGAGAGCTTGCGCTTCATGGCGATATAGACCTTGGCCAGCTTGATGACGCCCGGAGGAAGTTCGTCACCCTTCTTGAGCTTTTCCTTGCGCTCTTCGGTAATTTTGCGAAGGACATCGATCTGACGCGAAGTCATCTCTTCGATTTCTTCGATCTTCTCGATTAAGAGTGGATCCTTTTCGTTCAGCTTCAATCGTTTCAGGTTGCGGGTGGAGACCTTTTCGATCAACTCCCTCGTCAGTTCCACACCCTTGGTGAGCAAACGCTTGTTGGTCTTTTCGTCATGCAAGTCGGCTTGCAGGATTTTGCCGCCGAGCAAATCGCCGAGTCGCTTCAGGCGCTCGTCGGTCAGGATGCGGATTTCGTCGGCCAGGTTCTTTTCCAGTTTGAAAACTTGCGAAGCCTCGATGGCCTTGTGCCGTTCGTCCTTTTCTCCACCCTTGCGAGTGAAGATCTTGACATCAACGATCGTGCCTTCGATGCCTGGCGGGCAATAAAGAGAAGCGTCGCGAACGTCACCGGCTTTTTCACCGAAGATGGCGCGCAGCAATTTCTCTTCCGGGGTCAACGTGGTTTCGCCCTTGGGCGTTACCTTGCCGACCAGGATGTCGCCGGGCTTCACGACCGCGCCGATGCGAATGACTCCGCTTTCGTCGAGGTTGCGAAGGAAGGATTCACTGATGTTGGGGATGTCGCGTGTAACTTCTTCCGGGCCAAGCTTGGTGTCGCGCGCTTCGATTTCGTACTCCTCGATGTGAATCGAGGTGTAGTAATCGTCCTTCACCAGCTTTTCGCTGACGAGGATCGCGTCTTCGAAGTTGTAACCGCGCCAGGGTACGAAAGCCACAAGCACGTTGCGGCCCAGGCCGAGTTCACCACGATCGGTGCAGGGGCCATCGGCCAAAACCTGTCCGGTCTTGACACGATCTCCTACCCGAGCGAGCGGCTTCTGGTTGATGCACGTGTTCTGGTTAGAGCGCTTGAACTTGGTCAGGGTGTAGATGTCCGCGCCCACTTCACGGCTCAGTACGCCGGAATGGTCGCTCTCCACGCGAACGATAATTCGCTCGGAGTCGACCTGGTCAACGATACCGTCGCGCTTGCATAGCACGACTGCACCGGAGTCCCGCGCAGTTACCCGTTCCATCCCTGTGCCGACAAGAGGAGCTTCTCCCCTGATCAGCGGCACAGCCTGCCGCTGCATGTTCGAACCCATGAGAGCACGGTTCGCGTCGTCGTTTTCAAGGAAAGGAATCAAGCTCGCAGCGACGGAAACAAGCTGCTTGGGCGAGACGTCAACGTAGTCGACTTCATCGCGATGCTTGAGAACGAAGTTTCCCGCTTGACGACAGTTCACAAGTTCCGTGGTGATGCGCAGTTTGTCGTCCAGAGCCACGTTGGCCTGGGCGATTACGTACTTGTCTTCTTCCCAGGCCGACAGGTAGAAGCAATAGGGTTCGTCAGTGACCTTGCGGCGTTTCAGCTCTTCATTGAGTTCTTCGACGCGATCACTTTCGACGATGTCGCCGGCCTTGAACTCGCTATCGCCCGCATTCATGATCTGGACATAATCAATGATCCGGCCGCCCTTGACGCGGCGGTACGGCGATTCGATAAAGCCGTAATCATTGATACGTGCGAAGCAGGACAGCGAACTGATCAGACCGATGTTCGGTCCTTCGGGTGTTTCAATCGGGCAGATGCGACCGTAGTGCGTCGGGTGAACGTCGCGCACCTCGAAACCGGCGCGCTCACGCGACAGCCCGCCTGGCCCAAGAGCCGAAAGACGGCGTTTGTGAGTGATCTCGCTCAAAGGATTTGTCTGGTCCATGAACTGGCTCAACTGCGAAGATCCGAAGAACTCGCGGATGGCCGCCATGACCGGCTTGGCGTTGACCAGGTCGTGCGGCATCGCCGTCGACATTTCCTGATAAACGCTCATCTTTTCCTTGATGGCGCGTTCCATACGGACAAGTCCGATACGGAACTGGTTTTCAAGCAACTCGCCGACCGCTCGAACGCGGCGGTTTCCGAGATGGTCAATATCGTCGACAACGCCGATGTTCTTGCGCAACTTGAACAGATACTTGATGGCGGAAACAAAGTCCGTGGCATCGAGTGTGCGATTTTCCAGTGGTGTGTCGAGACCCATCTTGATGTTGAACTTCAGACGGCCGACCTTGCTGAAATCATATTTCCGAGGATCGAAGAACATCCCACGGAACAAATTCGTGGCGGTTTCAAGCGTCGGAGGGTCGCCGGGACGAAGCTTGCGATAAATTTCAATCAGCGCTTCCTTTGAAGAACGGATCGAGTCCTTGTCGAGAGTGCGCGAGAGAACCAGGCCAATTTCGTCCTTTTCGGGGAAGAAAATATCGACTTCGGTAATTCCGGATTCGGCGAATGCCTGCCACAGGTCCGCGGTCAGCGGCTTGTTGGCCTCAAGCAGCACTTCACCGGTCTGGCGGTTGACCACATCGGCAACGCTATAAGCGCCTTCCAGATCCGCCAAAGCCGCGCGAACCTGCGAAATCTTGGCCTTGATCAATTCCTTGAAAAGATTTTCCGTGATGCGCTTGTGAGCGCCCACGATGATCTCTTCCGACTTCGGGTTACGGATTTCGTGCGTCAGCTTGCGATCGACGATACCCGGTGAAATATTCCAGTGCAGTTCCTTATCATGGAGTGAAATGCGTTCCACCTGATAGAAGGTGCGCAGAATATCTTCGTTGGACTTCATGCCCAGGGCGCGCAGGAAAATCGAGCCGAGGAATTTACGCTTGCGATCGATGCGGACGTAGAGAATGTTCTTGGTGTCGTACTCGAATTCAACCCACGAACCCCGGTACGGAATAATTTTTCCGAGAAAGTACGAACGGTTGTTTGCGGATTCAAAGAACACACCGGGCGAGCGGTGCAACTGGCTGACGATCACGCGCTCCGTGCCATTGATGATGAACGTACCGTTCTCGGTCATCAGAGGAATATCGCCGTAGAAAACTTCCTGTTCCTTGATATCGCGAATGGTTTTTGCACCCGTGTCGGGGTCTTTATCGTAAATCGTAAGTCGTATGGTGACCTTCAGCGGCGCGGAATAGGTCATACCGCGCTCCTGGCATTCATTCACGTCATACTTCAGTTGCATGGCGACCGGGTCGCCGCACTTGTTACAGAAGGTCGGAGTGTTCTTGTTAAACGTGCCGCACTTGGTGCAAATCACGTCGCCCGTCTGATACGGGTTGGTGACAACCGACGCACCACAATTACGGCAGGTGGCGCGGAGGTGGTGCAACCCCTTCAGGTTGCCGCACTTGCACTCCCAATTTCCGATCGAGTAATCCACGAATTCCAGCTGGGACATTTCGCGGAAATCCTTGATCGGAAACACCGAGGTGAAGACGGACTGCAGACCGCCATCTTCGCGCTCGCTGGGCAGCAAATCCATCTGCAAAAAGCGTTGATATGATTTCTTCTGAACCTCAATCAGGTTGGGAATCTGAATCGCACCCTGAATTTTCGCGAAGTCCAGACGCTGGCGTTCCCGAACGTGCCGGTTGCTATTGGACATACCTGCTTTACCTCATTCCCTTTCGGGCAGCATGACAAAAACATCGTAAAGACACTAAACCGTGGCGCATGGCGGCCTGCCCGGAGCCGCCCCGCACACGGTAAGTGAAGGTTCCTGAGGAACCCGGATTGTTGTAGATAATGCCGGTCGTAGCTTGCGTGACAAATTCCCCTGGCGCGAGCAATGCTGGCGCGCCAAATGATGTGATGCAGCCTGACCAAAACCATGCCAGCCAGACCTCGGCTGGCAGCACATTACTTGATTTCGACCTTCGCGCCCGCTTCTTCGAACTTCTTCTTGATGGTCGCAGCTTCGTCCTTCGATACGCCTTCCTTCACGGTCTTTGGCGCACCATCAACGAGATCCTTGGCTTCTTTGAGGCCCAGGCTCGTGACTTCGCGGACAGCCTTGATGACGTTGATCTTGTTGCCACCAACATCGGTGAGGACAACCGCAAACTCGGTCTTCTCTTCCGCTGGGGCCGCCGCGCCTGCTGCCGCACCGCCGCCACCGGCAACTACCGTGGCCGCTGCTGCGGAGACGCCGAAGGCTTCTTCCATCTTCTTAACGAGATCCGACGCTTCGAGAAGCGTCAGGCCCTTGATTTCTTCCAGAATCGTTTCGACTTTCGACATGACTGCTAGTTCTCCTCTCAAATTTTTGAATCCAAAATTTTTAGAACCGGCACGGGCGGGGCCCGTACAGCTCCAAACCCTTACGAACTAAACTTGTTTGCCTTGACCGCCTCATTGACAACCACAGCGGCATTGCGTGGAACGGCGTTGATGACAACTGCCAAGCGCTGTGCCGGCGCATTCAGAAGGAACATGATCTTGCTGATCAGCTCTTCCTTCGACGGCATGTTAGCGAGTTGCTGGATTTCCGCGATGGAGATGACCTTGCCTTCGACAATTCCTGACTTGAATTTGAACGCCGGAACGTCTTTGGCAACCTTGGTCAGAGCCTTCGCAAGCGCGACCGGATCGGTGTTGGTGTAGGCAATTGAATTCGTGCCCTTCAGATCTTTCAGAACTCCGCCGACCGGCGTGCCATTTGCAGCCAGCTCTGCCAGCGTGTTCTTCACAACCTGATACTTGCCGCCCGCTGCCTGCACCGCACGGCGAAGTTTGGTGTCGTCTTCGACAGTGATGCCCTGAAAGGTTGTCAAGATAACCGTCGACACCTTCGCGAGTTCTGTTTTCAGTTGATCAAGATCCTGCTGTTTTTCACTCTTCTTCTTCATAATTTCGTCTCGTGGCGCGGCCTCGAATTACGCGGCGGCGGCCAGTGTCTCCGCTTCTGCCAGGTCGATACTGATGCCCGGGCCCATGGTTGAGGTGAGCGTAATCTTTTTAACGTATTTGCCTTTTGCAGCCGCAGGTTTCGCTTTCACAACGGCGTTGATCACAGAGTGCGCGTTTTCTGCCAGGTTCTTCGAGTCAAACTGGATCTTCCCGATCGGGCAGTGAACGATCCCGGCCTTGTCGACACGAAATTCCACCTTACCCGCCTTGGTTTCTTTGACGGCCTTGGCAACGTCCATCGTTACCGTGCCAGTTTTGGGGTTTGGCATCAGTCCGCGAGGGCCGAGGACCTTGCCGAGTTTACCCGCCGAGCGCATCATGTCCGGGGTAGCGATCACAGCATCATAATCCGTCCAGCCTTCCATGATTTTTGCAACCAATTCGTCGCCGCCAACATGTTCCGCACCAGCTTCCTGGGCTTCCCGAATCTTGTCGCCACCTGCGAGCACGAGCACGCGGACCGCGTTACCAAGTCCGTGTGGCAGAACAACCGTGCCGCGCACAACCTGGTCGGAGTGCTTTGGATCGACGCCGAGATTGATGGCAAGCTCAACGGTTTCGTTGAACTTCGTATGATGCGTTTTCTTGATCAGCTCGGTTGCTTCCGCGAGCTTGTATGGACGCGCTTCTACCTTCTTCCGCGCGTTCTCTAC
The DNA here is from genome assembly GCA_963831545.1 of uncultured Acidobacteriota bacterium. Taxonomy (GTDB): domain Bacteria; phylum Acidobacteriota; class Terriglobia; order Acidiferrales; family UBA7541; genus Acidiferrum. Next base: position 65,158 of record CAWHQX010000017.1, read on the forward strand.
GTGTTTGCCTGCTTTTTTCATCGCTTCCTCTTCGATCCCCTCGCGCCTCTTCTTCCTAGGCTTCCACGACTTCGAGGCCCATGTTTTTCGCCGTACCCATCACGGTTTTGACAGCGGACTCGAGTTTTGTGGTGTTGAGATCGACCAGCTTGATCTTTGCAATTTCTTCAACCTGTTTCTTGGTGACCTTACCAACCTTGTTGCGGTTCGGCTCTGGCGAACCCTTGGCAATTCCGGCGGCCCGCAGCAAGAGAATCGATGCCGGAGGAGTCTTCAGAATGAAGGTGAAGGTACGGTCGGTATAGATGCTGACCAGCACCGGAAAAATCATCCCGTCGGCTTCTTTCTGCGTCTTGGCATTGAACTGCTTGCAGAAGTCCATGATGTTCACGCCGTGAGGGCCGAGTGCGGTACCCACTGGCGGTGCAGGAGTCGCTTTACCCGCCGGCAATTGCAGTTTTACAGTCGTTTGTAGTTTCTTCGGTGGCATCTTTCCTTTACCTCAATCTCTTCTTAATTGCGGCCTTTGATCGCACCGCGAAATTTCTTCAAACAACTCCCTATCCGAGCTTCTCTACGCTGGCAAAATCCAGTTCGACGGGCGTCGAGCGGCCAAAAATCGTAACCGAAACTTTCAGGCGGCTGTGATCGCTGTCAATCTCTTCGACCGTGCCATTGAAATTCGCGAAGGGCCCGTCCACGATACGGACCTGCTCGTTGCGCTCATACACCACCTTCGGCTTCGGGCGATCCTGTGGTGTGTGCACGCGGTTGATGATGCCATCCACTTCGGCTTCGGTCAGCGGAGAAGGCGATGTCGCCGAACCGACAAATCCGGTGACGCGCGGCGTGTTGCGCACGATGTGCCAGGTGTCTTCATCGAGGTCCATTTCCACCAGAACATAACCGGGGTAGGACATACGTGAAGCGACAACCTTCTTCCCTCCGCGAACCTCGACGACCTCTTCTGTCGGGATCAGCACCCGCCCGATTTTGTCGTGGAGAGTGAACGCGGCGACACGGCTCTCCAGGCTTTCCTTTACCTTCTTCTCAAAGCCCGAATACGTGTGAATGATGTACCACTGCATCGACATGGTGTCGTTTCGCCTTTACCCGTGAAAGTACTTGAGAAGTCTGTCGAGCCCGAACTGCGCAATCTTTTCGACAATCGCCAGGAAAACACCGAAGAAAGCGACTGTGATAATCACAATGGTGGTCGTCGAGACGACGTCGTCGCGACTTGGCCAGGTAACCTGCTTCATCTCCACGCGAACGTCATGCAGAAATTCACGCGTACCTTCGACGCTGCCGGAAACCTTTTCTCCAACTGTCGACACTGCGCCTGTGATTGCGTTGTTACCTTGCTCTTCGTTCTTCACTTTAACCGCCTGCGTGGCCATGAATCCTCTTCACTTGCACGAACCTGGGCTCGCGCCCTTCTAAAATTCTGGCAGGGGAGGAGGGATTCGAACCCCCATACCTGGTTTTGGAGACCAGAGTCCTAACCGTTGGACGACTCCCCTAAAACCAAAACCATCCGCTGCGCTTCCCTACTTTGCTTCTTTGTGCGCGGTGTGCTTCCGGCAGGAACGGCAAAACTTCTTGGTTTCCATGCGCTCGGAATGCTTTTTCTTGTTTTTTGTCGTGGTGTAGTTCCGGTTCTTGCAATCACCACACTGCAACGTAATAATTTCCCGCATTTCTTGACTTCCTTTTGGAAGGCCCGGGCCAGAGCAGCTGGCCCGTTCCCTCTGAATGACTGCTAAGTTACTCGATGATCTCCGTGACCGCGCCGGCGCCGACTGTGTGACCGCCTTCACGGATCGCAAACCGCAAGCCCTTTTCAAGTGCAACCGGGGTAATCAGGGTCACTTCACAGCTGACGTTGTCCCCGGGCATCACCATTTCGACCCCTGCGGGCAACTTCATGTCTCCGGTCACGTCCGTGGTACGGAAGTAAAACTGCGGACGATAGCCCGAGAAAAACGGCGTGTGCCGTCCTCCTTCTTCCTTCGTCAGCACGTACGCTTCGGCCTTGAACTTCGTATGCGGGGTAATCGAGCCTGGTTTGCAGATCACCTGCCCGCGCTCCACGTCTTCCTTTTCTGTGCCTCGCAGCAACAGTCCGACGTTGTCTCCGGCCAGCCCTTCATCCAGCAACTTCTTGAACATTTCTATGCCGGTGACCACTTTCTTCTGCGTCGGCCGAAACCCTACGATTTCCACTTCTTCGCCCACCTTCACCTTGCCGCGTTCCACTCTTCCCGTCACCACCGTACCCCGTCCGGAAATCGAGAAAATATCCTCGATCGGCATCGCAAACGGTTTATCCACGTCGCGTACCGGCAGTGGAATGTTGGCATCCACGGCCGCCATCAGTTCGTCGATCTTCTTTTCCCAGTTGGCATCGCCATTGAGCGCTTGCAGGGCCGAACCCCGTACCACGGCGATCGTGTCGCCCGGAAATTGATAGCTCTTCAGCAGTTCCCGGACTTCCAGTTCCACCAGTTCCAGCAACTCCGCGTCTTCCACCATGTCGCACTTGTTCAGAAACACCACAATCGCCGGCACTCCCACCTGACGCGCAAGCAGAATGTGCTCCCGGGTCTGCGGCATCGGTCCATCCGTCGCCGCCACCACCAGGATCGCGCCATCCATCTGCGCCGCTCCCGTGATCATGTTCTTGATGTAGTCTGCGTGTCCCGGGCAATCCATGTGCGCATAATGACGATTCGGCGTTTCATACTCTACGTGTGAAACCGCAATCGTAATCCCGCGCTCCCGCTCTTCCGGCGCGTTGTCAATCGAATCGAACGCCCGAAATGCGACCTTTGGATTATGCTTCGACAGCACTTTCGTGATTGCCGCCGTCAACGTCGTCTTGCCATGGTCAATGTGACCGATTGTCCCAATGTTGACGTGTGGCTTTGTCCGTTCAAACTTTTCCTTCGCCATTTGTCTTCATCCTTTGCGCAAGCCGCGTTTCCACCTTGCTGCTTGTGCCAAATTCTTGGAGCGGGGGACGGGATTTGAACCCGCAACCATCACCTTGGAAGAGTGAGACTCTACCGTTGAGTTACCCCCGCCCAATTCAAAAAATCTTCCCGCTCCCCTGAATCAAAAAACCAAACAGCAGCAACTAAACTGGAGCCTGAGACCGGGATTGAACCGGTGACCTCGTCCTTACCAAGGACGCGCTCTACCAGCTGAGCTACCCAGGCCGAACTCAAAAGAAAGCAAAAGCTAACTTCGACGGCGCACCATTTCTTAACCGGCTTGGCGCCGCGTTCCGTACCGCTTTCGAACATCGCGTTTTGCGAGATCTTGCGGTGTATTTACTCGCCATTCGCCCCTACTCGAACGGCGTTGTTGTGCTCCGGGACTTGCATCGCGGAGATGATTCCTGGTGGACGGGGAAGGATTCGAACCTTCGTAGCCCGCAAGGAGCGGCAGATTTACAGTCTGCTGGTTTTAGCCACTCACCCACCCGTCCGCGAAAAAACAAAATGACACGAATTGCATGTGCCACGTGTTGCCAACCGTTATGTATCCGGGAGCGCGGTGAAGCGAAAACACAAAACGGCTCGTGTCAAGAGACACCAGCCCTTTTATGTTAGCATGACGGGAATCGCTCCGCCTCTCCCCCATTCCAAAATGGTGGAGCTGGCGGAGGGAATTGAACCCCCGACCCTCTGATTACAAATCAGATGCTCTACCAGCTGAGCTACGCCAGCGCTGCTCAAACCGCACAAGAATAGCAGATTAGACACAGCTATTGCAAGTATTGGGGTTAAAAACCGTAAGCAAGTCATCAGCCAAAACTGTGGAAATAATGCGACAGATTGTGGATTTGCAATGCTGCGTTAATAGTAATAAAATCATGAACTTACGTGGTCATCTCCGGGATTTCTGGTAGGCACTATCCACAGGCGATACCGTCTCCCGCGATTCTGTCCAAAATTAACCGCTTCGCCTGTCCGGTTTTGCGAGGCTATATATGAACTAGGCGGCCCGCGGAGGAACTGACTTTTGCGAAGAACTCGAATGAACCGATGAAAAAAAATTGGCTACTGATCGGCGGCACCTTTCTTGCAACGGCTCTTATCTTTGGATGCCTTGCCAGCTGGCATTGGTATTCGGGACCGCGTGGCGGGGCACGTCAAGAAATTCTCTCGATTCTTCCTAGCGATCCGTCGACAGTTGTATTTCTAGATCTTGCGCAGCTTCGCTCCTCCGCTTTCCTTCCGCAATTGATGAACTGGGCGCCCTCTGCTCCTGCCGAGGAAGAGTACGTGCGGTTCGTCCGGGCTAGCGGATTCAATTACGAAACGGATTTGGATCTCGTGGCTATGGCGTTTACTCACGACGGCAATCAACCGGTAACGACCTTCGCCGTGGCGCAGGGACGATTCGACCGCAAGAAAATAGAAGCGTATGCCGGGCAAACCGGCGAACGCATCCGTCAGGGCGGCAGAACGGTCTTCGCGTTGAATCTGAAAAACTCGATGCGCAAGTCGTTTTTCACTTTCCTGAACGACGACCGCATCGCATGGACAGACAATCCGGCATACGCGACTCTCTTTGCGCAACCGCGCAGTTCCGCTGACAAAGTCAAATGGGCAGAACAGTTCGCGAGGCTCGGTGGAACATCGGTGTTTGCGGTCGTTCGTCAGGATGCGACGACCGCACAGGCATTGGCTGAGCAAGCGCCTAGTGGATTCCGTTCGCCGCAACTGGCCTCGCTCTTAGCCCAGCTCCAGTGGATTACAATTGGCGGAAAACCTGAAGGGAAAGATTTGCGAGTGGTGATGGAAGGCCAGAGTTCGACGGAATCTACGATTCGTCAGCTCAAAGAGTTTCTGGCCGGCATCTTGATCCTCGCCCAGGCGGGATTGAATGGGCCGGTGAATCGAAAGCAGCTCGATCCTCAATTGCGCGAGGCCTATCTCGGCTTGCTGAAATCGGCTGAGGTAGAAAACGTGGATCGCGGAGACGACAAATCGGTTCGCCTCATGTTCCTAATCACGCCAGAATTTCTCGACGCTCTCAAAAAAGCGAATGGATACGCACCAGTAGGTCGCTGAAGAACGTTCGGAATCGGGGTATCAGTCGCCGGAGGGTGGGTTGGACTTCATATAGCGCCAGGGATTCACTGGCGCGTTGTTCATGCGCACTTCGTAATGAACGTGTGGCCCAGTCGAGCGTCCGCTGATCCCCGCGTAGCCAATCACTTCTCCTCGCTTGATGTGCGTCCCAGCCACAACCGCATAGGAAGAGAGATGCGCATACCAGGTGGTCAGTCCAAATCCGTGTTCGACGACCACCACACGGCCATACCCGCTATGAGTATCTGCGGTGACGACAACGCCGTCAGCCGTCGCATGAACCGGAGCTCCATACTCGGCCGCTACATCGACGCCGGTGTGGAAGGCGCCTTCACCGGAGAAAGGGTCTAGCCGCTGGCCGAAGCTATCCGTGATGTGCCCCAGTATCGGCCAAATGGAAGGCGTGTAATTCGAATCCGCAAAGAATGCTGCGGGCATCATGCGCAGACCGCCCGAGGAAACCGCGATTGCGGCTGCGTTCCGCTTCAAGAAGGAGTATTGCTGTACGGAGCGATCAAACGAGTCCTTCGAGGTCTCCGGATCATCATCGGCCTGATCGAAAGCCGCGGGGTGATATCGCAGCACGCCGTAGGTCATGGCGACTTCGGTTGCGAGCGATTGGAGTGAATCCAGGCGCTGGTTGGTGTCTTTAATCGTGGATTGAAGGTCGCGATATTGTTTCTTGAGGTTTTCCTGGTCGTGTCGCAGGGCGTTATAGTTCCCCACCTTCCACAACATGCGGCTGTAAGAGCCAACCGCCGCCACAACGGTGATCGTGCCGATCAGCGCCAGGGCTGTGAGCCCGTGTAGGACGTAAGCCGGAATGATTAGTTTCCGCAGCTTTCCGGGTGTAGACGCGACATAGAATGTGTAATTCTTCCCGCTAATCACGGTTTGGCCCCCTCAGGCCGTCTTCGTCTTGCTCTTAAGTAAGAAACGCGGGCCCGCACCCTCGTTGCCCGCAGATGCCAGAATACCGTCTCTAGAACTTCCCGGTAAGGCTTGCTTCAGTATGAACGTATATTAATTTTTGTAGGACGGTCGCGTCAACCCTGTATTTGAGAATAATTGGAACAGCCTCTGGAAAACTGTCCCCTGCCCCTTTGGGCAGGTTGCGCTACGATATCCCCGCAGAGGAACGAAATGACCAGGCCGCGTACTGAAAAAGAGGTCTTAAACAAGATCATGCGCACGTTTCCGTCCCGCGGAAAGAGTGCGCTCGGGTTGCCGCTTGACGATGACACTGCGTTGATTGCTTCAACCCTTGGCTCCGACATGATTCTGACCTGCGATTGGTTCCTTGAAGGGTCTCACTTCACGCGTGACAGGCACCCCGCGGGCGCGGTCGGGTGGAAAGCTCTAACCAGAGCCGCGAGCGACATTGCTGCCATGGGAGGTATACCGCGATACTTCCTCTTAAGTTTGGCGTTGCCCGACAGTCATACCGGCCAATGGCTGGACGAGTTCTTGCGGGGCTTGCGACGGGCCGCCAAGGTCCTGAACTGCAAATTAGCGGGTGGGGATACCACCCGTCACAAGGAAATTCTGCTCAACGTGACGGTGGTTGGCAAGGTGGCCAAAGCGAAGGCAATTCGTCGCAGCGGTGCCAAAGCCGGGGACCAGCTTTTCGTCACCGGCAAGCTCGGTGAAGCCGAACTTGGGCTACGTTTCCTGCAAAAGGCACGGGGATCCTTGGGCCAACGAAATTCCGCGACACAAAAGCATCTGTACCCGGAAGCCCGACTGGCGCTCGGTCAGTGGCTCTCAAGGAACCGGCTGGTTACCGCGATGATGGACTTGTCCGATGGACTCTCCTCGGACCTCCCCAAACTCTGCAGTGCGAGCGGGGTCGGAGCAAGAATTGTCGCCGAGCAATTACCGATTACCTTACTGGCTGACCGCGAGCTGGCCTTGTCTCTCGCGCTCCACGGTGGCGACGATTACGAATTGCTGTTCGCCGTCCGCCCCGCGGTTGCACGGAGGCTCCCCAGGACGCATCTCGGATTGTCACTTACACACATCGGCGAGATCACAACGGAGAAGAAAATTGTAGTCGAAACACACGGCAGGGCAAGGTCCTTGAAGGTTGGCGGATGGGACTCCTTCCGCAGGCGATGAAATGCCGCGTGGTCTTGGGTTCCGCACTCCCCCGGGCACACTAGTTTGGTGGCTTCACCGGGGGCGGCGCCGGTAGCGGGAGGGGAGCAGGCGGCTGTTTCAGCTTCGGTTCCGGTATCTCTTCCTCGGGTTTCGTATCAGGTACGTCGACGTGGACGTTGTGTTCCGCCGCTTGCGCTTCCAGTGTTACCACGTTCGGGAAATCCAGTACCGGCAACCCCGCCATGCCACGTTCCATAAACTCGATCCAGATCGGGAGTGCAGCTTGCGCTCCCGATTCCCTCTTGCCTAGCGAGATCTGTTTGTCGTCGAAGCCCATCCAGACACCGGCAGTAATCTGCGGTGTAAACCCGATAAACCAAGCGTCGGTAAAATCCTGTGTCGTTCCTGTTTTCCCGCCTGCCGGACGGCCGATCGTTTTTGCTTTCATCGCTGTGCCGAACTGCACCACTTCTTCGAGCATGGCAGTCATGGTATGCGCCACTTCGGGCGCGATCACGTCGTGAACCTCCGGATGTGCATCTTCGAGCAAGGCCCCGTCGTAGCTCGTGACACGGCGAATCATGTGTGGATCGATGCGAATCCCTTCATTCGGAAAAACCGTGAACGCGGAAACGTGTTCGATGAGCCTTAGGTCTGCAGCACCCAGCGCAAGCGGCAAATACGGCGGCAGCGAAGCGGTGATGCCGAAGCGTTTGGTCATATCGACGACCGAGTTGATACCGACTCTTTCCGCAAGCTTCACAGCAGGAACGTTTCGCGAACCGGCCAGCGCGCGGCGCAGTGTGATTGTGCCTTCGAACTTCTCGTCGTAGTTGTGGGGCGAGTAGGGCTGCCCGCCGCTGATCACGGTAAACGGTGCATCGACGATCGTGTCAAACGGCGACGCACCTTTTTCAACGGCCGTCGAATAGACGTATGGCTTGAACGAACTCCCCACCTGACGGTATGCCTGGGTCGCCCGATTGAACTTTGAGTCCTCAAAGCTGTAGCCGCCCACCATCGCCTTGATTTCACCCGTCGCGTTGTCAATGGCGATCATGGCAGCTTGCGGGGCGGGTTGCTGTTCGAGTTGCAATCGCAGAGTCGTTTCATGCAAATCCAGCACGGAAAATTGCGCCAGGTCGCCAACATTTAAAATTTCGTTCAGCTTCTTGTGGCCAGTCCAGGCGATATCGGAAGCGGAAAGAATTGCCCGATACGGACCAACTTTGACAACCGCACTCTTTTCATCAACCGACAGGATCAGCCCGGTTGTGTACGATCCCTTCTCAATGACGCGGCGCCAATCATCATCCTCATAGGTGTCGAGCTTGCCGAGATTATCGCTCAGAATATTGGCGAGCTTGTCCCGCCAGCCGTGTCGACGATCATAAATGTGCAGCCCGTCACGAACCGATTGGTTTGCCGCCTTCTGCATCCGAATATTCAATGTGGTGTACACGCGCAAGCCGCGTTCGTGAACCGCTTCCGTTCCGTACGTGGATTCCAGATACTTACGGATTTCTTCAAAGAAGTAAGGCGCGAGGTCGTTCCGCGGGTACTGAATATGCAAACCAAGCGGAGTTTTCCGGGCAGCCGATTCTTCTGTTGGAGTAATCTTTCCCTCTTCCATCATTGCGTGAATCACCAGATTGCGGCGGGTCAGCGCTCCCGATGGATTATTGATCGGCGAAAACTTCGGACCGTTGACCATTCCCGCGAGCAGCGCCGCTTCCTGAAGATTCAGATCCGTCACTTGCTTGCCAAAATAGAACTCCGAAGCGGCTGCAAAACCATAGTTTCCGTGTGCCAGATACACCTGATTGGCATACATCGTGAAAATTTGCGGCTTCGTATAACGGCGCTCAATTTGCAGGGCCAGCAGCATTTCCTGTGCTTTGCGGCGAAAGCTGCGGTCGCTACGATCGAGGAACAGATTGCCAGCAAGCTGCATGGTGATCGTGCTCGCGCCTTCAGCCTTTCGTCGCTTCAGAATATTTCGGTATGCCGCGCCAGCCACACGCGGGAAATCCACGCCCCAGTGATCTTCGAAATGCTGGTCTTCAATCGCGGTCACGGCGTTGTAGAGGACTTTTGGAGTCTGCTCCCAGGTCATAAGGATGCGTCGCTGCAGCGCGAAACTGCCAATCAGTTGGCCATCATCGGCATAAATTTCCGTGACGACATTGGGACGGTAGGTTTCTAGTGCATGAATTTCCGGCAGATCACTCTCATACACAAACAGCAACCCGACCGCCGCGCCCAGTGCAATCGAGCAAAGCAGAAGGAATGCCAGAGCCACGCGGTCAATCAGTTTCCAGCCGCGAAGCCGTAGTGTGATGGGGGGTAAACTCAGCATCAAAGAAAAATTCTATCGCAGATAATGAGGAACCGGGCGAGTTCGGGTGCTTGAAGTTTCCATGATACTGACTCAGAGAGAGCGATAATATTTTTCGCCGGCGCAGCCTCGACACACAGTGCGGCCTTTGACCAGAACTTCTCTACTGAAGTTGATCCCTTCGCCGCATTCAGCACAAACCACTCGCGCCCCTTTGAACCCTGGAAGATCTTCGGGATGAATTTCCACCTTTACCCATTCCCGGGAAAATAGCACGTCATCGGGGAGCTGGGCGTAGGCCTTCTGCTGGCCTGAATCTTTCGGCATGTCGGGAAACATTTCCTTTGCAATCTGCTTCGAAGCTTCCTTGGCCGCAATACGCAGAGCGCGCCCTGTCTGTAAATCGCAAAATGTTGCCGCCACCTTGCCCCAGTCGCGGAATTTCAGAGCGCGCTTGCCGAGCCGGCAGTTTGCCACCAGAGCAACGGCATCCGTCACGCAACGATCAATCTCCACATAAGTAACGATTCGTTTGCGGTCGGCTATCGGATCGTCAATGCCCAGTTCACGGAGGCCAAGCATCGCGAGGCGCACCCCCAGGACCTGTCCGGCACAAAGGTGTCCATGGGCCGCGGCTGCAAGTTCGAGATATTCCGGGAGCGTTTTCATGTGGCAGTCAATCTCTCGACACAGACTCGAGCGCGTTCTCTCTTTCCTAGCGCATCGCCGTCAAAAGCACAAAAATCGCACTGTCCGCAGCGGTTGAGGCCGTTACCTCCGCCGACGCGCTATCGCCCGGTCCGGGAGCGAACGGCCACCAAGGTCACCGATCATGCCGTTGGCTCGGACGCTGCTGTCCAGGGATGGGGCCTGCGCGCTTCCTGAAACGCGAAGACGGTCATCAGCACGGCAAGCAGCAACAGGACGCCGTCACGTGCCACCGTCCACCCGGTCAGCGGCTCCGGTTTCGCAAAGCAGCCACAATTGATCTGCAAGCCCATCGCGTAGGCGCGCACGACACCGGCGAAAAAACCCGCAATCACAAGGGTAATCAACGTCGCCCAGATTCGCAGCTGCCAACCGACCAGCAAAAGCAGCCCCAGGGCAATTTCTGCAAAAGGCAGGCTATGCGCCACAAAGATCACAGCCGAAGGAGGCAGTATCTGGTAGGAATCGATCTGCAGCGCAAAAAGCGAAATGGCGATCGGGACCGACGGCCGCGGAGTCATGTCCGGCCGGAACAGTTTTGCATATCCCGCATAAATGAAAATGGCCGCAAGCACAATGCGGCCAATCCAGATAATGATGCGACGAAAATCGAATGGGGTTGATTGCATCATGGATCGAGCTCTCGGTTTGTCGGAAATTTGCCTTCGCTTTTCTTACTTTTGCGCAATCAATTGATCGAGAAACGTTTTCAGCACATCGTAGCTCACAAATCCAACAACAGGAAATGCCTGCCCGCCCTTTGTATGCAGCCAGACTGTAGGGGTCTGATTGATGGCATCCGCCTGTCCCAACTGTTTATCCTTTTCAATCAATGGCTCGAGCGTCTTGCCATCGACCAGTGCCTGCACGCGCTTCATTTCTGCCGGAGTCAGAACCACGGCCACGGTACCTTTCACGTCTCCCGTGGCTTCCCATTTCTCCTGATTCTGGAAAAGCGCAGCCTCGACGACATCGTTCTTTCCGATATGCGCGGCGGCGCGAGCATAACTGGCGGCAACGCGCGAGTAGGCGTGCATCGGCAACGGAAAGTCGCGATGCACCATGTAGATCTTGCCGGTGTTTACGTAGTCGTTTGAAACCCGTTGTAGCGTTGTCGTGAACAGTTGCTTGCAAGCCGGGCACTGGAAGTCGCTGAAGACCTCCATCGTCACGGTTGCATTTTTCGATCCCGTGGCCTTTGTCGGATCAATGGCATCGACGCCGTTTACGGATACTAATGTCACCGGTGCCGGCGCACTTTCAACGGACTTCGCAGGCGCCGTTTTCTTGGCTGCGGGAACCTGCAGGTCCCCAGCGGGAAAGGCGGCCGAAGACAGGACGGTAAAGACGGTAAAAAGCTGAAAGGCAAAGGCGGGAACAAGCAGCCGACGGTTCAAAGGTTCCTCCGAATAGGATGTAGAAAGAAAGACTGCGAAATCTTGAGCAGAGTAACACAAGTTAAGACGCGAGAAGGGCTTGGCGGGATGGTCCTGGCGTTCGCCTGATTCCGGGAAGCGAGAGTCCCTGAGCAGTGTCTGGCCAGGGTCGCGGCAAGCCGCCTGCGGAAACAATCGAGCAAAGCGAAAGACCAGGAGGCAAACCAGTGCCACAAACTTATGCAAATAAAGTACTTATAATCAATATCAAATTACTTGACAATACAACACTCAACTTGTACTATGGGCAAGGTTTTGCGGCTTACACGGATCGGCCGGCGACAGCCCGCGCCTAACATCAATAAATAAAGCGAGCCACGAACGCAAGGCTGGAATCTAAGCTTTCTGTAGACAGGAATTTTGAGGCGAAAGGAATAAGGATATGAGTAAGACGATAGGAATTGACCTCGGTACGACCAACTCCGTTGTTGCCGTCATGCAGGGTGGAGAACCGGTTGTGATCCCCAACCAGGAGGGCGGAAGAACCACACCTTCCGTTGTCGCGATCACCAAGACCGGCGAGCGTTTGGTTGGACAAGTTGCCAAGCGTCAAGCAGTGACCAATCCCGAGAACACCATCTATTCGATCAAACGATTTATGGGACGCCGCTTCGACGAAGTTTCCGAAGAAATGAAACGCGTGCCCTACAAAGTTGTAAAGGGCAATCACGATGACGCACGCGTCGAAGTTGCCGGCAAGGTCTACAGCCCTCCAGAAATTTCTGCAATGATTCTTTCAAAGCTGAAGACAGCTGCGGAAGATTTTCTCGGCGAGAAAGTAACCAAGGCAGTCATTACCGTTCCCGCGTACTTCAACGACGCGCAGCGCCAGGCCACCAAACAAGCAGGCGAAATCGCGGGACTGGAAGTCCTGCGCATCATCAATGAGCCGACAGCCGCCGCACTGGCCTATGGGCTGGAAAAGAAGAGTGACGAGACCATTGCGGTGTATGACTTGGGTGGAGGCACGTTCGACATTTCCGTGCTGGAAGTCGGCGCTGGGGTTGTTGAAGTGAAATCGACCAACGGCGACACGCATCTGGGTGGTGATGACGTTGACCAGAAGATAGTGGACTGGTTGATCGAAGAGTTCAGAAAAGAGCACAGCATTGACCTCGGGAAAGACAAGATGGCGCTGCAACGCCTTAAGGAAGCGGCGGAAAAAGCCAAGATCGAGCTCTCGCAGATGATGGAGACGGAAATCAATCTCCCCTTCATCACAGCCGGTGCGAGCGGGCCAATCCACATGCAAGTGAAGCTGACCCGGACTCGCCTTGAAGACTTGATGCGCGATTTGCTCGACCGCTCGATGAAACCAGTCAAGCAGGCACTTGAAGATGCCAAGATGACGCCGAGCGATATTCAGGAAGTTGTTCTCGTCGGCGGCTCAACGCGTATTCCGAAAGTTCAGCAGCTCGTCAGTACGTTCTTCGGCGGCAAAGAGTTACACAAGGGCGTGAACCCCGATGAAGTCGTGGCAGTGGGTGCGGCGATTCAGGGCGCGGTGCTCGCGGGCGAAGTAAAGGACATTCTCTTGCTCGACGTGACCCCGCTCTCCTTGGGCGTGGAAACTTTGGGCGGGGTAATGACCGTACAGATTCCGCGCAACACTACGATCCCGACGCGCAAGGTGGAAACCTACTCGACCGCCTCGGACAATCAACCCGGCGTGGAAATCCATGTGATGCAGGGCGAACGCAAGTTCGCGAAGGACAACCGTTCGCTCGGCACCTTCAAACTCGATGGAATTCCACCAGCACCTCGCGGCACCCCGCAAATTGAGGTCACTTTTGATATCGACGCCAACGGCATCTTGAACGTAAGCGCGAAGGACAAGGCGACCAACAAGGAGCAAAAGATCACCATCACTGCTTCAACCGGCCTCAGCAAGGAAGAAGCCGAAAAAATGCGGACGGAAGCGGAATCGCATGCGGAAGATGATCGCAAGCGGATGGAAGAGGTCGAGGCACGCAACCGTTTGGATGGCATTGTCTACCAGGCCGAGAAGACCATCCGGGAGAACCGCGACAAGCTAGCCGAAAGCGACGTAAAGCAAACCGAAGAAGCGCTTGAAGACGCGAAGAAGGCCATGGGTGAAGGGAATGTAGCGCGGCTGCGTTCAGCAACAGAGAACGTCGAGAAGACGCTGCACAAAATGGCGGAAGAGCTCTACAAGAAAGCGCAAGCGGCTGGCGCAGAACAGGCAGGCGCGGCTGGAGCGGGCGCCACTCCGGGGGCGTCGGCAGGTAGCGGAGCCCCGCAGGGTGGGAAGCCGGGCGATGTGATCGACGCCGAATATGTCGATGTAGATGAAAACAAGAAGCCGAATTAACCGGTTTCAGTGAGCAGCACAATTCCCCGGGAAGTTTCCGAGCCTTCGGCGCTTCCCGAGGAGATTAGCGGATGGGTCTGGCGCTTGGGCGAGCTTCGCAACAGTGCCGGACCCGTTTGCGCGAAAGAGACGATTGGCCCAGGAAAAAAGCGACTGGGCCAACAAGCGAGAATCATGGCAACTGGAGCGAAAAAAGACTACTACGATTTGCTGGGCGTCGATCGTAAAGCCACAGCGAAAGATATTCGCGGTGCCTTCCGCAAGCTCGCGCGCAAGTACCATCCGGATCTAAATCCAGGCGATAAAGCGGCCGAAGAAAAATTCAAAGAGCTGCAGGAAGCCTACGACGTTCTTTCCGACTCGAAGAAACGCGGCATCTATGATACCCATGGGTTTTATAGCGAAAACATGCCACCCAGCGGATACGGCTACGCAGGCGGACCGGACACGCCCGCAGGTGGAGGTGACGTCAACTTTGACTTTGGCGGATTTGATTTTGGTGGCGGGCAGGCCGGTGGTCAAAGCAGCGGCTCGAGCTTCCGCGATTTGTTCGGGCAATTCTTCGGGGGCCGGGGTGGGGCGTCTGCTGAGACGGAAAGCGAGCCGGGCGGGGACCTCGAGTACCAGCTCGAAATTGATTTTTGGGATGCGGTACGCGGCGCTGTAAAAAAATTGCAGATTACCCGGATGGATTCGTGCGAAACGTGTCACGGCACGGGGGCGGTCGGTACACCTCAGACTTGTCCGACATGCAATGGTACCGGCTCGGTCCAGCAGACTGCCGGTAAGATGCGTTTCAATGTGCCGTGTAACCGGTGTGGCGGCACCGGAAAACTGCGCACCCCTTGCCGCACCTGCGGCGGCGAAGGCAGGGTACGCCGCACGGAGACCATCGACGTACGCATTCCGGTTGGTGTGGCCAATGGCGGGAGAGTCCGTGTGCCCGGAAAAGGAAATGCCGGAACAATGGGCGCGCCCTCGGGCGATTTGTATCTGCGCGTCGTCGTCCGCCCGCACGAGTTTTTCGAACGCCGCGGCAACGATCTCTACACCAAAGTTCCGGTAACTGTTCCCGAAGCCTCGCTCGGGGCCAAGGTGGAAGTCCCCACGATTGACGGACGCTCGCTTGTCCGTATTCCTCCGGGAACAAACAGCGGGCGCACGCTGCGGCTCAAAGAAAAAGGTGTACCGAGCGCGCGCAAGAATGCAGCACGTGGCGATCAATACGTCGAGATTCAGGTCGTCGTGCCGGAGCCAACCGACGAGCGCGTCCGGAAATTAATGAAAGATCTCGAGGAATTCGCGCCAGCCGATCCGCGCAAAGATCTGTTCTCAAAGGCGGGAGTGTAACTGATGCCGCCCAAAGCAAAGCGTCAACGAGCCAAAGCTGGATACATGATCAGCGCCGTTGCAGAGCTGTACAAATTACACCCTCAAACGTTGCGCTTGTACGAACGTGTGGGATTACTGAAGCCGTCGCGATCGCAGGGGAATACCCGACTCTATACCGATTCCGATCTCGAACGCCTGGACGTCATCCTGACGTTAGCCCGCGACATGGGTGTTAACCTTGCAGGAATTGAGATTATCCTGAACATGCGCGAAAAAATGATCGAAATGGAACGCCAAATGGGAGAGTTCGCTCATGTCGTGCAGCAGGAACTAAGCCGTATGGCGCGCACCGGCGAAAAAGTTCCGAACACAGCCATCGTCCGGACGGCTCCCCGGATCCTCAAATAAATCCCGGTACGGGGAGGATCACACCGCTCTCCCTTGGCCAATCCAGCGCCCCGCTCGCCTGTGGCTCCCCCTTTTCGCACAGTTTTCCGCAAGGCCGACCATTGTCCCCATCTGCATCCAATCGTATGATGACGGTGGACAGGGCGCGGAACTCTTGTCTGTGCCTTTGAAGGACCAGGACGCATGGCCAAAGAAAACTGTTCAATCTGCAAGGGGACCGGCTGGAGAGTCCGGCCGCGAAAAGAGGGCATCGGCAACGTCGCCGTTCCTTGCGAATGCGGGACGGAAGAACGCGCTGGAAAAGTGATGGAGCGCGCGCGGATCCCGAAGCGCTACGAGCATTGCGATTTTGAAAGCTACGTCACGGACCTCGCTGACGGCAAGACCTGGACCCCACAACACGAAAAATCTTTAAAAAATGCAAAAATGATCGTGCAAGGATTTTTGAGAGATTTTCCCGCCGCCGAAAAAGGGTTGTTACTGATCGGTTCCTCTGGCGCTGGCAAAACGCACCTCGCCGTGGCGGCGCTCAAGGAATTGATCCGCCGCGGACACGGTGGCATCTTCTGTGATTACCGTGAACTCTTGAAGGAGATTCAGTCCAGCTACAACCCCGCCAGCGAATCCACGGAGATGACCATCCTCGAACCAATCCGCACGACGGAAGTCTTGGTTCTCGACGATCTGGGCGCCAGCAAGCCTTCCGACTGGGTCCGCGATATCGTCGGAATCGTACTGAACGCGCGCTACAACGAGAGCCGCACCACGATTATCACGACGAATTATTACGACGAGACCGCAACACCCGAAGCCGGAGCCCGGTTGCCCGGCGGCCGCCAGCTCATGGTGAAGGAAGATACCCTCGCCGATCGCATCGGCACCCGGATGCGTTCCCGCCTGTATGAAATGTGCCGGACGATCGAGGTCATCGCCCCCGATTTCCGAAAAGAAATGGGCCACGCCCGCGGCGCCCGCGTGTGAGGAGGACCGCTTGTGTCTCCCGTCGCTCACCCGTCATCCTGTTGCCGAACCGATACCGGAAAAATTCAACCGAACGAGAGCGGAAGACAAGAAACGCCGAAGAGCCCGCCCGAGCCCGGTTGATTGACACGATACGACGCGGCGTATATCCTTCTGATGGGTGTTCGGGTGCTTCGTTCCCCCAATGTTCGTCGCATCCAAGTGACAGCTAACGAGTTACTTCGACGCAGTGTGAATGTCCTGTACTGCCCCGTTGTAACCCTCCTTGCATTACCCCAGTAGGGATTCAGCAAGGATTGACTCGACAAAAACAGGGATAGAAATCCCGGAGGCGTTTCAAATGCTATTTGACCAAGAGAACCACGCATCTTCAGCAGCAGCCGCAGAAGCACAAGACTCCAATCACAAAGCAAACACCGAAGTTCCTTCGAGCGCAGAAGTTACGCACGAACTCCCAGCTTCAGGCGAAGCGAGTGCCGACTCCCACTCGCAGGAGGCCGCTGCACCTGCGTCCCGAGAGCACGTGCAGGCAGAAGAGGCTCACGCCAAGGCCGAGTCGCACGCCGCTAACGCAACGGTCGACGCCGAAGCAGCTGCAGCCGCGGAAGAAGCGGCAGGCGCCGAAGAGATGAGCAAGCTCATCGATCAGTACAGCGAACCTCAGGCGGAAACAACAAACAATGAAGTTCTGGAAGTAAAAGTCGTTGCCTACACAGAGCACGGTGTTGTCGTGGATCTCGGCGGAAAGACGGAAGGGCTGATCCCTGCCGCAGAATTCGCCGAAACGGAAATTCCCCGCCCGGAGCCGAACGCCACGATCGAGGTACAGCGCACTGGCGAGACGAAGGACGGTTTTGTCATCGTCTCCTATCAGAAGGTTTATCGCCGTCGAACCTGGGAAAAGATTGATGCGCAATATAAAGCCAAGGAAACCATTACCGCAAAGGTGGTCGATCGGATCAAGGGCGGCCTGGTGGTCGACGTGGGTGGCGTTCGCGCTTTCCTGCCTGGCTCCCAATATGATCTCCGCCCCACGCAGAACCTGGATGGTTTGATCGGAACGGAAGTTCAGGTCCGGATTACCAAGCTCAATCGCCGTCGCGGCAATATCGTTGTGAGCCGTCGCGCCCTCCTGGAAGAGGAACTGCACGCGAAGCGCGCCCAATTGATGGAAAACCTGAAGGAAGGCCAGATCGTTCACGGTACTGTGAAAAATGTGACCGATTACGGCGCCTTCGTCGATCTGGGCGGCATCGATGGCTTGCTACATCTCACCGATTTAAGTTGGGGCCGTGTGCGTCACCCGAACGACGTCGTGAAACCCGAGCAGGAGCTCGATCTCATCATCCTGAAGTTCGATAAGGAGAAGCAGCGCGTTTCCCTCGGCCTGAAGCAAATGACCAAGGACCCTTGGGTCGACGCCGCCGAGCGATATCCAGCAGGTGGCAAGTACAAGGGCAAGGTCGTGGGCGTAGTGGATTACGGCGCATTCGTTGAGCTCGAGCAAGGCATCGAAGGCCTCGTACACGTCACGGAGATGAGCTGGCAAAAGAAAGCCACGCACCCATCGAAGGTTGTAAAGGCAGGAGAGGAAGTGGACGTGGTTGTGCTCGACATCAAACCGAGCGACCGCCGCGTTTCCCTCGGCATGAAGCAGGCACAACCGGATCCATGGCTGCTGGTTGCGGAAAAATATCCTGTCGGCACTGTGGTCACCGGCAAAGTGCGTAATATCGCGGAATTTGGCGCGTTCATCGAAATCGAAGAGGGATTCGACGGGCTCGTGCACGTTGGCGATGTCAGCTGGACCGGCCGAGTGAAGAATCCGCATGAGGTGTTCAAGAAGGGCGAACCGATCACTGCGAAAGTTTTGCGCATCGATCCGGAAAACCGCCGCGTGTCGCTGGGAATCAAGCAGGTCAATGACATCTGGGGCGACTGGTTCAAGTCGCACAAGGTCGGAGACGTGGTGAAGGGCAAGGTTTCCCGCATCGCGACCTTCGGCGCGTTCGTGGAGCTTGGAGACAATATCGAGGGCCTCTGCCATAACACGGAAATCGAAGAGCGCAAGCGTCGCGACGAGGGGGCCTCGAGCTTCCGACCAACCACCGGCCCGCTGAAGAGCGCTGGTCCTCTCGAGCCGGGCAAGGAATACGACTTCAAAATCATCAAGATCAGCTCTGAGTCGCGTCGCATCGGCCTGAGCTACCGTGCCGCCGTTCGCCAGATTGAGCGCAAGGAAATTGACCAGTACAAATCGACGACGAAATCCTCGTCGACCGCCACCATCGGCGATGCCATGAAGCAAAAGCTCGCGTCCCGATAAGGCGATCCGGTAGCATTTGATTTGCAACAGGGGCGAATCGTAAAATTCATTTCCCTGTAGGCCAATTTAATGATACGAAGAGGGGTCAGCCGGAGAGGCGCATCCCTCTAACTCGCCTTGCTCCAGCAAGTTGTATAGTTTCATGGCATCTGAGGTACGAGGCTAGTGACGATGACAAAGACACCGACGTTGACGAAAGCGGACCTGATCGAAGAGGTTCTCAAGATTGCGGAACTTCCTCGCAAGGAGTCCGAAACGATCGTCGAGACCATTTTCGAAAGTATCATCGAAGCCCTGCAGAAGGGTGACAAGATTGAAATTCGTGGATTCGGCAGCTTCCGCACCCGCCAGCGTCGGGGTCGAATCGGTCGCAATCCGAAGACGGGCGAAAAGGTTGAAGTTCCGGCAAAGAAAATTCCCTTCTTCAAGCCCAGCAAAGAACTGAAAGATTTCGTGAATACGGCTGACGCGCCAACAGGTGAGGCTGCCGCTTCCTGATCAGGAGTCGATTTTACTTTTCGACGCCCCGGACATTCGGGGCGTTTTTGTTTTCCTGAACAATTGAGACGCGCGCTCCCCATTGCGATCTTCTCCTCCTGCAACACGGGCACGCTTCTCGATCGCTGCCCCCGAACGAGCGTGGCAATGGCGGTTGGTCGACGGACAATCGGATGTCGTCCAAATGCGCTATCCTGTCAACATCAATTCCCGAAGGTGGACTGCGAATGGACTATTTATGGACGCCCTGGCGATTCCAGTACATGGCCGAAGTAACGACGGGCAAGCAGCCTGACTGTTTCTTCTGCGATGCCGTAGCCAGCACCCGGGATGAAGAAACGCTGCTTGTGTACCGGGGCAAGCAAATGTTCGTGATCTTGAACCGTTATCCCTACACTTCCGGGCACGTGATGATCGTGCCCTACGCGCACGTAGCAGAACTGAATTTGTGCAAAACGGATGGCCTTCAGGAAATGATGGCAACTGGCCCAGCGCGTTGAGACGGCGTTCCGCTCTAATTACAAGCCCGACGGCATGAATCTGGGTATGAACCTCGGCAGAGCTGCCGGAGCGGGCGTAGCCGGCCATTTACACCTTCATATGCTGCCTCGCTGGTACGGCGACTCCAATTTCATGACCGTCACGGGTGAAACTCGCGTTCACCCCGAAGACTTGAACACAACGTACGACAGATTGCGAAAGGCTCTTGCCTAAGCTCGCCGCAGGACCCCGGAACCCAGGCCCATGAGACGCGAAGCGTAAGACGCGCCGGTCGGGAAGGTCATTCCAATTACCGCTCGCTTACACAAGTTGACGTGCCCGTGACAAGTTGGGTGCGTGACGATAAACTCTAAAAATCAAACAAGCGTTCGAATGCCCGGAGAGCTTCCGTGAATCTTGAACTGAACGAAGAACAAAAGCTGCTGCAAAAAAGCGTGAGGGAGTTTGCCGAGAGTGAAGTTCGTCCGCTCGCAAAAGAGCTCGACGAAACGGGCCATTTCCCGCGCGAACTGTTCAAGAAAGCGGCTGAACTCGGATTGACGGGCGTGGCCTTCCCCGAAACCGAAGGTGGCGCAGGATTCGATCACGTAGCCTACACAATCGTCATTGAAGAGATTTCCCGATGCTGCGCTTCGACAGGGGTGATCCTGAGCGTACAGAATTCCCTGTTCTGCGATCCGATCCATCGCTTTGGCAATCCAGAACAAAAAAAGAAATTCCTGCTGCCATTCACCCGCGGCGAAAAGATTGGATGCTATGCGCTGACAGAGCCCCAGGCAGGTTCGAATGCATCTGCGCTGCAAACCAGAGCGGTAAAGAAGGGGGACAAGTACATCATCAACGGCACGAAGGCATGGATCACGAATGGCGGCGTTGCCGACGCGGCGATCGTGTACGTGAACACCGAACCGGCAAAAGGCGAAAAAGGAATTACCGCGATTGTCGTGGAAAGGGGAATGCCGGGATTCAAAGTCGGTAAGGAAGAGAAGAAACTGGGCATCAACGCCACCGCGTGCAGCGAATTGGTATTTAGCGATTGCGAAGTACCGGAGACCAATCGTATCGGCAACGAAGGTGAAGGGTACAAGGTTGCGCTCTCCACGCTCGATGGAGGGCGCATTGGAATCGCTTCGCAGGCCGTGGGAATTGCACAGGGAGCATTCGAAGCCGCTTTGAAGTGGTCCCAGGAGCGTATGGCATTTGGCCATCCCATCGCGCAATTCCAGGCGATTCAATTCATGCTGGCCGATATGGCGACAGAAATTGATGCGTCCCGATTGCTGGTACGCAAGGCCGCCTGGAAGCAAGATAGTGGCGGACGCTTCAGCCTTGAAGCATCAGTAGCAAAATTATTTGCAAGCGAAATGTCGACACGCGTTGCCCACAAGGCGATCCAGATTCATGGCGGATATGGCTACAGCAAGGAATATCCGGTTGAGCGCGCCTACCGTGACTCGCGCATCACAGAGATTTACGAGGGCACGAGCGAAATTCAGCGTTTGGTCATTGCGTCCTGGGTCCTGAAAGGCTGACAAGTCAATAGCCACCGCGGACGATCAATGCTGCGAGCGCCGAGGGCGATGCCCCTGATTCGCAGTAAGTTCGCGTTCACAGACAAGCAGTTTGTTTTGCATTGTGACCTAAGTTTTGTGTACGAATTTGTAAGCACAGTCTCCCAAAGCCTGGGCAGAAAACGCGAATCTCCCGAATACTGGTACAGCACCAGGCAGTTTACGGGGGATCGCGGTCCAATCGCGATAAGAACATATGTTCGACAACTTGTTGATTTTCGGCTGTGGAGCGGTGGGTCTGCTCCACCTGGCAGCGTCCCTCGTCGTACGCAGCTCGTACCGGTTTTCAGCGAAGTGCACCCCGGATGAAATTCCAGTCTGTCAATTGCCAGTCGCTGTGGCCAGTCAAATTACGCCACGTATCGTCGAACTGGAGCGTTTGGGTTTTACCTTTACGGGTTGCTACGATTGCGGGGAGCTCGCCGTACAGACACGCAGTTACGTTGCATATTTTTCCAATCGCAGCAACGATTTCGCCAACGTGACAGCGATGGTGTATCCTCGCGGCGTATCGAGCTACCTTGAATTTTCTACGCGCTTCTTGAATGGGCTCGCCATCGAAACCAATAGCAACGACAGACTCCCGTTAACTCCTGGAAATCCCGCGCTGCGTGTGTTCCGGTTCGCCGATATTCGTGATCCGAAGGAACTCTATGAAATGCACCGCCAGTTACTGCTGAGATATGCCCAAGGTTTGTATCCACAAGGAGAACCCCAGGGCCAGGGGATCAAGCGATGGGTGCGTACTGCAGAAAATTACGGCCCGCGTCACGCGAAAATTGGATATATGGCCTTGTCCAAGGATGGATCTGCATATGGCCTTACCTGGAAGGGGGCGTTTCTGGTGACGTTACGCGGGATGTGGCCAGTTTCCCTGCTCCGTAAACTGTACGAGCGACAGGCGATGTTTGCAGTACGCCGCAAACTCGAACACCGCGAAATCGCCGCGCTGCAAAAGGCGTAAGGTTGTGCGTTCTTTGCCTGGTCAGGAGTAGGCAGGGCCGGCAGAAAACAAGACCCCGCCACTCCGCCGCCTTTAGATCGCTCGCCTTGAAACCGTCATAGTTCAGCACCAATTCTAAATTCCGGATATCCTTATGATCGCAACAAGGCACGCTGTTGCGAATGCTGCAGACCACCATAAGGGGATCAACATGATAGGAAAAGTCATAGGCGCACTGACCCTTCTCTGCTTGCTCACAACCGGGCATCTAAGCGCGAGGGAAATTGGGAATGGCCAAGATCTGGTAGCAGCGATGCATGCCCGCTACGAGAAGTCGTGGTACGACACCGTAACGTTTACGCAGAAAAGCACGACCTACAACGCCGACGGCACGACGAAGGTGGAGACCTGGTATGAAGCGGCAAGTCTGCCTGGAAAACTGCGAATCGACTTTGGGCCGCCGAGTGATGGCAACGGGGTGATTCTTTCCGACGGCACGGCAACGTTTTTCCAGAAGGGGCAACAAGCTGCCTCGCGACCGTTTGTCAACATGCTTCTTGTTCTGGGT
The DNA here is from genome assembly GCA_963831545.1 of uncultured Acidobacteriota bacterium. Lineage (GTDB taxonomy): Bacteria > Acidobacteriota > Terriglobia > Acidiferrales > UBA7541 > Acidiferrum. The sequence goes on from CAWHQX010000017.1 coordinate 88,305, forward strand.
TTCGACGTGTACAAGCAAGCGCCCGCGACCACGATCGCGCAATTAACGGCGGAAGGAATCGACCTGAGCAAAATTCATGAAGAAGTCTGGCAGGGACAACCCACCTATGTGGTGGGGGCGGACAAAGGCGATTTGAAGAGCAAGCAGTTCTGGGTGGAAAAGAAACGGCTTCTATTTACGCGCATTTTTCAGCCAGACCGACGCGACCCGACAAAAATTGGGGACACACGCTTTGTGGATTACCGCGAACTAAAGAACGGAATCATTGCGGCGCGCGTGGAAGTTTACAACATGGACAAACTGACCTTCACGGAAGAATATTCGGATATCCAGATTGGTGCAAAGTTGGATCCGGCCGTTTTTGATCCAAAGCAGTTCACCGCCGTACATTGGGAAAAATAGCGAGCGCGGGAGTTCGAGGCATTCTTCAGAAGTAAATCTCATAAACCTTCTGACGACCGAGTCTGGACACCTGAACATCGAAATGCTCGCGGGTCCAGCAACACGTGAGCCAGCAAATCGGCTGCGAGTCTAGTATCCTGACGAGGTGCTGGAACTGGATTCATGGCGGGAGTTTCGTGGAGACGAGGATGCGGATTTTTTTTCGCTTCTGCCAAGATCCCCTGCCGTTTGCCTGATTGAACCCCGTGAGGCAACCGCTGAGCCTTATTTGATTCGCACCGCCGATCTGCAACGGCGCCTACAGCGTTTGCTGAGCGCTCCGGATCCTCTGAGCAAACGCCTGAACCTGCGGGACTTTGCTCGCGGCATTCGCTATCGTGAGACCGGATCGAAGTTCGAACAAAACCTTATTTACTACCAGGTTGCACGCAAACTGTTTCCGCAAAAGTATCAGAAACTGACCCGCTTCCGTCCTCCAGCAGTGCTCAAGGTAAATCTACGACACCCGTATCCACGCTGCTTCCCAACGCGTCGGATCGCGGTCGACGAACACGGCCAGCCTTCCGGAGGGGAGTACTATGGGCCATTCGCTTCGCGCAAATCAGCGGAAGCATTTGCGGAACGTGTGCTGGAATTCTTCAAAGTGCGGCGTTGCCAGATCAAGATCCGCCGTGATCCGGACTTTCCTGGATGTATTTATTCGGAGATGAAGATGTGCCTGGCGCCCTGCTTCGCAGGCTGCACCAAGGAAGAATACGACGTCGAAGTGCACCGTCTGGTCTCTTTTCTGAATACCAGTGGCGGATCGCTGCGGAGCACGTACGAACAAGAGCGCGACATGGCGAGTGAAGAGCTTGATTTTGAGAAGGCTGCCGCGATTCACAGAAAACTGGAGAAACTCGATGATGCCCTGCGCGGGCGATCGGAGCTGGCGCGGCAGATCCAGAGTGTCGACGCAATCATTCTGCAACGGACCACAGACGAGCATACGGTCGGAATGTATGCGGTTCGTGGCGGAAGGCTGGCCGAGCCGGCTTACTTACGCTTTAACGATACCAGCGAGCCGAAATCAGCCGAAGAGGCCGCACGTCAGTACCTCGAAGGCGTAATGAAGGCTGAACTCGCTACGCGGGGGAACCAACGGCAGAGTGCGCAGGAATTGTCTGAGCATTTGTGGCTACTTTCGCGTTGGTTTTACAGCCAACCGCGCGAAGGTGAAATTTTCTTCCGGGAAAAGGACTGGCCGTATCGCCGAATTTTGCGTGCGTGTTCACGATTGCTGGGCCCAAAAACTGAAGAAACACCCAAGACTGAAGCAACGGAACAGAAATCATCATCGACAGAGGAAACCAAATGAGTCACGGTGCGACAAAAGAAGGAACAACAAAATACGCGGAAAAATTTCGGGGCGTGGCGGGCGATGGACACTTCCGCGTCGCGCAAGAACTGGTACTCTCTTCGCTCGGAATTGGCACCTATCTCGGGGTCCCAAACGACACCACAGATTCCAGCTATACCGCCGCGATTGTGGCCGCGGTACAGGCGGGAATCAACGTGATCGATTCAGCGATCAATTACCGGTTACAACGCAGCGAACGAAGCGTTGGCGCGGCACTCAAGGTGTTGGCCAACAAGGATTATTTGCGAGATGAGATTGTGGTATGCACGAAAGGCGGCTACCTGACCCCCGACGGTACAATGCCAAGCGATCCAAACCGTTATTTTTTTGAGGAATACATTCAGAAGGGTATTTTTACGGCGAACGACATCGCAGCGGGCAGTCACTGCGTGACTCCTCGCTATCTGGAAAATCAGCTGGGCCGCAGCATGAAGAACCTGTCGGTCGATTGTATCGATGTGTATTACCTGCACAATCCGGAGACGCAATTGAACGAAGTTGGCAAGGCGGAATTTGCGAAGCGTATTCGAAGTGCATTCCTGTTCCTCGAAAAGATGGCAGCAGAGCGCAAGATTCAATACTACGGAATGGCGACATGGAACGGGTTTCGGCAGGAATCGTCAGCAGCAGATGCGTTGCAACTGGGAGAACTTGCGGATATTGCAAAGGAAATTGCGGGTGAGAAGCACCGTTTCCGGTTCGTGCAGCTGCCGTTTAATTTGGGGATGACCGAAGCGTTGACGCTCGGAAACCAGCATGTGAAGGAAGGGGGAAAAACGGTGATGGAAGCTGCCAGCGAGTTGGGTATTACGCTCGTGGGCAGCGCGTCCCTGCTCCAAGGACAAGTGGCGCAGAATTTGCCCGAGTTCGTGGCGAATGCCCTGGGACTTTCAAACGACAGGGAGCGGGCCTTGCAATTTGCCAGGTCGGCGCCAGGAATTACGACAGCGCTTGTCGGTATGTCGCGCGCTTCGCATGTGGAAGAGAACAGCAACGTAGTGGCGGCGGTGCCGGCTGGGATTGACGAGTTTGGCAAATTATTCCAGCGGGGAAATGGAAATTAAAGCGGGCGAAGAGCCCTCAAGGATTCGTCAACTCAGGATAATGCCCGATGAGCCACTGCCTGATGGCCTGATCGAATTCGGAAAGGTGACCTGAAAAGAAATGGTCAGCATCCGGTACGAAGACCAGGCGGTTTTCGCCCGGAAGCTCGGCCACGAGTTCTTTCACCTTTTTTGCGTCTCCGAATTTGTCGTTTGCGCCATGAACGAAAAGTTTTGGTTTGGAGCAACTCCAGAGATAGGTGAAATCAGAGCTGTTCACCGGCAGGCCTATTCCGATAAGGTCAGCAACGCGCGGATCCGAACAGCCTATCCGCAGCCCAACCCAACTGCCAAAGCTGAATCCAGCGAGAAGCAAGGGCAGATTTGGAAACTCCGTAGCGAGGTAATTGATGGCGGCCTGCACGTCCCCTTGCTCTCCCTGGCCTTTCTCGTGCGCCCCCGCGCTCAATCCAGCTCCGCGAAAATTAAAACGCAGCACAGGAATGCCCAGCAAATCAAGCGATTTTGCCGCCTGATATACGACTTTATTGTGAAACGTACCGCCAAAGAGAGGGTGGGGATGACAGATCAGCGCCGCTAGCGGGGGTCTCCGAAACCGCGTGGAAGTCCAAAGAATCGCTTCCAGATCGCCGACCGGGCCCTTCAAAAATAGTTTTAGTGAATCGTGCGGAAATTCCATGGTGAGCGGTCTCCAAAATTGTAACTGATTTGCGCCATGTACTTCTCGGGAAAGCTTGTGTCAATCCCGTTCGAATCGCAAAAGAGATTGCCACGAATTCAGACGATACGTAGTCCTATACCGCCTATGAGCATACGGGGCGTACTAGAGCTAAATTCCGGTTCTTTCGGATTGCAGTTTGTAGCCACGGATGTTAACTTCCACTCGGGTCGAAATCTACTTGGGGGCCGAGATGAATGAGTGATCTGTCTGACCGTCGAGAAGCGAGGCGTTTTGTAATGACCCTGCCGGTGCGCGTTCTGGCCCGAGACGCCAAAGAGCATGAATTAAAAGCGCATACGCGCGATGTGAGTTATCGCGGATTGTACTTCCTGACCGACAACAAGTTTGACTACGGAAACGAAATCGACTTCATCATAACCCTGCCGCAGCAAATGGTGACCGCTGGCGACGTGAATATTCGCTGCCATGGCCGGGTGGTGCGGGTCGAACCGGTTGAGAACGGAAAGACGGGCATTGCGGCCAAGATCGAGCGCTACGAATTTGTGCCGCTGCGAGCCTCAGCCGCCTGACCTGTGTCGCAGCAGTCCTGTTCAAATCCATGATCGATTTGACGAGTGTTCTACGATTGTTTCTGCGTAGAATAGTAACGTGACGTGGCCGCACGTGCCTGCTCCGTCAGGAGAAGTCTATGTACCACTATGATCCGAAACAAGCTCTCGAAGAATTACAGGAAGAAGCGTTGTTACCACACCCTGTTAAACTTCGCGACATGATTTTACGTAACCAACTCGGGCCGGAAGATGCGAAGGCTCTGAATACCGAGTTCCAGCAATACTTGACCCGATTCGGCGAATTACAGAAGCTCGCGAAGGAGATTTTGCAGCAGTTGGCAACGGGGAAGCGCAAGACAGCATAATTTCACTGAAGGGTAGAATTGAGCTTCGGCGCCAGGCGGGCCACACGACCACGATGAGACGAAATACCCTGCTGATTGATGCGGACGACACGCTCTGGGAAAACAACGTATTCTTCGAAAAGCTGATCGAAGATTTCATCAGCATGGTCGAACCCTGCGGATACAGCAGGGCGTATATCCGCCACATCCTTAATGAAACCGAACGCAAGAACATCCGGCAGTATGGCTATGGAGTGCGCAGTTTCGGGCGCTCGCTCGAAGAGACGTACATGAAACTGGCCGACCAGATGGCCAAGCGCGAAGTGCTGGCACGGGTACACACCCGGTGCGTGGAACTTGAGCGAACACCGCCGAAAATCCTGGATGGTGTTCCAGAGACGCTCGCGTATCTAACCACGCGGCACCGATTGATCTTGTTCACCAAGGGCGAACCAGCCGAACAGGCGGCAAAAGTCGAGCGATCCGGGTTGCAAGGCTTTTTCGAGGCGATCGAAATCGTGGCGGAAAAAGATACTAAAACCTATGGAACCTTGGTGAACAAACACAAGATTGTAAAGTCCTACGGATGGATGATTGGTAACAGCCCGCGCAGCGACATCAACCCGGCGATGCAGGCAGGACTGAATGCAGTGTACATTCCGCACGTAAATACGTGGCATCTCGAACACGAGCCGGTGACGGCAGGATCCGGAAAATTGGTGATTGTCCCTTCGTTTCGTGATCTGCGAAATCACTTCTGAAGATGCCGTCGGGCAGGGTGAGGGAGACGGTCGATGAGCAGTGAAACAAATTGGCCTCGCATCGCCGTTGTCGGAGCGGGAGCTGTCGGCGGTTATTTCGGCGGCATGCTGGCGCGCGCGGGCGCACCTGTTGTGATGATTGGACGAGCTGCCTTTGCTGAGGCGGTAAACAGGTCCGGTTTGTTTATGGACACGGTTCACTTCCAGGAATACGTGAGGGTCGAGGCATCTACGGAACTTTCCGCGGCGGAGGGCGCCGATTTTGTTTTGTTCTGCGTGAAAACAACCGACAACGCAGCAACGTCAAAAGAATTGGCAAACTACATTTCTCCGGCGACCACTGTGGTTAGCCTGCAAAACGGCGTCAACAATGCGGAGGAAATTCGCGAGGCTTCGGGAATCGACGTGGTTTCCGCCGTGGTCTATGTCGCGGCCGCAACGCCGGCCCCCGGGCAGGTCAAACATTTTGGCAGAGGCGATTTGGTGGTGGGGCCTGTCAATCGGCGGACTGAGGAACTGGCAGCGACTTGCGAAAGGGCGAACGTGGGCTGCCGCCTCACAAACAATATTGAAGGCGAATTGTGGACCAAGTTGATCTGGAACTGTGGGTTGAATGCGCTATCCGGATTGGGTGGCGTAACCTATGGCGAAATCCTGGCCAGTGAGGATGCAAGAAAGGTCGTGCAAGCAGCGGTGTACGAAGTGCTGGCCGTGACCCGTGCGAAAAATATCCATCCGCCTGGCCTCGAAGACCCGACGGCGGCTCTGGCTGGCTCCTTCAAGATCGCCCAGCAGATGAGCGGAATGCGGTCCTCGACCGCACAGGACATGATGCGCCGGAAACACACGGAGATCGAGTCGCTGAATGGCTATGTCGCAAAACTAGGAAAACGGCTCGGCGTTCCGACACCTGTAAACCATGCCCTATATACACTCGTAAAATTGCAGGAAGCCGGCTTTCCAAAATGACTTACAGACGTGGCGGAGCCTTGAAGGGAATGTAGACGATCGATTCCACTTCAACGGGCTCGGCGCCGCGGAGTGCAGGCTCAAACTTCCATTTGGACAGGGCTTCAATGGCATTTGCGTCCAGCTGCTCATCGAGGCCGCGGACTTTTTGGATGCTGTCAACCGTCCCATCCTTCCGAATGACAGCGTAAAGAACAACCTCCCCCTCGATATGCTCCAAAACGGCAGATTGCGGATATTTAGGATCAACCTTGTGTACCGGCACGGGCGAGGATACAAGCCCTGAGCGATGTTCACGATCGGCAAGATGGAGTTCAGAAAAATGGATGATCCAGCTGCCGGTAGCGCTGTTGATGTTCGGCATATTCACATTCATGGTGTAAACATGCTTCGTGGAGAAAATTACTTCAGGCTTGGCGCCGGGAGCTAACGTCGCGAAATTGGGCGGCCCTACTCTTTCCGGCGGATCTTCGCTCGCGTCATTTGGATCGGGGCGTTTGTATCCGACTTGCGACTTCGGCAGAGTGAGCTTTAAGGGAGAGCCCATCCCAGATGAATTGGCACCGGGCTTCGGGTTCCCGCCGCTGATCGAGATACCCACGGAATTATCTCCACTTCCCTTGCCAGTCGCCGAGGGATCACTGCCACCTGCCCCCGAACTTGCCGCAGCATTCGGCGAGCTGCCCGCCGCACCCGGTTTCCCTTCCGGAGACATCGCCAAGCGAGCAGCGAGATTTCCCTCAGGCGTCGGGGTGACAGGTGCCGGTGGAGCAGGATTTGCAGAAAGTGCGATGAGCGAAGTGGCAGCATTCGAATTGGGTGTACCTGCAATGGGAACCTCGGGCGCGGGGGCGGTGTTATCTCCATCCTCCGAATGTTGTGCCACGCGTGGCGCGGAGGATGGGTTAATTTCGAGCTTCGGTTTGGCAGGACCGTTTGTGGAAGAGGCGATGTTTAGTGTTGCAGCGTGTTGTTCCACGTTCGGCAGGTCCGGAGTCGGCTCGCCGGTGATTGCCCCGCCAGACTTTGTTGTTTTTGGGTGCAACCTGGCCAAGACCTTCTCATCAATTTCCATTCGAGGTCTGGCAGGAACGGACAAAGCGGCGAGCTGAACAACATTTGGCAATTGCGGCAGAATCTTAGGAGCTTCGGCAGGCGCAGCAGGGTTGATCAACGTCTGACGCGGATGGGTGGGATGAACGGGGTCGGTGTAAATTCGCTGGCGCGGGTGAAATGCTTCCGTTGATTCTGCAGGATCGAGCTTTGTCGGAGCTGATTTTGCGGCGGACTTCGATCTGTTTTTGGGAATTTGCAGCAACGGTAGATCGTCGATGGGACCCGACCAGGTTAGCTGCGTGTTGTCAAAGGCATGATTCGGAGGCGGAGTGACCGCAAAATCGGGCCATGGCGCCAGGAAGAAGCTGATGTGCAGAACAGCTGCCAGAAAAATCGCATAGATTGGTATGCGACTTTCAATCGTTACGTCAGGAAACACCGTGGACGGCGGCGCGTCCTTGTCGATCCTCGCTCTTTCGAAGAAAACCGGGATTCCGCTGAAAAAATTGCTGTGGAAACTGTTCCACGCAATGTTGAGCTTTGGCTCCATCGAGCCGCCAAGGCGCACGGGGTAGACGTACAACTCATTCTGGCCAAGCAGGTCAAACGGATTAGGATGGAAGGCTTTCGACATGAATCCTTAAATTATAGCGCGGGTCTCTCGTGCCGGGGATGCAGCCCATAATACCCGAAATAGAACAGATGAGTGAAACGGAACAGGGGTTTACTCATGCTCGGAAGAAACCGGCGAGACGGACGAATCAAAACGATAAAAACTGAGACTTGCATCCCCTTGTTTTAGTACGCGGTAGCGCCTCAGATGGGCAAATTGCTCACGCAGTCCGAATTTGCTGCGGTGTTCAGCGATGACCACGCTGCCATCGGCAAGAAATACTGCATCGCCGAGGAAACCAAGAACGCGACTGTATTCTTCGGAGGCGGCATAGGGAGGATCCAGAAAGATGATGTCGAATGGCGGCGCATTGGGTTTGTGCGCACGAGCGAGACGTTCGAGCGAACGGAGGACGTCGTCTGTCATGAGCCGCACTCCGGACCGGATCTCCAGGTAATCCAGATTCTTCTGAATCAGTTTTGCTGCAGGCGGATGGTTTTCGAGAAAGACGACCTCCTCGGCGCCACGGCTTATGGCCTCAATTCCCACCGCGCCGGTGCCCGCAAATGCATCAACCAAACGAGCACCTTCGATCCGCGAGGACAGAACGTTGAACAGCGTTTCGCGCAATCGATCGCTCGTAGGCCGAAGTTCCAGCCCCTTGAGGCTTTTCAGTTGGCGGCTGCGAAATATTCCGGCTATGACACGCATGTTTGCTCAGGATTCTCAGCCAATGCTTGCAAGGCGATAGCGCCTCTGCCATTGAGGTGGCAGGATGCGGAGCATTCTCTGCAGGCTCTCTCTCTCTGCGGGTTCTTCTGCGATTCGAAAAGCTTCCTTGCGGGCTGACTCGAGCAATTCGCGATCTCGCAACGGGTTCGCGACGTGGAATCCGAGTTCACCGGACTGTCGCGTGCCAAAAAATTCGCCCGGGCCACGAAGCAAGAGATCGGTCTCAGCAATTTCAAAACCATCGTTGGTTCGGACCATGGTTTCCATGCGTGCGCGAGCTTGTTCAGTCATCCGGCCCGGCGAAACAAGGATACAGTGCGACTGTTGCAGGCCACGACCAATCCGCCCTCGCAGCTGATGCAATTGTGCCAGACCAAATCGCTCGGCGTGTTCGATTACCATGACGGTGGCGTTCGGGACGTCAACGCCAACCTCCACCACTGTAGTTGCAACGAGAATTTGAATCTCATTTCGACGGAAGCGCTGCATCACCTCATCCTTCTCTTCGCTCGATAAACGCCCATGGAGAAGACCGACTTTCAATTCCGGAAAAACGGCTTTGGATAACCGCTCATATTCCTCGATTGCTGCTTTCAACTCCAGCTTCGACTCTTCGATCACGGGATAGATGATGTATGCCTGCCGGCCGGCATTTGCTTCGCGGCGGAGCGATTCCCAAATGCCGGGCAGAAATTTATCGGTCGTCATGCGTGTCTCGATGGGGGTGCGGCCCGGCGGCAGTTCATCGATCACGGAAACTTCCAGATCTCCATAAAGGGTAAGGGAAAGCGTACGCGGGATCGGCGTCGCAGTAAGTACCAGCACATGCGGGGCGTGACCGTGCTTTGCGGCCTTGTCCATCAAGCGTTTGCGTTGCAGCACGCCGAAGCGGTGCTGCTCGTCTATTGCAACAAATCCAAGTCTGGCAAATTCGATGTCGTCTTCGATGAGCGCGTGTGTGCCAACGACGAGATTCGATTGCCCTGAACGAATGCGCTCACGGACAGCTGCTTTCTCCGACATTTTCAGTCCGCTGATCAGCAATTCCACGTTGTATCCGCCTGGCGCGTAAATCCTTCGCGCCGAAAGATAATGTTGCACCGCGAGTATTTCCGTCGGTGCCATGAGTGCAGCCTGGCAGCCATTTTCGATCGCAATCGCGGCCGCCTGCAAGGCAACGATCGTCTTGCCGCTGCCCACGTCTCCCTGCAACAGGCGGTTCATCGGAAGGGGCCTTTCCAGATCCGTGGCGATTTCAGCAAGTACGCGTTTCTGGGCCATCGTTGGCCTGAACGGGAGAATGCGCTTCAAGGCTTCGCGAACTTTATCCTCGCGTACCTTGAATGCAATGGCGTTCTCTTTGCGCGTCACCCGCCGTCCTAACGCCAGACTCAACTGATACAGGAAGAACTCTTCGAAAATCAGCCGCTTTTGAGCAGCAGAGCGAAATATGTTCAAGTTGTCGACCGATTCATCTGCGGAAGGGAAATGGGTATGGATCAGCGCATCGCGCCGGGTGGGAAATTTGAACCGTTCGCGAAGGGACGAGGGCAGGATATCCGGAATATTCGATTCGAGCTCTTGCAATGTTGCATAGATCGTCCGGCGGATCATGCGCGAGCCAAACGTGCCAACGGCTTCGTAAATGGGCACGATGCGCCCAGCCTCAGTCGAATCCACTTCGGTCGCGTTGATGATCTCGATATGAGGGTTGACCATCTCTCGCCGCGCCGGGCGAAGCCTGTCGATTTCGACCTTGCCGTGAAGAATCAGCTGTTGGCCGGGCTTTAGGCGCCCCTCCAGATAACCGCCGTGAAAGAATTTGCAGGGTAGCGAGCCAGAATCGTCCTGAACGAGAAGGTGATAAATCGCGTCGCGACCGTACATCCCACGCACTGCCTGACCACTCATCACCTGTGCACGCAGTGTATAGGTGTTATTGGGCTGAACGTCCTTGATCTTAGTGAACTGAATGCGGTCTTCGTAACGAAACGGGAGATAGTTCAGTAGATCTTCAAGCGTGTAGATACCGCGCTTTGCCAACAGTTCAGCGCGCTGCGGGCCCACCCCCTTGATCATGCGTACTTCGGTTTGCAAGCTGACCGGCATGTATGTTCTCTTATATCATTCTCGCGTAACTCGCGCTTTTCGTGAAACTTGCGTCCCTGGCATACGTATGCCTAGAGTGGGAGCGGGAACGTTCGCAGCGGCCTCAATTTGGCGATAATAGATAGTCAACTTAAGTGACGACCGATCCGGGAGGTTGCATTGTCTATAGACCGATTAGCGGGAACCGATAAGCGCGCATTGATATTGTGGATCATTGTGGGCTTGATTGGCGTTTGGTTCGCACATCGCTATTTTTTCCGAGCATTTCCGGAAGCCTCCGTGGATTTCAAAGTTTCTCGTACCGATGCGCAGAAACGCGCGAAGCAGTTTGTGGAGGGATTGGGCCAGGACCTGAATCGCTATCAATCCACAATTGAATTTGAAGTAAATGAAAGCGCCAAGACCTATCTCGAACGCCAATTGGGAATGCAGCAAGCAAATCAGCTGATGTCGAGCGAGCTCAACATCTGGTATTGGGACGTTCGTTTTTTTAGACCACTGCAGGAGGAAGAGTACCGAGTCCGAGTCAATCCAGCGGGGAAGATTGTCGCCTACGAACACAAGATTGAGGAATCTCGGGTGGGCAAATCACTCACCAGAGACGAAGCGCTCTCCGCTGCCGAATCGTATCTGCAGACGAAGGTAGGCATGGATCTCAGCAATTGGCAGTTCCTGCCAGAAGAAGCCAATTCCGAAATGCGACCGAACCGTGTCGATTGGTCATTTACCTGGGAACGCAAGAATTTTAAGGCCAAAGACGCACCGTATCGCCTCGAAGCAAGTCTCGAAGGCGACATCATTGGAAATTCGCAGGAATTTCTGCAAATTCCGGAGGCGTGGACACGCGATTACGATCATCTCCGTTCCACAAATAACTTTTACGAGGAAATTGCCCTGATCCCCTACGGATTCTTACTGGGAGGCGCCTTGTGGCTGGGCATTTCATTGACCCGCCAGGGGAAAACGACGTGGGTCCCGGCGTTGAAGATTGGTGGACTCGTCGTCCTGCTGGCCTTCCTGATGGAGGTGAACCAGTGGCAAGCAGTACGGGCCGGCTACGATACACGTGAGGCGTATGCAGGGTTTGTCGCGATGGCACTGGCGAAGATCCTGGTCGGTGCGCTTGCCGCCGGCTTGATGGTGACCATCGTGTTGCCTGGCGGCGAACCGCTTTATCGGGAATCGCAACCTGACAAACTGCGTTTGTACAAGGTGTTTTCCTGGCGCGGGTTGCGCTCGAAGGAATTTTTCTGTGCCGCCGTCGTAGGGTTATCACTCGCGGCCGTGCACATCGGATTTATTGTTGCGTTTTACATGATCGGAAGCAGGTTGGGCGTCTGGGCGCCCAGCGATCTGAATTATTCCGACGCGGTAAATACGTCGTTTCCATGGATCGCGGGTGTGGCCATCGGAGTAATGGCGGCAACCAGCGAGGAATTCTTATTCCGGCTCTTCGCGATTCCCTTTCTGCGCAAGATGACCGGTTTGAAAATACTTGCGATCGTCCTGCCAGCGTTCTTCTGGGGTTTTCTGCACAGCAATTATCCGCAGGAGCCCGGCTACATCCGTGGCCTGGAAGTCGGTTTGATCGGCATCGTGGCCGGTGTGGTGATGTTGCGTTGGGGGATCATCGCCACGTTGATTTGGCACTATACTGTCGACGCATCGCTCGTCGGCCTTCTGCTGATCCGTTCGGACAATCTGTATTTCAAAGTATCGGGAATCGTGGTCGGCTTTGCCGCTGTCGCTCCGATGATTTGTTCCGGAATTTGCTATCTATGGCGCGGCCGTTTTGAGGCAGTTGACGATCTGCTGAACAGCACCCAGCCCATTCAAGCGATTGAAGTTCGCGAGCAGAGCGTCGCGGCACCGTCTGCAACTCCGCTTTCCAGGCGGCGCTACGAAGCACTTTCGGCCGGCGCGATTGGATTCCTGGGTATTTGCCTCATCGCAGGCGGAGTGGCGGGATGGAAGCTCAGACAACCACACATCGGCGATTACCTCCACGTTTCTGTTGACGGCAAGGAAGCCATCGGACTCGCGGACAAGGTCATGCAGCAGCATGGCCTAAATCCGAATAGTTTTATCCGCGCAACCGAGATGGTGTACACGCCAGATCCTTTGACGAATGAATTCCTGCGGCGCCGGATGTCCATCGCGGAGATCAATAAAATTTATCAACAGCGCGTTCCGGGTGCCCTGTGGCGGGTGCGCTATTTCAGAGATTCGCAACCCGAGGAGTTTGCGATTGTTCTAAAGCCCGACGGCACGCTGCACTCCTTTCGCCACACGCTGGCACAGGCTGCGAAAGGCCCAACGATCACCAAAGAGGAAGCGGTGGCCATCGCAGAAAAATATCTCCGCGACGAGAAGCGGATCGATTTAACTCAGTGGAGGCTCGTCGATTCAACTTCGGAGAAGCGCCCGAACCGGACGGATCACTTACTGACGTGGCAGCAACTGGAATCATTGGATCCCATCGGGGACGCGGCAAAAGACTCTACCGATCATGCGTATGCCCGTATGGATTTGCACATTCTGGGAGATGAGCCAGCTGACTACCGCACCTACATCAAGATTCCGGAGGATTTTGCGCGCAGACAGGAAGAACAGAGTTTCGGGCGCATCTTATTCATAGTCGCGCAGACGGCACTCGGTATCGGGTTATTTGTAGCAGTGGTTGTGTATTACTTCAAGCGTTTGCGCACCGCACCTGTGACCGTGCCGTGGCGCCGCATGTTAACGTGGGGCTTGGCAGGGCTGGCCGCGTTCATTCTCTTTTTTGTGATCGGCAAAGGCTTGAACTCCTTCCTGCTTCAGTACCAGACTGCCCTGAAGCTGCGGATGTTCCTGGCATCTACGGCCATCGGAATACTGATTTTCAGTGGCGTCGTCGTCGGAGGCCTTACACTGCTGTTCGGTTTGGCTTGGAATTTTGCGGCCCGAGCCTTTAGCCAGGAACAGTTACCTACGTGGTTGGGGATGCCCGGGGATTATTATCGCGATGCGTTTTGGATAGCTCTGGGCGGGACAGCGTTGCTCACGGGATTGCGCCGTCTGCTTGAAACGATTTTGTCGCATCTTCCAATCTTGCATCGAAGCTACCCGGCACAGTTTGGCGATGCGTTTGACGCCTGGTACCCTGCCGCCTTGATTATCGGCGGAGCAGTCCTACGCGCACTGCTCATTACGGGCGTGGTGGCGCTTGGTTCTTCTTTCCTCGGTGCGGAATTACGCGTCCGCTGGTTGCGCTTGTTGCTGTTTTTAGCTCTCGCAGCATCGTTTGTTTCCGGCTGGGGTTCAACTGCGGATTTCCTTGGACAGTTTGTTGCAAACATCATTGTGCTTGGCGCCATCGTGTTCGGAATCCGCCGTGTTGCGCGATTCAACATGCTGGGCTGGTTCTTGGTGATTGCCTGTAGCGGTCTTCTCTCCGGGGCACTCGAACTGCTCGCGCAGCCAAATACGTTTTATCACCAGCAAGGATATATCGTGACCGTAGCTCTGGGCATCCTGCTCCTCTGGCCGCTGATGACCTGGCGGATCAGCCCAACCACGGAATCGCGGGAGGCAGTTTGAACCAGGAAACAACCCGCGGCCGTTTGCCTGCTTCTATTCATACGCGCGCGGGAATGCGCCGGATCAGGGTATCGAACGCTGTGCTCACGATTTCCGAGCTTTCGCGTCAAAGGAAGTAGCGATTCGCGTTAAGCGTAAATTCATCGCTTCGGCATTCTAAGTCATTGCAGTTAAATAAGTTATTCAGAAAATGCCAAAAAGAAAGCGAATATGCCGTTGATCAAGTGGGTTCTCGCTCCAGCAATGAACACGAACCAGGCCAGTTCGGCAGGCACCATGCTGGCAACGGTGAATTCTTTGGCCGACCTCGATGATCGGAACTTGGTGCTGGAGGCGCAGGCAGGCAACCGAGCCGCTTTTGAGGTGCTGGTCTACCGCTATGACCGGGACGTGCTTCGTCTGGCGTCAAACCTGATGAAGCGCACCGAAGACGCTCGCGACGTGTACCAGGAAGCCTTCCTGAAGGTCTATCGCAATCTGCATCGCTTCCGGTTCGAATGTTCGTTCTACACCTGGCTCTATCGCGTCGTGACCAATGTCTGCCTGGATCACTTGCGTCGTCGTAAATCCCGTCCGGAGGATCAAGCTCCGGAACTCCACATTTCGAACTACGAAGAAGGAAGCACCGATTTTTTTGAGCGACAACGGGAACATCGACCCGCGCTGGACCCTGAAAAACATCTCGCTGGAAAAGAAATCCAGGCTCGGCTGGCAGCCGCCATGTTACGGCTCTCTCCGAGAGAGCGCGTCGTATTTGAGATGAAACATTATCAAGGTTTAAAGCTGCGCGCGATTGGCACTGCCCTTGGCACCAGTGAAGAAACGGTGAAGAATTCCTTGTTTCGCGCAACACGAAAGTTGCGACAGGAACTGAGTATATTGAGATGAACGGCGAGAAAAGAACATTTGCGTGTGACGAAGTTGCCAGCCAGTTCGTTTTTTATCTTTGCGACGAACTAAGTGAAATAGAACGCGCAGCTGTTGATAGCCATCTCGCAGATTGCAAAGAGTGCCAGGCTAGGTTTTTGGAAGAGAGAGCGTTTTCCGACGCGGTCGAATCGCTTCCGCAGTCAGCCGATGAACAAGACTTTTCCGCGATTTTGCTATCGCAATGCAGAAGTGAATTGGCCGAAAAGCTCGACGACATGTCGCGCCCCGCGGTAAAAGAGGGTGCTCTGCGATTTGGATGGTTTCGTCGCTGGATGATCTTGCATCCCGCGTGGAGCGCCGGCGCTCTGGTGCTTGTGGGTCTCGTTGCCGGCGTGCAAACAACGCACTGGATGGCAAGTCACGCTGAACCCAGTGTGTTCGATCAGGTTGTCAACGTGCGGGCAGCTTCGCAAATAACGGACGAGCAGCTTTCGAAAATGGAAGTTGCAGGCATCAATATCACACCCGCGATCTCCGGCTCATCCGAGATGGAGAACGTGCGATTGCAGTTAAGCGCGGAACAACCGGTTGTATTGACAGGGAGCCTCGACGACGGCGATGTGCGTCGCGTACTGACATACGTGGTGAAAAACGGCGAACGATTTAATCCTGGCGTGCGTTTGGACTGCCTGGATGCACTCAAAGCACGCTCGCAGGATAAGGATGTTCGCACCGCACTTATGGAAGCGGCGAGGAAAGATCAAAATCCCGCCGTCCGGCTGAAGGCGCTCGAAGCCCTGCGCGAAGCTTCAAGTGACCGGGTGGTGAGGCAAGCGCTCTTGGACACACTGCAGCACGACACAAACCCTGGCGTTCGTGTGGAGGCTGTGAATCTCCTGGTCAGTTCTCTCGAATCACGAAGGGGGGGATCGCGGCCGGTGGCATCCCAGGTTGCCGGCGATACTATGAACCTCCTGACTACGACGGTTCAAACCGGAGATCTTGAGTCGAACGATTTCGATCAGTCCAATGCTTACCTGGTACAGGCCTTGCAGCAACTGCAACGCAACGATCCCAGCCGCTATGTGCGCTTGCAGAGCAGTGTAGCCTTGCGGCAGATCGTTGACCGGCGGAGTCACTGACGTAAATACTCTATCCAGCTTTCTCAGGTCCTGAAGCTTTTATGTTTACTTCAAGCGTCGTGAATCCGGTCCGGTTAACACATCTCGTCGTCGCTGGATTGCTGCTATTTGCAGCGCAAAGCTCTGCAAATAGCCCGGAGAAGGCGCACCAAAGCGTCGTCCGCACTGGCTCGCTACAAACTTCTGAAGGGCTGACGCTTCATGTAAAAACAGATTTGGGATCGGTTGAGATTCAAACTCTGCCGCCCGGCACACCTCCGCAAGTTCGTTACGTCGTGAATGTTGAAACCGATGCAGCTGGCAATTCTGGCAAGAATCTTCTCGATGCTTACGCGCTACATGCAGAGTCAGTTTCTAATGGTGTGGAGCTAGCCGGAGAGCTGCCTGGTCATAATCATCGAGCGCAGTTTTGGGTGCGCTATGTGATCAGCATCCCCGCCAATTACAGTGTGGACATTTCGACCGGCGCCGGCGACATACAGACCGGAGACATCGGCGGCAGAGCTTTGCTGCAAACGCAAGGGGGAAATGTAACTACCGGGCGCATCATGTTTCGAGGAATACAAGTGGGCTCGGATCCGCCCGTGGCCAGAATCGAGAGCCAAGGCGGACACATCAAAGTGCAGGATGTCTCTGGCGATCTGGATGCCTTTACCGCCGGCGGCCACATTATGGTTGGCAATATCGCCGGCAATGCCAAGCTGCACACCGGCGGCGGCCACATTCGCGCCGGAAAAATCATAGGGACAGCCCATCTTGAAACCGACGGGGGAAATATTACTGTCGGCGAAGCGGGCGTCTACGTCGCTGTGCGAACTGGCGGCGGCCAAATAGACTTTGGTGAAGTTCACGGCTCGGTGCACGCGCAGACCGGCGGCGGCGGAATTCGCGTGATTTCCGTTGCGGGGCCAATGGAAGTCGAAACCAGCGGCGGCAGCATTTGCTTGACCCGCATCCGTAACACCGTACGTGCTGAAACCGGCGACGGCACGATCACCGCGTGGATCAATCCTGAGACTGCGGATACGGTGCGAACGGCACGTCTGCCCGGTCCATCACAGTTGGCTACCGGAACGGGTGATATTGTCGTATTTCTACCACGAAATATTGCCGCGACGATCGACGCTACTGTAGAGAGCGGTGGGCTGCAGCGCATCGAAGCCGATCCCGCTTTCCCGTTAAACGTGCAAGTCCACGCCGACGGCCAAGCGCATGCGATGGGTGCGTTAAATGGTGGTGGCGCGGTTATACGGCTGCGCACGGCGACGGGCAAAATACGATTGCAATATCTCGATAAGGACGTTGCTTTGCGCGAGACACTTCTGCAGGAACAGCGCTTGCGAATCGCACGCAAGCTGAACGAAGCCGGCTACGAGGAAGTGACGATCAGCTCGCAAGCTCCGGTCCCTCAATCGGTGGATGGGCCGGCGGCCGAACAGGAGCGTACCGAATGGCAGTCATGGGTCAGTCGGTTCGAAATTACCTTCATGGGGGGCGTTCACGAAGATCCCGACGAATTCAAGAAGCATCTGCTGAACGCACCGCCGCCCGATTACCCGCAATTGGCCAAGCGTGCGGGCTTGCAAGGCGTGGTTCGCCTGCAGGTCCGGCTGAAGACGGATGGGTCGCTTTCCGTCGAGAAGGTTCTCGAAGGTGAGCCGGCTCTGATCGAGGCGGCAACGGCGGCCATCCAGCAATGGAAGGCCACTCCGGAATTGTTTGGCGGCAAGAAGGTGGATGTCATTTCCACGGTTACGTTTAATTTTCAGCTGCGTTAACGAAACGGTTCTGCGATTTCGGAAGGCCATATGTCTCGGTAATGGGCTCGCGTTTTGAAAAGTCTAAGAAGGAGGCAGTAATGATCATTCGCTCCGCATGCATCAGGACGGTTCTCTCCCTCATGGCGATCTTGGCATTTGCGTCTATGGCAGACGCTCTTTCGATAACCAAGGAAGTGACGACAACCTACCCGCTCAAAGCGGATGGTTCAATCGATCTTTCGAACATAAATGGAACGGTTCATATCGAGGCCTGGGACAAGGATAGTGTGGAGATTCATGCGGTCAAGTCGACCCAGGATAAAGCGTCGACACTCGATCAGGTATCAATCAATGTCGAGGCCAAGCCTGATGCCCTTTCAATCTCCACGCAATACCCGGGCGAGAGTGGAGCGGAAGTTGCTGTCGATTACACCATCCACGTCCCGCGGCACGCCCATTTGAACCACCTGAGTACCGTGAATGGAACCTTGCGAGTTACTGCATCGGAAGGCATCGGCGACCTGCACACAGTGAACGGTAACATCGAAATTTATGGGGGCAGCGGCAACGTTCACGCGCACACAACGAACGGAAACGTGTACCTCGAATGGAAGCGGGATTCAGACGCAAACGGAGCCATTGCCGAAACGACGAACGGATCGGTACTGCTTGCTATCCCGGCAAACACCCGAGCAAGCCTCGAAGCGCGCTGCCGCAATGGCAGTTTTTCAACGGAACTACCTTTCGTGATGAGAGGTGCTGAGGAGCCTCGTGTCTTGCATGGAAAACTGGGTCATGGCGGCGTACCCATCGTGCTCGGCACCGTCAATGGAGCAATTCGCGTCGTCGAATTAAAAGCAGCCATTTAAAATCTCCTCCGTCTAAATGACGGAAGGAGATCCTCATGAGCAAACGAATTCTGTGGTCGTCCATTTGCCTGGCAGTGTTGTGCGTCACATTGGTGGCCCTGCCCAGTTCCTCCCAAAAGCTACAAACCAGTGACAACGCCGCGCTTGCCGGATTCCAGGAAAAGCTGCAGGAATTGCAATCCAGCATGCAGGAGACGTCGACCGCACTGAGCAATCACAAAAAGCTGCTGGCCGCGGCAGTAGACGCAGAGCAAGTCGACACGCCAGACGATGACCGGGATGTTGAAGTATTTCTTGGCAACGGAAGCTGGCTGGGAGTGGAAACACGCGATGTGACCTCCGAAACCGTCAAGGCACTGAAACTGCCAGCCGAACGCGGAGTTCTTGTCGGCAAGATCATTTCTGACAGTCCAGCGGCCAAAGCCGGCCTGAAAGAGAACGATGTGATTGCCGAAGTAAACGGGCAGCGAGTAGAAGGGACCACGCAATTCCGTCGGATGATTCATGAAATTCCCGCCGGACGCACAGCACAATTCACGATTTTGCGTGATGGCCATTCACAGACCCTGAGTGTGACGCTCGGTTCAACCCAGTCGAACAGGCTGTCACGCACCCTCGTTCGCTCCGGCTCTCCGGGCTCGTTTGTCGTTCAAGTTCCCGATCTCCCCGATATCGAGGGCATGGAAGAAATGAAAATCTTCGCAAATTCCGGGATGGGGGGAGCGCGAATCGGAATTGACGCCGAGGATTTGCGGGGTGCATTCGGAAATTATTTCGGCGCTCCCGATGGCGAGGGCGTACTGATACGAAATGTGTTCAGCGGGACCCCTGCAGAAAAGGCAGGATTAAAAGCGGGCGACGTAATCACCAGCATCAATGGCAACCGCATCCGCAACATCGGCGAGCTACGCGAGCAATTGAAGGCGAGCAAACCGGAAGGCAAGAGCGTGAAACTTGGATTGCTGCGGAACAAGGCAGAACTGACGTTGGAATTGACTTTTCCTGCGGCACCGAAAAGCGAGATTCATTCTCGCGGTGAGCGAAGCAATCTTTAATCGCCAGAACTTTCTCGAGGGAGGCGGAATCCCGATTTTTAGCGATCGGACCGGTATTTTCTCAATAATCGCATCGGCCGCTGCACTGCATCCACAAGCCATGAGCGATTCTCTTCTTTTCCTTCCGCCCAGTCTTCTTCGGTGGGAGAAAACGAAAGGCGTGCCAGATATGCTGCCCCCGCCAGTCGTCCGCCACGCATTCGCATTCGGAAAAGAGCGCGCTCTCGCAATTTCGGCGGAGTATAGCCGGCGCTGGGAAGCCAGCGAACCACGTGCTCGCAAAGCTCGAGTGCAGTCCTGTCTCGCCGGACTTCTTCTTCCATTGCTTTCGGAATTGGCGCTCTCAACACAGTCTCGGCCAGTTGCAGGGCTAGGTGGATCATTCTTTCTGCACCGACATCTCGTGCATGAAATCGCAGCAAGTTCCAGTTGATTTCGGGATGAGACCCGACGATTGCTGCGATATCTGATACCCACATGAGGCGTTCCCAAAAATGTTTGGCGCCGTGAATGGAGTTGAGGATGAATTCATCTTCAAGGGCCAGAGCCGGGATCTTCTGACCGTCGAGCAAAACTTCCCTTTTTCGCGCGAACAATTCATTGAGGGGCATGGGTCGCGGATAATAGCGAAATGTCCGTTCCGTGTGCAATTCTATAATTTGTTTGGTGCCAGCTCTCTTAAAGAGGTATTCTCCCGGAACCTTTCGCGTTTCGATTACGGAAATAGGGATATCGGGCTCAAAACCCATTTCCATCATCCGTTGTGTGGCGGGAAGGATCTGCGAGTGCAAGACCAGCAAATCGAGATCAACGTAACTTCGCACCGCGGGATCGCCGTAGGCTAGCAGCGAAATCAGCGGTCCCTTCACCAAAATTGTCGGGATACCCGCTTGTTTGAAATGATCGACGATACGAAATAACTCGGCAGTCATACTTAACGTAAAAAGGTGCTGCGCACGCATCTGCTTCTGCAATTTCTCGCGAGCCTCAGCTGGTACCCCTCTGTACCCCAGCGTCCGCAGACGCGTCGCCAGAATCCCCAGCACACCGTGCTCTTCCGCCAGCTCCAGGAGAGTCTCCCAGTCCAGATTCACTCGCACGTCGGAAATCGTTCCGGACTGAATCGCGTGGTGAGTGGCACTCAAACAGAGGAACTCCCACTCATTCGCAAAGGACCGTCCGCTGAGCGTCAAATGGGGAGGGAGTGTCATCGTGGCCTGGCCAAGTTTAACCTAGGAGTTGGGTCATCGTAGATCCGCATTCTATGAACGGATATTCCGATGATCCTCTTTGACAATTCCTTGTGCATCGCTGACGATTAGGCTGCAAAGTTCACCAATTTTCTTCGCGTCAGCGTGAGGAATGATACGACGCACCGGAACGTCGTTGACAAGGTTCGCCAGGAAATTGAATTCGACAGCTCGTTGCTCTCGATCCAACAACCAATTCATATAGGTATTCTGTACAAGGTCAAGGAGCGCTTCTCTTGGGGTCATGTGCTCGAGGTAAGGGGCACGCGGCTCTGCGGTGCGAGGACCAAAAACGTAAATTGCCCCCAAGGGCAATTCCCTGCCACAAAATTTCGCTCGTTCTCCGTCAAGCGCCAGGTATCGTTTGTCCCAGACAGGCGTAAGCTGCGGGAGAGCGTCCCGCGTGCCCAACAAATCCACCACAGAATCCGGCCATAGACAGATCCTCGGGTAGCCCGGCACAACTTTGACATGCCCTTCAGCTTGTTTGAGCGGCACAATGTCTTCGCTGAGGACGGCAAACTCTCGAAAGGCCAGCGCGGCCGCAGTGGTGGATTTTCCAAATCCAGCTTCTCCTGACAGTGCGAATCCGTATCCCGCAATTTCCACGCAACTCGCGTGAAGCGAGGTGACATGCCTACGGCGCAGGAGGAATCCCATCACCGGGCCAAGAAAGTAGGTAGCAAGATCTTCTGCCGTCAGCGGCGGCTCGAATGTGCCCCAAACCCGTTTGCTCGAAGCGTCGACGACAAACCGCGTGCCATCTGAGTAAGCCAAGTGAAAACATTCCGCATTGCCGTGCTCGGTGAGGACAAAAGAAGGATCGGGAGCGCCTTTTGACTCAAGTAAATGGGAAAGGATCTTTGAGGGAAGTTCCAAACCAAACCTGGCCCAGTCAGGTTCTGGACCACCCTCGAGATGCACGATATCGGTACAACCGTGAGAGACCAGCGGCTCGAGACCCGGTATACGCATGGAAGATCGGATCCCCAAACCGTAAGCGCGGTAGGAATGGTTCACTGGCAGTTGGGTATTTGCTGCTCGCTTGAACTTATGGGCGGAGTTCAGCGACCGGTCCGGCGTTTTTGCGGATTGTGTCCACCATCGATCCGAGACGTACGACCGAGTGATTTGGTCATTTCCGCTAAATCACCATATACAAGCAGCTTGGGAGACTGATATGGCTTCTTCTTGGACTTTTCAGACGGCTGCTTCATTCACGCCCCTCGGAGAACACTCTACTGAATCCCCCGCACATTTTCAACGTCTTTTAGCCAGTCCGCGAGAGCTACGACGAACAAATTCTGGGCGTAAGCATAACCCTTATAAGGTTTTAAGGTTTCGATGTATCTCTGCCAATTTACAAATTCATGAATTCTGGGAATCGGGCTTTTGGGAGCCGCAGGTGACCATTTTCCTGTTGTCCGGCAAACCTCCAGTGGATCCTTGGCCAACGGCGTTTTCGGCCGCTTCAGGATGCGCTCGGGCAGGTAGCCAGCCATCGCCAGCCGGGTAAGTTCCTTGTCGACGCACCACGGTACAGGCGGAACCCTGAGAAGAAATCGTAGGACTCGCAGATCAAGGAGCGGAGCTCTCGTTTCCAGTACCACCCGTGTGTTACCGGCGTCTTCACTTTCTAACACGCTCGACCAGTAACCCCGATGCAACGCTGCATAGGCCTGTGGATGTACGGGATGTGTCGATTCCGGAGAAGGCGCCGCTGCGATCCACTTCTCGCGCAAGCCATTGCGTTTCTCAAATTCCGGATTGAACCAGTCCGGATAATCCCCGAAAGGATCGGTACCCGCCAGCACAGTTCGCAATTTGCCGCGAAGTCCCGCCCTTAAGGGAGGGAGGGCACCGTGGCTCAAGACAAAACTGCCGAGGACGCGGGCAATCTCCGGCCATTTCCCGGATGACCAGAGATGGGCGATGTATGGCCAGGACTGCCCGGTCAGGACATCGTCGCCGCCGTCCCCGGACAGGATCATCGGAGAATGCGCCGCGATTTCGAGGTAGTTATGATGGGCGCGGGCAGCGAATGCTTCAGCTGTCGGTTCTGGCGAGCGGAGAGGAAAAGCCTCGTGCGACTCAAACGGCGTGAGACCTTCCGCGTCTAAGACTCGATGAGAAATTCCGAGGTGTTTGGCAGTCATTGTGGCAAACTCAGGCTCGGGATCCTCGAAGATCGGGAACCAGCTGACAGTGAATGCCTCGAGCAATTCCTTTTGGCCAGGGCCACGTTCTTCTGCAATGCGGCAAGCCATCGCACAAACAGAGCCTGAATCCAATCCACCGCTTAAATAGAGTCCCGTCGGCCGAGTCGGCAGCCGGTCCCGAACCGATTCGTTCAGAAGGTGGCGATATTGTTCGAGGTATTCCTCGATTCGCGAGTAATTGTGTGGCTCTTCGACAGGCAACGTGGCGAATGGAAAAATCTCGAGCCTTTGCTTCTGGTATTTCAGCAAATGACCGGCGCGAAGCCTTTGAATCTCGGAGTAAACGGTTCGCGTAAGGTCTGCGCAATAACCTTGCAGGAGAAATTCGCCGATAAACGCTTCGTCCAGATCGCAGGAGATATCGGGTACACAACGCAGGGCTTCCAGAGTATTGCTGACGCAAAACAGACCATTGCGGTGAGCGTAATAGAATGGGCGCGGTCCGACGAAATCGCGGGCACACCACAGGCATTGTTCTGCTTCGTCCCAGAGCACAAAGGAAAAATCACCGATGATCCGTTCAAGGCAGGATGCTCCCCAGACCTGCCATGCGTGGAGTAGAAGTTCCTCGCTGGTCGTATCAATTGAAAGTTGTGTTCCGTGGGAGGCTAGTTCTTTGAGCAGCTCGGCACGGCCATCGACTCGCACATCGCCGAGCATCCAGTTTGCACCAAGTCTGACGGGTTGTTGCTCCGACTGTTTTGCCGGCCCTGTTTCGAGGAACGAAAAACACGTTGCGACCCCCGTCCCGTTCCACGTCATCTGGCCATCTGATCCCCGAAAGCGGAGCGCTTCGGCAGCGCGTTCAAGCACAGTTCGCGGAATTTCCCGCCCGTGCTCGCAGAAGGCCGCGAAAAAACCGCTCATGGCCGCTCCGCAGGCGGTGGCGTCAGATGCTCACTGTCGAATGCTGCGTAATGGCGGTGCTGCTCGTCCAGCTGATTCAACGCGGTTCCGTTCTGCTCGACCCATGCATGTGCTTCAAACTTCTCCGACTGTTTTCGGACACCAATGCGTACCGTCGCCGGAATACCCTGGTTCTGCAACAGGTACCAGAGCAGCAGCGACTGTTCGAGGCACGTTGCCTGGCCCGGGAAATAATGCTCTGCGGCACGCACCATGCGACAGGTCATCTCGAGGGCAGAACCGTTTTGCTGATTCTGAGAAAAAGGATCCGGACGCCGGTTCAGTCTGTTCTGCAGGGAATGCAGCGTTTTCTTGTACCCGTCAAAATGCAGTTTGATCCGTATGAAGGGCAGCAGAAAAGCAGCGCGCCAGAACATCGTACGCGCCCCGGATGGCAGGGCATTATATCGCTGGAGTGTTTGCCACATCGGCGGGCTGAAGCCTTAGCAGTCCATTTTCAACGAGGCGTTTCAGAAGCTCGTTGAGATGTTCGCGCAAGAGCGTGGGTTCCACATCGAACTCTTCCAGTAGCTTTTCGTAGGCGCTGTCCACGGTCGCCATACTGGTTACTAGATCCAGCATGCGCGTCCCGGTACCGTCCAGGCCGAAATAGCGCTCACTTTCAAGATTCAGAAGCACCGATTCACCGTCAAGATGGCGAATCAGCACATGCGATGGAATAATCGCACGATTTCCGAAGGTTGCCACGATCGTCGCTCCCGAGATGTTACCCATGGTAAATCCAGTACGGCGAGCTCTGTCGCCGAGCAATTATCTTACCCGCGTTTACCTCACTCTGCCATCTTCCTAGCCTTCGGCTTGCACTCGGAATGAGCCAGACTGAACCTCAGCCCAGTTCCACGGATTGTTTTCTCTATCCAGACACGTTATAAGTTTCAACGTGCCTGCTTCGGCGATTTCTGTTTCTTCACTCGAAAAATGGTTTCCGCCATCCTTTAGCGGGTGGCGTGCAATGCTCCAGCCCTTTACAAAGGCCAGTTCTCCGGCGCTCCGCGGCATCAGTTTCGAGGTCGCACCGGGAGAAGCAGTAGCGTTGCTGGGCGCCAATGGGGCCGGCAAAACAACGCTCCTTCGCGTTCTTGCCACGCTGCTCATTCCAACTCGCGGCACCGCACAACTTGCCGGTCACGATACGATCCGCGAATCTGCCGCAGTTCGAAGCCAGATCGGCTATCACGCAGGAAGTGATCTCGGCTTTTATGCTCGCCTCACCGGCCGCGAAAATCTGCGCTTTTTTGGGTATCTCAATCGACTTCCGCCCAGGTTGATGGATGAGCGGATCCAGTCGTTTGGAGTACGCTTCCAGCTTGGCGACGCTCTCGATCGGCAAGTGCGTTCCCTGTCGTCAGGTACCATCCAGCGCCTTAGCCTCGTGCGCGCTTTGCTTCACGAACCAAAAGTCCTGCTGCTTGACGAACCAACCCGCAGCATGGATGCCATCGCCGCTGCGGAATTTCGTCATTTTCTCAAAAATGAGGTTATCGCGGGGCGCGGCACTTCCCTTCTATTCTCCTCCCACTCACTCCAGGAAATTGAACTTCTCGCAGATCGTGTGGCGATTCTGAAAGAGGGAATGCTGGTTGACATCGATACTCTTTCGGCACTAAAAACAAAATACCGGTCGGATTCGCTCGAACAGGTATTTCTTCAGGCCGCGGGTCGCGTTTCCGGAACACCTGCGGAATGCGAAGCCGAATGATGCGCATTTTTCGCGATCTCGGCCTGTTTTTCATTCGCGATCTCCGCATCGCGCGTACCTATCGAAGCCCGTTTCTGCTCGAAATTATCGAAGCTCTATTTGCGGCGGCAATGTTCTTCTATGCCGCGCGCTTCGTAGATTCGCCGGAGTTGCGCGCCTCGCTTCCTCAGGGCCACAGTTATTTTGCGTTCGCCTTGGTGGGCTTTGTTTTTTTTGACTACCTGACCGCCGCCCTAGACACGTTTGACCGTTCACTGCAGGAAGCCCGAGATACCGGCACTCTGGAGCCGTTATTGGTCACGCAGATCTCATTGCCCGTGGCACTCGTTGGCTCGGTCTTGTATCCCTTTGCCGCGACGACGATGCGCATCATCGTTTACCTCGGCTGGGGCGCTTTGCTATTCGGATTTCCGCTGAACGCAGCAAACTGGTTTTCCGTGATTGCTGTCGTTCTCATCACCCTTTTGGCATTTTCCGCGCTCGGCATTTTTTCCGCAAGTTATCTGCTGCTTTTCAAGCGAGGGAATCCGGGCAAGTGGTTCATTCTTGGAATTTCCAGTGTGGTGGGAGGAATGCTCTTCCCCGTCAGCATTTTGCCGGACTGGCTGCAGTTCATTGCTCGCCTGAACCCAGTGACCTATTCGCTCGATGCCATGCGCGCTGCCCTACTAGATGGCGCCGGCATTGTCTCGATCGGCCGCCCGCTCCTGATCCTCACATTATTGGCTGTGCTCCTTCTTCCGCTGTCTCTGGCCACATTCAGATGGGCTCTCGGACGGGTGAAGAGGAACGGCACTCTCACGCATAGCTGATTCCTGGTGCCCCAAATGGAAAGGCCGGCTCCAGGAGCCGGCCTTTCCACCCTTCTTGATCCGGTCTAATTAGGACTTCTTTTTCTTTCCCGTTTTCATATCGATACCGCCGGTAAGCTGGTTCACTTGCTCCAAGCCTTCCTTAGCTTGCTTGCCCCACACACCATTTGGATCGAGGTCGATGGCCTTCTGGTACGCCTCCACCGTTCCCGGTTTCAGCGTCACTTCCATCTTGTCGCCGACTTGTTTGTAATCCGCCGAAGCGACCAGACACGCACCGAGCAGGTAATACGCCTGTGCGCTCTTCGGATCGATTTCGATGGACTTTTTCAGTGGATCGACTGCTTCCTGCATCCGGCCCGCCTGATACAAGCTGATGCCGAAGTTGCGCCACGCCAAAGCGGCGTTTGGCGGATCAAGTTCCGCGCTCTTGGTATATGCGGCCCGTGCATCATCGATTTTTCCGGTGCGTCCAAGGATATTTCCGAGATTGTTGTAGTAGCTCGCGTTATCCGGCTTCAGTGTGATGGCCTGCTTATACGCGTTGATGGCATCATCGTTCCGACCAGCCAAATCATACGCCTCGCCCATACGTGCCCAGAACAAAGCTCCGTTGGGATCCTTTTCCGGCGCAGCCTTCTGCGCTTCCTGGAATTCCGCGACGGCCTTGGTTGCCAGGTCGTTCACTTTTGCCTTGCCCGCTTCTTTCTGGTCGGCAGGCGCTTTCGCCAGATCAGCTTTGGCCGCTTTTTCCTGGTCGAGGAAAGCTACGCCATTGTTGAAATGCTCTTTCATTCCGGCGACTTTATTTTTGTCTTCGGCAGCCTTCTTATAGGCGGCCGCGGCTTCAGGATTCTGTTTCTCGAGGATCTCCTTGAAGTTGATATTCATAGGAGCAGTATCGGGGCCTGTCACCTGGACCGCCTGGTCAAACGGTTCCTTCAACTGCGGGGCGAGGAAGGTAACGATATATTTTCCGGATTTCAGATTCATGAAAATAAACAGACCTTTGTCGTCTGTCTTTGTTTCCTGAACCGCGCCCTGTTCGCTTTTTATTTTGACGACCAGGCCTGCCCAGGGCTTACCATCAAAATCGACAACGCTTCCTGAGATTCTTCCTTCGTCTGCAATTGCTCGCGCTGCGAAAAAGGTCGCTAGCCCGAGGGTTAGCATCATGGCGAGCGCGTATGCCTTCGTAAATTTCAACATGCTCCGATCTCCTTTTGTCTTGAGGAGCGCCGGTCTCGGAATCCGGGCCGGTTCGCCCCATTATCTCTCATCTCGGACGGAAACCAATGGGTTAGCTCTTTTTTCTCCACCTACTGTCTGATTACGGCGGACCGGTACGAGATCGGATCTGAAACTCCGGCTTGCGCGAAGGCTCTTAATCGCAGCAAACAACTATCGCAGACGCCACACGCCAGCTCTTCCGCCTGATAGCAAGACCAGGTCAGATGCAAGGGCGCCTTAAGTGCCAGCCCTTGGCGGATAATTTCGTCCTTCTTCATACGAATGACCGGGGTGACGAGCGCGATTTTCGTTTCCGGGCGCGTACCCACGCGAATCAATTCCGCAAATGCTGTGTAATATTCCGGCCGGCAATCTGGATAGCCGGAGCTGTCTTCGGCCACGGCGCCAATATAAATGGACGCCGCCCCGATGACTTCCGCCCAGCTCGTTCCAATACTCAGAAAATGGGCGTTACGGAACGGGACGTAGGTTACGGGAATTGAACTTCCGCCTCCGTCACCGCCATCCATCTTGTTTTCGGGGATCGAAATAGCCTGATCGGTCAGCGCCGAGCCTCCAATTGACTGGAAATAACCCAGGTCGGCAATCAATCGCTGGCTGATACCGTAATAGGTTGCGATTTCATCGAAGCAACGGCGCTCCTTCTGCTGGGTCCTCTGTCCATAGCTGGCGTGCAGCAGGGCGATATTTTCGCGGCCATGCCTCTCCACTGCGATCGCGGCACTGACGCAGGAATCCATTCCCCCACTGAGCAGTACAACAGCTTTTGCCTTGTCGTTCACGGATTCACCCTGAAAGCCAGGTCGCAGCGCAGAATCGGTGCGCAAATCAAACGCCCTTCGTTGCCGGATCCCACACGATCTTGTGAAGCTGTAAACCGAGCCTTACCTTCAACCCATCCTCCAAAATCCATTCGACCAGAGACCGAGCTTCAAGCCCTTTCCACTGTCCTTGTGGATCGTCATGCACCGGCGAAAACAGTATCTCGTTGACCCGGCCCAGGAGCCTGTTCTCTGTGACAAACTGTCTCGCGAATTCGTAGTCTTTACGACTGGAAATGACAAATTTTATTTCGTCGTCGGGAGTCAGTGCATCGAGATTCCGGATCTCGAATGTACCTGCTTCGCCAGAGTCCGGGCACTTCACATCGACGATCTTGATGACCTGCTTCGGCAGCCGACCGATAAATCGTTCCCCACTGGTCTCAATCATCACGGAGTATCCGTTGGCCAACAATCGCTCTGCAAGCGGATAGATTTCCTCTTGTAACAGGGGTTCGCCTCCAGTGAGCTCCACCAGACGCACTGGATCCTTCCCGTGCCCGCCTCCGCCGAGTGCGTCGACCCGCGCCGCGACTTCCTCGACGCTCATCTTCTTGCCCCCATGAAATGCATACGCCGTGTCGCACCAGGTGCAGCGCAAATTACACCCTGTCAGACGCACAAAAATACACGGAAGCCCCGCTCGAGTTCCTTCTCCCTGAATCGAAGTAAATATTTCGGTAATGTACATTTCAGTACCGGATGAACTACTCCCCGCGAGAGTTGACCTTCCTACTGGAACGGCGAGAAAGCCAATAGATCGCTCCGAAGAAAAGCACCATCGCGATGATCAGGCGTGGATAACCCGGCGGAATCCCCATCCTGCGAAGAATGAAAATGTAGCCCGCTGCGACCAGCAGCGCGGGCACCAAGATGATCAATAGCGAACGATTCATAAGATCCCTGTTCCTACCCGTAAACAGCTATCCAATCATAGCGGGGTATAGTATTTCGCATTGGCCGTATCGGTCTCCCAGATAACTACGTCTTTCACCTTTGCACCCGGGGGCATGTCCGTCAGTTCCCTGCTCACTTCCTCAAAAAAATATTTCGCCATGTTTTCTGCGGACGGATTGACAGTGGTGAATGGCGCCAGGTCATTAATGAACTGATGATCCAGCCGCTTGATCAGTTCGCGCATGACCCGCTTTACATGTGTAAAGTCGACAAGCAACCCGATATTATCCAGTTCCGGGCCCTCGAGCGTAATCTGCACGCGATAATTATGCCCATGGACGTTTTCACATTTGCCCTTATAGCCGCGAAGCGCGTGACCGGCAGAAAACGTCTCTTCCACACTGACTTGAAACATTGCTTCCCCTTTATCTCGAATCCCGAACTAGCCCTGGCCATCAACGTTTCCGCCCGCCCACTTGCTTCGTTTCGCGTTGTGTACAGGCGGGAGCTCTGACGCTAGAAATTGGCCTACTAAGGCCAAGTCTTGCGTCGTCCGATAGGCAGGTAATGACCCTAAAAAAATTCTACCATAGGGCATTCGACTGATGCGTGTATCGAGTAAGGCCAGAACGCCACGGTCGGTTTTCGCACGAATTAGTCTGCCGAAGCCCTGTTTCAAGGCCAAAACTGCCTGAGGAACCTGGAATTCGGCGAACGGGTTGCGTCCTTCGTCCTGCAAGGCGCGCACTCTTGCCGCGACAATCGGATCGCTCGGAACAGCGAATGGCAATCGATCCACAATCACACAGGAAAGTTGTTCGCCTGGAACATCCACACCCTGCCAAAAACTGGATGTTGCGAAAAGCACGGCATTTGGCGTGTTCTTAAATCTTTCGAGCAAAACGGAACGTGGAGCCGTGCCTTGCAAAAACAGGGGAAACTCCACACGGCTTTTTACTCGCTCGAACAGGTCGTTCATCTGGAAATAACTAGTGAACAGGCAGAAAGCGCGGCCTTGCGAAAGCTCCAGCAACTGGACGATCTCCTCGGCCGCCTGTGCGGGAAATCCGGGATCGCGAACATCCGGCATTCGAGGCGGCAGGTAAAGCAGGGCCTGGTTGGGATAATCAAATTCTGGCGGGAGTGCGTTTTCCTTGCTGTGATCGAGTCCCAGCCGCGCACGAATATACTCAAATCGATTGCCGACCGTGAGTGTCGCCGACGTCAGCACGATCGTGTCGAAGGCTTCAAACAGCTTTTCGCGAAGAATCTGGCTGACATCGATGGGTGTTGCCGCAAGGAAGACGCCTTTATTCCGCCGTTCGAACCAGTACACGCAATTCTTCTCGTTGGATTCCAGTAGCGACGAGAATTCCTGGCGGATCTCGAAACTGCGTCGCGCAATGCGGACGAGCTCCTCTGGCTTGGGCGTTAGAGCCGCAAATTCGGTTTCCATCGCTTTCAATGAATTCAGCAGGGCGTCGTAGGCTTCGCGGTTTTGCTCTACAAAGGCTTCGCGATCGTTCCGCGAAAATGAGAAACGTCCTTCGCGAGGCGGGAAACAGTCGAAAAAAGCACGACTTTTTTCACGGATTCGCTGCGTGCGGCGCAGCAGCACGGGTGTAGCCGATTGCGTCATGCGCATCGCATGATCGGCATCCCGAGCCAGCTCCTCGAATCGAAAATTGGATATTTGCTGGCCAAAATAATCGCTGGCAACGTCTTCCATCTCGTGCGCTTCGTCAAAAACGACTGCGGAATACTCTGGCAGGATGCTGCCGAAATCGTCGTGCTTCAACGCCAGATCCGCGAAGAACAGATGATGGTTCACGATGATGAGATCAGCGTCCTTCGCACGCTGATGCATCGCAGTAACAAAACAGTTGCCGTATTCGGGACATTTCTGGCCAGTGCAGGTATCGCGCCGCGCATCGATTCGCGACCACAATTCCGAATCGTCAGGCAGGAAGGTCAGCTCGGAGCGATCGCCCGTTTCTGTCAGCTTGGCCCACTCGCGTATCTGACGGAAAGCGTCGACCTCTTCCATGCCGCGCAGCATCGGCTGGTCCGCCAATGCGTGCACTTTGGTGCGGCACAAGAAATTATTTCGGCCTTTCATCACCGCAACCTTCAAATCCTCTGCAAAATGACGTTGCAGGAACGGCACGTCCTTTTGGTAAAGCTGTTCCTGCAGCGATTTTGTAGCTGTAGAAATGACCACCCGTCGCCCGCTGCAAATGGCGGGTAGAAGATAGGCAAGCGTTTTTCCGGTACCGGTTCCGGCTTCCACGATCGCGTGATGATGGTTCGCAAAGGCGTCGTTGACCGCTTCTGCCATCTCAAGCTGAGCAGGCCGATGTTCGTAGCCGCCGATCATGCACCGATCGAGCATCCCGCCAGGGCCAAAAATATCGCGCATCGTGGGCCTGGCCGAATCACCGCGCTGCGAAACCGGAACCAGCTCAGAGTCAAAATCGTTTTCGATCCCGGGGATTTCCCGCGAGGGCACCGCGTACCCAGGCCTCGGACGGGGCTCGTCCTCGAGCGGCTCGTAAGAACGCTCAGGAGCGGGATGTCCGGAATTTACATGGGGTTCGACGGAATCCACGGCTGATTTACGACGTTTTGCCAAAACCCACCTTTTGCCAGAATCCAGCATCGGATTTGGATTTCATCGGAAACTCAACGATAGCACAGTCGTTCAAAGACGCATCGCCTCCGCTGTCCCACTCGCTGTACGCTTGGACAGTGTCCAAATCTGCGCTGAATCGTTAGTAGTTGAGCACAGCGGCCCACTTGCGGGAAATCTGGCGACTCTATCGAGCGTTACAGTGTTGGTGGGTGAATTCCCAGCCCTTTGCCCAGCCTGCAGTTTCTTCAAATTCGTAGTGGGGTGCGTGCATGAGATCAAAATGGTATTTGAGTCTTCTGGCCATCGGCTCGTTGGCATGGATGAATGCCTGCAGCGGACTTGGCAATAACGGCGGCGGTGGTTGCACGATCAACTGCGGCGGTGGCACGACGAATCTCACAATTTCTCTCTACGACACTCCCCCGGTCGGCACGAACGTCCTGGACTTCGTGCTGCCGATCACCGGCATCAGCCTTACGCCAAGTTCCGGGAGTAACGTGAATGTACCCGTCACGGTTTCGTCGCCAGAAGTGACCCGTTTGCAGACTGACTCGACTGTCATCGTTGACCAGACCCCCATTGCCGCAGGAACGTACACGTCGATCAACGTGACCGTAGGACCTTCGAGTTCGTCGGGCAATCTGTTCCTGAATACTTCCGGAGGGCCGATCACCTCGGGCACAACGTCTTGCCTGAATAATTCGATTTGCGATCTTCCGGTCGGCGCCGCCTACACCATCTCGATTCCAATTTCTCTCACGTTAACGTCAAACGGAAATCAATGGATCGGTCTGGACCTGAATCTGAACAACATCATCACGACTCCAAGCGTAGGCTCGATCGGTGTCGATTTCTCGCGGACGGGAGCGATGATGGCGACAACGACTCCGCGGACAAACATTACTGCGGGCGTGGATCTTGTGGAGGACTATACCGGGGTCGTCACCGCCGTTAGTTCCAGCAGCATTTCGGTTCAATCCGGGATTGCCGGCACGACATTGACGGCGAGCGTCACCTCCAACACCGAGGTAAACATCGCGCCGGATGCCTATAGTCAGAGCCAGTGCAGCGGCACCGGCACTCTTTCCTGCGTCCTCGTTGGCAGCACCGTCAGCCTGGATACAGTTTTGGCATCGGACGGCTCATTCACCGCGACGGAAATCGATGTTCTGGACGCAACCGCCGTCGACGAAGTGGAAGGAATCATTCTTCCCTTTAACAACGGAGGAACCGTAGGCATCCAGTTGATCCTTGAGGACAAGGCGGCTGTCACCAGTTCTGCTCTGACCAGCGCAACCTATGGAGCGAACGTTCTTCTTGCTCCGAGCGCCAACCCGACTTATTCCATCGATTACAAGACTCTTTCAAGCGTTTCGAGTCAGATTACCGGTTTTTCCGGCAGCGGCAGCTTGCTGGCCGGCCAGGTCGTTCGCGTACAACTCTCCAATATCAGTACAGACGCAAACGGAGATATCACGGGAACTGCCAACAATGTTCTCTTGCGCTGGTCGCGTCTCACCGGAACAGTGAACACAGCCGCGAGCCCGACCTTTACAGTCACGAATATTCCGAGTTACATCTACACCCTGAATCCGACGCTAAATCCCACTCCTCAAGTCAATACGTTCACGGGCCTCACGGAATTTGTCGGGCTCACAGGGGTATCTGACCTTCAGCCCCAACACACGGCATCCTACCGAGCGCTCTTTCTTGCCTCGGGCTCACAGTATCCCTTCCAGGCTGCCAAGGTGGTAGCCCAGTAAAAACATTTAACCCGCCTCCGCAAAAGGCAAAGGGCCCCGGGAGTTTATTCCGGGGCCCTTTATTGCTCTGGGAACTCTCGCTATGCTGCTCCGACGGTAGTTGTTGGTGGCAACGGCGTCGTGGTCGGACTCGTTGGCATGGACGGAATATTCGGCGCCATCACTGGCTGCAGCCTGCGGTACAAACCCAGTGAAATTGCTCCCATACCCCAGAGCAACATAGCCAACTTCGCCCATCCACCAACCCAGGGGATGTGCGTGACCACCGTGAGGATCGCAATTCCAACCGTCATGCGCCCGACCAGAGGCCAGAACTCTGTCGTTCGGCCCATAATCCACCGGCCGATCAACGCGCCAACCACGACTTCGGAGGCCAGCAAAGCGATGAACCAGACCAGAAGAGTGGAAATCCCCACGAATATGCCCACGATCAGAATACATGCGATACAGGCTGCGATGAAAACTCCGGGCAGGACCAGGACGCCCAGACCGAAGGATGCTCCAATATTCTCGGCGGCATCGACCACATCGGAGGCAAACCTCGGCATCACTCCGAGCAGCACCAGGCCAAATAACACAAATGCTGCGCCCCAGATGACACGCCAGATGTAATAACTCGCTCCACGCTCAGTGCTCTTATGCTCCAACTTTTTGTACTCGAGCGGATAAGCCAGTTTGGCATCGGTCGAGACGTTCGCTTCCTTCTCTCCATCAAACTTGGCCTTCCCGGCAATCTCAGCACTCCCAGTGATGGTCAGTGACTGACCTCGGCCGGTCATTGCCCCGCCGATCATTCCCGAAATAGTTGCTTGCTGAAAAAAGCCCAGAAAGTCGCGCCCGACTTTTCCATCGACTGCGACGGATTGCCCCATGGCTGTCAGGCTCCTCCCCACTTTTGCGTTTGAATCAAGCGTGAGACTCTCGCCAAACGCGGTAAAACTCCGTTCCACCTCGCCGCTGACCGTGATGTTGTTCGTGAAAGATCGAATGTTCCCATCGACATGACCGCTAACACGCGCCGACTGCGCAAAGCAGATCAAGTCCCCTTCGATGTGTCCGGAAACATCGACTTGCTGACCGAACGCGTAGACATCGCCCTCGACCGTGCCTTCGATTCGGAGGTTTTGTCCTGAAAGGTAAATGTCGCCGGCAATCGTCTCACCCTTCTTCACCTGAACTGTATCGCCGTTGCGAAATTCCGTCGCATCGACTGGACTGCTAATCGATGCGACCAGTCCAAGGCTCGCAAACATCATGGCAAGCGCCGATCCCCGTTTAATGTATTTCCGGAATCCAAAAACAACCAGCCCCAGAAGAACCGCCAAGGCAATGGCTTGAAGCAGGGTGAACATAGACTGCCATCCTTTCCAGAAAGCGCCTTGAAAGAGCAACAAACTGAGCAAATTCGTGCCACCAAAGCCAGCCTGCTCAAACTGGTGTTCCATTGGCTCGATGTAACCGGTGTAGAGTGCATAGACGCCCATCACCGCAAGACCAAAAATCACCCCCCAAATCCATTGCATCGATCGACGTACCATGAACTGAAAGTTGGCGAGTCGCGCAGGTAGCGGCTCATCCTGTTCTAGCATCGCCCGGGTCAGCAGTCGCGATTCGCGGTCGAGCGCTCTTAAAAGATTCATGCACCGTGTGCAGGTCTGGGTGTGCAAAGACACTTCCTGCGCATTCTCGCGATCCAGCTGTCTTTCGACATACATCAGCAAGGTGATTTCGCTCAGGTGCTTGTTCGTGGTCAATTCTTGGTCACTCAACGGTTTCCTCCCACAGCCAACACTGGAGCCTCTCCCAGGGCCTGCCGTAGCTCATGCCTTGCGCGCAGCAACACGACTCCGACAAACGCCCGCCGCACGCCGAGAGCGTCTGCAATTTCGTCATAACTCATGTCCGAGTAATAACGCATGACCAAGGCCATGCGAGCGCGAACCCCCAGCTTGTCCAGCGCCTTTCGCACTTCTTCGCTGCTGCGTTCTTCGATCAATTTCTCCAATTGATTGGGCTCGGGCGCTTCCAGTGGCATGTCTTCGATTTCGCCGATTTCCTTATCCTGGCGAACTTTGCGCCGACGCAGCATGTCCCAGCAATGATTGGCAGAAACCTTGTACAGCCAAGCAGTGAAGGAGCGGCTTGCGTCGTATTGACTGAGCTTGCCCCGCAACTTCATAAAAATCTCCATCGTGGCATCTTCCGCATCTTCGCGGGTGGGCATCGCTCTGCGACAGAAACGGAAAATCGCCGGAGCATACTCCCGGTAGAGGTCACCCCAAGCAACGGTGTCCCCGGCCCGCGCTCGGGCGATCACTTCCGTGGGTTCGATGTGTCCCGGCGCGCTCATTCGCCCTGACTTCAGAGGTTCCATAAATTGATACGCAGCGTAGGGGCTAAAACTATCACAAGTTGCAATGTTCCTTGGGTAGGAAGGCGTCGTCGGAGCATCTCGTGCCGAGGCAAACTTCATCGGGATGCCACAACTGCAGTAACTGCAATATTTTCAATGTGTTACACTAGCAGGGCCTCGGAGATGCTGAGTCTGCCAGTTTCGTATCCTACTTGTTTCAGGTGCGATACGGTACAGTCAGTCTTGAGACTCTTCGGGCACTCGCGTGGCCTGATTGACGGATTCTATGACCCACAAACTTCCTTCGCTCGTTATCGTTGGACGCCCCAATGTGGGCAAGTCCACTTTGTTCAACCGCTTGACCGGAACTCGCCGTGCCATCGTGACGGATGAGCCAGGGATTACCCGTGACCGCATGTATGGCCGCACAGAATGGAATGGCCGCGTAATGGAAGTTGTCGACACGGGCGGAATTGTCCCAGATGACAAGGCTCTGATTCCCACCGAAATCTATCGGCAGGCGCGCGTTGCTTTCGACAACGCGGACTTGCTGGTCTTGGTCGTGGATGCCCAGGCCGGACTCACTCCGCTCGATCAGGAACTCGCGCGTATGTTGCGCACAACCGGCAAGCCGTTTTTTGTTGCCGTCAACAAAGTCGACTCGCGCATACAGGAAGTGAATGCGGGGGTGTTTCACCAGCTCGGAGCGCCGCTATTTCCGATCGCCGCGGAACACGGGACGGGAGTCGACGATCTCCTGGACGCAGCTCTTACTGAAATTCTGGGAAACGATGTCGCGACCGAGCCTGAAGTGAAGCGGATGATTGAAATCGCCATCATTGGACGACCGAACGTCGGCAAATCGACCTTGCTGAATCGGCTGGCAGGCGAAGAGCGCTCCATCGTTTCTCCCATCCCGGGAACCACGATGGACAACGTCGACACCGATGTTGAGCATGAAGGCAAAATGTACCGCTTCGTCGATACCGCAGGAATTCGCCGCAAGGGCAAGACAAATTTGGTAGCAGAAAAACTGAGTGTGGTCATGGCCCGTCGTGGACTGGAGCGTGCCGATGTTGCAATTCTGGTGATCGATGGCGAAATGGGAGTCACACAGGGAGATGCGACAATTGCGAGTTATGCCGAACAGTCTGGTCGCTCCGTCATCATCGTTGTGAACAAGTGGGATCTGGCTGTTGAAGCTGCGCAACGAGCCCTGAACGAATCCTCCAAGACGTCGCGGGGCAAGGCAAAGATGGCGGCAGATCGCATCACCAAGCCGAAGGACGTCGATAAGGGTCGCCTGCTAGAAGACTATGAAACGATGGTTCAGGAAAAATTCAAGTTCCTCAGTTACGCGCCGATCATTTTTCTTTCGGCAAAAACTGGCGAACGTTCGCAAAAACTCTATCCGTTGATCGACCACGTGGCTGAATGCCGCAACCGCAAGGTTTCGACGGGCGAACTAAATCGCTGGCTCAAGGAGGATGTCGATCTGCAGCGCGCGTCAAATCCCAAGGCCCGGCCTGTACGGATCTATTACATGACCCAGGCCAAGACCGCTCCTCCCGTATTTTTGCTATTTACAAATCAGAAGAAACCGTTGCATTTTAACTTTTCGCGCTTTCTGGAGAACCAGATTCGCGCGAAGTGGGATTTCACCGGCACTCCAATCCGCTTCATTCAGCGGCTGAAAACCCGCGGAGACCGTGAAGGTGGGGGCGTAAGTGACGACGAGTAGCGCTACTTCGTCCGGCATGTCCGAACAGACGCGGATGTACCGTATTGGAGAAGTCAGCCGCCTGGCTGACCTGAAACCGTTCGTCCTACGCTATTGGGAGACTGAATTCCCGATGCTTGAGCCGGTAAAAAGCGAACGCGGCCATCGACTCTATCGCCAGGCGGATGTCGATCTGGTGTTAAAGATCAAGCGCCTGCTCTATGATGAAGGTTTCACGATCGCAGGCGCGCGCCGCCATTTGCAGGAACACGGACCGGAGAGCAGCGGATCGGCAAACGGTGTTGAACAGGCGGCAGGAAGTTCCCTGGAACGCGCGGTCCCTCATCTGAACCGCAAAATGCTTCTCGATTTACGCGACGCTCTCCGCAGTTTCTTGACGCTGCTTGAATCCAGGTGATAGCCTTGAATGTGTCTTTTCGACTGCTATTTCCTGCAGTCGATCCAGTCGGGACGTAGCGCAGCCTGGTAGCGCGCACGCTTGGGGTGCGTGAGGTCGCGAGTTCGAATCTCGCCGTCCCGACCATTCTCTGTATACCTTCCGAGATGCCGCAAACCTTCAGTTTCGAATGCATGTTCTTCACGTTTCGGCAGTCCATTCCCCTTTATAATGGAAAGAGATGAAACCAAAAATATTACTCACAAATGATGATGGCTATCAGGCTCGCGGTTTGCGCGCCATGGCAAGAGAACTTGCTGCACATGCAGACGTGAGCATTGTTGCGCCCAGCTGGGAACGCAGCGGCGCAGCGCAGTCATTGACTCTGCGCCAGCCGATCGTGTGCCATCCGATCCGCGAAAACGAATGGGCGGTAGATGGAACTCCTGCCGACTGCGTCATCGTAGCGCTGCACAAGTTGCTGAAAGAGCCGCCGGACCTGGTGATCTCCGGAATTAATCACGGAGCGAATTTAGGAGAAAACGTCTACTACTCCGGCACGGTGGGAGCCGCCCGCGAGGCGGTCATTCACCACGTTCCTGCGCTGGCGGTGTCCCTGTGCTCAAAGAAAGCCGATGCGGATTTTGGACCCAGCGCTCACCTTTCGCGCCAGCTCGCGGAGTTGGTCTTGGGTGAGGGCTTGCAGCCACAAGTTGTGTTAAACGTGAATGTACCCGATAACTGGTCTGCAGGAGTACGCTTCACCCGTCAATCAAAGAAGATCACACGCAATCTGCTCCGCGAGGGAGTCGACCCGCGCGGAAGGCCGTACTACTGGCTAAGCGAACAACGCATCAACAAAGAGCAGGAATTAGACCCCGAGTCCGACTACGCCGCGATCTTTGCGGGCGATGTATCTATAACTCCGCTGCATCTCGACCCGACACACGACGCATCGCTACAGGAACTGTCGTCATGGGCTGAGAAGCTCTGCGCCGTCAAACGATAGACAAAAGCCCACCGCAAATTGAATGGTGCTATTCAGAACTTCGGACTCTGAGGTCCGCTCAGAATTGGACCCCGCGGAGACAAAGTTCCTTCCGCCCGTCGAATCGACTTAGGGGGTCTTTACCGCAATCAGCGGTACATTGGCACTGCGCAGGGCCTCGTTGAGCGCAGGCACCTGCTTTGTGGTGACATCCCTCCACTGTTCCAATTGTGCTTCGAGCTGCCCGTTGAGCTCCCCATACACACCAAGTTGTCCTTCGGTGGGCGCGGTATCCGCGCTATCGACTGCAGCGGTAAGAAAGCCGAACTTGCTGTTCAGTTTTGTCGGATAATGCAGCTCGTCTTCGCTGGCCTTCGCCTCCGGATTAATCAGTGCATTTTCAATCGTACTGATTTTCTTTCTCAGCGCCTCCGACTGTTCAACGACGGTCTTGTTCGCGCCACCAGCACCAATCCTCTTCTCTAAAGCCAATAACTGCGACCGCAAATCGCGAATGTCCAGAATTACCTTGTTCATCTCTTCCTGGCGGTCTCGTAGCTTCATCATCAGATCGAACTGTTTCTGCAAATCCGCCGCACTGGTCTTCACCCGCGGATCGAGCACGACTTCGACGGGATGAGTGGTCGCATTGCCTGCCACGGTCAATCGCGCTTCATATTTTCCAGGCAGTACCAGCGGTCCTGCGGGTTCCCCCTCGTCATACACCGCTTTTGGAATTTTTGTCGGTTGTTCATATCGCAAATCCCATGAAAAGATATTCAAGCCGGCCTTCGCTGGAATGTAATCCGCATCTTCATCCTTTTCGAACTCTTCCTCGGCGGCTTCGTTATCTTTTTTCTTCGCTTCGCTCGTGTACGTTCGAATCACTTTGCCGGAACCATCCAGGATCTCGAGCTTGATCGGTGTGTTTGGCTCTTCCTTCAGGTAGTAATACAAGACTCCGCCACCCAGCGGATTTTCACCGATCGCATATCGGCGACGGCCGAAGTGGCCCGTGCGCGTGCGAAGCGCCTCAGCCGGCACAAAGAAATGCGCGGCACTGGCAAAAATGGAAGCATCCATCTGGCGCAGCGGGCTAATGTCATCCAGAATCCAGAACGCGCGGCCATGGGTAGCGACCGTCAGGTCGTTTCCGTGGATGACCATGTCGTGGATCGGCGTCACCGGCAGGTTCATTTGCAATGGTTGCCAGTGCCCTCCGTCGTCAAAGGACACATAGATTCCAAGTTCCGTCCCCGCAAACAGCAATCCCTTCTTCAGAGGATCTTCACGTACCGCGTGAACATATGCTCCTTCAGGGAGTCCGGTTGTAATCAGCATCCAGGACTTGCCGAAATCAGTCGTCTTGAAAATATAAGGCTTGAAATTATCGAGCTTGCGACCGTCAACAGCTGCATACGCCGTACCGGCGTCAAACGACGAAGCTTCGATCAGACTGATCAAGGACCATTCCGGAATATTTTTGGGCGTGACGTTGACCCAGGACTTTCCGTCATCGCGCGTAACCTGGATCAGCCCATCGTCCGTTCCCGCCCAGATCACGCCCTTTTCCTTGGGTGATTCTGCAACGGTAAAGACAACGTCATAGAACTCAATGCTTGCCTGATCCTTTGTAATCGGGCCGCCAGAGTCTGTCTGTTTGGACTTGTCATTGCGAGTTAGGTCCGGGCTGATTGTCTTCCACGAGTGGCCACCGTCGTTCGTACGAAACACGTACTGCGCCGCGCTGTAGAGAGTATCGGGATCGTTCGGAGAAAGTACGATCGGCATCGTCCACGTATAGCGATATTTCTGCTCCCCTGCGTTATGGCCGTCCGGATCATTGGGCCATTGCATGATGTCCTGGGCCTGGCCGGTGCGCCGGTCGAGTCGAGTAATGCCCCCAAAATAGCCGCCAGCATAAACAATGCTGGAATCGCGCGGGTCGACGGCGATATAACCACTCTCTCCTCCGCCGACCGGGTCCCAGTCGGCGCGGTCGATAAAGCCACGATCGCTACGTGTCAGAATTCCAACGCTCGAATTATCCTGCTGCGATCCGTAAACGCGGTACGGAAAATTGTTGTCGGCGGTTACGTGATAAAACTGGGCGGTGGGTTGATTGTTCTGTGTCGACCAGTTCTTGCCGCCGTCGACACTGATCGCAGCACCGCCATCGTTCGCGTTGATCATGCGATTTGTATTATTGGGATCGATCCACAATCCGTGATGATCGCCATGCGGCGCGTTGAGACGCTCAAATGATTTTCCGCCGTCAATCGAGCGGTAAAGCCCTGTGTTTGCCGTATAAACCGTATTGGAATTCCTGGGGTCGGCCCAAACGTGCGTGAAATACCAAGCCCTCTGCCTGAAACGATGATCGTCATTAATGAGCGACCAGTGCTCTCCGCCATCGTCGCTGCGATACAAACCGCCCTTGTTCGCTTCAACCAGCGCGTAGACCACTCCGGAGTCACTGCCCGAAACGGAAACGCCGATGCGGCCGAGCGGGCCTTCTGGAAAACCATTCCCCACAACGCGCTTCCACGTCGTTCCATCGTCACCGGAACGGTACAAGCCGCTCTTTTCGCCACCGCTGTTTAACGACCATGGCGTCCGGTACCCTTCCCACATCGAGGCAAACAGCACGTGCGGATTCTGCGGATCAAATACAATGTCGATACCACCGGTGCGATCGTTGATGTAGAGAACTTTTTCCCACGTCTTGCCGCCATCGCGAGTCCGAAAGATTCCCCGCTCCTGGTTCGGCCCGTAGGCGTGGCCGAGTGCTGCCACAAACGCGATATCAGGTTGCGTCGGATGGACAATCAACGCGCCGATGTGTCGGGTGTCCTTCAGCCCAACATTTGTCCATGTCTTCCCGGCATCCACCGATTTGTAAACACCATTCCCATATGAAATATCGCCCCGAATGCAGGCCTCGCCGGTTCCAACGTACACCACGTTCGGATCGGAATCTGCGACTGCGACCGCGCCAATCGACGAAATATCCTGTTTGTCGAAGATCGGGTCCCAGGAAAGTCCGCCGTCTGTCGTCTTCCAGACACCGCCTGAAACCGCGCCGAAGTAATAGGTATTTGGCTGACCGACAACACCAACA
This sequence comes from uncultured Acidobacteriota bacterium, assembly GCA_963831545.1. GTDB lineage: Bacteria > Acidobacteriota > Terriglobia > Acidiferrales > UBA7541 > Acidiferrum. The sequence goes on from CAWHQX010000017.1 coordinate 131,112, forward strand.
GCGGTTAACGAACGACCTCCCCGGAACGGCCCAATCAGGCGCCATTTCATTCCGTCATACGTTTTTGGATCAATGTTTTGCTGTGCAACGGTGGAAGAACAGAAGATTACGAGCGTTACGGACAAAAGCATGGTGAAGCGATATAAGCGGCTCAAACATTCCCCCGGATGGTAATTTGGCGAACGCCAAATGGTACTCCGACTGCTCGATGTTCGAAAGGGACTTTGCGCTTCGAGTTCGTTTGGATACGATGACGGTACATGGCAAACAATTCTAGCTACGATGTGATCGTCGTCGGTGCCGGAGTTTTTGGCGCTTGGACGGCATGGCACCTCACTCGCCGCGGGCAGCGTGTTCTGCTGGTCGATGCGTACGGCCCGGGGCATACCCGCGCCAGTTCTGGTGGTGAATCTCGCATTATCCGAATGGCGTACGGTCCTGATGAAATCTATACGAGGTGGTCGCTGGCATCGCTCGCACAATGGAAGTCCCTGTTCGTCTCAACCGGACAACCGTTGTTTCTGCCCACCGGCGTCCTGTGGTGCGGGAGCCAAAACGAAGCTCACTTACGGGACTCGATCACAGTACTCAATCGCTGCGCGATTCCACATGAATTGCTCAGCAATGCTCAATTAACCTCCCGATATCCTCAGATTCAGTTTGAAAACGTCACGGACGGCCTACTCGAGCCAGAGAGCGGCGTTCTTCTTGCGCGTCGGGCAGTGGCATGCACCGTTGAAGATGCGGTCACGCACGGCTTGAACTTCAAGATCGCCCAAATTACTCCCCCTCGCGCTGTCAGCGGATCCCTCACAGCGATCACCACGTCATCCGGCGAAAGGCTCCGTGCCGGGCAATTCGTGTTTGCGTGCGGTGCATGGCTCGGGAAGCTGTTCCCTTCATTGCTGGGCAATCGCATCTTTCCAACCCGACAGGAAGTTTTTTTCTTTGCTAGCCCTGCAGGAGACGTGCGCTTCCGCTCACCAGATCTCCCGACCTGGTTCTTTGAGCGAGATGAAGTCTATGGGATGCCGGATATCGAAAGTCGGGGTCTGAAACTGGCGCGGGATGTTCACGGCGAACGCGTCGATCCGGATACCCAACCGCGAATCGCATCGCCTGAGGGCGCGGCATGGGCGAAAGAATACGTCGCACGACGTTTCCCTTCCCTCAGAGAGTCTCAAATCCTCGAAACGCGGGTTTGCCAGTACGAAAACACTTCGAATGGCGATTTCCTTGTCGACCGCCATCCTGAACTCCACGATGTTTGGGTTGCCGGCGGAGGATCTGGCCACGGATTCAAACACGGCCCAGCATTCGGCGAGTACCTATCTAGGCAGATTTTGGGGGAAGGACAAACCGAGCCCCGCTTCAGTCTTAAAACCAAAGAAACGAAGCAACAACGCACGGTCCACTAGCGACAATCATTCACCATGCCGGCCAGCGGAACTAGAGTTTTTTCGGAGCCTTCCGCCGCGAACTGTCAACTAACTTGGTTGCGGCCTTACGACGCGATTTCTCTTCATACAGGTTCTGGTCGGCTTCCTTCAGGATTCGGTCCACGCGTTCACCTTCGCCGTGATAAATCGATGCGCCGATACTTGCCGAAAGTAACGGGTGCTCCAGGTCCGCGGCGAGAGTCTCCCGTATACGCGTTGCAACACGCTGTGCTTCTTCTTCCCGTGCCTCGGGAAGCACCAAGGCAAATTCGTCCCCGCCGTACCGAGCGGCGGTATCGATCGCCCGGCAGTGAAACCGCAATATATCCGCCAAACGGCATAGCGCACGGCTTCCGACCAAATGTCCGTACGTATCATTAATTTTTTTCAGGCCGTCAAGGTCGAGGAGCAGCACGGCAAAAGGACGTCCCGTGCGCAGCGTGCGCTCCGTTTCCGTATCGAGCACATCTAAAAGCTTGCGATAATTCGCAAGGCCGGTCAGTGGATCACTCGCCGCAAGATGACGGACCTGTTCGAACACCCGGGCACTATCCAAGAGTGCTCCCCCCAACAGGATGAAGTAACTCGAGACATTCAATCCCTGGGCAAATACGAACGGGCCGTCCAGCAGTTTCACGGACTGGCAGGCAGCCAGTTGCGAGCCGATATTCAGCCAAACCGCATAATAGATTGAGCGGTCAAAGGCAGAGTCACTGAGGAATCTCCTGCGCCGATACCCTACGAGCGCGACCAAAAAAATTACCGCAGGCAGAAGCTGCAGTGGATTTGGAATAAATGCCTCAGGATGGCCGGAAACATCTGGTGGCAATCGTCTGATGGAGGCGGCAATCAGATACGTCAGCGACAGCACAGCAAAGAGCGCACCCGCGATTTCCAGACGCGGATGCCGTGAGCGAGGCAAAAAGTGTTCGACCAGTAGCGCCACCACAAATAGCAAAGCCAGTACAAGGCGGCTGATCCACCAACCTATGGGCGCCCAGAGGAACCAGAATTGTGATTCATGGATCAGCTGGAAAAACGTCACGCTCGACGCGGTAAGCGTCGCCCCGGAAAGCAGAAAACCCGAACCGAGAATCAGGGAAATGCGATCTTGCGTCCCTTGAAATCGAACGAAGGAAACGGCTGCGAATACAAAGGCAAACAAGCCGGTCGTCAATTGCAGATAACCCTGAAGAATCGGATCCGGGCGAGGGGCAATCTGTCGCAGCCACGTAGCAGCCAGGAAAATGAGCAAGAAGCCGCCGGCCTGCAGAAACAGGCGTCGCAGCTTGCGGCGGTCAGAAATCAGAAACAGCTCTGCCATCATGGGTTCAGATTCCGGCTGGGGGGATTCGCCTCTCTTCTATTAGACGCCATGCGCGCAAATCCTGTTGCGGGGAAATTATCCGTGTGAGGCAAGAGATACCGTCTTGAAGAAGTGCTCTTACCCGGCCATTGGTACAGGTCAAAAAATCAGTTGCCAGCCGCTGCGGCCTGATTTTGGCGCTCAAAAATCGTTTTCACAGAATCAAGCGTATCAATCTCGGCCGGTGTCTTATCGGGCCGCAGACGCACGATCCGCGGAAAGCGCAACGCGAATCCACTTTCGTGACGTCGGGACTTCTGCATATTGTTAAACGCGACTTCCAGTACCACGGTCGGTTGGACCTGCAGCTTTCCGCCTTCTCGCCCGGAAATATTCTGAAGAAAATAGTCCGTCAATTCCCGAATCTCTTGGTCCGTGAGGCCGGAGTAGGCCTTCCCGATTTCGAGCAGTTTTTCACCTTCACGGATCGCAAAGGTATAATCGGAGAGCACCCCATGCCGTTTGCCGTGGCCGTACTCGACAGCGGTCACTACGACATCCAGAGTCGCGAGCGGCTTTTTCCACTTCAGCCAGTAGCGACCGCGTCTGCCCGGAAAGTACAAAGAATCTCTCGCTTTCACAATCAATCCTTCATTTCCACGCAGCAACGCTTTCCGGAATGCCTCTTCGTACTGGCTGGCCGTCTCGCAATTGACAGACTGCGCGAGCCGAAGTTCCGAATTCGACGCCACGGATTCGAGTTGACTGCGTCGCTCGCTCAGCGGGACTTCCAGCAGGCTCTGGCCGTCCCTGTGCAGGATATCGAACGCCATGAAGATGATGGGAGCATCGGCCGTTGCAAACAGATCAAACTGGTTGCGACCGAGACGTGGCTGCAACAGACTGAAGGGCAATGCGCGGTCATCCCTCCAGGCCAGAATTTCACCATCCAGAATAAAATCGCCTGGAATCCTGCGAAACGGCTCCGCCAATTCCGGAAATTCGGTAATGCGATCGAGCGTGCGGGAATAGAACTCAACATGAGCGCCCTGCTTGTGCACCTGGGCGCGGATGCCGTCGTATTTATCCTCGGCGATGGCTCCTGTGGGGAACGAAGCGACCAACTCGGTTGCATCGTCGGCCGGATTCGCCAGCATCACGGAAACGGGCCGGAACAGCTGCAGCCCTGCGGCCGTCAATTTCCCTCCGGCCGCCAATCTGACGACCTCTGAAAGATCACCGCTGAGCATGTTGGCGCGCTGGACGAGCGCCGCAGGTTGTCGGTAGGCTTGGGCGATTGCGTCCTCTACCAAACTCTCTTTCATCCCGATACGAAGCTCTCCCGTAGCAATTTTCAGAACGTATTTCACTTCTGCTGCGGAAAGCCGCCGGAGCATTTCCTCCAACTTTTGGAGCTTTCCGTCCGTGCGCCGTTCCGTTGATAGATCGAGAAACCATTCCTCAATTTCGCGCAATCCCACACCGGAGGGCGAAGCGTGCGCCTGCAGTATGTCGTCGGCCGCTGCGCCCAGATCTCCGTGGCGTCGATATACCTCGGCAAATTGCACCTCATTCCAGCCTGAAATTTTAAGCACAGCCCGCACCAGGAGGTGACCGCCCACGCCGAGCACCCGTTCCGAGCGCCGCGGATACACCCTCCCGGCCAGAAAGAGCGCAGCTACGCTAGCCTCGTCCACACCTGCAGCGCGGAAAAACGCAGCGGCCAGCCGGACCTTTTCCGACTTCTTCGGCGTGGCTGCAATCCCGTCGCAAAGTCTTGCAAATGAATTCATGGCGTCATTGTAAGGGATGCTCGGGGCCGCTTGCTGGTTAACGCCCCGGATTAATATTAAGCTTGCATGCAAGCCTGTGATTCCGCACAATACCGTTTATTGAATCGTTTGAATAAGGGATCAAACCTTGGCCAACTCTAAACCCCTCGCATCTTCAAAAAAGACCCCAGTTCCCAGGAAGCGGCCCGGGGAGAATACTCTATCCGAAATTCTCTCTCAGCCACAAATTTGGGGAGAGACGGAAAAACGCCTGGAATCTTCTGGCGTTCTCGCGGGCTTGGCCGATACCTTTTCACCCCGCAGTCCCTGGTTGTTTGTCGGGTGTGGTTCGAGTTATTACTTGTCCCGGCTGATCGCCGCAATCTGGACAAAATATTTCTACATTCCGGCGACTGCCGTTGCGGCCAGTGAACTTCTGTTTGCGCCAGAGGAAACGTTGCGCCGGACAGGAGCAGAGCAGATTGTGCTCATGTCCCGTTCCGGAGAAACGACTGAAGTCTTGCGTGCGGCCGAATTACTGCAGTCTCACAAAACGGTTCAAACTCTGGCGGTGACCTGCAACCCTGATAGTGTTCTCGAAAAACTCTGTACGCATTCGTTCAAACTGACCTGGGCGGACGAAAAAAGTGTGGTGATGACCCGATCGTTCACGGCCATTCTACTCTCCTTCCAGCGGCTCGGTTTGCAGTTCGTCGGTGATAGTCATTTCTCCTCTGGTTTGGACGCACTCCCCCATAAAGGCCAGTCCTGGCTTGACGCCCACGCAAAACGAATCCGCGACTTCGCTGCCAAACGCAAGTTCGCCGACTACGTTTTCCTTGGTCAGGGCGTGCACTACTGGCTGGCGCAGGAAGCCGCTCTGAAGGTTACTGAACTGTCTTCCTCCTACACGCAGTTTTACCACTCGCTGGAATTTCGTCACGGCCCACGCTCAATCGCCGGACCGGACACCTTGATTACTTTCTTTATGTCTGATGTATCCGCCGAAGCAGAAACAAAATTGTGCGCCGAGTTGAAAGACTTGGGTGCTGCAACCTGCGTCATCGTGAATCGCGCCACTCCCGAACTGAGAAAACATGCTGATCTCCTGCTCGAGTTGGCGCTGGACGGACCGGAGTTTGCACGGTACGCTTTGAGCGCGATCCCTGCACATTTATTGGGAACGTCGATCGGCCTTCGCAAGGGTCTTAATCCCGATGCGCCGAAAAATCTGACCCGCGCGGTGGTTCTGGGTTCCGACAGGAACCGGCCATCAAAAAGGAGCGGTGCTTGAGCCAAGAAGCCGGCACCTCATCAGCGTCAGGCCCTCGCCTGCGACGCACTCTGACTCTATGGGACCTGGTTTTGTACGGCGTAATCGTCATTCAGCCGGTTGCGCCAATGTCGGTTTTTGGGGTGCTGAGCGAGCGCGGCCGTGGCCACGTCGTCAGCGCCATCTTGATCGCCATGGTGGCTATGCTTTTTACCGGCATCAGTTATGGCCGGATGGCACGTGCCTATCCGAGCGCCGGCTCCGCGTTTACCTACGTTGCCCAGGAGATTAATCCCACGGTTGGCTACGTAACCGGCTGGAGCATGGTGATGGACTACATGCTCAATCCATTGATCTGCACAGTCTGGTGTGCCGGGCAGGCCAGCCAGTTTGCTCCAGGAGTTGCTCCCTGGATCTGGAAAATTTTCTTTGTCATTGTTTTTACAATGCTGAATATCCGCGGAATCAAAACCTCTGCGCGAATCAATACGGGCATGGCCGTACTGATGGGGATGGTGGTTGTCGGCATTTTTGTTGCCGCCGCGCGGTACATTTTTGGAACGGCACCGCACGACGCGGCCTACTTCACCCGGCCGTTCTACGATCCCCAGACCTTTTCTTTCGGCGGCCTGTTTGGCTGCACATCGATCGCGGTCCTCACCTACATCGGCTTCGACGGCATTTCCACTCTCTCAGAGGAGGCAGAGAATCCCAGGAGGAATATTCTTGTCGCCACGGTACTCACGTGTCTCGTCATCGGGGTTCTTTCCGCGTTTGAAGTCTATGCTGCACAGCTGATCTGGCCCGCCTCCCAGCCATTTCCTGACGTGAACACGGCCTACTCCTACGTCGCAGGTCGTGCATGGGCTCCGCTGTTCTCGATCGTCGGTTTTACGCTGCTCCTGGCGAATTTCGGTTCCGGTCTCGGTGCACAGATCGGGGCAGCCCGCCTGCTCTACGGCATGGGACGAAGCAACGCACTGCCCAAATCTTTTTTCGGCGTGGTCGATGAAAAGAACCGGGTCCCTCGCAACAACGTGTTTCTGGTTGGACTGGTCGCTCTCGTTGGCGCGTTCATCCTGGAAATTGTCGCCGGTTACAAGACCTATTCTCTTGGCACAAATTCCCTGAATTGGGGCACATTCGTAAAAATCATGAATGGCGGTGAGGCCTACGGTCTCGGAGCGGAAATGCTGAATTTTGGTGCACTCATCGCTTTTATGGGAGTGAACGCAGCCGCTTTCTTGCGTTATTATGTCCGGGCGGAAACCAAGAAACTCGGCTTCCTGTTACCGCCAGTCATCGGCTTTGTAATTTGTCTGGCATTGTGGCTCAACCTGAGTCGACCTGCGATTATCGTTGGTTCGATCTGGATGGCGGCGGGCATTGCCTTCGGCATTTGGAAAACCAATTGGTTCCAGAAGCCCCTCTCTTTTGAACTTCCCCCGGAAGAGTAAATCGCAGCCTCCGCATTGCATTTTGAGGTGAAGTCGACGGAAGATGGGCTCACAACCGGCGCTATGAATAAGACAGGCGGGAAACGCGGACTAGTTACGATGCGCGACGTCGCGCAGGCCACTGGATTTTCTCCCGCTACTGTCTCGATCGTTCTCAACAACGCGCCTCTGGCTCGCTATATCGCTTCAACGACCCGCAAGCGCATCGAAGAAACCGCCAAGCGACTGGGCTATCGACCGAATGCGATGGCCCGATTCTTGCGGAGTAAAAGAAGCCAGAGCATTGGCGTGATGCTGTTCGATGTGACCGATCCATTTTGCACCCCAATCCTGCGCGGGATTGAAAACGCCCTGTACTCCCTCAGTTACCTGCCGATTTTTGCAGATGCGCAGAACAATCGCGAACGTTTCGAACGATACCTCGAAATGCTGCTCGAGCGTCACGTCGATGGCTTGATCGTCGTCGCGAACTGGCTCTTCGTCGATATTCACGTGCTTGCCGATTTGAATAAACGTGAAATTCCTGCCGCAACGATCGGCTGGAAACTGGCCCAGGATCGCATCAGCTCAGTGATGGTCGACAATGAAGCAGGTGGGCGTCTGGCCCTCGAGCACCTCTACCATCTGGGCCACCGGAAGATCGCATTCATCCGGGGCCCGAAGCGCTTGATCGACAGCGGTCCACGCTGGCGCGGCATTTTGAAGTCCGCCCAGTCAGCCGGCCTCGAGATCGTGCCCGACCTGGTCGTGACTTTGCCGGATGTTTTCGATCCAAACTCAGGCTTCGACAACGGGTTTCGCCTAACGGAAGAATTATTGCGAAGAAAGAGAGAATTTACTGCTCTCCTGACATTCGATGACCTGACGGCGCTCGGAGCGATTCGAGCGTTGGCCAAGGCGGGAATCAGAGTACCGGAGGACTGCTCGGTGGTGGGGTTCGATGACGTCGCGCTCGCAGCCATTTCCGCTCCGGCGCTGACCACCGTTCGGCAGCCCCTGGAAACGATGGGCAGTACTGCCGTGAACATCGTGATGGACGCGATCAAAGCCGGCCAGGAAAACCGAGATTGGACTGCTGTTGCGCAAAAATTGCACCCGGAATTGGTGATTCGCGAATCGACCCGGGCTATTTGATTCACTGCCTACTGAACTGTCGGCAAGACGTTATAGCCGTCAAGGGCCAGCACGGCCTTCGCTGCCGCCGCGTCGCTCTTGCGTAATCGCACCGTGACCTCTCGTTTTTCGCCAGGCATCAGGCTTACATAATTGTCATCCCAGAAAACAGGGAGAATTTCCTGCCCATCCTTGCCTTTCAGCAGGCGCAGGCGTACAAGAAATGCGAGATTCGCTCCGGTGTTGGTCAAGGTCACGCGCGATTCTTGCTCATCGCCAATTTCTTTTGTCTTGATCGACGCTTTGACCGATGCTTTCGGCAAGTTCTGTAGCGCCGTAAAGTCTGCGTATGCCGTCAGCGGAGTGAAGTACCAATCCGATTTTGCAAAGTCGAGCACGTCGGGCTTGCTCGAAAGCCAGTAGAAATTCCGGCTGATTATCTCGCCAGATGCGTTTTGCAATTGCAAACCGAGGAAGTACGTTGTGTTTCCGTCTGGCGCTTCAGGAACGGCAAACAGCTTTCTAACGCCGTCGGCATCGACATCGACCGGAGCTTCCCGGCTGAAGAGTTCCTTCGCATCGAGTGAGTATAGTTTTGCAAAAGCTCGGAACCCTTGTACAGGCTGCTGCGTCCCGTTTACCACGGCAATGCTGCGATCATCGTAGGAAAACAGTATGTGCAGCGGTTCAAGCGCCTTCTTCGTCCCGAAATAGCCCCCCGCGGGACGCAACGAGTAATCGTAGAGGTGCCAGATGATCCCTGGCCACGAATTGTTCAGCATCCACTGGATTACGCCCGTCGATTTATATTTGTTGCGGCTATACGCTTCAAACATGGCCCGCTCGCCCTCATACGTGGTGGCTTGCGATTTCCAGGCAAAATCGACAGCGTCTTTCGCCTTGCCATAGCGCGCCTCAAGCGCAGTCGTATAAATATGGATATTCTTGAACTGCCCACCACCCGCATGGAAATTCCAGTACTCGTTGATCGGCCAAAGATTCGCTGCGGGGATGAATGACTGCAACTCCTCGAGTGGAGGAACTGCCGGCCCGGGACTGGTCTCGGTGTTGAACCCGTACGCGCCGCCATTGCTCGTGTCGGTCAGCCAATAATTTGGCGAGACGTACTCGTACGGTCCGCTCATCTTCACCCCGGTGTTCCCGGTGCTGTCGCTTTTCTTTGCCGTTGCCGAGGAAAGGACCGGGCGCGGCCAGTTCGTCGCCTTCTCTACGTCAAGATACGCTTGCTCGCGTTCGGCCGGTGGAGGATTATCGCTGCCGTTCAGCCAGACCAGCAGGCTCGGATGCGCGCGCAGGCGCAGCAACTGGTCTTCGAGCGACTCGACCGAGACGTGGCGATTTTCCTCTCCCCACTTATTCCATTTTTCCCATGCGTCGCAGCAGCACCAGCCCGCCATGATCAGAATCCCTTCACGGTCGGCCCGCTCGAAAAACTCCTCGTTCTCCAGTTTCCCTTCGAGCCGGATCGTATTCATGTGCATTTCTTTAACGTAACGGAACTCCGCCTCTCGCCGCGATTCATCAACGCGCAACATCATGTCCGGCGTCCAGCCCGCTCCGCGAATGAGCACTGGCTTGCCATTCACCCTGAACAGCCGGTACCCTTCGGCGGTCATCTCTGAAGTCGTCTGAACGATGCCGAATGCAATCGATTGCGAATCCGAAACGCCCCTCTTTTCCTGATCAAATTCGAGTGTGAGGTGATGCAGGTAAGGCTCACCCATTTCAAAGGGCCACCAGAGACGGGGTTGCTCAATCGTGAGACCAGGCACCCCGTCCGGCGAAATCTCGAAGTCCCGGCTTTCCCGCGCAGCCAATTCGACCGGTTGAGTGAATTCAATGGGCTTTCGGCCGCCGGTAATCTTTCCTTTAATTGTTCCCCGGACTGCTTCGGAAGAACTGTTTTGAAGCCGCCCGCGTACTGTCAGGTGCGCGCTGGCTGCCTCGGGCAAATCGAGCTTGGTATCGACAAACGGATGGCGCAAGGAAACCGGCCCGCTCTCGCTCAGCGTCACTTCCTGCCACAATCCCATGTCCTTATCGGGAGGCGTGGGATTCCAATCGACAAAGGTGATGCCCAGCTCGCCAGCCTTGGCAGCGGATATTGCAAGCGCCACCACGTTTTTGCCGCCTTCCTGCACAAAAGTACTCACATCAAATTCGTAGCGACGGAACGCGCCAACCACCTGGTCCGAGCCCGCAACTTTCTTTCCATTGATCCAGATTTCTGCTCTGTAGTTGATGCCTGAAAACGCCATCCATACGGTATGCCCTTTGAACTGGCGTGGAACTTCGAACTGTTTTCGATACCACCAGGGAACTGCGTAGGGGCTATCCGCAGGCAGATCCAGATTCGCAAACTGCCCGCCGATCGGATATTCAATACCGGGAACAGACCGCAGGTTCATCCCGTAGTAGGGATCTTTGTAAACACCATTTTCAACCAGAACCGCAAAAACCGTTTTAGGAGCCGAAGTCTTGTACCAGCCTTTGGTACTAAATCCTTCGACTGAAACCTTGTCTCCACCACCTTGTACTTTCGCCGAAGATTGCACCTCCCATCCATCGCGCAAGGTGGTTTGCTCGGCGCCCTGTATCAGTCGAGCGAATACGCTCGCATATAAGCAGGTTGCACAAAGGGCCGCCAGTATGCGGCCGCACACGAATGACGTCTGCCAAATTTTCAAGGTAACCCCCAAAGGCATCGAGCAGAATACTTTGTTCAATCGTTTCAGTCCCGGGTGCAACGTTAGATTATTTTTCGTCCAAAGGCCACAGCCAGGCGGCTCCTCGCACGCCACTCGAATCGCCGTGCTTTGCAACCAGCACAGGTGTATCTGCTTCTCTTCCAAATACATATTCTTTCAACCGGCCAGGAACGTTCTGATAAAGTCGCGGGACCTGCGAAACTCCACCACCCAGGACAAAAACATCGGGGTCCAGTATGTTCACGATGTTTGCGAGACTCCGGGTCAACCGGTCCTCGTAACGCTCGAAGCAGGCGATTGCCGCAGCTTCTCCCGTCTCCATCCGCTCAACGATCTCTTTTCCCGCTAGCGCGATCCCGGTCACTCTCTTGTAATCGGCTTCAAGCCCGGTCCCGGAAATCCATGTTTCAATGCATCCGCGATAGCCGCAATAGCAAGGGTCTCCGGGATATTCATCGGCGCGCATCCATGGCAGCGTGTTGTGTCCCCATTCACCGGCGACCCCGTTGCGTCCGTTGTGAACTCTCCCGTCGAACGCGACGCCACCGCCACACCCTGTTCCCAAAATCACCGCGAAGACGATCCTCTTTCCCGCACCCGCACCGTCGGTGGCTTCGGAAACGGCCAGACAGTTCGCGTCATTCGCGCAGCGAATCTCCCTGCCCAAGGCAGCCGCCAAATCGCGATCAAACGGTCTTCCGTTCAACCAGGTCGAATTTGCGTTCTTCACGTTCTTTGTAATTTGGGAAATTGTACCTGGAATTCCAACTCCGACGGTCGCTGGTCTCTTGAGTTTGCCTTCAATTTCCTCGACGCCGTCCTTGATTGCACGGATCGTGCCGTCGTAATCATTTCGCGGCGTTGGCACGCGATGGCGGTGAACTTCCCGTCCATCACGCCCGAGCGCTATAAATTCAATTTTCGTTCCGCCGAGATCGATTCCTATACGCAACCATCCTACGTCGGCCCGATTAGTCATGTTGACAGGATTCTACCGTAAAAATTGTTTTTCTGAGAACGGGCGCAAAAACACGGTCGCGCCCGTTTGAGCTAGACCTCCAGGATACGTCTCGCCGCGAGCGGAAACCATGGAGCTGGGCTTCCATTTTTAGCCAGACCCCGAGCGTCGTTGTAATGCGTCCCGCGAAAAATGGACAGGAAGTTATACAGGCCACTTTGTCCGTCAGGTTCGTAACGGTGAAGCGGAGGCTCCAGCGGCAGCGATCTCCGTTGAATGGATTGTCGTGGCCCACCGTGAGATCGAACAGATTGCGCGGTGCGGTTCGCGGGGGATTGTGATCGTCGTTTTCTGTTCCGGCGCGGGGATCTTACCAGCCTCGAACCGTACATGTTCCGCGGGCAAGTCGTTCGCGGAGCTGTGGGAACCTGACTTGCTGATCGCCGCTAAGCCCGGACACCTTCGTGAAAGAGGGATTTCTTTAGTGTGCAACAGCTGACAGCAGCGGACACCCAAATTTATTCGGCGAATGCAGCCGGGTTTGACTGTAACAGGTTCGATACATTTTGGACGATCTGGATGCTTATCTCCTGAACTTCCTTTTCGGTGGGAGACTTTGAAAGCTCAAATCTCGCCATTGGAATATAGTTGTTCAGGCTGATGATTGGGCCATACCGTGCATCGGAATTCTGTTCAGCGGCAGGCAGATACAGTGGTTCGCTCGGACGCCCCAGATTGAATGTGCCTACGTACAACACCATGGTCGCGCCCGGTGCGCCACCACCAAGCATCGCTCGTCGAATACGGTTTTTCGCGTCCGGCTCGGCAAACACGCCGCTAATGAGAGCCCCCTTGTCTGCCTGCGGATGCAATTGTCGCCGCGAGACTGTAAAGCCGCGTTTCTTAAAGTCATCGACGAGCGTATTTGCGAAAAAATCCATCAGCCGGCGCGCCTGCATTCCGGGGACATCGGCGGTACTAAAAACCGGCACAGGGCTGCCTGGGTCGTTGGGCTTTTTGGAAGAATCAGAGTTTTTCGAATTTGGCGGATTTGTTGCGGAAGCGAATAACTCAAAATCGTTGATGTAGATCGGTACGGAAGAGGAAGAAAAACCCTGTGCGCTTTGGAGCTTGGCCCGAACGGTACCGCCCCCTGCGAGCAAGACCCCGCCAGCCAGGATCAGGACTGGAAGCAAAAGCGGACGCCGGGAGCGATCGAACATGAGAGACTTACCTTCCTGGCCTGGGAAAGAAAGGATACGCGAAGCCTTAGGAGAAACACAATGAAGCGAATTCGGATGTTTGGTGCAGGATTAGCCGTATTGGCCACCGCATTTTTGGCAGAACCGGTGCCCCGCCTCGACGGAGATCCGTATGCCCCGCTCAAGTTGTATGACGGAATCTGGGAAATAAGGGTTAGCAAGCCGGAGGCGAAGACCGACCACCTCGTCAATCACTGCGCGCAGACCGGACTGTTCTTTTCTTGCGAACAGGTCGTTAATGGAAAATCGACGGCACTGGTCGTGTTCCTTCCGATCGGTACGAGCAGCAGCGGGGCCGAGGAGTACCGCACGCAACCACTGTTAGCCAGTGGTGCGCCCGGAGGTGAATGGGGCAAGCTCACGATCCTGGGGGACAACTGGCTTTATTCCTGGGACAGTCAGGATTCGAAGAAACTCGTGCATTGGCAAGTGAAGAATCACTTTACGGGAAAAGACAAGATTCACTTTGAAGTCCAGAGTTCCGAGGATGGAACCAACTGGAATCTGCAGTCAGCCGGCGACGAACAACGTTCAGAGTAGTCAGCCGAACAGCTCAAATCGTGCGCGCGGAGAGTGCGCGTGATTCAATTTTCGTCGGGCGGGAAACGCCCAGCTGCACCATCAAGCCCAGAGCATCCCACACTGCTTGCGAATCCAGTATCTTGCCGCCCGACAATTGGTGAATGCTGATACCCGGAACAGTAACTCTCTTGTTGGTAGGGGCGATACCGAACGCTTCCCCTTTGTGTGTGCCCGTGATCGTCCATGCGGCAACAACTTTATCCCTTTCGCAGATGTACTCATCCACGTTAAAGCGCAAATCCGGCAAGGCTCCCGTTAATCGTTGCACCTGTTCCCGGTAGGCCGCCGGCCCTACGGAAGAACCATCAATCATGGGATCAAGGAGTGCGTGACTTTTGGAAAAGAGCTCATCAATGACGTCCAGCTTGCGTTCGTTCCACACTTCTTTATAGAGGCGTCGAACGACATCTTTGTTGGTGATGGCCATGCTCGAAACCTCCCTGAAACTTGTGAGAGAAAATCGTGGAAAAGCTGAGATCTGCCAGAAGCGAAGGACGAACAGGAGGTATGGCAGACTCCGGTGGAGAGTACTCTGAAAACTGCGGAGTTGCAACGTCCAGAAGCGGGTAGGGTCCCGTGACATTGCCCCAGGACCGCGGCCAGCAATCTGTAGGAGCGGTGAAGGCAACGTGCTATAGTGCCGCGCTGTGCACCGGAGGTACGCTCATGAATGCAGCGTCGGTTACCCAACCTGTTCGGCCGAGTCCTGATGCGGCAACGCTCATCCGGAGGTGGTTCGATGAAGTCTGGAACAAAGGCATGGAGTCAACGATCGATGAGCTATTCCCTTCGACCAGCGTGATTTGGGGAGTTGGACGCCCGGAAACCGCGTCCAAGGGATCGGCTGAATTCAAAGCGTTTTATCAAGCTCTACGCAAGGCCTGTCCCGACGTCCATATTCACCTGGAGCAGGTGATTCAGGAAGGCGACACTGCGTTTGCCCGGTGGACCTGCACCTCGACACACACCGGCGAGGGCCTCGGCATTCCGCCGACCAACAAGAAACTCCGCCTATGCGGAATGACAGCTTGCACGGTGCGCGACGGCAAAATTGTGGAAGGCTGGAATATCTGGGATCAAGTCGGCATGGCTCGTCAACTGGATATCCTAGAAGGCCACGCCGCAGCTCTGTTCAGTTAAGGGACGACAGGTTTCTTGACCCCGGTTCGTTAAGCGCTAAAACCAGCGTCACCCTCCGTGCATCTGAGAAATCATGGAATACAGACAACTTGGCAATTCTGGTTTGAAAGTTCCGGTTTTGAGCTTCGGCACCGGGACGTTTGGCGGCGCAAACGAATTTTTCAAAGCCTGGGGCAGTAGTGATGTTGCCGAGGCCACCCGCCTCGTCGAGATCTGTCTCGATGCTGGCGTGAATCTGTTTGATACGGCTGACATCTATTCCTCAGGTGTCTCCGAGGAAATACTGGGGAAGGCAATTGTCGGCAAGCGAAACCGCTTGCTCATCTCGAGCAAAGCCACCTTCCGCATGGGGGATGGGCCGAACGACCTCGGCTCCTCGCGGTACCACCTGATTGAGTCCTGCGAACACAGTTTGCGCCGACTGGGTATCGAAACAATCGACATCTACCATATGCACGGCTTCGACGCGCTTACGCCTGTCGAAGAAACTCTGAAAACGCTCGATACTCTGGTGCAGAGCGGAAAAGTGCGTTATATCGCTTGCTCTAATTTTTCCGGCTGGCACTTGATGAAATCGCTCTCGGTCTCTGAACGCTACGGCTGGTCGCGTTATGTGGGGCACCAGGTGTACTATTCGCTCCTCGGCCGCGAATATGAGTGGGAGCTGATGCCGCTGGCCCTGGACCAGAAGGTCGGGGCGCTAATCTGGAGTCCCCTCGGCTGGGGTCGATTGACTGGAAAAATCCGGCGAAATCAGCCGTTGCCCGCCACCAGTCGGCTACACCAGACGGCCAGCTTGGGGCCGCAAATTGAAAGTGAATTTCTCTATAAAGTGGTCGACGCACTCGACGAGGTTGCCAAAGAAACCGGCAAGAGTGTACCCCAGATTGCTCTGAATTGGCTTTTGCAGCGCCCTACGGTTGTGAATGTGATCATGGGTGCCCGCAATGAGGAGCAGTTACGGCAGAATCTGGGCTCGGTCGGCTGGAATCTCACCAAAGAACAAGTCGCAAGGCTCGACGCAGCAAGCGAGCGCGCACCGATCTATCCCTACTGGCACCAGCGGCAGTTCACTGAGCGCAATCCTTTGCCAACATCTGGTACGTAGTCGTATTCCTGATTTACGAGTCTTTTCTTCTAGCGCGGCCAGAGCCAGCCAAACGTGCCTGCAGTCAGAAGCCCATACACGAGTCCATCGAATAGTTCCTTCGTCGCCATCGACCACGGCTGACCTTTCCAAATGGCGTTGCTGATACTGCCGAAACCATAGGCCATGAACGCTGCGGTCCCGGCGACGCGGAAAACCGAGAGATAGTTCGCGCCAGCAGTGACGGTGTGTCCCGTCAAATAAGCAACGAAGAAACTGATGAGCAAGGAATAGGCAAACCAGAGTCCCAGCAATTTCGGCATCGCAATGGGCCCATTCGGGTAAATAGTCATGATCCCGACAGGTCCCTCTCTGAGCTTGTCGAGGGTCACAGGCGACTTCATGTCTTTGGGTGTGGCGTACGGGAACATGTAGAGACCGGGCCGCAATCCTGCCGTACGCACCGCCGCCCGAATCTTGTCCTCTTCCGGTAGCTGGTGATAGTCGTTACGGTGGTAGGGCAGGAGCATATGCATCACGGAACTGGCGAGGAAGACAATCACAGCCGAAAGCAAAACGGGGATCCACAGTGCGGACAAGGCAACCATGTTCAGCCTCCAGTGCGCCGATCGGAACGGAAGAGATCGAGCGAGAGGCTATCTTTTTCCTGGGACGCGGTCAAGACACAATGCAGTGATTTCCGTGTACCAAGAAAAGCAGAAATACGAACTCCGTTTTTCGCAGTTCACAAAGCACATCAGAATCGGTTCGTCCAGACGGCGACAGCGGTTCCCCATGGATCCGCTTACTGTTCGTATTCTTCGACAACTTCAGGCCTGCGAAGCTTGGCGTTGTTCGGATCCCGACCAAACTCCCGTAACGCACGGCGTTGACGCAACAAATCCCAAGATTGATCGAGCTCGACTTTGAGTGCCTGCAATCGCGTTCGGTCTTTCGCCGTGAGTTCTTTTTTTGCATAGAGCCGTTCTTCTTCTTTAATTAACGAATCAATGTGACCGAGCACAGGTTGGTCGCTGTTTTGCTTTGCCATGAGTTCTCCCTCCGAGATTAGCTTGCCGATCTTACTTCCTCAGGCATTAGATGGACGAGCAGGCTCAAATTGTTCAAACAAATGCTGACTGAAGTTTTCTTAACGGAGGGAAAGTCATTCGTGAGATACCAATAAAAAAGGCCGCTGAAGCAGCGGCCTTTTAGGTTGATGGAAGCTCGATGATAACCGATAACGATCTGTCAGAATCTGCCCGAATCTGCCACAGTCCCGGCCAAAGCTAGGAAAGGGTAGTGAGTAAAACTGAGTCTAGCAAACCACTATCTCCGAAGAGATATGGGATGCAGTTGGAGATCATCGTCCGCACACCATAGCGGAGTAGATCTCGCTTTATTTAGAAAGGAGGTGATCCAGCCGCAGGTTCTCCTACGGCTACCTTGTTACGACTTCACCCCAATCATGAGTCATACCTTGGGCGCTTGCCTCCTTGCGGTTAGCGCAGCGACTTCTAGTACAACTCACTTTCGTGATGTGACGGGCGGTGTGTACAAGGCCCGGGAACGTATTCACGGCGTCGATCTGATACGCCATTACTAGCGATTCCAGCTTCATGCAGTCGAGTTGCAGACTGCAATCCGAACTGAGCAGGGTTTTCTCCGATTAGCTCCCCCTCGCGGGTTCGCAACGGTTTGTACCCTGCATTGTAACACGTGTGTAGCCCTGGACATAAAGGCCGTGCTGACTTGACGTCATCCCCACCTTCCTCTCCGTTATCCGGAGCAGTCCTCGTAGAGTTCCCCCTTGCGGGTGGCAACTACGAGTAAGGGTTGCGCTCGTTGCGGGACTTAACCCAACACCTCACGGCACGAGCTGACGACAGCCATGCAGCACCTCTACTAGTGTCCCTTGCGGGAAGAGCGATATTTCTACCGTTGGTCAGTAGCGGTTCGAGCCCAGGTAAGGTTCTTCGCGTTGCGTCGAATTGAACCACATGTTCCACCGCTTGTGCGGGCCCCCGTCAATTCCTTTGAGTTTCAGTCTTGCGACCGTACTCCCCAGGCGCAGGACTTAACGCGTTAGCTACGGGACGACGCCCGAACGGGCGGCACCCCAAGTCCTGATCGTTTAGGGCTAGGACTACCAGGGTATCTAATCCTGTTTGCTCCCCTAGCTTTCGTTCCTCAGCGTCAGTAGCGATCCAGCTCAGCCGCTTTCGCCACGGGTGTTCCTGCAGATATCTACGCATTTCACCGCTACACCTGCAATTCCACGAGCCTCTCTCACACTCAAGCACGGCAGTTTTGGAAGCAGCCTCTGGGTTAAGCCCAGAGATTTCACTCCCAACTTGCCGCACCGCCTACGAACCCTTTACGCCCAGTAATTCCGAACAACGCTGGCCCCCTACGTCTTACCGCGGCTGCTGGCACGTAGTTAGCCGGGGCTTCTTATACCGGTACCGTCAATCCCTTGCGGGTTTTCGTCCCAGTCGAAAGGGGTTTACACTCCGAAAAGCTTCATCCCCCACGCGGCGTCGCTGCGTCAGGCTTTCGCCCATTGTGCAAGATTCCCCACTGCTGCCTCCCGTAGGAGTCTGGACCGTGTCTCAGTTCCAGTGTGGCTGATCATCCTCTCAGACCAGCTACCGATCATTGCCTTGGTGAGCCGTTACCTCACCAACTAGCTAATCGGGCGCGGGCTCCTCCTCTGACGCATTACTGCTTTGAATCCAAAAACCGAGGTTCTCGGAATTTTATGCGGTATTAGCCCCGCTTTCGCGGGGTTATTCCCCATCAGAGGGCAGATTGCCCACGTGTTACGCACCCGTGCGCCGTGCGCCGGCCTGTATTGCTACAGACTGCGCACGCGACTTGCATGTGTTAAGCACGCCGCCAGCGTTCGTTCTGAGCCAGGATCAAACTCTCGTTTGAAGCCTGTCGCTTGGCGCAAAAAAAATAGCTTGGGTTTAAACCCAAGCCAGCCTGCCAAGCAAAATTGTTAGTCGCTCAATGATACTCAACTCATCGAAGCTCGAAATCTCCAATGAGGTCGAACAGATTCTGGCACATCGTATCGGTTGTCAAAGAGCTAAAGCCTCCCTGTCCTGCAGAGTGGCGTCCAATCAACTAGGTAAGATTAGCAGACCTGCAGGAATTGTCAACGCTTAGTTACGTCCGTTCAACAGATTTCCACAAACGTTTCGAAGTGCGACTGTAAGTCGTTGCATCATGATACGCTTGCGCGGCTAGCTGAGGTTGTTGAAAACGTGTCAAAAGCCCCAAAAACCGCCACTTCAAACGTTCGACGACGCTCGAAGCTCGCGGAAAACCTAAATAGGGTCCTGCAGAAGCAGTTCATGATGCGACCCGGAGAACGCGTCGGTGTGGCCGTCTCCGGAGGCGCAGACTCGGTGGCCTTATTGCGTTTACTGCTCGAACTACGCGAAGAATACGGACTTGTTTTGGCGGTCATCCACTTCAATCACAAGCTGCGCGGCAGACATTCTGACAATGATGAGCGATTTGTCCGGAAATTAGCGGAAACATACGGACTGGAATTTCTGCAGGACGAGGCCGACATTGCCGGGCGCGCCAGGGACGAACGCGGAAACGTTGAAGAAGTTGCGCGTCGCGCACGATACGCGTACTTTGACCATCTCGTTGAACGGCAATTTGTTGCCAAGGTTGCCGTAGCGCACACGGCCGACGATCAAGCCGAAACGGTACTTTCGCACATTCTGCGCGGCACAGGATTGAGCGGCCTCCGCGGAATTCATCCTCAGACCGGATTTGCGTTTCGCCCACTGCTGGGCATCCGTCGTTCAGAATTGCGCAGGTACCTGAAATCGTTAAAGCAAAACTGGCGCGAAGACGCTAGCAACCGGGACACGTCCCGCACGCGGGCCCGAATTCGCCAGAAGCTCCTGCCAGTGCTTGAAACGAAATTTAACGCCGGGATCGTCGAACATCTCTGTCAACTGGCCACACTGGCCGGCGATGACGAGCAGTTCCTCGAAGCCCATGTCCGAGACTGGATGAAGCAGTGGGTGACACGGAAGGAAGGTGAAATATCGGTAGACCTGTCGGCTCTGTTGCAACTTCCCCGCTCGTTAAAAACACGAGCACTGCGAACTCTTGTCGCCGAAACAAAAAGGCGGACCGGCCAACTCAGCCTGGAGCACGTGCAAAGCCTCGTGGCACTTGCCGAGCAGCAAGAGAGCGGCAAGAAACTGCGGATTCCGGGGAGCGTCGAAATTCTTCGTGAGCGCGAAACACTTCGCTTCCGGGCGATCGTCGACAACGAGCAATCTCCGAGAGTAAATTCCGTGCGCAATTTTGCGTATCCCGTCAACCTGCGGGGTGGAATCGCTCAGTTGCAAATTGTGGAACTTTTTTGCGTATTGCACTTCCGGGAGATTGACTGGCCCGTCGAAGGGCGAGAAACTATTGTTACAGGATCGGTCTTGGACCGCAGTCGTCTGGACTGCCCGATGGTGGTGCGCAATTGGCAGCCAGGCGATGCCTTCCGTCCGTTTGGCCATCAGAAGGCGCACAAAGTGGGCCGCCTCCTGAACGAAAAATCGGTCAGCCGCTGGCAGAAGTTACAGTGGCCGGTGCTAACCAGTCGTGGAAAGCTGGCTTGGGTACGCGGGCTATCTCCGGCCGTCGAATTTGCGGTCGGGCCTGAAACGCGAACCGCATTGTTGATTATCGAGGAATCGCTATCGTGAACAAGGCTAAGGTCGCCAAGTACACTGCGCAACGCATTGCAGAACGAGTCAAAGAATTAGGTCGGGAAATAGCGAAGGCCAATCACGGGCGACGTTTGGATGTTGTAATTACGATGGACCGCGCTTTTATATTTGGCGCTGATCTGGTTCGCGAAATTGACGCGCCGGTCAAGTTGCATTTTATCCGCGAAGATGTGCGCGATGTCGAGCACGGCGGCAAATCGCGACGCGAAGTATTTTTCGGTAATCGGGAAACGGTGAATGCCGGGAAGGATCGCCCGACTCTCAAAGGGCGTGATGTCTTGTTAGTTGATGCGATTCTTGAAAGTGGAATCACGCAAGAGTTTCTGTTGCGGCGCATCGGCGAGAGCAAGCCGCGATCGCTTCGGCTGGCGGTGCTGCTCGACAAGACTTCCAACCGTCGAGTGAATTTGGAGCCCGATTACTTTGGATTCCGTGCTGCATCTAACGAATCGTGGGCTGGCTACGGGCTAGCGGGTGCAGATGGAGCAGGCGGTGGCGGGAAACATTTGGTGGCAGGGGCGTCATCCAAGATAAGTAGCAAGAAACGAAAGGCAAAAAAGAAGTAGACTTGGAGATTGCCAGTTCACGGGAATCAGGGCGGCAGCGTTGTTTGGTTTTATATGTAAACAGTGAGGTTAAAGTGAATTCCAGTTCCACGGCAAAAACGGTTTTATTCTGGATCTCGATTGTCTTTCTGGGAGTGATGCTTTGGCGCTTGGTGTCCAACAGCACCCAGACGGCGCACGAAGAAAGCCCGAGCTATAGCGAGTTTGTGGCCAAAGTGGATGAAGGTGACGTTAAAGAAGTCACCATGTACCTCTCACCGAACAGCTACGAGCTTCAGGGCGAATATGGCAAGCCTCAACACCAGAAGTTCCGCGTGATCGTGCCGAAGGAAAACGCTCCCGACATTACCAAGATGCTGCACGACAAAGCCGTACAGATGAGCGTAAAGGAAGTTCGCAGCAGCGACTGGGTTTTGATCCTGTTAAACGCGTTGCCGCTGTTGTTGCTGGCTGGATTCGTGTTTTTCCTGATGCGCCAGATGCAGGCTGGTGGTAACAAGGCGTTAAGCTTCGGCAAATCGCGCGCCCGTCTTCTTTCTGCCCAGCAGAAAAAGGCCACCTTCAAAGATGTGGCGGGGAGCGACGAAGCGAAGGAAGAATTGCAGGAAATTATCGAGTTCCTGAAGGACCCGCAGAAGTTCCAAAAGCTGGGCGGGCGCATTCCGAAGGGTGTGTTGCTTGTCGGGCCGCCAGGAACGGGAAAGACTCTGCTGGCGCGTGCGATCGCAGGCGAAGCCAACGTTCCCTTCTTTTCAATTTCGGGTTCGGATTTCGTCGAGATGTTTGTCGGAGTCGGCGCGAGCCGCGTTCGCGATCTGTTTGAACAGGGCAAGAAGAACGCGCCTTGTATCATCTTCATCGACGAAATTGACGCCGTGGGGCGTCACCGCGGAGCCGGTCTGGGCGGCGGACATGACGAGCGCGAACAGACTTTGAACGCACTGCTGGTCGAGATGGATGGATTCGAATCGAATGAAGGCGTCATTCTGATCGCCGCCACGAATCGTCCGGACGTTTTAGATCCCGCGCTGTTACGGCCGGGACGTTTCGACCGCCGCGTGGTCGTCGCGCGCCCTGACGTCAAGGGCCGGGAAGAAATTCTCCGCGTCCATACCCGTAAGGTTCCCCTATCAGACGATGTGGAGATGTCGATCATTGCGCGCGGTACTCCGGGGTTTTCGGGGGCAGATCTGGCAAACCTGGTAAACGAAGCCGCCTTATGGGCAGCTCGACAGAACCGCAAATTCGTCATGATGATCGATTTCGAGATGGCCAAGGACAAAGTCATGATGGGTGTGGAGCGCCGATCAATGATTCTGTCGGACGAAGAGAAAAAGAACACGGCCTATCACGAGGCGGGTCACGCATTGGTTGCAGCAACTACTCCCGGCGCCGATCCGGTCCACAAGGTCACGATTATCCCGCGTGGTATGGCGTTGGGCTTGACCATGCAATTACCGGAAGCCGACAAGCATACCTACACGAAGGACTATCTTGAGGGTATGCTTGCCGTTCTGATGGGTGGGCGAACTGCCGAAGAGATCTTCCTCGGACACATTACTACGGGCGCGGGGAACGACATTGAGCGCGCCACTGATATCGCGCGCAACATGGTGTGTGAATGGGGCATGAGCACGCTTGGTCCTCTCGCGTTCGGCAAAAAAGAAGAAGCCATTTTCCTCGGACGCGAGATTGCACAGCATCGCGATTTCAGCGAAGACACGGCTGTTCAGATCGATAAAGAAGTGAAACGAATCGTGAGCGATGCATATGACAAGGCGTACAGCATTCTTCAAAGCAATCGCGACACGCTTGAACACATCGCGCAGGCTTTGCTCGAACGCGAAGTTCTCGACGCCAACGAAGTGCGCTTGCTGATGGAAGGTAAGCCGCTCCCGGAAAAGATCAAAACACCTCCAACGACGCCACCGGCTCAGGGGGCCACCGCGGCAGACCCCAAGGTGGTACGCCCCGAATTGCGACCGGCTCCCGGATTTACGCATGGCGATTCGCCGGCAAAGGCATAAGGTAGTTCAGTTTCTAGCGGGAAAGAAAACGGGGCGCAGCGATTTGCGCCCCGTTTTCTTTTTTGGCTGCATAAAGATAGCGCATTCAACGTCTTTGCTCCGTGTGCTGCTCGGCTAGCGGAAGGATGTGTGCAGAAACGAATTGGAGTAGAATGCGACCATGGGACTAAAAGACGGCGAAAATCTAAATGTGATCTGCCCGTGCTGCCAGGCAAAACTGGTCGTTGATCCGGTCTTTGGCGCCGTACTGTCGCACACCGCTCCGGTAAAGCCCGGGCCGGACGTTGACCTGACGCAGGCGCAGAGCATTCTCGAGGAGCAGCACAAACAACGCGAAGACAAATTTGCAGATTCATGGTTCCAGGAAACAAATAAGGAAGACATTTTATCGAAGAAGTTTGAGGAAGCCATGAAGAAGGCCAAAGACGGACCGGTTGGCAAGCCGATTCGGGATTTCGATCTCGACTGACCGGGTGTTCCGCTGGCTGTCCGCAGTGATCCGGATCTCCCAAACAAAGCGAAGGACTTCAAACCAAGACCCTCATGCATCGTCGCAAACTCTTTCGTCTAAAGCTCGCGCGTCGTTCCTTGCTGTTAGGCGAACGTACGCTCGTAATGGCGGTGCTCAACCTGACGCCGGACAGTTTTTCAGACGGTGGTCAATTTTTCAGTCTGGATCGAGCTGTCGCCCGAGCGCTTGAAATGGAACGTGAAGGCGCAGACGTTCTTGACATTGGTGGAGAATCAACACGCCCAGGTTCCAGTGCAATCCCTGCCGCCGAAGAGATCTCGCGAGTCTTGCCGGTCATCTCGGCTTTGCGGCGTCGATTGAAAATACCCATCTCGATTGATACACGAAAGGCCAGCGTGGCGGAGATCGCCCTGGGCGCCGGGGCCGAGATTGTAAACGACATCTCCGGCCTTCATTATGATCCGGCACTCGCCCGTGTCACTGCGCGGCAAAATGCTCCCATCATACTCATGCATATGCGCGGGACACCCCGCACAATGCAAAAAAAACCATTCGCCAGAGACGTGCTGAAAGACGTACGTGATGGATTAAGAGAGTCAGTGTCCGTTGCGCGCAACGCGGGCATTGCAAAATCTCAAATCGTACTTGATCCGGGAATCGGATTCGGAAAAAGCCACGAGCAAAATTACGAATTGATCGCGAAACTCGCAGAACTCGAGAAGCTCGGCTTCCCGTTGCTGGTCGGAACCTCACGCAAGGGATTCATCGGAGCGACGCTCGCGCGAAGCGGCAAGCCACGGCCTCCAGACGAGCGCATCTGGGGCACAGCGGCAACCGTCGCAGCAAGCATCCTGAATGGAGCCCATATCGTCCGCGTGCATGACGTAGCGGCGATGGTCCAGGTTGCCCGAGTGATCGATTCTGTACTCGACTCCGGGAATTCATCGAACTAGAATTCCGCCTGGGCACAAAGCCTTGCGGTTCAAGGCTTATGTCTGGATTGCACTCCTGATGCCGGATAATCCCCTTTATTCCTAATTCGCTGGGAGATCGATCATGGCGCGGCGAGCGATTATAAATAAAACTGAGCTACGCGACGTTCTTCTCGAGACCTACGCGGCCAATGGTGCGATGAATCAATTGCTGCTTGAGCATCTTGACCCACGCGCATGGCGCTCGAGACCGCTGCAAAAAAATCCACGCGAAGGGCGAACGATTGCCGCGGTTTTTGCTCATCTCCACAACAGTCGACTGGTCTGGATCAAGCACTCCGCACCTTATCTAAAATGCCCTGCTCCGATTGATCCCGCCCGCTGCACGATCAAGCAAGCGCGCCGGGCTCACCGTCAAAGCGCGGCTCGATGCCTGGATATGCTGCAGGATGCGCTTTCGGGTGAGGAAACGAGACGCGTCACGAGGTTTTCGCGGGGAGGTTGGACACAAACCTGGCCTGCCGGAGCGACCATGTTCGGTTACATGTTTGCTCATGAGGCTCACCATCGCGGGCAGATCATCCTGCTCGCCAAGCAGCTGGGCTATCCTTTTCCGGACAAAGCCGCCTACGGCATCTGGCACTGGGAAAAACGCTGGAGAGAGTGCGGGTTTAAGACGCGCCCACGGTAGATCGATAAGAAGCGGGACCGGTTCAACCCGGCATTGCAGTTCTCCATAATTCTGCTATAAGAATTCGAATGATTTTTCCGCTCGAAAGAGAGCTTCGATGAGTTACTTCTGTCTTCGCAACACCGGCGTCGGGTTGTGCGCCCTCGCGTTTGCCACGCCGTTGTTCGCGCAAATTCCTCAAGTAAAGACCGATCCGCTTCACCCGGTCAAGATCGTCCAAGGCGAAGGAGCTTGCTCGGCCACGGAGCCCTCATCCTGTGCACAAGCTGCATCTAAGATCACCCCTCTCGTGATGGGCGAGTCGCCGCTTGAAGGAAATTTGCGGCGTTTGACCGATGAGGTCGGTGGGCGAGTCAGCGGCTCACCCGAGTACGCCAAGGCCGTGGCGTGGGGGATCGCCGGATTCCGCGCAGCGGGCGTGGACGTCCACACGGAGAAGTTCTCCCTGCCCGTGGCGTGG
This sequence comes from uncultured Acidobacteriota bacterium, assembly GCA_963831545.1. Taxonomy (GTDB): domain Bacteria; phylum Acidobacteriota; class Terriglobia; order Acidiferrales; family UBA7541; genus Acidiferrum. The sequence continues at coordinate 157,138 of CAWHQX010000017.1, forward strand.
AGTGAAGGCAATTCGCGATTGGAACTGATTGGTCCAGAGACATTCACGGTGTCCCTCGTCTCGGTGGGGTTGTCTCCAGCGACTCCGGACGTCGGAATCGAAGCGGCGCTAGTGAACGTTGGGTATGGCACGGAAACCGAATTTGCAAAGTCGGGTGCAGCCGTGCGGGGGGCAATCCTGGTTGTGAATTCCGACCTCGGCACAACTTGGGCCGATCTCTTCAATGAATATGCGCGGCCGCCTGCCATCATCGATCGCGCCGTTCAGAGCGGAGCTCTGGCAATTTTGTGGACAGGAGAGCGTGAGCGGAAACTTCTCTACCGGCACACAAATGCGAGCAATGGAACCCTCGAGAAAATTCCAGAGGCTGTACTGGCGCGAGAAGACGGCCTTCGCTTGCAACGGGCAATCGATGCTTCTCCCGGGAAAATGCGCGCCAGGCTGGCCCTGCCAAACAAAATCGCAGGACCCGTCGAGCAAGAAAATGTTGTTGGTGAGATTCGGGGCTACGAAAAGCCTGACGAAATTGTCGTGCTCGGGGCGCATCTCGATTCGTGGGAACTGGGAACAGGGGCGCTCGACAACGGTTGCAACGCCGCGATGGTGGTTGAAGCAGCCCGAGCCGTCAAGGCTAGCGGACTCCTTCCCCGTCGTACGATTCGCTTCATTTTGTTCGGCGGCGAAGAACAGGGCATGATCGGTTCGTGGGGATACGTTCGCGCCCATCGCTCCGAACTCGACAAATATCGGGGCGTTGTCATATTCGATTCGGGAGTTGGACGTGTCACGGGCTATTCGCTCGGCGGCCGCTCGGACATTGAGCCAGCGATCAAGGAAGTTCTGAAGCCCTTTGCCGGATGGGGTGTCGATCACCATACGCTCGATATGGAATGGGGTACGGACCACTTCGATTTCATGCTCGAAGGCGTCCCGACGCTGGTCGCCAACCAGGAAATTTCCAACTATCTTTTCAACTACCACGCTGCATCGGACACATTTGACAAAGTCGACATCCGCGAATTGAAGTTGAATACCGTGCTGGCGGCAGTCACAGTTTGGGGTCTTGCCGATCGTCCCGAGCCCATCGGCCCTCGTCTGAGCCGTACGGAGATCGAAAAGACCATTAAACAGACTGGCATGGAAGAGCAACTGAAAATTCAAGGCTACTGGGAAGGCTGGCAAACCGGTACCCGTGGCCGGCAGCCGTAACGATTACTGCCTCCGCCGAGAGATGAATGCGAGCGTTCACGCTATACTTGCTATGTGAAAGAAAAGCCCAAGAATCCGCGCATCCTGGCGATTGATTACGGCCGCACCAAGATTGGCCTCGCGACCGCCGACGCCGAAGTTCGCTTGGCGGAACCTTTTGACACCATGGAACGCATCAACCGCAACGAAGATATGCGCCGATTGCGAGAACTTGTGCGCGCCGAAAACATCAAACAGATCGTAGTGGGCCTTCCGCTGCGGCTCGATGGAACGCGAGGCGACATGTCGGAGGAAGTGACCGGCTTTGCAGAGCGTGTTCGCAAGCAAGTCGGGGTCCCTGTCGAACTCGTTGACGAGCGCCTGACCAGTTGGGAAGCGGAGCGCATTCTCGAAGAAGAGCTTGGGCGCCGGATCCGGTCAGTTGCGGACCGCGAAGGGCGGTCCAGGGCTGTTCGCCCGGGTGACGGAAAATACAGTGTCGACGCCGTGGCCGCCATGGTGATCCTGCGCGAATATCTGTCTCAGGACGTCGAGGAGTCAGAGTAGCGTGCGTTTTCTTTCAATCCTGTTTCTAATCGTTCTGCTGGCTGCCGCCGCTGCCGCAGGCTATCTCTGGTACAGCATTGAAAGGCCCTTCGGGTCCTTCCCTGCTGAGGGCGTTTATGTCGACGTTCCGCACGGTGCATCGCAAAAATCCGTTTCTCGCCTGCTCGAAAAAAACGGCATCATCCGCAGTTCACTCGCCTTTGAAATCTATGCGCGCCGTCATCCCAAACGCACTTTGCAAGCCGGGGAATACTTTTTCGATCGTCCGGTCACAACGAAGGATGTCTTCTGGAAACTGGCAAACGGTGAAGTCTATCAGCAACCTTTCACGGTGAAAGAAGGCGAGACGATTTTCGATATCGCCCGCAATCTGCAAGACGGCAAGTACATGTCCCGTGATGAATTCCTTAAGGCCGCGCGCGATGCAACGCAGATCCTCGACATCGCTCCCGACGCACAAACCCTCGAAGGATTCCTCTTTCCGGCCACATATAATCTGCCGCGAAATGCCAAGGCATCCGAGTTGACAACCATGATGGTGCGTAAATTCCGCGAGACCCTGCAGGAACTCGCCCCCGACGCCACGACTTCCCCTTCCCTCTTGCATACCGTCACGCTTGCCTCGCTCGTCGAGCGGGAGACGCCCAAGCCAGAAGAGCGCCCCCTGGTCGCGGGAGTCTTTGCAAATCGCCTGCAAAAAGGCATGCTCCTTCAGTGCGATCCCACGGTCATTTATGCCCTTGATCAAGTCGGAAAATACCGGGGTACGCTCACCCTGAACGACCTGAAATATGATTCGCCGTACAATACGTATCTTGTTGCGGGATTGCCCCCGGGGCCGATCGGCAATCCCAGTACTGAATCTCTACGAGCTGCGTTGCATCCCGCAGAAACGGATTATCTGTATTTTGTCGCCAATACCCAGGGTGGCCATTTTTTTGCCGCGACGCTGGCGCAACACAACCAAAATGTGCTCAAGTATCACCAATTGCTGAAACATCAGCCAGCGGAGCAGACGACAGCGTCGTCAGCCACTGCTCCCCCGGCAGCCCCTGCACGTAGAGGCGAACAATGACGGATAGCACCAAGACGAAACGGCAAATGATTGCGGACACGGCACGCCAGATGGGAATCCAGAAATGGACAACCGCAGAAGTCGATCAGTTGCGCCGTAAACTGCAGGCTGAATTCGGTGAACACGGGAAGACCAGCAACGACTACATCATCGAAGTCCTGAAGGATGTCGGCTTCAAAATGCAATTGACCGAACGCGAAGAAGCAGAAGAGCGCTTCGAGGAAGAGTTCGACGACATTCTGCATTTCAGGACACTGCAGGATGCGGAAGTCAGCCTGACTCGTCTCGATGAATTGTTACGTCGCTTCAAGGATCATGAAGAACCCGCGGCAGCGCAGCGTGTGTTGGAAATTGGACGCCTTGGCAAGCGACGCGCCGAAATGATCGCCCGTAACCATAAAGTGGAAGCCAAAAAGCGAGAAGAAAAAAAGGAAATCAGCGAATGGTTTCGAATCTGGCTGGAGACTCCAGACGCATTTTTTAATTGGCTCGATGTGCGCAAAGCCTCCCCTGCTTTCAAAGAGCAGTTTGGCGAACTAGAGGAGGAAGAGTAACGGTGCAGGCGGAAACAGAACAAAAGGCACCTGAACTGCCCCTGTACACGCTCGATGTGCAAGCGATGGACCTCGGAGCGAGCGAAAAGGCCGTCGGGATGGAACTGCTTGAAACCGAAAGCCGCGAGCCGGTGCGCGGAGGACAGGCTGCCCTGATTTGGGGCTCCGCGTTGCCTGCTCTGGCCGCAAAGGAACCGCTGGTGGTCGATTTTTTCAGTCACCTTGAACGGGTTCGAGAATTCTGCAAACTTCGCGCCATTGGGTTCCGCGAAGCGGCCAATCGATGCTTGGTTCTGACGCCTTCCAATCCGATTGAAGTTACGCAGGTCTTTGAGCGTTTCGAAAAAGAAACGTTCGGTATCCGCGTTAGTCCGACCGCGGAGGCGGAAGATGCTGCCGTCGAGGGAGAACTGTCGCTGCGCGGCGTTGACGCCTACCAAAATGCTTACGCGCGATACACGTTCTGCGCGGTTTGCGAGCCGGAAGACGGCTGGGTGACACTGCTCAGCGAAAAACTGTGGGCCAGCGAGGTGATTCGCCGCCTCCGCCCGGCTCTCAAAGAATATGACGTGTATCTGGTACGTCCGCAGTGATCCCGTCAGAAAGGCCTGCTTTCTGTGGTTTGACGGAGCTCGGGGCGATTGCTAAATTTGATCATTGGCTTGGTGGGCTTGGTTATCATCGATGAATTCCGCTAGAAATTTGGCGTTTTTCGGGGTGCTGGCAGTGGTCGTCTGCGGCTGCGCTCCCGGCGGCACAGGCGTAACAACCACCAAGGTTGTACCTTCGACGTCTCGCCCGGTCGTCAAAGAATCGAATGAGGAAGCATTGCTGGCGCGTTACAACGCCTACGCGCACAGCGTGAATAGTGTGAATGCCACAGTGGAACTAAAAACGACTACCGGCACCAAGTACAACGGGGTCATCGACGAGTATCACGAAGTGAAAGCGTTCCTGCTGGCCGAAAGACCCGCGGAGATTCGGGTGATCGGCCAAGTCCCGGTTGTGGGAAAAACGATTTTCGATATGGCCAGTGACGGCGAGACCTTCGAACTTTCGATCCCGTCAAAAGGAAAGTTTGTCGAAGGGACAGTGGCGTTTGAACGCGCCAGCGCGAACCCGATCGAGAACCTGCGTCCCCAACACTTATTTGAAGCCCTCTTATGGCCGGCGATCCGGAAGGAAGAGATGGTGCTGTTTGAAGAGGCCGATGACCAGGAGGGCCGCTACTACGTGCTGACCGTGCTGCGTGGGGGGTACAAAAGTGAAATCTTGCGGAAGATCTGGTTCGATCGCGCGGATCTCGAGGTATCGAGATATGAGAGTTATGGTCCAAAAGGCGCATTGCTTTCCGATGTCCACTACAGTGACTGGCAATCCGTAGCCGCTGACGGCATTTCGGAAACGTCAGGTACAGGGCCATTGCAATACCCGCGGCGAATCCGGATTGAGCGCCCTCGCGATGAGTATCAACTGGACATGAGCGTCAGCAAAGTTGCGCTGAATGAAACAGTCGATCGAGATCGATTCAAGTTGCAGGCACCTGCGGGAGTGGAAGTCGTGCATCTGGGCGAAGTCGGCGAGACCAAGAAACCATGATGGGACAATTTGTCGTTCGAAATCTGTTTCATCGCCCCATGCGTACGCTGATCGGCGTGATGGCCGTGGCCGTCGAAGTTGCGCTGGTCGTTCTGATCGTGGGCCTGACCTCTGGATTGCTGCAGGAAACCGCCAAACGCATTGAGGGCATCGGGGCGGACGTGATGCTGCAATCGCCCTCGGCACAGATTTTTCTTACCTTCAGCGGATCGCCCATGCCGATCAAGATTGCCGATAAGTTGCGCGAGCTTAAATATATCAGTGCGGTGACGCCCGCTTTGCTGCAATTTAATTCTGCAGGCGGCGTGGAAACGATCTGGGGAATCGACCCCAAGACATTTCGGGAAGTATCGGGCGGATTCGTTTTCCTGCAGGGGCACGATATCGAAGGTCCAAACGACATGCTGATCGATGATTGGCAGGCCAAGGCCAAGCATATGAATGTCGGTGACACCTACAATCTCCTCAACCAGGATTGGAATGTCGTCGGGATCGTGGAGCATGGCAAGGCGGGAAGGATTTTTGTGCCGATCACGACGTTGCAAGAGATGGTGGGCGCTCGGGATAAAGCCTCTATTTTTCTCGTCAAATGCACTCGTTCCGAACATACCGAGGACGTCATTGCCGAGATGAAGGAAAACTTCCCCGGCTATCCGGTTCGACCGCTGAAAGATTTTATGACCCTGATGACCTCAACCAACATCCCGGGTTTGCAGACGTTTATCAATGCCATGATCGCGCTCGCCATTTCGATCGGCTTGCTGGTGATTTTTCTAACGATGTACACGACTGTTCTTGAGCGCACTCGGGACATTGGCGTGCTGAAATCGCTCGGTGCCAGTAAATTCCTCATCGTTCGGTCGCTACTGACCGAGACTGCTGCACTCTGCCTCTTGGGCATCATTGCCGGCATTCTGCTGAGCTATGCTGTGCGGGCCGGTTTTCTCAAGATTTTCCCTACGCTCTCGATCCTGATCACTCCGGAGTGGATTCTGCGCGCCGGACTCATTGCGCTGATGGGAGCGCTGATCGGCGCCGTCTATCCGGCATGGGTGGCAACTCGAAAAGATGTGGTGGAATCACTTTCCTACGACTAGGAGATGGGAATATAGTCAGACATGGCAATCACAGTTACAATACAGGCGCTTAACGACGGAAAGCGAGAACCCGAGCTAAAGACCGTGGAGCCGATACTCAAAACGGAAAACCTCTGGAAGCTATATCACGCGGGCAAGGTGGAAGTGCCGGCTCTGCGCGGCGTGAACTTCGAGGTGATGCCTGGAGAGTCGGTGGCTGTTATGGGCCCATCGGGTTGCGGCAAGTCCTCCCTGCTCTATGTGATTGGCGGTTTGGCTAGCACATCGAAGGGAAAAGTTTTCGTGGACGGCAACGATCTCTCGGCAATGACTGATGCCGAGCGCACGAAGCTACGGCGCAGCAAGATCGGCTTTGTGTTCCAGCGTTTCAACCTTTTGCCTACCCTAACGGCGAAGGGAAATATCGCCATCGCGCAATATATTCACGGAGATGGGTTTGATCCGCATCGTTTTGATGTCGTCACCAAGTTATTGGGTTTGGATGGTCGTCTGCATCACCGTCCAGCGGAAATGTCTGGCGGAGAACAACAGCGCGTTGCGATTGCGCGCGCCATTATCAACGAGCCAAAGATTTTGCTGGCCGACGAACCTACCGGGAATCTCGATACGAAGAACTCCGATATTGTGCTTGAAATGTTGCGGCGCTTGAACAAGGATTTGGGGCAGACAATCGTCATGATCACCCATAATCCTGAAGCGACGACCTATTTTGATCGAGTCGTACATATGCGAGATGGTGTGATTGTTGACGGTATTCCCGCGGACTGACATGGCGAGCCCAGGCCAAATCTTGTATCGCACGTTTTTCTGGTCCTACGAGCGGGGTTCGTGGCAGTATGACGTAGCCGTCATTCTGATTCTCGTATTTGTGCTGCTCACGCCCCGCCGCTGGTTCAAGGATGAGCCGCTGGTGGGGTTGCCAGCCAATTCCGATCAGGTAAAGCTCCTCTCAAAGACCGGCGAAGTGGAAGTCTATCAGGTGGATTCCCGCGCCATGGCGCCCCCGGAGCGCACCCCCGCCCTTCAAAACGAACTTCATACGGTGCTGCAAAAATCCTCCCAGGCCCTCAGTGACGGGCGCTTTGCGATCAGTTCCATCGAAGCGCAACGCGACGACAAGGGTAACGTAGTGGCCTACGAGGTCATCGTCCGCCACTGACCGGCTGCCCGTTCAGATGAGCGGCGAGTTTCTACCCGTTCTTCGATTCTCTTCGAGCTCCGATTCTCACGCCTGCACGGATCACGGTCTACGGTGCGGTGCTGAGCTTATGTTACGATTTCAGAGGCGTGATGCCCGGCACTGGACGATAGGGGTTCTTTTGAGACTTGTAAAATCTTCATCTCTTTTTATTCTCATTTCATCGACCTTGTTGTTTTACCTCGTTGTCGACGGCACCGGCGCGCAAGCACCTGCCAAGGCTACTCTGGATAGCGTTCTTGGAATGATGGACCATGCCGCGCAGGACTTTAAGAGTCTCAGCGCGGACATCGAACATGTGAAGTATACGGCCGTGGTGAAGGACACTTCCACCGAGACAGGTCAGATCTTCGTCCGACGCGACGCCAAATTGCGCATCGACTTCCTGAAACCGGATCCGCGGACCATCCTACGCAACGGCGACAATCTTTATATCTACACTCCCAAAATCGAGCGCGTCGAGGAATACAACATCGGCAAGAACCGCACCATGGCCGACCAATATCTTGCTCTGGGTTTCGGCACAAAAACCGAGAACCTGAAAAAAAACTATGATGTCAGCCTGATCGGCGAAGAAGAAATGGACGGCAAGAAGACTGCGGTCCTGGAATTGATCCCCACATCAGAGGACGTTCGGAAGGAAATTAGCAAGATCGAAATGTGGGTGGATGAGTCTTCCTGGCTGCCTTTGCAGCAGAAATTCTTTGAAGGAAGTTCCGGCGATTACTTCCTGTCCCATTATAAGAATCTGATGAAGAATTTGAAGCTGAATGACAACAAATTCAAGCCTGATTGGCCCAAAGACACCAAAATCGAGAAGCCCAGGGGATAGCGGCTAGTCCAGCTTCCCTTCTGACCTCTCTCGTTCCAGAAGTTCCTGTTTGCGGTTCAATCCCCAGCGATAACCCGCCAGTTGACCATCTGCACGAATCACGCGGTGACAAGGGATCACGATCGAGACGGGATTCGTGGCACAGGCTCTCGCAACAGCGCGCACCGATTTCGGCTTACCCAGCGCATGCGCGACTTCCGTGTACGTACGGGTCGTGCCCCAGGGGATCTTTTGTAGTTCATTCCAGACGCGGCGCTGAAAAGCGGTGGCTTGCACATCGAGCGGCAATTCCACACTGGGCGTCGCACCCTCAATCCGTTTGCAGACTTCGCTTGTCCAGTCTCCATGGCCCCGTGAATTTTCTTTCAACTGGGCTTTCGGATATTCGGCGCGCAATTCCGCGACGAGCTTCTTGTCATTCTCGCCCAGATAGATCGCCGAGATTCCCTTTTCGGTCGTCGCTACCAGGACACTGCCAAGTGCCGTCTTTGTAATTGAATATTCCATATTCATCCCCGGAGCTCCCTTCCTGTATTCGGCCGGCGTCATTCCCAGCCGTGAACCTGTTTTTTCATAAATGCGGCTGGGCGAACCAAAACCGCAGGAATAAAGCGCTTCGGCAATGGTCAGACCTTCCCGGAGCAGTTTCTTGAACTGCTTCATACGGGCCGCATCAGCGAAGTCACGCGGAGACAAACCGGTCGTTGCGCGAAATGCGCGCCGGAGCCTTTCAGGCGAGCTGCCGACCTGTGTTGCAAGTGCTTCGAGCCGCAAAGATTCCTCGGCCGAATTCGCGAGCAACGCTGCGACCTTTGAAACCAGTGACGAAGCGGGGGCTAGTTCCTTCGGCCGACAACGTCGGCAAGCGCGAAAGCCACAGCTCTCTGCTTCCTGGGGGTCCTTGAAGAACAGGGCATTTTGCCGCAGTGGCCGCCGCGCGGGACAAGACGGTCTGCAGTAGATGTGGGTAGAGCGGACCGCAAAAACAAATGAACCATCGGCTCGCCGATCCCGTTCGACTGTGGCTTGCCAGAACTTGTCGGCAGCACCTGGTGTGAGCCGGGTTTGCGCTTTGTCGATGTAAGCCGTCTTCATGATCGTTACACTACTCGTCTCGAGAAAAGGAATCTATCCGCTTTCCGACATCAAATTCCAGCGTCCTGGGGTCAGGCTTCTCCCGCCACGGGCACCGTTTCATCCGCTGAGGTTGGCGACTGTTTCCGCCCGGTGATGACTAGTATGACCGCCGATAGGATGACAGCGCTCGCGACGAGCGTGCGAACGGACAGCTCTTCTCCACCGAGCCCCCAGCCGATCAGGAGAGCCACGACCGGATTGACAAACGCATAGGTGCTGAGACTTGTTGCCGAGCTATGCTTCAGCAGGTAAACATAGGCGCTGTAGCCGATTGCCGAGCCGAAGATGGCAAGATAGAAAACCGCAACATATGCTCGGACAGAGACCTGCGCCCGTTGAAATCCATTCAACTCACCACTCGCCACCGCCGCGATCAATAATGTGCCGCCGCCGGCCAGGCACTGCATGGCAACGCCAAGCAGCGGTGAACGCGGCAAGGGATGATGGCGCGAATAGATCGAGCCGCAGGCCCACGCCAACGAGGCAATCGTGAGCATCAGCGCGCCAAGGGGGCTCACCCGATCCTTCACACCCAACTGAGCCGGTCCAACCAAAAGCGCCAAACCCAGAAAACCCAGAACGATACCCGCAAATACACGTGGCGGGGGCCGTATGCCCCCAGGACGCAGCCAATCGAGCAAAACCATCCACAAGGATACCGTCGCCAGCAGAAGCGCCGCCAGGCCCGAGGGAACGAATTTTTCTGCCCAGGAGACCGTCCCGTTTCCGACCGCGAGCAGCAAGACGCCTGTAATCGCGCAGGTAATCCAGTGGGTAATGGTTGGTTTTTCCTTGGTCTTAAAACGAAACAAAGGGTAGAAAACCAGCCCGACAGAGAGGTGTCGAATCGCAGGCACCAGCAAGGCGGGGATGGACTCCACGGCGATGCGGATGGCGAAATAGGTGGATCCCCAGATGAAATAAACGGCTGTAAAAGCCACGATGACCGGCGTCCGAGGCGACTGCGAACCAGGAGGCACAGTAGCGCGAAGGGGAGAAGATTTGGGTGTCTGGACGGTGTTCGAACTCATGAATTGAGTGCTAAAATAACAGAGAAAGCGAGACAGTGAAGCGTCCAAATTGTCGGCAAGACTCCGGTACGAGGCGGCGAACAAAGAACGAGTGAAGACACCTCCCCAGTACTATGACCGCCTGTTTGATTTTTGGACACCTGAGAAGTTTTCACCCCGTTGACAGGGCTGGTAGGAAATGGCATTTTGGCAGCCCAACATCACCACGGGGTAATTTAGAAACAAAGTAGTAGGACTGCCAGGACCGTGTGTCTTACTGCTGCGTCATCTCTCTGAGGGGTGAGATGAGTGTTAATCCAGCAATAGCTTGGGATGATTTGCCGTCTTCACAATCTAGTTCGCAGCTGCAGCTGCCCACAGCCATAACTACCGCTGCTGCCCCTGCGTACCCGTATTCTCAACCAGCAAGGCCTCAGCCTCCGGCGCTCCGGGTGATGCCGATTCTGCGCACTCCGCAGCCACGCCGTTTTGTGCGCGTGCCGACCCATGCGGTCGGAGTGCATCTCGAGCAGCGGGAGTGTCCCCGGGCGTCGCTCAAATTGCCTCTGAAGCTTCGCAGTGTGTCTGGAGTGCTCGAACAGTTTCCCGTTTCACTGGTCACCCGTGACATCAGTTCGTCTGGTGTCTATTTCCTGTGCCCGAAGACGCTCGTCGTCGGGACCCCGATCGAATTGGATATCGTGCTGATTTCGCGTCCCCTAGGGTATGGCAACGTGGTTGTTTCTTCGCGCGCGAAGGTTTGCCGTACGGAACCAGCGAACATGCCGGGATGGTTCGGCGTGGCAGCAAGCTTTGAAGATTTCGCGTTTGACCGCGATGACAACGTGCCGACCCGGTTCTCGGCTGATTAGTTTCTGAACTCACAAGATCGAAAAATCACGAATGCGCACTGGATGCGTCTCTGACGGCATTCGGAACGAGCACGGGTTTTTGCACTGTATACCGGCCGCGATCGCTAGAGAATCTGATAGTCTTTTCCTGTGGCTACCAATGGGGAGCTTACCGCGGTAATTTTTGATTGGGACGGCACGCTGCTGGACTCCTATCACGCCGATTCCCAAGCCTACTTATCCATGTTTCGTCGACTGGGGATTCCGTGGGGCCTGCGGGAGCTTGACCTTAATTACTCGCCCGATTGGTACAACGTGTATCGCGCGGCGCAGATCCCGGAGACCCGCTGGATGGAGGCGGATAGCCTGTGGCGCGAATTCTACAGCGCGCACAAGCCGAAATTGATGCGCGGGGCGCGCAAAGTTCTGCGTCACCTTTCGAAGCGTCACCGGATGGGTCTCGTGACGAGCGGAGATCGTGACCGAGTCGAAGGCCAACTGCGCAGGTTCGAATTATTGAGATTATTCCGTTCACGGGTCTGTGGAGGAGAAACGGACCGGAACAAGCCTGATCCCGGGCCATTACTTTGCGCGTTGAAAAAAATGCGGGTCAACGCCGACCAGTGTGTCTATATCGGAGATACTGCGGAAGATTTGGCGATGTCCCGTGCCGCAGGAGTCAGGGCAATCGCAGTTTCGGGCCCATTTCCGACAGCAAAAAAATTGAAGGCGGCTGCGCCGGAGTTTTTGCTGAAGGAGATTGAAGAGTTGCCGGAGTTGCTCGAGACGCTCTATCCCGCGAAACGAAGACGATCGGGCTCTAGGGTTTCGCAGGATCTTTAGCGGGAGAAGCCGGAGTGAGCGGAGCGGTCGGCGTTGGCGCGGCTGGCGCAGTCGTGAAGGGTTTGAAGTCGGTCCATTTGATCGTGACGCGGATCGGCACATTGCGGTCTTGCAGATGGAGCACTTCCTCCGATCGCGAGTAGTTCGGGAACCAGTATTTTCCGTCCACATTTTCGCGATACGTCTCAAAAATAGAGAACGGCAACGTCGGCGGGTGCATGTCGCCCAAATCCGTGACCCACTTGCCATAGGTTTTAACGACTTCAAGATATTTCTTATCGACCCAGACGACGCCGTCAAAATAGCTGTGCTGTCGTTCGAGCGTTTTGGGATTGACCTGAAAAATATAGCAATCAATTTCGTCTACCTTTTCGTCTCCCAAAAACTGCAGGTTGTACTTCGAGAGTTGCGTAGCGGTCACGGGATAGGGGGGAATCCGGAAGAGGGCTTGGACATCCTCCGGCTGGAAATTCAGCTCCTCAAGTGAAGTCCGCGGAGCAGAAACCGCCTTCTCGTAAATTTTTCCATCACTCGCGCGAATGGCCTCATATGTGGCTATGTATTCGCCAACGGGAGCACCGTTTGGCCCGAATTCCTGAATGCGTATCGTCTTGTGATAGGAATACTGTGGGCGAGCATTCAGGTATTCGTCTTCCTTCTGAGCGAACGCCTTGATGATTTGCGCGGGGGGAATGGAGGGCGGGGCTTCCGGCTTGGCCACCCCTTCAATACGGTGAACGTCGTGATCGGGAGCCGCGGTCAGGGGACCGGGAGACAGGTCCTGTGCATTTAAGGAAGCGGCGATGAATGCGCAGACGACTGCCATGCGAATCGCGATTGTTTTTTTTGAGGAGCCGAATCCTGTGCGCACCATCTTCACTCACCAGTTAGGATGCACCGAGGGCCGTGCTGCGCCGCCTGCAACCCGGGAAAAGTGTAACCCAATGCAGACGTTCAGGTTGTGATGTTTGGAAGAAAAGCAAGACTGTCTGCTAAACTTGGAAATTTGGGAATGAGCAAAAAAGAGATACAAGCAAGACGGTTTTTTGTATCCGGGCGAGTGCAGGGCGTCGGTTACCGGATATTCTCGCAAAGGGCCGCGCAGAACCTGGGCGTAACCGGTTACACACGAAACCGCAGGGACGGACGAGTGGAAGTATTTGCAATGGGAACAGCGGAGAAGTTGGCGCAACTGCGCAAAGAGCTCGAAAAAGGCCCAATGATGGCGCGGGTAACGGAAATGAACGAAGAACCTGCAACCGTCGATCCACAGTATCTGCATGAATTTTCGGTCGAGTATACAATCTGACGAGGAGCGGCACGAATGATCGATCTGAAGAAGCTGATACGCGAGGTGCCGGATTATCCGAAGCCGGGAATTCTGTTTTACGACTTGACGACGCTGCTTAAAGACAGGGCCGGTTTCGCCGGGCTGATTGACCTGATGTACGAACATTGCAAGGGACAAAAGGTCGATCTCGTTGCGGGGATCGAGGCGCGCGGGTTTATTTTTGCACCGGCCATGGCGTATCGATTGGGCGCGGGATTCATTCCCATCCGAAAGCCGAAAAAACTGCCTGCAAAGACCGCATCAATCTCTTATGCGCTCGAATACGGCACGGACACGCTCGAGCTGCATGAGGATGCGGTAGAGAAAGGACAACGTGTCCTGTTGTGTGACGATTTGCTGGCGACCGGCGGAACGGCTGCCGCGGCGGTTGAATTGGTAAGGTCGCTTGGAGGAATCGTTACCGGGGCGACATTCGCGGTGGAACTGAATTTTCTCCATGGACGGGATCGGTTACCCGGGTTGGATGTGTTTTCGTTGTTACGCTATGACAGTTAATGGTTGAAAAAGAGGATATTCGAAGCGCGCTCACATCATCAGGTCTCCGGCAACGGTCCCGTAGCCAGGACCTGTAGCGGCGCGGAGGGCTTGTGACGAAGATGGCGCTGGCGGATGGCCTCAAACAAAACGACGCCGGTCGCTACGGAGACATTTAACGATCTCACGGGACCCGTGGTGGGCAGGGACACCACAAAATCGCAGCGCTTGCGTGTTAATTCGTGGAGACCCTTACCTTCGCTCCCCATGACAATTCCGGTAGGCGTGGTGTAGTCAACCTCCGTATAGTTTTTGCCTCCTGCTTCATCGAGACCAACCAGCCAATAACCTGCCTCCTTTAGATCCTCCATGGCGCGAACAAGGTTCGTCACTTTGGCCACGGGCAAGTGCGCGAGTGCACCCGCTGAAGCGCGTGAGACGGTGTCGGTGATGCCAGCCGCCCTTCGTTCCGGGATGACAACTCCGTGCGCGCCAGCGGCGAGTGCTGTGCGCACAACCGCACCCAGATTGTGAGGGTCTTCCACTCCGTCAAGTAAAACAATCAGGCCCTGCTGGCCTTTGGATTTATTGGCGGCGGCGATGATGTCTTCTAGCGTGGAAGCTGGTTTTGCGGCGACCATCCCGACTACACCTTGATGGTCTTTGGTATTGCCGAGGCGATCGAGCTGGCTGCGATCTTCGAAACGAATTGTAATCCCGTTGCGGCGGGCAAGTTGGACGATATCTTCGACCCGTGTGTCCTGGCGCCCCTTGGCAACGAGAATACGGTCGAAAGCGCTGCCTGCCTCGAGCGCTTCGCGGACTGCGTGAATTCCTGTGATGGTGTTCATTGATTAAAAGTCTACCGTTAAGGCGGGATGGATGTCGATTAGTCCATTGCCGCGCAGAATTCGAGAATCCGGGTTCGCGTGGATTTGACCGGAACGGCAAACGGGAGAGCAGTGGCCTCATCAAGCAAGAGGATGACACGGTCCAGTTCCCCCTCACCGGAACGCCCCGTCAGCGCGAGACGGATCGGATGAAACAGATCGCGGCTTCCGACACCGAGTTCGCCTTTCAGATCGTTGATGAGGGTTTTGAAACGGTCCGAGTTCAGTGGACAAGGCTTCAGCAGATGAAGCGCGAGGTGGCGGATCACGTCGCGGGCAGCGTGGCGGGCAAGGACGGCATGCGAATCGGGGAGTTGCATGATGTGGGTGGCATCGAATTCGAAAATGAGGCGGAGAATTTGTGCAAGAGCGATGGGGTCGGCAGCAAACGGGCCGAGGAGTGAGGCGGCGTGGCTGCACCAGCCGATCTGCTCGGGAGTTGGGTCGGAGGTGAGCCACTCGTTGCCTCGCAGAACCGTCAGAATGTCAGTCCCGGTGAATGGATTGGAGCGAGGTTCGAGCCCGGGAGATTCTGGCAGGTGCATGCGATGAGTTTAGCGTGAAACGAAGAAAAGGGATCAAAAAGGAGGATAGAGCTGCAGATGCGGGAATCGAGACTTTGACTCCTCACACCGAGAGTGTGGCAACGACGTGGGCGGCGATCGCTTCCCCTCGGCCGACGGCATCGACACCTTCGTTGGTTTTGGCCTTGAGGTGGACCTTGGACGTCGGCAAGCCCAACGACTTCGCTAGAGTCTCCCGCATTTGGGGGAAGTGGGGACCGAGTTTGGGCCGTTCGAGGACAACCACAACATCAATATGTTCGATGGTAAATCCTTGGTCACCCAAACGTTTCTTGGCGTGCTCGAGAAAGAGAAGACTGTTTGCCCCCTTCCACTTGGGGTCGGTATCAGGAAAGAGCGTGCCGATATCACCAAGTCCTGCCGCCCCGAGCAACGCATCGACGATGGCGTGCGCAACGACGTCACCGTCAGAATGACCCACGGGGCCCTTGTCGAACGGAATTTCCATGCCACCGATGACGAGTTTACGGCCTTCGGCGAGCCGATGCAGATCGTACCCAATCCCGCACCGATAGCTCATGATTTCTTCTGCTCGGATTGGAGATAGAAACGGGCAAGATCCATGTCCGAGGGCTTGGTAATTTTGATATTTCGTTCGGCGCCGAGTACTACGTGAACATCGTGGCCGATCTTTTCGATCAGGCCTGCTTCGTCTGAGGCGTTGACGCCATCGGCGTCCGCGAGAGCGAAAGCATCTTTCAGGAGTTTGGCGTCGAAGACTTGAGGCGTCTGCGCCAGCACCACTCGCTCGCGCGGCACGGTGGCTGTAATCAGGGCAACGTCCTCGGGCAAGCTCGCGCGCTTCACCTCTTTCACTGTGTCCATCGCGGGAATCCCGAGTATGGCGGCTTTACAGCGACGGGCTTCTTCGATGACGCGGTTAATCTGATCCAGAGTGACGAAGGGCCGGACGGCATCGTGTACTAAGATCATGTCGGTATCCCCAGGGACGATTTTCAGGGCTTGCGCGACCGAAGCCTGGCGCGTGTCTCCACCTTTTACAACTTTGACGGTCTGGACGAACTTCTCTTTCGAGATCAGCGACTGCAGTCGCTCGATTTCGTCGGGCCGGGTGGCCACGATAATGCTGGTTACGAGCGGACAGGCGGCGATCCGCCGTAGCGTCAAGACCAGAATGGGCACGCCGTCGAGCTCGAGAAATTGCTTCGGGGCACCGGCGCCCATGCGCGTACCAAGACCTGCGGCGGGAAGAATGGCAACAATTTTAGTCATAAGGTGAAATGTCCGGCCGAAGCGAAGAAAAGCGGCTTGGGCGCCGGACCCAGACAGGAAGTTTACCTCAAGCAGAGGCAGGAAGAAAATTGCCACAGGTCAACTTGTTCTTAAAACATAGACACAGAATGGCTGCGACCCGGCCTAAATCGGGAGTCAGTAAGGGCACAACGGCGGAAGCGCCCATTCTTAAATCCACCTTGAACGGTTGGGTCCCGGGGGAAGATAAAACGTTGGCCTCATTTGAACCGGATTACGTCGGGTCACTGCCTATGTAAGGAGTACGGGAAGACGGGTCGAAACCGGGCACGGGCTCCGAACGATCCTGCCCAATGGCGCCGACATTTCCGTTGTCGCCGCTATTGGTGGGGGGAGATCCGGCGTAGGAGGCGGAGGGGGCGGCGGCACGAGTGGCAGAGGAATCGCTGCGGTCGTCGAGGCGTCCGAATATCATTTTCCCGGCAGGAGTCTGGTGAACCGAGGTGACGAGAATATCAACGGTACGGTTGATGAGTCGCCGAGCGCCGTCGACGACGACCATGGTACCGTCATCGAGATACGCTACGCCCTGGGTGAGCTCCTTGCCTTCGCGCAGAATGAGGACGCGCATGGATTCGCCGGGTAGTACAGCAGGCTTCATGGCGTTGGCAAGTTCATTTACATTCAACACGGAAATTCCCTGAACACGTGCAACTTTATTCAAATTAAAATCGGTGGTTACGATTTTCGAGGAGGTGCGACGGGCCAGTTCCATCAGCTTTTGATCGACTCCGGAGCAGTTGCTGATGTCGTCTTCGAGAACGCGGATTTCCAGGCCCCGCATTTTCTGCATGCGCTGCAAAACTTCGAGACCGCGGCGGCCGCGCTGCCGCTTGAGAGAATCGGAGGAATCCGCGACGAGTTGCAACTCGTGAAGAACGAAGCGGGGCACGGCCACGGTGCCATCAAGAAAATGCGTGTCACAGATGTCGGCGATGCGCCCGTCAATCAGCACGCTCGTATCAAGCAGTTTCAGGCCGTTCGCACTGGCATTGACCGCGCTAATCGCGTTTGAAACCGCAGCCACGCTTGAGGCAGCGGAAACTTCAACCGAATTCGGTAGCGGAACATGGCGAAGGCTGGGACCTTTATGAGAACCGATGACGAGGCCGAGGTACCCGAGAGCGAATAAAGAGGTAAATTCGAAGAAGGACTTGGTGGGTTCTGGTTCAGCGGTACGCGAGATGACAAGAGTAATGAGGAGAGCCGCGAGCAGACCGAGTACTGCGCCTACTGCCCCTCCCATAAGCCCGCTGATCTCCGCACGCCGCAATCTTAATTCGGCAAGGAGAATAATCATCGCCACGAGAAAGCCGAGACCGGCCGCAGGGAGGCCGTGAAACCCGAACGGACTGAGCGTGTAACAAAGAGCCACGCTGGCGCTGATGAGAGCGATGCGGACAGCCCAGAAGTCCCATTGCCGGCCGAGGAAGCGCGTGCGGACAAGATTCGTAGGGGCCGAATCGGAACTAGAAACAGAGTTAGTGACGGCTGTGGCTGAGTTGGTGATCGGCTGGGAATGAGTTGCAGTGTGGCTCATGTTTCCCCCTGGATCAATCTGCAAAGTTGCGCGAGGGCGGCGGTGAAGTTCAAAACGGGACATTGCCTCTCGGGCAGAAGCAACATTGGATGGCTTGTATACTCTTGAATGATGTGTTACGTCAAGAGTTAGTTGATTAGAAATAAAATTCGTAGAACGATGCGGAATTTTAGTTGAGGCAACGACTAAACGCTCAAGAAAGATAAATCCTGGGGACGCGCGCACCGACACCAGAAATTAAATCCGAAGTGACCGTGCCTATGCTGCGGGCGACAGTGTTCGCAGGATAGGTATGGCTACCATCTTCGCCGTACAGTGTGGCGATATCACCGACGGTGACGTCGCTGACATCTGTAACATCCAGCATCGTGACATCCATAGAGACGATACCGATCATCGGCGCCAGATGGCCGCGAATGGCGAACTGCCCGCGATTGCCAAGCGAGCGATGAACGCCATCGTGATAACCGGCTGAAATGACCGCGATTCGGGATGGCCGCTCGGCAACCCAACTTGCGTTGTAGCCGACACCTTCACCCTGCGCGACGTATCGCAAATTAATGACTCGAGCGCGGAGGCTCATGACCGGACGCAGACGAAGTCTCGATTCGAACTCAATACGACGATCCATCGGATCGAAGCCTGGATGATATCCGTAGAGAATTGCCCCCGGACGAACCATGTCCGCCCAGGTGTCAGGACGCGCTGCGATGGCAGCACTGTTCGCACAGTGAATAATGCCTGCGTCAATCTTCAGGGTGCGAAGGCGTTCGACCGAAGCATTGATGCGCTCCATCTGAATTGCGGTCATGCGTCCGTTTGGCGTATCGGTGAGCACTTCAGACGATGCGAAATGAGTAAAGGTACCGTTCAGCTCAAGATGCGGGCACTTCGCCAACTGATTCGCGAAACAGTCGATGTCTGTGGGCACGATGCCCAGGCGGTTCATGCCGGTATCCATTTTGAGATGAACCCCGACGTTCTTTTTGCGGTGCTTCGCGGCGGCGGCTTCTAACATGCGAAGCTGTTCGCAGCGGTGAATCGCGGGCGTCAACTCAAAGTCGAGGAGGTTTTTTTCTTCGCCAGGCCAAAAGCCACCAAGGACAAGGATCGGTTTGCGGACGCCGATTTTCCGTAGCTCTATTCCTTCACCGGCAGAGGCGACTCCAAACCAATCACTGCCAACTCTCTCTAGCGCCTTGGCGACTTGCGGGCCGCCGTGCCCGTAGCCGTTACCCTTCACGATGGACAAAACCTTGCGCGGTACCTTGCGTTTCTCGGAAGCAGGATTTACGTATTCGCGAATGGCGTAAAAATTCTGTGCAAGCGCTTCGAGCGAGACTTCCGCCCAAACTGGGCGTCCGATAAAATCCGACGGATTTTTTTTCTTACCGGTCATGAAATTACCTAAAAAACTAGTTTACGATATTCAAGCGTAAGCGCGAAAAAGCCGCACGCGCTGGCGCGTGAAAGACAATGCAGTCAAGGTAGCAACCGCGAGTCCAAACGGTATAATTCGCAGACCCCAAGACTTGGAATCTAAACAGCTTCTATTGAACAGGTTATACGGAGGACGAACGGGCATACGGGCATGAAGCCGGTTTCGACGTGCCTCGAGCGTGGCGCCGATGACGCGGTGTCTCCGCAAGCCTACATCTCATCGCCGCCACCGAATTGGGAAAATGCATCTGGAGCGGCTTCTTCAAAGCGGGTCAGTTTGCTGCGAAATACAAACTTAACCTTGTCGGTCGGGCCGTTGCGCTGCTTGGCAATGAGGATATCGGCCATATCGCGCTCCTCGGGTGTTGCATTGAGGTTGAAGAAATTCGGGCGGTAGATGAACACAACGACATCAGCGTCCTGCTCGATCGCACCCGATTCGCGCAAATCGGAAAGCTGCGGGCCGCGCTCCTCGCGCTCAGGGGCACGGGTCAACTGGCTCAGAACCAGCACCGGAATCTGCAATTCCTTGGCAAGACCCTTCAGCCCGCGGGAGATACTCGAGACTTCTTCCTGACGGGAACTGAAACGGCCACGTCCAGTAATGAGTTGCAGATAATCAACAACCAGTAGAGATAGGCCCTTGTCACGTTTCAGGCGGCGAGCTTTCGCTCCAATTTCGAGCACGCTCGTCGAACCGGCGTCGTCGATCCACAGCGGCGACTGGGAAATTTGTCCCAATACTTCGGTCATCTTGCGCCAATCGTCACGGCTTAAATGACCGGAGCGGAATTTGTGGGCATCAATCTGCGCAACAGACGCAACGAGGCGCTGCAGCAACGATTCTTTGGACATTTCCAAACTGAAGATCGCGACCGGCAGCCCCCCGCGAATGGCGATATTTTCTGCGAGGTTCAGCGCGAGGGCGGTTTTTCCTTGCGACGGACGTGCAGCAAGAATGATCAGTTCGGAAGGCTGCAAACCCGAAAGAAGCTTGTCGAGCTCGCCGTAACCGGTAGAGATGCCGGTGACACTCTTCCCTTCCCGGAAGATTTTCTCGAGCCGTTCAAAATTATCGCGAACGATATCCTTGATCGAGATGAGTCCGGCTTTGACCCGATCCTCGGCAAGAGCAAAAATACTGGATTCGGCGTTGTCGAGAATTTCGTCGGCCCCAGCTTCCGCTTCCATGGCGCGCTGCTGAATGCTGTGCGTGGCGTGGATCAGATTGCGCAGCATCGCTTTTTCTTTGACGATGTGCGCGTAATGCTCGACATTGCTGACACGTGGCATGCCATCGACAAGCGAAGCGAGATACGGAGCTCCGCCCGAGGCTTCGAGTTCACCCCTGCGTTGCAGTTCCTCGGTGAGCGTCACGAAATCGATGGCGCGCTGGGATTCGCCGAGGACGATCATCTGGGTGAAGATGTGGCGGTGGTGCGGGAGGAAGAAATCCTCTGCCTTAATGGACTCGATCGCGGTGTTCAGGACATTGTTGTCGAGCAGAATAGCGCCAAGAATGGACTTCTCCGCCTCGATATTGCTGGGCAGCGGACGTTCGAGAGCAGTTTCGACGGCAGGCATGGACAATAGTAACCCTCAATGCTTTCGCTTTTATTTCGCTATTGAAGCACGGCGGGGGCCATCAGGCAAGTTGAAACTTTTTTCTGCCCGGAATCTTCTCTATCCGCCACAACGATAAAAGGATTGTCGTCCCTCGTTTGAAGTGCGTCAATCCGAGAGGCTGTGCATAGTTAAGGAAATCGCGGAAAACTTTCCCGGACAATATGGGAAGATGCCCAAGAAAGTATGGAGGAGCAAAGCATGAAGAATCCACTTGGCGTTCGCTGGAAAGTTTCCTGCTCACTGGCAGCCGTGACGTTTGTGAGCTTGCTTCTTCACTTCGATGGCGCTGCGTTCGCGCAAAATACCGCCACAGAAGCGCTCCAATCCCGGCAAACTCTGTATGCGGAAGCGGCAGAGAATGCGAATCATCAAGCGAAGGATTGGGTGGAGCGAGGGATTCCGGGCCTCGCGATTGCAGTGGCCGTCGATGGAAGGATTGTATTCTCCGAAGGATTCGGGTACGCCGATTTGGAACAGCGCGTGCCAGTCTGGCCGACAACGAAATTTCGAATTGCGAGTATCTCGAAGCCGCTGACAGCGGTGGGATTAATGGAGCTGGTACAGGCAGGGAAAGTCGATCTCGATGCGCCGGTGCAAAAATATGTGCCGAGTTTCCCCGACAAGGGCGCGGTGATCACCGTACGGATGATTGCGGGGCATCTTGGCGGGATCCGGCATTACCAAGGCGATGAGTTCCTGATCCAAAGGCATTATGACAGCGTACTAGAAGCGCTCAAGATTTTTGAGAGTGATCCGCTGGTGTCGCCACCGGGCACGAAATTCAATTACTCGAGTTACGGATTCAATCTAGTCAGCGCCGTGATTGAGTCTGCGTCCGGTGAGAACTTTGTTTCCTACATGCAGAATCGGGTCTACGCGCCATTGGGGCTGGTCCACACCGCAGCGGATGACAACAAGCAGATCGTCGAGGAACGTTCGCGATTTTACGAACTCCCGAAGGGGGGCACAGTCGTAAATGCACCGTACGTAGACAACAGCTACAAATGGGCCGGCGGGGGGTTGCTTTCGACAGCGGAGGATTTGACGAGGTTCGGTTCAGCGATGCTGCAGCCGGGATTGCTCGATGCGCGGTCGCTGCAGACAATGCTGACCGCCCAGAAGACAACCGCCGGTGAATCGACAGGGTATGGAATCGGATGGGGTATACAGAAATCGGCGTCAGGGAAATTGATTTACGAGCACTCCGGCGGAGCGGTTGGCGGGACGTCGCAGTTGATCGTTTATCCCGAGAGCCACGTCGTCGTGGCGGTCATTGCAAATGTATCGAGCGCGCCGTGGAAACGAGGGGAGATTGAATCGGTAGCGGAAAAGTTCTCGGAGAAAAAATAAAGGGGCACGCCCGAGCGGGGTGCCCCTGTTCGATTCATGGAAAGCTGCCCGTTGTGGCCGTCTCTACCTTAGGATGCTTCTTTTTCAATGTGGACTTTGACTTCGGCGGTGATATCGCGGAACACCTTGATGGTGACCGGGAATTCACCGAGCGCCCGTAGTGATTCAGGTAACACAATCTGGCGCTTGTCAACCTCGAAGCCCTGGGTCTTCAAGGAATCGGAGATATCCCCATTGGTGACCGATCCGAAGAGCTGATCGTTTTCGCCGGTCTTGCGCGTAAACCTCAGAGAAACGCCGCTCAACAGCTCGGCCTGCTTCTTGGCAGCTTCGAGTTCGGTGGCGGTCTTCTTGGCCAACGAGCCGCGGATGCGTTCCAAGGCCTTCATGTTTCCTGGAGTCGCTTCGATCGCAAGTTTCCTGGGCAGCAGGAAATTGCGGGCGTAGCCCGGCTTCACAGCAACCACGTCTCCGCGGTGCCCCAATTTATCGACATCTTCCTGAAGAATGATCTGCATGATGAATCTCTAGCTCCCTTTTTTAAGCTGTGGCTTTCGGGGCCTCGACAACGCGAGGCGCCTGGGTTCCCGCCGCACTGCCGGCAAACGGCATGAGGGCGATGTTGCGGGCGCGTTTAAGCGCAACGCCGAGCCAACGTTGATGGCGCGAGCAAACTCCGGTCATGCGGCGGGGCAGAATCTTGCCACGCTCCTGCACGAACTGCGAAAGAATATCAGCACGTTTGTAGTCGATCATGTCGATTCTCTCGACACAAAACTTGCAGACCTTCTTCTTGCGGAAATACTGGCGCTTGCCGCGGGGCCGGCCACCTGGGCCGCCCGGTCCACCCGGTCCGCCAGGACCGCCTTCGCGACGCCCACCACCGGGGCCACCTTCGCGTCGACCGCCGCCTCCACCCTCGCGATGTTCACGAGGAGCAGAAGGAGCGGCGGCTTGCACTGGTTTTTGTTCGTCTGACATTACCTTCCTACCTTTCCCATGTAGCTCCGGGCCTTCGCATCGAAGCTTTTGAAACAATTACTTTTCGTATAGCGCGATTCTGCGCGCCTCGAAAACTTGATCTAAAAATTAGCTCGCAGGAGCTGCTTCCGGTGCAGCCGCTGGCGGGACGACGGGAGCCGCAGCGGGAGCCGCAGCGCGGCGCGGCCGGCGGGCAGCGCGAAGTTCTCGCTTGTGGGAGAGCTTTTTCTGTAGCTTGACGGCTTCATCGAGTCGAACGACCTGGTACTTGATCACCGGGTCCTGCACACCCAGGCGACGTTCGATTTCCTGCATCAGATCGCCATGCTCCGTACGAATCTGGTGATAGACATAAATGCCTTCGCGGTGCTTCTTGACCTTATAGGCGAGCTTGCGCGTGCCCCAATGCTCGGTTTTCTCGATCTTTCCGCCCTTTTCCGTGCAGACGTGCTCGATCGATGTGATGATCTTCTTCAGTTCATCTTCCGGCGTGGCCGGGCGGGCAATAAAAATCAAATCGTACAGACGCTCTTCCATGATGACCTCGTTTCCTTCTGTTCCCGGCACGAAGCCGGTAAAAACGTTACGCTGGCAAAGTCATTTCACTGCAACTTCCCCAACTGAAAACCGCGGCGAACTTGGGCCCGTCCTACTCCTCGCCGGATTCGTCCGGTGGCTTGCGCCGGTTGTACTTATTCATCGCCGCGTCGATGCCTTCTTTCAGCATCAACTCCACCGCATCGGCTGCCGTTGCAATCATCTCCGCAGCCACTTCCAGCTGCGATTTCTTCATCGGCCGCAGGACGTAGTCTGCAAGATCGTTCACCGGATGATCCGGACCGCAACCCAACCGAAGCCGAGCAAATTCCGCCGTTCCTAACGCACTGGTCAGCGACTTGGCACCGTTATGAGTTCCGGGCCGGCCTGCCTTCCCAATTCGAATCATGCTCCAGGGCAAATCGCGCTCGTCATACATCGCGAGAAGCGATTCCGGCTGCAATTCATATTTGCCCAGCAGCTCCCGCACGGAAATTCCGCTGAGGTTCATATACGTCTGGGGTTTTGCCAGGATAACTTCTTCCCCGGCAACTTTTCCCAGTCCCACCAGAGCCTTTCCTTCGGGCCTCTCTACGCGAATCGAAGAGCGGTTCGCAATCTCGTCCACGGCTAGAAAACCGAGGTTATGCGGCGTCCACTGATACTCCGGGCCAGGATTGCCAAGGCCAACAATGAGCCGCATAAGTGAGTTGCGCAAAGCGAGTGAAAAGAACTACTTCTTCTTTTCCTGTTTCTCGCCGCCCTTCGCGCCTTCCTCGCCTTCCTCGCCTTCCACTTCCTTTTTGCCCTTCTTGATCACTTCGGGCTCGGCCGGTGTTGTGGCAACAGCAGCGGCATCGGCAGGTTTTTCTTCTTCCGCACGCAGAGTAACAACGTGGGAGAGCACGCGGTCCGGATCGGTCAAGAGCTTCATTTTCTTGGGATCGAGCGGTAAATCGCTGGCGCGCAGATTCTGATTCAAGCGCAGGCCGCTAATATCGACCTTAAATTCGGTCGGGATGTCAGCCGGCAAGCATTCGATTTCGACTTCGCGAGTGACGACTTCATAGACTCCGCCGTCAACCTTGACGCCTGCAGGTTCGCCAAAGGTATGAATAGGCACCTTGACCTTCATCCGAACGTCCATCGCAATTCGCAAGAGGTCAACGTGAAGCAAACGGCCGCTGACCGGATCGACCTGCCAATCTTTCACGATTGCCGGTTCGTGTTTTCCGCCGAGGTCCACCTGAAACAGAGTGTTGTGACCTGTTTCAGAACGGAGGATCGCAGTGACCTGCTTGGTGTTCACGGCGAGAGAAATCGCTTCGCCTTTGCCACCATAAAGAGTGGCAGGAACCCGCCCGCCGACCCGCAAACGCCTTGCTTCGTTCTTGCCCCTTGTATCGCGCGGGGCGCCTTCCACAATGATCTGAGCCATAGCTTCTTTCCTTCCCTGGAATCACATCCGGCCAAACTGCGCCGGTGAATCTCAAATAAACAATTCGCTGATCGAAGTTTCTTCGTGAATCGAACGAATGCCCCGCGCGAGCAGATCTGCAACACTCAAGATCTTGATCTTGCCCAGCTTTTTCGCGGCAGCGGAGAGGGGCACGGAATCCGTGGCCACCACTTCTGTAATGCGCGAATTCTCAATGCGTTCAACCGCCGGACCCGAAAAGACCGGGTGCGTGCATGCAGCGTAAACCTGCGTTGCTCCTTCGCGTAACAAAGCGTCGGCGGTTTTCACGAGGGTGCCCGCAGTGTCGATGATGTCGTCAACGATCAGGGTGCTGCGTCCCTTTACATCTCCGATGAGGTGCATCACCTCGCTGACATCGACATCAACCCGCCGCTTATCAACGATTGCGAGCGGTGCATCGAGCTTTTTCGCAAATGCCCGGGCGCGTTCGACGCCACCCGCATCAGGAGAAACCACAGTCAGATTCGGCAATTTCAGTTGCTTAAAGTGATCGATCAGGACCGGCGAACCGTAAAGATGGTCGACCGGCACGTCGAAATAGCCCTGAATCTGTGGTGCGTGCAAATCCAAAGTCAGTGCCCGGCTGGCGCCTGCCGTTTCAAGCAAGTCCGCGACAAGCTTCGCAGAGATCGGAACGCGGGGCTTGTCCTTGCGATCCTGGCGCGCGTAACAGTAGTACGGCAAAACCGCGGTGATGCGCCATGCCGATGCACGTTTGAACGCATCGATCATGAGCAGGAGCTCCAGCAGGTGGTTGTCCACCGGATAGCAGCAAGGCTGGACAACAAACACATCGGCGCCCCGTACATTTTCCAAAATCTGAAAGTAAATTTCGCCGTCACTGAACCGGCCGAGGAGCGCTTTGCCCAGCGGCACATTCAAGTGATGGCAGATCGAATCGGCAAGGGCCGGATTCGCGGTTCCCGTAAAAATCTTGAAACGCTCGTCGTGCACGCTTCGCTCACCCTGGTCATCGCCTGGCGATGACACCATGAACCAACCTGGCCCGAACGTTTTGTACTTGTATCCTGTAAGTGAAAAGAGTCAGAGAGCAGAGCAGTGCTGAAGATTAACCGACGAGCGCGTAATTCATGGAACGCGCAAATTTGCTCCGAGAGACACTCTCGCAGACAAAACTCTGATCGTACGGAAACCCGACAGCAGCTCGGCGCGCCTTCGCTGGGCTCGGGAAAACTCCAAACACCGCCGAACCGCTTCCAGCCAGCAAGGCTTCTGACGCTCCCCTTCGAAGCAGAGCCCGCTTGATCTGATCAAGCCGGGCGTACCGCCGGAACACAGCCCCCTCGAAATCATTTGAGAGGCCTGCTCCCTGCGGACTCCAACACAGAGCACAGAACTTATATAGCTTATGGGTTGCAGCAGATTTTGTCAACGAAGCGAGTTCAGGTGCATGAAGCCAGCGGTAGGCATCCGGAGTGGGGACATGGATGTCCTTCGGTGAAACGACCAGCAGCGTACGCTTCGCGATATCAGGAAGCGGATAGATTTCCTCCCCCCGCCCGATCCCCAAGGCGCTGCCGCCGAACAGAAAGAAAGGCACATCGGCACCGAGGTTCGCGGCGATAGACAGGAGGCGTTCGCTGTCAATGCGCTTGTCGATCAGGCGGAGGTAGCCAAGGAGGGCAGCAGCAGCATCGCTTGAGCCGCCACCCAGTCCACGTCCCGCCGGGATTTTCTTATCAAGGACAATGGCTACACCGGAACGAACCTTGAGCTCGCGGCGCAATGAGTCAATGGCACGGTAGACCAGATTCCTTTCGATCGGCTCCTCGGAGAGGATGGAATTACCGCGAACACGCAGCGTAATGCCGGGCTTCTTGGACTTACCGAGCTGCAACGTGTCGTGAAGCGATATGGTTTGGAAAATCGTGCGCAGTTCGTGAAAACCGTCGGCGCGTTTACCGAGAACTTCAAGACGCAAATTTACTTTCGCGTACGCTGGGATCCGCACTTCGTTCATCATTCGCTCAGGGTTTTGCGTCGGTTGCGGGCGATTTCTGCGCCACGCGGTGCTTTACCTGGCCCAACTTCTTTTCCAGTTCCGCGACTTTATCGTTTTCGAGGTCGCCAGGCAAGGAGCGATGCCATTCCGCGAGAGACTTTTCCCATTCCGCGGCCGCTTGCTCCATTTTACCTTCCTTTGCATACACATCCCCGAGGTGACTGCGGATGGTGGGATCGTGAGAATCGCGCTCGACCGCCTTATGAAGAGTCGTTTCGGCTTCGTCGAGTTTGCCCTGCTTGTAATAAACCCAGCCAAGACTGTCGAGGTAAGCGCCACTGAAAGGCTCCTGGTCGAGCGCCCGCTGGATCATTTCCCGGGCTTCATCGAGGCGCAAACCGCGGTCTGCAAGCATGTATCCGTAATAATTCAGGGCGGCAGCGTTTTTCGGATCTACATTCAGAACTTTCTTGAACTGTTCTTCTGCCTTGTCGAACTGCTTCTGGCGTTCATAGATCGCGCCGAGCAGGAACCAGGTCATTTCATTTTCGCGTGGATCGCCGGGGATTGCCTCGGCCTTGTGCGCTGCGTCTTCCGCTTCCTTGTAGCGACGAGCTCGTTCATAAACCTGTGCAATATTGAGGTAGATGTCTCGGTCAGCGGAATTATTCTTGAGACTGCCCTGCAGCAACTTCACGGCTTCGTCCGGCTGCTGATTTTCACCCAGAAGCAGAGCGTAGCTGGCTCGGATGGGCCCGTCATTCGGGTATTTTGCGACAGCTTCTTTTCCAGTCAGCAGCGCTTTCGGAAGTTCTCTTTCCTGTCGGTAGGTTTCCATCAGCAACAGGCGGGCCCGACGATCTTCTTCTTCGCCAAGATGGCCGAGCTCCTGGTAGGTGAAAATGGCTGCCTGGTAATTTTGCGCATCTCGATAGAGCTGCCCAAGCTGCTGGTAAAGAATAGCCAGCGAACGGCGGCGATTCGGCAGCACGGCGTTTTGCGATTTCACGCCCGTAACCGCATCACTGAGAACCTTGATCGCATCTTCGTAGCGCCCCTGCGATTCGTAAATCATGGCTTCGTTGTACATGACTTCCAGGCTGCCTGGGGCATACTGGCGGGCCTTGACCAGGTTTTCCTCCGCTTTATCGAGTTGGTGGAGTTCGCGGTAGATCTGAGCGATGCGAAGATAGACATCGGCATCGTCGGGCATCACATCGGCAAGTTTTTGATAGACCGTCAGCGCTTCAGGATACTTCTCTTCAGACAATAGAGTCTGGCCAAGCCCGCGCAAATGCGATAGCTCGGACGGATCAAGGTCAACAGCCTTACGGTATGCCGCTTCCGCTTTGGCGTAATCCTTCGTCTGCGTATAGGCATCACCAAGTAAATCGTAGAGCACTGGCGAAGGCGAGTGAGCGGTGGTCGTTTCCAGTAGCTTGATCGCTTCGTCGGACTTGTTTTCATCGAGAAGCAACTGGGTGAGTTGCTCCATTGCGGCGTCATTGTCGGGGTCGTTCTTTAACATTGCACGAAGCACCTGCTCGGCCTTTTCAGGCTCGTTGTGCAGGCGGTATAAACGTGCCAGCCAGAGCGCCGATTCCGAATCCGAGGGATCCAGGCGGTGAACTTCGCTGAATTCCGCAATGGCCTTTGCAACCATTTCACTCTGCGCACCGGTGTTGCTGTTGATGTCCCCCAGGCTGCGCAAATAAATCCGGCCCAACAAGCGATGGGTGGCCAGATCATTCGGATCTCGTTTGAGAATTTCGTTTGCTTCAGTCACAGCGTCGTGAACGCGTTGCGCCTTCCAATACATTTCGGCAAGCCGTTCGCCAATGATTGGCGACTGCGGATCGATGGAATAGGCCTTTTTGTATGCTTCAATCGCGCGGGTGGCGAACTCGCTCTGACTTGTCTGCTCGTACTGAATTTCGTAAAGATGGCCTATCGCGAAATTGTAGTAGGCCTCCGCGCGGGGGGACATTTTTTCAGGAGCTTTGGTGGTGCCAGCGAAGGTCTGAGCGACCAGCGGAGAGCCGAGGAGTATCGCCACAGCAAAGGTGAGGCAGAAACGAATTGGCTTCATAAGCAGTCCATAAACTTTAAGTATCCCATGAGGCCGAAGAACGGTCAAAAGCGAAATACAGACGAAGCTTCCCGGTTTCCTCATGTTCATGAGACGCGCCGTCAACGATTCCTGTTTCTTGAGCAGCAATGTATGTGGGAAATCAGTGTAGAAAGTGCCGCATGCTGGTGAAGACCATGGCCAGACCCAAGCGGTCTGCGGTAGCGATAACGTCCGGATCTTTCACCGATCCGCCCGGCTGAATAATGCTGGTTGCGCCCGCTTTGGCGGCTTCTTCGACGCCATCGGGAAACGGGAAGAAAGCATCCGAGGCGACAGCCGTTCCTTGCAGTGACGTCTGTGCTTTCATCACGGCAATCTTCACGGAATCGACGCGACTCATTTGTCCTGCGCCCACTCCCACCGTTGCTCCTTCTTTCGCAAAGACAATCGCGTTCGATTTCACGTGCTTACAGATCTTCCAGGCAAACTTCAAGTCCGACAGTTCAGACTCCGAAGGGGGACGTTTTGAAACAACTTTCAATTCCTTATCATAAAGAACGCCCAAATCCGGCTGCTGGACCAACATGCCGCCCAGAATTCGCTTCAATTGGAGTTCCTTATCATGGTGCAAACCGCCTTGGGGTAACTGCAACAAACGGAGATTTTTCTTCGCCGCGAAAATTTCCTGGGCACGGTCGGCGAATCCAGGGGCGACGATACACTCTGCGAATAGTTTGACGACTTCTTCCGCCGTTACCGCGTCGACGATGTGATTAAACGCCAGCACTCCGCCGAAGGCGGAAACAGGATCAGACGCAAACGCCCTGAGATACGCTTCGACAAGAGTCGCTTGCTGGGCCGCGCCACAGGGATTGTTGTGCTTGATGATGGCTGCTGCAGGTCGTTCGAATTCCGCAACAAGGCTGCGCGCAGCTTCCAAATCGACATAATTGTTATAAGAGAGTTCCTTTCCCTGCAGTTGCTTGGCGGCGGCCAATCCTTCAAGGGGCCGCCCGGCGGGCGTATAGAGAGCGGCCGCTTGATGCGGATTTTCTCCATAACGCAGTTCTTGTTTGAGGCGCAGAGCAAGATGCAAGCGCTCGGGAAGTTTCGCGCGCGGAGCAACTTCGAGTCCCGGTCCTCGTTCCGTCAAGCGCTCCAGTTCCATGGTGATGAGCCCATCGTAGCGGGATGTGGCGGCAAACACTTTACGAGCCAATTCGAGCCGCAGGTGCAAGGACGTTTCCTTGCCCTTCTCAAGTTCCAGAGCGACGCGATCGTAATCCGCGGGGTCGCAGATGACGGTAACGCTCTCAAAATTTTTTGCCGCTGAACGCAACATCGTTGGGCCACCGATATCGATGTTTTCAATCAGCTCTTCAGCAGGAAGATAGCCCTTTGCAGCGGTCGCTTCAAACGGATAAAGATTTACAACAACCAGGTCTATCGGGGAAATGCCATGCTCTCTGGCCTGTCTTTCGTCTTCTTCATGATTGCGGCGGTACAACAAGCCACCATGGACTTTGGGATGAAGGGTTTTGACGCGGCCGCCAAGCATTTCGGGCCAATCCGTGAACGCTGAAACGTCCTTCACCGGGATATTTTCGTCACGCAGAAGCTTTGACGTTCCGCCGGTGGAAAGAATCTCAATTCCGAGCGCAGCGAGCCTGCGCGCGAAATCCACAATTCCTGTTTTGTCAAATACGCTGAGCAGCGCCCGTTCCACAGCCATGTGATTCCTCCAGCGAACGATAGAATCTATAAGTGTACGCGGAGGAGAGGAGTTGGAAAAGTGGGGCTCTGTGGGAAACGGCTTAAAGAAGATTGTCAGGTTTTTACAAGCGCCTTCAGCTTCACCGCACCATTCACGGTTTCGACGACGTACTCAACATCGCGGCAGTGTTTTTGCGTTTGCAAATCCTTGGTCTTCTTACGGACAAACTCGTTGAAGCCGGATCGCGTCAGCTTTGCGGTTTCTTCGCCGGCGGATTGTTTCGCCTGGAGGAAAGCCTCGTACAACTGATCTACTTTTTGCGTTTCCTTTTCTGGTTCAGAGCAGACCATGCGGAATGCTTTAACTCCGGCCTCGGCCGATTCTCCCGCGGCTGCCACTGGCTGTTCCCGCTTGCGGGCGCGCTCTTCCTGAATTGCTTTGGCAGCCGCGCCAAAGTGCCGTTGGACCTTGCCTTCTTCGCGCAGCGCGAGTTTCTTGCGGAAGATGTCCTTATATTTTGCGTAGGTCTGCGAAAGATTGCTGAAGCGGAAGCGTTGGCCGAATTTCAGTTCGCCTCCTCGTTCGCTATAGCGGCGGACCATCTGGTCGATCCGCCACTCGATTTCGGTTGGAGGCCGCTTGCGCCCGCCGCCGAAATACATGTCGTACTCGATCTTCAACTGTCGGATATCCCGTTCCATGCCCGCCAGTTCTTCGTCAATTGTCGCCATGAAGGCAAACTCCTGAGATGTTCATGCTAGGAGCAGAAAATGCCAGCGTCAATCGGGAAGGCCAGGGGGTATGCGCAACAAACAATTGGGCGACCGGACATTCGACTGTCCGGGGGTACAGCTACGGATTGCTCCTACTCGTAGGCTGTGCTCAAATGACGCCATGCGAGAGCAATCCAAGCCGGCGATCCGTGAAGAAAAAGAGGCGTTATTGAGGCAGGTTCCCTCTGTCGATGAGCTGATGTTGCGCCCTCGAGTAGCGGCCCTCGCGGGACGATTGGACCGCCGTTATCTGGTCGAGATTGTGCGCGAGGCACTCAAAGATATCCGGCGAGCGGTAACGGTCGGGGAGGCCTCGGCCGAGGATCTGCTCGCGCCTTCGGCGCTGACGGAGCGGCTTGAGGAGCACGTGGAGAACCTGCTCGCGCCGTCCTTAAAACCCGTCATCAACGCGTCCGGCGTGATTCTGCACACGAATCTGGGCCGCGCCCCGCTCAGTGAATTGGTGATCGAGGAATTTCGCCGGAGCGCGATTCATTACAGCAATCTCGAATATGATCTGAGCGAGGGGGCGCGCGGAAAACGCGACGCACACACAGCCCGCCTGCTGCAACAACTTACCGGAGCGGAAGCCGCCATCGTCGTCAATAACTGTGCAGCTGGACTGCTCGTGACCTTGGCTGCGCTTGCTCGCGGCGGAGAAGCGATTGTCTCGCGCGGCGAGCTGATTGAAATCGGCGACGGCTTTCGTATACCGGAAATCATGGAACAGAGTGGCGCGATATTGCGCGAAGTCGGAACAACCAATCGAACGCGGATTTCCGATTACGAGAATGCCATCACTGAAAACACGCGGATTTTGCTACGCGTTCATCCTTCCAATTTTCAGGTTACGGGTTTCACCGAAAAGCCCGAAGGATCTGAACTTATTCGTCTCGGCCAGCGGGCCCGACTACCCGTAGTCGAGGATCTCGGTTCCGGTTGCCTTGTCGATCTCCGCAATTTTGGAATCGAGGAACCGACGGTTCGCGAGAGCGTTGCAGCTGGATTCTCCCTGGTGCTGTTCAGCGGAGACAAACTTCTGGGCGGCCCGCAATCGGGAATCGTTGCGGGAAACAGGGAGCTCATCGCCAAAGTGCGGCGGCATCCACTGTTTCGTGCATTGCGCGTCGACAAACTGACGATCTCAGCACTTGAAGTTACCTTGCGCGCCTGTCTGCAAGCGAATTGGCATGAAATTCCGTCACAACAAATGATTCGCGCGACATTGCCAGAAATCAGTAAACGGGCTGCCGAATTTGTGCGTACCTTGAATGTCGAGACGAGTGCTGCCGATACAAGAATTGAGATTGTGGACGGGACTTCGCTGGTCGGTGGCGGTTCAACCCCTGCTCAATCTTTGCCCACGAAGCTGATTCGCATCAGAAGCTCACGCGATTCGGCAGCACGACTGGAAGAAAAATTGCGCTCAGGCACCGCCGCCATTCCTGTTGTTGCCCGTATTGAAGATGATTACCTTCTGATTGACCTGCGCACTGTGTTTCGAGAACAAGAGGCATCGCTCGCCCGGTCCCTTCTTTCCGCTCTGCGCTGATTTTTAAGCACTTTTATGATGGGATTCTCAATTTCGCGAAACAGATTGCGTCCGGTCACAAAGAGACTGCCGCGGCTGCGTAAGGGTTGGGCGCTTATTCGTGTCCGCCTGGCGGGAATCTGCAATACGGATGTGGAGATCCTGCGCGGTTACCACAATTTCCACGGCATTCTGGGCCATGAATTTGTTGGCGAGGTGGCAGCGATTGGCAGCCATTCCAAAAGACTGGAGAAGCACTGGTCCGGAAAGCGCGTCACCGGAGAAATCAATATTTCCTGTCGTGCCTATGGCTACAAGCCGGAATGTGAATATTGTCGGCGCGGACTAAAAACACATTGCGCGCGGCGAAGAGTATTGGGAATTGTTGGACACGACGGCGCGTTTGCAGGCTATCTCACACTGCCTATCGAGAATCTGCATCTCATTCCAGCGCAGATCACTGACCGCCAAGCCGTGTTTATAGAGCCCCTCGCCGCCGCTTGTCAGATTCTCGAACAGATTGACATTCGACAATTCCCTTCTGCAGTGGTGCTAGGCGATGGAAAACTGGCGCAGTTGATCGGAATGGCGTTGAAGGCAGCGGGGTGTAACGTTACTTTACTCGGTAAGCACCAGGCGAAACTAAGCCTGGCCAGGAAGAACGGAATCAAGACACGCAAGGTGTTTGGCGATGAGCGCGACCTGAAAAACGCAAGACGGAAATACGGGCTGGTCATTGAAGCTACCGGATCGCCCACCGGACTGCGACTTGCGGAGGAGATCGTCGAACCCCGCGGAACATTGGTCTTGAAATCCACATTTCACGGGGCGGCTCCAGTAGAGACCTGGCCTGTAGTGGTAAAGGAAATTACCGTGGTTGGCTCGCGTTGCGGACCATTCAAGAAGGCTATCTCCTTGATGGCTTCGGGCAAAGTCGATCCGACTTCACTCGTTTCACGGGAATTTCCGCTGCGTGAGGCAGCAAAGGCAGTGGCGTATGCGAAAGAGCGCGGGGTGATGAAGGTACTTTTGAACGCGCTGGGATAGCCGAGAGTTACAGGCGGTTGATGCAGGACGCGACGCAGGCGGCGCCAAATCCGTTGTCGATGTTGACGACAGTAACGTTCGATGAGCAGGAATTCAGCATCCCCAGGAGTGCGGCGACTCCACCAAAACTCGCGCCATACCCTGTGCTGGTAGGAACCGCGATCACCGGAACGCTCACAAGTCCACCGACAACGCTCGGAAGCGCGCCCTCCATGCCGGCGATGCAAATAATGACCCGAGCTTCGGTAAGTTGCAGCCGGTGTTCGAGGAGGCGGTGAATGCCGGCGACGCCGACATCGTAAATCTGCTCGACGCGATTGCCCATGAGCCGGGCGGTTAAAACCGCTTCTTCCCCAACGCGGATATCACTGGTACCTGCGGCAACGACAACGATCGTTCCCTTGCCCGTGATCTCCTGGTTGCGTTCGATCGTGATCACGCCCGAGAGAGGGTGAAATTTAGCGGCTTTGCTGACGCGCTTCACGGCGGCAGACATTCTGTCGTCCGCTCGGGTCACCAGGACATTGTGCCGGCTCGCTCGATGGCGAAGCATCGCGCGAACAATTTCGGCCACCTGTGCAGGGGTTTTCCCTTTGCCGAAAACCACTTCGGCAAAACCCTGTCGAATCGCACGGTGGTGATCCACCTTGGCAAATCCAATATCTTCAAACGGGAGATGTTTGATCCGCTCCATCGCGGCCTTGGTGGACAGTTTTCCGCTCTCCACCGCTTTCAGAAGATTCAAAACTTCCTCAGCTCTCATAATGATCCAGGCGAGATTTTACCATTTGTCTGCCGCGTAAGTATGCTTGACTTGACCTGAGACCGCTGAGATATTGAATGTATCCGCGCAAACCATGCTTCCTCCAAGAGACAGAACCATCACGGTTGGTGTGACCGGTGCAAGTGGCGCTATCTTCGCGCAAAAAATGCTCACTCTGCTCGAAGATGACGCGCGCATCAGCCAAGTGCATTTGGTCGTAACCGAGACTGGACAACGACTTGTCGCCGAGGAGCTCGGGATCACTTCGGGCGATTTGAAGAAATTACCCGGACGCATCATTGGACGAGCGAGCAAGAAAATAGACGTGCTGCCAAACAGGGACGTGGGCGCAGCCATTGCATCCGGCAGTTACGATGTCAGCGCGATGATCGTGATTCCCTGCACGATGGGGGCGCTTTCCGCGATTGCAAACGGAATGAGTGACGATCTGGTTGGCCGCTCGGCCGACGTTATGTTGAAGGAAGGCCGCAAGTTGATCCTGTGCGTTCGCGACACTCCGTTTAATCGGATTCATCTGGAAAACATGTTGAAAGCACAGCAAGCTGGCGCCGTGATCATGCCTGTAGTACCGGCTTTTTACGACAATCCGCGTACGATCGAAGACCTGGTGACCCAATTCTGCTGCCGCGTCCTGGCCCTGGCGGGTTTGCCGCAGGAAAAGATGCATCGTTGGACCGGCAGCGTGCCCGGAAAGAAATCACGGCCGTAACCCGCAATGGCGAACCGTCTAACAACCGTTCTGGAAATGATCAAGTTTGAACATTCCGTTTTCGCGCTGCCGTTTGCGTTGACTGGAGCCATTCTTGCGGCTCGCGCTTCCACTCAGGGCTGGCCGACTCTGACGCAAGTTCTCTGGATCGTCGTTGCGATGGTGGCGGCACGTTCGGCGGCAATGACGATCAATCGCATCGTTGATCTGCGATACGACAGGGAAAATCCCCGCACGAAAACCCGCGCATTGGCAACTGGAGCGCTCTCAATTTCCTTTGCATGGACGTTCACCGCGGTCGCAACGGCCGTGTTCTTCCTTGCAGCCTGGCGCCTTAATCCGCTGGCACTGAGACTCGCACCCGTGGCGATCGCTGTTCTTTTCTTCTATTCCTTCACGAAGCGATTTACTTCGTGGTCGCATATTGTCCTCGGCTTCGCTTTGGGGATCTCTCCTGCGGCCGCCTGGATTGCCATAACCGGCAGCCTGGACGCACGAATGCTGATTCTGTGTGCCGCAGTAACGTTGTGGGTCGGAGGATTCGATGTCCTCTACGCTTGCCAGGATGTGGAGTTTGATCGGCGAGCCGGGTTATTTTCGGTGCCAAAACGATTTGGAATTGCCACGGCGTTGCAAATTGCGCGAGCGATGCATGTGGGCGTTATCCTGTTGTTAAGCTGGCTTGCCGCCAGTTTCGGTTTGCCGTGGCCGGCCTGGGTGGGAATCGTGGTCGTAGCGGCGCTCTTGGCCTACGAGCATTCTCTTGTGCATGCCAACGATCTCAGCAAGCTGAACGCTGCGTTTTTCACGGTGAACGGTTATATTAGTATATTGTTCTTACTGTTTTGGGGCGCCGCAGCTGCCGTTTGGCGCTTTTGAACCGTTTGTAGGTTGCGAACGAAAAGGAAACATTATTTTCGCTGTACACTGTAGTGCCGGATCCCCTGGCGCCATCTAAAGAGCAGAGTGAACCGTGGCTGAACTGACCATTACTGACGCGAACCTGAAACCAATTGCCGATAGAGTTCTCGCTGGTGAACGATTGCCGTTTGATGATGGCGTGACACTATACAAGACGCCGGATTTGCTTGCGGTGGGCTGGCTCGCGAACCACGTGCGCGAGAAGCGCCACGGGGATATCACCTATTACAACATCAATCGCCATATCAATCCGACGAATGTTTGTGTCGCGCACTGCAAGCTTTGTGCGTTCGGCCGCGACCCTAATTCGCCAGGCGCGTACACATTCACACTTGAAGAAATGTACGAGCGCGCAGCAAAAGGCGTTCGCGAGGGCGCCACGGAATTCCATATTGTCGGCGGGCTGCATCCAGATCTGCCGTTTGACTTTTTCCTGGAACTAATTCGCGGCCTGAAGGCACGGCATCCGCATGTCCATTTGAAGGCTTTTACAATGGTTGAAGTGCACTATTTCGCGCGCATCGCGAAGATCACCGTCGACCAGACTCTGGGCAAGATGAAAGAAGCGGGCGTGGGTTCCTGTCCCGGCGGAGGGGCAGAAGTATTTCACCCGCGTGTACGTCGCCTGATTTGCGACCATAAGGTCAGTGGACAGATGTGGATCAATATGTCCAAGAAGGCTCATCGAATCGGCCTTCGTTCAAATGCAACCATGTTGTACGGGCATGTTGAAACCATGGAAGAGCGGGTCGACCATTTAGTGAAATTGCGCGAAGCGCAAGACGATACCCATGGATTTGTAGCCTTCATTCCTTTGGCGTTTCATCCTGACAATACTCCGTTGTCGCATATTCCAAAGCCGACCGGTTACGACGATCTTCGCAACATCGCAATCTCTCGATTGATGCTCGATAATTTCGATCACATCAAGGCCTATTGGGTGATGCTGACACCGAGCATCGCACAAATCGCGCTTCGCTTTGGTGCAAACGACATGGATGGTACGGTCGTCGAGGAGAAGATCTACCACGACGCCGGCGCCAATACCGCAGAATTCACTCCGCGCGGTGAGCTCGAACGCCTGATCCGCGCCGCTGGCCGAATCCCCGTGGAGCGCGACACGCTGTATAACAGAATTGATCGTTCCAAATTGCCCCCGGTTCCGCTCGCAACGCCGCCAGGCTTGGTCTCGCTATCCATCTAGGTGGCGGAGCCGGTCTGCACTCAGGGATTGCACCGGTAAATCGGTTCCCGCCGGGAACAGGTCGCACCGTGGCGAACGAGCCGGCGGGGGATTTCCGTTTGAGTGTCGAACGGAGCAGACCCCGGCGTCGCTCGCAACACCACTTGGACGGGAATCTTAGGGGGGTGGTGCTACCGTCCCTCAGAATCAATGAACTGGATGAACCATTTAGGGCAGCAGTTGAATCCAACGCTTTAACCACAGCAGTTCAATCTATTTGGAGGAATTCACGATGCAACGCAAAGCTTCCGCAGTTTGGCAAGGAGATCTGAAATCGGGCAAAGGCAGCATTTCGACTGATAGCGGGACACTGAAGCAGACACAATATTCCTTCAGCACTCGTTTCGAAAATGGTGTAGGTACAAATCCCGAAGAACTGCTGGCAGCCGCACATGCTGGCTGTTTCACAATGGCTCTTTCTGCCCAGCTGGCGGGAGCAGGAATGACCGCATCAAAACTCGAAACCACTTGTACGGTCACGTTGGACAAGGTGGGCGAAGGATTCAGCATCACCAAAAGCCACCTGGACCTTGTCGCACAGATTCCCGGCGCGGACAAAGCCAAGTTTGATGCTGCAGTAAAGGCTGCGGAGACCGGCTGCCCCGTGTCCAAACTTTTCAAGGCAGAAATCTCCGTAAATGCGAAACTAGCTTCGTAATTCAGCACTGCGCCAGAAGATAACAAAGCGGGTAGAATGCTCCAGATGATTCCCAATGCGGGTGTATTCCTTGCTGGTGTTGCTGTGTTCGCGATCGTGACTTGGGATGCGTTTGAAGCCATCATCCTTCCCCGCCGCGTGACCAGAAAATTCCGGCTCACCCGGTTTTATTACCGTTTGAGCTGGACAACATGGAGAGCGGTGGCAAACCTGGTTTCTTCCAGAAAGAGAAAAGAGACGTTCCTCGGTTTTTATGGACCAATTTCACTTCTGTTTCTAGTTGGCGTTTGGGCCGTCGGCCTGGTGATCAGTTTCGGAATGATGCAATATGGCGCGGGTTCCGCAATCAATTTGACTTCGGGTATCCGCCCGAGCTTTCAAACTGACTTATACCTCAGCGGGACAACGTTCTTTACACTCGGGTTGGGAGACGTCGTTCCCCGTTCGCCGCTCGCGCGTCTGCTGGTCGTCGCGGAGAGTGGCTTCGGATTTGGTTTTCTCGCAGCGATTATCGGCTACCTCCCGTTCATCTACGGTGCTTTCGCTGCTCGAGAAACCAACATCACTTTGCTCGACGCCCGCGCAGGTACTCCGCCGACGGCTGGCGAGTTGCTGCGGCGCCACAGTTTTCCGGCCGGAGAGGAAGCACTCGAGAAGCTTTTAGAAAATTGGGAAACCTGGAGCGCGCAGCTTCTGGAAAGCCACCTTTCCTATCCAGTACTCGCCTACTTTCGTTCGCAACATGACAATCAATCCTGGATCGCTTCTCTCACTGCAATTCTGGATACGTGCGCGCTCACGATTGCCGGGATCGAAGGCGCGTGCGCGAAGCAGGCTGAACTGACGTTTGCGATCTCCCGTCACGCGATTGTCGACCTTGCGCAGGTCTTTTCTGCTTCTCCGAAATCGTTGCCTGTAGACCGTTTGCCAGCTAGCGATTTGCTCCACTTGCGCGAGACGTTAGCTGCACACGGAATGAAGTTGCTCCGCACTCCTGAAGCAGATAACAAGCTGAATGAGATGCGTCAGATGTACGAACCGTATGTTTATGCTCTTGCGACTCATTTGAGTCAAGGGCTTCCGCCATGGATTCCAACGGTAAAGGGAAAAGATAATTGGCAGACGACAGCATGGGCACAGACCAGTGGACAGCTGAAAACGGAAACGGCTCTGGTGCATGATGACCACTTCTAAACCACTCTAATTTTTTGTTATCGTGAGCTTCGCTCACGGTTTGAGGAGGAATTTCATGAGGGCAATTCAGGTTCACCAGTTTGGCGGCCCGGAAGTTCTGGAATTCACCGAGATTCCCACGCCCAAGCCGGGAGCCGGCCAGGTCGTGGTCCGAGTGCATGCGGCAGGGGTAAATCCCTACGACACCTATATGCGCGCCGGCACCTACGCCATCAAGCCACCTCTGCCATACACACCAGGCTCCGACGCCGCCGGAACCGTAGACGTGATCGGCGAAGGTGTCAGAAAAGTCAAGGTGGGCGATCGCGTGTACACGGCGAAGACGGAAAGCGGCGCCTACGCAGAGTACGCCCTGGCACTCGAGTCGCAGGTGAATCTACTGCCTGCCCAGACTTCGTTTGCGCAAGGGGCTGGGCTTTGGGTCCCCTACGGCACCGCGTACACTGCCCTCCACCACCACGCAGAAGCGCGTGCCGGAGAGACCGTATTGATTCATGGTGCGAGCGGGGGCGTAGGCCTGGCAGGCGTGCAGCTGGCACGCGCCATGGGATTAACCGTGATCGGAACGGCGAGTACTGAGCGTGGCCTTCAGTTGGTTGAAAGAGAAGGCGCGCATTTCGCAATCGATCACAGCAAACCGGATTCTGCGGACCAGATTCTGAAAGCAACCGCCGGCCGTGGCGTTGACATTGTGCTTGAGATGCTCGCCAACGTGAACCTGGCAACGGATCTACGTTTGCTCGCCAAATACGGAAGAGTCATTGTCATCGGCAATCGCGGAGACATCACCATTAATCCTCGGGAACTGATGGCGCGCCGTGCCTCGGTTCGGGGATTTACATTGTGGGCAGCGACCGAGGGAGAAACCACGGAGATTCATGCCGGGATTGCAGCCGGCCTCGACAATGGTTCGCTTCGCCCGATTGTTGGGAAGGAAGTTCCTTTGAAGGATGCCAGTCAGGCGCACAAGGACATTCTGCTGCCGGGCGCCTTCGGAAAAATCGTGCTCGTTCCCTAGAATTGGACAGAAAGTCTTAACTCCAGCCGAGGCTGTGGAACAGGATTCCTGCAACAGCGCCGCCTAACACGAGCCAAGCGGAATTCACCTTGTAACGGAACAGTAAAAACACGCTTGCCGTCACCAGTACGAAGGCGGGAAGGTTCACAAGCGTGGCGCGTGCAAACTGAAATCCCACAAACGCCATCAACGCCAGCGCAGCGGCATTCACCCCGTCAAGAAACGCTCCTGCAAGCAGTGACCTGCGCAATTTTGGCAGGATATGTGCGGTCATTCCGACGTACACGAATGCAGGCAAAAACATGCCCATCGTACCCAGCACGGCGCCCCGCCATCCACCCAGAATGAATCCGATAAATGTGGCAACGGTGAAAAAGGGTCCCGGAGTCGCCTGACTTACGGCAATTGCGTCAAGCAGTTGCGCGTCGGTTAGCCAATGCCGGTTCACCACCAGATCCGCACGCAAGACGGCCAGCAGGACGTAGCCACTTCCAAAGATGACTGCTCCGACTTTAAGGAAATAGAAAAAGATAGATCCCAGAGCGACAGCCCCGCCGGCTCCGGCAGCGAATCCCATATCTTTCAGGCTCGGAAAGGCCAATTCTCCATGGACCCATTTCTTGCCCTGAACGGTCAGCATCCAGCCAATGCCTGCTGCCAACAACAGCAGCAGAACCGGAAAACCGAATGAGGCGAGCGCGACCACGGCAATCGCAAGCGTCGCCAGGGGAAGGCTTTTGATGGCGGTATGCGCGAGTTTCCACATCGGCTGCACAATCAGCGCGATCACCACCGGCTTGATGCCAGAGAGCAAGCCCTCCACTTGCGAGACAGAACCGAACTTTACGTAGGCCCAGGCGAGCAAGACGACAAGAACGGCCGCAGGCAAGATGAAACTAACACCCGCAATGATGAGACCGGGAAGTCCGCCGCGAAGTTCCCCCAGATACATTGTCATCTCAGTCGAACTGGGCCCAGGGAGCAGACTGGCAGCACCCATTAAATCAACAAAACGCTCCCTCGTGAGCCAGTTCTTCCGCTGAACGAAGCGCTCTTCCATCATCGGGAAGTGTGCGGCAGGCCCACCAAATGCGACAAATCCCAGTCGCAGGAATTCCCAGGCGATTTCTGTCCAGGTTCCGCGAACGTGCCTTGTATCTGAATTGTTGTCGAAGGCCATACCGGGCTAGATTATGCCTCAGAATCATCTGTGACTTTTTAACACCGGGCAATAGTAAACTGTATCGAAGTGGGTACTCCAATGAACTCGGCACTGCATTCACAAAAAATTGTGAAGAAAGGTTCGACTGGAAGAGGCATCTTCCTCGGAGTATTGCTTGTATTCATCGCTTTGGGACTGCTCGTATGGCTCGTGACGGGTACGGGATTGCTCCAGTTCCTCGGAAACCTGCGCAGCAATCACACGCTGTTTCAAGTCGATCAACCGACGGTCGTCCGCCAGATCGCCCAATTGCAAAGACTGGAAACCGTAAAGTTTACGATGGACAAGATCATCTCAGGTGAGCATGACAGTCCCTATCTTCCCAAATTTCTGATGGGTGATCGCCTGCTGCTGATCGTGCACGGAGAAGTCATCGGTGGTGTGGACCTCGCGGCCATCCAGCCGTCAGATGTCTCAGTCAATGAAAAGACCGCGACAGTACGCATGCCGAAACCTCAAATTTTGGTAACCCGCATTGACAACGAGAAAACAAAAGTCTATTCGCGTGACACAGGGCTGTTTTCTTCACCCGACCCGAATCTGGAAACGGAAGTGCGTCAGGAAGCGGAACGCCAGTTGCGGCAGGCCGCCCTCGATGGCGGCATCCTGCAGTCAGCAGACGACAACGCACGTACCACCGTTTCAAGTCTCCTAAGAGGCTTGGGGTATACGACTGTACAGTTTCAGTAGGAACCGGACTCTGCCCTACAGTAATTCGGGTATGCCTGATACGAATTGATCCATGTTAGAACCGTATGCTTCGAGTTTCATGAGCTTCTGCGCCCGGAGCTAGACAGCCTTGCAGTCTGTTCAATTTTCTGACAGTTTGCTTGGATACCGGGTATTGCGGAGGTAATCAATGCCAAAGACGTCCCTGAGAACGCTTTCATTCGCCTTGGGAGTTGGCAGGATGGGAACCTGGGAACTCGATTTAGAGGATCTTTCCCTCACCTGCTCGGCTGCTTTTAAAACAATCTGTGGAATCCCCGGCGGAGAAGAATTTACCTACGAGCAACTGCTTCGGGCCATTCATCCGGACGACCGCGAACGCTGGTGCTCCGCGATCGACAGTGCGATCCAATCTTCCTCGGAATTTGAGCTGGAATACCGCATTTATTGGCCGGACGGGACGCAACACTGGAACTTGATTCACGGCGGCCACGTCGACCTCGAAAATACCAAAAAAAGCCTGCTCGTTGGTGTTTCCTTGGACGTGACGGAGCGTAAACGCGGCGAGGAGGAGTTGCGGCTCAGTGAAGAACGTCACCGCGCTCTGACTGCGGCATCGGCTCAAATTGTGTGGGTAACGGGGGCAGACGGCCTTGGCCTCGGGGATCAATCGAGTTGGGAAGGTTTTACGGGAGCGCGGGACAGTGCCAGGTTCGACTGGCTGCAATCGATTCACCCCGATGACCGCGAAGCAACAAATCGAAAATGGCACGAAGCGTTTACGACGGGAAGAGTTTATGAAATCGAACATCGTGTCCGCCGTTACGATGGCGTTTATCGCTTGATGCAAGCGCGTGGTGTTCCGGTTCGGGATAGTCAGGGAAACATCCGCGAGTGGATCGGAACCCATACTGATATTACCGAACGGCGGAACGCCGAAAATCAACTTCGTGACGCGCAAACTCGACTGAGCCTTGCCATGCAAAGCTCAGGAACTGGCATGTTCGATTGGGACATGGTGAATCAAAGGATTGTCTGGTCACCGGAAATTCTCGAGCTTTACGGGATGAAGGAAGGTGAATTTGGAGGGAGATACGAGAATTGGCTGGAATGCGTTCTGCCGGAAGATCGCGAAAGAGCGAACGCATCGATTCAAGCCGCCGTACAAACGGGAAAATACAACCTGGAATTCCGGTTTCGTCGGCGGAACGATGGCGAAATACGTTGGGCGAATGGCCGGGGAGTCGTCTCACGGGATGAGACCGGCAGACCGGTGCGGATGCTCGGCATCAACATGGACATCACCGAACGGAAGGAGGCGGAACGCGCCCTGGAACAGAACGAGGAATTGTTCCGACTTACATTTGAGAATGCCGCCGTTGGGATCGCCCACGTCGGACTGGACGGACGCTGGTTGCGGGTTAATCCGCGCATGACCGAAATCACGGGCTTCACGGCTGAACAGTTACTGGCCACGGACTTCCAGAGCATCACGCATCCCGACGACGTAAAAGAGGATTTGGAGCATGTGAATCGTCTCCTGGCCGGAGAAATAAAGAAATATCGAATCGAAA
The DNA here is from genome assembly GCA_963831545.1 of uncultured Acidobacteriota bacterium. Classification (GTDB taxonomy): domain Bacteria; phylum Acidobacteriota; class Terriglobia; order Acidiferrales; family UBA7541; genus Acidiferrum. Next base: position 201,705 of record CAWHQX010000017.1, read on the forward strand.
AAAGATACAGACGCAAGGACGGATCAACGGTGTGGGTTGATCTGTTTGTTTCGCTCTTGCGCAAAGAGGATGGATCACACGATCATTTTCTCTCGATCATTACCGACGTCACCGCACGCAAGGAAGCTGAACAAGCGATTCAACAAAGCCGAGAGGAACTGGAACAAAAAATCAGGGACCGCACCTGGGAACTGGCATCAGCAAATGCGAGCTTGCGCGAATTAAGCGGTCGTTTGCTCCAGTTGCAGGATAATGAGCGCCGCAAATTGGCGCGTGATTTGCATGACAGCGTCGGTCAGCTGGTCGCCGCACTAAGCATGAATGTGGGCGCCATCGCATCCAGCAGCGATCCTAGGAATCTCAAGTTGCAGCAACTTCACAGGGATTCGCAGGAACTTGTGCAGGAGATCACCAAGGAAATTCGCACACTCTCCCACCTTCTGCATCCTCCGTTACTGGATGAGATCGGATTACTGTCGGCGATCCGCTGGTACACGGATGGATTTACACAACGAAGCGGGATCGTCACGAGCCTCGAATTACCGGATGACATGCCACGGATGTCTGCGGATCTGGAAATTGCAATCTTCCGCGTTGTCCAGGAATGCCTGACAAATAGTCACCGACACTCAGGCAGCTCCTCGGTAACCGTGCGCCTTGCTCGTGTTGGCCCAGAATTGCAAGTTGAGATTGAGGACAACGGCTCGGGCATCCCGGGCGAGAAGCTAAGAGAGTTTGAATCAACCGGGCTGTCCGGAGTGGGGTTGCGCGGGATGCGTGAAAGATTGCGTCAACTCGGTGGTTCTCTCGAAATCTCTTCAACCGGGAGTGGCACGACGGTCCGCGGAAAGGTTCCGTTCCAGCCAGTTCTGCAATTGGACCTTTCGCTTCGCGCCTGATTTATTTCCGGTAGTTCGAAACTCTGCTGTCACCCGCGGTTTCACTACAGGTAAGATAGAAACTGGCCCTGGCAAGAGCCTGGTCTCTGTGGAAGCCAGCTCGATGATCGACCTGACTCGAAACTTGAGATAACTGTAGATGGAGATAGTCGCGTTTTGCACAATTTCAATACTATTTTCCTGTTTGTACAACCCGGAGCGGCCAGTCACTACTGGCATAAACTGACAGACAGGACGTTCAGTGGCGTCTACCACGCAAACGCCTTTGATTTGGCCATGATGATTCCCTATTTCATCGTGCTGCTGATTCTGGCGATGTATGGGTTACACCGTTACGTTCTTCTTTACGATTATTTTGCATACCGCAAGAACGTTCCTGCTACGCCGCCGCCAGTCACGGATTGGCCCCGAGTTACGGTTCAACTTCCGATCTTTAATGAGCGGTATGTGATCGAGCGTCTGGTCGATGCCGTTTCACAATTCGAATATGCACGAGACTTGCTGGACATCCAGGTGCTCGACGATTCGACCGATGAGACTCGTGACGTTGCCCGGGCCTGCGTGGAGCGGTACGCAGCCGAGGGATTGCCAATCTCCTATATTCACCGAACCAACCGCGAGGGCTACAAAGCAGGTGCGCTCGAAAACGGGTTGAAAACCGCGAGGGGCGAGTTCGTCTGCATTTTTGATGCGGATTTTATTCCTGCCCCGGACTTCTTACGGCGAACGATCCCTTATTTCGTAAACCCGGATGGCGGCGAAACGATTGGAATGGTTCAAACACGATGGACCTATCTCAATAGCGAATACTCACTGCTGACCAAAGTGGAGACGATCTTGCTCGATGGCCATTTTGTGATCGAGCATGGGGGCCGGTCGCGGCGCGGCACCTTTTTCAATTTCAACGGCACTGCCGGAGTGTGGCGCAGGAAGGCAATCGATTCGGCAGGTGGCTGGGAGCACGACACGCTGACCGAAGACACGGACTTGTCTTACCGCGCACAGCTCAAAGGGTGGAAATTTCTGTATCTACCGGAAATAGAGTGCGCTTCTGAGTTGCCGGTAGACATGAACGGTTTTAAGGCACAGCAAGCACGATGGGCCAAAGGCCTGATGCAGACAGCGAAGAAAATTCTACCCCAGGTATTTCGCTCGGATGTTCCCTTTTACGTCAAATCGGAGGCCTTTTTTCATCTCACCGCCAACATTTCCTATCCATTAATGGTGCTGCTTTCAACGATGCTCCTGCCGGCCATGATTGTTCGCTTCTACCAGGGGTGGTTCCAGATGCTGGTGATCGACCTTCCGCTATTCCTCGCATCGACTTGTTCGATTTCGAGCTTTTACCTCGCAGCCCAGAAGGAACTGCACCCGAAGACCTGGATGCGGACGTTTCTTTACATGCCGTTCGTGATGGCGACCGGCATCGGACTGTCAGCGCGCAACGCCCAAGCAGTGCTTGAAGCGATCGTGGGGAAACAGTCGGAATTTGCACGGACTCCAAAGTTCAAAATCGAAGGCAAGTCTGGCTCGTTCGCTGCGAAAAAGTACAGGAACAAATCCGGCTGGATGCCTTATTTGGAAATTGCCCTCGGCCTCTATTTTTCTCTCGCTGTCATTTACGCAATCAGCAACGAAAATTACGCAACTGTGCCGTTCCTGTTCCTCTTTGTTTGGGGGTATCTGTACACCGGGTTTATGTCACTGAGCCAGTCCTGGTTTGCGCACTTACGCTTCGGCGTAAACGCCCCGGAGATGCGCCCGGCATCAAGCGGCGCCCCTGGCTTCTAGCCTGTTTCGTTAATTTTCCTGAGCAGATTAAATTCCGTTGAATGCCCTTGCCAAGACATGCACGGCGGCGCAAGCTGACCTATATGTATTCCTGGGCGCGCGGAATGGCGCGACAAGTCACTGTTGAAGAACTCGCAAACACGTTGACACACGGTGTAGGCCTAGCCTTCAGCCTGATGGCATTCGCCATTCTGACAATTCTGGCGGTGCTTCACGGAGGCCGGTGGCAGATCATCAGTTGTGCGATCTACGGAATTTCACTGATCAGCCTATACGCCGCATCCACTTTTTATCACGGCACCTCTTCTCCTCGCGCCAAACACGCCCTGATGATCTTCGATCATTGCGCCATCTATGCGCTGATCGCCGGGACCTACACACCTTTTCTTCTCGTCAACCTCAGAGGCAACTGGGGCTGGTCGATGTTCGGAATCATCTGGACCATCGCGGTGTCCGGAATATTATTCAAGTTGTGGTTCGCTGACCGGTTCCCTGTTTTCTCGACCTCGCTTTATCTGGCGATGGGCTGGCTCGGCGTCGTTGGAGCCCGACAGATCTACTTGCATGTTCCGCTGGTAGGTTTGTTCTGGTTGGCCCTTGGCGGACTGATGTATTCGATTGGCGTCATCTTTTACGCTTGCAGGCGCATTCCGTATCATCATCTGATTTGGCATTTATTGGTTATGGCCGGCAGCACGTGTCACTTCATCGCTATCCTTTACTCTGTTTTCTCTCATGCCTAGTCTCTTCTTCCGCTTTGATTCCAAACTGCGCTAGAATTCGCATACGAACTGCTGCTTCGCTACAATTAAATTTTGTCCTTTTGCCCTGAAGGACTGAGGTGATCATTGAGTGGCCCGACTGCTCTAGTTCTGTCTGTACTCATCAACCGCGAACTAAAATTGAACTCGTCCCGGATTACCGCAGTGCTGGTCCTAGGCCTGTCGGTCCTGGCAATGGCCACCTCCGGTCAGCAGCGACGGGAGCGGGAACCGAATTCCGTCTATTCGGAACGACGGCAGAAACTTGCCTCAACGCTCGACGGGCCAGTCGTACTGCTCGGCTACACCGGCAAGGAAGAAGAAGCGCAGACCTACATTTTTGCGCAAGAAGACAATTTTTATTACCTCACCGGGCAAAATGAAGAAGAAGCCGCACTCGTGCTGCTGCCGCCAAACGGTAGCCCCCAGAAGAAGGATGACTGGACCGGCCCTCGCGAGATTCTGTTCCTTCCCGCGAAAGACGTCAGGAAGGAAGTCTGGAATGGCGTGCGCATGTCACCGAGCGACCCCGGAATCGAAGCGCGCACGGGCTTCGCACTCGTAAAACCCTACTCCGAGCTTCGCGCCACTTTGGAAAATATTCTAAAGCCCTACAAGACGGTTTACACCACGCTTCCATACGAGAAAGAACTGGGCGGCTATCCGCATGACAAGGAAACCTTCGAGTGGCTGAAGGCGGTCGCACCGCAAGCTGAAATCAAGGATATCCGCAAACAGATTTGGACGTTGCGGGTGATCAAATCTCCGACAGAAATCGGCTTTCTTCGCCAGGCCGTCGACCTTTCCGTCGACGCACAACTGGAAGCGATGAAAATGATGCGACCAGGTCTGTATGAATATCAGGTCGCTGCCAAAATGGTGTATGCCCACGCCCTAGGGGGCTCGGAGGCAGAAGCGTATGCGCCCATCGTGGGGGCAGGCCCGAATTCCACTGCTCTCCATTACGACAAACTTTCCCGGAAGATTCAGGATGGCGACATTGTGGTAATCGATGTGGGTGCGCAGTATTCCGGTTACGCTGCCGACATTACGCGTACCATTCCGGCGAGCGGAAAATTCACGGAACGCCAGCGCGAGGTCTACGAAGTTGTTCTAGGCGCGCAAAACGCGGCTCTTGCCGCCATGAAACCCGGGGTCACCATGGGCTGCCGCGGCAACAAGGATAAAAAAGACACGCTGCAGTATATCGCGTTTAACTACATCAACACCCACGGCAAGGATTTGCATGGCAAGCCGTTGGGGCAATACTTTATCCACGGGCTGGGGCACAATCTCGGTCTGAACGTTCACGATGCCACGGTTGACTATTGCACTCCGCTTGCGCCGGGTATGGTGGTTACCGTTGAACCCGGCGTGTACATTCCCGAAGAAGACCTGGGCGTGCGTATCGAAGATGACGTTCTCATTACCGAAACCGGCATCGAAGTGCTAAGCCAGAAACTACCCCGTAACGTCGATGAAATCGAAGAGATCATGGCTGAGGCTGCCAAGCGGCGCGCGATGGAAACGACAAAACAATGAACCTTGAGGGCTCAGGGTCGTTCTTCCCCTAGATTGACCTCCTGCGACGCGCCCCGTTATACTGGATTTTCGCGTTGGGACGCCGTTTTCCCTTCGCGCCTCGTGTCATTCCAAGCGCTGCTCCTCCGGGCTGCCGTCTGGAATTTCCGAAAACTCTTTCAAATTCACAGGGAGTCTACGGCCTTTGTCTGGCCGCATGAGCGTATGAGCACTGTAAAAGCCACTCAACTTCGCCCCGGCATGGTTATTCAGCATGAGGGCCAACTCTATACTGTTTTCAGCACCGATCACCGAACGCCCGGCAACAAGCGTGGCTCGATGCAAACTCGTCTAAAAAATCTCCGCAATGGCGTGATGATTGATTATCGTTTCCGTGCCGAAGAATTTGTGGACCGCGCGATCCTGGACGAGATCGAATTCGAATACCTCTACCAGGAGGGTGATGATTTTCACTTCATGAATACGGAAACATACGAGCAGATGCAGATGACCAAGGACGAACTGGGCGAAACTGTTCTTTATCTGATTCCCAACACCATCGTGAAAATCGAGTTCTTCGAGGAAAAGCCAATCGGCGTCGATCTTCCGGACACAATGGACATGAAGGTCATCCAGACCGAGCCCACGCTGCAAAAAGCCACGGCGAGCGCAGTCATGAAGCCCGCGACGATGGAGACCGGCCTGGTCGTGAACGTGCCGCCCTTTGTCAATGAAGGTGATAAAATTCGTGTGGATACTTCCGAAGCACGGTACGTCCAGCGCGTCGAGTAGTTTTTTGCGTATCTGATCAGTTCCGCCTCCGCAGCTGAGCGGGCCCAGCGCCGTTCAGAAGAGGCACGAACAAAAGAGTTCCTGCAGTCCGGGAACTCTTTTTGTTTGGGGTCTACCCCTTATTCGCCACGCCACGCTCGCCTGCAGGATGTGTGCCAAAGACGCGGTCAAAAATCTTGTCCACGTTACGCAACTGTCGCTTCAAATCAAATGTGTGCTGCAAATCTGCGGGTGTCAGGAATTGCGTGATGCCGGGATCTTTCGCAACGCGCTCACGAAAGCTACTGTCTGTCTCCCATGCCGCCATCGCGTTTTGCTGCACCGATTTATAAGCGTCATCGCGCGGCATTCCCTTTTCGACCAGGTCCTGCAACAGCTGCCCCGAGAAGACCAGTCCCTGCGTGCTTTCGAGATTGCGCATCATGCGCTCGGGAAAAACACGCATCTCGCCGATAATCTGAATCATCTTGCCCAGCATGTAGTCGACGAGGATTGTCGAATCCGGCAGGATTACCCGCTCCACGCTGCTGTGCGAAATGTCACGTTCGTGCCATAGCGCAATATTTTCGTACGATGCCAGCATATTAGATCGCACCAGCCGGGCCAGACCATCGATCTGTTCGCAGGTCACCGGGTTCCGTTTGTGGGGCATGGCCGAACTGCCGCGTTGTTCGCTGCCAAAGTGCTCTTCCGCTTCGCGGACTTCGGTACGTTGCAAATGCCGAATCTCCAGCGCGATTTTCTCAAGCGTCGCTGCAATTAGCGCGAGCACGCTCATATAGTGCGCGTGTCGGTCTCGCTGAATCACCTGCGACGCCACCGGGGTAACCTTGAGTCCCAACCGAGCACAAATCTTCTCCTCAATTTCCGTTCCGAGGTGCGAAGCGTTCCCCACTGCACCGGAAATCTTTCCAAACTGCATGCCCGCTGCGGCTTCGCGAAACCGCGCGATGTTACGCTGATTTTCCGCGAACCAGTTGGCTATCTTGAGTCCAAAGGTAATTGGCTCGGCGTGGATGCCGTGGGTACGCCCGATCTGCGGTGTATGTTGAAATTCGTGAGCGCGCAGGTCCAGCACCTCGCCGAACAAGATCAGATCCTTTTCAATAATGTGCGAAGCGTCGCGCACCAGCAGGGCCTGCGCAGTGTCAACCACATCATTTGAGGTCATTCCGTAGTGCAGCCAACGCGCGGCATTTGGATCGCCGACCGACTCTCCGACCGACATCGTGAAGGCAATGACATCATGCTTCACCTTGGCTTCGAGTTGATTGATCCGCTCGGCATCAACCCTTGCCCGTGCGCGTAGCGCTTCCGCGGCTTCCTTTGGTACCTGGCCGGCCTCGGCAAGCGTTTCCGCGGCTGCCAGCTCCACATCCAGCCAGCGCTGATAGCGATTTGCGTCGCTCCAGACTTGTCCCATTTCTTTGCGCGTGTAGCGTGGAATCACTTCAGTTTCTCCATGGAGGTATACGAGAATAATACGGTATTTCGGTCCATCGAGGCGACTGTTGGCGATCCAAAAAAAACTCCGGAAGCAGGTTTGCTCCCGGAGTTCAGAATGGTTGCTGAAGGTTTACGAGCTAGAACTCGAACCGAAGCGCGATTTGCATAATCCGGGGATTGGTCAGCGTACCGCTGAAGTTGCCGAAGTTGCCCGAATTCCCGTTATACAGAGTGCCGTTAGTGTTGGAAGCCGCCGCCGACTGCACGTCGAAGCGAACGGAGTTTGTCACGTTGAAGACCTCCCAACGGAATTGCAAACTCTGCTTCTCGCTCCACGGCATCAGCCAGCGCTTGGTGATCCCCAGATCGATTCCGAAATAGCCCGGGCCACGAAGCTGGTTGCGCGCTCCCGTGCCACCGGGGAATGCATAGCCAAAATCGGCGTAGGCATTGTTGCCGATTCCAAAAAGATTGGGAAATGAATTGGTGTTGTTGAGGCCGCCGGTACCGCTGTAATTTGTGCCGGTCGACACGTTCTGCAGTTTAACGGCGTTTCCTTCGAGCTGATAGTTCGTGGGATACTGACCGCCGTTATCCACATTGACCGCAAATCCGCTGGTCCAGCGAATGAGCCCGGACAATTGCCAGCCACCAATCACGGCATCGACGAATTTGTTGGCATCGTGAGCGATTGCCTGACCATGGCCAAAGGGCATTTCCCAAATGAAGTTCGCGTTCATCTGGTGCCGCAGATCGAAGTCCGAGGGGGCACGGTTTGACCTGGGGTCCCAGGCGTTAATAATTTGGCCGCCCAATCCACCCCAGGTTCCAACCCGCTCCGCATCGGAAGCGATATCGATGGATTTCCCGTAGGTATAGTTGTAGTCGAACTGGATCCCGTGGGTCATCTTGTGCTGCAAGGTCACTTCCAGAGCGTTATACGCAGAATTCGTCATTGTGCGTAATGCGTAGAGCGACGAATATTGCGGGCTGTAGAAGATATTTGGGCCGGTGTAATTGCCGGTATGGTAGAAATACAGCTGGTTTGGATTGTTCGCATCCGGCACCCCACCGGTATCCATCTCATAGATCGACAACGACTCGTTCAAGGCGTTGGCGCAGAGAAGATCGAACGCCAATACGGTCGGGTTCGTGGTCGAATTCAGACCGCCTCCCGCGCAGGAACCGTAGGGGCTATTGGCACCGATCTGGTACGCGCCTCCGGCCGCCAGCGGTTGAGTAATGTCCGCCCAGTACTGTTGCACGTTCGCGGGTACTGAATTGGGGTTGAATGAATTCGTCGGAGTTCCGTTTCCCGCGCTCAATTGCCGGCGGTAAACCTTTGCCAGTGCTGTCGCGGCAGTGAAGTAGTCAATTCCAGCCTTCTTATCGTAGGGATTGAGCGGCATCGCCAAATCGTCCTGCGCGAGCAGTCTATGTCCCAGTCTTCCGACGTAGGCAACCTGCAAGCTGAACCCACTCGGCAGTTGCCGCTGCACGGAAAAATCCAGTGTATAGGAATAGGGCGTCTTGATGTGGCTGTCCAGGCCCCAGGCAATCGCCTCGCTGCCCGGCTCCGGATTGCTTGGATACGGCTGGGGATAGTTCGGAGTCGGAGCCGGCACAAAAATAGGTGCACCGCAGTTGTCAAGTTGCGGAATGGCATTCAAGCCGGTGACCCGAGGAGTACACCCCACCGTTTCCGAAGCCGCTGCGTTCGGGATGTTCGTTGAAAGTCCAAATGCGCCATTTTGATCGAAGGTATCGAGCAGTCCTTCTCCGATGCGGTCGTACACGATGCCGAATCCCGCGCGGATACTGCTCCTCCCTGCTCCGCCGAAAATACTGCTGAGCAGACCATTCTCAAAGCCGGGCGACCACGCTAAAGCCACGCGGGGGCCCAGATCCTTGTAGTCCCAGCCGTAGTACCCTTCCGTTCCTCCGTTCGCTGGGCCTGAAAAATTAAACGCCACCGGCGCGACGGCGATCGAAGGATTTCCGTTTGTATTCGCGGCAGCTCTTGCGTTAAACCACGTGTTCAAACTTTCTGTCGGTGTCACTTCGAGGCCATTCGTTTCCCAGGGTGGGGAGAATAGCGAGTAGCGCAAACCGAAAGTGAGTGTCAGGGTGGGCTTCACCTTCCAGGTATCCTGAATGTAGGTTTCATAGCCGTTCTCGGCAAAGTGACGAACAACGGGCGCTCCCTGAGGGAGAGTGGAGCCGTCGCGATTGTAGTTGTATTGCGCGTTTACTTCGACGTCCATGCCGAGGAGCGCCGTCACAGCATTGTCGTAATTGGTGCCAAACCCGCCGAAGTCTACGGCAGGCAGGCCGTTATTTGCCGGGTTCAACGGAGAAGACGCTCGACCCGCAAGCCCCGATGTGTTGAGCCATTGTGAGTTCATATAGCCGCTACTGAACGCACTCGTGGAGCTCGTGGTTGGATTTCGAATGAAGGATGCCTGAAACCCGATCTGAATCGTATGCTTGCCCTTGGACCAGTTCAGATCGTCCCAGAAGCTGTTAATCGGCCGCTGAAATTCACTTGAGTAATAATAACCTTGATCAATTCCTCGGATTCCATTCCAAGCCTGATTGGTATTGCCAATCGTTCCGATACTCTCGCGAACGTACCCATACCGAAAATTGTTGATGAGGGTGTTGGTAATGACCGCGGAGTAGTTCGCAATCAATCCCTTGTTGTAGTTGAGGAGACTCGTGGTTGGAACTCCTCCTTGCGTAAATCCAGCCGGAAGGAATTCGCCATTTCCCTGGTTCTGGTTTGCGAGGGCACCTGTCAAGGAAACGCGTTGTTTACCATCCCTCGTAATGTTGTAGTCCATCTTTGCGATGTACCAGTTCTTGGTATTTTGGGTTGGCGAGGCAAATCGATATCCCGCCGTATTGAGTCCGTCTCCCTGGCTGAAATCGTTCGGCAACGGGTATTGGTTAAAATAGGTGAGCATTGCCGCATTCGGACCGGGTGCGTACTTGGTGATCAGCCCAGGCTGGGTGGCGGCGGCATTCGCGTCCATCGCGGTTAACTGCGCAGGTGACATCGCATAATAGCCGGCGCCCGGAGAGTACGTCGCTCCGCTGTAGCCTGTTGCAGAATTGCCTGGGCAGTTTGCGCCCGAGTCGCACGCGTACTGCACGACGCCGTCGCGCAACGCTGCGGTTGGCACAATTCTCTCCGAACTAACCTGTTCTACGTCGCGGTACGCCTCGTAATTCAAAAAGAAGAACAGCCGGTCCTTCTTGATGGGACCGCCGACCGAGCCACCGAAGATGTTCCGGTTCAAGAATTGCGGCTTGTTCTGATCTCCGCTGTTCAATTGCGAGTATTTCAGGAAATAATCGTTCGCGCTGAAATAGGAATTGCGGTTGTATTCGTAGGCGGAGCCGTGAAAGTTGTTGGTTCCGCTCTTGGTGACGAGCGCAACCTGGGCGCCTCCCGCACTTCCTTCATCCGCATCGGAGTTGCTGGTCGTCACGCGAAATTCTTCGATCGAATCCAACGTCACTGGAAGCACCGACTGAAACGCGTATCCACCCTTCGGGTTGACGGGAATTCCATCCAGGGTGACGTTACTCTGATCGCTTCGCGCGCCGTTCACCGCACCGCTTCTGGTGTCGGTGTTCGTATCAATGCTCGGGTTGTTTCCGGTATAGACCACCCCCGCCTGCAGGGAGAGCAAATCGCCGACGTTGCGGCTTTCCAAAGGCAGTTCCTTTACCTGATTCTCGCCAAACGCCACGCCGAGCGATGCGTCTGTTGTATTCAACGTCACCGATTGCGCCGACACTTCCACTGTCTCGTTTGTCGCGCCGACCTGCAGCGTGACATTGACGGTCGTGGGCGTATTGACCAGCAACTGAACATTGGTCTGGTCGTACCGGTGAAATCCATTTGCTTCGACGCTGAGGTCGTACGTTCCGGGTTTTAGCGACACAAACTCGTAGGCGCCCGTGTCGTTCGCAATCGTGGTGCGCTCCACGCCCAACTCCTTGTTACTGAGCTTGACGACCGCGCCAACAATCGCTCCGCCAGACTTATCGACCACAGTCCCGCGTATCGAAGTCGTACCGGTTTGAGCAGACGAACCAGTCGAGAACAGCAGAGTGAGCGCTGCAACAACGAGAAACGAAAAATGAAGCCTGTATAGAATAGGTCTCATGAAACAGGTCCTTTCGCGCACCAATTTTGCTTTTTAGTGTTTGGGGACTTCAGCTGGCGAACCGCTTGGACGGTTAACGGTGCAGATCTGACGTCCTGACGAGGCCGCTGCTGCCTGGACTCACCCAAATCACCCCGCACCAATTGCCTTGTTTTTTAAGATATTTACACCACCGTTGTCAAGGTAATGAATCTGTCAGTGGTTATAACTTTTTCTAATCTGTGGAAATTCACAATTATTTACAATTGAGCTACGGAAAAACATAGAGCTTCTGAAAATAATGTGAAAAATAGGAACAATTCTGAACGGTTACTCAACGCAATAGATCTTCCAATTGAACGCGAGAACCGGTTCGCTCATCCCGGTATTTCACAATCACTGCCGTCTGCAGCGACAAACCCCACTTTGCTCCCGCTCCGCTCCTAATGGCACGTGATCCGGGGACCACAACCGCGCCTTCTGGAATCACGAGCGGAGTTTCGTCCTGCGCCGCATACACAGTGTCGCGGACAAGATCGTAAACTTGGATCGATCGATTCAAAATCGTACCCGTACCCAACACCGCCTGACCCTTGATGATGACTCCTTCGTAGATTCCGCAGTTCCCTCCGACCAGAACGTCATCCTCAACAATTACGGGTAACGCTCCGACGGGCTCGATTACACCGCCAATTTGCGAGGCCGCCGAAATGTGACAATTTCTCCCCACCTGCGCGCAAGAACCCACGAGCGCGTGCGAATCGATCATCGTGTTCTCGCCGACATAGGCTCCGACATTCACAAACATCGGCGGCATGCAAATCACTCCGCGTGCGATATGCGCTCCGTCACGGATACTCGAGCCCCCGGGAACAATCCTGATTCCATCCCGTTCGGAAATCGACCGGGCAGGGTAGGCAGCCTTATCAAAGAAGGGTTGGCGCCTCACGTCGATCGACATATCCACGATTTCGCTCATTCGAAATCCCAGCAAAATTCCCTTCTTTACCCACGTGTTTACCGTCCATCCGGTAGCCGAAGCCCGATCGGGCTCTGCAGCCCGTATTTCTCCGCGGTTCAATGCATCCTTGAATTCTGCAAAGAGGGAGTGATCCTCGCTTGTGTAACCGGCCGGCGCCAGGTCGAACAACGCTTCAATCTGAGATGGCAGCATGAGCACGCTCGATTAAATTTAAGGATTCCAGAACTTCGCGGATCCGCCGTCGGGTTTCCTCTTTGGGTGATACGAGCGGGAGTCTCCAGACAGGTCGAAGCAAGCCCATTTCCGCCATCGCCGTCTTCACGGGAATCGGGTTGGACTCGAGGAAGTTCACTTCCATCAGCGGATGCAACCTGCGATGGATTTCACGGGCTCCCGCAAAATCGCCGTCGTTAGCCAGCCGGACAAGCGTGGCCATCTCGCCCGGAACTTCGTTCGACACGACAGAGATCACCCCGCGGCCGCCTAACGCAATCAATGGCAAGGCAATCGCATCATCTCCGGACAGCACCAGGAAATCCGACGGCACACAATTCAGAATTGCAGCCATCTGTCCGATATTTCCGGATGCTTCCTTGATCCCGACTATATTTTCGACAGCCGACAACCGCGCCACCGTTGCCGGTTCGATGTTCACACCGGTTCTTCCCTGCACGCTGTAAAGCACAACCGGCACACTGATTGCATTGGCGATCGCCCTGAAATGCTGGAACAAACCCTCCTGCGTCGGCTTGTTGTAATAAGGCGTAACCGAAAGGATTCCATTCGCACCCAGTTGGACCAGTTCGCGGGCCAAGGTGATCACTTCTGCCGTGTTATATCCTCCAGCGCCCGCCAGCACGGGGACTTTCCCATTCGCCATTTCAACCGCGATTCCGACAACGCGCAGATGTTCTTCGCGCGCAAGTGTCGGGCTCTCGCCGGTCGTTCCGCATGGCACCAGGAAATCAATACCCGCTTCGATCTGTCGCCGCAGCAGCATGCGTAGCGAGGATTCATCAACTCGACCATCGCGGTCGAATGGAGTGACCAGCGCGGTGCCTGTTCCGGTGAACATCATGTCTTGCTCCTTGCCCAACCTGATTCTCAAACGAATCGACTGGGGAGCGGGTCTTCCCGCCGTTTTCTGGCTGGCCTTCCTGCGAGCTCGCCAAAAATTTTCTGAAACTCATAGACGCCATGCTTTCCAACGAGCCATCGCGCTGCCAGCAATGCACCGCGCGCGAATCCTTCTCTGCTTCTGGCGGTGTGCCGCAGGGTAATTGTGTCCACTACGGAATCAAATCCAATCTCATGTGTACCCGCGTGGACCCCGGCCCGATTCGAACTGAGACTCAGTTCACGCGCAAATCCGGCTGCCCGTACTTCCTCGGCGAGTCGGGTCAGCGTCCCCGACGGCGCATCTTTTTTTGCCGAGTGATGGATTTCCCAGCCCCAAGCTTCATATTCCGGGTACCGTTCGATGACCGAGGCCGCGTGTCGGACAATTTCCAAAAACAGATTCACCCCGACAGAAAAGTTCGTCCCGAACACCAAACCGGTCTTTGCCGCCTGGAATTCCTCACGGACCGCTTCGAACCGCTCGTACCAGCCCGTAGTCCCGGAGACGGTGTTCACGCCGAGTCTTGCCAGGGTTTTAAGGTTCGCCGCTGCGGCCACAGAACTGGTAAATTCAATGGCGATGACGGCTCCCTTCAGGGAGGCCTCCGTAGCGTTCGTCATCTCGGCTTTTGTCAGTCGCGCGCAAACTTCAAATCCATATTCCGGGGCGAGATTCTCGACCATCCGACCCATTTTCCCGTAGCCAACGATCGCCAGTCGATCACTCATGACGTCGCCACACCGGTCGCCAGTAGTTGACGCACCATCCGCGCATAGATCTCTACCGCATCGAGCAGCTGTTTCTTCGGAATGTATTCTTCTGCGGTGTGCGCCACGTGGATGCTTCCCGGGCCGATCAGATACGCCTTGCCCCAGCTTCCATCGAATGCGGGCACATCTGTGGTAAATGCGACGACCGTCGTCTCGAAGTCCGGCAACGCGCCAAGATGCACCACTGGCGTAAACAGTACTTCGCGCGCCTTGATTTCGTGTGAGACGGCAATCTTCTCGACCGCAGCGCGCAACTCAACTGGATCGCTTACGAGACGAAACATGATCTCGGAGCGAGCCTCATCGGCCACTACGTTTGGCGCACGCCCACCTGCAATTGTGCCAACGTTCAATGTTGCTTCCCCGAGAAGCGGGTCCGTCGGCAACGCAATAGCGCGAACATCATGCAGTGCATCGAGCAGCGAATGAATGGCTGAATGCCCCAATTCCGGGTATGCGGAGTGTGCCAGCTTTCCTTCGGCCTTCAGTTCGTAGCGAAGGGCGCCCTTGGACCCAATCGCCAGCATGTTCTCGGTAGGCTCTCCGTTAATCAGGAATTGCGATCCACGCGGATCAAGCGCCGCCATCTTCGCGCCGATACTGCTTCGCTCCTCTCCGACGACAAACAGAAATGCAATATTCCGGACTCCGTCGGCCAGCAGCGCCTCTCCTGCTGCAATCATCGCCGCGATAATTCCTTTCGCATCGCAGGAGCCGCGCCCGAAAATATGTTCTTCGTCTTCCCGTGAAGCGAAAAAGGGCGGTACGGTGTCCATGTGGGTCGAGAGCGTCACCACCGGATTCGCGAACGTAACCAGGATATTGTCGCGACGCGGGGCAGCTTTGAGCCGCTCCACTTTCCCGCCGTACTTTGCGACCAGGGGCGACAAATACGAGAATAAATAGTCGGCTACGGCGAGTTCGCTTCCGGTCGTCGAATCGATATCCACTAACGCGCGAGTCAATTCAAAAGGTTTCATAGTCTCTTCTTGGCCTGAATTTATGGGAGCGGAAGCGAAAGGAAGGACTGCCGACAAACGCGCAGTTGCCTCTCGATAGCGCTCCACCCGCCTTTTGGGCTGACGAGTGGCAGTGGACAAGCCTTGGACTTGCCCCCCAATCGTTGCAGCACAGCCACCGCAGCGATTTCGGCAACAGACAGTCCAGTCAAGACTGTTTCGGCCCTCCGGCCGGACCCCTTTCAGCTAGCGCCCGATGCTGCTCGGACAATGCGTTAGCCTACTCATGGTCGTTGCACCTCTACCAAGTCTTTTCAACTTACGGGAAAACCGTGGCCCTGTCAACGAATGGCAAATCCGCCGATTCTGACGGCTGTCATGTCCCCCCACATACGGTCTTTCGCCTTCGCCACGCTGGGCAGACTCGATCCCTTTAGACCCGTCAAGGTCTTGAGGAATTCGGAAGAAATAGGGCTCGACGGAGCGCTGGGCGAGCATACGAGCGAACAGAGATCGGACGAAGGTCGGGCTGAATTGCTTAGAGTTGCAGCGGCTTCAGCGGTACTGTCTGCGAAGCAACCATCAATTCTCCGCGGAACGGTGATTCGGAAGGGCGCCGGTGCAGCGCCTCCTCGGCAGACAGTTTCACCAAATCCGGATTGTTGTTTTCCTGCGAAACGTGGGCCAGCACCAAATACCGGGCATACGCGTCGAATCCATCCGGGTCCGACAGATATTGGCTGACCGCATGATTTGAGAGATGGCCGGTGCGCGACAGTACCCGCTGCTTCACGACCCACGGGTAGGGCCCGACTTTCAGCATGTCCAGATCGTGATTCGATTCGAGGATCAGGCAGTCCGTTTCTCGCAGATGAACTTTCACCAGTTCCGGCATGTAGCCAAGATCGGTGCAAACGGCCACTTTTGTGCCGTCGTTGCGAAATGTAAATCCGATCGGGTCGACCGCATCATGCGGAATCGCGAACGCGTGAACATCGATGTCGCCGATACAAAAATGCTGCCCGGCCTGAATCGACTCTACGCCATGCAATCGCTTGCGGAATGTATCCGGCAAAATCCGATGCAGGGAACCCATCGTGGCTTCCGTCACATAGAGTGTCGTTTTCCAGAGGCCCAGCACTTGCGGCAACCCGTTACAGTGATCGGAATGTTCGTGGGTGATGACGACGGCGTCGAGATGATCGATGGTCTTTTCGACGGCAGCCAATCGTGCAAGAGTCTCGCGTTTTCCGAGGCCCGCATCCACGAGGATGCGGGTGCTACCGCTTTCCAAAAGCGTCAGATTTCCAGAACTGCCTGAAGCCAGAATGGATACGCGTAAGCCGATGGGAAATCCCCCCGTGACGCTTCAGTCCGTTTGTCCCGTAGCTGCAAATCCCAATAAACTTTCAAAATCATGGCAGAGCGAATCAATCGCGTCAATCGTCAAGACAGAATCCTGAGGATAACCCCGCCACAAAGGGATAACATTCACGTATGGACGAGCGTGACCAAAGGCCCAAGAGTCTGGAGCGCTACGAGGATGCGAGTCTTGAAACCCTCGGTGAACTGCTTGATCAACTGGGGGCGGATGGCGCGATGGACCTTGAAGAGCTCGACGGTTTCTTCACCGCTCTCCACTGTGCCCCGCAGATGGTCCCTCGGGAGGAGTACTTGCCGGAGATTTTCGGTACAGGCGAGTCGCTCGACAACCAGGAGATTTTCGCCGGCCCCGATTCCGCAAGGCTCGTGTGGAGCCTGATCTTCAATCACTGGAATTCGGTGAAGGAAGCGCTTGCCAGCGCAGAGCCATTCGTTCCTTTACTGCTCGAGGACGATGAGCGGAAAGTTCAGGGCAACAACTGGGCCAGGGGATTTATGCGTGGGGTCGGATTGCGCGATGATCTTTGGGACGAACTTTTCGACGACACGAACAAGTACGAATGGATTGCTCCCATCATTACACTGAACTACGAACATCATCCCGATCCCGCTTTGCGCCCGCCGAAGATGCCGTGGACGGACGAAGAGAGGGAAATCCTGCTGAAAGACGTCTCCAGAGGTGTTTCCGAACTGTACCGTCATTTCGCCAAACACCGTGCGGCCCAGGCCGAAATGCAGTATCAGAAGCGATTAACGTTCCGCCCGGACGAACCGATCGAGAAGATCGGCCGAAACGATCCGTGCTATTGCGGTTCAGGCATGAAATACAAGAAATGCTGCGGCGGCATCAAGGTCAACTGACCCGCCCCGTCAACGAACTCCTGTTCGAGAGATTTTAACGGAGGTTCCCGCGTCCGGTGTGGCTTCGATTGCGTCAAGTACGGAACGCGCTTGAGCCCTTAACAGACCAACCGGTCACGCGTCAGCGTGAACCCGTTCAGACTACCCAACACGGTCACCGCAATCTGTTCAGGCTGAAAGAACTGCTGTGCCAGTGACTGTACCTGCTCGTGCGTGACCGCTTCAATCGCCGAAAGAATTTCGTCGAGCGTCGAGAAGCGGTGAAAGTACAATTCCTGCCGGGCCAGATTCGACATGCGCGAACTTGTCGATTCAAGAGAAAGCATGAGCGAGCCCTTCAGATGATTCTTCGCGCGCCGCAACTCTTCCTCCGTCACCGGCGATTCTTTCATCGCCCGGAATTCTGCAATCGTCAAATCCAGTACTTGGGAAACGGTTTCTTTCGCGGTCCCTGCATATACACTGAGCATACCCGCATCCGAATACGGCGTCAGTTCGCTGAATACGGCATATGCCAATCCCTGCTTCTCCCGAATATTCTGAAACAGCCGCGAAGACATCCCGCCGCCCAGCAAGTTATTCAAGATCGCGACCGCGAATCTCCGCTCATCAGCAAGCGGAATGCACGGGACGCCGATGCATAGATGGATCTGTTCCAAATCGCGCTTGGTTTGCAGATGAATCGGCGCGGCTGTTTTCGGAGCCGATTCTGCGTCAGGTTCGCCTGAGCGTTGCAAATGCCCAAACTCTTTTTCCACCAGACTCGCGACCTGTTCGTGTGTGACGTTCCCGGCGGCAGTCACGACAATATGGTCCGGCGCAAACCATTTTTGAAATCGTCCGCATAGCTTCTCGCGGTTAAAACTTTTGATCGTCTCGGGTGTTCCCAAAATTGGCCGTCCGAGGGAATGTTCGGGCCAGAAGCCTCGCGTAAAAATGTCATGCAACATGTACTCGGGATTGTCCAGGTCCATCTTGATTTCTTCGAGCACCACTTGCTGTTCTTTCTTTACATCGTCGGCATTCAATTTCGGACGCAGTACCAGATCCGCCAGCACGTCGAACGCGATCGGGAGGTGCTCATCGAGCACCTTCGCGTTGAAACAAATCTGCTCTTTGGAGGTAAACGCGTCCAGCATTCCGCCGACTGAATCCATCTCTCGTGCGATGTCTTCGGCAGAGCGCCGCTCCGTTCCCTTGAAAACCATATGTTCCAGAAAGTGCGCCATCCCATTTTCCGCGGCCTTTTCGCGTCGCGATCCGTTGTTCACCCAGATCCCGACCGAAACCGAACGCACCTGCGGCATCGTCTCGGTAATGACGATCAGGCCGTTCGGCAGAACATGCCGATGAATATCCCTTGTGGTCGCAACCATATAAAGTATTGTGGCACAGGGAAGAGCAGGTGACGAGTCGCGATATAAGCCATTTCGATGCAATTACTTACGTATCCCGAAAAGTTAGGTTCACGCCGGGTCGATGCCCCGCGCTATGCTAGTGGATAAAGAGAAATGATGGAATTGCTTGGCAAAACCCTCGAAGAGTTGCGTGAGTACTGCCTCTCACTTGGTGAACCCGCCTACCGCGGTGACCAGATCTACCGCGCGCTGTACAACGAACGGAATTTTGACCTGGCCCGGATGACCAACTTGCCTGCCCGGCTCCGACAAAAACTGGCGCGTGAGGCCTCGCTGGCATTGCCAAAAATAAAGCAGCGATACCTTTCTACCGATGGGTCTGTACGCTACCTGTTGGGCCTCGAAGGAGGCCCGAAGCCATCCTCGATCGAAGCTGTGTACATGCCGAGCGAACGGCGGCAAACGATTTGCATCTCGACGCAGGCAGGTTGCGCCGTCGACTGCCAATTCTGTCTGACGGCGCAATTGGGACTCATTCGCAATCTCACCCCTGGCGAGATCATCGCTCAGGTTTTATTGCCGCTGAAAGAGGCCTCCGAGAGACACCTCCGCCCCGCCAGTTCTGCCACAGAAGGTGTACCTGATATGGACGACGATCCAGGTCAAGAGGCTGACCCGGTTCAAACCAACGTCGTGCTGATGGGCCAGGGAGAACCGCTCCTGAATTTTGACAATGTAATGGTCGCGTTGCGCATTCTGCTGGATGAAAAAGGTATTGGACTTTCGCCAAAGCACGTCACGCTCTCAACGAGCGGGATCGTGCCGGGGATCGAGCGGTTGGCCAAAGAAGAAGTGCGGCCGAAGCTCGCGATTTCGCTGAACGCGTCCAGCGACGAGCAACGCGACGTGCTGATGCCAGTCAATCGCAAGTATCCGCTGGCAAGGCTGATTGAGGTCTGCCGCACATATCCGTTACGCAACTGGGAACACATCACCTTTGAGTATGTAATGCTGGGCGGGAGCAATGACTCGAGAGAGGACGCGAAGCGCGTTGCAAAATTGCTGGCGCCGCTGAAAAGCGTCAAGGTCAATCTGATTCCGTGGAATCCAGGCGAATTGCCCTACAAGGAATCGAGTGCAGAACGAATCGAATCATTCCAGAAGATCCTGATCAACCGAGAAATACCGACCTTTGTGCGCTATTCCCGCGGCCGCGACGTCATGGCCGCTTGTGGCCAACTCGCCTTGCTGGAGTTAGCAAATTCTCCCCTGAACGTCCTGCAATAAGCAGCCTGGATTAACCCTCTCTCATTCCGATGACCGCCAGTGATCGTCCGGATCTCGTGCTTTCCTTTCGGTAGCTGAAAAATATGTCGGTGTTGCAAGCGGTGCACAACGCACTCACATGAATATTTGCGGCACGAATTCCTGTGGATCTGAGCTGTGAAACATTGGCTTCGCGCAAGTCTAGATGCACATTCTTTGGTGGCGGCTGGTGCCCTGGGGGCTTCATGTTGAGCCACTGAATCGGATTCGGTTCGTCGCCCGTTCGCGGCTCGTCAAAGTATTCAGCAGCGTCGACAAATTGTGCAGTGAATTTGCTGACGAGTTCAACGCCAACTTCATAACAACATGGACCAATCGACGGACCAATCGCCACGATCAGATCGGCAGGCTTGCTGCCGTATTCCTGAATCATGCGTCCGACGGATTTTTCGGCGATCCGAGCCAGAGTTCCCCTCCAACCCGCGTGAATCGCCGCAACCGCACGCTTTCTCGGATCGACAAGGAGAATCGGCACGCAATCAGCAGTCTGCACAGAAAGAAGAACATTCCGTACGTTTGTGATCGATGCGTCTCCGGGTAGGGCTTCAACCGCGCCTGCGGAAATGCGGTGAACCACGTCAGAATGAACTTGCTTCAACGGAATCAGCGCGAACTCCCTGGCATTCACGGCAGATTGAAATTGATTGCGATTTTCGAGGACGTTGTTCCGCTCATCCCAATCCATAAATGCCAGATTCAGGACCTGTTCACCCTCGAGAGAACTTCGGCCGCCGAACCGGGTGCTGAACCCGTGAACAAGCCACGGAAGCGCCAGCAGTGGCTTTAGTTGGAGAATTCTCAGTCCTTTGCTTCGCGTCAGCATCCAGGGGAATGCAATATTTACCGGCTTTGTCCGCTTTCGGAGATTCACGGGTTTACCCGTGCGACGATTCGGCGGGGATAGATTCGCTGTAGTCACAATCTGAACAGTATAATCGCAACGTACGTGTTCGGTCGAAGTGGATGGATTTGGGGCTCGCTTGGATCGTCGAGGGTGAAGCATGATCGTTGGAATGGGAATCGACGTTGCCGAAGTGCCACGCATTCAGGCGGTGATCGAATCACAGAAAGAACGATTCTTGCGGCGCGTGTTTACGCCGGAGGAAGCAGCGTACTGCGAACAGTTTAAGAACAAATATGAGCGGTACTCGGGACGATTTGCCGTGAAGGAAGCGGCGATGAAGGCGTTGGGGACCGGTTGGAGCCGGGGAGTGCGCTGGGTCGATCTGGAAATTGTAAGGATGCGAGGGGGAAGGCCGACCTTGGTCTTGAAAGGTGAGGCTCGAAAGATTGCGGATGCGCTCGGAGTGAAGAACATTGTCGTGAGCATTACACACACGCAGGCGCAGGCAATTGCCCAGGTGATTTTCGAAGGGTAAGAGGAATTGGGCGGATTGGACGCGGAGAGAAAACGGAACGTCCCCGCTGACGTCTGGCAATCCCCAGGATCAGAAACGGGAGCCCGGGAAGCGATCGCACTATTTCACAAGAAGAAAGGTGCCGAGTGCCAGAGCGTCGATGCCGGCGCAAAAGAAGCTGCGAACAGCACCGCGCGGCTCGGTCACCAACGGTTCTCCGAAAAGATTGAACGAAGTGTTTACGAGAATCGGCGCAGGCGCAGATTCGCCGAAACTGCGGAGGAGCTTCCAGAAGAGCGGGTTGGCGTGCCGATCAACCGTGTGAACCCGTACGGAGTTGCCGTGGAAGGCAAATCGTTCGAGGCCGTCGATTGGCTTTCTGAGTATCGCGAGCGAGGCCATGAACCTGCAGTTTGGTGACGCTTCAAAGTAGTCGGCCGCGCACTCGGCAGGGACGGAGAGCGCAAACGGATGGAATTCTTCCCGGTGCTTGATGTACTGGTTCACGTTTTCGATGATGTATTCAGAGAACGGCGAGGCCAGCAAGCTGCGGTGGCCGAGGGCACGATGTCCAAACTCGGACCGTCCCTGACACCAGCCGACGATCTTGTCCCTGGCGAGCAGACGAACGGTTTCCTCAACGGTTTCATCTTCCCCTGACAGGTAGCGGTAGGCGATCTTGCAGTTGTCGAGGACCGCTTTAATTTCCTGAGAATCGGCGTTCATGCCGAGCGAAAGGGTATCGAGGGGCGCACGGCCGGAATGACCCGTGACCTTTTTCCGGGCAAGAAAAGCGGCGCCAAGGGCCGTGCCCGCGTTGCCGGAAACCGGTTGCACACAGACACGTTCAAAACCTCCGCGCGATTCAAGGGCGCGCACGAGGAAGACATTCAAGAACAAGCCTCCTGCCACACAAAGCGATTGGACCCCTGTTTTTTCCCTGAAATTGTTCGTGAGCTCGAGGACCATTTCTTCGACAAAATCCTGCAGGCTGCGCGCAATATTCGCGCGTGTCGCTGGGGTCAAGGGATTCCCCCGGGAGGAGATGCCTAATTCGCGATAAAACTGCGGAGCAAGAATGCCACGATGATCAGGACCTGCAAGGTAATAGCGGCGATTCAGTGCAAATGCCCCTGTAGATTTCCAGGTGAACATCTTGCGGAAGGCCGGCAGATATTCGGGCTCACCATCTTTGCTGAGCCACTGAATTTTATGTTCGTCGCGATGCGGTCGAAGGCCAGCTGCTTCTGTGACCCGGGTGTAAAACCATGCCAGCGAATCGGGAAACTTGAAGGAGGTAAGCCGCTCGATTTCATCGCCATCACCCACGCCGAGAAAACCGGATTGCGATCCGGTACCTTCGTCCAGAGTGAGAATCAGAGAGCGATCGTAACCGGAAGTGTAGTACGCACTGGCGGCGTGGCAGAAATGGTGATCGAAATGAGAAAGGCGGGGGCCTCCGCGGAGGAGATGAAGCAGGCGATCGTGAGCGGCGGAATGGGTAACCCGTCTCTTTTTGGAACGGGAAGATTTGACAGAGACCGAGCGGTCGGCGAGACCGACTGCGCGGCAATCGGAAAGCTTCAGATGATTTTCGAGCAGGCAACGATCAAGCGCGAGTCGTGGTATTTCGGTAGGGTCGTGGAGGCGGTTGAGTTTTTCTTCTTCAATGGCAAAAACCACGCCTTGATCGTTCAAGAGAGCTACCGCAGAACTGTGTCCTAACGACGAGATGCCAAGAAAGTTCATGCGCTTTTGAGTGAACCGGCTCCTTCCGCGCCGTGGTACAGGGGCTCTAAGGGAGATGCTAGCAAATCCTTGCCATTGAAGCCGTCAATCATGACCGGCAAAAACTGATTCGGGGGAAGCGCAACGGGGATCTGGACGGTGAGGTAATTTCCCGAAATCGCCGGAGTGCACTGCCGATCAGCATCCTTTGCTTCTCGTCGAAGCGTTAGGACAGAGAGTTCGCGACCGATCTGCGAAGTGCGAAATTCCGCAGATTTGGCGTCGCCAAGGGAGCGGAGCTCTCGGGCACGCCGCTTGATTGTGGTACCGGAGAGTTGATCGGGCAGCGAGGCGGCTTTGGTGCCCGGGCGCTGCGAATACGAAAAAACATGAAGATAAGTAAATGGCAGGGATTCAATGAAGCGGAGCGTAGCGGAATGATCTGCTTCGGTTTCGCCCGGAAATCCGGTGATGAGATCGGCACCGATGGCGGCATGGGGAAGGAGCTCGTGTATGAACTCGACGCGGCGACCGTAGTGTTCGGCGCGGTACCAACGACACATGGCTGCGAGGATGCGGTTAGAGGCAGATTGCAGAGGCATGTGAAAGTGAGGAGCGAGTCGATCGGTAGAAGCAAAAAAGGTGATCAGATCATGCGTGACGTCCATAGGCTCAATCGAGCTGATGCGAAGGCGCCGTACATCCGTTTCGTCGAGGATGTGGCGTAGGAGATCAAGAAACCTGGTGCGAGGAGAAAGATCGCGTCCGTAGGTTCCGAGATTGATGCCGCTAAGAACGATCTCCTTGTAACCGGAACCGGAGAGCCGCTGGAGTTCGGCGATGACTGTCCGGACGGGAAGGCTGCGGGACTTGCCACGAACCGAAGGAATAACGCAGAACGAACAGCGAGAATTACAGCCGTCCTGGATTTTAAGAGTAGGGCGGGTACGATTTCCTTCCCCGCCGAGGACCGGAGCGACGAGCACATCAGAGAGAAGCGAGATGTCACCGGACAAAACGGGTGCGGGGGGTTGCCTCGTGATTTGTACTGCCGGCTGGAGTAAAGAGAGTGGAAATAGTTCTACCGGAGAAGTGGTTGCTGGATGGTCAGTGCGCATTCCGTTTAGAAGAGTCGGAATCTGCGGTTTGTGGGAATTACCGACGACGTAGGAAACACCAGGAAGAGCGGCGAGTTCTTCGGGATCGCGTTGGGCATAGCAGCCGGTCACAATAATGCGCGCTTCGGGATTGGCCGAATGAATCTTGCGAATGGCGTCACGGGCCTGGGCGTCCGCAGCAGCGGTGACCGTGCAAGTATTGATGACCACAAATTCGGCCGTGGATGAGCCAGTGGCCATGGAGCAGCCTTGCTCGAGCAGCTGGCGCTCAATGGCGGCAGCATCAGCTTGCGTGGCTCGGCAACCGAATTGTTCGATATGAAACGTGGTCATCGGGATCTGGCGCAAATTGTATTTAACCACAGCAGAGGCGCGAGACGAAGGTCCTGGCTGAACACAAAGCGATCAAAGCCCGGGAGCAGACGCCAGCGAAGATCGTAGGGAGAAAGCGGTACTCAACCCTGGAAGACGCCTATGAAATCAATGTTCCCAAGAATCAGGCTTGGGCCATGCGTCGCTGGAAGGTGAGGAGAATAAGGTCGGCCCGTCGGCGGACACCGAACTTGTTGAGCAGGTTAGAAACGTGGAACTTTACCGTGCGCTCGGCGATGTTAAGTTTGCTTGCGATTTCCTTATTGGAAAGGTTCTCGAGTAAGGAGTCCAAGACTTCCTGTTCGCGGCGACTGAGATTTGTGATGGATTCGGTCTTCAGGCGGCGGCCTTGACTGGTCAGTATCGAATCGACAAAACCCGACAGCACGGAACGAGGAACCCAGAAGCCGCCCTGCGAAACCAGAGGAAGTGCACGGGCAAGTTGGTCGCGGGCCTCGGCGTAGGACAGAATGCCTTTGACTCCGAGCCGCAGAAGCGAGTACGCATTGGCGTCGTTGATGGCATCTCCAACGACGATCAAACGCGCATCCGTTACGCGCTCAAGGATATTGGTGAGTAGAGCTCCGGTGGCCTGGCGTGCGGCATGTGCGTCAATGACATAGACCTGCGCCTTAGGGGGCTCAAGATTGCGAAGATCGGGAGCCAAAGTAGATTCCAGCTGCTTGGCAATCACTTTAAACTGAGACGCTTTGCCGAGTAGCCGCTCGAATTCAGTAAGCACCAGCGGGTGCGGAGACAAGAGACAGACAGTGAGTTTCGGAGACATTCGTTTGGTAGCCACTGTTCTTGAGGGTAGAGAAAGGCGGGCCAAGGGGCAAGGTCCTTGAGGACAGATGTTCACGAACTGTTACTGACAGATAAGACGTATTTTAAGGGGGTTGGAGGGCATCTAATAGCCATTCGGTGCGGAGTGGTGTCGGGCGGGCGGAAACACAAGTAAAATAAGGGGATCGTTTGCAGGATCGAATCCGCACACACAAGAGTGGCTTGTGCCACCCTGTGAGAGCAAGAAATTGAGGACGCGGGCTGAATGAAAAATTTGCGGGAATCGGAAAAGGCGCTGCGCGAGCTGTTGGCTGAACGCGTTCTGGTGCTAGATGGCGCGATGGGCACGATGCTGCAGCAGCGGGACCTGACCGCGGCGGACTTCGGGGGAAACGCACTAGAAGGCTGTAATGAGAATCTGGTGCGCACCCGGCCAGATGTTGTACTCGATATCCACCGTAAATATTTTGAGGCGGGTTCGGATATTGTGGAGACCAATAGCTTTGGGTCGACCCCACTGGTTCTGGCGGAATATGGGCTGGAAAAGGACGCTCATCTACTGAGCAAGAAGTCAGCGGAACTCGCAAGGCAGGCCGCCGATGAGTTTTCTACTGTGGCGAAGCCGCGATTTGTGGCGGGATCCATGGGCCCGACGACAAAGGCGATCACGGTGACGGGCGGGGTGACGTTTGAGGGCTTGCTGGATTCCTATTACGTGCAGGCCAAAGGACTGGTGGAAGGCGGTTCGGACCTGCTGTTGATCGAGACTTGCCAGGACACGCGGAATATCAAGGCGGCCATACTCGCGATCCAGAAATATTCCCAGGAAATTGGTCTACCCATTCCCTTCCTGGTTTCGGTGACGATTGAACCGATGGGGACCATGTTGGCAGGGCAGACGGTGGAAGCGATGTGGGCCTCGCTTCGGCACGCGCATCCGTTGGCATTTGGCATGAACTGCGCGACGGGCCCGGAATTCATGACGGACCATATCCGAACCTTGAGCGCTGCGTCGGGAGAGTTCGTGTCGTGCTATCCGAACGCTGGATTGCCGGATGAAGAGGGGAAATACCTAGAGACACCGACGACCCTGGCCGCGCAGCTCGAGAAATTTGTGAATCAGGGCTGGCTGAATATTGTTGGTGGATGCTGCGGAACGACCGAAAAACACATACGGGCAATTGCACAGATGGTTCAAGGCAAAAAGCCGCGTGTCAGGCCTGCGGAGCCGCATCGTGCGGTTTACTCAGGAGTGGAAACGATTGAAGCTGATGATCAGACGAGGCCGCTGCTGGTCGGCGAGCGGACAAATGTAATCGGTTCCCGGTTGTTCAAGAATTTGATGGCGGAAGAGAAATTTGAAGAAGCGACGGAAATTGCGCGTAGACAGGTGAAAGGGGGCGCGCACATCGTTGACGTTTGTTTGCAGAGCACCGACCGGGATGAAAAAAAAGACATTCCGCCATTTTACGAGAAGCTGATTCGGAAAATTAAAGCACCAATCATGATCGATACGACAGACCCGACGGCGGTCCGGCTGGCGCTGACATACTGCCAGGGCAAAGCGATTATCAATTCAATCAATCTCGAAGATGGCGAGGAAAAATTCGAAAAGGTCGTCCCGATCGCGCACGATTTTGGCGCGGCAATTGTGGTGGGGTGCATCGATGAAGATCCGGTGCAGGCGCAGGCGTTTACCCGTGAGCGGAAACTGGAAATTGCGCAGCGCTCCTACGCGTTGCTGACGACAAAATATAGAATGGCGCCAGAAGACATCATTTTTGATCCTCTGGTGTTTCCCTGCGCCACAGGGGACGAGAATTATATTGGCGGCGCCGTGGAGACGCTTGAAGGGATTCGGTTGATCAAGCAGGCGCTACCGGATACCCGGACCATTCTGGGAATCTCGAATGTGTCGTTCGGACTACCGGCAGGTGCGCGAGAAGTAGTGAACTCGGTATTTCTGTATTACTGCACGAAGGCCGGACTGGACCTAGCGATCGTAAATACAGAAAAGCTCGAACGCTTTGCGTCAATTCCGGAACACGAACGGCGTCTGGCAGAGAATGTCTTGTTCCAGCACGCGCCGAAGGATGTGCCTGCGGACCATCCGAGGGCAGAATTATTTCGGAATGTGCCAACGGATTGGCGACTGCAGTCGAAAGAACAGAAAGCAGCGATCAATAATTACCACATCGTAGCGATCACCGAGCATTTCCGGACGGCGACGAAAAAAGAAAAAGTGAAGGCCGAGGACTTACCGCTCGATGAGCGTCTGGCGAATTACATTATCGAGGGAACGCGGGACGGCCTGGTTGAGGATTTGGAAAAGAAGCGGGCGGAAGGCGCGAATCCCCTGTCAATTATCAATGGGCCGCTGATGGATGGGATGGCTGAGGTAGGCAGGCTATTCAATGCGAACGAATTGATCGTGGCGGAAGTGCTGCAGTCGGCTGAGGCGATGAAGGCTGCGGTGAATCATCTGGAACAATTTATGGAGAAGGCCGACACGGCGAAGCGGGGAAAAGTTGTGCTGGCCACAGTGAAGGGCGATGTGCACGACATCGGGAAAAACCTGGTGGAAATCATCTTGAAAAATAACGGCTTCGACGTGGTGAATCTGGGAATCAAGGTGCCGCCGGAAGATCTGATTAAGGCGTTTCAGGCTCACCAACCGGATGCGATTGGACTGTCAGGATTACTGGTCAAGAGTGCCCAGCAGATGGTGATTACCGCGAATGATCTGAAGGATGCGGGGATTGGGGTACCGCTGCTGGTCGGAGGCGCGGCGCTCAGCGCGAAATTTACCCACTCGAAGATCGCTCCGAACTACGGCGGAGCAGTCTGCTACGCAAAGGATGCGATGACCGGTCTGCGTTTGATGAATGAGTTGATGGACCCGGCGACGCGGGAACGTGTGCTCAGCGAGCAGCAGGCCTTGGGCGAGGGCATAACGGTCGAGACCACCGTGAAAATTCTGGAGAAACCGAAAGTAGAGCGTTCGCCAAAGGTGCGCACGGATTTGTCGATTCCGAGCGTGGGGTATCTGGATCGCAAGGTACGGCTGGTGCCGGACTTGCGCGAAGTGTGGAGCTACATCAACCCATTCATGTTGTATGGGCGCCACATGGGGTATCGCGGGGATTTCGAGAAGCGATTAGCGGATCGCGAGGCAAAAGCAGTCGAATTATTCAATGAGATGGAAGAAGTAAAAAACGAAGCGGCGACATTCATGAAGGTGCGGGCAGTTTGGCAGTTCTTCGAGGCGGAATCGCGAGGCGAGTATCTGGACTTGTTTGCGCCGGGCGGAAATGAACCCATCCATACGTGGCATTTCAGGCGTCAACCGGGTGGAGATCAGCTTTGTCTGAGCGATTATGTTTTGCCGCCAAAGGACGGGACGCGCGATCACGTTGGAGTGTTTGTGGTGACGGCCGGGGAAGGGGTGCGCGAGCGAGCGGAGAAGGCCAAACAGGATGGATTTTATTTCAAATCGCACGGCTTGCAGGCCCTGGCAATAGAATCTGCCGAAGGATGCGCGGAGTGGCTGCACCGCAGGATGCGCGAGGATTGGGGATTCCCCGACCCACCGGAGATGACGATGGCCCAGCGGTTTACTTCGCGATACCGCGGGAAGCGGTACAGCTTCGGGTATCCCGCCTGCCCGGATCTGGAAGATCAGGCAAGCATCTGGAAATTGCTCCGGCCTGAAGAGATCGGCGTGCAGTTAACGGATGGATTTATGATGGATCCGGAGGCGAGCGTGAGTGCGCTCGTGTTTCAGCATCCGGATTGCTCATATTTCAGCGTGGGAGAAAGCTCGGAAAATTAATGAATCCGGTCACGAAACACGCTAAAACGCGGTCGCCTCGCAGGCTACGCGACTTGCCGGCCTTTAGAATTTGTTTCGACTCATTTAGCTGCGTCCGGTAACGAAGCTCTCTCTGACAACGCCGGCTTCGCCTTTTTCTCGCAAAAGATATTGGTCGTAAATCCAGGCGTACGTTTTCTCCAGACCATCCCGAAGCGGCGTGTCCGGCTCCCAGTCTAGATATTTCTTGATAAGTGTATTCTCGCTGTTACGTCCGTTAACGCCCTTTGGCGCCGAGAGATCGTAATTCCGTTTGAGCTTAATGCCGGCGATCTCTTCAACAATATCCGCCAGCCGGTTGATCGTGACTGCCTCGGTCGAGCCAAGATTGATTGGTTCTAGGATGTCAGAGTCAGTGATGAGTTTTATGCCTTTGATGCAATCGTCTGCATACATGAAACTCCGGGTCTGTTCGCCCGAACCCCATATCTCAATTTCGTGAATTCCCTTGAGTTTGGCTTCGATTACTTTGCGGCAGATTGCAGCTGGAGCCTTTTCCCGGCCGCCGAACCAGGTGCCCCAAGGCCCGTAGACGTTATGGAATCGCGCTACGCGAGTGAAGAGACCGAAGTCTTCGCGGAAATGGCGGCACATGCGCTCCGAAAAGAGTTTTTCCCAACCGTAACCGTCTTCGGGCTGCGCGGGATAAGCATCTTCTTCCTTAAGCGACGGCGCTTCAAACGTGGTCTGCTTGTCCGCGTTGTATACGCAAGCTGAAGAGGAATAGAAGAACTTCTGGCAGCCGTGCTGGAGAGCCGCTTGTAACATGTGGGTATTGATCAAGACGGAGAGCATGCAAAGCGCCTTGTTATTCTCGATAAACCCCATCCCCCCCATATTCGCTGCAAGATTATAGATTTCGTCAGCGCCCGCGGCGGCGGTATTGCAGTTGGCAAGTAGATTCAGGTCCCGAGACAGGTTTTCAACGTCATCAAAACGCTGATACCACTCATCGAGCGGCTTCACGTCCACAGCGCGAATCCGCTGATAGCCTAGGTTGCGGAACTCTGCCACCAAGTGGCCTCCGATGAAGCCTCCTGCGCCGGTCACCAAAACCCGATTATGGCTGCGCACTGTCAGTCCTCCCTATCGCATTATGGTATATCCATCCCATGGCAAAGTGGCCGGAAACTTGATGAAAGTTGGTACGAAACAAAGCTGCCTCCGCAACAATTCCCTAGATCGGCAAATGCCCCTTGCGGTTCCAAGGCAATTCCGGAAGTTCTGAGGCCGGATGAAAGGCAGAATCGATCCACATCAGCTGAGGCGCGTCATCCACAGTGCAGGGGAACTAAATCGACGGGATACGGGAAGCTACCTATAGGTAGAGAACGCGATAACGGGCCGGCAATTAATTGAATCATGGACACGAGCGAACGGCCGCCCGCGTCTAAAAAATGAAGTCAGAGAGCTGAGGGCCAAATGAAATATTTGAGGTTGATGGTAATTATCGCAGCGACAGCCGCGCTAAGCGCGAGCGCGCAGGAGCCGGCCACGCCCGGCGGGAATGTGTCGCAGCAGAGACAGGGCGGAGGACGACAGGGGGAGAATGGGCCAAGGCCGGTTTTCGGTAAAATCACGTCGATCACGAATGGAACGCTGCTCATCGGCAGGCAAGACGGTCAAACGGTGACCGTGAAACTAACCGATCAGACTGAATTTCGGAAAGACGGGAACGCGGCCAAAGCGGCCGATTTCAAAGTGGGAGATATGGTGATGGTGCGCGGTGAACAAAACGCCGACCAGTCCATATCCGCAACGTTGATTGGAACGAGGACCGGCGGCCCTGGCGGCAGGCCTGGTGGAGGTGCCGGCGGATGGCAGATGGGCACATTGGGAAAGGATTATGTAGCCGGAGAAATAAAATCAATCGACGAGGCAAAATTGACGATATTGCGGACCGACAACGTGACACAGACGATCGAATTGAACGAGGAGACGTCGCTACGGAAAGGGAGAGACAGTGTCACACTGGCGGACGTGCATGCTGGGGATCACGTGATGGCGCGCGGGGCATTGCAGAGTGATGTGTTCGTTCCGAAAAGCGTGATGGTCATGAACGAAGAGCAATGGAAGCGGATGCAGGAGATGGCCGCGCAAAACGGTGCGTCAAAACCGCCAGTTTCGGACGCACCTGCGCAAGCGACACCTTGGAAACCTCAGGAGTAGGTATTGAAAGTTGTGCTGCGCGCAGGATTGGTGTTGGTGTGCCTGGCGATGATTGGCGCAATTCTATTCGTTTGTCTGACCAGAGCACAGGAGGCGCCTCTTCCACCTGCCGCGACGTTTCAAATCACCGGGACGGTTAAGAATGGGAAGACGGTTTTGTCAGGGGTAACCGTAACGGCATCGAACACTCTCACCGGAAAAAAATGGAGCGTAGCGACCGCGGTGGACGGATCGTTCACGCTGAAGAATTTGCCTCGCGGACGATATGTGGTGAAAGTGGAGTTTATGGGGTTCGCTCCACAGACGCAGGAGATCGTACTCAATCCGCAAAACCCGACCGGTAAAGTAGATACAGAGTTAGTCCTTGCTTCACGACAAGCGGAACAGACCGAACAAGCAAATTCAGCCACCGCGAGAAATCGTGGGTTTCAAAATCTTGCCGTGGACAATTCCCTGCAAAATCCGGGGCCCGGAGGTTACGGGTCGACACCTTCCGTAGGAAATGTCAGCGTGAGCGATTTATCCAGTCTGCCGATGAACGGAGCGGGGTCTGATCTGGCAACGGAATCCGTTGCCGTAACCGGAACCGTTGGACGCACGCAAGACTTTGGAAATGGGAATGAAGATGAGCTCCAACAGCGGATGCAGGAATTTCGCGATCGAGCGCAACGGGAAGCTGGCGGATTTGGAGCCACGCCCGGTGCTCCACCGGGGGGAGGACCCGGTGGAGCACCGGGAGGATTTAGCGGTGGAGGCGGACCCATCGCGTTCGGCAGGATGGGCCGTGGTTTTGATATCAACAAACCGCATGGATTTTTGTACGTTCAGGATGACAATGCCGGACTAGACGCCCAGTCCTACTCGTTGAGCGGCCAGCAGGCACAGAAGGCCAGTTACAACAGTCTTCATTTCGGAGCATTCGTCGGAGGGCCTCTTAAAATCCCTAAAATATTTGATGGCGGAAAAACGACCTTTTATTCTGTTGGGTGGAACGGCACGCGCGGCAGCACACCTTACGATTCATTCAGCACCGTGCCGCAGGCGGACAACCGTTCATCTACGAATCATCGGAGGGAGATTCCACTCTGAATGCGGCTTCTGTTCGAGTAAGGAAGCGGATGGCAAAGGGGCTGGGAATCAGCTTGAGCTATATCTTTATGAAATCGCTCGATGATGCGTCTTCCATTGGAGGGGGCACA
The DNA here is from genome assembly GCA_963831545.1 of uncultured Acidobacteriota bacterium. GTDB lineage: Bacteria > Acidobacteriota > Terriglobia > Acidiferrales > UBA7541 > Acidiferrum. Next base: position 234,432 of record CAWHQX010000017.1, read on the forward strand.
GTGGTCGTGGCACAGAACCCCTACGATATTTCCGCTGACCGCGGACTATCGAGTTTTGATCAAACCCAAAAGTTCACCGGCTCATGGATGTACGACCTGCCGTTTGGGGACGGAAAACGATTTCTGACCAGCGGACTCCTCTCCCACGTGATGGACGGATGGCAATGGAGTGGAGATTTCACAATTGCGTCAGGATTCTATTTCACGCCAAGAGTGCTGGGATCATCGGTGGATATCGACCGAGGAGTGAGCGGTTCGCTGAGGGCGAACATCATTTCCGGATTGCCGATTTCCATCGGGAATCCAACCACAGCGGAGTGGTTTAACACAGCAGCGTCGGGCGGGAACGGCGTATTTCCGGCAGGATGATTCGCACTACTACTTGTCCGTTTCGCTCGTCGTGCCCGGATCGCAGATTCCGTTTGTGACAGAGAAAGATAAGGACAGCGCGACGATCGATATTATTGGAGAAGTACTCGGGGAGGAAAAGCGCCCGTCGGCAGGTTGCGCGACACGGTGAAGCTTGCGGTAAACAGCGGACAGCAAGTCCGAAGAAAGAATGTCCAGTACAACACCGGCTTTGTACTGGCGCCGGGTAATTATCACCTGAAATTCATCGTCCGCGAAAACCTCAGTGGAAAGATGGGATCGTTCGAAACCGATGTGCGCATTCCGGATTTACGGAAAGTTCCGCTGCGAATGAGCAGCGTAGTCCTGAGCAATCAGAGAGTACCCTCAACACAGAAGAAGAAAACATTCCAGCCGCTGGTCAGCGAGCAGACGGAACTCGTGCCAAGCGTAACGCACGTGTTTGCACAGGATCAGCAGCTGTACCTGCAGTACGAAGTCTATGATGCAGCAAAAAGCAAGGGAAGTGACGGCGGTACGAATAATGCCGGGGAAAATAGACCTCCGAAGGGCGCTATTCGAGTTTTGACGAGCATCGAGTTTTTACAGGGCGACGTCAAGGTGTATGAGACCAAGCCGATCGTGGCCCAGGAAGTTACCGCAGCGGACCGGCGCGCGACCATTTTTCAGATGCAGGTGTCGCTGCAATCCTTAAAACCAGGATTTTATACTTGCCAGATCAATGTCATTGACGATGTGGGCGGGAATTATTCGTTTCCGCGGTGGCCCATTCTGATTCGAACGACCGGCTCGGAAAACAGTGACGCGAGCAGGCCAACCGGAAACGATTGATTCCGGCTCATCTTTTTCTTTCGCGTGATTATTCTTCCTCAATAACAGCCAAATCCCATGGCCGCAGTGTCAGTTTCGCATCATGGTCCAGAGTGGTTTGGGAAATGAGTTCCCGACCGTGCCCATACGAGTAGGAAGCGACCTGGGTCTCGCCTGAGTAGTTCAGATAGAAATGCAGCGTCTTGCCCGTGTGGCTTCGTGCATGTTTCACACGGACTGGAGCAGGCAGGTCCTGATCGCGGCTGGTTAATCCCGCTTCCTTCAACACCTTCAGAAGAATAGCGCTTTGCAACTGCTGAGTCAGAACGGTTCCCTCATATGTCAGGGAACCCTTGCCGAAGGTATTCTGCGTGACCGCCGGGTATTTTCCAAAGAAGGGATGATCGTAATAGGCGAGGGGCTTTGCGCTATCAGGAATAATCATTTCGGCCCAATCCGAAACCCTGTTGTTTGCACCAACCTGAAATGGATCACCTTTGAGTGGCAGCGGGCTTTTCAGATTCGAAAACTCCTGATAGTGAAATCCGGCCGCTTCTCCGAGTGGACCGGGCATGGTGACCCAGCGGACAGTAGAATATTCGTTGGTAAAACCACTCTTGAATGCCATGACGACATGGCCACCATGTTTGACATATTCGGAGAGTCGATTCAAAACTGCATCGCTGGCCACGTAGAGAGGTGGAACGAGAATGACCTTATATTCCGAGAGATTGCTCGATTCCGGGAAAATAAAATCGACCCCAATATTGGCCTGATACAACGCTCTGTACATCTGATTGAGAATTGTTCTGTAATTCGAGTTATCGCTGAACTTCATGAACTCGATGCCGTAATAAGAATCGCGGCTGTACAGAATGGCGACATCATTCCGGCGTTGAAGATCGACAATCTCCGGACCGATTCGCTGGAGTTCGTGAGCCGTACGGCTCACTTCCTGGTAGGGACGGCCGGGCTCGAGATCATGACCCAATACGCCTTTCCAATAGGTCTCCTGGCCGTAGTGAAGTGAATGCCAGTGCCAATACTCGACCATGTTTGCACCGGAGGAGATGTGCGTATACACATCCAAACGAAGTTGGCCGTCGTAGGGAGGAAATTGCCCCTTGGAATCCCAACCGATGGCGTCGGCATTTGTTTCAGTAATCAGGTAATTCGTACGCTTGAGGGAACGCGTGTAATCGCCCGAGAACGACGACCACTCGCCGTCGAAATCATCCTGTGTGCCGTGATACGGATTGGCAGCCGCAATGTCGAGAGCTTTCGCCACTTCAAATTCATTGACTTCGTTGCGCGGGGGCCCGGCAAAATCGTGCGTCACAAACTGCGAGGGGCTCTTGTATTCGTCGACAAGTCTTGCTTGCCACGTTAGAAAATCAGTAGTCTCCCACTGCGAGTAGCGTTCCCATTCGAGCTTCCACCCGGGATTCAGGATTCCGTCACGAACAGGCAATTCATCCCAATTGTTAAGACGCTGTCCCCAATAGTTGAGACCCCACGCTTTATTGAGGGCATCCGTGGTGACAAATTCCTTCTGCAGATACAACTTAAAGCCATCCTGAACATCCGGATTTGCAGCGCCTGCTGAAGACGTTTCGTTGTCGATCTGAAAACCGATAATCGCGGTGTTGCCCTTGTAGTGTTCCATGAGCTTCCGAATGATGCGTTCGCAATAGAAGCGATACTGGGCGTTCATCAGGTCGGTGTTCTGGCGAATACCGTAATACAGATGTTGTCCGCCAAATTTGGTGACCACCATTTCAGGGTGCTTCTTGTACATCCAGACCGGGATGGAGTACGTCGGAGTGCCGAGAATGACTCGGATCCCCGCAGCCTTTAGCTTATCGATGACGGAGTCCATCCAGGCGTATTCGAAGCGGCCATCTTCCGGTTCCCAAAGGCCCCAGGTGGATTCACCAATTCGAACGACACTGATGCCAGCTTCCTTCATCAGTGCAATATCTTTGTCGGTGCGGTCGTACGGCATGTATTCGGGATAATACGCAGCACCGTAGAGGACGGTGTCCATGTGGTCGGCACGGAAAGGAGCGGAGATATCCGGCTTGGACTGCGCCGAAATTACCGCGGACGTTATCGGCATTAAAAACAGAAACGCTAAAAATGCCAGGGAGGGATGCTTGAGTAGCTTGTCCATGAACGTTCCTTACCTCGAGAAAGGCATTTGCGACCAGGATAAAAATGGGTTGTGCCCGCGACCTAAAGAAGTTTCATACGATTAATTGGGCTTGATTTCAAGTTTTATCGTAGCGACCTTCGCATGTGCGTACAAGAGCAGCATTGGGAGCCGTGTGGAGAACTGCAGGTAGTTGTGATAGAAGGAGCGCATGTGCTGTTCCCTTTTCCATTCAAGCAATGGGTTTAATGCCTGGTGCCATCCCCTGCGCCAGCAGAGGGAACGCAACCTCTGTTCAGCTCGAACGCTCGGCCGGCCCGGATTGAAGTCTTGAGATCGCCGGAAGAAACCAGATCAAGCGGTGCGCCCCGACGGCGCTGGGGAATTGCTCTTTTGTTGGGGTTCGGCGTGCTCGTGAATTACTTTGACCGGGTGAACCTGTCGGTTTCGCAAGATGCGCTGCATAACGCATTCGGTATTTCAACGCTCATGTTCGGATATTTGCTAAGCGCATACAGCTGGACCTACGCCGCGTTGCAACTTCCCTCCGGAATGATACTGGACCGTTTCGGGGTGAAGCTCGTCGGGAGGGTCGGGACGTTTTTGTGGAGCGTGGCGTCCTGGGGCGCGGCAGCGTCGACTGGATTGCCGGGGTTTTTGAGCGCTCGACTCTTGCTGGGAGTGGGAGAAGCGCCCACGTTTCCGGCAAATGCGAAGGCAATCGGCTACTGGTTCCCGACCGAAGAGCGAAGCCTGGCAACAGCCATCTTCGATTCCGCGGCGAAGCTGGCATCGGCGGTCGGAGTACCTGCAATCGGCCTCCTGATGTGGCGATTTGGATGGAGGTGGAGCTTCGCGGCCACGGGCTTCATCAGCTTCCTGTATTTCCTGCTGTTTTACGTTTATTACCGAAACCCCAGCGAAGACCCGAAACTGTCGACTGAAGAACGTGAGTTGATCGGTCGTGGAGGAGCACAGCCCGAAGATCGAGTGAAGGCGGAAAAGGGCGCGCCATTGAGATATTTGCTCAGGAAGAAAAAGGTTTGGGGATTGGTCCTAGGATTCGCTTCCTACAATTACTCATTCTATCTGCTTCTGACGTGGTTGCCATCCTATCTGTCGACTGAGCATCACATCGATTTATTGCACTCCGCCCTGTACACAAGCGTACCGTGGTTGTTCGCGACCTTCACAGATATCCTGGTGGGAGGGTGGCTGGTAGACAGACTGGTGCAAAGCGGCAAAGATCCTTCGATGGTGCGCAGGGCGATTCTGATTGGCGGTACGACGCTCGGACTCGGAATGTTCGGAGCAGCCTATGCCAGGAGCGCTGTGGGGGCATTGGTGTGGATCAGCCTGGCGATTGGAGGATTATCGGCAGCGTCGCCCGTAGGTTGGTCGATCCCGTCCTTGATCGCCCCTCGCGAAAGCGTGGGGACACTCGGTGGCATCCTGAATTTCGGCAACCAGATATCCGCGATTGCGGCGCCCATCGTAACCGGTTATGTGGCGCAGACCACGCATTCCTTTTTCTGGGCATTCGGCGTTGCGGGAGTTTTTCTACTGCTTGGCATCGCGGGCTATATCGTTTTGCTGGGCCCGATTGAGGCAATTCCGGAACCTCTGTAGATGCTCTATTCCGGGTCTCTCGATGGAGTTGAAAGAGAGCGGAGAGCGCGCAACGCGCCAGTCGAGATTCCGCCATCGACCAGCAGAGTCTGACCGGTGATGTACCGACTGGATTCCGCAGCAAGAAATACGACGGCCGAGTCCAAATCGTTTGGCGCGCCGGGGCGCTTCATGGGAATGCGATCAATCAGGTAGTCTACCCATTCTCTGTTTTCATAGAGAGCTTCATTCTGTTTGGTTCGGAACCAGCCTGGCGCGAGACAGTTCACAGTAATGCCGTGTTTTCCCCAATCGTCTGCGAGACTCATGGTCAATTGACGGACTCCACCGCGGCTAGCGCCGTAGGGACCGAGTCCTGCATAGCCGGCAACGCTCGTGACAGAACCGATGTTGATAATGCGTCCATAGCCGCGCGGAATCATGCGCCGCGCGACGGCTTGTGCGACAAAAAAACTGCCCCGCAAGTTGGTATCGAGAATCAAGTTCCAGTCGTCCCAGGTGACATCGATTGCAGGCTTGCGTACGTTGCAACCTGCATTGTTAACAAGAATCTCGAGATGTCCGCAGGAACTCTCTGCCTCGGCAACCATTCGTTCGATGCTTTGTTGGTCTCGTACGTCAAGTTCAATCGCTACAACCTTGCGGCCGAGAGACCTTATTTCCTGCTCGAACGGCTGAAGAGTTTCCCTACGGCGACTGGTGATGACAAGATCGGCACCCGCAGTTGCGAGCGCGCGGGCAAAATATTGACCGAGACCGCGACTCGCGCCGGTAACGATGGCGGTTTGGCCACCGAGGTCGAATAGTTTCTCGCTCACAGTGCGCCGCCCGGTGTCAGCACCACCTTTGTCAGACCGGGTTCGCGCGCATGAAGCCGTTTGAACCAGAGAGCTCCTTGTTCGAGAGGAGCAACAGCGGAGATGAGCGGCTTTACGTTAATTGCGCCGCTGGCCATCAAATCAATGCAACGAGGATATTCGCCGGAAGAAGCACAAGAACCCTGCAACCTGATTTGCCGAGTCACGATTTTCTGCAGCGGAAGTTCGACTTCGGGGGTGATATTTCCGACGAGAAGAATCGTGCCCCCTTTTCGGACGGAATCAACAGCCGTTCTGACCGTGTCATTGCGCCCTACAGCCTCAACAACGAGATCAACGCCTTCGCCACCAGTCAGCTCTGAAATTGCTTTGGCAAACTGGATACCCGGGGATAGAAGTTCATCTGCCCCAAATACTTTTGCGACGGCAAGGCGGGATTCGTCAATGTCGGAAATGAAAATTCGAGAAGCACCGGCTACCCGAATGGCCTGAAGGCAGAGCAAACCAATCGTACCGGCGCCGATAACGAGGACGGTGCGATTGGGAACATCTTTTGCAAGCGATACGGCGTGGACAGCGACGGCTACCGCTTCCAGTAAGGCAGCCTCGGGAAAAGAAATACTCGCGGGAAGACGGTAAACGATGCGAGCGGGAACAACGACATACTCCGCGAAAGCGCCGGCACGACGATAGTCGGTGCAGGAGACGCCAAGAACTTCGCGGCGATGACAAAGATTGATTTCACCACGCTTGCAGTATTCGCATGCGCCACAGGAAACGGTGGAATCGAAGGTGACGCGATCATTGGTGAAAAGCTCTCGGACCTGACTGCCCTGAGCAGCAATTGTTCCGGCTGCTTCATGCCCCATGACGACAGGAGGTATGCGGCGACCTGAAGAGCCATCGTAACCGTGGACATCGCTGCCGCAGATACCGCAGGCCTCCACGCGGATCAGGACTTCGTGCGGACCTGGGGAGGGAATGGGTGAATCCACAATTTCGAGGTGATTGTAGCTCGAGAGTAAGAGAGCTTTCATGGTTGCCTGGCGAGACAGATTGATAGACCCTCGGCGCTAAATCCTAACATCGAGTGCTGGCATATGTCTTGCACGGGGAGTGTGTGCCCGAAGGTACCGGCAAGCCCTCAAGCGCCTGCAGCCCGGGAAAGTTCCTGCACCTGGGTTGCGTCAAACTTCAGACGGGATGCGGCGATGTTTTCCTCGAGATGCTCTACGCTCGACGTGCCCGGAATGGGCAGCATTACTGGAGATTTTGCCAAGAGCCAGGCGAGAGCGAGCTGAGAGGGAGTCGCTTTCCATTGGCTCGCCAGATGAGCCAACGGACTGCCGTTTCCTGAAAGTTTGCCAGCCGCCAGCGGGAACCATGGGATGAAAGCGAGATCGTGCTGCTCGCAGTAGTGCAGAACGTCTTCTGAATTGCGATCACTCATGCTATAGCGGTTCTGGACGCTGACGATGGGAACAATGGACTGAGCATGCTGAATCTGCTTCAGGCTGACCTCCGACAACCCGATGTGCTTTATTTTCCCTTCCGATTGCAGGCTTTTGAGGGTGCCGAGCTGATCTTCAGCAGGAACTTTCGGATCAATTCGATGCAATTGGTAAAGATCAATCCGGTCCAAACGCAGCCGACGGAGACTGCCCTCGCATGCAGTTCTGAGATGTTCCGGCCTTCCATTCTCGACCCATTTGTTGGGACCGGGGCGATCGAAACCACCTTTCGTAGCAATGACGAGACCAGAGGGATACGGGTGCAAGGCTTCAGCGATGATTTCCTCGCTTACGTTTGGGCCGTAAGAATCGGCCGTATCGATCAGATTGATTCCCAATTCCACCGCACGGCGCAAAACCTCGATGGCTTGCTTTCGGCTCTTGGGCTCGCCCCAGACCCCATCACCCGTGATTCGCATCGCGCCAAAACCCAAGCGTACAACGCGAAGGTCATTACCGATCAGGAATTCGCCGGCAGCGGAGGCAAGCTCGCTTGCAGGTTGTTGATTTGCTTTGCCGTCATGCATCTCGTGTTCTCCTTTACCCAGGGTTGGATGTACGAACTCCGGCAAATTGTTACGTTCTTCTTGCGGAGAGTTTCTGAATGCGCGCGTTCGCCCGGGGACTGGCCGTAGAGAAGTGGGTGGAAGTCCCCATGGGCTGGGTGCGCGATTTGGCGGAGTTCCCGGAGTTCCGGAGACGAAGGAGGGTATGGGCACATAACTTCCTTGTTTTCAGCGACTAAAAACCAGGATTTGCCCTCCGTAGGCCCTTCTTTGGAATGAAACGTGCGCTATTCAGTCCGGTACTGTCTCGCCAGATCACAATCCGCAGGCACACCATCAGGAGCTATTCGATGAATAAGCTGAATTCCGACGCACTTGCCTACCATTTCGGCATCCGCCCGGGGAAGATCGAAATCTCGCCGACCAAGCCGTGCCGAACGCAAAGAGATTTGAGCCTTGCGTATACGCCAGGAGTCGCAGTTCCCTGCTTGGAAATCCAACGAACTCCGCATGACGCATTCAAATACACCGCGCGAGGAAATCTGGTGGCGGTGGTGACGAACGGAACCGCCGTTTTGGGTTTGGGAAATATCGGAGCGCTCGCAGGGAAACCGGTCATGGAAGGAAAAGCGGTTCTGTTCAAGAGATTTGCGGATGTCGATGTATTCGACCTGGAAGTGGATTCGCTCGATCCAGACGATGTGATCAAAGTGTGCCAATTGCTTGAGCCGACATTCGGCGGCATCAATCTCGAAGACATAAAAGCGCCGGAATGCTTCTACATCGAAGAAACTTTAAAGAAGACGATGAAGATTCCGGTGTTTCACGACGACCAGCATGGAACTGCAATCATTTCAGGCGCCGCTCTGCTGAATGCGCTCGAAATTGTGGGTAAACCGATCGATACGGTGCGGGTTGTGTTCAACGGTAGCGGGGCGGCCGGAATTGCGTGCGCAGAGCACTACGTGCGACTTGGCGTGAGGCGGGAAAACATTCTGATGGCCGATACCAAGGGCGTAATTTACGAGGGGCGAACCGAGGGAATGAACCCGTACAAGGCACGCTTCGCGCAGAAGACCGAGCTTCGCACGTTGGCTGAAGCCGTAGCGGGCGCAGATGTTTTTGCCGGCCTGTCGGTAAAGGGTGCGTTTACTCCCGAGATGCTCCAGACCATGGCGGCTCGGCCCATCGTCTTCGCAATGGCAAACCCCGATCCCGAGATTACATACGAAGAAGCGAAGGCAGCTCGGAAGGACGTAATCATCGCGACCGGTCGCTCGGATTTTCCGAACCAGGTGAATAACGTTCTCGGATTTCCCTTCATTTTCCGCGGCGCATTGGACGTCAGAGCAACTGCCATTAATGAAGAGATGAAACTGGCGGCGACCCGGGCACTGGCTGCGCTGGCCAAGGAGGACGTACCGGATTCCGTTTGCCAGGCGTACGGAGTGGAACGAATGCGATTCGGAACGGAATACATCATTCCGAAACCGTTTGATCCGCGCGTGCTCGTCTGGGAAGCGGCGGCAGTGGCGCGGGCAGCAATGGAAACAGGAGTCGCAAGAGAACCGGTCGACCTTGGCGAATACCGCGAACGCCTGGAGAGGCTCCTGGGCAAGGCACACGAAATGATGCGACTCGTGATCCAGAAGGCGAAACTGCGGCCGCGCAACGTCGTGTTTCCTGAAGGTGAGAACGAGAAGATCCTGCGCGCAGCACACATCCTGGTCGAGGAAAAAATTGCCACTCCGCTGTTGATTGGCGATACGGAAACGATTCGCATTCGGGCCGCAGATCTCGGTGTGAATCTGGACCTGATCAAGGTGATTGATCCCGCCATCTGGCCAAAGCGCGAAGAGTATATCGATGCGCTGTATCAATTGCGACAAAGGCGCGGCGTGACTTCTTCCGAAGCCCGTACGCTGATCAGCAATCAGAACATTTTTGGATCACTCATGGTGCATTTGGGAGACGCCGATGCATTGGTAGGCGGCGTGACCCAGCATTTTCCGGATACGATACGGCCTGCACTGCAGGTCATCAAGCCACGCCCGGGATTGCACCGTGTTTCCGGTTTGTATGTGCTCGTCACTCGACGGGGCGATATGTATTTTCTGGCGGATTGCACCGTAAACATCGAACCGACAGCGGAAGATCTGGCGGAGATTGCACTTTGTGCTGCAGAAACAGCTCGCCGATTCAACGTGGAACCACGTGTCGCCATGCTCTCATTCTCGAATTTCGGCAGCACTGCGCATCCGTTGACGGCGAAGGTGAGAAGAGCTGTGGAGTTAGTGCAAAAGTCGGATCCGACCTTGATGATCGACGGGGAAATGATGGCGGAAACAGCCGTCGTTCCGGAAATCATCGAAGAAACGTATCCTTTTTCGAAATTGCGTGGCGGTGCGAACGTACTGATCTTCCCGGATCTGACCTCTGCGAACACTTGTTACAAATTGTTGGCACGGATCGGTGGCGCAGAAACCATCGGACCGATCCTGATGGGTATGTCAAAGCCCGTCCATGTGCTGCATCGTGGAGCGGAAGTGGAAGAGATCGTCAATATGGCCGCGATCGCTGTCGTCGATGCTCAAGAGACAGAAGACCGGGCCGATACCAAGAGCAGTTCGCAGAAGCGGACCAAAACAAACGAGAAAGAGAACATCGGGATTGTCGACGCGGTCCCAACCGGGACAGCACGATAGACGGACCCAGCAAGGCGAATCAACCAGACCCTGAACACAACAAAGATCAGGTCATCGACAATATGAGTTTGGCTGCGGAGAACAGTGAATCGGCAGTAGCATCCGCATGTACCGGATTTTCCGCTGTGGCTGCAATCAGAAGAGTCCTACAACCGGCTTGTTTCCCCGCGGCAATGTCGGAAGCCGTGTCGCCAATCATCCAGGAGTCGTGCAAGTCAATTTCAAGCTCACTCGACGCGCTAAGCAGCATCCCGGGTGCTGGTTTGCGGCAATCGCACGATTCGTCGCTGTCATGTGGGCAGAAGTAGATTGCATCAATGCGTGCACCTGCAGCGGCAAGTTCATTTCGCATCTGGTGATGAATTTCTTCAAGGCCTCGGATGGTCAGTAAACTTCTTGCGATACATCGCTGATTGGTGACAATCACAACCAGAAAGTCGGCCTGGTTTAGAAGAGCAATGGCCTCAACAACGCGCGGTAGAATTTCGAGGTCCTCAGCGCGGAGAATGTAGCCTTCGTTCGGGGCTTTTTTATTGATGACGCCGTCACGATCCAGAAAGGCGGCTTTCCTCATGGACGTATTTAGATCCTCAATCCAGCGTGATCCGTCGCCAGACCCGCTCGAAGTATTTCCAGTATACAGTCAAGATCGAAGGTACGGACTAGACGCCTGGCCCCGTTGCTTCGCCCAAAAGTGCCCGGCGCAGATCCAGGAACCGCCGCACATTCCCAGGGCAATAAAGGCGCTCGACCACTCGTTCGGGTTGTGGGGGCGGATCACAACGCGCGGAGAATGCAGAAGCAAGAACCACAACAGGAACATGGTTCCGAGCCAGAATGTGGCCAACTTCCCGAAGCGGTCAGTGAACATACAAACACCCGCGACGATGAAGCCCGCTCCCGTGAAAATCGCCCAGAACATGGCTCCTGGAATCCACACTGGAACCAGGCTGGCAATGAATCTAAGAATAAGAAAGTGGTCGATGCCAAAAATCACCGACGAAATTGCAAAGAGGTAGAGCCCGGTTCGAATCACCTTGCCAGAATCATATCGCGGGGTTCCTGCGGCAGGATGCGTGGGCGGGAATCCGCCAAAGACAAGTGCTGCGCCGGAGAAGGCCAGGGTCTCAAACGCAACCGTCCGGAGACTTAAATCCATGGGCTGCACAATCATTCTCGGCAACCAGAGGAACAGGAAAAACAACAGAAACGCACCACCCAGCAGGGTCGCCGAAAGGCGCGCTTTCCAATCACCCGCAATGCTCAGTGAAACCACGAGCAGAGCGAGCCCCAGAAAACAGGCAAACCATGGACGACCAGAAAAATAGGGAATGATGTAGGCAACAGGATTTCTAAAGTAGGCGCAGATCAGATGCTCACAACCAGAGGCTCCTAACGCAAGTGCGAATAAATATCGGCCTTGTCTGATGAGCCAGTCCATCCTTGAAGGCCTCCGCAGGACGTTGCATCTCGGGACCTGCCAGTTACCGCTGTGCCCCCCGATCGGGGCGGGTCGAGACAGAAGAGCGATTGTCGGTGACGAGTTTTTGCTTCGGGCGAACCGGACTTTGCATGTTGTCGAGATAGGTCACCACACCATGAAAGAGGCCCTCTGCAACACGCTGACGCTGCGCGCTTTCAAGCAACAGGCTTTCATCACTTGCATTACTAACGAACGATATTTCAGATAGCACCGCAGGCATATTCGCGCCAGTAAGAACGATGAAGGGCGCCTGCTTCACCCCGCGATTGGTTTCCTGACGACTGACGAGCTGGAGGCGCTGCGAAAGCGAACTTTGCAGATCGGAGGCGAGCTGCTTTGATTCCGCCAACTTTTCATTGCGGGTAATTTTCTTCAGCAAGTCCGGAAGGGTGTGGAGCGAAGATACTGCGAGAGCATTCTCGCGCGTGGCCAGATCCCTCGATTCTTTAGAGACGGCCAGGCTCACATAGTACGTTTCTACCCCTCTCGTTTGACGGCTGTCGCTGGAATTTGCATGTATCGAGATAAACAGGTCGGCATTGGCATCATTTGCGATCGAAGTCCGCTCTTCAAGTGGAACGTGGCGGTCGTCCTTACGCGTATAGATCACCTCGGCGCTCGGAATGTTTTCCCGAATGAGTTGACCAAGCCGCAGAGCGACATCCAGGCAAAGATCCTTTTCAAGGAGACCTTGCGGCCCCATTGTACCGGTGTCATATCCCCCATGTCCTGGATCGATAGCGATGCGCGTGATTTTCAGTCCTAACTCGCGAGTTAGCGAAAACTGCCGATCATAAAACGCAGATCCGTCGGCTGGAAACTTCGTTGCGGGTTGTGACGACACACTGGAATTCACATTTTGATTCGTAGCGGTCGTCATTTGCGAATGGACATCAATGACCAGCCGGTAGGGATCAGAAAGCAGCTGGGCAGAAAAGTCGTGCGCGCCATCCGCATCGAGTACAAGGCGGACCATATCGTCTGTGTTCTGCGCGGCTCGCACCCATTTGAGCACCCCGTCTGTGACAGGGATGGTCTTGGATCCGACAAGCGAGCCTAAACGTGCGTTATGCAAATCGAAATAGATGCGATCGGGCGAACTGATTCGCGCCGATTCATATTGAACGGCACCATCCAGCAAGACGACAACTTCGGCATCGTTTCCGTTACTTGGAACGGCTATGGCCGTAACGTTTGGCATCGCCCCATTTGCTTTTGCAACACCGCTCTGATTCGTTGCAAGTGAAACAGGGATGATCTTTTCCTGCCCGCCAAGCTCGGCGGCTTCGCGTTGAACAACCGTCACTTGCTGCCGCATTCGCTGTGTAAGTTGCTTGACTGCGCTGGTGGGGAGTGCAAATCCGGCCGCCAGCAGAATAAGAATTACCGAACCCGTCCACAGTCCCCATCGGGGCATTCGTCTAGCTGGGGTCTGTTCGTAGTTGAACTTAGGCACGGGCACCTTGCGAGCCTGCGCCAAATCCGGTGCCGGAGGGACTGACCGGATTGGGTCAGGCGACAAAGGCGAGGGTGCCGGAGGTGCCGGCATCGCAATCAGCTTTGGACGCGAGACGTTGACGGTCTCTAGGCTGCTTACGGCCCGTTCGACAAGATCAGAAGATAATGTTTGAGCTCCAGCGGCAAAACCTTCCATCAAAGTGCGGAAACACAGCTTGTTGATGTTCCTGGGGATACCCTGACTGCGTTCCGCAATCAGGAGCAAGGCATCCGGTTCAAATAAAGTTCCGCCTGTATACCCTGCCACTTTGAGGCGGTGCCGGATGTAGCCAGCCGTTTCCGCCGGGGTCAAGGTCTCGAGGAATTTGATCATGGTGATCCGCTGCAGGAGTTGGGCCAGTTCCCTTTTTTCGAGTTTCTCGCTAAGTTGGGGCTGACCAGCCAGAACAATCTGCATCAGTTTCGCGTGTGGTGTTTCAAAATTGGAGAGCAACCGGACCGTTTCGAGAACCGATTCGTCGAGATTTTGCGCTTCATCAATAATGAGAACGAATCGCCTGCCCGCCAGCATTTCGGCGAATAAGATTTCGTTCAGCCTTTTGTGCATGGCAACGATGCCCATACCGGCCGGATCAACACCCAATTCGTTCATCAGGTATTCGAAGAATTCGCGGGAATTACATTGCGTCTGGAAAAGGAAAACGGATCTGGCATTGTCGCGCAGACCTTCGAGCACCTGATGCAAGAGCGTGGTCTTGCCCATTCCTGGCTCGGCGATAAGCGCCAGAAAACCCCGATCCTCCAGGATCGCTTCCGTCAGTGAATCCAGTGCCTCACAGTGAGTTCGACTGGGGTACAGATACGCCGGGTCCGGCGTAACCCCAAAGGGTTGTTCTCGCAATCCGTAGAAATCGAGAAACATAACCGCTCTCCATTGCAGGACCGGATGGTCTGAAATTTCCCCACGCCTCGACTGAAGCCACTGCTCCCCAAATAGCACAGAGCCGCATCCGGTCGGAGGGGCTCAGTTGTGGGGGGAACAACAGCGAGCATCTATCGAGATTTCAGGCCTGACCTCGCGGTCAGTCAATAATGTACTTGCGACATGGCCAGGATGCAACGTTTGAAGTGGAATTCCTAAGGAAAATTAGAGCCCCTAAGGAAGGTATTTCGCGGTGTGGTTCGATTGACTGGCTTGCGCTTTAGCTTCTTTTTTGGCGGCCTTTTTGTCCGCCTTACGCTGAGCCTTGACGTTTTTTTCCATCACCTTCTGTTGCTTTTTGGCTGCCTTGGTCCAGGCCTTTTGTTGCTGCTTGGCGATTTTGGCGGACTCGCCCGGTTTATCGGGGATGCTGTACTGCTGCGCATTGACCCGCGACTGGCCGAGGAGACCGAGGCAGATGAACGACAGCAAAAGAGCAAGACGCTTCATTCGCGATTCCTTTTGACTCTCTAACTATAGCAGGCGAAAAGGGTTTAGAGCAGGTCCGGTGAGAGTGATAGAGTGAAGTCCAGTGCCAGCCACCGGATTCGAGGATCCATGGAATGAAGATTACGGATGCCGAAGTCATTATCTGTTCACCGGGTCGCAACTTCGTGACCTTGAAGCTGACGACAGAAGACGAGCTCTACGGTTTGGGGGACGCGACGCTCAATGGCCGTGAGCTGGCGGTCGCAAGCTACCTCACCGATCACGTTCTGCCGCTGCTCATCGGGCGCGATGCGCGAAAGATCGAAGACATCTGGCAATACCTGTATAAGGGGGCATATTGGAGACGGGGACCTGTCACCATGTCTGCCATTTCGGCGGTGGATACCGCGCTCTGGGATATTAAGGCCAAAAGCCTGAATGTGCCGTTGTATCAGATCATCGGAGGGGCGTCTCGAGATGCAGTGCTCGTGTACGGTCATGCGAGCGGCGGGACGATGGAAGAGACGGTCACAGCCGTAGCGGGATACCTCAAGCTCGGTTACAAGGCGATTCGAGCGCAATCCGGAGTTCCAGGACTTCTAAGCACGTACGGTGTCGGACGCGGGCAGATGCACTACGAACCCGCGGAAACAGGGGTTCCACCCGAGAATGCATGGTCAACCGAAAAATATCTGGATTTTGTTCCGCAGTTGTTTCAGCGGCTACGCAAGGAGTTCGGTCCGGACGTGCATCTGCTGCATGATGCGCACCACAGGTTGACTCCGATCGAGGCGGCGAGGGCAGGAAAGGAGCTCGAACCATACCATCTCTTCTGGCTCGAAGATCCTACACCAGCCGAGTTGCAGGAGAGCTTTCGATTGATCCGCCGGCACACCACGACACCGCTAGCCGTCGGCGAAGTATTCAATTCAATTTTCGATTGCCAGCAACTGATTCAGGAGCAACTCGTCGATTACATTCGAACGACCGTGGTCCACGCCGGAGGAATAACCCACCTCAAAAAAATTGCGCATCTGGCGGAGCTGTATCAAGTGCGAACCGGTTCGCACGGGGCGACGGATTTGAGCCCGGTCGCCATGGCGGCCGCACTCCATTTCGATCTGAGCATTCATAATTTTGGCATCCAGGAATACATGCGGCATACGAAAGAAACGGACGAAGTGTTTCCTCATTCGTACCGGTTTGAGGATGGCGTGATGCATCCCGGTGAAGCGGCGGGACTTGGAGTGGATCTCAACGAAGAGCTCGCCGCGACAGTACCCCTACGAGCGTGCGTACTTGCCGGTGAACCGGAAGCTCGACGGATCCATGCATAACTGGTAATCCTGCCCGGGCAAGTGGTCCAACCGCCGAGGCTAGTTCGTACCGAGGTCCAGGCCCAGATACTGGCGGGCATTTGCAAAACAGATGTTCCGCACCAGATCTCCAAGAAGATTCAGGTCATTCGGAATTTCGCCGCGCTCGACATCGCGGCCGAGCATGTCACAGAGGACCCTGCGAAAATATTCGTGACGCGGGAATGACATAAAGGAACGTGAATCGGTCAACATGCCGATAAAGCGCGAAAGCAAACCGACGTTTGAGAGCGCATTCAATTGCCACTCGATCGCTTCCTTCTGATCGAGGAACCACCAGGCGCTGCCGAACTGGATTTTCCCAGCAATTGAGCCGTCCTGGAAATTGCCGATGGCCGTGGCAAAAACGTAGTTGTCTGCTGGATTCACATTGTAAAGAATGGTTTTAGGCAGGGCATTTTCCTGGTCCAGACGATCAAGGAAGCTCGAGAGCGGTGCGGCCTGGTTCCAGTCACCGATGCTGTCGAATCCGGTATCGGGGCCCAGCCGGGCAGTAAGCCGAGTGTTATTGTTCCGCAAAGCGCCGAGGTGTAACTGCTTTGTCCAACCCTTCTCGGCATCCAGGCGCCCGAAGAACATCATCAGAAAGGAGGCAAAGCGTTCCTGGTCTTCCGCGTTTACAGATTTGCCCCCCCTGACCATATCGAAGATCCTCGCGGCTTCAGGCTCCGTCGACCAGTTTGCCGGGCAGCGCGGCAAACCATGATCGCTCAGCCGGCAGCCATGAGCGTGAAAGCAGTCGTGACGTTGCTTGAGTGCATCGAGGAAGGCTCGGAAACTTGTGATGCAGATGTTGCTCGCAAGGGCCAGTCGATCGACCCACAAACTGAACTTCGCCGGGGTATGTATCGTAAGCGCGTGGTCGGGTCGGAACGTGGGGAACACGCGAAAGCCGGGATTGCTCGCGGCAATCGTCCGGTGGTGAGCAAGGTCGTCACAGGGATCGTCCGTTGAACAGATCCCAACAATCCTGAATTTTCGGATGATGTTCTGTACGGAAAATTCGGAATTCGCAAGCCTGGAGTTCACGTAATCCCAGATGCCGTTCGCGGTTTCCGGGTTGAGCAGGTCATTCACGCCGAAGTACCGCTTCAATTCAAGATGGGTCCAGTGATACAGCGGATTGCGAACCGTGGCAGGAACGGTTCGTGCCCAAGCCAGAAACTTCTCGTGCGGAGAGGCGTTACCGGTACAGAAGCGTTCTTCAATCCCGTTGGCACGCATCGCCCGCCATTTGTAGTGATCACCCTCGAGCCAGATTTCCCACAAATTCGCAAAACGACGATCTGCCGCTATATCAGCAGGCGAAAGGTGCGAATGATAATCGAGGATTGGCTCCCCGACGGCGTAGTTGTGGTAGAGTTGCCGAGCCGTGTCCGAATGCAACAAGAAGTTGTCATGAATGAATTCCATTGACCTCTCTCAATCCCGCCTGAGACTACTAAAAGGTACCATTTTTGCTAATTTCCGCTGGGTGATTTGTGCACTGCTCTTTTTCGGACTAACCAAGAACTACATGGATCGTCAGGTCCTCGCAGTTCTGAAAAACAACTTGCAACGGGATTTTGGATGGAGCGAAATTGATTACGGCAATCTGGTTTTCGCATTCCAGACTGCGTATGCGATGGGAATGCTGTTTGTCGGACGATTCATCGACCGGATGGGCACGCGAACCGGATATGCGGTGACAATCGCGTTCTGGAGCGTGGCTTCGATGGCGCATGGCTTCGCCACTTCGATCGCTGGTTTTCTGGCCGCGCGCTTTGCGCTGGGACTGGGCGAATCGGGAGTCTTCCCTGCCAGTTTGAAAGCCGTAGCAGAGTGGTTCCCCAAAAAAGAACGCGCACTGGCGACAGGGATATTTAACGCGGGAACCAATGTCGGCGCCGCATTGACACCATTGGTTGTGCCTTTGATTTATGTTCGATGGGGCTGGCGCGGATGCTTTTTCGCGGTTGGCGCATTGGGGTTTGTGGGACTGGCATTCTGGCTGTGGATTTACCAGCCACCGGAGAAACAGCCGAATTGCTCTGCGACGGAACTCGCCTACATTCAGAGCGGACGTATCGTAGACGCGCCGAAACCGCGACTAACGGAAATTCTGTGGAATCGGCAGACATGGGCATTTATCAGCGCAAAATTTCTGATCGACCCGATCTGGTGGTTCTACC
Organism: uncultured Acidobacteriota bacterium; assembly: GCA_963831545.1. GTDB lineage: Bacteria > Acidobacteriota > Terriglobia > Acidiferrales > UBA7541 > Acidiferrum. Next base: position 252,831 of record CAWHQX010000017.1, read on the forward strand.
TGTTCTGGATTCCAGATTTTCTCGAACGACGGCATGGCCTGTCGTTGCGTCAGATCGGATTGCCGATTCTAGTGATCTACGTGATGGCAGACGTAGGCAGCGTGGCAGGAGGCTGGATTTCCTCCTTTTTTTTGCATCACGGAAGGTCAGTAAATATGGCGAGGAAGACGGCGCTCCTGATCTGCGCCCTTTGTATTATGCCAATCATATTCGCGGCACGAGTAGAGTCAACTTGGATTGCGGTCGGGCTGATTGGACTTGCTTCGGCCGGGCACCAGGGATTCTCGACGAACCTGATGACGTTGCCTTCCGATATGTTCCCGACGACGAGCGTTGCCTCCGTTGCTGGCCTCGGTGGCGCGGCTGGCGCAGTCGGTGGGATGCTGATCGCGCAGATTGTGGGACATATCCTGCAATGGACAGGCAGCTACACGATCCCATTTTTCATCGCTGGATTTTCCTATCTGATTGCCTTAGGAACGATGCAGGCTCTTGCACCGAGACTCGATACGGTCCAATTGCGTCCCGTCGCCACACTCTAAATTCACCCGCCCGCAGAGACCCTCCAATAGGCACTAGGACCTCGGTGTAATCCGGTACGCCCCCATGAGTCGGGCAACCAACACTGCGAGATAGAGAACACCGAGAATGGCCTCAAGCACGGAAACGGCCCGAGCCTGTGCAGTGACCGGCGTAATCCCGCTAGAACCGAGTGACGTCATGGTCCCGAAACTGTAATAAATAAAATCAAAACGATCCGGGATGGCATGAAGGTTGGCATGCGGATCTAGGTAGAATGCATTGGGTTCGAAGACAGAAATCAAACCGTAGATGCTCGCGAAGCTAAATCCGACAAGCAGATAAATGCACAGTGCGCCAAAAATCGTCTCGGTATTGGCTTGTTCCTTCGAAAACACGTGCCGGAAAATAACGACTACGATGACGACGTCAAATGCAAAACTGAGAATAAAATTGAGGATCGACAGCGATCCGACGTGAATGATCGGAAGCACAAAACGTTGCAGGATGGCGGGAACGGCAAGGACCAGTACAAAAATGGCGAGACTTCGCTTGACGCCGGCCGCGTACACACTAACGATAATGGCCGCACTTCCGAACGCGCGGAACGCGACGTATCCAACCCGGTTGCTTTCCGCATAGGGATAGACAAGCAGAGTTCCCAGCAAGAGCAAGAAAAGCAGAAAGAACCTGTGGGAGCCGAGACGAAACCAGTTTTGATCCGCGTGTATCATTCAGGCGAATAAGTGTATACAGGTTAACGGAAGGACGAGAGATTTATTCTTGGGCTACCGGGAAGATCTCGGTCTCACGCCCCTCGGCCGTGACGACACGTCGAGATTGTCGCCGTTCGAGATCGGGCAAGGACGCATCTCAAGTGCCCTCCATCCGGTGATTCACTTTAAATGGGCAACTCTTCAGATTTGGGTACCCCTTGCACAATGGCGTGAACGGCCTCGAGCACCAGCTCTCTTTGGTCCTGCATAATCCAGTGGCTGCTTTGATCTGCCAGCACATGTCGCCCGTTTGTCAGGCGCTTCGCCATCGCCCGATGCTCTTCGAGACGCCTCGCAGGGATGGAACTGGCCGAAAGGATGATGACGGGTTTATCGGTGAAGTTTCCAAGTCCTGCAACCCGGGCGGCCGCAGCAGGCAGATTTTCCAATTGGCTCGCTATCGTGACACAGAATTTTTCTTGTACCCAAAAGACCCCGGTCATGGCTCTCTCTTGCGCGGGCAGATTCCAGAATAACGGGCTGCGGACATTGCCGGAACCTTGTGGAGTCCCTCGACTGATCAGACGCACGAAATAGTCCGCTATTTTCTTTGCCCCGGAGGTTAATAAAAATGCGATGAAACGAATGAAGCCGATGCGCGCCAGCCAGGCTGCGCGACGGCACACCTTTGCACCAATCTCGGCGCGTTTCCGGTCCTGTTCGGACGGCGGATTCCATTCCGCCGGCGCCACGGGATCGACCAATACGAGTCCGACCGTCTTGTCGGGATACCGCGCAGCAAAAAGCGGCATGGTAAGTCCACCGAAGGAGTGGCCGACCAGAATAAACGGTCCGGCGATGGCGGAACGCTCGAGAAGCAGGCTGAGCTCATCGACCATGCGATCAATGTGACGCGGATTGGGACCCGGGTCGCTCCATCCCAATCCGGCGCGGTCGTAGCTGATGACACGGTAGTTTTTCGCGAGTTCGTCGCGAACTTCGTTCCAGCTTAAAACCGTGGACATCAAGCCTGCTTCAAGCAGGATTGTTGGCCGTCCGTTTCCTTGAGCTTTTCCGACATCCAACAAGTGCAGGCGATGCGTACCCAGATCGATCAGTTTCCCGGGAGGCGGATTCAGTTTCAGATCCCGGCGCGTCCCGAATTTTTGATAGCTGATGCCGAGCACGATGGCCAGGAGCAACAAACTGGATAACCAGATCAGTATGTGAAGCAAGCTATCGATCTCCTCGAAATGTGGCGTAACTGGACGAAGGAACTTGGAGGTGCCGATGAATATCGTCGGCCGCACGAATTCCTGTCAGAGCGCAATCGCCGATCGAGCGGCCGTTCAAAAAATTGCCCGCCAGCGAGAGTCCCGGCGCTTGCGCCAGAATTTCTCGAATCCGCTCAATTCTTTGCAAATGGCCGCGAGCGTATTGCGGCAAGGCTTGCGAATGCTTCCAGACCTCGACGTCTACGGGCTCGCCCGAAATTCCCAGAATTTTGCCGTTTTCCGAATGAACGATTTGGGAGAGTGAGTTGTCAGGTAGGTTCGCAATGCCGGCCTCTCCTTTGGCCCTCACGTAACTGCTCATCAGGATCGTTGCCGAAGGAGCATGCATCGGGAAGAGGGACGAATTCCAGAAGGTGCAGATGGTCTCGAACCCTTCGCGTCGGGGAATCATAAATCCGAAACCATCGAGCGAATGGCTGACCTGCTCGCGGCGGTACGCGCAAGAGACTACGCCAAGCGCTGAGTGAGTGATTTCGCCAAGCTGGGACGCCAGCTTTGGGAGGTAACCTTTAAGGAGTGTAGCAGCCGCATGGGCTGGGGTCGCGATCACGAGGGCGTCGGCATCTACTTCCTCACCCGTGGCCAGGCGTACGCGCCAACCGGAATGGAGTTTGGCGTTTCCCAGTAACGTGACGCTTTTTATCTCCGTGTTGTAGTGGATGTTTTCTTTCAATGCGGCGGCGAGCTTTTCGGGCAGAGTGGCCATGCCAGAACGAAAGGTACCGAGCGTGGGCAAGGCGTCGGTCACTGTCATGCGGGCCGCGTCTGCACTGGATCGCTTTTTCGAGACGCGTTCACCGTGCCTTGATCGGAAGGAGCGAATGGCGCCCCTCGCGAGACTACCGCTCGCGCGCTCCCATTCGACAAGCGAAGGAAATGCGCTCTGCATACCCATGTCATTGGCATCGCCAAAGAAAACCGTCGAAATGATCGGATCGACTAGATAATCGAGGATTTCCGGACCGAATTTGCGGTGCACAAATTCGGCCAGAGTTTCCTCCCTGTCCGGGGGGCGGGAAGTGCGAAACACTTCACTGAGGACCAGGGCCTTCGATTTGAGGCCAACGAGGGTTGTCGAGAAGAGGCCACTGGCAGAAAACGGCGCGAGATGTAAACGGTTGCCTCTCAGGATGTAGCGCTTTGCCTTTGAATCCCCGGCAATGAATTCACTCTCGAGCCCTAGAGACCGCACAAGTCGCCAGACCGGCTCGGGAAAACGGGGAAATTGCGGTCCACCCTCGAAGACAAATCCGTTCCTGCGGATTGTCGAGATGATTCCTCCCGGAGTTCCGGAGGCCTCGAGCACCAGTGGAGTGACTCCCAATTCATGCAGGCGGTAGGCGCAAGCCAGTCCAGAAATTCCCGCGCCGACGACAACCACTTTGTTGATGTGCCCCATGGCGTGTAAATCTTATCAAATCGCCGGTAAAATCCACGGGAAGCCGCAATTTCATATATAAATATCTGAGATACATAGAACAGTCGGTTCGAGGATCTTTGTGCACTCCTTAGTCGAGTTTGTTTCAAAATACGCTTCCCACGGGAGCCAGGTTGCGGTGCGCTATCGCCGCGGCTACCGCATGGAGTCATGGAGCTACGCGAGGATCGTCGAGGAAGCCAATCGCGTGGCCCGGGAACTGGAAACGCGCGGCATCGCAAAGGGCGATTCCGTGTTGCTTTGGGGCGAGAACAGTCCTCAATGGATCATCGCGTTTTTTGGATGCCTCCTGCGTGGAGCCGTCATTGTCCCTATCGATTATGGGTCGACGCCCGATTTCGTGGCGCGTGTGGCCCACGAGGTGGATGCGAAATTAATTATTCAGTCGCGCGCACTTCCCGAGTCCCTCGGGATCGGGTCCCTCATGCTCGAATCGCTTCCTGAATCGTGCAGCGGACACAACGCCTCGCCATATCCAGCGCCCGAGCTTTCCCGGAAGGATACGCTTGAGATTATTTTTACCTCCGGGACTACGGCAGAACCGCGTGGCGTTGTGATTTCGCACGGAAATGTGCTGGCGAATATCGGACCGCTTGAACCCGAAATTGGTAAGTATCTGCGGTACGAACGTGTGTTTCACCCGATCCGGTTTCTAAATCTGCTGCCGCTCAGTCACGTATTCGGACAAATGCTCGGCATCTTCATCCCTCCTTTACTGGCCGGTACACTGGTTTACATCAATTCCCAGAAGCCATCGGAGATCATCGATCTCATTCGACGCGAACGCATTTCTGTCCTGGTGGCGGTCCCGCGCCTCATCGAATCGTTGCGACGTGAACTTGAACGTCAGTTGGAACGCGATCAGCAAATTACAAACTTCCGGAAGATTTTTGTCGATTCCGAGCGACAGCATTTCTCGTGGCGCTGGTTGCGATTTCGGGCGGATCCATCGGCAATTTGGTTGGAAATTCTGGGCCATCATTTCAGGCGGCGCCGCGCTGCCGGAAATCGAGGAGACGTTTTGGAATCGGCTGGGCTATGCCGTCATCCAAGGTTACGGCATGACCGAAACGACTTCGATGATCAGCCTGAATCATCCGTTTCAGACAGCAAAAGGGTCAATCGGGAAAGTATTTCCCGGAATGGAAGTGCGCGTCGACGAACACGGCGAGATTCTGGTGCGCGGCGAGAACGTTGCCAAGGCTTACCGGCAGCCGGGCCAGGTGGACGCGATGGGCGAAAACGGCGGCTGGTTCCACACGGGCGACTTGGGAGAAACGGACGAAAGCGGGAGATTGTATTTCAAAGGCCGCAAGAAAAATGTACTGGTGACGGCCGCAGGAATGAACATCTACCCGGAAGATCTGGAGAAAGCGCTGCGACAGGAAGCCGGAGTGCGGGACTGCGTTGTGATTGGAATGAACCGTGACGGCAATGAGGAAGCGTGTGCGGTGCTCTTGCTGGATAACCCACAAATCAGTGCGGCATCACTGATTGAAAGTGCCAATCGGTCGCTTGCCGAATTCCAAAAAATTCGCCAGTGGTTTGTGTGGCCCGATCGAGATTTTCCCCGCACACCGACCCAGAAGCCCCAGCTCCCGCGCATCCGCGATGCGGTAATGAACGCGACCAGTGCGGTTGCCGCATCGACAAAAGGCAGCACTGGTGGTGTGGCGACTTTGATTGCGCAGATTACCGGGCGAAACGTCAATCCTGATTCGGATCATGTTCGGCTTGATGCAGATTTGCAGATGAGTTCGCTCGACAGGGTCGAGCTCCTGAGTGCGCTCGAGGATCGTTACCAAACGGACCTGAGCGAGGTGCGCTTCAGCGAAGCAGCAACCGTAGGGCAGATTGAACGGTTGCTCGCCGATTCTCATTTGCAGCCAACAGAGCATGTCTATCCGACGTGGCCCCAACACTGGCTGACGAGCACTTTCCGTCTCGTTGTCTATTACCTGCTGGCGTGGCCTGCCACCTATCTGCTGGCAGCCCCAAAGATACGGGGACGCGAGAATCTGGGTGGACTTGAGGGGCCCGCTCTCGTGGTGTCGAATCACATCACGTATCTGGATATTGCGTGGATTCTGCCCGCTCTCCCGGCACGCTTTCGAAATCGATTGGCAACGGCGATGCGAGGTGACCGGCTTCTGACCATGCGCAGGCCGCCACAGGAGATGAGCTTGTTTGAAAGATTCATCGAACGCCTTGACTATTTTCTGGTGTTGTCCCTGTTCAATGTATTCCCTATGCCGAAACAGTCGGGATTCCTCAAGAGCTTTCAGTTCGCCGGGCATTTGGCGGATCGCCGCTGGAACATTCTGATTTTCCCCGAAGGCGAAACTCCGGACGACGGCAAGATGGTGCACTTTCGTTCCGGGATCGGATTGCTGGCCAAACAACTCAATTTGCCCGTCATCCCGATGCGATTGCGGGGCCTCTATGATTTGAAGCAACAGAATCGCATTTTCGCGAGACCCGGCCACGTACAAGTCACGATTGGAGCGCCAGTCCGGTTTGGAGCCGACGAGGACGCCAACGAAATTGCCCGTGAATTGGAACGGCGTGTCAGTCTGCTTTAGCCCCGAGAAGCGTCTGTTTTTTGGCGAACAAAGGGTAGATGCCGAATCAAAAACACGAGCGCAATCAATCCCAGAAGAACTCCCAAGGAAGCCCATTTCTGGTGCAAAACAAATTGTCTTGCGGCCGCCCCATAGCGAACCCCCAGCAGGCCTTCGATAAAGAATAGAACGCCCCTCCCGATCAATGTGCCCACAACAAATGGAATAAATGGAACCTGAAATACACCTTGCGCGATGACAAACGGCTTGAATGGAACCGGAAAAGGCGCAACCGCGGGAAGCAGTACGGAGGTAAAAGGATATTTTTCGACCCATCCGCGAACGCGTCCCGGTGCATGGCCTTGCTTTTTCCGGTAATAAGCCTGGCCACCCTTGCGGGCTAAAATGTAGATCCAGATGCAGCCAAACAGGGAACCGATCGCGGCCATTCCTGCGTAGTACGGCATGCGCAGGGGATTGCGACTGGAAAGCTCCATTACGATCAGATCCGTAACCAGCGGCATGGGAAGAAAGGAGGAGTCCAGGAATGAGGACAAGAAGACTCCCACGCCACCGAATGCGGGCAAGGTAGCCTTCACCCATGACGCGACTTTGGGCCAGGTCAGAAAGAGAAGCTCCGGTTCAGCTGAAAGAAGTCTTTACCCCATTTAATTTTTAGATTTTGTGGATCACTTTTTTGTGAGTGCACACGAGAAACCTTTCACAAAAATTGCTTTTCCCTTGGAAAATGAATCGATCTGACTTCCCTACCCCTATCATGCCCCAAGAGGACGCGAAAGAAGAAGCTTGCCAAAGTTCCGTTTAGTGCGATAGCGTACCGTGGCTTTGTGATACTTATTTTCGTTAGATGTGGTATACCCGTTTTCGGGGGAAAAGTATCAAAGAAAACCATAGGGGCCATGGTCTCGTTGATTGCCGAAGGCTACACACTGCCCGGTCGAGTTTGGAACGCCAGGGCAGATCGAAAGGTGTGTAAACCGAAGGAAGTCGGCATGAACGCTGTCGCTCCGGATCGCCAATCGCCTACTGAAGGAGCGTTCTATGTCTGATCTGCAACAACCGCTTCCCACTGTACCGTCTGTTCCGTTCCGTCTTGACGTGCCGCTACACAGTTTGCTGCAGCAGGCTCCAGAAAATCACTCGTCTCTTGATACCGCAGAAGATGAACAAGTCTTACCTGTTCCCGAATTTCCCCAGCATCCTGAACTCCTGCACGAGCTGGACGCCAGCGATATCGCCGCGCACGATCAGGTACTGCAAACAGGCAAAAGGCATTGGCCGGTCTCCCGTATTCTGAAGTCGATGGACGGGTGGATGTTTCCTTATTTCAAATCCCGGATCTTGCCAGGTGATTTCCAGCCGATCATTGCGTATCTGTTCACGGAATGGAAATGCAACCTCGATTGTCACTACTGCTGGTCGTACGACAATCGCGTCAGAGGGATGAGGGAGAGTGTAGCGCAACGAGCGATTGACTGGTTGCACGGCACACCCTGCCGGGTGCTGGCACCCACCGGAGGCGAGCCTCTGTTGCGTCCTGATTTTGTCCACAAAGTGATTTACTACGCAGCGAAGAAGGATTTCTGGATTTATCTGGCCACAAACGCGAGGTTGCTACGGCCTGAGGTGACGGACCGACTGGCCGACGCCGGGATCGCAACGATCAACTTCGCCGTCGATGCTATAAGAGAAAAGCCCGGGTTGCCAAAGGCGTTTGAGCATGTCAGTTCTAATTTTGATTATCTGGTGAAACGGCAGTATCGGTACGGATACACCGTTTTCTTTAACACCAATATTTGCCGGACCAATATTGAAGACGTTAAACAGCTCGTAGAAATTGCACACGATAACGGCATCTCGATCACGTTTCATATCAACGAAGCGCCAATGATGGAACAGTCCCATTTTAAGCATCTTCACGAAAACGATACGTACATCAGGCCCGAAGATTTTCCGATGGTTGATGATCTGCTTGACTGGCTGATCGACAAACAGCGGCAGGGCTACAAGATGGTCGATTCCATTCCGCGATTGCAGAACATGAAGGGATTCATGCGCGGTGTGGGTGAGCATTGGGGTTGCCGTGCAGGCCAGAATTGGCTCATCATTCGTACCGATGGGACCCTCGCTCCCTGTTTCCCGATGTACAACGCGGGTTACGACTGGGGAACGGTTGAAAAGCATAAATTCGATGTCAAACAACTCTCGGAGATGAAACAGGGTTGCGAGCCTCATTGCTTTTCGACCCTAGGCTACAACGTGGCGTACTGTTATGACGCCGCACGGGTAATGAAGTGGCTTTTCAAACAGGCACGCAACGGATTCCAAGGTGTCACGGGCAGTTTCGAATAACTTGGGCCGTTGTCGGCTGCGGTCAGGGATTGAATCTCGCAGACAACGCTAGGGCTTTAGCTCCGAGCCCAGTGCGACTCACAAATGATGACGAGTATCTTCCCGAGCGGAGTTATGAGTCTGCTCAAATCATTCTTTTTTCTATGTTCACGGGATCGACGACCCAGAAAGGCGCTCTTGCATAACCCGCGCGGCTGGAATCGTGCGTTTCTGGTCGCTTTTGGCCTGCTTTTTGCGGCTGCGGTCGCGTCAGGGCAGAATCCACCAGCAAAAATTGAAGCAACGCAACCGGCATCGCTCGGCGGAACCGTTTCGACCGCCGATCCAGCTTCGCCGGCGGTGCTGCCTGCCGTCACGCTCAGGCTATCGGCCGTTAGTCCGGGGGCGACTCCATTCACTACGGTAACCGACGAGCAAGGTCATTACGAATTCTTGGACCTCCTGCCAGGCTCGTACTCGATCACTTTGGATCTGCAGGGCTTTAAAGGCATAACAAAAACGATACTCGTCACTCCGGGCCAGCGAAACGTGCAAGATTTTGCGATGGAGCTGGCAGAGGTTACGGAGAAGGTTGAAGTCAAAGACACTGCAGCGCCCGTCTCGACAGAGACCGCCGCCGCGCCTAGTACGACAATTAGCAACGAGGAATTGACTTCGATTCCGACGGCTGAGGAGAAGGTCAAAGAACTGCTGCCGGTAACACCTGGCGTGATTCGAACTCTGGACGGAAAGCTCGTTTTCAAAGGGTCAGAAGAAGAACAAAGTCTCCTGCTGGTGAATTCAGCACGCACCACCGACCCGGTCACCGGCAGTTTTGCCGTTCCCATCCCAACTCCAGCGGTTCAATCGGTCACCGTGTATAAAACGCCCTATGACGCAAGTCTTGGCAGCTTTTCCGGGGGGTTGACGTCCATTGAAACGAAACCTCCCGATGATCGCTGGACGTTCCGAGTAACCAACATCGGTTTGTCGGTACTTGGGAAAAACGGTCATATGGTAGGTCTCGCTGCAGCGATTCCCAGTGTTTATTTGAGCGCGCCGATCATTCCGCACAAGCTGTTCTTCTCGGAAGTTTTTCAGTACGACATGAAGAAAACGACAGTGGAAGGTCTTCCGTGGCCATATGACATCAGCAAACGTCAAGGATTTAACTCTTTCACAACATTTGAGGCAATTCTCGCCCCTAACCACGTGCTCATGATCACGGTCAATGCATTTCCTCTCCGCCAGCAACATTTGGATATCAGCGCACTCATTCCGCAACCAGCGTCAAACGATCTGGACCAGAGCGGGGTGGCTGTTGGCGTCAATGATAAATATCAATTGAAGTCCGGAGCGATCTTCGGTGTTGTGGCCCAATACATGCGATTTGACAGTAACGCGCATGGCCAAGGCATGGAGAACATGGTGATCACACCGGAGGGATATGGAGGAAATTATTTCAACTGGTGGACCCGCCGGGCAAAAGAATTTCAGCTCGTACCATCGTTTCAGTTTGCCAAGAAACACTGGCATGGCGATCATGAGGTCCGCGTGGGTGCAGATGTCGACATCCGTTCGTTTTACGGCTTAACAGGATCACAGCCGATTGAGATCTATCGGCAAGACAACTCTCTGGCGCAGCAAATCACGTTCGGGCCAGAGATTTCGCAAACTCCTTTGGATAGCTCTGTAGCCGAATTCGTACAGGATCACTGGGTGATCAATCAGCACTGGGCAGTCGATCTGGGCGCGAGGTTGTCTACGGAAAGTTCCGGTTGGTCCGCTGCCTTTGCACCTCGCGTGGGCTTTGCCTACTCACCCGGGACGAGCGGTAAAACGATCATTCGCGGAGGCGCGGGCGTCTTCTATGGGGTACTGCCTCTGCTCGCTGCCAATTTTTCTTCCAATCCGACACGCACCGTGACTGACTTCGATGTGACCGGAACTCCGACAGGCTCCCCGATCACCTATACAAGCCTGTATGTCGGAGGATTAAATCCACTGGTAGCAACGAATTTGCTTCGCGGACCGAATACAACACCCCGCAACATTACCTGGAATGGACAGATCGAGCAGGAACTGAGAAGAGGCCTGCGACTGCGCGCCGGCTATCTCGACAGTCATTCCGTGTATCTTTTTGAAGTCCAGCCATTTACTGCTCCTTCTGGCGAAGACTCCTATATCGGACTGACGAATACGGGGTCATCCCATTACCGGGAGTTCGAGACCACTGTGAATTACAGCTTCCGTGAACGGGACCAGCTCAGTGCCTCCTACATCTGGAGTCAATCACGCGGAGATTTGAACAGTCTTTCGCAGGTATTTGTTCCGTTCGCCGCACCGGTCATTCGGCAGAATGTTTACGGAATCCTTCCCTCAGATGTGCCAAACCGGTTTCTGGCGTGGGGGATTTTTGCCTTGCCGTGGAAGATGACGTTCAGTTCACTCGTGGACATTCATTCCGGCTTTCCATATTCCCCGATCGATGTCACGCAACAATATGCTGGAATTCCTAATGGCTCGCGGTTTCCAAACTTCTTTTCGCTGGACTTCAAATTGTACCGGGAGTTCCGCGTGCCGTTTCTGAAAGGCAAGAATGGAAAGGGGCATCATATCCGACTCGGCGGATACACGCTCAATGTCACCGATCACGGGAATTTCACCACGGTCTACAACAATACAGCCTCGCCAAACTTTGGAAAGTTTGTCGGCTGGTTGTATCGGCACGAAGGAACCGTTATTGATTTTGTGGACTAGCAAAAAAGACAGACCGTCCTAGATGAACGGTTTGAGGATCCGATCATTTCAAAATCTCGGTGAGAACCGTTCCGGCCTTTGGCACGGAAGCGCGATAAGAGAAGAGCTTGACTGGGCATTGGATCGGATTCGTGAGGTGCTGGGTTAGGGGAAGCTAGAACCGGCGCAAGGCGCCGCTTCCCGTTATTCCAGAGTGCCTTCAACGTGAATCAATTTGCCGTTTTCAGTGGGATTCAAGGGTTTCCGTTAAGGTGCATGGGGATCCTGGTACCGGCGATGGTCTTTTAGTTTCGGAAATGCGGTCAGGGTCCCGGTCACTTTGATTGTGAAGTTCTGAACGGTTGGCACCCCGTCAATCCCGTCGACTGTGAGCCGGATTGTGAATTGTGAGGCTCGCGTGAAGGCGTGAGAAACAGTCGGTCCGGTCGCGGTCGTTCCGTCGCCAAAATCCCAGTCGTACCGAATGGCAGGCACACTGCCGTTTTCGGTTCGCGCCGTGAATTCGACAGTGCCTCCGGCACTGGCTGCCGCGGGAACCTGCGTTTTGACGATCGGAGGAGCCGCCGGCTGGCTGTTGTCGATGAGTTTGATGACTCGGACGGATTCGGGCGACTCATTCTCGATTCGAACGACCCCGCCTGATACAAAGACCGGCACGTTGTTATCGAGGACATCGGATGCGGAATAGGCGTGTTGTGCGCTCAGGCCAAGGTCGGCGAGTTGCAGAGTGTGCGAGCGCGGCGTTTTCGTCCAGTTAAATACGGTGAGGATCGATTGGTGCGGGCTTTCCGCGAGAAAGAAGATGCTGGGCTGCTCGTCTTTGGGATCGTAGGTCATCAGATCAATGGGGAGTGGACGCGCGTCCGAGTTTTGCCATGCCGAGCAGATCCTTATTTTCGACCAGTGCCAGACGATCCGGTTGAGAGCCCAAGACAAGCATGTCGTCACCCACTTCATACATACCGCCAGACACTGCGGAAAGCGCGATGGATGCTTGCGCTGCGGAGAGGTCAAGTTGCGAAGGCAGGTCCGGAATGTCGGGGAATGCCTGTGCTGTGGTATTAAACGCATCCGGATCGTTCACGAAAAAATTGCGGTGCATATAAAAGCGTGCTGCGATCCCCGGAGCGGCTTCCCTGGTTCCGGCAAAATCATGCGCGGTATCGGTCGAGATTCGGCCGGTATCAACAAGCCCCACGGCATTCAGCATGGGGCTGCCATCTTTATCGAGAATGACGTCATTCCCAACCGTGTCGCGGATGATCTGAAGTCCGATACGCTGCGCTTCAAGAGCCGTGGTGTTCGGGCGAAAACGATAACCCTCAATGGCAGTGGTATCCATAAAATCGAGCTTGATGAAGCGAACTCCCCATTCCTTGACCAGCGTCTTGTACGTCTGGCGCAAATATTCCTGCGCGCCCGGGTGCGTGGTGTCCAGCGTGAAGAGAAAATCGGTTTTTTGCTTCCAGACGTCGCGGCTGGGAATGGGATCGCCCTTGGCGTTGTGAACGAGCCAGTCCTTGTGGTGCTCATAAACCCAGGCGCGGCTTGTGACCTGGAACGGTCCCGTCCAGATCCCAAAGGTTAACCCGTTGCCGGTAATTCGCCGGCTGACAAAACGCATGCCGTCGGGAAACTGTGTGGCGTTGGCTGTCGCGTACTCACCGCGGGCATATTGGTATCCCTCATCAATTTGAAAATAGGTGTAGCCGAGTGACTTCAGATGCACTGCCTGCCAGTCGGCATTGGCTAGGGTTACGCCTTCGTTGATGCCACCGTAGAATGCCGTCCAGCTCCACCAACCGATTGGAGTTTCCGTCTGAACGCGCGCGTGATGCAGCCGGCGAATCGCGTCACCATAGGTCCGGAGCTGGTTGTGGTAATCCGGTCCCGCCTGAAGGAGCAACCGCTCGGAGTGAATGTCGGACCGCGGTGCCACAGGAATGCTCAATTCAATCTGGTCTTCTGCCCTAGAATTTTTCAGATCGAAGTCCTTCTGCACTTCAGTCGTACCCGTGGAGTCAGCAGTGAAGGATGTGATGCGGGTCTCAGGGTGACTGGCAGTCGCTTGCAAGTGCAAAAGCGTTAGGAACCGGTCAGAAGTGAGTGCGCCGATAAACAGACTTTTCTGCGTCTGGCGATTGTAGATGAGCTGGCTTCCCGCAGCGCGGTGCATACCGCCGGGCGCCATTCCCAAATCATACAGATGAAGTTCGGGCCAGTCTTCGCTGAAGCTGTCGGACAGCACTCGATCTGAGGAGGGGGACCCTCCGAGACTCAGAATCGGCTCCCCGGTCGCTTCGATCGAACGAAGGGCCTCGACCGTGAGCTCATTCTCGGTTGAGTTATGCAGATCGACCTGGATCGCCGCATAGGGGCCCGGCTCGTAAACCTGGATGACATAGTCGAGATCGGGTTTGCCAGCAAGGCCCGTAAAAGCGACCTTGATTAAATGCCCTGAACCAAGATCATCGCTGAAAGTGGATTCCGTAACTTGGTGACGAGGATAATCAGTTGAACGCAGCCAAACGTGATTGACCTGAGCAGCAACACGACTGGTAAAAACGCGCTGACCCTCTGCCATTGAAAATTGAAACGATCCATCCGCAGAATTGACCGTAAGAGACAGTTTATCGTTCGTCAACGTTTGGGCGCCGGAGGGAGCAGACGCTAGCAAACTCAAAGCAAGTAGTACTGATGGCAGACTATACAAGAGTGTCCAGGTTTTCATTTGCTCAGCACGCGCCTCTCTTCAGCCGTTCTTCTTGCCGACGCCCATACTACACGATCGATCGAGGCCTGCTCGTCTCCAAAACAGCGTTCTTGACAGTGACACAGAAAGAAAGTAAAAGAAAGGAATCGAAAGAAGTCGAAACTTGGTGTTCTGGCCAAGGGATCCGGGGTACCTTATGCGCTTTTTCTCAAACGGTCCTCAAAAAATCGTCACGGCAGTACTCGTCGTCGGCATTCTTCTTCTCAGTAACGCGTTGCCCGGCAAAGGGCAATCAACCTTTACGGGGCAGTTAACCGGGGTCGTTACCGACTCAAGCGGTGGAGTTATTGCCGGGGCCAAAGTGAGCCTGACCGACGAAACGACCAACGTCGGGCCGACCTCGACGACTGACAATCACGGAATTTACGTTTTCACCGGAATCAGGCCCGGAACGTACACAATCAAGGTGGACGCAGCCGATTTTGGTGTCCAGGAAAGGAAAAACTTAGTTCTGGCGGTATCGCAACAGGCGACGCTGGACTTCACGCTCTCTCCAAGGAGTGTGTCCGAAAGTATCACGGTGACGGAACAGCCCCCACTGCTCGATACAGCCAATGCGGCCCTGGGGACCGATGTCACCGCCGAATACGTCCGTGACATTCCCTTGGTAAACCGGAGCATGTTCGGATTGGTCTTTCTCGCGGGCGGTGTGACGGAGACGACGGGCTCGGGCACGCAGGATTCCTATCCTTCGGGGACCAACTTCGTCGTCGAACGGACAACGGAACGCAACCGCCGAAGTGCGGCTGGACGGCGCTCTGACGAGTGCACCCGAGCAGGGCGAAGGTGGCACGACGAATGTCTATTATCAACCGTCGGTAGAAATCGTTCAGGAATTTAAAGTCGAGAACAACAGTTTCTCCGCTGAGTATGGAAATAACGGTGGAACCGTCGTGAACATGGTTCTGAAACAGGGCGGCAACCAGTTCCATGGCAGTGGCTGGTGGTTCGGGCAAAGATCTGCACTGGACGCGAATAACTTCTTCAACAACTCGGCCGGAATTCCAAATCCGGATCACGTACGCGACCAATACGGATTTTCGCTGGGCGGGCCCATCCGCAAAAACAAGACGTTTTTCTTTGTCGATCTTGAATACCTCAGGGAACAGGATCCTGTGAACATCAACGGGACGGTCCCGACTGACGCGCAGCGCAACGGCGATTTCTCGCAAACTCTAACCGCCGACGCCAACGGCAATCCCGTATTGCAGCAGATTTACAATCCGTATCAAACGACGTGTACCCCGGATCCGCAAACGGGGGCTTGCTCAGTCACGCGTGCACCATTTTCTGGAAACGTCGTCAATCCGCAATTTATCAATCCCATCGGCCAGGCACTCTTGAAAGCCTATCCCGAACCGAATGTGGCCCCGGATCAGTTCGGCTTGAACAATTTTCGAACGTCGGTCCTGAATAACGCTCCTTCACATCAATTCGACATCAAGATCGATCACAATTTCAGCGATACGCAAAAAGTCTCCGGAAGGTTCAGTCATCTGTACAGTCAATATGACGTTCCGTTCGTTCTTGCGAGCGCGGATTTCAATGACGGTTTCAACTCACATACATCGGTGTACAACGTTGGCTTGGAATACGACTGGACGATCAAGCCGACACTGGTGTGGACGAGCCGCTTCGCGGTCGATCGAGTGAGCGCGCCAGTGGAATCCAATTTTCCATCCTTAGGCACGGTTGGCTTCCCGTCCGTCCTCGCGGCGAACGGACTCGAGCGGATGCCGACGATCGCTCTCGATAGCACGAACAATTGGCTCTCGATGTATACACAATGCTGCACCGACACGAGTTTTGCCCATACCTTATACAGTTATTCCTCAGCCCTCACCTGGGTCAAGCACACGCATACGTTCAAATTCGGGTTCGAACAGAGACAATTCTTCAACAATTTCTGGCAACCAAACTATCCGACCGGCTATTTTTCATTTCCACAAAACATAACCGCATCGAACCCGGGCAGTGGAGACACGACACAGGGGAATTCCTTTGCAAGCCTGCTTCTGGGTTATGGTGCGGCCGGAGGAGCGAGTATTTTGAATATTCTTCCTTCCGTCGCCGACAAATCCTTGGAGACAGGATTTTATGTTCAGGACGACTGGAAGCTGTCGGCGACATTTACCCTGAACCTCGGATTACGCTACGAGTGGAGCTCGCCGTATACGGAGCGGATGAATCTTCAACAATTCTCTGATTTTACCGGGAACACGGGAATCTCCGTTCCACTGCCAAATGCGCTGAACCCGAATGTCACGACGCCGACCGCGTTGCCCGGCACAACTCTGTTTGTAGGCCAGGGCGGACTGGGCAGAACCGTTCCGACAGACCGGAATAACATTGCGCCGCGTCTCGGATTTGCGTGGTCCATCCAGCCGACAACCGTATTGCGCGGAGGTTTCGGCGTGTATTACGGTCTGAGCCCGGCAACCAACTACCAATATCCGGGAACAGCCTTCAGTACAACCGATCCTATCCTGTTCACGACCGATAACTACCAAACGCAGTTTGCAACCCTCGAGAACCCGTTTCCACTGGGAGTTTCGCAAGCCCAGGGTAAGGCGTATGGTCCTCTCGCACTCTGGGGCTACGACAACGGTAACAATCTGGGGACGCAAGCGGCCCGCAACGCCGATGTGTACCAATGGAACCTCGGTGTTCAGCACTTGTTTGATAAAGGCATCACAATCGGTGTCGATTACTCCGCAAACCATAGCAATCACTTGCCGTGGGGTGGATATTCAAGCACGCGAAACCGGAATTTCATCGCGTCCAGCACATTGGCGCAAGTTTCGGCGCAGCAGCATGCCGCGGATCCGACTTGCGATGCGGACAGCTGCGTCAGCAACTATCTGAACCAGCCGGTTGCAAATCCTTTCCAGCCCTACTTCACCGGTCCAACCGCCATCTTCAATGAACCGGCTTCGGCGTATACCCTGAGCACCGTCCCCCTGATCAATTTGTTGAGACCCTACCCGCAATTCAACGGAACCTTCCAGGGGCTACCCAATTTTGGTGCAAATTCCTGGTACAACTCGCTTCAGGTGCGTTTCCAGAAGCACGAAGGCAAGTATCTGAGTTTTGAAGGCAACTACACATTCTCGAAGTCGCAGGATAATTCATCCGTAGGGTTCAATGCGTTCGTGGGCGGCCTCGACCTTGGTAATCCACAGCAGCTCGATCGACTGAACAACGAGTACGCGATCAGCGCCAACGATGCAACACATCGCTTTGTGCTGGCGGTTGTTCTTCAACTGCCCATCGGACGAGGGCGGTGGATCGGGTCGGACATGAACCGCTTCCTCGACGGGGTGATCGGAGGCTGGTCGGTCAACACCATCATCACCCTGCAAAGTGGCCAGCCATTGCCGATTGCAATGGCCATTCCCCGGTTGCAGGACGGAAATCAGAGGCCAGACGTTGCTTGCAATGCCGTCGGAAGCCGAATTAATTATCATACGGCCGCGGCGACCGGCCAGTCCGTCTTCAACGCATCCTGCTTCGCAGATCCCGGAGACCAGAATCCCGGAAACGCTCCGCGTTACTTCTCTGATCTTCGCGGAGATCACCTTCACAATACGGACCTGTCCTTTATCAAGGAGTTCGCTATACGCGAAAAGATGAATTTACAGATCAGAGCGGAGTTCTTTAACTTTACGAATACTCCCCGATTTGCATTTCCTGACCTGGGTTATGGCAGCGCGACGTTTGGCGATGTCACTGCCACGGCTCCCGGAAGTACTCCACGTTTGACGCAGTTCGGCTTGCGATTCCAGTTCTAGTAAAGAGGCCTGGCGTGCACACTAAAATGATTCGCGGGTTTTGTCTCGTCGCTGCGCTTGCTGTTGCCAGCCGGGCGGATGCCCCGGCGCAAAACTGGACCCACTTCGTACGCATCGGCGCTTATGGCTTGCGAAGTGCAAAAGATGCGGCATCGATCGTTCGTAACGCACAGGAAAGCGATGTGTTCGGGATCGAAGTCGATAACGACATTCCCGGACGTTACGAAAGCTTTCTTGATCCGACGGCGAAACTCGATGCCATCCGCGCGGTGGCGGCTGCCGCGCACAAAGCGAGCAATAAAGCGTTCGTGTACATCGCAGGAACAGAATGCATCACTGCACACGCGGACAAATCCCCTCACTCTGTCGTAAAGGACCATCCTGATTGGTTGCAACGAAAACTGGACGGAACACCTGCCGTGTTCACTTCGGGCGCCGCATTCTGGATCAGTCCCGGTGATGAAGACGTCTGGATCAGTCCGTATGCGAAAGACTGGCGACGAGTCTATATGGAACGGGTGCGTCAGATTGCGGCTACGGGAATTGACGGGATTTATGTCGACATTCCCTACTGGATGACCCACTTCGACGGCTGGGAGGACACTTGGGCCAGCTTTGACGATGCGACGGTTGCGGCTTTCCGAAAGGAGACCGGGCTTGACGCGAAGAAAGATATAAAGATTGGCGATTTCGGAGATCCAGGGTTTCGAAAGTGGATTGACTTCAGGATCGATACCTTGACGGCGTTCATTGCAGAAATCCGCGAGAACGCACGATCGGTCGCCCCCGAAATTATGGTCATTCCCGAGATCTATCCCGGGATTGAAGAGGAATCCACGCGCGTAGGGGCTGACGTTTACGAAATGTACCGGGTTGCCGATGCCATTGCACATGAATATGAATTTGGCAGCGGCGAGCATATGGCTTCCTCCCGCACGCAGTTCGATTGGTTTCTTTATCAAGCGGGGATGCTGACCTTCCGTGCATTTGCACAAGGAAAGGCAACCTGGATTCTGAACTACTCCTGGGATGGAGACAAAGGAATCGACGCGCGCGAGGCGATGAGAAATCTCGCAATGTCGCACTTAATTGCCGGGGCTAACTTCTGGGACGCGCCCGGACATTCGATGGCCGGGTCCAATGATCTCGCAACGCGAAAAGAGATCTTTTCCTGGATCGCAAAGCACGAAAAGGCATTTTACGCACCACGGGAGCCGCTCCAACCCGTCGGGGTTTATTTTTCTCCGAAAAGCCGGGATTATGACCCGAAGCGATTCTTGCCCTCCTATCGCGGAACACTCGTCGCCTTACTCCAGGCGCACCGTGAGTTCCAGGTGTTGACGCCAAGGACGGCAGCATCGTTTCGGGGGAAAACGATTATTTTCCCGAGCGTAAGTGTCCTGTCAGCGGAAGAGACCAGTTCTTTGCAGAAGCTTTCAAACGAAGGAGTCCGGTTCATTCTCGTGGGGGCAAGTGCTACTGTATTTCCTCGGGCTGCCAATTCCGTACGACTTGAAGAGGATCCGGCCGTAGTATTCTTCGAAGGGCTACAGGCCGATTTTACCAATGGAAGCAAGAAACCGCCTACGGGGTTGCTCGCCACCCTCGATCCAAACCCTCCGATCGAGCTAGACGCGCCGCCCACGGTGGCAGCCAATTTTGCAATAGTTGAAGGACATCCAACACTATTCCTGGCAAACTTCACGGGTCTTGAACCCGGCAAGAATGCTTTGCCCACCCCCATCAAGGACATTCGCGTACGAGTGAAAAGTGAATCGGGAGGAACGCTAACGTTTCTTCCCTTTCTTGGCGATTTGCAGCAAGTGCAGTCCACGACAGCAGATGGCCAGTCCGTGTTTGTATTACCGTCGCTCGGGCGGGGAGCAGTCGTGACCTTTACGGCGGCAATCAATCGATGATCCAGGCGCAAAATAGTCCGACGCATCGGCTCTTCCGCATCATCGAAGAGAATCATCGCGGCCGGCCCGTCGGAATTTATTCCATCTGCTCGGCGAACCGCTTTGTATTGGAAGCCGGAATGACTCAGGCCAAGCGAGATGACGGATTGTTCCTGGTGGAATCGACTTCAAACCAGGTGAACCAGTTTGGTGGTTATACCGGGCAAACTCCGGCCCAGTTCGCCGCCACTGTTCGCGAACTGGCACGATCCATGGAATTCCCTCCCGACAATATTGTTTTTGGCGGAGATCACCTGGGACCGCAGGTCTGGCGCAAGGAAAGTGCCAGCTCGGCAATGGAAAATGCGTGTACACTCGTTCGCGATTGTGTGCTCGCCGGCTACACAAAAATTCATCTTGACGCGAGCATGCATCTTGCAGGCGATCCTGGCGATTCGCATAAACCGCTCGCAGACGAAATTGTCAGTGAGAGAGCGGCTACCCTTTGCCTCGTAGCTGAACAGGCCCACAAGTCATTGGGCAGCGACAGTCCGGCTCCTCTGTATGTCATCGGAACAGAAGTGCCCATCCCGGGCGGCGAGCAACTCGGCACCGAGGCACCAAGGGTGACAGAAGTGACCGGACTCGAGCAGACATTACGCCTGACGAAGCAGTCTTTTTATTCCCGTGGGTTGCATGCGGCATGGGAACGGGTCATTGCGATCGTGGTTCAACCCGGAGTTGAATTCGGGAACAACTCCGTTTTTGCTTATCATCATCTGAACGCCGTACCTCTCGCCCGTTTCATCGAACAATCCTGGCACGGTGTGTATGAAGCGCACTCGACCGATTATCAATCTCGCCTCGCGCTCCGGGACATGGTCAAGGATCACTTTGCCATCCTGAAAGTAGGACCGTGGCTGACGTATGCTTTCCGGGAAGCGGTATTCGCCCTGGCAGCAATCGAGGAAGAATGGCTCGGTGCGCGCTACGGCAACCAGACATCGCGGGTCAGGGAAGAACTCGAGCGCGCCATGCTCCTTGACCCATCGCACTGGCGCAGTTATTACCAGGGAGACGAGCGAGAATTAGCCTTTTCGCGCAAATATAGCTACAGCGATCGATCGCGCTATTACTGGCCACTGGCTTCCGTCGAGGATTCGCTCAAGACGCTCGTCAACAATTTGCGGGCTCATCCTGTCCCTCACTCACTCTTGAGTCAGTATCTTCCAAAACAGAGTGATGCGGTCGAGGAAGGAACGCTCCTGAACGATCCGGTCGCCCTGATTCGGCATCACATTTTGCAAGTGCTCGCCAAGTATTCATTCGCATGTGGAATGCAGGCGCAGCAATGATTGCGTATTCGGACGGTTCCGGACTGGCCAGGAGGCTCCATGCTGCGTGAAGAACGCCGGCGCGAAATTCTCGAACTGTTGCAGATCGACGGGCGCGTTCTGGTTGGCGATCTTGCAGAGCGCTTCCGGACTTCACTGATCACGATCCGAAAGGATTTGGAATTTCTTCATCACGGCGGACAACTCGAAAGAACCCATGGCGGTGCGCTGCCGATCAAGACCGGCGCAATGAAGGACATTTCCCTGCACGAAAAGGAGCGACTCCATCGCCAGGAGAAGTTGCGGATTGCGACCGCCGCAGCGCAGATGATCCGTCAAGGCCAGGTCATCATCCTCGATTCCGGTACAACGACAACAGCGATCGCCAGAGCCTGCCGTCATTTTAAGAGCCTCACGATTATCACCAATGCCACGAACATTGCCGCGGAACTCGCCGATACTCCGGTCGAAGTGATCTTGACGGGCGGCGTACTGCGCAAAAACTCTTTTTCGCTGGTCGGGCCGCTGGCGGAGGAATCTCTTCGTAAATTGAATGCCGATTTACTGTTTCTGGCCGTTGATGGGTTCGATGTTCGCTATGGATTGACGACACCCAATCTGCTCGAGGCCCGGGTAAACCGCGCAATGGCGGAATCGGCCCGTCGGATCGTGGTCGTTTGCGACTCGAGCAAGTTCGGCCGACGGAGTCTCTCGTTAATCCTGCCACCATCAGCCGTCCATGAAACCATTACCGATAAGAACATCCCGAAGAAGGATCTCAAGGCGCTTCGGGACGCCCAGGTCGAGGTAAAGTTGGTATAAATTCGCGAAATAAAAAGGTCGATAAACTCATGTTCAACAACGACGGTCAACATTCCGGAACCCACACGTGGAACGAACTCATTTCCCAGGGTGAGGTGTGGGAATCCGTATTGTTACAACTGCAGGGCAGTCCAGTCGTCGAAACCATCCTGACCGACAAGGTTCAAACTCGTGAATGGATTTTTGTCGGCTGCGGCACAAGTTATTATCTGGCAGAAGCCGCGGCTCATTCCTGGACCACACTCACCGGCTTGCCCGCAAGGGCGATTCCCGGCTCTGAAATCTTGCTCTATCCCCAGAGGATTCAAGCCGAAGGGCCTGGTTTGCAAGCCGTCGTTATTTCCCGTTCCGGCAAAACGTCCGAGGCCTTGCGGGCAGCAAATGTGCTCGTTCGCAAACTGAACGTGCCGACGATCGGAATCACCTGCGCGGAGCACAGCGCCCTCGAAAAGGAATGCCACCACACGCTGATCCTGCGTGCGGCAGACGAGGAAAGCACGGTCATGACCAGGTCGTTCACCAGCATGCTCGTCAGCCTGCAGTATCTTGCTGCTCGTCATGCGAGCAACCAGCCCTTCATCGATCAACTGAACAAAGCAGCCGCGCATGTTTCTCTCAACATTCAGCAGATGGCTTCGGAGTTGGACCAATTTGTGGCGAGTCACTCCTTTGATGATTACATTTTTCTTGGCCAGGGAGCCTGGCACGGAATTGCCAAGGAAGGCGCTCTGAAGATAATGGAAATGTCCTGCTCTTACAGCCAATTTTTTCACACCCTCGAATTTCGGCACGGACCCAAAGCAATTGTCAGCAAAAAGACCTGTATCTTCTTCTTCCTGGACAAAGCGGGTCACGAAGCGGAGTCCGAAGTCCTGATCGAGATGAAGGCTTTGGGAGGAGTCACCGTTGCTGTCGGTAATGCGATCGGCCGAGACCTGCGTTCGCATTGCGACATGGTGATTGAAAGTTCCCCGGAGATCGACGACCTGGCGTTACTCGCGGCTTGTACGATTCCTTGCCAGCTCCTTGGCTTCTTCACAGGTCTGCAAAAGGGATTAAATCCCGACGAACCGAAAAACCTGTCACGCGTGGTCATCCTTGATTGATCTTTGCCGGAGCGGATTGTGAGCACGTTTGATGTCAGCGTCATTGGAGAGCTCAATCTTGACTTGATTCTGTATGGTTTGCCTGACGAACTGGTGCTTGAACGAGAGCTGCTCGCGAATGATCTGAGGATCACATTGGGGAGCTCTTCGGCAATCTTTGCCCATAACCTGGCACGACTCGGGAACAGGATTGGTTTCAGTTCGTGTATCGGCGATGATCCCCTGGGCCAAATCTGCCTGGAGCGACTCGAAGATGCAAACGTTGATCTGTCGAGAGTACGGCGCTTCCCGAACAAAACGACTGGGCTGTCCGTGATCCTGCAGCAGTCAAAAGAGCGGTATATCCTTACCTATCCCGGCACAATGTACGAATTCCGTGAGAAGGACCTGGACTTCGATTACATCTTCAGCGCGAAGCATCTGCATGTCTGCTCCTATTTTCTGCAGAAAGGATTGCGCCCGAGCTGGCCGACTATTTTACGCAAAGCGAAGGAGGCCGGTCTCACCACATCTCTTGACACAAATGATGATCCGGAGGATTGCTGGTCGGACGACATCGAGCCCCTCCTGAAATATGTGGATATCCTGCTGCCAAATGAACGGGAAGCCTGCAAATTGGCGCGAACTGACGACTTTGAACGCGCAGCGGATATATTGTCTGAGAAAGTGCCCGTTCTGGTCATCAAACGCGGCGTCCACGGAGCGATGGCTCGCGTTGGAAAAGACAAGTTTATTGATCTGCCTCCGGCTGTCCGGATGGTAGATCCTGTCGGTGCTGGCGATAGCTTCGACGCGGGATTTCTTCACCAGTTTATTCGAGGAGCGAGAATTCAGGACTGCCTGAAGTATGGCAATATCGCCGGCGCACTGAATGTCACGAAGGTAGGCGGTACCGAAGCGTTTCGAGATTCCCAGTACCGCACTGAGTTCCTGGCCAGGCACGAAGAGCGGCCGTAACGGGCCGCATGCCGCGAGATAGACGGTTCTCTAGTTCGTGGGCGTCGCTTGCAATAAAAGGTAGTCGCTAAACCGGGTGTTTAGTTTTCCGGTCGGACCAGTGACCGTCCCCAAGTCCTTGTGATTTACATAGTCCGTTATCCGGTACGTTTTCCCCGACAGTCCGCGCAGCTCGAGCTCGCCGTCCCATGATGCGATCGTGTGCGTTGCCGTACGCTTCTCTTCCGGCTGCACGACAGGAGCGTAGAAGGCGTAATAGATACTTCCGCCCTTTTCGATCGCATACGCTTCCGGCTTGTCATAACCGTAGACGTACAAATCCAGGAAAGTGCCTTTTGAGAGCATTTTTTCGTTATACAAGTCGATCCACTTTTTCCAGTACGCGTCTTTTTCAGGATCGAGATAGACGTTCTTGAACTTCGGACCGTAATCGGGCCAGGTAAACTTTGTGCCCAGTACGCCGCCGGTCCCGAGCGTTGAAGCGAAGTCCTTCCCTACATCTTCTTCTTTATCGGTGAAGATATTATTCACGCGTGTCAGTTCGACGTGATCGCCATACACCGCTGCATTTGCTCCAAGCAGGGCCTTATACATTTTCACGCGGCGACGGACCTGGATGGAACCGACCGGATCGGCAGTGACGGCCTGATCCATAAAGCGAAGCCAAGCCAGACTAGGAGGGGTACCGCAGGGACAGCTTTGCGTGATGCTGTCCGGTTTGATTGCCCGTGTGGTCTCGAAAATGGTCCGGTAGACCTCTCCCATCGCGTATACGGACTCGTAAGGCGATTTGTGGTGGTGCTTCGGGTTGTAGCAAAGAGGCGTGGCGTAAATATTGTCGAGTTTGTGCCCGTCAAATCCCCAGTCGCGCACAAACCGCTCCGTCAATTGTTTGTAGTAGGCCTGCACTTCAGGCAGGGCCGGACAAAGCGTTGCCAGATTTCGTGCCATGCGAGCAGGCTGGCCGTGAGCATCCAGGATCAGCCACTCAGGGTGCTGCTTGACGACTTCCGAGATGACGTACTTGCGACCGCCGTAGGCGAAATGCCCGTCTTCTACTGCCAGGGGAAGCCACCACAATTGAACTTTCAGCCCCTGATCGTGAAATGTCTTGACCATCTGCTCGATGGCATCACCGGCAAAGGCGGGCGATCGGGGTTGCCAATCGCCGTAATTGTTAAACCATCCATCGTCGAGCGTGGCCCAATGAATTCCCAACTCTTTTAATTTCGGGATCGTATCCACCATCTGCTTCGGAGTAACGCCGAATTCATAACCCCAGCCACACCAGCTGACGGCATAATTCTCCTCATTGTTCAGGGGCTTCTTGAGCCCTTCCTTGTCGATGACATCGCTCCAGAGGCTCAGCGGCTTATAAAAATCCCCAGAATAAACCGCTAAAAAAGTGCGCGGGGTGGAAATGGTTTCACCGGGCTTGAGGTCTGAGTGGACAGGAACTCGTACAGAAGCATTCACTGTGGCTTGCGCCGTGGTTTTTACCGGAAGAGCGACAGCGAGAGGCAAGGTTTCAATGTGACCAATCGCTTCGCCAATGTTCGCATCCCAGAACGCGACAACCGGAATGCCACCACCCACATAGCCGAGATCATCCTTGGTGCTGACAGGCGTACCGAACGGATTTTCCTGAGAGAATTTGGCAGGGACGGCAAAAATCTCATCCTTGCCCCACTTCAAGCTGGAGCCCTGGAATGTCCACAAGCCGCTCGTTGAACGATCGGAGTTCACGTTCGAAGTAAAATTGTGCCTCTGCATGGTAATCGCACTGAGGGCCAAAGGCTTTGTACCCGCATTCCTGATTTCGAGCGACAGCAAGGCGAGATCCGGAAATGAATCGTAGACTTCGAGCGTCCCAACCTCTTCGAGTTCGGTCCCGGAGATCTTGCCCTTAACAATGATTCGCTTGCCCAGGTTTCCGAGCTTTCCGTTCGTGCCCTGAATTTCCGCGTTTGCCAGATCCAGAGCCACTCCTGGGTACTCGACATTTCCAATGGAAACAACTTGTCTCGAGTCATCACCCCCAGCGTCCAGCGAAACGAGCTTCCCATCTTTTTTTACGGATCCGGTCAGTCGACCGTCAGCCAGCAATGCAAATACGGACGTGGGGCTCGTGATCGTTATGGCCCCGGGCGTAGTTTGAACTTGGATCACGGACGCTACCGTATTTACCGGCGCAGTAGCAGGTTCGTTTGCGCTCTTCTGGCAACCGTCGGCAAAAAGCAAGCCAGTCGCCGCAAAAACTCCAAATGCCATCAGCGTACTTTTTTTCCAGTTCATGGAGTTACGCATCCTCATTTTTCCAGATTTCAGGAACAATCAATTCAGCGAGGGCCTTTGTACTGTGCGAATATCTTTTCCGCGTTCTTGTGATAGACCTTTTCGAGAACCGGGTCCGGCAGTTCCATGCCGTAAATCTCCCAGCGCCCTTGACCCGGATATCCCCAGTAGGGGAAATACTCATCTGCTGTTTCCATCCAACGAAAATAATTGGCGTACATCGCAGTCTCGGGTTCGCTGTCGGTTCCAAACAGGATACGGTCCTGATAATCGACAAAAAACTTGTGGGCGCGCCGCGGTTGCCTGCCGAGCTCCGCCTGACGTGCACCAAATTCGACGACCATATTCGGATACTTATCGAGCCAGGAGGAAACCAGATCCAGATTCTCGGGCCAGTTCGCAACATGCAAGGCGATAAAGGTAGTCCCGGGATGTTTCTCAAAAACATGATTCCGTTGTGCAATCAGGAGCTCTTTTGTAGGAAACTTCGGGCCGTAAAAACTCCATGTCGGATTCTGGTTGAGTTCCTCGTAGCGCTCATTGTGGCGATCGACGGGAGTGAAAAATGCCAGGGGATCAGTGGTATGGATGGCGACAGGAATTCCCAGTCTGCCGCATTCCTCCCAAATCGGGTCGAGCCGCGGATCGTCGACAGCAATGAGTTTGCCCGATTTGTCGCGTACCCCCAGTCCCAGGTCTTTCAGAACTTTGAGACCTCGTGCTCCCCGCCTGACAGCGTCATCGAGCTGTGCAACCATTTCCTGACTAAAATTGGGGTCGTCGATCTTGCTCCAGTCAATCTGGGTAAAAACGATGAAGCGATCTGGGTATGGCTTGACCATCTTGTCGTACACACCCTGGAATTTTTCGCCCCACAAACCCGTCAGAATGACGATTTTCTGCACATTGGCGGCGTCCATCCGGCGGACAACTTCAGCCGCGGGTATTTCGTCCCCATGGATGCCCGCAGGGTCGTTTACGTGATTGTGAACGTCGATGACGGGAAACTTCGCGCGAGGCACCTCGTGCGCTGCGGTGTGAAGCATGGGCGTCGGATCAAAATCCTTCAGCAGGAGAGTCATATGCTTTGCCGCATCTGGATCCTGGCTGTATTGGATGTCCTGGCCGGCAGAAACCCGAGGCAAAGCACTGGAAAGAAAGATCAACAAATAAAGAGGGAGCATTCCGGTACGAATTCGAATCTCGCGTTGGAACCGCAGTCCTGGCATACAAGGCTCCTGGATAAAAGAATGACAGACCGAGTGTACATAGGTGACTCACGAAAGGAAACAAAAAGTAATAAACAGTAGAAAATCGAAACCAGGCTCCCGGTGCCGTCTGGACGACTGTGCAGCTCCGGGCAAATCGGGTGCGAAGTGCTTTTCCGCAGATGTGTACGGGAAGATCGAGTATTTAAATTCTTCGAGCGAACTTGCAAGGAGCGCTCGACGGCATGTTCTAACCTTGCACTGCCACCGGGCTGAGCTCGACGCTTGGTTCAATGAGTCCATTTTGAAATGCAAAGTGCAGAAGTTCTGTCACACTGTGCAGATTCAATTTTCTCATGATGTTGGCGCGGTGCGTTTCTACAGTTCTGGTGCTGAGGGTCAGAGTGCCGCTAATTTGCTTGCTACTATGTCCCCGTGACAGCAGCTGAATGATTTCATGTTCTCGACAGGTCAGGTTCCACGGCGGCACAGGAATGCCGGCAGGCAATCGTTTTAGCGGCTGATCAGCTAGGGCCTGCCTGATCTCTTTGCTGAAATATTGCTGTCCAATGATCACAAGCTTGATGGCGGCTGATATGTCGCTGGCCAAATCGGCTTTTGATATAAATCCACTTGCACCTGCCTCGATGACGTTCTGGATCATTGGAACTGAGACAAGCATACTCAAGACGATGATTCGAATCGTTGGATCAGCGGCGTGGATCCGACGAGTCGCCTCTATCCCGTTCAGCTCGGGCATCATCAGATCCATCACGACCACATCTGGTTTCAGTTCTTGTGCCAGCTGCACGGCCTGCATCCCGGAGCACGCTTCTCCCACAACGTGGAAGGCAGCGTGGGTTGCCAGAGTCGCGCGGATCCCTTGCCGAACCAAATCGTGATCATCAACGATTAGAACTTTGACGATGGCTTTGCTGAGAGCGACATTGGACATTCCAACCCCCGCTTCGAGCTGTGTATCTTCGGACGTAAACCTAATTCGAGAACCCTCGGCGGCCGAGGTGCATTAGAAGGACGAGAACAGAAGGAAGGACGTGCCTGTCGAAGAAACAGCAGGCTAAATGTACCATATTAACAAAAGATAATATCACCACTTTGTATCGAAAATCCCGGCGGGGACTGTCCAATTTTTGTACAAGTTGCCACCGAGCGGAAAAAGATCTTCGGAGGAACCTGGAGCCGATTCCGACCAAACGTGAATCGACAAACGTGATGAGGTCCTAAAATATCAATCTTCCCTGTCGTGGCCATCTACCCCTGAACCGACGGATTCTTGCGAAGGAGGTGGTTATAGAAATAGACGCGGCACGTCTCACATAATCCGTGAGAGATCTTGGCCGTTTTCCTTCTTAGAAGAAAATACGGCACCCAATCCCAGACGCGATTCGGCTGAGGCCCAACGCGAAGTGTCCGTCGACAGTGACAACACAACGTGACGATTCCGGATTCGTTCAGGTAACAGGGATGCAATTGAGCCGAAGGATCCATATCGTGCGGGACTTCTGTTCTCAAGGAATTCTCAACCAACAAGTAGGAACCGGGAAGCCGGAGAACTCGCATCTGAAAGACCCGATACAATTCTGGCGATGAACACTCAAATTCATGGGTCCAGCTTTCACCCGACTGCTGGACTCGCGTAAAACCCTCGCGATAGAACTGCTCGAGGGGTTCTGGCACAACTTCGAGCACATCCACGCCGAAACCAGCAGGTCGAATCAACGTCTCGCCGTCATTTTCCAATGCAAATTTGTCCCAAGCCAAATTGCTATAGTCGAGACATAAATCGGGTCTGAGAATGTAAATTACGGCAGGGTTCAGATCGAGAACGGCAGGAGTCAACCCGCATTCTTTGAGCACGGCACTTAGAGATTCATCCGGCCCCGTTCGATTTCGAAGATGATTCATCAGTCGCTCGACCCTGCTACCGCGTGTAACTCTGCGGCTTGGGGAATCAGAGCTTTAGAATTTCGGCGTGCCATAGACAGATCATGAGCGATGGTGATGAAAAAGTGAATGGCGATCCCGGGGAGGTGTACTTCCCCAGAGGGGTCATGGCAGGGCGGGGGCCTTTTTCTTTGTCTCCATCCAGAAATAATCCAATCAGCCGAGGAACGCGGCGGGCTCAAGGTCGCTACAGTGGATTCCAGAACTACGCCTGGCTGACTGCGGTCGCCGATCAACCGTTTCAAGGAGTTAGCGCCCAATCCAAGACATTCAGGATCTAGAGTCTGCCCCCATCAGCAGCCCACGCGCTTCTGCAGCGCATGGAGCTGCTGATCTCAGCCACTGCGCAATCGAGCGATCAGGCGGAAGCACCCGCTGCCCTGGCGCCTTCCACCTCAATGAGTTTTCCATGGGCCACGTCGTAGATATAACCATAAACAGGAATGAACTTCGGGATGAGTGGGTGATTGCGGATACGGGCGACATCGTCGAGCACGGCTTGTTTTTGATTCTTGATGGTTAGCCATTCGATAAATTCGCCGGCGCGATCGCCTGGGCCCTTGCCGACGTCGCGGAAACCGCTGGGCGTGAGCTCGGCCGTTTCCAGGCTGGAGTTCAGCAGATCGCGGATCACATCGTTGGTAAAGAACTCCATACCGCAATTCGTGTGATGTATGACGAAAAACTCCTGCGTCCCGAGGAGTTTATAGCTGATAACCAGCGAGCGGATGGCATCATCGCTGGCGCGTCCACCGGCGTTACGAATCACGTGGGCGTCGCCCTCGGCCAGTCCCGCGAATTTCGCGGGGTCAAGGCGCGCATCCATGCACGTTAGAACGGCGAAACGCCGCGCTGGTGGCAGGGCCAATTTGCCTTTCTCGCCAAAATTGGCACTATATTTCGAATTGGCTTCCAGAACTTCCGAGAGAATCTTGCTCATAGTGTGCTCCTTATTCGGATCGGTTCCGATGTTACGCCGCTTTCCTTTCGACTGCGAAGCGCACCGAAAAAACAAAAGCCCACGGTCAGGGTCGTGGGCCAGGTGCGGAGCAAAGCTAGTGGAGAGAAAAACTAGCCGCTGGTCCCCTCCCGCCCACGCCTTGGGCAACAACAAATACACGGACAGAACACAGGAGTGTTTCGATGGCAGCTTCGGAGTGAATGGAAACAGTTGAGCATCGGAGTTCTAGGCTACGCGGAGAATACAGCCAAGTCAATTGATCTGAGAGTGGCCAGAGAGGTGGTCTCGACCCGGGTTTCGGCATCGTTGCATGGCTCTACGCAAAAACCTCGTTGTTCTTCGCTCCGTAACTGGTTGCTTCCACGCACCCATGACTTTCACTGTCCGCACTCACATCTGATTTCGGGCCACGCCAATTTGTGAGGTCCCCTTTTTTAAGATGATTGGCCTAGAGCGATCACGGATAATTGGTCTTTGAAGATCGACCGTCACGGAAACTCGGTCGCTCCTAAACGACTGCAACTGCCCCGGAACGCAGGAGCAGGGCGGGCAACCTCGTTACTTTCGCGTTCACGGTCGGGGGAGACGATTCTGTTCCGGGAAAAGTTCTGTTTCGACAATTTCGGACAGGATGTGGCCAATGAGATTGTGGCATTCCTGGATACGCGGAATCACTTGCGAGGGCACGCAGATACAGTGATCGACGAGGTCGCGAAGTTTTCCGCCGGATTCGCCGGTGAGCGCCACGGTAGACAACCCTGCCCTTTTCGCGGTCTCAACGGCGCGAATCACATTCGCAGAATTGCCACTTGTAGAAATTCCGATGGCCACATCACCGGCACGACCGTTGGCTTCAAGCTGGCGAGCGAAGATGTGGTCGAATCCATAGTCGTTGGCAATCGCAGTAAGGCAGGAGGTGTCGACGGTAAGAGCCAGAACCGGGAGGGCCGGGCGGTCAAAAGCGAACCGTCCAACGAATTCGGCAGCGATGTGTTGGGCGTCTGCAGCACTGCCACCATTGCCGAAGATAAGAATTTTGTTCTTGGTCTCTAGCGCAGTAATCAGCAGCCGGGATACGGCAGCAACAGAAGCAATGAGTGTCGTATTGGCCAGGAGAGACTGTTTGGTGGCAATCGAAGACGCAATGGAGTCGCGGATGTGCCGGTCGAGTTCGCCCGTGGATAAAGTGGTCAAGAAAGTTTCCTTGATCTGCGCGGAAAGAAATACGCGCAAGTCGTTTAGAGTATACCGCCAGTCGTGTCAAATTCTCTTGCGACCGGGCCATCGAGCGTAAGATTTCGTCCTGACTGGGCGTCTGATCGCCCACGCCGTGTCCGGCGACACCTGACCCGTTCCATAATTCAAACCAATATTCAATCTTGGAAACAGCCGCCTGCTCTTTGATTAGCAATCCATCTGAAACACCTATAATACGCTTGGGATTTGTCCGCTTGCTTTGTGGCCTCCCACCATAGTCCAAGCATCAGGAGTGCGTTCGATTCCATGGCGACAGATCGAAAACCAGAGTTTTTCAAGGGCAGTCAGCTGAAGGTTGCCATTATCGGCTGCGGTTATGTAGGGCTCCCGCTCGCACTCCGTTACGCAGAAGCCGGTCACAAAGTAACCGGATTTGACACCGATCCCGAAAAAGTCAGATTGCTTAACGCCGGAAAGTCCTACATCGAACATATTCCGCAAACCAAAATCCAGCAGTATGTGAACAGCCGCTATTTCAACGCCACTACTGATTTCTCCAAGCTGAAAGATGCCGACGCCATTCTCATTTGCGTTCCCACGCCGCTGAACGAATATCGCGAGCCTGACCTGAGCTATGTCGAAGAAACCGCCAAGTCGATCTATCCCCACCTGCAAAAGGGCCAACTCGTCGTTCTTGAATCCACCACCTACCCCGGCACCACGGAAGAACTCGTTTTGCCAATTCTCGAAAAAAGCGGCTTGCGCTGTCCCATTATCGGTAGCGCGGAAAAGGACGACGTCCCCTTCGACTTCTTCCTGGCGTTCTCGCCCGAACGCGAGGACCCTGGCAACAAGCAGTTTGGCCTCGCGCAAATACCGAAAGTCGTTGGAGGAGTGAACCCCGCTAGCGGACGCGCGGCAGTTTCTCTCTACGCGCAAGTTGTCGCCAAGGTGATTCCGGTCAGCTCTACAAAGGCTGCGGAAATGACCAAGTTGCTCGAGAATATCTTCCGCTGTGTGAACATCGCCCTCGTTAATGAACTGAAGTTGCTCTGCCTTCGCATGGACGTAGATGTTTGGGAAGTGATCGACGCCGCATCCTCAAAACCATTTGGGTTTATGCCGTTCTATCCCGGACCCGGACTTGGCGGTCACTGTATCCCCGTTGATCCTTTTTATCTTTCCTGGAAGGCGCGTGAGTACGATTTCTCCACGCGTTTCATTGAACTCGCAGGCGAAATCAATACGGCAATGCCCTATCATGTGGTCGATTCTGTCGCTGATGCACTCAATCAGCAGAGGAAGAGCCTCAAGGGCTCAAAGCTGCTGATCTTGGGTGTGGCCTACAAGAAAGACGTTGACGATCTGCGTGAATCTCCAACGCTTAAGATTATGGAGATTCTCGAGAAGCGCGGCGCCGAATTCGACTACAACGATCCCTATTTCCCGCAACTCCACAAGATGCGGCACTACGATTATTCGAACATGAAGTCTGTGCCGCTCACGCCCGAAACACTGGGCAAGTATGACGCCGTACTTATCGCCACAGATCATTCTAGCTACGATTTCAGCGCCATCGTAAATGCTTCGAAGCTGGTCATCGATACGCGCAATGCGACACGGAACGTCTCGCGATTCAGGGAACGCATCTTTCCGAGCTAGCCATTCCTCAAGCTTTCTCACCTACTTTCTTCGAGTCCATCCATGGCATGAACCGTCCCGCCCGAAGATGCGGAAGAGAGCCTCCAAGCTGGGGCCACGCGCCGCGGCCGTCGTTGGCCTGGCCCTCCGCTTCGCCCTGCGGGCTGCGCAGGGCTGCGCTCCAGGTCAGGCCAACAGAAGTTAAAAAAAACTGCGAGGAAAAACATTACGCAAAAAGGGGACATTTCAGTCGAGGTAAGGAGGGGGACATTAAAGAGCTCTGATAACGAGACACTTTCGAGACATACGAGAGTCACTTTCGAGATTGACATTGGGGCTGGATGACAATTAGGATGGCATCCACTTCACGTCCCCGTGATTTTGGGTTTCGATCCTATTTCATCCAATTGGGATCGTTTAGGTGAGTTTCCAGCAATGGAGACCGTCTTTGTCATTACTGCCAATCGGTTCTTCCGGGAATCCCTGATTCGTCTCTTTCGTAGCGACAAAGGATTCCGGGTCTTGGGTGCGCCTGATGGTTCGCCTTTGGTCGGTGCTCCGCACACCCGAATCAACCCAGATATCGTCGTCCTGCGTCCGGAATGGGATGATCGCGAGTTTCAAACGACTCGCGCTATTCATGATGTCGCCCCACAGACAAAGATCCTTATGATCGGGATGGAAGACGACCAGGAGATATTTCTCAAAGCAGTGCAAGCGGGTACGGAAGGCTATCTTCTGAAAGACGCGTCCTCGAAGCAGATTCTGGCGGCCGTGCACCGGCTCAAACAAAACGCTGTGGTCTGCCCAAGGCATTTGGAACGAGCGCTGTTCAACCTGATCGCCGATAGTCCCCGACTGAACATCATTCGGCCACAACCTGCGTGCGACCTAACCCCTCGGGAGCATCAACTCACATCTCTCGTTGCACAAGGACTGGCCAACAAGGAAATCGCCGGTCGGCTGAATCTTTCCCTCCAAACTGTAAAAAATCACGTGCATAGTATTTTGCAAAAAACACAATCGAAAAATCGGGCCATGCTTGCGCAGTTTGTGGAATCCAGGCCAGGTGCGCACGACCCAACCATCAAGTTACCCGCCCGGTTCTCCGTACCCCTCTGAGTTTCAGAATCTTCACTCGGATAGTATTTGGAATCAGCTCCGAAGGTTGCTGATTGCATCTGTTTTGACAGGTTCAGTACCAGGGTCTGGTACATCGCCTGGCAAGATCCACGACTGCGTACCGCCATCCGCTTCGAGGAAAGTACCGGATCAAAATTGGATCTCGGTAGGTCTTGTGCCCGGCCTTCGCCATTAGCGATGATGCGCGTCCTGAGAGCGATGCGTTGGAACAAGAAAAGATTCGCGTTTTGATTGTGAACTCGACCAGGATCTGGCGTGACATGCTCTATGACACGATCCGAGAAGAGCCCGATATCGAAATTGTTGGCGATGTCAGCGAAGAAAACGCGATTGTTCTTGCGACTGAACGGACCGATCCAGATTGCTTGATTGTCCCCCTCGAACAACCCGGAATATCGATTCCATTCTGCACGGAAATTCTTGTCAAGCGCCCGCATATTCGGATCGTAGCCATCGGAGAAGGTACGGATGTCGTGGAGATTTATTGGATGTCGGAAGAGGGTGACGTTCGACGCACCTACACGACCGCTACGCGAGAAGCCATTCTTCGCGCACTACATTTCTCGACATGTTGAATGTTGATCCTGCTCTTTATGAACGGAATGACCCCGGGAGCAGAACAGTCTTAAGGAGAACGAAATGAAAGAACCAAGAGCAATAAGCGTCAGGGCTTTGTTGGCGCTCGTCTGCTCGTTGCTGATGACGGTCGAGACGCCCTACGCCGCTTCGAGAGCTGAGGGAATCGCTTCTGGAAGCAACAGCAGGATGAACCAAGCGGAAGACTCGCTCGCAACCATGACCGCCCCGCCGTTTGTAACGCTCGAAGGAGCAAGCGTCTCCCCCGATTCGATTGCCGTAGCTAAATTGTCGGGCACGGCTGACCGCAACGGACAGCCTCTGATCAACGGAAGTATCGTCGCCAGCGGTGACAGCCTGCGCACTCATGGAGATTCGGCCCTGCTTCTAACCGCGACTCCGCAGGAGCGCTTGTGGCTTGGACCAAACACCAGCGCCAAAGTGACAAAAGATGCAGGTAATGTGGCTGTGATCCTCTCGCGAGGCATGCTGTCCTTTCAAACGCGGGGGCACCTCCAAGTCATTTTTGAAAACCACGATGGGTTAGCGATTCGCAGCCGGGCCGATTCCCTGGCAGTGGCGCAGCTCAGCGTGATGAACAATCAAGAAGCCAAAGTGCAAGTACAGGAAGGCTACTTGGAACTGGTCCAGGGTGGCCATTCCATGGTGCTGCAGCCTGAAAAATTCGCGTCCAGTCTGGCAAATGGAACACGCTCGGGGAGTTCGCAAGCGAAGGCAGCAGATCAAACCGGAACAGGATCGCTCAATGGCACTGTAGTGGATCCAAAGCTATTCGCAGTCTCCGGTGCCAGCGTTACGTTGACCGACGCCGCCGGGAAAACTTTAAAAACCGAGAGCAATCACGAAGGTAAGTTCTCCTTCAACAGTGTTCCTGCTGGATCCTATACGTTGCTCGTCACGCAGGCAGGATTACAAAATTATGAGTTGAAGAATGTCGTCGTGCGTTCTGGC
Source organism: uncultured Acidobacteriota bacterium (assembly GCA_963831545.1). Classification (GTDB taxonomy): domain Bacteria; phylum Acidobacteriota; class Terriglobia; order Acidiferrales; family UBA7541; genus Acidiferrum. Next base: position 289,111 of record CAWHQX010000017.1, read on the forward strand.
AACGCATCTTCCCTATACGTTCAAATGGGCTCGACCGGAGTCGCAAAAAAAGACAATCACATCTTGCTGTGGGTTCTCATTGGAGGCGGTGCCGCCGCCGGGATTGGAGCTGCTGTGGCGGCCAAGGGAGGGTCGTCCTCATCCACAAGCCCTTCGACGCCGTAGTGGGTGAAGGGCAGTCAGGTTTGAAACATTGTCTGAGCTTAGCGCTCGGATAGGTCGTGAAGCGGTGAGGAAGGAAGAGACCATTCTAGATCAACGACAAGAACGCTTCGGCTGGATATTGATCGTTTTCCTCGTCGCGACGACGGGATTGTCATTGCCGGTCGCAGCACAAGAAGGAACGACACCGCCTCATGACGGGTCCTCTCGCGATTACAACCAGAGAATCGCCGCGCTTGCCGCCGAACCTAAAATCACTGACACCTACTCCGCCCGCGGAGATTATCAAATCGGCCCCGAAGACCTGCTAGAAATATCCGTTCTCGAAGCACCCGACCTAAATCGCACCGTCCGCGTATCAGACGACGGTACGATCTCTCTTGCTCTGCTGGGCTCCCTCGAGGCTGCTGGCATGAGCACAAGAGAGTTGCAAAGCGACCTCCAGGATCGTCTTCGCCGCACGTACATGAAGGATCCCCAAGTCAGTGTTTTTGTGCAGGAGATGAGAAGCCATCCCGTTTCGGTCTTCGGAGCCGTGGAAAAACCGGGCGTCTATCAGATCCGTTACGGAAAACCACTGATTGAAATCTTATCCATGGCGCAAGGTTTGGCAAACGATGCCGGTGACACCGTGATCGTGATGCGGCACCAAGGGAGCGATCCGGCGCCTGCGCTCGCGAGTTTATCCGGCAACGGTCCGGGACTCACGACCGACCAGGCAGCCGGAATTGCGATTCCTTCAAGAGACCCAACCGGACTGGCAATTGACGCCTCTCCCGGTGCGCAAAGTATCGCCATTAATCTGAAAGATCTTCTCGATTCAGGCGATCCTCGCTCAAATGTGCTCGTCTATCCCGGCGATCTGGTCAAAGTTTCTCGTGCGGGGATCGTCTATGTCGTGGGCCAGGTGCATAAGCCCGGCGGATTTGTGTTGAAAACGAACGAGAACATCTCTGTACTGCAAGCAATTGCGCTTGCAGAAGGAGTCACTCCAAACGCGAAGGGCAAGGAAGCGAGGATCTTCGTTGCATCGGGTACAAATGAACAACCGAAGGAAGTCGCGATCAATCTCGACAAGATCATGGCCGGAAAGACACCGGCCCCGTTGTTGAAGCCAGACGACGTACTGTTCATTCCAAACAGTGCTGGCAAAGAGACGTTGCATGTCCTTGAGCAGAGTACAGCCGGCATCGTTGGAGCTCTGGGCGGCGCAGCAATCTACAGGTGGTGACGTGGACGACGAAAACAAAATTCAAGTGCTGGACCCGATCCCACCAAAGTTGGAGCGTATGCGTCCGGATTTGCTCGGACCCTACCAGATCGAAGAAGCGGTCGAAGGCCCGGACCTGCGCGCTCATTGGCGAACCATCCAAAAACGGCGTTGGACGATTCTTTCCATTCTCCTCGTAGTATTCACGATTGCCTTGATCGTGACGTGGAAGGAAAAAGCTGTATACCGGGCCGATGCACTGCTGGAAATTCAGAAAGAGAATGCAAATATTCCGACGGTCCAGGAGCTGTTCCAGCTCGAGAACGTCTCTGACAATTACCTCGAGACGCAGTATAAGGTGCTGCAAAGCGAAACCTTGGCGCGCCGGGTAATTGACCAGATGCACCTCGAACAGCACAACGAGTTCAATCCGCCGAGAGACGGTTGGTTCCAGGCAAAGGCACATGCCGCTGCTCCCGATGCGGAATCGCTCGACCCTGACGTCGAGCAAACAGTTCTACGGGAATTCAAAGATCGATTGAGTATAGATCCCGTGCGGCGTAGCCGATTGGTGCAGATCAGCTTTGAATCACAAGATCCGAAAGTCGCGGCAGAAGCCGTGAATGCACTGGCAGAAAACTATATCCAGCAAAACCTCGAGAGCAGATGGCAAGCGGCACAAAAAGCATCCGAGTGGTTGTCGCAGCAGTTAGGGAGCTTCAAGGCAAAGCTTGAGAAATCCGAAGATGATCTCCAGCAGTACGCACAACAAAACGGCCTGCTTTTTCTCGAAACCCAAAAGGGAGACACGGAAAACATCGTCAACGAAAGACTTCGCCAGCTCCAGGACGAGTTAACCAAGGCCCAGGCCGACCGCTACGGAAAGGAATCGATCTTCCGTTTAACAGAAGCCGGCGACAACAGCGCACTCCCCGGCGTCGTTGACAACAAACTGATGCAAGAACTGACGGCACGATTGGCAGAGCTCGAGCGGCAGAAGGCTTCTTTAACGCCAACTTTTAGTGCCGATTACCCGAAAATGAAAGAGGTCCAGAGTCAGATCGATGAAATCGAACGGCGGCTGGGTGAAGAGCGCAAACGCGCCGCACAAGGGATTGTCGATGACTACCTGGCTGCCAACCGCCGGGAGGGGCTGGTTCGCGAAGCGTTTGAACAGCAACAGAACCAAGCAAACCTCGTCGCGGCCAGAACGGTTCAATACAATATTCTCAAACGCGAAGTGGACACCAACAAGCAGCTGTATGAAGGATTGCTCCAGCGGCTGAAAGAAGCAGGTGTTTCGGCCGGGATGAATGCGAGCAACATCCGGATTGTCGATGCAGCTGTGCCTCCCACGAGACCCATTCGGCCACGTCCCTTCCTGAACTTGGGGTTGGCGCTGCTACTTGGACTTGGATGCGGAATCGGAACAGCATTTCTTCAGGAGCACTTGGACAACACACTGAAGAATTCTGATGATATTGAGCGGATCCTCCGTGTTCCAGCACTTGCCTTGATTCCTTCGAGGGAGTCTCTGACTCATGGCAATGCAGGAGTTTACGGGCTACCAGAACAGAGCGCATCAAACGGAAATGGGAAGCTCGCCTCGATTGAGAAACACCCGGGCAAGGCATGGATCCGAATCGATGGAAATGGAACTCAGCATTCAGCGCTCTCCGAAGCGTTCCGCGGACTCCGAACATCCGTTTTACTTTCGGCTGCAGACCGCCCACCTCGTTCGTTGACGTTTGTCAGCGCCGAACCAGGTGAGGGCAAGACCACAGTCGCGAGCAATCTCTCGATTTCTCTCGCGCAACTCGGGAAACGAGTGTTGCTTATTGATGGGGATATGCGTCGTCCCTGCGTTCACAAGCTCTTCAATATCGAGGACCGCTCTGGCGGGCTGGTGAATTTCTTGACAGGTGAAGAAGGCTGGAGCCACCTGGTCAGACCCACCGGTGTCACCAATCTCGATTGCCTGGTATGCGGGCCGGTCCCACCAAACCCAAGCGAACTGCTTTCTTCTGATCGAATGCAGCGGCTCATTCTTGAAGCCATGGTCGACTATCAATTTGTTCTCATCGATGCGCCACCGCTGCTCAATGTCACAGACGGCCGCATTCTGGCGACCATGGTCGATGGAACGATTCTTGTCGTGAGGGGCGGGTTTACACCGCAGGAACTTGCGCAGCAAGCCCGGTTTCATATTCGCGACGTCGGCGCGCACCTGATTGGGGTGGTGCTCAATGATGTCGACGTGCGCCACCACGGATACTACCAAAGCTATTACGGCTACAGCTCTTACGGCGAGAGCAAGGGTCAGATCGAGAAGACCTGATCACGCAGTATCAATCGGCCAGTAGCACTCGGACCGAGCACGTTTTTGAATGTAACTAGAAATGTTTCAAGAGGTTAGGTCACATATCACCCTGTAAGTGACGGGGCGAAGCTGTGTAAAATAAGATGCATGCTGCATTCTCAATCGAAACATTTATGCAACACGATCCTTTTCCAGTCGTTTCACAACTAGGCGACGAAGCCCTAGAGCCGCATTGGTATGCGGCCTACACTTCGGCGAATCATGAGAAACGCGTCGCCGAGCAAGCTCGAACGACGATCGCTTGAGCATTTCCTCCCGCTCTATGAAAGTGTGCGACGCTGGAAGGATCGTCGTGTGCGGCTCGAATTGCCGCTTTTCCCCGGCTATGTCTTCTTCCGCCTGGACCTGCGCGATAAACTGCGAGTCCTTGAGATTCCCGGTGTCGCGAAACTCGTTGGATTCGACGGTCGGCCCACTTCTGTTCCGGACGAAGACATCGAGGCAGTTCGCTCGTGTCTTGACGGGGGCCACGCGATGCAACCGTATCGTTACGTACAGCGCGGCCAGCGAGTGCGTGTATTGAGAGGCCCTTTGGCCGGCCTGACGGGAATCGTGCTTCGTCAAAAAAAGCGTACGCTTTTTGTTATCTCCTTTGAATTGTTGATGCGCTCGGTGGCTGTCGAACTCGATCTCGCCGACCTCGACCCTCACATCACTCGCGAATGACCACATTTCTCCAGACCTGGATGGTCGCGAAGCAGCAAGAGTTCGCCCCCACCGGCTCACTTCGTGCGCGTTTCGCCGCCGGAGTTTTCTGGTCTCTCGCCGGCGCCGTCATCTCGCGCGGATTCATGCTGGCCGCATCTGTTGTTTGCGCTCGAGTTCTTGGCAAGGAGGGCTTCGGGGCACTGGGAATGATCCTCAGCACGGCAGGCATGTTTGGTATTTTTGCGGGCCTGGGCTTGGGCTTGACCGCTACAAAGTACGTTTCTGAATTTCGGCGGCGGGATCCGATAAGAGCCGGCCGGATATTGGCTTTCTCCGCTTGCGCGGCGTATATCTCGGCCAGTGCAATGACTGCATTGCTCATCCTACTTGCCTCTCCTCTTGCGCAGTACGTTCTGGCAAGTAAGGAACTTGGAAAACCACTTGCCATTGGCTCCGGTTTGGTCTTTTTCGGAGCCGTCAACGGCGCACAGATCGGAGCGCTGGCAGGATTTGAAGCATTTAAGTCTATCGCCCGAGTGAATGTTTTTTCTGGCATTGCAGCGTTCCCACTTGTTGCCCTTGGAGTCTGGCAAGGCGGTTTAGAAGGAGCGATCTGGGGTTCGGTGGCGGCATTGGCTATCAATTGGGTTCTTAACCATCGCGCCCTGGCACAGGAATGCGCGGTTGCCAATATCTCGTACCAGTTCGCGAGCTGCCGTAAAGAGATAGGCATCCTGCATCGCTTTACGCTGCCCGCTTTTTTGTCTTCCGTTGCGGTTGGGCCTGCGATTTGGGCCTGTAATGCCTTGCTGGTGCGCCAGCCAGAGGGTTATGCCCAATTGGGTCTATACGCAGCTGCCGACAAGTGGCGTCTCTTGATCCTGTTTGTGCCCGTATCCGTTTTCAATATGGTCGTGCCCGTGCTGTCAAACATGTATGGAGAAGGCGATGCAGCAGGTTTTAAAAAAGTGTTTCGCGGCCATTTGCGCCTAAATGCGGGACTCGCCCTTTTCGCAGCACTTTTGATCGCAAGTTTCGCCAATCCAATTATGGCGGTCTATGGAAACTCATTCCGTCGCGGACGCGTCGTGCTCATCGTTCTGGCCCTTTCGAGCTGTTTTGAGATTTTGAATACCACCCTGGGCCAGCCTCTTATTGCTTCGCATAAGATGTGGTTGCGGTTTGCGTTTGATCTAGTACTCGTCGCAGTTCTTCTCGGACTTGCATGGGCGCTCGTCCCGAGGTGGGGAGCCCTGGGTCTGGCCATTTCTTACGGCATCGCGTTCGCGTGTGTAAGTTTGGGCCTAGCCGTCTGTAGCAGGCGGCAGTTTTTGGCCTAATAGTATAAGTATGGTGCGATCCATGGGCTTTCCAAATCGTATTTCCAACAAGGCCCGAACGCGGCGGCGCCATCTTGGACTGTCACGATACCGAAACAACCTGACGATTTTTGGTCTATTGATCATGCTGGTCGGCAATGGCCTATGTTATTACCTAGGCATTTGGCAAATCTTATGGGGTAACTGCGCAATCGTTCTATTTTTCACGGCGATACCCTTCCTCGTTAGTTGGAAATCGCCATTGGCAGGATATTTTTGTTTTCCAAATATTTTTTGTAGCGCTGCTCGCCCTCTTCCACATTGGATATTCTCGTTCCCGTCCGAATGGGCCTCGTTGACGGTCTAAATTATATGCCCCCGGTCGACAGTCGAGCGGGCGATATAGCTATGATTCTATACTGCTGCGCACTCTTGGCTTTTTCCATTGGAGTCTCCTGTGGAGTTTCTTGGGCCAACGAAAGAGTTGCTTGCAATGCACCGGACCGAAACAGAATCCCAACGGCAAAAGCGACTACTTGGGCTGGCACGGTTATTATCGTTTTAGACCTCCTCCTCTTCGTCGTCTTTCTAATACAAACAGGAAGCCTCTCGAAAATTCTTCGGCTTTCGTACGCGGACTATTGGGATTTCCTAACCTACGAGGATCCGAGATTTCTATTGACGTTCGTACAATTCATGCCCGTCGGTCTTCTACTTGTCTACATAGGATTTTGGTCGCGGAAAGTTGGGCGACGCAAGCTGATATCTATTTGGACGTCGCTTCGGTACTTTACGTCGTGTGGCTAATTCTGATCGGTGCACGCGGCCCAGCTTTTTTGTTCGCGGTGGCGATTTTATATGCACGACACCTATGTTATCAGCGCGTATCCAATGGTGCGGTAGTTGCTGCTGCCGTGGCGTTTCTATTTGCGATACCAATCGTTGCGTCGTATAGGAACCTGCCGACCGGCGAAAGAGCAGCCGCCATCAGGCATGCCGACTTTAACCCGCTTTCCGGGATTCTCGAAATGGGCGCGACCTACCGAACTCTCTACGCTTTTTCTGAAGTATTTGGGTCGGAAGGACGACCTTTGATGATGGGCACGTCATATATCAAGGCCGGCCAGCATCTGTTGCCAAATCTGGGGCTGCGCAAAAATTCAGCCCCAACCGCTGGATATTATAGAAGTAATGTCTGGATCACTGATGCGATTGATCCGCTTCTCGCTGCACAGAACGTAGGCCTTGGGTCGACGGGAATCGGCGAGCCCTATGCCAATTTTGGGTTCTTTGGCGTCGCGCTGTTTTTCCTGATCTTGGGCTTCGCTCTAACCGTCCTAGAGGTCTATTCGCTCGCCGCGAAATCAATAATGAGTACTGCAATTCTAGCCGCCATTTTTATTCCGGTGAATTGGTATGTCAGAGATGACATATACGGCATGGCACGGCCAGTTGTGTGGTGCCTGATAGTCATAGCCTCCTCATATCTTGTGTTCTCCCGGTCAACGGCTAAACGTGGTGCAACGCATTTAGAATCTGTGGCACCTCTCCTGCCGTGAACCCAAAATGAGAATCTGCTGACGGTTCTGACCGTGCAGTCGCGGAAATCCGCTCTAAGTCGAGGGAGTCAAGCTCTGTAGGGGCAACAATTATCCTGACATCCGAAGCCACGGTGTTTTAAATGCGAATCCTCCACACAGCAAACACGTACGCTCCATCACTTGACGGAGTGGCCGAAGTTGTCAGGAACATCTCGGAACGGCTAGCAAGACGAGGCCACCAGGTGCATGTGGCCACGAGCGCGCTTCCCGAAGCGCGTTCGGATTCGCATTTGCGAGGCGTTAACATTCATCGCTTCCCGGTCAGT